>CBINHC010000048.1:0-1589 GCA_966250385.1 uncultured Sphingobacteriaceae bacterium | reverse complement strand
AACAAAGACTACCAGCCGTATCCCGATCCATAAGCGGGTACAGCGACAAGAGTTTACATCAACAACGGAGAGCTCGTCAAGTAATATTGACGGGCTTTCTTTGTTTACGGCCGACCAGGTGGTCTGGCAGACGTTCCGCAAAACCTTCGTTTGATACCCGTACTCCGCAATAAATCAGATTTACCAGGAGGTCGTATGAACGCTTCAGGTGGCAGTCGACCAAGGAGCGTTCGCCTAAAGAGAAGGGGGGGCGCAAGCGTTTTTGGATCACCTAGGCGACTCACCGATATCAGCAGCCTTGGGCCAAAAAAATGCCTGTTATCTCGTCAGATTGGTTGAAGCTGATCACAATACGCATATCAATCATCTCTCCATTGGCTCGTAATTCGATGAAAATCTGCTCGTTAGTTCTTGCTGCATATGAGTCTGGAAATAATGCACTTAACGTGCTGATGTTGTTGCCCACCCTTATGACCTGTTTATTAAGAACGAGGCCGTACGCCGGAGCGGCCAAGTCGAGATAAGCCGTCTTTCCATTATCAAAATAGATCGTTAAGCCGTCGTAATCCGACTTGGTATAGGTTATGTCATCCATTTCTCCGTAATACGGAACAGATGACGATGGCGCCCCGAATGCCCTGTTTACCGCTTCAGGAGATGCCAGGAGCGGTATGGTGGCACCCGTTGAAGTCTTTTTGATCGCAAAGGCATTGACGTCCGCATGATCAAAAGTTGCTATTTGGCCTTGCACGGCCGTACCTGAAAACAGGGCAACGGCTAACAGAGAAATCAGCAGGTATTTCATCTTCTTTGATTTTTATTAATTACTTGGACTGTTTGCAGGTCCCACTCAGTTGAATTTAGTCGCAATCAGCGTTCAGGACTCTCCTGAACCCGCCT
Organism: uncultured Sphingobacteriaceae bacterium; assembly: GCA_966250385.1. GTDB lineage: Bacteria > Bacteroidota > Bacteroidia > Sphingobacteriales > Sphingobacteriaceae > DASWTL01. Next base: position 689 of record CBINHC010000048.1, on the reverse strand, counting down.
TTCTTATTACAACTCACAGAAGCATCCGGACGTTGGCCCCTAACTGCATTTCCTGGCCTGGCGGACAAATCTGGTTTTGCCGCACTGGCATATGGCATCCCGGACTGCAAGCCGCCGAAAATGGGGCACCAGCACTTCGGAAAGATAGCTCCGGAAATCACGGGAGTCACCGGCACCGTAGGAAGTTAATGCTTTCGTTTCTTTATAAGGAAATTTCCTGCTCCTTAATTGGATTCGTTTCTTCCGAGTGAAAGTTTATCGCGTTTTAAACTTTTTTCAATTTTTTCAGAACCTGCCGGAGAACCGCCCCGTATACGCCATCATGAGTTTCAGAAAGGGGCTCTAACAGATTAAAAAAGAATCAATTACCTATAAAGATATTATGAAAAAAGTGAATTTAGTGAAGGGGATGTTAATCCTGTTAGTGGGAGTAGTAGGAGCAAGCTGTCAGAAAGATACGCAGGAGCAACCATTTGAAACCACGCCGGCCATTGAGGCTCCGGCACCGGAAGCGGCTGATTCAACCGAATCTCCTGCACCGGCTGATGCAGCACCAGCCACAGAGGCGCCAGCAGCAGCACCAGCGGCTGCACCGGCACCCGCAGCTGCACCGGCACCGGCTGCCGTAGCAGCGACCAGCACTACCGCATCGACTTCGGTAGGCACACCGATCGGTTTTGCGGCCATGA
>CBINHC010000047.1:0-2620 GCA_966250385.1 uncultured Sphingobacteriaceae bacterium | reverse complement strand
TGTAAACGGAAAATAACAATGTACACCTTTCGGAAAATTGGAATGTACACGATCGGAAAATAGGAATGTACAAATTCTGGAAAATCGGAAAATAAGGATGCCTGATTAATTTCTAAATGGGGAGCATGCTCCCCATTAGAAAAAGTCCACTTTCGCGGCAGTTTTAATTTTTAGTTAACTGTCCAAAGATGGATAGAAAAACCATTAATCAGTGGATCATGTATCACCAAATTCAGAAAATGTTAGTGGAGGGCTTGTCCTTCACAGAAATGGCCAGCAATCTCGGCCTGGACCGTAGAACGGTAAAGAAATACGCCAGAATGGATCAACAGGAATATGAGGCGTTCTTGTTGGGAAAGGATAATCGACGAAAGCTACTTGCACCTTATGAAACCTTTGTCCGAAGCAAGCTAGAGGATTTACCCTCAGCCAGTAGTGCCCAGATCCATGACTGGCTTAAAGAACATCATCCTGATTTTGCCCCCACCAGTCCCCGTACCGTTTATAATTTCGTCATGTGGGTACGCCAGAAGTACCAAATCGTTGTTGAAGAAAAAGAACGAGATTACTTCCGTGTAGAAGAATTACCGTACGGAGCACAGGCTCAGGCTGACTTTGGGCAATACACTCTTAGGAGTGCTGCAGGCCGGAAAAAAGTGTACTTCTTCAGTATGGTTCTGTCGGCCAGCCGATATAAGTATGTCTATTTTTCGGATCGTCCCTTTACCACTCGAACTGCCATCCAGGCGCATGAGGCGGCTTTTGAGTTCTTTGATGGACTTCCCAAAGAAGTAGTATATGACCAAGACCGGCTCTTCCTGGTGGATGAAAACCTAGGCAATCTATTGTTAACCAAAGACTTTAAGGAGTATGTTATGGATCGGGGTTACCAACTTTACTTCTGTCGGAAAAACGATCCGGAGAGCAAGGGCAAGATTGAAAATGTTATCGGATACATTAAAAAGAACTTCCTTTACGGCAGACTCTACCACGATCTTGATATTCTGCAAAGGCAAGCTCAGGCTTGGCTGGGACGAACCGGAAATGCCATGGTCCACGGGACTACCGGCAAAGTTCCTATGGAGGAATGGCGGCTGGAAAGGGCACATCTTCGGTCCTGGACACCCATGGAGCTGTTTTCAGACTATAGCACCGGAACGGTGTTGAAGGATAATGTGTTCAATTATCAGGGCAACACCTATTCCTTACCTCAGGGGACATATTCGGCAAGAGGGTGCTCGGTCCTGCTTCGCCAGGATGAGAGTGGCTTACTGGCTGTCTATGATCAGGATGAGCAGTTAATCTGCAAACACCAGATTCCCCATGGCAGAGGAAATACGATCATCAACTCCGACCATAAACGGGATAAGAGCCATAGTATCCAGGAATTGATGGGCCAGATAGCCGATATGTTTGAGGACCGGCAGCAAGCAATCCTGTTCCTAGAGACGCTACGGGATCAGAAGCCCCGCTATGTCAGGGATCAGCTTTTATCCCTACGTGATTCCGCTTCTGGGCACGACCAATCGTTCTTGACCGCGGTGCTGAAAGAATGTGCCGACCGGGAGCTGTTTGATGCAACCGCCTTCAGAGAAGTGTTACGCCAGAGTAGAGACCGCACGGAAGCACTCGAGCAGGAAGCTGAAATCAAACTCCTGGACCCTGCCAACTTGAAAAAGGCAGAAATGCGTCCGGCCCGGAGCGATATTGCCACATATGAACAACTCTTTAAATCAAATAGATCATTAAATGCAAACTTTAGAAATCATTAAAAAACAATGTCAGTTACTGCGCCTGAGCGCAGTGGCTGACCAGGTAGACGAATTGGCGAACACAGCCGCATCAGCCGAGATTAGTTATCTTGAGTTCTTGAAACAGGCACTCGACCTGGAACTGGATGGTCGTGAGAAAAAGAATCTGGCGCGTAGGCAGAAATTGGCCCGACTGCCTTTAAATCATCACCTGGAGAATTATGACACCTCCGTGGAGGAGAGCCTTCCCAAGGTGCGCCTGGAGCAACTGAAAGAGCTCACTTGGCTTGATCAGAACTATAATATTATTCTAATGGGTCCTAGCGGAACCGGTAAAACACACCTCTCTGCCGGGCTTTGTGCTCATGCTGTTAAACATGGCTACCGGGGCTATTTCAGAACAATGGAGCAACTGATGACAGTCCTGAAGACAAAAGACCTGTCAGTGCTTGCAAAAGCCGAGTATGCCCGGCTTTCCAAAGCTCAACTGATTATCATCGACGATATCATGATGATCTCCAGCTCAAAGATCGAGGCGAATCTGTTCTTTCATTTCGTAAACAGTCTGCATGAAAGTGCCTCATTCGTGATTACCACAAATAAATCGCCCAAACAGTGGGTCGAGGTTATGGGTGATGAGGTGATTACAACCGCCTTGCTGGACCGCCTGCTCTATCGCTGTGAAATGATCGGCCTGACGGGCAAAAGCTATCGCATGCAAAATAGAAAATCAATTTTTGAAACTTTAAGTTAAGACGCTACCTTTGACATTAATCGAGCATCCTTATTTGCCGATTCCAGCAAACCCGACCAGACAGGTTGTACATCCTTATTTTCCTCTAAATGTACATTGCTAATTTCCGGTGACA
>CBINHC010000046.1:0-2962 GCA_966250385.1 uncultured Sphingobacteriaceae bacterium | reverse complement strand
CTAAATTTATAGACTACTACTTTTATTATCGTAGCTGCTTTTAGGGAAGATTACAAGTTGATCCGTGTTCTTTGGATCCCGGAGATTGAAATTGATTTTAACCTGCTTTAGGTCTCGAGCTACTGTCATACATTTAACTCTTTTGTCTAATTTACGACATTTCTTGTTTGTTGTCAGTTTTGTTGTCGGTTTTTTTTGTCTGATATTAATTATTCTTTATTTCATTTTCTCGCTTTGTGTTAAAAATTGCCTTGAATAGCTTAATCTTCGCTGTTTTTTGTTCTATTTAGGAAAGGTTCGATTCCCGTCGGGGCTACAATCCCGCTTTACGAAGAGTAGAGCGGGATTATTTTATCAGAGATTTTTCACTGTCCTTTGATCTCTTTAGGAACAATTCTGATTGATTCTCTGTGGCTGACTCGAAGTAAGAGCTCTTTAAGGGTTTCTATGATCTGCAGGACGGATATCGAAAGTTCTGATATTATGACCGGCCAACCGCTTTATGCATTTGATAAAACGGTTTGAGATATTGGAGCCTATGACCAGGTTTAAATAATCGGCCCCCCACTTTTTAAACCTGGAAAGGAAACGCGTTCTCCTCTGCCGCCTTCATTTTTGTAACGCGCAAGGTTGGTTGTGTTTGTATCTAAAACCGATTATACGTATATTGTGTTGAAAAGGTACACGTGTTATGACAACGAAACTTACATTGACGATGGAGGACAAAGTAATTGACTCCGCCAAAAAATATGCCCGTCAGAAAGGGAAGAGCCTATCGGACATAGTAGAAAATTATTTGAAGTCGATCACTGCACAGGAGAGAGACACACCCTCATTATCACCCCAAGTAACCAAGCTGATGGGGGTAATTAAATTGCCGGAGGATTTCGATTACAAAAAGGAACTTGGTGCGGAACTAGGTAGAAAATACAGGTAGCCGATGAGGAATATTTTTATGGATACCAATGTTGTCATCGACTTTCTCGCCAACAGACAACCTTTTGCTTTGGACGCAGCTCGACTTTTCGACCTGGCGATTGATCATAAAGCCACGATTTTTATTTCAGCAGTTTCATACAACAATATCTATCATGTCCTTCGGCAATCGCTGGCTAGTAAGGCCACAATAAAACTATTGGAAGAGTTGGCAGAGATGACGGAAATAGCTGATGTAACAGGTGCGATCATCCGACAATCTTTGGAAACAGACTCTAAGGATTATGAAGATGCAATTCAATATTATTGCGCACTTAGCCTGTCGACGATCGACTTAATTGTCACGCGTAATACCAAGGATTTTAAAAAAAGTGTTTTGCCCGTGTTAACTCCCGGTGAAGCAGTGGCTTCTTTGATTACTTAGTCCTCTGAGGAAAAGCGATAACAGACTTACCTTGAACAATGCGGTCCATTCCTGTCAGGTGTTTCGGTTTGCGATTAAAGGAAATAGCCAATTCCCGGAAAACCGATAATACTATAATACCCATAACATTGTTAACAATAAGCTTTAACAGTAAATGCGCAAAGTAATATTGGGCCTGGCGATCAGCCTGGACGGATTTATTGAAGGCCCGCGGGGCGAGTTTGACTGGTGTTTCACGGATCAGGATTACGGCCTCACCGAATTCTATAATCGTATCGATGCGGTCTTTCTCGGCCGCAGGAGTTATGAGATGTCCAGGGAGTTCCGCGGTAGTAACGGTGAGTTAATCCCGGACATGCCTCAGATTCAGGAGTATGTTTTTTCAAAGACGCTTCATTCTGTAGATGGCGGAGCTGTGCTCATTTCTGAAAATAGCAGTGATGCGGTCCGCAGAATAAAGGCGCAGGCTGGTAAAGACATCTGGCTTTACGGGGGTGCATTATTAACTGATTCCCTTATGCAGGATAACCTGGTCGACGAAGTATGGATGTCGGTGCACCCCATACTTCTCGGGAGCGGTAAGCGGCTATTTCAGGAACATGACTCCCGAACCGGCCTTACTTTGCTTGAAAGCAAGACCTATGAAACAGGGCTTGTATCGCTGCGGTACAGCATAGATCCTTCGCAGTAGGACCCGCCCTCTTCTGCCGCTTGGCTCCGTTGCTTTTGCCTCTGGACCAGGATGTTCACGCTTGAACCGGTCGTCATGGAAAGTTTTGTTACCGTTTACTAAAAAATTCCTACCGTTTAAATAAAGGTGGATTAAACGACAGGCAAGTTATTTAAATTAATTATGAGTCCATCGTAATGAATCTTATTTACGAACCTAACTTCATTTTTATGAAATCGAAACGTTTAATCTTATCACTAATAGCGCTCTCACTCGCTGTTATCTCTTCTTGCAAGAAGGATACGATTAACACGGAAACCGAAAGGACCCATAAGGCAGTAAGTACTTTGCCGGAGAATTCGCTTCCCTATAACGCCTCATACGTCGTGTATGAAAACGGGCGTTATCTCACCAACTATGCAGGCGGTTTAAGCTTCGGCAGCACTTTTGTTCACCCATTGTCGATCACGGCAGATATGAACGGTAGTCCATTTGCGCCCGAGGGCTTTGAATTTGACTGGTACTATGGCGCTCCGAATAAACTGTCGTTCACAGTTTATGGGGCTGACTTTGTTATGGTCCAGGGTACGGTAGTTGGTGGAATGACCGTCAACGGGCGTGAAGCAATTTCTAAGTTTAATGCTGACTGGGGCAAATACCTGAGTGGAGATTCAACAGTCACATCCGCGCCTGACTTTTCCAGTTATGCGAACCAATACAATACTCCTGTTGATGGGCTGATCACCACCACCGGCCGGTTTGTTTACGACAATGCGTCGCCAACCAATATCAGTATAGTTCCTTTATCCTATTCTCCGCCCGGCCTGGTATTACCCTAATTGCGCATACGATACTTTGATGGATTTAAAAAGAGGCTGTCTCAAAACACTTGTGACGGCCTCTTATTTTTGACGCGATATTCTAAGTCTTTT
>CBINHC010000045.1:0-3028 GCA_966250385.1 uncultured Sphingobacteriaceae bacterium | reverse complement strand
TATTTACAGGCATTCCGGATCTGGTGGACCACACAGACCTGGGTCGTTGACTGGGTGTCTATTCCGATTAATTTGACCCCTTATTCCTAATCAATGTGACCCCTCCGGCCTATGATTTTTCCAATGCGTTTTTATTTAATATTATAGATAATAGCTGGGGTTAACAATTATATTTTTTTTCCTCTTAGTGAATTTCCTTTTAGTTCAATGCGGTGGGCATGAGCTGTCATTCTGTCAAGGATCGCATCGGCTAAAGTTGGGTCGTTGATGTACTCATACCAGCTGTTCACCGGAAGCTGAGAAGCAATAATAATGGACCGTTTTTCATATCGGTCCTCCATGATCTGTAGCAGCGCTAATTTGACATTGGTATCGATTGGAGCCAGACCAAAGTCATCTAGGATGAGTAAGGGCACCTTTTCCACCTGGGCAAGTAACTTGAGGTAAGAGCCATCCAGTTTTGCAAGGGTGATCTTCTCGATGAATTTATTAATGTTAAGATACATGGTTTTATATCCTTGAGTGCACGCATGGTGTCCCAGCGCACAAGCCATGTAGCTTTTCCCGGCACCTGTAGGTCCTGTAATGAGCAGAGGCTGACCATTCCTGATATAGGAGCCTTGCAGTAATTCAGCTAACTGTTGTTTGGTAAAGTTTCGTTCGGTCGAGCAGATCAGGCTTTCAGGATGGGCCGGCTGCCGGAATTTAGCCAGGCGAAGATAGGCGGCACAGCGGTCATTTTTGCGCGACAGCAGTTCTGCCTGTACCAGATGGCCTACCATTTCATGGCCTTCAAGTTGTTGATGGATAGGAAGGTTTAGCTGTTGTTCATAGGTGTCCGCCATGCCTTTGAGTTTTAAGGACGTGAGCTGTTGAAGGGTGGTTTCTGTGTTCATCATATTTTCAATTGTGATTGGTTTAACTGTTAGGCGAGTTACAGGTAGTTTAATTTACCGCGGATGTTTTGATGCTGAGGAGGGGTAAAAGGAGTTTTTGTTAACTCCTCAGGAGCTCGGTCCAGACCTTTGATCAAGATATTCTGTATCATAGACAGTGAAGGCCTGGGTACCTCACTGACTCGCATGCAGGCAGCCTCCAGTCTTCCCGCTGTCCCATCCTTTTTATTGAGAGAAAGCAAAGTCATACAGGTCCGATAAGCTTGTGTACGGTTGGGCTGACGGGCAATTAGTTTTTCAATCACACCTCTGGTCGCCGGTCCGACACGGTCTGCCAATGAATAAAAGTAGTCATTGCTCCACCCCCTGGTTTCCTTCACCGCCAAATGCTCCCGGGTCATATGGGCATTCTCTGTAATATATTTTTTGTGCCAGTGGCGTTGATGACGGCGATGCGTTCACTGGTATAATTCAGCAAATAGATTTCTACGGTCAGCTGATCATAGCAGATCTTTACCCGTTTACCCACATGCTGCCAGGGTACACTGTAGTATTGCTTCTTCCCCTCTGTTCGGAGTTCAACATGGTAGTTCTTTCCGATGGTAGCTTCCCGGACTTCCTTGAGTACAAAAGGATTAGACGGAAGAGGTCGCAAAAGCGGTTCTTCATATTGGGTGAACAACTGAAACCTGGAGAACTCCGACTCTCGGAAGCGTCGGTTATTCAGCAGACTCAGCTCAGTAGCAATTCCTGCATTCAGTTCCTGGAGACTTTTAAACTCCTGATGCCGAAGAGGTGTATAAATACGATTATAGGCGATCTCCACATGTCGTTCCACATGCGGCTTGTCACGTGGGGAATACGGCCGGGCCGCACTAAACATCAATTGGTAATGATCAGAAAGCTGGTCACAGGCCGCTGAAAAGACGGGGTCTTTTTTACTGGCTTTACTGACCAGGGTTTTCATGTTGTCGCAAATGATATATCCCGTGGGTAGCCCTCCGAAGTACTTCAGCATCGCATTGATACACTCCACAACGTCGGCTGTTTGCTGGGTATGGACCGCCCGGCAGAAAAGCATGCCTGAAAAAGGAAGTACGGCAATAAAAACCTGGCATCTGATGATCTCCCCGGTTTCTTCGGCAACATAGGATAAGACCTGACCGGCAAAATCAATTTCAATAACCTCTGCCGGATTATACTCCATAACCATGGAAACATCAAGCTTCTTTACAAACTGTTGAAGCAACAGGCAATACTGACTGTAACTGTAGCCATCGGGATGAGCACGCTTATAGTCCTCCCAGATAACCACCTTATTCCCCGGCGTTTAACAAGGTGCTTAAGTTCCTTGTTAAAGTGCTCAATAAGCGTAACATGGCGGGAGCTGTTGAATGGAGGCTTTTCAGCGGTGAAAACTACAGCCGCAATTTCTGCATTGCTTGATTCCTGAGCAGGATCAGCTCCCGGTTTATTAAAGTACTTGCGGATATATTTACGGGCAGTGTTCCGGCTCACTCCCAGAACACGGGTGATTTCTTTGATCGGAATTTTCTTTTCGTGCATTTCAAGCACATTACGGATTTTATCCATCTCAATGGGGTTTTTACTCATATGGCGGCCTTTGAATAACTGACACGGATCAGTTAAGGCCGATAATAAAAACGCCGATTGAAAAAACTCGACAGAGGGGTCACAAAGCTTAGGAATAAGAGAAATCCGACAGAGAGGGGGATTTTGAAGGCGGTCAATAACGGCCGGAATGTCAGTCGCTCAATGACCGGACGTTAAACCATCGTCCATCGGTGGAATCCCAGTTTGCTCTTTAGTTAATGTTAAATTCCCCCAATCTTCAGCTCATTATAGCCCCTTTTCAGAGGGGTCAGATAATTTAGGAATAGGGGGTCACAAACCTTAGGTACATACACAAGGGCAAAAGGAAAAGGAATAAATGGCCACGAGCGAATGGCCAGAGCGTTTATGCCGGAAGCTTTTGCCCGCTTCAGCAGCCCTTAGCCTAACTTTGTACCAATGATTAATGAATAATCTCACGCTCTTCCGTTTTCAACAGGTCTTCTGTAAACGGAAAATAACAATGTACACCTTTCGGAAAATTGGAATGTACACGATCG
>CBINHC010000044.1:0-4187 GCA_966250385.1 uncultured Sphingobacteriaceae bacterium | reverse complement strand
TAGCAGTAGTCGGCACAGGTTATGTCGGTTTGGTGACCGGGACATGCCTGGCAGAAACGGGTAACACAGTTGTCTGTGTGGATATTAATGAAGAGAAGGTGAAAATGATGCAAAACGGCCAGGTTCCGATCTATGAACCGGGGCTGGACGTGCTGTTTCACCGGAACATTGAACAAGGCCGTCTGCAGTTTACTTCTAAGCTGGCCGAGGCTATTGAAGATGCAAAACTGATCTTTCTGGCGCTTCCGACGCCTCCGGGCGAAGACGGTGCTGCGGATCTGCGCTATGTTCTGGGCGCTTCGAAGGATATTGCGGGTCTGATCACGGATTACAAGGTCGTTATCACCAAGTCTACCGTTCCTGTGGGAACTGCGGACAGGGTTAAAGCGGTGTTTGCCGAGCATACCAGCGTGGAGGTCGACGTGGTTTCTAATCCGGAGTTCCTACGTGAAGGCGTTGCGGTGGATGACTTTATGAAACCGGACCGCGTAGTGGTTGGTACGCGCAGCGAAAAAGCGCAAAAGCTGCTTACTGAACTTTATGGACCTTATGTGCGTCAGGGGAATCCGATCATTTTCATGGACGAGCGCTCTGCGGAATTAACTAAATATGCGGCGAACTCTTTCCTGGCGACCAAAATTACCTTCATGAACGAGATTGCCAATATGTGTGAGCTGGTTGGTGCTGATGTTGATGCGGTACGCCGCGGAATAGGTGCCGATGAGCGGATCGGCAAGCGGTTCCTTTTCCCGGGGGTCGGTTACGGCGGCAGCTGTTTTCCGAAAGATGTGCAGGCGTTGGAGCGGTCGGCCACTGAGAATAATTATGATTTTAAGATTCTGAAGTCCGTAATGGAAGTTAATCAGACCCAGAAAACGAAACTGGTCGACAAGCTTCGGAAGTATTATAATAATGATCTGAAAGGCAAACGGTTCGCTTTGTGGGGTCTGGCCTTCAAGCCTGAGACAGACGATATCCGTGAAGCACCGGCTCTCTACATCATTGAAGAACTGTTAAAAGAAGGAGCGACCGTCTGTGCGTTTGACCCTGAAGCGATGCAGAATGTGCGCAATGTGATCGGTGACAGGATCGAATACGGAAAGAATCAGTACAGTACGCTTGAGGGTGCGGACGCCTTGCTGATCGTGACCGAGTGGTCCGTTTTCCGCACGCCGGATTTCGACAAGATCGGCAATCTGCTGAAGCAGAAGGTCGTTTTCGATGGCCGGAATTTGTACGATCTGCAGAAAATGATAGATTGCGGCTTTTATTACAATAGCATAGGTAGAAAAGTAATCGAAGCATGGGTGTACGAAAACGAATATTAATAACAGGGGCTGCGGGGTTTCTCGGATCGCATTTGTGTGACCGGTTTATTGCTGAAGATTTCCAGGTGATCGCCATGGACAATCTGATCACCGGGGATCTGAAGAATATCGAGCACCTGTTCAAGCTACCCAATTTCGAGTTTTATCATCACGATGTTTCGAAGTTTGTCCATATTCCGGGCAAACTCGATTACATTCTGCATTTTGCCTCCCCGGCAAGTCCGATCGACTACCTGAAGATCCCGATCCAGACCCTGAAAGTGGGGTCCCTGGGTATTCATAACCTGCTGGGACTTGCAAGAAATAAGAAGGCCCGCCTGCTTATTGCTTCCACATCGGAAGTTTACGGGGACCCGACGGTCAATCCCCAGCCAGAAGAATACTGGGGAAATGTCAACCCGGTAGGACCCAGAGGCGTGTATGATGAAGCCAAACGCTTCCAGGAAGCCATGACCATGGCCTATCATACCTTCCACGGGCTCGAGACCCGGATCGTCCGGATTTTCAACACCTATGGTCCCCGTATGCGCCTGAATGATGGCCGCGTGCTGCCGGCCTTTATCGGTCAGGCCATCCGGGGCGAAGATCTGACCGTGTTTGGTGACGGGTCACAAACCCGTTCTTTCTGTTATGTGGACGATCTGGTTGAAGGGATATACCGGTTGTTATTTTCGGATTATGCGTTGCCCGTCAACATCGGCAATCCCGATGAGATCACGATCCGGGAATTCGGAGAGGAGATCATCAAGCTTACCGGAACCCGGCAGAAACTTATTTTCAAGGAACTTCCGACGGATGATCCGAAGCAACGCCGCCCCGACATCAGTAAGGCGAAGGAACTGCTGGGCTGGGAACCCAAGGTCAGCCGGGCAGATGGATTGAAAATTACCTACGAATATTTCAGGTCCTTGCCGCAGGAGCATCTGGAGAAGGTTGAACACAAGGACTTCGCAAGTTATAACAAGTAATGGCTAAAAGAAAGATACTCGTCACTGGCGGGACCGGCTATATCGGGTCGCATACGGTCGTAGAACTGATCAATGCGGGATATGAACCGGTGATTGCGGACAATCTGAGCAACTCCAGTATCAAGATCCTGGATCAGATTGAGAAGATTACCGGCGTCAGACCTGAGTTTTACAATCTGGACCTGTCTGATGAACAGGCTACCCTGCGCTTCATCGGCGCGCAGGCCGATATTGCGGGGTTGATTCATTTCGCTGCATTCAAAGCCGTGGGAGAGTCCGTAGAGAACCCGTTAAAGTATTACCGGAATAATCTGTTCTCCACAATCAATCTGCTGTCCGGATTTTCCGGCAAGAAGTTCAATTTTGTGTTTTCATCAAGCTGTACCGTGTACGGTCAGCCGGACCAGTTGCCGGTAACGGAAGCTGCCCCGGTAAAGAAGGCGGAATCGCCGTACGGCAACACCAAACAGGTGACCGAGGAGATTCTGGAGGAGACGGCAGGGGTTGAGACCCATATGAAGGTGATCTCACTCCGCTATTTTAATCCAGTTGGGGCGCATGAATCAGCCCTGATCGGCGAGTTGCCGATCGGTGTTCCACAGAACCTGGTACCGTTTATCACACAAAGCGCCATTGGTAAAAGAGGTCCTATTACCGTCTATGGTGACGATTACAGTACCCCGGACGGAAGTTGTATTCGCGACTACATCCATGTGGTCGACCTGGCGAAAGCCCATGTAGCGGCCCTTGAATATATGGAGGGCGGCAGTTCATCAAGCCGGTACGAGGTGTTTAATATCGGTACAGGCCGCGGCACATCGGTTCTGCAGGTGATCAGAGCATTTGAAAGCTCAACGGGCGTGAAACTGGATTACCGAATCGGTGGTCGCAGACCGGGAGATATTGAGCAGGTGTACGGCGATGTTACCAAGGCAGAAACTCAGTTGGGATGGAAAGCCAATCTGGGCATTGATGAAATGATGCGCTCAGCATGGAACTGGGAAAAGTATATCAAGGAAAATCCATTACAGTAAAATAAGGTGGAGATATGAAGTATCTCCATTTTTGTTAGCCAAAAATACGACAGTAGTGAAAAAAATATTGATAACCGGCGGAGCTGGTTTCATAGGTTCGCATGTGACCAGGCGGTTTGTTACCACCTATCCGGAATACGATATCGTCAACCTCGATAAGTTGACCTATGCCGGCAACCTGGCCAATTTGAAAGACATTGAAGACCGGCCGAACTATACGTTCGTCAGGGGTGACATCGTTGATGCCGGGTTCGTGGATCAGCTGTTTCTGGCTGAAAAGTTTACCGCTGTCATCCACCTGGCGGCGGAATCTCACGTAGACCGCTCGATCTCCAATCCGCTGGACTTTGTCATGACCAATGTGGTGGGAACGGTGAACCTGCTGAATGCTGCCAAAAAGTACTGGCGGGGAAATTACGACGGTACACGGTTCTACCATGTTTCCACCGACGAAGTGTACGGAACGCTGGGCGAGGACGGCCTGTTCACCGAAGAGACGCCATATGATCCGCACAGCCCGTATTCGGCTTCGAAGGCTAGTTCAGACCATTTCGTGCGGGCCTACCAGGATACCTATGGTCTGAATACCGTTATTTCCAACTGTTCAAACAATTACGGCTCCTATCATTTCCCTGAGAAACTGATTCCCCTGGCAATCTTTAATATTAAGAACAACCGGCCCATCCCGGTTTACGGAAAGGGCGAGAATATCCGTGACTGGCTCTGGGTTGAAGATCATGCCCGGGCCATCGATCTGATCTTTCACAATGCAAAGACCGCCAGCACCTACAATATCGGCGGACACAATGAATGGAAGAACATTGATCTTATCCGGGTGCTGTGCCGCATCATGGACC
>CBINHC010000043.1:0-5064 GCA_966250385.1 uncultured Sphingobacteriaceae bacterium | reverse complement strand
CATTAGCAGCATTCACCTTCGCATCCTGCCAGAAAGAAGAAACCGCACAGCCAGAAACCAAAACACTGAAGACCGTCAGCGAGAAGAAAGATGTAAGCGGCTGGGATTAATCGTCGGAACCATCGATATCATCAAAGAATCAATCAACAATCAAGCACCATTAAGAAAGAGTCACCATGAAAAAAGTATTAGCCGTTATCGCATTAGCAGCATTCACCTTCGCATCCTGCCAGAAAGAAGAAACCGCACAGCCAGAGACCAAAACACTGAAGAGCGTTAGCGAGAAGAAAGATGTAAGCGGCTGGGATTAGACCGGGACCCCGAGATGGAAGTTTGCATGGACGTCTTCCGTCTCCGATAAAATCCTCCGCGAATACGGAGGTACGGGTGAAATACTATATTTGTACTTTAACCCTAAAAACATGCAAGAAATCAAACAATATGTTGAGGACAACAAACAACGCTTCTTAGATGAGTTGTTTGCATTACTCCGGTTTCCGTCTGTAAGCGCAGACCCGAAGTATAAAAATGATGTTCTGGCAACTGCCGAATTCGTTGCTGAATCACTCAGAACAGCAGGAGCAGACCAGGTAGAAGTTTGTCCTACGGCAGGTTACCCCATTGTTTACGGCGAAAAGATCATTGATCCGGCCTTACCTACGGTACTGGTCTATGGTCATTATGATGTCCAGCCACCTGACCCCCTTGAATTATGGCATACTCCGCCATTCGAACCGACCGTTCGGGACGGCAAGATCTTTGCACGCGGTGCATGCGATGATAAGGGACAGTTCTACATGCATGTTAAGGCATTTGAACTGATGATGAAGACCGGTTCCCTGCCGTGCAATATCAAGTTCATGATCGAAGGAGAGGAAGAGGTAGGTTCCAATAACCTGGGCATCTTCGTAAAACAGAATAAAGAGCGGATCAAGGCCGACGTTGTGCTGATATCAGACACAGCATTGCTCAGTCTGGAACATCCGTCCCTGGAAACCGGGCTGAGAGGCTTGTCTTACCTGGAGGTCGAAGTTACCGGGCCGAACCGTGATCTGCACTCAGGCGTATATGGCGGTGCTGTCGCAAATCCTGCAACCATCCTTTGTAAGATGATCGCTTCTCTCCATGATGAGAACAATCACATCACTATTCCGGGATTTTACGAAAAAGTACTGGAGCTCAGTGAAGCTGATCGCAAGGCCCTGAACAGCGCGCCTTACGATGAAGAGGAATACAAGAAAGACCTTGGGGTTGAAGAACTCTGGGGAGAGAAGGGATATTCTACGTTTGAGCGTACCGGAACCCGTCCGACGCTGGAGGTGAACGGAATCTGGGGTGGTTACATAGGCGAAGGCGCCAAAACGGTATTGCCGTCAAAGGCTAATGCAAAGATTTCCATGCGCCTGGTTCCGAACCAGGTATCTGATGAAATCACTGAACTCTTCACCAAACACTTTGAAAGCATTGCGCCGAAAACCGTGAAGGTAACCGTAACCCCGCATCATGGTGGTGAGCCTGTAGTTACTCCAACCGACGGAATCGCCTACAGAGCTGCACATAAGGCTATGACCGAAGCATTCGGTAAGGAGCCGATCCCGACCCGCGGAGGCGGAAGCATTCCGATCGTGGCGCTGTTCGAGAAAGAGCTGGGAATCAAGACCGTGCTGATGGGCTTCGGTCTGGACAGCGACAACCTCCATTCTCCGAACGAGAAATTCGATATCGCAAATTACTACAAGGGAATCGAGACGATTCCATTGTTCCATAAATATTTCGCGGAACTGAGCAAATAGTTCCGGGGACGCGCCCGAAATTAAAGCCGGATGGACTCAGGCCGGTGGCTGGACGTTAATCGTTTGGACACCCTCTGGGTCAATCCGGCTTTCGTGTTTATTACGCGATGACCAGATCATGCTACACCGTCCAGCATTCGCATTTCTCAAGAAAGTCCCGGGTAGCGTCTGCGCCAATGCCCGGGGCATCATCCACGTCCAGGAAATAGCCATTGTACATAGCTCCACCAAGAACGGGGTCTTCCAGATGGCCCATCATGCAGGTATCCAGATCGTAATAGTGGATATTCGGACATGCATAGGCAAACTGGAGTTTGGCGCTTAAGGCAATCCGGCTTTCGAGCATACCACCGATCATGCATTTTACGCCAGCAGCTTCCGCGGTATGGTGGATTTTCAGGGCCTCATTGATCCCGCCGGACTTGGAGAACTTGATGTTCAGGTAGTCCGTAGCCTTGCTCTTGATCAGCTTCCTGGCATCGTGGTGGTTATAGCAGCTTTCATCGGCCATAATCTTTACCGGTGAGGCATCGATCAGCTCGGGAAGCAGATCATCATACCAGGTGCGCATGGGCTGCTCACAGAACTGAATGTTCAGCGGCCCCATAGCCGTCAGGGCCATTCTGGCATCCTCGAGGCTCCAGCCCTGATTAGCGTCAATACGCAGGATCATTTCCGGTCCTACAGCTTCTCGGATGCGGGTGATCCTTTTAACATCTTCCGCCGCATTCTTTCCCAGCTTGACCTTGAGCATCCGGGCGCCGTCCTGTTGAAACTGTACCGCCCGTTCCGCCATGACATCGGCGGTTCCGATACCGATGGTGATATCGGTCTCGACTTCCCGTTTTGTTCCGCCAAGGTATTTATATAGCGGCAGCCCCGCTTCCTTGGCGGCCAGGTCATACAGTGCCATGTCAAAGGCGCTCTTGATCGTTGAATTATGGGCCGTAAAATCGTGAAGTTCCTGGAGCCGGCTGAAGATCTCCAGCGGATTCTTGCCGACCCAGAGTTTCGCGAACTCCCGCGCCATCAGCAGGCAGGTATCCTGGGTTTCGCCCACGATCATCGGGAAGGCCGAGCATTCGCCCACACCGTAGTACCCCTGGTCCGTATGCACCCGGATAAGGACATTCTGTGCGAAGTACATGGTTCCGGTGGCGATGACAAACGGCTCCATCGGGATGCTGAAACGGTAGATATCAGTATGGGTGATTTTCATAGCGGTCTTTAAAATTTAAAACTAAAAAAACTTTTCATTCCGGTAACCTTTAACTTTACAGTCAAAGACAGCCCCATGCCGAACCGTTTGATTTCCGAAAGTTCCCCGTACCTGCTCCAGCACGCCCATAACCCGGTAGACTGGTTCCCATGGGGCGCCGAAGCGCTTGGAAAGGCAAAATCGGAGAATAAACTCATCCTGGTGAGTATCGGATATTCTGCCTGTCACTGGTGCCATGTCATGGAGCATGAAAGCTTCGAAGATGAAGGTGTTGCGGCGATCATGAACGAACATTTCGTCTGCATTAAGATAGACCGGGAAGAACGGCCGGACATCGATCAGATCTATATGACCGCCGTGCAGCTGATGACCGGGCAGGGGGGATGGCCGCTGAATTGTATTTGTCTTCCCGACCAGCGGCCGGTATACGGAGGTACCTACTTCCGGAAAGACGACTGGAAGAACATCCTGCTGAATCTGGCAGCGTTCTGGAGGGACAAACCGGCCGACGCCCGCGACTATGCGGCCAGGCTGACCGAAGGTATTTCCATGACGGAGCGCCCCGAGCTGGCACAGCTGACCCGTGAGTATTCGAAAGAAGATCTGTTAAGCATAGCTGACCCCTGGAAACGTCAGTTCGACCTCCTGGAGGGCGGCTACAACAGGGCTCCGAAGTTTCCGCTGCCCAACAACTGGCAGTTCCTGCTGCGGTATGCGCACCTGATGAAGGACCAGGCTGTTCGGGTAGCCGTTGGGGTGACCCTGCAGAAGATGGCATTCGGGGGAATCTATGACCATATCGGGGGCGGATTTGCCAGGTATTCCGTGGACAACCTGTGGCATGTTCCGCATTTCGAGAAAATGCTCTATGACAATGGTCAGCTCGTAAGCCTGTATGCCGAAGCCTACCAGTTTCAGGCGAATCCTCTTTTCAAGTCGGTGGTGGCGGAAACCCTTAACTGGGTGAAGCGGGAGATGACCTCGCCCGAGGGCGGGTTCTATTCGGCGCTGGACGCCGACAGCGAAGGGGTGGAAGGTAAGTTCTATACCTTCACACAGGAAGAGCTGGAGCACATACTTGGAGAGGACGAGGAGCTGTTCAGCCTTTACTATAATGTGACGGAAGAGGGAAACTGGGCGGAAGAGCGAACCAATATCTTCTTCCGGAAGTTTGACGACGAAGACGTGCTGGAGGTCATGAAAATGACCTCCAGCGAACTGCATAAGCGCCTGGGGCGGGCAAAGGCCAAAGTGTTTGCGGCGCGTGAAAGGAGAGTGCGGCCCGGACTGGATGATAAGATACTGACCTCCTGGAATGCCATGATGCTCAAGGGCTATACAGACGCGTACCGGGTCTTCGACACGCAGGAATTCCTGGATGAGGCGCTCATGAACGCCGAATTCATTCTTTCCAGGCTGAAGAAGGAGGATGGCGGCCTCTACCGTAATTATAAAGCCGGCAAGGCCAGTATCAACGCGTTCCTGGATGATTATTCGCTGCTGGCCGAGGCGTTTATCAGCCTGTATGAAGCAACTTTCGACGAGCGGTGGCTGCACGAGGCAAAAGCCCTGACCGATTATACCATTCAGCATTTCTTTGACCCGGAAAGCGGGATGTTCTTTTATACGTCCTCGGGTGATGAAAAACTGATCGCACGAAAATTTGAGATCATGGACAATGTGATCCCCGGATCCAACTCGGTAACCGCCGCGAACCTGTTCAAGCTGGCGCATTTCTATGACCGGGGGGATTACCGGGAGATGGCTGCGCAGATGCTTCGGAATATTTTTCCGCAGATCAGCAAGTACGGTTCGTCGTATTCAAACTGGGCGGTCCTGCTGCTGCAGGAAGTATTCGGCATTTACGAGATTGCCATTGCCGGGGAGGCCGCGCCGGTAAAAAGGATGGAACTCGAAAAATATTACATTCCCAACAAAATTCTGTTGGGAGGTTCAGAAGGAACATTACCTTTGCTTGCGGACAAGTGGAGTGATGTCACTAAAATATTTGTCTGTAAAAACAGAACCTGTCAATTGCCCGTTACAGAGGTA
>CBINHC010000042.1:0-6207 GCA_966250385.1 uncultured Sphingobacteriaceae bacterium | reverse complement strand
GGTTGAGAGATCATCTTTCAAAAACACTTATCTTTGCCAAATTATAAAAAACAGCTGTATAAAAGGATTTTGATGTCTGATCTAAATAAATTCAAACGGTTTACCGTAACCTCTGCATTGCCGTATGCAAATGGACCTCTGCACATTGGGCACCTGGCAGGTGCGTATATTCCTGCAGATATTTTTGTACGCCACCTTCGTCTGAAAAGAAAGGATGTGGTCTATGTGTGTGGCTCCGACGAACATGGCGCAGCCATTACCATCAAGGCAAAGAAAGAAAATACGACTCCGCAGCAGATCATCGACCGGTATAATGCCCAGATCCGTGACAGCTTCGAACAGTTCGGGATCTCCTTTGATATTTATCACCGGACATCGTCTCCGATCCATCACCAGCTGTCCCAGGAGTTTTTCCTGAATTTATATGAGAAAGGAGAGTTCATTGAGAAGTTCTCCGAACAGTACTACGATGAGGAGTTCAACCAGTTCCTTGCGGACCGGTATATCATCGGAACCTGTCCTAACTGCCACAATGAAGGTGCATACGGGGATCAGTGCGAAAAGTGCGGAACTTCCCTGAATCCCACCGACCTCATCAATCCAAAGTCTACGCTGAGCGGGAGGACCCCTGTGTTGCGGGAGACCAAACACTGGTACCTGCCGCTGGACAAGTACCAGCCCTGGCTTGAGAAGTGGCTGATCGAAGGAAAGAAAGACGAGCTTAAAGCCAATGTCTATGGTCAGTGCAGTTCCTGGCTGAAGTCCGGCCTGCAGCCGCGGTCCATGACCCGTGATCTTGACTGGGGCGTGGACGTTCCGCTGGAAGAAGCAAAGGGTAAGAAACTGTATGTGTGGCTTGATGCCCCGATCGGTTATATCTCCGCTACCAAACAGTGGGCTGCGGACCACGGAAAGGACTGGGAGAAATATTGGAAGATCCAGCCCGATCCGGCCGACAACTCGTGCCTGATCCATTTCATCGGAAAAGACAATATTGTTTTCCACTGCATCATATTCCCGTCCATCCTGCATGCACACGGAGAGTATATTTTACCGGAGAATATCCCGGCAAACGAGTTCCTGAACCTGGAGGGTGATAAGCTGTCGACATCACGGAACCACGCCGTATGGCTGCATGAATACCTGGAGGAGTTTCCGGGTAAACAGGATGAGCTGCGGTACGTACTCACCTCTATCCTTCCTGAGACATCGGACAGCGAATTTACCTGGAAGGATTACCAGGCCCGGGTTAACAATGAACTGGTTGCCATCCTGGGCAATTTCGTAAACCGGGTCATGATCCTCATGCACAAATTCTATGAAGGACGGATCGCAGGAAATGCTGCGCTTCAGGATGAAGAGCTTAACAATCAGATCGGCGCGGCCTATGATGAGGTCGGGCGGTCTATCGAAACCTATAAGTTCAGACAGGCCCTGGCTGCCGTGATCGATGTCGCGCGGCTTGGTAATAAATACCTGACCGAAAAGGAGCCGTGGAAGACTATTAAGACCGATCCCGAAGGCACTCGTGTCGTTCTGCAGAATTGTCTCCAAATCATCGGTCACCTGGCAACGCTGATGCAGCCATTCCTTCCGGCGGCCTCCAAAAAGGTGTTCCATATGCTGAACTTCGAAAAGGATGTCCTTCATTATGATCAGCCGGTGAAGTTCGAGGATGGTCACCAGCTGAACCAGCCGGCTCTTTTATTCGAGAAAGTAGAAGACAGCGTGATAGAAACCCAGATCGCCAAACTGAAACCGAAGGCGGAAGAAGTAACCGAAGCGCCGGCTACAGTCGCACCAGCAAAGGAGAATATCAGCTATGACCAGTTTGCTGCTATGGATATCCGTGTCGGAACGATCCTGGAAGCCGAAAAGGTCGCTAAAACCAAAAAATTGCTGAAGCTGAAGATCGATACCGGTATTGATCAGCGGACGGTTGTTTCGGGTATTGCCGAATTCTTTGAACCGGAAGCGATCATCGGCAAGCAGGTCTCCATCCTGGTTAACCTGGAACCGCGTGAGATCAAAGGAATTCTTTCGCAGGGAATGATTTTGATGGCTGAGAATTCCGAAGGAAAACTTAGTTTTGTAACCCCTGCCGAGGGCTTCCAGAATGGTGCGACCGTCAGGTAGCATCGTGGCGGAGAGGTGAGAAAATGGTCATAACCGATTTCCACCAAAAAATGACATATTTGCAGCCCGGACGCTGATACCGGAACGCAAATCCGGCCCTGTAGTTCAACGGATAGAATAGAAGTTTCCTAAACTTTAGATATGGGTTCGATTCCCGTCGGGGCTACAAATCATTAGGTAAACGGCCTGACTTTCAATAAGTTAGGCCGTTTGTTTTTCGATCGTTGTCGTTTTTGTTGTCACTTTTCTACAATTCCCAGCCTCTAAAGACATAGATGATGCTTGGAAGCCTGTGCGATCCTGAGCCTAAATTTTCATCAGTCCAGTATTATATTTTTGTATAGATTTACCTGATAGACCAAAAGCGAACTTTAATGGACATTATTACCCTTGCTTCAACTGCGTATATTTTTGCCAAACCGTTCCTTGAAAAAACCGGTGAAGGCATTGCACGGAAAATTGGCGAAGATATTTGGAACCTTATTAAGAAACCTTTTATTGAAAAAGGGACTGAGAGTATTGAAACAACAGCAACAGCAGACCCAGAAGCTTTTACGAAAGAATTGCAAAAACACCTTCAGGACGATGAGGCATTTGCTGCTCAGCTAACCGAACTTTTAAGCAATTCTCAAAACTTGTTAAGCGGCAATCTTCAACAGAATATTAATTCTTACGGTAAGATTGAAAAGCAAATTAACATCCAGACGTACTCAGGTAATATACAGATGTAATGCACGACGGGCAAAGTGTATCAAACAACGCACCTGTTGATAGCCAGCTAAACGTAGGTCAATTAAACGGCAGCGTTGAATTTTCAAAAATCAGTAGACTTGGACAGCGATTTAAGCGATTAAAAGAGGAGGTAGAAAAGGACATCCGTTTGCCTGATTTTATAGATGACTTCAAGCGCTACAATACAAAGCTGGATGGCCGGAGTATGCCAGATAAATTGAATGATGGAGGCTTTAGTGACCTTGAAATTTTGAGGGCCACTAAAAGAAAGCATATGTATAGCAAAAAGCTGGAGAGGAATAGGTTATACGAGACCGCTCAGCTAATCGATATGGAGCTATTTAGCTTAATCAACTTGTACTTTGAGACATACATTGAGCCGCTAATAGAAGAAGGTGCCTCAAGGACTTTAGTAAAGCAAGCTGTTCTTGAAAAAATCGTTCAGCCAATCATTGAACTGATTAACAATGACGGTAAGGATGATACTTTTTTAAATTATACCACTGAAGAAATTTATGGTATGATTTTTTTCCTGACGGGTAAGTGCCACTTAAATTGGGCTGTTTATGATAGTATATAATCAAGCATTTGACTACTATCACGCTATTTATCGTATGATAAGATTGTTGACGCATGTAAAAAAAGACAGTTTTGTTGAAGTTGATCGTCTGAGAATATGGGATTTCTATCTGCTTTTTCCAGAACAGGTTCATACTATAAGTCTTAGAGAACGAGATAAGGAGATAAAGGATCTAAGGGCCCGATTCGTAAAGCAGAGAAATAATCCATATAATCAAGTTTTTGACAACAAGAAGGTATTTGAGAAGTTGCGTCCGTATCAGCAGACGGCGCTGCAATGTCTCGCCTCCTACGGAATTATTAATAAAGATCATCTCTTGAAAGAGAACAGGGTCTCTATTATATCGCGAGAAATTTTGAAAGATTATGAAGGGCGTTTCGAGGAACTAAGCTTCACTGAACAGAATATCATAACGATGATGATTCATCATTTTTCATCAATATCAATGTTTGGCCCTGATGGGCTGAAGAGCAGAACTAAATTAATGGTTAGCAAGTATGATTTCCAATAACCTCTTTGTTAACCGTTTAGTAGTTATCGCGCTAAATGGTTCGGTAGCCTATGATGAGGTTTTTCATAGAGGAGTTAACATAATCCGAGGCGATAACAGTAGTGGCAAATCTACTGTCTCTAATTTTATCTTCTATATTTTAGGTGGGGAGTTTACAGATTTCGTACCTGAAGCTAAAAAATGTTCAGAAGTGTTTGCGGAAACTGTGATGAACGGTGCCGTTATTACACTTAGAAGGCCAATAGAAGTAGACGAAAATAGAAAGGTAAAAACAAGGACTTCTATATACTTCTATTGGGGTGATTATCAAGAATCTCGGAATCCACCCCGGGACAAACACTGGCAAAAATTTGGATATAACTCATATCCTGAAACTAAGAGCTTTTCTAACGTAATCTTCGACAATTTAGACATACCCACCGTTAAGGGGGAGAGTAACATTACAATACATCAGCTTCTACGGCTGATGTACATTGATCAAGAGTCTCCGACAAGTTCCTTATTTGTGTATGAACAATTTGATTCTCAAATTACAAGAGAAACGACCGCTGAGCTATTGCTCGGTATATATGATGACGAACTTTACCAGAATAGGAAGAGATTAAACGATGTTTACCGAGAAATTGATGACCTAAAAAGTGACATCAGGGCAACGAAGGGCTTTTTTTCGGATGCGCTTCTTCTCAATCCGTCAAACATTGAAGTGAAAATTGAGAATGCGCAAAAAAAAATTGGTGATATTGAAAAGGACATCTCCGAGCTAAAAGCTGCAGATAGAATTAAAACTGTCAAGGCAGACCAGTTTCGGTATCAGCAATTATCTTCAGAAATTACCAGGCAACGAAATTTAGTAACAAGACTCAAAGACAAGCATGCTGAAATTCAGCACGAAATTACAGATAATGACTTTTTTATTAGTTCTTTGAACGAGAAGCAAAAAGCTTTAAAAAACTCTACGGTGACAAGGGAATTTCTTAATAACTTCCAACTTGAATATTGTCCAGAGTGTTTAAGCGAAATCAAGACCTATGATACTGCTGACGGTGAAGAGAAGTGTAAGCTATGTAAGGAGTCAATAAATTCCACTTATGGCCTTACCCAGGCTCGGAGGATGCAACAGGAAATCAATTTTCAAATCATCGAATCTAATACGATACAAAAGTTGTTGAAAGACGAACTTGAACAGTTAGTTCCCCACATCAAAAAGGAAGCTCGCATCCTTCAAGACTTGCAAAAGCAGTTTGATAGCGAGATAGAAGAGGTCAATACAAGCAGACAGGAACAAATAGAAAATCTTGCAACTGAAAAGGGGCTAATTGAAGGCGAAATCATGCAGTACCGCACCCTTCTTGAAAATGCGCATTTTTATACCGGTTTACTTGAGCGACGTGATTTATTAATTAGAGAGAAGGATCAGTTAGAAGATTATATAAAGCGAACAGAGAGAAGTCAAAGTTTACTTAAATCCCGAATTGAAAATCAAATTAAAAAGGAGGCGCTGTATTTTCTTAAAAATGACTTCCATAGGCAGGATGAGTTTAAAAATGCCGAGGATTTTCATATAGATTTTTCAAATAATATTGCTTTTTTATCCAGTAAATATGCGAAGTACTCGGCAAGCTCCAATTTCTATCTAAAAATTGCCGCGCGCTTTGCACTTTTTTTAGCGTCTCTATCAATTCCAGCTATGCGGTATCCTCGATTTATTCTTGCCGATAACATGGAGGATAAGGGGATCGAAAAAGAGCGGGCCCAAAATTTCCAAAAGATACTCATTGAACGGCTAAAAGAGGTTGATCCCGCATCCTATCAGGTGATATATACAACTTCTTATATTACTAAGGAACTTAATGAAAGTGACCTCGTAGTCGGAAAATTTCATACAGTTGCTAATCGCACATTGCAAAATTTGTAGGCATACATATAATCGGAAACTGAGAGGCACCAGTCATAAACTTTACACCGATTATGAAAACTAACGGTCTCCGTTCCGTTATCCTGTTCTCATCCTCATTTTTATATTAAATTTAGGGATGGAAGTGAAACCAGGAAACAGCTACAGTATGCAGCTACCCGATATAAGCTCCTTACTAAGTAGTTACATCATCGTATCGAGGACCTTTAATAAGCGCCTGAAAAAAGACCTCCGAATTGAGGGCTGCAATTTGCCGTTAACAATATTATTGTTGCTCTTGTAATCTTCCCCTAACTAGCTACGTTCAAAACTAAAGAATTCCAATCCGAATTG
>CBINHC010000041.1:0-6728 GCA_966250385.1 uncultured Sphingobacteriaceae bacterium | reverse complement strand
CACAATGAATGGAAGAACATTGATCTTATCCGGGTGCTGTGCCGCATCATGGACCGGAAACTGGACCGGCCGGAAGGCACATCTGAGAAGCTGATCACCTTTGTGACCGACAGGGCGGGCCACGATTTGCGTTATGCTATTGATTCATCCAAACTGCAGCGGGAACTGGGCTGGAAGCCGAGCCTGCAGTTTGAGGAAGGGCTTGAAAAAACAGTGGACTGGTACCTTGCCAACGAAGAGTGGCTGAACGATGTGACCTCAGGCCATTATCAGTCCTATTACAAAGAACAATACTCGAACCGTTAGCATGTTCAACTTTTTCAAATCTAAACCGGAGGTGCCTGAGATTGATTTTTCGGGATTGAAGGTCGATTTGCATTCACATCTGATACCCGGCATTGATGACGGTGCTCAGAATGTTCAGGAATCCGTGGTCCTTGTCCGGAAAATGATCGACCTGGGGTTCAAAAAGATCATCACGACTCCGCATGTCATGGCGGATTTTTACAGAAATACTCCTGATTCGATTTTCAGGGGGCTCGACGTGCTTCGCGAGGAGCTGGTCCGGCAGCATATCAATATCCCTGTAGAAGCCGCCGCCGAGTATTATATGGATGAGGTCTTTGAAAGTAAGCTGATTTCCGGGGAGCCCCTGCTTACGCTTGGAAACGGGTTTCTTCTCTTTGAACTCTCATTCATTAATTACCCCCAGAATCTTTTTGATATTATCGGGCGGATCAAAGACCGCGGTTATAAGCCGGTACTAGCTCATCCGGAACGGTACGGTTATTTGTTCGGATCTATAGAGAATTATCAGAAGATCCGGGAAGCGGGATGCTATCTACAATTAAACACAGTGTCGCTTACAGGTTACTACGGGAAGCCTTCTCAGAAAATTGCGCAGCAGCTGATCGACGGCCTGCTGATCGATTTTATCGGGAGCGATATGCATAACCTTCGGCATGCTGAAGCGCTTAAGTCGGCCTTAAGACAGCCTTACGGATATAAACTTCTCACCGAATACCTTCTCCAGAATACCTTGTTATTTTAGCATTCTATTCGTACCTGAGCGCCTCAACAGGATCCAATTTGGAGGCCTTTACCGCCGGATATAGTCCGGAAACGAGTCCAACGCCTACGCATAAAATAAGTCCCAGGAACGTCCAGGCCCACGGCATCAGGAAGGAGCCGCCCATAATCATGGAAAGGCCGTTACCGATCATGATCCCCAGAAGGACACCGGTAATTCCACCAAGCAGGCAGATTACAACCGCTTCGATCAGGAACTGTCGCCGGATAACGAATGGTTTTGCACCGATGGCCTTCCGGATACCGATCTCGCGGGTCCTTTCGGTCACAGAAACGATCATGATATTCATCAGGGCAATCGCTGCGCCGATCAAAGTGATCGCGCCGATTACGATTCCCCCGATCCGGACATATTTTAGATTTTCAAGTAATGTCTGGGCGATAGCGTCGCTCTTGGTGATTTCGAAATTATCATCCTTCTGAGCATTCAGCCTGCGGATCTTCCGGAACGCTGCAGTCGCTTCACCTATAGCGCTTTCCATAGCCGGCGCATCGGACACCATAACAGAGATAGTGTAAGACGGGTTTGGAATCGTCATGGTCTGCTTCGCTTTCAGCAAAGGAATGATGCACGTTCTGTCGCCTCCCATGCCGGCACTTGAACCTTTTTCCTCCAGGACGCCAATGACCTGATATCGATCGCTCCCTATCGTCACGAACCGGTTGATCGGATCTGTTTCTTTAAAAAGTTTGGTCTTTATCTCTGCACCGATGATGACCACACTGGAACCGAATTCAAGTTCCCGCATAGAGAAATTCCGCCCGCTCCCCAGCTTGTATCCTCCCGTCTGAAGGTAGTTTTCATCACCGCCCAGGATCCGGATATTCGGATTCGTTTTTTCGTTACCGGCCTTTACGGTGGCGGCGAAAGAAGCCGAGGTATTTACCGAGATGGTAGCCGGAAATGTAAACCTGCGCTTAAAATCGACTGCTTCATCATAGGAGATAGGCTTGAAGTTCTTGGGGGCCTGACCGCCGTCCCCTATACGGATTCCCAATCCCCGGTTCCGGATGGTAAAGGAATTTGCTCCCATACTCGAGAATGCCTCATTCATCTGATTTTTGATGGCATCTATGGATGTGAGGATGCCGACAAGGGCCGTCAATCCGATGGCAATGATCAGAGCAGTGAGGAAAGTGCGCAGCTTATTACTTTTGATGGACTGAAGGGAAAGCTGAATATTCTCGGAGTAATTCATGGAGTAGTATAAAAATAAAAAAGTCCTGCTGATTTGACAGCAGGACTCCATAAAAAGTTACATTATTTTTTTAAACCGAAAAAGATGTACCGCACCCGCAGGTTTTGCTGGCATTGGGATTGTTGAAAACAAATCCGCGGGCATTCAGTCCATTCTGGAAGTCTACTTCCATGCCTGCTAGATAAAGTCCATGCGCGCTGTTCATAAAAATGCGTATACCATCAACCTCGTACTCCTGATCGCCTTCTTTTTTCTGATCAAATCCGAGGATATAGTTCATACCGGCACAGCCACCGCCTTCAACACCAAGACGCAATCCAAAGTCACTGCCCAATTCTTGCTGTTCCATCAATTTTTTGATTTCTGTTTTCGCTCCGTCAGTTAAACTGACCGGAGAGACCATAACGCCAGTAGCCATATTCTTTGAAAAATGATTTACAAATATACGTGAAATTGCACATTTTTGTTCTGCTCTGCCATTTGTGACAGAATGCTAACAAAAGGAAAAACATGGACGCTTCTGCCTATCTTCTGGACCTGTTGAAATACATCGTTTCGGGTCTGCTTGTTTTCTTTGTGGGCTGGCACTTCGTCAGGGACTATCTATCCGGAATTCCGGATCGCCGGGTATACGAGCTGCAAAAAGCATCTCAATCACATACACTGCCGCTGAGGTTGCAGGCATATGAACGCCTGGTGCTGTTTCTTGAAAGGATCAACCCATCCAACATGCTGATCCGTTTACATGTGTCCGGAATGACAGCCCGGGAAATGCATCACCTGATTATCGCCGACATCCGGAATGAGTTCCAGCATAATATTTCCCAGCAGCTCTACGTAAGCAATGCTGCGTGGACGATCATCAAGAAAATAAAGGAAGACAGTATTTCCCTGGTAAACAGCGCTGCGCAGAGCCTGCCTGATCACGCTTCGGGCGTAGAACTGAGTAAAGCTATACTGAACCATCTGGCAGCACTTGAGACTGACAATCCGTACGATGTTGCGCTGATCCTCGTGAAAAAGGATATTCAGCAACTGTTTTAGTAAAGATATGAGTGGAAAAAAATTTGTGACTTCCTCCGGCATTCCGATTAGGGAAGTCTATACCGATCATGAACCAATCGGCGAGCTGCCTGGCGAGTACCCGTTCACCAGGGGCGTTCAAAAAGATATGTACCGGGGAAGACTGTGGACCATGAGGCAGTACGCGGGGTTTTCAACAGCAGAGGAGTCGAATAAGCGGTATCATTATTTGCTGAGCCAGGGAACCATGGGACTATCGGTTGCCTTTGATCTTCCAACCCAAATCGGATACGATTCGGATCACCCGATGGCGGAGGGAGAGGTCGGTAAAGTGGGGGTCGCAATTGATTCCCTGCGTGATATGGAGATCCTGTTTGAGGGTATTGAGCTGAAAAAGATCACCACTTCAATGACAATCAACGCTACGGCGTCAATCCTGCTGGCCATGTATATTGCCCTGGCGAAAAAACAGGGCGCTGATATCCGCGAGATCTCGGGGACCATTCAGAACGATATCCTGAAAGAATATGCAGCTCGGGGAACATACATCTATCCGCCAAAGCCTTCAATGCGGCTCATCACCGACATTTTTGAGTATTGCAGCAGGGAGGTCCCCAGGTGGAATACCATTTCGATCTCGGGATATCATATCCGGGAGGCCGGCTCAACGGCCGTTCAGGAGCTTGCCTTCACACTGGCGAACGGAAAGGCTTACCTGGAGGCCGCAATAGAAAAGGGGCTTGATATCAACGTCTTCGCCAGAAGGTTATCTTTCTTTTTCAATTGTCACAATAACTTCTTTGAGGAAATCGCCAAGTTCAGGGCCGCCCGGAGAATGTGGGCGAAGATCACCCACGACCTAGGAGCTACGGATCCGAAGGCACAGATGCTTCGTTTCCATACACAAACCGGCGGCTCGACCCTTACCGCACAGCAGCCGCTTAATAATATCATTCGGGTGACCAATCAGGCGATGGCGGCGGTTCTGGGAGGGACACAGTCATTACATACCAACGGCTATGATGAGGCGCTTTCCCTTCCCACTGAGGCTGCTGCCAGGATCGCATTGCGTACCCAGCAGATCATCGCTTTTGAAAGCGGTGTTACCGATACGGTGGACCCGCTCGCCGGATCGTACTTCGTCGAGACGCTTACCGATGAGGTTGAAGCTGCCGCATGGGATTATATCGGAAAAATTGACGCCATGGGCGGATCGGTGCGCGCGATTGAATCAGGGTACATCCAGGCTGAAATAGCCGATGCTTCGTACACGTATCAGACGGAAATGGAAAGTAGGGAACGGGTGCTGGTCGGAGTTAACAGGTTTCAGGCAGGCGAAGAGATCCATCCCGAGGTTTTCAGAGTAGACGATTCGATCAGGAAGCTTCAGCTGGAAAAAATATCGAAGTTAAAGGAAGAGCGGGATAATACCCGTGTAAAAGAGGCGTTGAATGAACTGACTATGGCGGCGAAGGGAAGTACGAATCTGATGCCTCACATCCTTTCAGCAGTTGAAGCGTACGCGACATTAGGGGAAATTGCTGACACGCTGAGAAATGAGTTTGGAGAGTACTAATAGATAATGAACATGTTTAATAAAACCCGAAGGCTTAAAACGTTCTTAAGCCTTTTTTCTTTGACGGTAATGCTTTCGACTGCAGCCTGCAGTAAAAAAGTGTTCCTAAGTACTACAAATGCGAGCCTTTATCCGGTGTCTGGAGACAACCCGATGGACTCAGCGCTCGTGAAATATCTACGACCTTACAAGGCCCATCTGGATTCACAGATGTGGGACGTGATAGCCGTTTCTGGTAAAGTGATTGAAAGGGGCAGACCGGAAGGTGCACTGAACAATCTGATGACCGATGCGATGTCCATTGTCGGCAAGGAGAAAGGTATGGAATTCGATATTGCCTATACCAACTATGGAGGTCTCCGGCTTCCGTTGCCTGAAGGTCCGATCCGGCTTTTCAATGTGTATGAGCTGATGCCGTTTGAGAACCGGCTCACTACGGTTCGATTCAAAGGTTCCGACATGAAGCTGTTTTTCGATTACATCGCCGGTATGGGGGGCGATCCCATTTCAGGAGCCACCTTTAAGATCCGCGACAAGAAAGCAGTGGAAATTACAATCGGAGGAAAGCCGCTGGATATTTCGAAAGAATATACGGTTCTGACATCCGATTACATGGCTAACGGCGGCGACGGAGGAGATATCTTCTTCAAATCGTTCGGCCGGAAGGAGTATCCGATAAAACTGAGGGATGCTATTATCACTTACCTGAAAGAACAAACAAAAGCCGGAAACAAAATCAATCCAAAGGTCGATGGAAGAATTACAATTGAATAGAAGAAGGTTTATTAAGAACACCTTTGCGGGCGCTGCTGCCATGGCGCTTGGTCTTGGGGGGGAGAGTGCATTTGCAAAGGCAGATCATGTAAAGCTGACAGTGCTCCACACCAATGACGTCCATAGCCGGATTGATCCCTTTCCTATGGATGACCCGAGGTATCCCGGCCGTGGAGGCGTTGCGCCCCGGGCCGCACTCATAAGAAAGATCCGTCACGATGAAGAACATGTTCTATTACTGGATGCGGGAGATATTTTCCAGGGAACCCCATATTTTAACTTCTATGGCGGGGAACTGGAACTAAAGATGATGACGATGATGGGGTATGATGCCAGCATCATGGGAAATCATGACTTTGATAACGGGGTGGAGGGCTTCGCCAAGCAGCTGCACCACGCCGGGTTTCCGATCCTGAACGCCAACTATGATTTTTCGGATACCGAACTGAACGGTCGGACCGGTTCTTACCGGATTTTCAAAAAAGGCGGAATAAAGATCGGTGTGTTCGGACTGGGGATCGAGCTGACAGGTCTGGTTAATAAGGCGCAGTACGGTAACACGGTGTACCTCGATCCAATCGCCAAGGCGGTGGAGATGGAGACCCTCCTCAAGAAAGAACACAAATGTGACATAATAATATGTCTGTCGCACCTGGGTTACTCGTATAAGGATAAAAAAGTATCTGATATGGTTCTTGCGCAAAATACCAGCTTCATAAATCTGATCGTCGGCGGCCACACCCATACCTTTCTTGACCGGCCAAGCATCGTTAAGAATCTGAGTAACAAGGTCACGCTGGTGAACCAGGTCGGATTTGCGGGGATAAATCTCGGCAGGGTGGATTTCGTGTTTGACCGGTCAAATCCTGAGAATATTGCCTATACTTCTGCACCCCAAGAAGTTAGTGGATATTTCACAATTTAGTTTCAATAGTTGTTTTTTTTTTTGAATATTCGATGTTCCGAAGGGCATCCAAAATTTCCTTCAACAATAGGTGTAAATCAAAGTATTAAGAAAATTGTATGGAAAAAACTTGTACTAACGTATGGAATAATTGTCTCCAGAT
>CBINHC010000040.1:0-6761 GCA_966250385.1 uncultured Sphingobacteriaceae bacterium | reverse complement strand
GCCGGCGCGGTCTGCAGATCGCTTGCATCCTCTCCGTTCACAAAGCCGGAATAGACGATGCTAAGTGACGGGTTAGCGGAACCGTAGGTTCTGTACTTGGGATCAGCCGTCACGGTGAGCGCCGCTTTCGTTATCGCCAGCGTTCCGTTCGCATAACTGAACTCATAATTGTCTGAGATTCCGCCGGCCGGCACGATCGGGTAATTCCCGGCCGGACTTTCCGATGAAGCTACAGTCGTGGCACTTGGTTCGGCCGTCAGCTCTTCCGGTCCTTCACCGTTTGCGAATCCGGAATACGACACGGTCAGTGGCGGGTTTTCGGAACCATAGGGCCGGGACCCGTTATCTGCGGTCACCGTAAGGGTTGCCTTCGCGACGGTTAAGGATCCGTCGGCATAGCTGAAATTGTAGTTCGGGGAATCTCCGCCACCTGGCGTGATCACATAAGTACCGGCCGGGCTCATTGCCGTAGCCAGTGTCGTCGCTGCGGGCGCAACAGTCAGATGACTCTCATCGTCGCCATTCACAAAACCAGAGTAGGTCAGGGTGAACGCGGGATTCGGAGCTCCGTAGGTTCTCACCTTATTGTCCGCCCGGACAGTGACCACTGCTTTCCCGACGGTCAGCGTTCCCGGAGTATATACAAAGGTGTAGTCATCGGATATGCCGCCCGCGATTTCGATCGGATAGATACCTGCCGGACTGCCAGGGGTAGCGGCTGTGGTTGCCGTTGGAACGGATGTCAGATCTGACGCGTCGTCACCGGAAACAAAGCCCGAATAGGTGACGTTCAGAGGCGGGTTCGATGCCCCGTACGTCCTTGTTACGTCTGCCGCTATAACCTCTAAGGTTGCCTTATGTACCGTGAGCGTCCGGACAACCGGATCTGCAGGCTCAAAATTGCCGTCTCCAGCCTGGCTTGCCGTAATCAATGCGGTGCCTGCACCAACCACCCTGATCAGGTTCGCTGATGTAATGACGGCAACCGCGGGGTCGCTGCTGCTGTACAGAACCGGTACCGGACCGGTGCTGGAAGCGCCTCCATCAAAATCGGCGTCTCCATAGGTTTTAACCATATCGGCAAAACTGACAACCGGCTTAATGGCTTCTATGGTCAGCATACCCGGCTCATAAACGGGATCATAGTTGGCCGAATACGATCCGCCTGAGGCCACAATATCATATGTCCCGACAGGGGAACTGAGGGTGGCGTCGGTCAGAGCGGTGGCTTCTGAAATTACCACAGTAGCCTGACCATCCCCATTCCTGAATCCGCTATAGGTAATGCCCAGCAACGGATTAGGTGTTAGATAGGGACGGTTGTAACTTGCGGCAGTAATTACGAGGCTTGCTCTTTTGATGGTCAATACAGCATTTTTAAAAGTGAGCACATAATTGTCATTGACCGCTAAACTACCCTGCATTATCGTGTAGATGCCGGCATTCTCGCCGGCCGTACGATCCAATGAACCGCTGAACGTATCATCCGCCGCCAGTGTTCCGGATAGGATACGGAACGTCAGGGCCGGGTCGGACTCGCCATAGGTTTTTTCCAGGGCGTCAGCGGCGACCGTGATATGCCTCGGGCTGATCGTCAGATGCCCGTGAACGAATTCGATCTGATAGTTACCGGATGTCAGGCCATCCGGAACAATGTCATAATGGTCTTGAGTGTCTACGTCGACCGCCTCCTGAGAGCTGCCCCTGTACACCAGGTCCCCCTCCAGCTGGCGTTCATCCTCCCCGTTTACGAAACCCGTGTAGATGACGCCGTTTCCTCCCGAATAAGGCACTCCGTCAAATACCTTGGTATCGTCCCTGGCGGTGATTACCAGGGGTGCTTTTCCGACAATCAGGACGCTGGTTACCGCGTCTGCTTCTTCATAATTATTGTCAGCAGCCTGGCTTGCGGTGATGTTGGCAGATCCGGCTCCGACAATATGTATCTGGTTGCCAATAATCCGGGCAACGTCTTCATTATCGCTCGAATAGCTGATTGCTACCGGACTGGGACTATACGCGGACGGATCAAAATCCGGGTCTCCGTACGTCCTGGTCATACCGGAAAACGAGATGACCGGTTTGGTGCTGCCGACAGTGAGGACACCCTCCAGGTAGGATACGATATAATTCCCCGAAAAGGTGCCGCCTGAAACGACAATCGGATAAGTTCCGGCCGGCGACCCGACTGTTGCCGCCGTTGTGGTCAGAGGCGCGCTGACGACCACCTCTGCCTCATTGTCGCCGTTTACCAATCCGACATACGACACGGTCAGTACAGGGTTTACTTTATTATATGCCCGGATCTTATCATCAGCACGGACCGTCAAAGTCGCGGGGTTTATTTTCAGCGTTCCCGTGGTAAAGCTCAGAGAATAGTTATTGCCCAGCGTTAAAGTGCCCTGATTGACCGGATACGTTCCTGCATCCTCACCGGCATCCCGTTCAAGTGATCCGGTAAAATTGTCACCGGAGATCACTGAACCGGAAATGATCTCGTAGTCAAGCACCGGATCCTCCGACCCGTAAACTTTATCATGGGAGACCGCCTTAACAGAGATCTCCCGCGGACTGATCTCTCCGATGGGTCCGGAAATAGTGCCCGTTGTAAGATAATAGTTGTCGGCGCCCGGTCCTGAAATCGACAGACCGCTGACGGTTACGGATTTCCCCGTACCGGCATCTTTTGAATCATATCGGCCGCTTGCCGGGTTATTCAGCGAGACAACGGCCTGGTCAGCGGCCAGCACACCGGAAAGCTGGTAATTGGATACATCAGGGGTCGCATCGTCGGTTCCATCATATACTTTAACTACACTGCCGGACAGGGCCGCAGTCACCGGTTTGGCTGTGATCTCCCCGACCGAATTGCTTACAGACGGTGAGGCAAGTACGTAATTACCCGCTCCGGGACCGGCGAGGGTTAAGCCCGTGACCGTAACTTTTTTGCCTGTACCTTTCTCCATGGAATCATAGCTTCCGGATGCAGCGGTGACTAGGCTGACTTCCGCCAGGTCCCCCGGAAGCACACCTGCCAGGTCATAATTATCGGGTTGCAGAACGGCATTGATCGTCCCGTCGTATTCTTTCCGTACAGCCCCGGTGAGGCTAGCCGTCACCGTCCTGCCGATAATTTCGCCGACAGACCCGCTGACGGATGAGGAAGCGAGCACATAATTCCCGGCAGCTGCCCCTGTGATCGACAGACCGGATACGCTTACCGCTTTACCGGTACCGGCGGACTTTGTATCGTAATTACCGGTTGTTGGAAAGTCAAGCTGAACATCATCGGTCCCGACAACGCCGCTGAAGATGAAGTGACCAGCTTCCAAAGCTGCCGTCACCGTTCCGTCGTACACTTTGCTGACTGATCCGGTCAGCCCGGCAGTCAGCACCTTAGGAGTAATGGTGAAGTCAGCGGGAAGAAAGCTGATCGAGTAGTTGCTGCTGATCGCTAACGTCCCCCGGCTAACGGCATAGGTGCCAGCTGTTTCACCGGCTGCCCTTTCCAACCCGCCTGAGAACGTGTCGGAAGATTCCAAAACTCCTGTATAGGTGTATTTCAGCTCAGGATCCGTGTCTCCATAGACCTTGGTGGCCGCCTCGGCCATCACCGTGATTGTTTTTGGGGTAATAATGCCGACGTTGCCGTCCACATCTTCTGAAGCGAGGAAATAATTCGTAGCCGTCGGTCCTGAAATCGAAAGCCCGGCGACATGCACCGGCTTGCCTGCGCCTATGTTGGCATCACTATAGGTGCCGGATACCGGGAAATTCAACACCACTGCATCAGCATTCACCACACCGTTCAGCGTAAAGTCACCGGCTGCAAGTGCGGCTACCGCTGTACCGTCATAAACCTTACTCAGCGTGCCGGTCAACTGTGCCGTCAGCTCCCTGGGTGTGACAACCAGGTCCGCACCGATAAAAGTGATCGCATAATTCGGGTTCACGTGCAAACTGCCCTGTTTGATCGCGTAACCGCCGACCGCTTCTCCCGCCACCCGCGTCAACGAACCCTTGAACAATTGGCCGCCGGCCAGGGATCCGGACGTGATCCTGCAGGTCAGGACCGGGTCGGGATCACCATAGACCTTACTTACGGCATCGGCCGTAACAGTAATTGCCCGCGGATAAATAGTCAGGTGGCCGTGAAGAAACTCGATTTCGTAGTTTTGGGACTTCAAGCCGGCCGGGTAGATATCATAGTGATCGTCCGTATCAACCGCTACGGCGTCTTGCGAGCTGCCCTCATAGGACAAGTCCCCTTCCAGTACCGTTTCGGTTTCCCCGTTTACGAAGCCGTTGTAGGTAACACCGCTGCCGCCCCGGTAAGGAATACCGTCATACTCCTTTGAGTCGTCATTGGCCGTGATGGCCAATGGCGCCCGGACAATTTTAAGATTCGCGTTCTTATAGGAGATCAGGTAGTTGCCGGACTCATAGCCGGATGGCGTAATGATATAGTCACCGACGTTCTTTGCCCCCTGAGACGTTCCGGTGTAGGTCAGGACGCCGCTCAGATCAGCCGCCGTATCCGAATTAACAAAACCACTGAACGACACCCCATTACCGCCATCATACACTTTCCCGTCATACATTTTCGTCAGAGGAATGGCAGAAACAGTCAGCGGTGCCGGCGCAACCGTGAGCTGCACGGTGACGTCTTCAGCAGCCTCGTAATTGATGTCGCCCTCCTGGCTGGCTGTAATATTGACCGTCCCCGCACCCACGATGTGGACTCTATTGGATACGATCGTGGCGACCGAAGGATTATCACTGGAATAGGTAATCAAAACCGGACTCGGGCTCATCGCGGCCGGATCGAAATCGGCATCGCCATAGGTTTTGCTCATGCCCGAAAAAGCAATGGCCGGCTTTGTACTTCCAACAGTCAGCGTACCGGCCTGATAGATGACCTGATAGTTGGGGGAATAACTTCCGCCGGTCGCCAGGATGGAGTAAGGCCCTGCCGGCGAATCTTCGACCGCGGTCGTTGACAGAACCGGCGGGGTGAGCTCGACCATGGCGCGGGTATCGCCGTTAACCAATCCCAGGTATGAGGCCGTTAACGGCGGGTTGCGCTGATTGTAGGCTCTGATCTTATCGTCTGCTCTTACCGTTAATGTTGCCGGTGTGATCTCCAGCTGAGCACCTGTATAAGCAATACTGTAGTTGTCGCCTAAAGAAAGTGTCCCCTGAGTTATCTGGTATAATCCTACACCCGGACCGGGATCGCGGGCTAAAGAGCCGCTGAATTCGTCCCCTGCGATGACAGCCGGAGTGACCGAGTAAGTAAAGACCGGTTCGGACCCTCCGTACACTTTGGTTTTGGAGTGTGCTGATACCGTTACGGATAACGGTGTGATAAGTCCGATGCTGTTTTTAACCGTTCCGGAAGCAAGCTGGTAGTTCGACGCATCGGCACCCTGAAGTTCCAATCCGGTCACTGTTACCTCTTTTCCAGCACCGGCATTCTTGTTATCATAACTGCCACTTACAGGAAAATTCAGCGTTACTGCATCTGATCCGATTACACCGCTAACCGAATAGTTCCCCGGGGCAACTGGTGCTATCGGGTTGCCGTCGAAGGCTTTTGACACAGTACCTATAATTGAAACTGTAACGGTCTTCTTTAAAATGGTCAGTGTGTGGGAAACAGATAGAGCCGCATGATAATTAACATTTCCTTCCTGTGTTGCCGTAATGGTGACGGAACCAGGTCTGTGTATGGTTATCATGTCTCCCGATACAGAGGCTACATCCGGGTCACTCGACTGATAGGTTACTGGAAGGCCTGAACTGGCACTGGCTGAGAGCTCAAAAGATGAATCTCCGTATGTTTTCGTGCCGGGAGCAACAAACGTAATCGCCTGATCCGATTGGCCGATCGTTAAGACGCCATCATTAAACGTTATTGCATAGTTCGGAGAACTTAATCCGCCCACTGTAATGACATGGGTTCCTGCCCCGGTTGCAGTTTGTGAATCGCCCCCAAAGGTTGGAACCCCAGTGAGGTCTGACGGACCGTCCGTTCCTGCAAATTCTCCATATGTGACGGTATAGCCACCGTTGTAGGCAAGACCGTCGTAAGTTTTACTCTTATTGTCCGCAGTAATGACCAGCGGAGCCGGATTGATCGTAAACGTCTGGTCAACCGGGATGGCTGCACTGTAGTTCCCGTCACCCGCCTGACTGGCCGTGATGGTGACTGAGCCGGCTTTATGGATGGTGACCGTCGAGCCGCTGACCGAAGCTACCGAAGGATCGCTCGAACTGTAGCTGACCGGCAGACCCGAGCTGGAGGTAGCCGTCAGGCTGAAGGCCACATCTCCGTAGGTCTTATCGGCCAGCGGATCGAAGGCGATCGTCTGGCCGGAGTTGCTGATGGTAAAGTTGGCCGGTGTGTTGGTGATCGTATAGTTATCCAGTACCCCGGATGCGGCACTGATAGCCGCACTGATCAGGTAAGGGCTGCCCCCTACCGTCTCGCCGGCTACCCGGCTGTAGCTTACCGTGACCTGATCATCCGCCAGGAAACCGGTAACGGTTCCCGCAAGTACCGGATCTTCTTCTCCGAAGATCTTGCTCATGGCAGTCACCACCACGCTGGCCGGAGCCCGGGTAATGCTGAAGTCTGCAGCCGTGCTGCTGATCGCATAGTTATCCAATACTCCGGGTGCCGCATTCAGCGTCCCGGTGATCGTATACGGACTGCCCGAAACGCTTTCCCCCGCAGTCCGGCTGTAGCTCGCCGTCAC
>CBINHC010000039.1:0-7897 GCA_966250385.1 uncultured Sphingobacteriaceae bacterium | reverse complement strand
GTTGTTTGTCTAACTGAAACTACAAAATTATCAAAAAACTACTTAAAATAACGCTTTGGGTTATAGCATCATTCCTGTTGCTGGTAGCAGCTTTGATTTTTTCCTTACAATTCAAACCCGTACAGACTTTTGTAGCCAAGAAGGCCGCCGGTTATCTTTCCAGAGAGCTCAATACCCGCGTTGAAGTCCAAAGCCTGTACATAAAACCATTCAAGTCCCTGGTCCTGGAAGGACTTTTGGTTCAGGACCGTGAAAAGGACACCCTTCTTTTTACGCCCAGGATTCTGCTGGACATCAATACGTTTTCGCTTGATCAGCGCCGGATTGTGATCAATACAGCCCAGCTTGACCGCGGGACTTTTCATATTAAGCAGTACAAGGACAGTACCACGAATCTTCAGTTTCTGTTTGACTACTTTCATCCCGAAACCACTGCGCCAAAAAAGAAACCCTCAAAGCCTTACCACATCACCTTTTCGAAAATCGTGCTTAACGAAGTCGGCTTCAAGTACAGGAACTTTAACTACAACAACAAGGTTCAGGGCATTAATTTCAACGATCTTCATCTGAAGAATCTCAGCACAGTGGTTAAAAATCTCGACACGAAGAACCACCTGGCCAAGGCGGACATCAGCAACCTGACATTCAGGGAAAAAAGCGGCTTCTATCTTAAGACGCTGAACACGTCGGCAACCATTGACCCTAACCGGATGGAATTTTCCGATCTGTTGCTGGTCACCCCGGACAGCAGGATCTCCGACTACCTGCTGATGAAATTCGGTTCTTTTTCCGATCTCCAGAAATTTATCACGAAGGTACACCTGACCGCCCGGCTCCGCGACTCCAAGATATACTTCAGGGATATAGCGTACTTCGCACCAACCATGCAAAAAATGGATTTCCGGCTGTCAATCTCCGGAACCGCCAGCGGATACGTGGATAATTTCCAAACGAACAATGTCAGGGCAAAGGCGGGCCAGGCCACATACCTGATAGGCGACTTCAATGTCAAAGGGCTACCGTATATCGGACGCACATACTTTGACCTTAACTTCCGGCAGTTATATTCGAACCGCAGGGATGTCAACTATATACTCAACCGGCTGATCGGCTCGAAGAGAGATTATATTCCTGTAATGGCCGATAAGTTCGGAAACGTCAACTTTAAAGGTGCCTTTACCGGCTATACAAATAATTTCCGGACGCGAGGGGAACTGAAAACGCGCATGGGACGGCTCTTTGCTGACATTAACATGAGCCTGCCCGAGAAAAAAACTCCCACCTATTCGGGTACAATCCGCGGCTATGATCTTAACCTGAAAGACCTCCTAGAAAACGAGACCCTGGGCAGGTCAACCTTCAACCTGGCAGTTAGGGGAAGCAGCTTCGATGTGAACAGACTCAGCGAAAACGTCAAAGGCAATATTACCTACCTGGATTTCAAAGGTTACCGGTA
Source organism: uncultured Sphingobacteriaceae bacterium (assembly GCA_966250385.1). Lineage (GTDB taxonomy): Bacteria > Bacteroidota > Bacteroidia > Sphingobacteriales > Sphingobacteriaceae > DASWTL01. The sequence continues at coordinate 6,441 of CBINHC010000039.1, read as the reverse complement.
TTCAGGAATTACCGTGAACGGCTCTTTCCACAAGAAACTGTTCGACGGAAAACTTCTCGTAAATGACCGCAACATCAAACTGGCATTCAACGGAAACGTTGATTTGAACCCGGCGCTCCCGGTCTTTAACTTCACCTCCACGATCCGGGGCGCCAACCTTCATGTGCTTAAGTTTGTAAAAGACACCATTCAGATCGATGCCGATGTGACCACAAATTTTTCCGGCAACGACATCGACAATATCCAGGGAGACTTCCAGATCAGGAATGCCAGGCTGACGAACTCAAACAATTCGTTTACCGTTGACTCCGTTTCCCTGGTCGCAGCCGGGCTGGGCAACAACCGGAGTTTATCCATCACATCAGACATTCTCAGCGCAAGCATCGAGGGCCAGTACCACCTGAAAACACTGCCGGCATATTTCAAGACTCTCATCAAGAATTACGTTCCATCGATCGATTTCAAGTTGTCACCATTCCAGAGCCAGAACTTCGTGTTCAAACTGAACCTGAAGGACTTTGCGCCTATCAGCCACCTGTTCATCCCGGATCTGACGGTGCCTCAGCCGGCAGTCTTTAACGGAAGGTTCGCTTCGGCCGACAGCATCGCTACCTTCAACGGCTTTGCGCCACTGATCACCTATAAAAAGTTCCGGATAAACAACTTGATCATTGACGAAACCACCTCGAAAAAGGCCATGAACATTTTCGTCACTTCGGACCGGATTGACATTACCGACAGTCTATACCTCCAGAACATCAACATAGCAAACATTCTGAGCCGTGACAGTCTGAATCTGAACGTCAAACTTTCTGACAAGACAGCCTCTAACCAACTGGATTTAAACGGACTGGCAGTGTTCAACAAAGAAACATTTGCCAACCTGAGCCTGCTGCCTTCAGAGGTGCTTATCAACAATGAAACCTGGAAAGTACAGGAGCAGGTGCAGTTCGGATTCGACCAGGGAAAAGTGACGGTGGACAGTTTCCAGTTATCCAGAGAAGGTCAATCTGTTACGGTTAATGGAACGATCTCTAACAATCCCAACGACCACCTGGTAGTCGGCTTCAGCGACTTCCGCCTGACGACGTTCAACCCGGTCACGGATCCTCTGGGCATTAACCTGGGAGGCCAGCTTAACGGGGAGATTCATCTTGCGGCACTCGGAAAGGCTCCTCACTTCGACGGCACGATTAAGATCGACACATTAACGTATAACAAGATCGCGATCGGCGACCTGGATATGGATGCAGGCTTTGATAACTCAACGAAACTTGTCGAGGTCGCGGTCAATATCAGGAAGCAAGGCCAGGAGACACTGAACATAAAAGGGAACTACGACGCTAATATAGACCGGCAGAATCTTAACCTCGACGTTGCGATGGAAGACAATGAGGTCATTCTGTTCCATCCATTGCTTAAAAACCTTGTGTCAGATATGTCGGGCAAGGTTTCGGCAAATCTCAAAGTCACCGGCAAGGCAACCAGCCCGCGTGTTGACGGTACCATCAGCCTGAACGACGCAGGTATGACCGTCAATTACCTGAAAACCCATTACCGTATCACGGACGAGTTCCAGGTAGAAAATACCATTATCCGCCTGCAGGATGTAGTATTGCGGGACATCCATGATAATGAGGCGGTAGCGAACGGAACGGTCAATATGGAAACTCCAAGCATTCCGGTGATCAATGTCAGGGTACGTGCGAACAAATTTCAGGCGCTGAATACCACGGCGAAGGACAACCCCCTGTACTACGGTGTTGCTTACGGAACCGGGACATTCAGCTTTATCGGCCCGACCAATAACATGCGGATCAATATCAAGGCTGAAACAGAAGAAGGGACAATATTCAATATTCCGCTTAATGCTGCAGAAACCGTCGGGGAATCTCAGTTCATCACGTTCGTGGCCAAAGACTCCACACTAACCCCGGAAAAGCAGACGGCATTCAAAGGCCTGACGATGAACTTCCAGCTTCGGGTGGATGAAAAATCTGAAGTCAATATCATTACCGACCTCGGACGATTGTCAGGCCGGGGAAATGCGGACCTGACTCTGGACATCACCAGCTTCGGCGACTTCCAGATGAATGGCATCTACCGGATCTCGCAGGGAGACTTTAACTTTACCGCCAAGGAAGTTATTAATAAGATCTTCGATATCCGGCAGGGCGGCTTCATCCGCTTTTCGGGAAGTCCTACCGAAGCGAGTATCAACCTGAAGGCCGTCTATGGCGTCAGAACCAGTCTTCAGCCGTTATATCTGGCTGCCGGACGGGACGCCGACGAGGGACGGCGGGTTTTGGCTGAGGCGGTCATGAATCTGAACGGCCAGATCCTCAAGCCGGATATCTCCCTGGATCTCAACTTTCCGAATGATGCGAATGTCCGCGATGAGCTACAGAGCTATCTTTCGGATGCCAGTAACCTGAATCTCCAGGCATCAAGTCTGATTGTCCGGCGATCTTTTGCATCCGGAACGAGCAACATGAACCTTGGGGAGCAGACTACAAGTACCCTGATCAGCACCGGAACCGAACTTGCGTTCAACTCCCTGAACAATATTCTCGCCCAGTACCTGGGGCTTAAATATGTCGATCTGAACATCAGATCACTAAACGAAGCCAGTGCGTCCGTCCGGCTGTTCAACGAGCGTCTGGTACTAACGGGCGGTGTAACAGACAGGAGTAATGATGTCGGTGAACTGGAGGTGCTTGGCGGAAAAGTCGCCCGCGACGTCGAAGCGTTATATCTGCTGAGAAGAGACGGAAGCCTGACACTCAGAGCTTCGCAGCGGCTGAATAACAGGAGCTTCCTGAATCCTCAGGATGAATATGTGAATGCGCTGGGCTTGATCTACCGGCAGGAGTTTGACAACCTGCACGAGTTTTTACGGTTGCTGATCGGCAAGAAAAGAAGCGAGGAAAGGATTCCGGCTCCGGTTCCGGGCGCACTGTCCCCCGGGGTTATCGAACCCCGGAAGGCCGCACAGCCGGTTATTAAAAATTCAACTCAATAGTTCCGAAAAATAAACCGGGACTAGACTAGACATTCTTCATGATCGAATGGCCCATCTTATCCCTTTTTGTCTTCAGGTACAATTCGTTATGCAGATTCGATTTGATCTCAATGGGAACCGTTTCTACGATCTCTAAACCATATCCGGTCAGACCAGCCCTTTTGCTTGGATTATTGGACATCAGTTTCATCTTGGTGATGCCCAGATTCCGCAGGATCTGCGCACCCAGACCGTAATCCCGGTGATCTGCCTTGAAACCGAGCTCAAGGTTCGCTTCGACCGTATCAAGGCCGTTTTCCTGCAGATTATAAGCGTGAAGCTTATTGATCAGGCCGATACCGCGCCCTTCCTGGTTCATGTAAATAATGACGCCTTTACCAGCCTCATTGATCATTTCCATAGCCTTATGCAATTGGGGGCCGCAATCACACCGGCAGGATCCGAATATGTCGCCGGTGATACAGGAACTATGAACCCGGACCAGCACCGGCTCGCCCGGTTCCCAGGTACCTTTAACGATCGCCAGATGATGATCGCCCGTGTGAATATTGGTATAGGCAACCATTTCAAAATCGCCCCATTCGGTAGGAAGCTTCACAGATACTTCTTTCTTGATCAGGCTTTCATTGGCCAGGCGATATTCAATCAGATCCTTTATAGTGATAATCTTGATTTCAAACTGTTTGCCGATCTCGATCAGATCATTCAGGCGGGCCATTTCGCCGTCCTCTTTCATAATCTCAACAATCACTCCGGCCGGCTGAAAACCGGCAAGGCGGGCCAGATCGACAGCAGCCTCCGTATGCCCGGCGCGGCGCAATACGCCACCAGTCTTGGCGCGTAACGGAAAGATATGTCCCGGTCTTCCAAGCTCTTCTGCCCTGATATTTGGATCGATCAATGCTTTGATGGTTTTGGACCGGTCCGATGCCGAGATCCCGGTAGTACAACCGTGACCGATAAGATCGACCGACACGGTAAAATTCGTTTCATGTGTCGCGGTATTATTCCCGACCATGAGATCCAGCTTCAGCTCATCGCAGCGCTCTTCAGTCAGGGGTGCACAGATCAGTCCGCGACCGTGCTTGGCCATAAAGTTGATAACTTCCGGCGTGGCATTTTCCGCTGCAGTCAGGAAATCACCCTCGTTTTCACGATCCTCGTCGTCGACGACGATGATCACCTTTCCCAATTTTATATCTTCAATGGCTTCCTCAATGGTGTTTAACATTGTCTATGATTTAGTGTCATAAACGCCAGGTTCGGGGCTGATTTGAGCCCCAGTGGCATTTACGGTTGTTTTGTCAAATTTAGTGAATTTGGAGACCAGGCACCGGCGGAATACCATACAATCTGGTCAATTAAATGCAATAAGATCATTTTTTTCTGCGGAACAGCTTTCTGAACAGATGCTTGTATACATCGATATCGAAGAGGACCGAATCGATGGTCGCCTTATAGGTCAGGAAAGCTCCCAGGGGAGATAATACGATGATGGATATCCACATGCCGACTGCAGGAGGCAGCTGTCCCTGTTTGGCAGATTTTTCGCCGATCGTTGAAATCGTGTGATAGATCAGGAAGAATGTAATCGCTGTAACCACCGGAAGTCCCAGCCCCCCCTTCCTGATAATGGCACCCAGCGGCGCCCCGATGAAGAAAAGCACGATGCAGGAAAAGGAAAGGGTTAGCTTGCGGTTATACTCAACCAGATATCCCCGGACACGCTTAACAAAGTCATCATCCACACTGACCTTCATATTGAGTGCTTCCTGAATTCCACGCACCTCATTCTTAGCAATCTCGATCGTCTGCTCTTTCCGGTCCCCCGGGAGCGCCTCCAGAACACTCGACTTGTACATTTTCAATTTCCTCGGCTTCAGCTTCTCATATCCCCTGCCAACTGAATTCTGTTTGTAATAGGGCGCGATCTGAGGATATACGGTGTGGCGGTTACTGTCCACTTTCACTTCGAACGAATCGGTGAAATATTTAAGCTGACGCATATTAAGCATCGCATAATTGGACCTGAACAGGCTCTCATCCGTGCGGGTCAGCTTAAACGCAGACAGGTCGAATTTTTGTTCGGTTTCCTTAAACCGGTACCGGATAAACTGCTGACGGGGATTATATCCCCCCTCACCCTGGGTTTCATCATAGCGGATCCCATCTTTAAGCTTCAAGACCAGGGTATCATTTTCCGTCCGGTACATCCGGCCCTCCCTGGCCATCAGAACATTGATGTTTCCTTCCTTGTTAATGTGGCTATAGATCAGTATGTCGTGCAGGGTTTGCCCGTCATCGCCTTTTTTCTTAACCCGGATCGAATATCCTGGAATATCATTGTTAAATACGCCTTCCTTGATACCAAATGCTGCCTTCTGATTCCGGACGTCATAAAGCAGTGAGCCCATTTTCAAATTCGCAACGGGCAGCATATAATCCGAAAACAGGAACGCCGCAGTACTTACCGACAGAACAGTGATGACCAGGGGGACCATCGCCTTCTGAAGAGAGATGCCCGCAGATTTAATCGCAACCAGTTCATAGTTTTCTCCCAGGCTCCCGAAGGTCATAATAGAGGAAAGAAGGATCGCCAGCGGGAGCGCCATGGCAACGTTGGTTGCTGAGGCATAGAACAGCAGCTCCAGAATAACGTACCAATCAAAGCCCTTTCCGATCAAATCGTCGATGTATTTAAACAAAAATAACATCAACAAAATGAACATGACAATGAAAAAGGTAACGATGAAAGGCCTGATGAAAGCCTTCAAAACCAATAGGTGGACTTTTTTCACACTGCAAAAATAGGGATTTTCGTTCCCCTATGCACCAAGTACGCTTACCAAATATTGAATCTGATTATCCCAGATCAGACGACGTTCCTCGATCGTGTCATCGGTAGCGAAATCGGTGATCGCCAGGGCGACATCATTCGTCAGCTCATCCTGGACGATTTCCATTTCAAAATAGCATTGGGGATCGTCGTCCATCCACCGGAACTTCACCAGTTTATTTTCTTTGATCGATAACAGCTTCGCCCGCTGCTGCTCATCATCCCAGGTGAAGGTATAAATCTGGTCCCGGTACACCACATCGTCAGCAAACCACTGGGAAAGTCCGTTGGGTTCACTCAAAAAACTAAATAATATCTTGGGGGACGATTTCACTTCGTATTCTATATGGAACTTCTTCTTTTCAGTCATTCTTTCGATACTGTTTCCCATGCTGTTAAGCGTTTTTTTAACATTTCTTTCTAAAGAAAAGTAATTTCTGCTATATTTGCAACTCACTTTTGAGAAGCACCCTTTTGCAGGGAAATTTGATAGGTGATGAAGAAAAAAAGCTTCAAAAAAACAGATCCGGCGGGGTAGCTCAGATGGTTAGAGCGTAGGATTCATAACCCTAAGGTCGGCAGT
>CBINHC010000038.1:0-8366 GCA_966250385.1 uncultured Sphingobacteriaceae bacterium | reverse complement strand
CCCTTTGACCAAATAGCAGAAACCAAGGTGTTAATTTCATTTAAGTAAAATGAGCAATATTAATTTAATTGATTCATTCCAGGAGTTTAAGGACTTCAAAAACATTGACCGCCCTACAGTGATCAGTGTGCTGGAAGAGGTGTTCCGCAGCATGATCCGCAAGAAATACGGGACTGACGAGAATTGTGACGTGATCGTGAATCCTGATAACGGAGATCTTGAGATCTGGCGGACCCGCATGGTTGTGGAAGACGAGTTCTCTGAAGATGACGACCTGGAAATTGAATTAGCTGAAGCGAAGAAGATAGATCCGGACCTGGAGATCGGTGATGAGTTCATTGAACAGATCACCCTGGAAAGCTTCGGACGCAGGGCCATCCTTGCAGCCCGGCAGACCCTGGTTTCTAAAATCCTTGAGCTTGAAAAAGATGAGATCTTCAAGAAATACAAGGACCGTACCGGCGAGATCATCACTGGAGAAGTTTATCAGGTATGGAAAAAAGAAACCCTTGTACTCGATGATGAAGGCAACGAACTGATCCTCCCTAAAACAGAACAGATTCCTGCCGACTATTTCAAAAAAGGTGATTCCGTTCGTGCCGTGATCCTTAAGGTGGATATGTTTAACAGCAATCCGAAGATCATTATTTCACGGACCGCCCCTGAGTTCCTGCAGCGGTTATTCGAGATGGAAGTTCCTGAGATCTTTGACGGTCTGATCACCATTAAAAAGATCGTCCGCGAACCGGGAGAACGCGCGAAAGTGGCTGTCGAATCCTATGATGACCGCATCGACCCGGTTGGAGCCTGCGTCGGTATGAAAGGATCGCGGATACATGGTATCGTGCGCGAACTGAAAAATGAAAATATCGACGTAATAAACTATACGAATAATATTTCGTTGTATATCCAAAGGGCTTTAAGTCCTGCCAAGATCACCACGATCAAGCTTGACGACCAGGAAAAACGAGCCGCAGTTTATTTAAAACCAGACCAGGTATCCTTAGCGATTGGCCGTGGCGGACATAACATCAAACTTGCAGGCAAATTAACAGGATACGAAATTGACGTATACCGCGAAAGTGAAGAGGACGAGGAAGACGTAGACATTGAAGAATTTGCTGACGAGATTGAAGACTGGATCATTGACGAATTCAAGCGGGTTGGTCTGGATACCGCCAAATCAGTTCTTGCCCTGACACCGGACGAATTAGTAAAACGCACTGATCTTGAAGAAACTACTGTAAGAGAGGTAATGGATATCTTACGGTCGGAGTTTGAATAATCCGAAACAGGTTTTTAAATCCCGGTACGGATTACCATTATAAAAAAGTACTTTTGTATTCATATAATAAGTGAGAGGTTAAATTTTAGATGTCAGAAGGTAAAAGCATAAATTTACTAAAAGCAGCAAAGGAGCTGAATATCGGTTTATCGACTGCCGCTGAGTTTTTGAACAAGAAAGGTTTCGCCATTGAGGCAAAACCGGTCCAGAAACTGTCAGCGGAGATGTACGATGTTTTGCTGAAAGAGTTCCAGGGTGCTAAAATGGTTAAGGAGGAGGCTAATCAGATTGTGATTGGCAAGATTCGTCGTGAAGACGTTCCTCAGCAGCCTGAAAGACCGGAACCGAGACGCCATAAAGATTTTGAGCAGGAAGAGATCCTCATCAAAAACGCGGGCTCAACGTTCAGCGCTCCAGTTGAAAAACCGAAGCCGGCACCTGCTCCTGCGCCTGCTCCTGAAGCCGGGCAGGAAGAACCGAAGAATGAGAATCTGCCGGGCGTTAAGGTCGTCGGCAAGATCAATCTGGAGGATCTGAACCCGAAAAACCGTTCTGAAAAGAAATCTAAAGAGGACGCGCCAATCGCCCCTCAGCCTGCTCAGGAAACAAAAGCAGAAGAGGTTAAACCGGCCGCACCCGCAGAGGAAGTGAAACCGGAACCGGTTGCGGAACATAAACCTGCGCCTCAGCCTGCAGAGGAAAAACCAGTTCCCCCGCCGGCTGCAGAAAAACCGGCCCCGGCTGTCCCTGAACCGGTAATACCGGAAGCGGAGAAGCCTGTTCCTCCTCCGGCACCGGCTCCGAAACCGGAAGTACCGGCCGCCAATCCTAACGAGGTCGTCCGTGCGAAAGCCGAGCGCCTTACCGGACCGAACATTATCGGAAAGATCGATCTTTCGAACCAGCCGCGGCGTAACCAGCCTGTGGCTTCTTCCAGTAATGTCGGAAATGACCATAAAAGAAAGAGAAAACGCAAAGACCAGCCGGATACTCCGCAACAGGGTGCCGGCTCCCGTCCCCAGGGCAGCGGCTATCAGGGAACCAGGCCAACCGGCGCACCGGGCACTCCTGGCGGAAGACCTGATTTCAGAAACCGGAGCCAGTCGGCCGGACGACCTGATTTCAAAGGCAGATCACAGGCGGGTCCTAAAGCGGAACCTACAGATAAAGAGATCCAGGATCAGATCAAAGCGACACTTGCCCGCTTAAGCGGTGCAGGTAAATCAGGCAAGTTCTCCCAGCGGGCGAAACTGCGCCGCCAGAAACGTGACGACTATGCGCACTCTGCGGAAGAGGCGGAACTCGAAAGAGAACTGCAGTCCAAAATCCTGCGCGTTACGGAGTTCGTTACCGCCAATGAACTGGCAAGCCTGATCGATGTTCCGGTCACTCAGATCATATCGACCTGTATGAGCCTGGGAATGTTCGTTTCCATCAACCAGCGTCTCGACGCTGAGACCCTGACCATCGTTGCCGATGAATTCGGGTACCAGATCGAGTTCGTGAAGCCGGAAGATGAGGAACGGAACCTTGAGCAGGAGGATGAACCGGAAGATCTATTGCCGAGAGCGCCGATCGTAACCGTAATGGGTCACGTCGACCACGGTAAAACGTCCTTACTTGACTTTGTCCGTAAGACCAACGTAATCGCCGGTGAGGCGGGGGGTATTACCCAGCACATCGGAGCATATGAAGTCCAGCTGGAAGGCGGCCGAAAGATCACCTTCCTTGATACACCGGGACACGAAGCGTTCACCGCCATGCGGGCACGCGGGGCCCAGGTAACGGATATTGCCATCATTGTGATCGCAGCAGACGACAGCGTCATGCCTCAGACACGGGAGGCGATCAACCACGCGCAGGCTGCCGGTGTTCCTATCGTATTTGCATTCAGTAAAATCGACCGTCCGGGGGCAAATACCGACCGGATCCGTGAACAGCTCTCCCAGATGAACATCCTGGTTGAAGACTGGGGCGGAAAATATCAGAGCCAGGAAATTTCCGGAAAAACAGGTCAGGGTATCGATCTCCTCCTGGAGAAAGTCCTGCTGGAAGCCGAATTGCTGGATCTTAAGGCGAACCCAAATAAACGTGCGGTAGGTACCGTAATCGAAGCGGCGCTGGATAAAGGCCGCGGTATCGTAACGACGGTCCTGATCCAGGCAGGTACGCTCCGCGTAGGAGACCCTATTCTTGCCGGAAGTTACAGCGGAAAGGTAAAAGCCTTAACCAACGAGCGGGGACAAAAGGTCGACAAGGCCGGCCCTTCTACACCGGTACAGGTACTGGGTATGGGCGGTGCCCCTACGGCAGGGGATAAGTTCAATGTACTGGAAAGTGAAGTGGAAGCCCGGGAAATCGCCAATAAACGACTGCAGCTTCAGCGCGAGCAGGGACTGCGGACCCAGAAACACATTACACTGGATGAGATCGGACGCCGTCTGGCAATCGGTAACTTCAAGGAGCTTAATATTATTGTTAAAGGAGACGTGGATGGTTCTATCGAGGCGCTTTCCGACTCCTTACTGAAACTGTCAACGGAAGAGATCCAGGTGAATATTATTCACAAATCGGTAGGTCAGATCTCCGAATCCGATGTACTGCTGGCCTCTGCATCTGACGCTATCATCATAGGTTTCCAGGTCAGGCCGTCTGCCGGTGCGCGTAAGCTCGCCGAACAGGAAGAGATTGACATCCGTCTGTACTCGATCATTTACGACGCGATCAACGAAGTTAAGGCAGCGATGGAGGGTATGCTTGCCCCTGAATACGAAGAAAAGATCACCGCCAACGTGGAGATCCGGGAAGTATTCAAGATCAGCAAGGTCGGAACCATCGCGGGATGTATGGTCCTCGACGGAAAGATCAACCGGAACAGCAAAGTACGGATCGTACGGGACGGTGTGGTTGTCTTCACAGGCGAACTGGCATCCCTGAAACGATACAAGGATGACGTGAAGGAAGTCGCAACGGGTTATGAGTGCGGTCTGAACATCCACAACTTTAATGATATTAAAGTTGGCGATATCGTGGAAGCATACGAACAGGTCGAAGTTAAACGGAAGTTATAACGAAGCCATCGTACCAGCATAAAGAAAAGCGGACATTTTACCATGTCCGCTTTTCTTTTTTAAGCATCTCCATAAGCGAGCGAAGCGCACCGGCCACAAGACCGGTTTCTGACTGCTGAACTACCCGCGCCTCTTTCGCCACCTCTTCAAATAAAAAAAGGAAAACGGCTGCACCATCTTCCTTTTAATTATTCCGATTACCCGCTCAATCTTATTCAGCAAATGCCTGCATCTCCGTAAGGCGGCGGTATAATCCGTTCTTCAGACTCAGTTCCTGGTGGGTACCCTGCTCAACGATCCGTCCTGATTCCAGCACAACGATCAGATCAGCACTCTGGATCGTACTGAGACGGTGGGCGATGACCACGGACGTACGGTTCTGCATCAGCTTATATAAGGCATCCTGCACCAGTTTCTCGGACTCAGTATCCAGCGCCGACGTTGCTTCGTCCAGCAGCAGGATAGCGGGGTTATTCAGGACAGCACGCGCGATATTAATGCGCTGCTTCTGTCCCCCCGACAGTTTGACGCCACGGTCCCCGATGTTTGTCTGGTACCCGTCTTCACAGGCGATGATAAAAGAGTGCGCGTTGGCAACCTCAGCGGCGGCCTGCACTTCTTCCGGCGTGGCCCCGGGCTTCCCGAATGCGATGTTATTGAATATCGTATCATTGAACAGGATCGACTCCTGGTTAACGATCCCCATCTGTGCACGCAGGGACTCCATCTTGATTCCGCGGATATCTATCCCGTCAAACAGGATGGCGCCCTCCTGAGGCTCTATAAACCTCGGGATCAGGTCGATCAGCGTGGATTTTCCGCCGCCGGATGGCCCTACAAGCGCAATGGTCCGGCCTCTTTCTATGGACAGGGAGATCCGGTCCAGGATAACCCGTTCGTCATTATAAGAAAAGGATACGTCCCGGAATTCGATCTTATCTTTGAACTCTCTTACGGAAACCGCCTTCGGTGAATCCTCAATGGCCGGTTTGACACCCATGAGGTCAAGTACACGCTCGCCGGCGGCAATCCCCGAATGAATGTTCGTAAAGGAGTCGGTCAGGGCCTTGGCAGGCCGCATGATCTGTGAGAAAATGGCGATATAAACGATGAACTGCTCCGGCTCAAGAATGGACTCCTTATTAAGAATCAGGTACCCGCCATAAAGAATAATGCCGGCCACCATGGAGACGCTTAGGAACTCAGACACCGGAGAGGCAAGCTGCTGTCTTCCCGCCATCGACTTAATGATCGAAGTGTACCGTTTGTTCTCATTATTAAACTTCTGACGAACGGTATCCGAAGCATTGAATGCTTTAATGATCTTCATTCCTGAAAGCGATTCATCCAGCAGGCTGATCATCGATGCAAAGGACTCCTGCGCATCGACTGCCTGCCTCTTGAGCTTTTTCACGATCCAGCTGATCAGTAGTCCGGCGATCGGAACGATCAGCAGGGAATAAAAGGTCAGCATCGGGGAAATGGAAAACAGGACGAAAAGATACGCCAGGATCTGCACCGGTTCCTTAAAAACGACCTGAAGCGTACTCGTAACGGAAAACTGCACGACCTGTACGTCGGCGGCGATCTTGGAGATGATATCCCCTTTCCGCTCATTGTTGAAGTAACCCAAATGAAGGCCCATCACATTATCGAACACCGACTTCCGCAGGTTCAGCAGGGTATGAGCCCTCAGGTTTTCCATCACCCGCTGGGAGAGATACCTGAAAATATTGGCAAGAAGGACTGATATGACGATCACTCCGCAAACGAGCTTCAGCGTTTCCCAGTCACCGTACCGGCTGATCGAGTAATTGACGTAATAATTGAAGAGATCCATGATATCCCATAGCGACGGCCTGGCAGTTACGGCGGTAATAGGTTCATGTTCAGAAAATAAGGTCTTGAGCAACGGGCCCAGCAAGGCCAGATTCAGGGTACTGAAGACAATTGCAAGTACTGTCGCGAGAATATAGGGAATTGCAAATTTTTCAATCGGTTTTGCAAAGGACAGTAAGCGGAAGTATGTTTTCATTCGCGGACAAAGTTACTCACTCACGCCAGTAAACCTTCCATGCTTTCGTAAAAGGTTTATCATAAATTCCTTCGGCCGGATCACCCGAACAGGGCGGCAAAAACCTCTTCCACCTTCGACACCATCCGCACAGCGATCTGGAACCTGGAGGTATCCAGCCCCTTGGAATTATACCGTGATATGAAAATTTCTTCAAAGCCCAGCTTTTCAGCTTCTGCTATGCGCTGCTCGATCCGGTTAACCGCGCGGATCTCGCCTGAAAGACCTACTTCGGCGGCGAAGCACGTCTTGGCAGACACCGGAATATCCTCGTGCGAGGATATCACGGCTACGACCACCGCCAGGTCTATCGCCGGATCTTCCACACGTAGCCCGCCTGCAATATTAAAGAACACGTCCTTCGCACTCAGCCTGAAGCCGCAGCGCTTTTCAAGAACGGCCAGCAGCATGTTAAGCCGCCGCGTGTCGAAGCCTGTGGCGGACCGCTGGGGGGTACCGTAGGCAGAATGGCTGACCAGGGCCTGGGTCTCGATGAGCATGGGTCTGACTCCTTCCAGCATCGCCGAAATAGTGATCCCGCTGAGGGGCTCGTCCCGTTGGGACAGCAGGATCTCCGAGGGGTTGCTTACCTCGCGCAGCCCCGTACCCTGCATTTCATAGATTCCCAGTTCAGAAGCTGATCCGAACCGGTTTTTAACGGCGCGAAGGATCCGGTAGACGTGATGCCTGTCACCTTCAAACTGCAGAACGGTATCTACCATATGTTCCAGGATCTTCGGTCCGGCGATGGAGCCGTCCTTGGTAATGTGTCCGATCAGGAAAACAGGTGTAGAGGTTTCCTTGGCAAATCGCAACAGCTCGGCGGCGCACTCCCGCACCTGGGATACACTTCCCGGCGTCGACTCGATATGGGCAGAATGGAGCGTCTGAATGGAGTCCACGACCAGCAGGTCAGGTTCCAGCAGCTCGATTTGCTTAAAAATGTTCTGGGTAGACGTTTCCGTCAGAATGTAACAGTCGCAGGTGGGTGTCGCCAGCAGCCTTTCCGCACGCATCTTGATCTGATGCTCGCTCTCTTCTCCGGATATGTACAGCACCTTCAGGCCACCCATGGTCAGCGCAAGCTGCAGCATGAGGGTAGACTTCCCGATGCCGGGTTCACCGCCAATAAGCACGAGGGATCCGTGTACAATACCCCCGCCCAGCACCCGGTTAAATTCCTGGTCCTGGGTCAGTATCCGGTCTTCTGCCCGGAACTGAATATCATTGATCGCGGCGGGCTTGCTGGCCCTGCTGTTCTGCGATGAGGAAGTCTTCCAGTCGGGGACGGATGTTGCCGCCTTTTCCAGGACTTCTTCAGCAAAGGTATTCCACTGCTGGCAGGAGGGACATTTGCCCAGCCACTTGGGGGATTCATAGCCACAGCTCTGGCAGAAATACGCAGTTTTTGTCTTAGCCAACGGGATGGGGAAAAATTAAAGCTACGAATTACGACTTTTTCCTGAAAGATCGTTATCCGTAGCTTTAAATTATAATTTGATTTCTTCTTCCTTCGAATTCAGGAAATGGAATTCGGTCATATGATAAGAGCTTATCGCCTTGACCCGGATCCATTTGCCGTATTTGAAGTACCACTTACGCTGCTGGGAGAACAATCCTTTCTTGATATAGGCTTCAATATACGGATGAACAGTCAGTGTAATGTTCTTTTCATTTTGTTCATTCAGGACATAATCAAGATTATTCTCGATATCCTCCATCAGAACGATGCTGGCTTTAATCTCGCCGGTGCCGCCGCATGTCGGACAAACTTCGTTGGTGACGATGTTCATCTCCGGACGAACCCGCTGACGGGTGATCTGTACCAGTCCGAATTTACTCGGAGGCAGAATGGTATGTTTGGCCCGGTCCAGCTGCATTTGCTGCTTCAGGTAGTCAAACAGTTCCTTCCTGCTGGTCGGTTTGTGCATGTCGA
>CBINHC010000037.1:0-8450 GCA_966250385.1 uncultured Sphingobacteriaceae bacterium | reverse complement strand
AAGAAAATTGTATGGAAAAAACTTGTACTAACGTATGGAATAATTGTCTCCAGATAATAAAGGACAACATACCGGCCCAGAGCTTCAAAACCTGGTTCGAGCCGATTAAAGCCTTGCGTCTGGAGGGAAATATTTTAACCATACAAGTGCCAAGTTTATTCTTTTACGAGTGGCTGGAAGAGCATTATGTTGGTTTGTTACGGAAGACCGTAAAAAAGCAGCTTGGTGATGAAGGCCGCCTTGAATACAATATTGTAGTGGAAAAATCTTCGAACAGTAAGCCCTATACCACCAACATGCCTTCAAACGGTAATGGTGCAGAGGGAAAGAATCAGTCCATTCCCATGCCTGTTTCTTTGAACAAGGATATCAAGAATCCTTTTGTGATTCCGGGGTTGAAAAAGTTGCAGGTCGATCCCCAGCTGAATCCAAACTACAGCTTTGAAAACTTTATTGAGGGCGACTGTAATCGTCTGGCCCGTTCTGCTGGTTATGCTGTTGCCGGGAAACCGGGGGGGACCTCCTTTAATCCGTTGATGATCTATGGAGGTGTAGGGCTAGGTAAAACACACCTGGCGCAGGCAATCGGTAATGAAATCAAGCGCAACATGCCTGACAAACTCGTCATCTATGTTTCCTGTGAAAAGTTCTGCCAGCAGTTTGTCGATTCCCTTAAGAATAATACCATCAATGACTTTGTGAATTTTTACCAGGCGATGGACGTCATCATCATGGACGACGTTCACAATTTTGCCGGTAAGGAAAAGACTCAGGACATCTTTTTCCATATTTTCAATCATCTCCATCAGTCGGGCAAGCAGCTGATCATTACTTCCGACAAGGCTCCCAAGGATCTTTCCGGATTGGAAGAGCGTTTGCTGAGCCGTTTTAAGTGGGGACTATCTGCAGACCTGCAGGTGCCGGATCTGGAGACAAGGATGGCGATTCTGAAAACGAAAATGTATACGGACGGGATCGATCTCCCGGGAGAAGTTGTTGAGTACGTTGCTCACAACATTGATAACAACGTCCGGGAACTGGAAGGAGCGATGGTATCATTGCTAGCCCAGTCGACGCTGAATAAGAAGGAAATAGATCTGGGACTGGCCAAGTCCATGCTGAAGAATTTCATTAAGAACTCTTCAAAAGAGATTTCGATGGAATATATCCAGAAGCTCGTCTGCGAATACTTCGAGGTTCCGGTGGAGATGGTTAAATCCAAGACCCGCAAACGGGAAATCGTTCAGGCCCGCCAGATCTCCATGTATCTGGCTAAAAGTCACACCAAGACCTCACTGAAGTCCATCGGGGCGTTTTTTGGTGGACGTGACCACTCAACCGTGATTTATGCATGTCAGACTGTTGAGGATCTGATCGATACCGATAAGAAATTCAAAGGCTATGTCGCCGATATTCAGAAGAAACTTAAAATGAGTTAATGCGGCTTTCTTTCCCTGAAATTCTGGTTGTAGGGTGGGTGATACTTGGTTTCTTGATGTGGGCGAGATACAAGAACCTCAGGAAGAAATAAAGATGTAACGATCCTGTCTGCATATAAGCGGACAGGATTTTTTATTTAGGTTTAAGTATGAAAAAACTTGTACTGTCTATGGTGCTGACTATTCTTGCCGGCACAGGCTTTTCGCAAACCGGACCTGACGATACCAAAGCAATAAAAGCGACGATTCAAAGGATGTTCGATGCCATGCGGCTGGCGGATAGCACGATGCTCCGATCCGTACTTGCTCCGCGAATGATCCTGCAAACGATTGTTTCCAGGGGAGGAAAGGATGAAGTTCGTTCCGAGCCTGTCGAAAATTTTCTGAAGGCCGTTGCCGCTCCGCACGATAAAGTCTGGGACGAGAGGATCACTTTTGATGCCGTTCATATCGATGATGGCCTTGCTAGTGTATGGACCAGCTATAAGTTCTACCTTGGAGGCGACTTCAGCCATTGCGGAGTGAATTCGTTTCAGCTGGTCAGGCTGCAGGGCACATGGAAAATCAACTACATTATTGATACCCGGCGGAAAGAGAACTGTAATTAATCCTAGATTTCTCCGATCCGGTGCAGCGCATAGAACAGTGCACTGCAGTGTAATGCCTGGGAAATCTGGTTGGTTAACAGCTTTTCTTTCAGTTCTTCCAGGCTTAACAGGTGCACGATGATCTGTTCACGTCCGTCTAGCTGCTGCTGATGTGTCTTCACGCCACCGGTTGCAAGAAAGGAGTATGTCTTGTTTCTGGCAGTTGAAGGATTTGCATACAGCGTAACCAATGGTTCAATAGTAGAGAACGAATACCCGGTCTCCTCCAGTAGCTCCCTTCGTACAGCCGCTTCCGGAGTTTCTCCAGGGTCTATACAGCCACCCGGGATTTCCGTAATGACTTCTTCCGCGCCATGACGGTACTGCGTGATCAGGATCACCTTGTTATCTTCAGTCAACGCAACGGCATTGACCCAGTCAGAGTATTCGAGGACGTAATAGTCGTCGACTACCTGTCCGTCCGGCAGTTTGCATGTGTCTACCCGCAGGGTTGCCCACTTTTCCTTTACGAGGTATTTGGTGGACAACTTCTGCCATTTCAATTCTTTCATTAATTCCGTTTTGATAGGAAGTTCCTGATGATGGTTCGCCGTTTAAGGTTCTCAAGCGATTGCTGGTGAAAATCTGTTTCGAGAAAATCATAAAGGGCGAGAACTTTTCCGAGGAGATTTTCGTTTGCCGGGTCATCCCTTCTGAATGGGGATGCCCACTCAAATAGAAACTGTGAAAGGAGGTCCGCTTTCTCCGCGTTGTAGCCCTGAGCTCGGATGTTGGTGATGAACTCTTCTGCACTGATGTGCTGAAAGCCGCCCGTAGCCAAACCAAACTCGTCCTCTAGCGCTTGCTTGAGGATGGCTTCCGCCTCTACTGTAAGCCCGTCCCTTTTCAACCCGATGATTCGGGCGAGCACCTGGGCAAGCTTCTGCATCTGCGCCTGAAGAAAATCTCTGCGTAACATAGTTTAGAATTTACCAGCTGCCACTTGATCCGCCGCCGCCGAATGATCCTCCTCCGAAGCCGCCAAACCCGCCTCCACCTCCTCCGAAGCCGCCGCCCCCTCCGCTAAATCCGCCCCAGCCTCCGCCACGGTGCCGCTGCCCCATGCCGGAGCCCATTAACATCCACCAGAACGGGCTTGCAGCTCCGCGGCCGCCGATTACGGTTCCCCCGCCTCCTCCGCCGCGCTTTCTAAGAAATATGATAATGAGGACTATGATCAGGATGATGAAGCCGACACTGCCGCCTTTTTCTGAACTTTTTTGCGGTTTGTCATTCTTGTATTCACCTCGTGTATAGGCAATAATCGCGTCTGTGCCCTCATCGAGTCCGCGATAGTAATTGCCCTGTTTGAAGTTGGGAGTGATCTCGTTCGTGATGATGCGCTTGGTAATCGCATCCGGTAGAGCACCTTCTACACCATAACCAGTCTGGATGGTTACCCTCCGGTCACCTAACGACGCGAGAAGCAATACCCCGTTGTTTTTCCCCCGGCTGCCTATACCCCAGCTTTCTGCCAGCCTCACGGCATAGTCAGATACATCATATCCTTCGAGAGATCTGATCAGGACGACTGCTACCTGGGTAGATGAGCTGTCATCAAAAGCGACCAGCTTGTTCTCCAGTGCCTCAATTTCCGAGGGCGAAAGGGTATTCGTATAGTCGTTGACAAGCCGGTTTGGTTTATCCGGAAAGGTCTGGGCTAATAGGACGGAGGTGAAAAGCAGGAAAGTAAAAAAGGATATAATTTTCTTATAAGTCATTATGATGTTTTTCTTGTGCCGATTACTTCTTGTCTCCGAACACAATGTCGTTTGGAAGTTCGTTGATGTCGTCATCCCCCTGGAAAGGAAATAAGGTTTTAAGTTGTTGTCCTGCAAGATGGATTCCCGTAATAACTCCCTCAGCCATGTTGCCCTGTCTGAACTTTTCTAGCATGGCGTACTTGGTGCTATCCCAGAAATCAGCGGGAACCGCTTTGTTGATCCCGGCATCACCGATAATTGCAAACTGATGATCCTCAACGGCGAGATAGATCAGCACTCCGTTTCGAAGTGCTGTCTGATCCATTCCAAGCTCCTCAAAATAGTTGACCGCGCGGTCAAGTACCGGTTCTTTGCATTTCTTTTCAACACAAACCCTGATTTCTCCGGAGGTGAACCGCTCAGCATCCTCCACGGCTCTCTGTATGGCTTCTATTTCACTTTCTTTAAAAATTCCCATCGGAAAATCACTTAGAATTCTACCTTCGGAGCCGTCTGTGATCCTGCCTCCGCCTGGAAGTACCCTTTTTTCTCGAATCCAAACATACCCGCGGTAATGTTATTCGGAAAGCTTCGGATCTTTGAGTTGTACTCCTGGGTGACCTGGTTAAATTTTTGGCGCTCAACAGTAATCCGGTTCTCGGTGCCCTCCAGCTGTGCCTGAAGTTCCTGGAAGTTTGCGTTCGCTTTGAGGTCCGGGTAATTTTCGGTCACGACCAGTAATCTTCCGATCGCTGAGCTTAACTCGCCCTGGGCAGACTGGAACTTTTGAATATTTTCAGGAGTCAGTTTGTCAGGGTCAACCTGGATGGAAGTTGCTTTGGCCCGGGCGTTAATGACGGCAGTGAGTGTTTCCTTTTCAAAATTTGCTGCGCCTTTAACCGTATTGACCAGGTTGGGGATAAGGTCCGCCCGACGCTGGTAAACATTCTGGACCTGCGCCCACTGCGATTGGACCTGCTCGTCAAGCTGAATCATCGAGTTATAACCGCAAGATGTTAATGTAGATAGGCCTGCAAAGGCCAGGAGGATGTAAAGGATTCTTTTCATGTTGTCTGTTTATCGTGTTAACCTAATCAATTATCATACCCCGGGGGTAAAATGCCAAAGTACAAAAAAAACTACTGCCATATTGGCTCCTAGCTCGCCAGATTATTAATATTTTTGCAACGATCTGGGATAAGAACCCGGCCGCTGATATGGTCACAGAACTAGAAATTGTTCTTCTTCCGGAAGAAGTTAATGAAGCATCCCTGGTCAGGCAGGCCGCTGCCCGCCATCTGAAAACAGCTTCAGAGCGTATATCTCATGTTAAGGTTCGTAAGCGCTCAATTGACGCCCGGGGACGCAAGGTCGTGTACCGGCTAAAAGTAAAGGTGTACATTGACGAGGAACCCGTGCCCGAGATGTTCTCGGTGGAATTTCCTAATGTTTCCGATCGGAGGCCAGTCATTATTATCGGTGCAGGTCCGGCCGGACTCTTCGCAGCGCTTCGCTGCATCGAACTGGGATTAAAGCCCGTTATCCTGGAACGGGGCAAGGATGTAAAGCAACGACGCCGCGATCTGGCTGCAATTAACAAGGAGGGGGTCATAAACCCGGAATCCAATTATTGTTTCGGTGAAGGCGGGGCCGGAACTTACTCAGATGGAAAGCTTTATACACGGTCAAATAAACGCGGCGACGTTAACTATGTGTTGAATGCCTTCGTCGCACACGGCGCAACGGAGGAAATTCTGATAGATGCGCGGCCCCATATCGGGACGAATAAACTTCCACTGATTATGACATCCATCCGCGATAGTATCCTGAACGCCGGCGGCGAGGTACGGTTCGGCTGTAAAGTGACCGACCTGATCCTTGAGAGTAATAAGGTCCGGGGAGTTAGAACGGCAGCAGGTGAGCAAATTCTGGCAGGTTCGGTGATCCTGGCGACCGGTCATTCTGCACGCGATATCTATTTTATGTTGGAAAGGCAGCAGGTTCTGATCGAAGCCAAACCGTTCGCATTAGGCGTGAGGATCGAACATCCACAGTCGGTAATTGACCAGGCGCAGTATCATTGTTCTGTCCGCGGTCCGTTCCTCCCGCCTTCCTATTACAGTCTGGTGGAGCAGGTAGAGGGCCACGGCGTATTTTCGTTTTGCATGTGTCCGGGGGGGATCATTGCGCCGTGCTCAACTGATTATGACGAAGTCGTTGTTAATGGCTGGTCTCCTTCCAAGCGGAATAATCCCTTCGCAAATTCAGGAACCGTAGTGCAGATCAATCTCGAAGATGTTCCGGGATCTTCCGCTGATCCTTTCCGGCTTCTGAAATTTCAGGCGGAGGTTGAGCGGAAGGCTTTTGTTGCCGGCGGAGGGCATCTGGTTGCACCTGCTCAGAGAATGGTTGATTTTGTGGATGGTCGTGTTTCGCGGGATATTCCTACAAATTCATATCTGCCGGGAACCAAAAGCTCCGATCTGACGGAAGTTTTACCCGCCCTCGTCTACAAAAGGCTGCAGAAGGCCTTGCCGGTATTCGGGAAAAAGATGAGAGGGTACTTCACCAATGAGGCAGTGCTGGTTGGAGTGGAGTCTCGCACATCATCTCCGGTGCGAATCCCGCGGGACCGCGAGACCCTTCAGCATCCGCAGATAGAAGGCCTTTACCCATGCGGTGAAGGTGCCGGATATGCAGGTGGCATAGTTTCTGCAGCAATTGATGGAATAAATTGTGCCGAAGCAATAAAAAATAAAGAAGGATGAAAAAAACGTTAATTCTGGGAGCCACTCCGGATCCAAACCGGTACGCAAATCTTGCTGCCAACAGACTGGTTCGATATGGTCATCCGATTGTTAATGTTGGAATCAAAGCTGGTGAAGTTGCCGGCGTTCCTATTGAGAAGCCGGTCCGGATTCATGCAGATATTGACACCATCACGCTTTACGTCGGGCCCCGGCACCAGGAGGACCTTTTTGATTATATTCTTGAGACCAAGCCCCGGCGCATCATCTTCAATCCCGGAACCGAGAATTACCGGCTCGAAAAGATCGCGGTGGAAAACGGTATCGAATGCATGGAGGCATGTACCTTGGTCCTGTTGTCCACCGGGCAGTATTAAAGATTCCGAAGATCCTTCAGTATACGCAATTCTTTTGGGTAGTAATTATTTACCCTGTTGGGCAATATTTTTGCCCACCCCAGCGGGAAGCCTTCATAACAGATCAGGGTCCAGCCGGTCGGAGCTCCCGGAAGGCGGATATCTTCTTTCTTAAGATAAGTAAGGGCTGTCTCCTTATCCACATTGACCCGCGGGGTATCCGGGCTTGCTATGAAACCCTGCGCAAGTTCATGGTCAGGTACCAGATCTTTTCCAGCAAGCCGGCCCAACCGGGTCCCTGCTTTTTTGATATAAAGCTTTGCTTGAAGGGTTTTTAGTTCATCGGTAAGCGAGCGGGGGAATGCCAGAAACTCCCCGTTGAAACGGATCAGTTCAAGCGGGTCGGTCGAGTTGACCCATCGGCTTAGTATTTCGGACTCTTGTTTTCCGGCGGTTTCCAGCTTCCCTTTTGCTGGTAAAAAGCCTTCGTCCCCGTCATTCTTGATGAAGCAGGATACGAAAAACCCTTCGCCTTTTACTTTGTGGGGGTAAAAGCGATAGCCATATGCCTGATGTGCGCCGGAGCGAGTCTCTACGATCCCCCAGGACTCTTCCACCGGAACGGCGACCGGCGTTACGTCGAAATGATCACAAAGCCAGTCGGCAATATGCTCGTTCTCTTCTATCGAGTAGGAGCAGGTGGAGTAAATCAGAAGCCCACCTTTTTTCAAAGCCGGATAGGCATCTGCCAGGATTCGTTGCTGTCGCTGGCTGCATAGCTGTACGGCGCTTTCCGACCACTCGGTAATTGCCTGCGGATCCTTTCTGAACATTCCGGATCCGGAACAGGGAGCATCAATTACCATTATATCAAAAAAACCCGGAATCCGGGAAAAGTCCTTTGGGTCATTGTTGGTCACTACAGTATTTACCGGCCCCCACTTAGTCAGGTTGTCGGCGAGTACGTTGACCCGGGTTTTGATAATCTCATTTGAGACGAGTAAGCTGTCATCGTTCAGCAGGGAGCTGATCAGTGTACTTTTTCCTCCCGGAGCGGCACACAGGTCCAGAGCGTTCAGTTTTCGGTTCAGGTTTGCATGATGCTTCAGGATATGGTGCAGGAACATGGAAGAAGCTTCCTGGACATAATAGGTTCCCGCATGAAAGTACGGATCCGAAATGAAGGATGGGCGTTCCTGCAGGTATCTTCCGGAAGAACACCAGGGAACTTCGTCGCGGTCATCGAATAGCATTGTATCTTTCCCAGGGTTTATGCGGACAGATGTTATCTGTTCCTGCTGCTCATGGGTTGTAAAGAAGCGTTCTTCTTCAAAGTTGAATTCTTTTTTTAGTGACCGGACCAATGCCGGGGGGAATATATTGCTCATTAATCCAAAGGTACAACTCGCGGCAATTTCCCGCGGAAATGGCGGGATGTTTTTTTACCGCTGATGTCCAGGGTATTGAGGATATAAATAAAGAATAATCGCGGGGTTCTTGCGCGGTATGGCTTCTTTTTATATCTTTGCACTCGCTTTCGCAAGGAAGGCGGAACTGA
>CBINHC010000036.1:0-9203 GCA_966250385.1 uncultured Sphingobacteriaceae bacterium | reverse complement strand
AAAACCTTCCGCTTTTTACGAAAAAGAGGGTGCCCTTTTGAGACACCCTCTTTTTGTCTCAGTGGGTAACCGGCGACTTCGTTTCGGCCGTGGCTGCCATCAAGCTTACCATCATTCTGTGTTTTGTAGGTACTACCGCAAGAGACGTTTTCATTCAGTGATATCCTGGGGTCTGATCGGTTATTCAAGACAGGTGGTTGCGGGAATCTACATTCTGTGTGCGGTAAATACCTGAAACAAAGCCGTGGTTTCTGTAGTAGTTATTATGACAGCCAACCGAAAAAAGCGATATGAAGAAACAGACGCTCTTCATCATGTTTTATCTCATTCTTGCTTTAATCTGGCTGATTGCGGGGGATGCCATCATCCGGAACCTGCGGCTTGATGCTTATTTTCTTCAGACGCCCATACGTCTGAAAGAGTGGTTCCTCGGAATTCTGCTGGGCATCCTAATCATTCACATTTACCTGATCACCCATGAAATTGCTTTTTATGGTCATGGACTGCTCGGCGAGCTGCAGAATCCTGTAATGATCACCGACCGGAAGGTTCGGACGGTCTGGGTTAATAAGGCCTTTGAGGATCTCAGCGGGTATACGCTCAAAGAACTGAAGGGCAAGAACCCGGGTCGGGTTCTGCAGGGTCCGGACTCCGATCCGGAGGAGATCCGCCGGATGCGAAAGGCGATCAATGAAGTTCGGTATTTCAGAAGCAAGATCACCAATTACAAGAAAAACGGTGAGCGCTACTGGCTTGAATTGCGTGCAACTCCCCTATTCCGCAACCGGAAGCATATCGGTTTCGTGGCCATTCAAAATGATATTACGCGGGAACAGGCAAGGGAATGGCGGCTGGGCCTGATCAATGAGGCGCTGAACGAGATTACAGAACTGGTCTGGACCGCTGACCCGGAGGGGAAGTCCTTTTTCTTTAACAGGGCTTGGAAGACCTTCACCGGGAGATCGTACCAGGAACTCAAGGACAAGAACTGGACGGATGTGGTTCATCCGGAGGACCAGGAAGACACGTGTCATAAGTGGCTCTATGCTATCCACTCCGGAAAAATGCTGACCATCGAACATCGTCTGCGCGGGAAAGACGGAACCTATTGCTGGTACCTGACCCGGATCGTCCCCCAATTCAATGTCGGCGGCAAGCTCCTGATGTGGGTGGGGAACAGTACGAATATCCACGAGAATAAGATGGTCGAAGAGCAAAAGGACGAGTTCATCAGCATAGCCAGCCACGAACTGAAAACGCCGCTGACCAGTCTTAAGGTATATTTACAGCTGTTGGGGCACGTGGTTCCGGTCAATGAAAATAAACCCCACGAACTGATCCACAAGGCCGCTTCGAGCACCGAGCGCCTCGATAAGCTCATAACGGATCTTCTCAACGTATCCCGTATCAATTTGGGCCGGCTCACGATGAGCAAGGAGCTGATTGATTTTTCGAATGTCCTTGAGGAGTGTATAGACTATGTCGCGCATGCGTTCCCCAGTCACCGGATCGTTGTGCTGGAATCTGTCCGGGTCAGCTGTCTTGCAGACAAATCGAGGATAGAGCAGGTGATCATCAATCTGCTGATCAATGCGATCAAATATTCTCCGGAAGCCGCTGAGGTGCATGTGCGAACTTCGGTGGTTCAGAACAACCTGATCTGCACCGTGAAGGACTTCGGTATCGGGATTGAAGCGGATAAGCTTACAAACCTGTTTGAACGGTTCTACAGGGTAGAAAAGGATGCCCGGAACTTCCAGGGGCTGGGCCTCGGCCTGTTCATCGCGTCAAATATCATTAAAAAGCATGACGGATCGATCTGGGTTGAAAGCGAACCGGGGATAGGGTCCGCATTCCATTTCCTGATCCCGCTTACCGCCGAACCTCAATTTGCAGAAACGGATCATGTGAGTTTCTACAGGGATGAGTATGTGGAGATTCAGTACATGCACGAGCGATGTCAGATCCTTGTTTCATGGAAAGGCTATCAGAACCACTACTCCATAAAGAGAGGGTTTAACAAGATGCTGGAGCTCCTCCGGCATCATCAGTGTCAGAAGGTTATCAACGACAATTCGGCGCTTTCGGGGAACTGGTACGAATCGGCTGAATGGGCTTACAGAGACTGGCTTCCGTCCGCAATCGAGGCGGGCCTCCGGTATTTTGCATGGGTATACGCTCCGGGCATGTCTGATCATCTGTCGTCCGATATCAATATGGAAGAAATGGGCCGGGAAATCTCTGCAAAACTGTTCAGTAATATTGTGGACGCGCAGGAATGGCTGGACACATTTCCGGTTGCCCGAACACCGCAGCAGCAGGAGAAGACAGCATGAAAAAGGCGGCAAGTGGACGATGGACGATACGGATTGCCGAGAAAAGTCTGGAACGAATGAAAGTGAAGTGTAAGCTGATCACAGGCCGAAGCAAAGGTGGAAGCATCCACCAGAAGCTATCTCAACTGGCCCCGGTCATCCGGGGATGGGTCAATTACTTCTGCATCGCTACAGCGGGGGAACCGCTGAAAAGACTGGACGAGTTGATTCGAACCAGACTCCGTATATGCATTTGGAAAGAATGGAAGAACAGCAAAACAAGGGTCCGGAATCTGTTAAAACTCGGTGCGAAATACCAAAAGGCATATGAGTGGGGAAATAGCAGCAAAGGATATTGCCGTATAGCGCACAGCCCGATATTGACAACGGTACTCAATAACCAGTACCTGAACAAGCTGGGCTACCAGAGTTTACTGTCAACGTACAAGGCTCAAACCGAAATGCAGCCAACATTATTCTAACAAACCGCCGTATGCCGAACGGCACGTACGGTGGTGTGAGAGGACAGATAGGGAAATAATCCCTATCTTCCTACTCGATTCCGTTACTTAGTTAGGTAGTTAGTTTCGCTCTGCGTCCATTCTTCTTCTCATCATTCCCGGACCCTGCATGTTTTCGGGCTGCTTGCCGGTGAATTTCTGGAGCCTCATGGTGAAGCTCATCATGAAATAGCGGCCAAGTCTGTTGCTTCTGGTGTCAATGGTCGAGTTATTGGTAATGCTTCGGTTTACGTTGATGTTTTCATCGAACAGATCGTATCCCTGCAGCCTGAGCGTAGCTCTCTTATCCTTGAAGAACTGCTTCTCCAGGTAGGTGTTCAGGATCATCGGGTTGCTGTTCAGCGCAGCTGAATATCCGCTGTTCACATTTTTGCTGAAGTCTACTCCAAGCACCAGCGATTTCAGGAAATAGAACCGCCCGTCCGCATTGTAGGTCCATGTCTGAACATTCTGGTTCGCATTGTTCTGCACCGCCAGCGAATAGTCGCTCTGGTTGTTGGTATAGGCTACTGACGGATTCAGTTCGATCCAGTCAGCAGGGTTGACCTGAAGCCTCAGCCGCTGGGAGAGTACCAGGTTCCTGATGTTGTTCTTCAGGTCGTTGCTGAACGCAATATTGTTGGTATAGTTCGCTGATCCGTTGAAGGAGAAGGTGTACTTTTTGTCAGCCACCGGAACCGAGAATGAGTAAAAACCCATCATCGAATAGTATCCGTCGGTGTTCAGGTAATGTGTCTCCTGGGTAAAGGTATTGTTGCTGGTCCCTGATTCGCGCAGAACCGTGTTGGTAACGATCTTATCTTCGGTGTAGTTCGCAGAAAGAACAGCGAACAGGGATCTCCCGGTGTTGAAGTCAAAGTTATTGTACCGGATGTTCAGGCGGTGGTTGAACTCGGCGTTCAGATCCGGGTTCCCGAAAACAGGGTAATTCAGGTTCGAACGATCTGCAACCGGCTGGATCTGCTGGTATGTGGGCTCGCTGTTCCGGCCGAAGTAGTTGACGTTGAATTCCTTGGTCCGGGAGAACTTGTAGGTGAACCTGGCTACCGGCACGAAGTTGAAGCCGGTTCTCCGTGTCGATATGTTTTCCATGGGCGACTCGCCGGTAAGCAGGGTCGGCTCGCCGCTGATTCCTACAGTATAGTTGTAGTTCTTATCCGTATGGCGGTAGGATAACCCGAAGTTGTTGGTCGCAAACGTGTACTGATAAAGGTTGCTTAATGAATCCACCTGACGGAAGGTATTTGCCGGATCTAGATCAAAAGTTTCCCGTTTGTTATCATAGCTCGTGTGGCTGTAATTCCAGTTCAGTTCGAGTGTGGACTTCTTTCCGATCGGTTCAATATAAAGCAATCTGGAAGTAGCATTCATCCGCTTATTGACATCGATGAGATTCAGGTGCTGAGTAGAATCCTGGATCAGGGCATTTGTGGCAGGGTCATAATAGAGACCCAGCATCCGGTTGTCCTCTTCCGAATCGGTATTGCTGCTGTTCACGGCCAGGTTCAGGCTGATATTGCGGCCTCTCTTGGCAAAACGGTGATTGTACAGGAAGTTACCGCCAAGATTAGGCGCGGTTGATTCGTTGTTCGTGGCTGAGACCTGGGAAAGATTGCTTCCCGGGCTGGAGATCAGCGCGTCCTCGGCACCCCGGGAATCGGTCTTGCTGTAGCTGATCGAAGGGGAGAATTTGAAGAAGTTCATCGAATCCGCCTGGAACTCCAGGTTCCAGTTGAATCGGTAGTTGTTGCTTACCGTAGCGGAATTGGTTGAGCGGTCGTCAATAATGCTTGTTCCCTGGTACAGGTTCTCCTGGAATGTGGTAGACTCGACGGAGTTATCCCGGTTAAAGTAGCTGAAACTTCCGTAAGTCATCAGTTTCTTGCTCAGCTGGTCGCGATAGTTGAGTCCGATGGATCCGACAGAGGTAATACCGTCAGTACCTCCGAAACTGAAGTTTCCGCCGCCCATGCCGCCCATGCCGCCGCCCATGTTGCCGCCCATGCCGCCGCCACCGAAGGACCGGCCGCCGCCGCCCTGGTTTCCGCCGCGGCCTCTTCCGCCGCCGCCACCGCCGCCGAAATTGAACAGTGACGCGTTGGTGTTGTTCAAATTGGCCAGTGCGGAGAACTGCTGTTCATTATTGAAATAGTTGCCCGTTCCGGTCAGCTGGTACCGGCTTTCATTTCCGACTCCGGCCGTTCCGTTCGCGAAGTAGCCTTTGTTCCTGTCGGGCCGGATCTGGATATTCAGGATCCTTTCCGCCTCTCCTGTCCTCGATCCGGTGATGTTTGCCTGATCGCCGTAGTCTTCGACGATCTGGATCCGTTCGATCAGGTCTGCAGGCAGGTTCTGGGTGGCCGTTTTGACGTCGCCGCCAAAGAACTCTTTTCCGTTTACTTTTACCCGGGTGACCTGTTTCCCTTGTGCGGTCAGGTTTCCGTCTTTGTCCACTTCGATTCCCGGCATCTTCTTGATCAGGTCTTCCGTGGTTGCGTTCTCACGGACCTTATAGTCGGAAGCCCGGTATTCGACCGTATCTTCCTTGATGGTTACCGCGGGTGTTCCGGAAATCACGACCTCATTCAGCGCATTAGCCGCGTTCCGCATGGTGATCAGGGGAAGGACCGTCCGTACATTCTGGTCGTTCAGTTCAAACTTTTTTGAGAATGTCTGGTACCCCAGGCTCCTGACTGACAGGGTAAACGAGCGGGCCCTCACATTTCTGAAGGTGAAGATCCCTTCGGTATTCGTACTGGTTCGCAGGGTATCCGTCGGTGTGATCAGGTGAACGCTGGCAGCGATCACGGTGAGTCCGGTCGTATCCTTGACGGTGCCGGTGATCTCACGGGGAGACTGGGCATAGGACAGACCTGTTAACCCCAGAAAAAGGGCTATGAGTAGAATTTTCTTCATGCAGTTGATATAAAAAAAAGTTAGTTGGTTTTGGTAGTTAATGTTCGGCGTACCCAGAATTCCTCCGGTTGTAAGCCTTCAGGAAAGGCTGGGCGGCCGTATCCGCCCCTGCGCATACTCTCATAGGGTGATCTCGGACCGGCCGGGACTTTCGGCGGAACAATGCCGTTGATCCGGATATTGATTGCCAACGGCGTGGTGACCGGGCCGGATAGATTCAGCTGATCCAGGGGAACGGCCAGTTCGCAGGTATATGTGAGGGCTGAATCCAGGACCGCTGCGGCCCGGATCCCGTATTCGTTCGTGGTGGAGACTCCTCCGTCGCGGATGGTTTTCATCCCGGAAATTCGGATCTCGTTGGCTGATGCCAGTCTCTCACGGAGCTGGGCGGCCGGATCGGCGGTTTTGTTGCCTGTAGGCCGGACGAGCCGCGATGCGGGGAAGGTCAGTGAAGGGCCTTCTTTCTTTTTACCGTCGGCGTTCACGGTCAGGGTGATTCCCCGCGCAATGATCTTGGAAACCTTTTCACGGTCACTCGTCTTCAGTGTCAGATACAGGTTGCGGTCATCGTTGCTGATCAGGTAGCTCAGGCGGGTATCTTCATCCGTCCTAAACCGGCCAGTGTCCCATTCCGATAGCTCGCCGTCCACCCGGGTGGCCGTCGGTGCCGCTGCGTTCTCCTGTATATCGCCCTTCTTCTGTGCGCGGGCATCTATATTGAGCGCTATAGCCGAGGTGAATACCGCGGCCATGAGCAATGATTTTCTGGTCATATGCTGAATTGAACCGGTATGACTGTCCGGCCGCGAAGAGGTTTAATCAGGAATAAAAGTATTACGTAACAAATATGTTATCCGTTTTCCTCGGCGCAGATGCAGGCGATGTTGACGATCGTTTCGACGGCCTTCTCCATATCCTGTACCGAAACCCATTCCTGCCGGCTATGGAAAGCGTGTTCCCCGGCAAAGATGTTTGGGCACGGAAGGCCCATGAAGGAGAGCCGGGAACCGTCGGTTCCCCCGCGGATGCTTCGCAGCCTGGGTGTCAGGCCGGACCTCTCGAGCGCCTTCAGGCCGTATTCCAGCACTTTCGGGTGCTGATCCAAAATCTCCTTCATATTTCTGTATTGCTCCTGGACCTCAAAAGTGAAGGAGCTGTTCGGGTATTCCTCCAGGACCGAACGGCAGATGTTTTCCAGGACGTCCTCATGCTCCCTGAGTTTCGCGGTTTCAAAATCCCGGATGATGAACTCCAGGGTCGCCGACTCTACGCTGGCTTTTGCTGCGACCGGATGGATGAATCCATCCTTTCCGGAAGTGCCTTCGGGTGACAGGGTTTCTTTAGGCAGCTTTGCCAGGATCTCCCCCGCGATCCGGATCGCACTTTCCATCTTGCCTCTGGCAAATCCGGGATGGGCGCTGACGCCGGTGATCCGGACCGTTACTCCGTCTGCGGAAAAGGTCTCATTCTCAATGGAGCCGAGTGTCTCTCCGTCGACCGTGTATCCGAAATCCGCCCCGAGTTTCCTGATGTCTACCATATTGACGCCGCGGCCGATCTCTTCATCCGGCGTGAACAGGATCCGGATCGTTCCGTGCTCCACATCCGGGTGCCCCATGAAGTAGGCGGCGGCATCCATGATCTCTGCAACGCCCGCTTTGTTATCTGCGCCGAGAAGCGTCAGCCCGCTTGCCGTTACGATGTCATTACCGACCTGGAACTGCAGATCCGGGTGGTCCTGCATGCGGATGACCTGTGAAGGATCGTCCGGAAGAACGAGGTCCTGGCCCTGGTAATCGCGGTGTACCAGTGGTTTGACGTCTTTTCCGCTGGAGTCCGGCGAGGTATCCACATGGGAACAGAAACAAATGACCGGGACCGTCCGGGTAGTAGTTGCCGGAATGGTGGCATAGACGTATCCGTGCTCATCCAGATGGGCGTCTTCGATTCCGATCTCCTTCAGTTCTTCCACCAGCAGGCGGGAAAGGTCCTTCTGTTTTTCCGTTGACGGCTGCGTATCGCTGTACGGATCAGACTGCGTATCGATGGTGACATATCGGAGGAACCGCTGGAGGACGGAATGTTCGTAAGACTTCATTGTCAACTATTAATTAATTTTAATTCGTTTCATTGTGTAAAAATAGATTCTTTTAGTTATATTGATATAAAGATTTAAAATCGCCATTGAGTTTTGAAAAGGTTTCTGTTCACAGCAGCGGTCTCTTTCCTTTTCTTGCAGGCTTCAGGGCAGTACAAGAACTATAATAAGCTGAGCTTTGGGCTCGGGGCCGGTCTGACCAATACCTTCACGGACGTACAACTCTCCGGTATGGCGCAGTCCGCCCGGCTGAACGCTGACTTTTACTTCACGCCTTTTATTACTGCCGGGCTGGAAGGCCAGGTCGGCAATCTCCATGGCGGCGATGCCACCCGGGACAGGCATGGCCGTGAGTTCACCAACCGTTACACAAGTGTTTTCGCAAACGGCAAAGTGCACCTTGGCCAGTTCGTGGATTACGAACGGACTGCCTTTCTGGACAACCTCAAGGGACTGTACATAGGTACAGGGCTCGGAGTGATCCAGAACCGGATCGCACGGATCGTTCGTACCCGGAACGACGGCTACACGTTCTCCGGTCGTGACAGGAGTACCAATATCGTGCTTCCCCTGTCAGGCGGCGTTGAATACGGCCTGGATGACTACTGGGGAAAAACCCGGTTCATCATCACCGCCGGTTTCCAGTTCAACGTGGCGTTCGGTGAGGGTCTGGACGGGTATGACGACCCACCTGAAAAATTCCGGAACAGGATGCCGGACGCCTACATCATGACGGCCATCGGCCTCAAATACTGCTTTGGTCCGGAAGGGCTTTTCGGCAGATAGAAGGAACCGTCCTTTTTTCTTATAAATTTGGGGCAGCGTGCAGGTCTGAACTGCATGAGCAATCCAGAAACTATAAGATGAACAGACTGCTGATCCTGTTATGCCTGGTTTTTTGCGCCGGCGTGAGCCGCGCCCAGGACACACCGTTTGAAAGAGATCCGAAAAGGAATACCACCGCAACCTACGCGCAGGTCATTCCCTATTTTGAACAGCTTGCCAGGCAGTACCCCGAGCTTCGGGTGCTGAAATACGGTATGACGGACAGCGGTGAACCGCTGCACCTGGTGGTTGTCTCCAGAGACCGGAACTTCGATCCCGCGACCATCCGGAAACAGGACCGCAGGATCATCCTGATCAACAACGGCATTCATCCGGGGGAGCCGGAAGGCATCGACGCCAGTATGATGCTCGTCCGGGATCTCCTCAGATCGAAGGCTGTTCCGCAGAATGTCGTCCTGTGCTTTATCCCGGTCTACAATATCGGCGGAGCGCTTAACCGGGGAGTCTCCAGGGCGACGACGAGGACGACGGAGTACGCTACGCACCGCCGCGGCCGCTCGTCGAGCC
>CBINHC010000035.1:0-10632 GCA_966250385.1 uncultured Sphingobacteriaceae bacterium | reverse complement strand
AACAGCTGATCTAATTCTTTATCCGACATGGATTGCATAATTCTGATCCTCCATTTTTAATACTTTCTCTTTTAAAATTGCTCTCGCCCTGCTCAGCTGGGACTTGGAGGCCCCTTCGGTGATACCTAGTTTCTCCCCGATTTCCTTGTGGGAGTAACCTTCTATCACGTACATGTTAAAGACGAGCCGGTATCCGCCGGGCAGCGCTTTGATCAGGTTAAGCAGGTCTTTCGTCTCCAGTCCGCTCATGTCAAACATCGACTGCGGCTCATCGTATACCTCATCAATATCCACCACCTGGAGTGTCCGTTGGTTCCTGCGATAAGTCTCTATCGCAGTATTTACCATTATTCTTCGTATCCAGCCTTCAAAAGACCCCTCCCCGCGGAATTCGGCAACCTTCTGAAACACCTTCACAAACCCCATCTGCAACATATCCTCGGCTTCATAATGATCCTTTGCGTACCGAAGGCAGACACCGAGCATCTTCGAACCCAAGGAGCGGTATAATAACTCCTGGGACTTCCGGTCTCCCCGTCTGCACCCGTCAAGCAGGCTGTCTGTTGTTAGCTTATGTCCTATTGCCATATGCATTTGTAAGTAAGATGACCAATTCTCATTAAGGGTTGCATCACCCTCCTACTATTTTTTGATAAGAATCGCGCGACCTATGAATTGTTACACAAAAAAAGGCATATTTCCCGGAATCCGCACCACGACCGGCATCCGGATGGCGAAGTCCGCGTACAGCCGGGCTGCACCCACATTTTACCATATAAACATTTGAAAACCAATGCATTATATTATTCTAACAGGTATTTTGATCGTAAAATAAAAAGCGTCTTCATCCTGCTTCTGTGAATCGGGTCATTCTGCCGGGAGACCGGCATCAATTCCCCCGGCGTGAGGCTGCCTTCCGAACGCGAATGCGATGATCCTGACGACGACGTCTCCTGCTGCTTCCGTGACATGCCGGCTGGTCTGCCGGAAGTGATGATGATCGGAGAAGCGTCAGAGCCGGGTGATCGGTTGTGCATTACGGGTACCCTATACCGTGCGGACGGGAAGACGCCCTATCCGGGCGTTACACGTTGTGCCTGTCATACGGACAGCAGGGGCTACTATTCGAAGGACGGCACGGAAAAAGGTATTCAGAAATGGCATGGCCGGCTGCATGGGTGGTGCCGCAGCGACCGGGACGGCCGGTACGAGATCCGCACCATCAGACCGCCCCGTATCCGGACGCGACGATTCCCGCCCGTATCCATGCGGCGATCCTGGAACCGGGGAAACAGCCTTACTATTTATCTGATTATGTTTTCGGCGACGACCGGTTTGTCACCCCACCCTACCTGGCAACTGTTCGCGGGCCAGGCGGAAAAGGTGTAGTCACCCTCAGGAAAACGAGCGCCGGCTGGACCGGGAAAAGCGACATCCGCCTTGGAGAAGCCGGACGCTGATCTATCTGTCCTTTTTCAGGCGGTAATTCTTATAGATTTTTACAGCCGTCATAATGACGATCGCAAAAACGAGCAGGCCGGCAAGACCGTAGAGCCAGTCGACCGCATTCTTTAATACGACCAGGAACACGATGGCCACCAGGAGGATCGTCGCCAGTTCGTTCCAGAAACGCAGGCGGATTGAGGACCGCCGGAAATCCTCCCGCTTCAACTCACGAATGATCCGCTGACACCTGAAATGGTAGAAGATCAGCCCACCGACAAAGGCGAGTTTTACCAGCATCCAGGGAGCGCGCAGGAGGGCCGGGTTCAAAATCAGCATCGTTATGCCTGCCAGCAGGGTTAAGACCATGGCCGGAGTGGTGATGATCTGCCATAACTTGCGTTCCATGATTTCAAACTGCCGAAACAGGATGGTCCGTTCAGACTCGGGCCGGTCTTTCGCCTCCGTATGGTAGATAAAGAGCCGTACAATATAGAACAGGCCCGCCATCCAGCTGACTACGAAAATGATATGAACCGCTTTAACGTAAAGGTATGCTTCCATATAAAGGAAAGTCCCCTTCCGGGGACCTGCTGGGATTAGTATCTGAATTCCTTGATTACTTCAAACGCGTACTTCACGTTATCGAACGGGATATCCGGCATGATGCCATGCCCCAGATTACAAATAAATCCGTTCTCGCCGCGCATCCGTTCAAATAACCGGTGGATCCGTTCCCTGATCACTTTCTTGTCCGCATAGAGAATGTGCGGATCCAGGTTCCCCTGGACCGCGATTCCTGCAGGCAGGCGGTGCCTGATGTCTTTCAGGTCGGCATTCCAGTCGATTGAGATCACATCCGGCACGGCCTCGGCCATCAGCGGAGCGAATACGGAACTTCCCTTGCAGAAGGAAATTACGGGAATATCTTTCCGGTCAAGTTTGGAAATGATCTCGGCAATATACCGGTGCGAGAACTCGGTATAATCGTCCCAGGAAAGAGCCTGGGCCCAGCTGTCAAAGATCTGAACCGCGTTCACCCCGGCAGCGATCTGCATATTCAGGTAGTCGGCCGTCACGGCGGCGATCTTGGCAAGCAGCTGATGGGCAAGCTCCGGCTGATCATGGATCAGCAGTTTGGTCAGTTTAAAGTCTTTGGAGGAGCCGCCCTCAACCAGGTAACTCATGACGGTAAACGGAGCACCGGCGAACCCGATCAGCGGAATGCGCCCGGCCAGGCGCTCCTGGATCACCCGGATCGCA
The DNA here is from genome assembly GCA_966250385.1 of uncultured Sphingobacteriaceae bacterium. Lineage (GTDB taxonomy): Bacteria > Bacteroidota > Bacteroidia > Sphingobacteriales > Sphingobacteriaceae > DASWTL01. The sequence goes on along the minus strand of CBINHC010000035.1, from coordinate 7,926 downwards.
TCGGCGACATACTGAAGCCGGTCGGTGACATCGGTTTCCAAACGGTCCACATCCGCTTTTGAGCGGACGGGGTTCGCAAATTTCGGTCCTACACCCTGGGTGAAGCTCAGGTCGCCGCCCATGGCTTCGCCCGTAACCAGGATATCAGAAAACAGAATAGCGGCATCCACACCCAGCAAGTCGACCGGCAGCATGGTCACATCCGCGGCGATCTCAGGCGTCTTGCACATCTCCAGGAAAGAATACCGGTTCTTGATATCCCAGTACTCCTTCATAAACCGCCCCGCCTGACGCATCATCCACACCGGAGGACGTTCCGTCGGTTTACAGAAAGCGGCCTTTATAAATAAACTGTCTTGTTGTTGGTTACTCACGATGATTCTCTATTTCTGATTCTATTTTTTCAATAATACTGCGTACCCTGGAGGTGATCTTCAGCGTCCGGGCGTGTTCCACATAGGCCTTCGACCGCACATAATTTTGTTTTCGCAGGTTCAGGTTCGCCAGGTGTACCAGGACAATGGCTTTGTCGTTCTGGTTTCGCAGCGGGAACCGGCTGGCGATCTGAAAGTGACGTTCTGCCTCTTCATAGTTCTTCCGGTTCAGCTCTATATTCCCGTAGATGAACTCGTAGAAGCCCCGCCGCCGTTTTTTCAGCCGGTCCGGATCGGAGATTTCCTTCAGCAGCTCTTCCGCCCGCTCATAGTTTTTGTTCTGAAATTCCCGTGCAGCCATCACCACGGTTCCTTCCCTGAAATAGCCGAAGATCAGCAGCGCAATCGCTACACCGATCACTGCCGAAATTTCATAAACCTGATTATAAAGTGTCCAACCTAAGAGGACAACGCCAATAAAGATGACGGTCAAACGGGCCTTCCGGGTAAACATTAATGGTTGTCAGTGAATTTGTATCCCACCCCTCGTATGGAGTGAAAGTAAACGGGGTTTTTCTGATCCGGCTCAAAATACTTCCGGAACGTCAGAATAAAATTGTCAATGGTGCGGGTGGATGGATATACATCGTAGTTCCATACCGTTTCAAGGATCTGTTCGCGGGAGACAGCTTCGTTGCGGCGCTCGATGAGCAGCTTCAGCAACATGGTTTCCTTCTTGGTCAGCGGGGTGATCGTACCGTCGTCATGTTTTACTTCAAAGGAGTTGAAGTAAATCGTCTTGTCGCCGATGCGGTAGGAGTTCAGTTCCTTCAGGTCATCGCCCTTCAGGCTCCGCTTCACCAGGATGCCGACCCGAAGGATCAGCTCTTCCAGGTTGAACGGCTTAACCAGGTAGTCGTCCGCCCCTTTTTTCAGGCCGGTCACCTTGTCCTCGCTGGTATTCTTGGCCGTCAGGAACATGATGGGAACCTCGCTGTTCTCCAGGCGGATGGTCTCAGCCACCTGGAAACCGTCGATTTCCGGCAGCATGACATCCAGGATGATCAGGTTGAAGCGTTCTTCCTTGAAAATGCGCAGCGCCTTTTTACCGTCAGAGGCGGTTGTAACCTTATAACCTTCCAGTTCGAGGTTCAGTTTGATGGCTTCGAGCAGGTGCTCTTCGTCCTCTACCAGTAAAATACGCTGTTTAGCTTGCATAGTGATTAAATGTTACTTCAAAAATACTTCCTGCAGGATGATTATTTTTTACCTTGATGGATGCGTTGTGGTTCTCCAGCACCTGTTTCACAATAAATAACCCTAAACCGGTTCCCTTAGTTTTACGGGTGTCCTCGCTACCCACCCGGTAAAACTTCTCAAAGATGCGGGATTTTTCTTCATCCGCAATACCAATTCCCTTATCCGCCACGGAAAAACAGACATGATTTCCCTTTTTCTCCAGCCGTACTTCTACATCCTCGCAGGGAGGCGAATACTTCACGGCATTTTCGATTAGGTTCGTGATGACGGATGTCAGGGCGAACCGGTCCGCATTGATAAAGATGTCGGGGGCGACGGTAAGCTTAAGGGTCTGCGTACTGCATGTATGTACCTGCAACCGGTCCGCAATCTTTTCGACCAGGGCAGACAGATTGAACTCCTCCTTCGGGAACGAGTAGGTATGGTTCTCAATCTTGGTGGCCAGGAGCATATTTTCGACGAGATCGTCCAGGCGTTCAATATCCTTCAGCGAATTTCTGAGGAAAGTGACCTGCTGTTCCTTGTTGAGATCGCGTTTAAGAATGGTCTCCAGGTATAACTTGATCGAAGCAAGGGGTGATTTCAGCTCATGCGTTACAGATAACTGGAAGTTCTTCTGGAGCGATTTCAGCTTTTGCTCTTTCCGGATGGCCCTATCCAGGTGATAGGCTCCGACGAAGAACAGGAAAAGGAATACGGCGCCTTCCCCCAGGATCATTCCTTTCTTGTGCGGTGCCGCATCGATGATCAGAATTCCCCACCAGATCAGTTCAACGACCGCATAGATGGTCAGACAGTATAATATGATCAGCGGCTTTTTCATGACTTACTCTCCTTTCGTATTCCTGGGATTGAATACCAGGTCGAGGCTTTCAAAGATGGCCCGCTTGGCCTTCTCCAGCTCGATCTTCGAATGTGCGGCAGAAACAAACCCTACCTCGTAGCCGGAAGGACCGAGATAAATTCCCCGGTTCAGCAATTCCCGGTGGAAGATTTTGAATTTTTCCATTCCTGCGGGGTCGATATCTTCCGCTTTCCGGATCTCCTCCTGGTCGGTAAAGGCAAACCAGAAAATGGATCCTGCGGAGAACACCTTAAGTTTATAGTTTCTTGCAGAGGCAAACCGCTGGATGGAGCCCGCAAATTCCTGCGTCTTATTGTTCAGGTCCTTATAAAACCCGGACCGCAGCAGTTCAGTCAGCTGGGCGATTCCCGCCGCCATGGCTACCGGGTTGCCGGATAATGTACCGGCCTGGTACACGTTCCCTTCCGGAGAAATATGCTGCATGATCTCTGCAGGACCGCCATAGGCGCCCACCGGCATTCCGCCACCGATGATCTTGCCATAGGTAACCAGATCGGGCTGGATTCCGTAATATTCGGCAGCACCTTCAAAGCCCAGCCTGAAACCGGTGATCACTTCATCAAAGATCAGCAGGGTCTTGTTATCGGTACAGATCTGGCGCAGAAACTGGATATACTCCTTAGTTTGGATCAATAACCCGTTATTGGCCGGGATGCCTTCGATAATGACCGCCGCGATCCGGTCCTTAAATTCTTCGAACGCCTTCTCTACCGCGAGCCGGTCGTTCAGGGAAACCACGATAGTTTCCGCGGCAAAGGAAGCCGGAACACCGGCTGAAGACGTTTCGCCAAAGGTGACCAGTCCGGATCCCGCCTTAACCAGCAGCGAATCAACATGACCATGATAGCATCCTTCAAATTTCAGGATCTTATCCCGTTTGGTGTATCCGCGGGCCAGCCGGATCGCCGACATGACAGCTTCCGTGCCGGAACTCACGAACCGGATCTTTTCCACATAGCGGTTATTCCGGGTAATCAGGTCGGCCAGCTCGTTTTCAAGTGCCGTCGGAGCGCCGAAGCTCATTCCTTTCTGAATGGTTTCGGTCACTTTTTCACGAATACGGGGGTTGTTGTGTCCCAGGATCAGCGGTCCCCAGGAGCAGCAAAAGTCAATAAACTGGTTTCCGTCCGCGTCCCACAGGAAGCAACCGTCACCTTTTTCGATAAATAACGGGGTTCCATAGACCGACCGGAAAGCCCGCACCGGGGAATTGACGCCGCCGGGGAAATAAGTTTTGGCCTTCTCGTACAGCTCCCCTGACCGCTCACGGGAAATGTCGGGCTTGCCCGAAGTGTTTACGGGAAGATCTCCCTCCGACCCGGAAAACATCTTTTTTAATGACTCTAGCATAATTTTATTACAAAGGTCCGGTGCGGCTTATGACGGCTGTGACCGGATGAGTTACGTTAATTCCTGTGTTCTTGATCTTCATTCAAAGCCAAAAGTCAAAAACTGCAGCGCAATCTTTGACTTTCATGAACGGCATCGCAGGTATGACCCGACATTAATGCCTGTTAGTTTCCTACATCCACTCTTTTTCAAGGATCTCACGGATATGGTAGGTGATAATAATGTTCGCCCCTGCACGCGCAAAGGCGTACATATTCTCCATGGTGACTTTCTGTTCATCGATCCAACCCGCTTTTGCAGCGGCCTTGACCATGGAATACTCCCCGGACACATTGTAACAGGCTACCGGGAGATTAGTCTGCTGCCGCACCGATTGGATAACGTCCAGGTAAGCAAGAGCCGGCTTAACCATCAGGATATCTGCACCTTCCTCTTCATCGAGGAACGCTTCGCGCAGCGTTTCGTTTGGATTCCGGAAATCCATCTGGTACGCTTTGCGGTCGCCCTTGCTCGGAGCCGAATCTGCAGCCTCGCGGAACGGACCATAGTAAGCCGATGCAAACTTCACACTATAGCTCATGATCGCTGTGTTTTCAAAGTGGTTCGCATCCAGTTTTTCGCGCATGGCTACGATCCTGCCGTCCATCATGTCGGAAGGAGCCACCATATCGGCCCCGGCCTGTGCATGGGTCAGCGCCATCCGGGCCAGTACCTCGACGGTCTCATCGTTGTGCACGTAGTCATCATGTATGATACCGCAATGGCCATGGGTGGTATAGGCACAGGTGCATACATCTGTAATCACGTACAGATCATCTCCGAATTGGGATTTTAGGGCCCGAACTGCACCGGCAACCACCGAATGCTCGCTGTGCGCGGAACTGGCATCTTCAGTCTTCTCCTCACCTACCCCGAAAAGCAGCACCTTGTTGATGCCCAACTTCAGGGAGGCTTCAACGTCTCTCACCAGGGTATCAGCTGAAAAGTGACTGATTCCCGGCATGGCGTCGATGCCGTGCACCACCTGTTTACCCGGTACCACGAAGTACGGATAAACGAACATGTCTTTCGAAAGCCGCGTTTCTGCAACCATCTCACGTACCACTGCATTCTTTCTTAATCTTCTGGGTCGAATCAACATAACTTTATTATTTACATCCTGCAAAACAGGACTGGTAATTATCACTAATAATCGAGCGCGAAAACCGCCTCTGCCAGGCCGATCTCATCCGGAGAATACGGGAGCGTGTACCGGACGCCCATCTCATCGAATTTACTACCGGTAGATTTTCCGATGCAGATGACCTGCTGCCCCGGTTCCAGTAAATTATCGGCAAAATAGGCTTCCACGTTGGACGGGCTGGTAAAAATCAGAACCTCTGCCGATGTGCGTTCCACGGATTCTTCGATCACGGTTTCATAAATGGGCAGGTCAATAACTTTCGAATCATCGCCAAGGGCATGCTGTACGGTGCGGAGTGACCCTTTGGCACCCGGGAACAGTACCGTCTGGCCTGCAGCCTGCCGTGCGAAGTTCTCCGCGATATCCGCAGTATCAATGCCGTCGCCCTCACCGTTGAAATCCGGCTTGTATCCGAACCGGCGAAGCATATCCTCAGAAGCGCGGCCAAGCACCGCAAACTTCGTTTTCTTCCTGAACTCGGGGTTCAGTCCGAAAAAGTATTCGATCGCATTCTTGCTGCTGAAAAAGATCCAGTCAACCTGTTTGAAAATATAGGGATCCAGCTTATTGATGATCGGGTATGTCTTGATCAGGGACCGGTCTTCAATGCCGATCTGATGTTTCTCCAGCGCCTTCCGGAGATAGCTGCCTTCAGGAAGATGGCGGGTGATGAAAACATTCGCAGGAAACTTCCGGTCCTTTGAAAACTTTGCAGCGATCCTCTCTGCAAGGCCGGCCGACGAACCGGCCTGGACAAACAGCCGGTCAGGAAAATCATCGGCATCCTCTGCCTTTGATGTCCATACCTGGAAGACGTTGCCGTCTTTCCGGCAATAGCAGCCGAGCGGCAGGTGGCAACCGCCGTCAAAAATATTCAGGACCCGGCGCTCGATACTGATGCTCTCGGCGATTTCCGGGTGATGCAGATCCTGCAGGGCCTCGAAGAGTTCCTTGTCGTTCTCGCGGATCTGAATCGCCAGTACGCCCTGGGCCGGAGCAGGCACGACCTCAGTCGGCTCAATCTCTTCCACATAGAATTCGCTCAGATCGATTCCCAGCCGGGAAACCCCTGCTTTGGCGATCATGATCGCATCGTAATTCTCGTCGCGCAGCTTCTGGATCCGGGTCGGCACATTTCCCCGGAGGTCTTCGATCTCCAGGTCGGGACGAACCGATAGCAGCTGCGCCTTCCGGCGATTGGATGAGGTGCCTACCATGCCGCCGAATTTGACAGAGAGCTTCTGCCGGACATCGGCGCAATCTTTCAGGATCAGCAGCAGCTCTGCCGGGTCTTCCCGCTCAGATACGGCTGCGATCGTCAGTCCCTCGGGATGCTTGGTGGGCAGATCCTTATGTGAATGGACGGCCAGGTCAATATGGCCGGCCAGCAATTCCTCTTCAAGTTCTTTGGTAAAAAATCCTTTTCCTTCCAGTTTATCCAGACGCAGATTCAGAATGCTGTCTCCCTGGGTTTTTATAATCTTCAGCTCTGCCTCAATGCCGATACCGGCTAACTGATCTTTAACAAAATTCGCCTGCCACAGGGCCAGATCACTTCCACGGGTACCGATAATTAATTTTCTGTTCACGATATAAAATAACTGGGATTATAGTTTAAGGAGTTCAGGAGTGTTTCAAAAGGATGTCTTTCGCCATCACCATAGGGACAGTGATGTATTTCTTCTCCATGTAGTTCATCACCTTTTCCAGCACTTCCCTTGAAGCGTCATCCAGTCCCTGCACTTCTTCGGCAAAAACGGAATTCAGTGCGGTTCTCCGGATCTCCTTGATCTTCTCAGGAACTTCCCGCATCGCCAGTTCAACACGGCGCTGCTTCAGGATCGGCATGAATTCCTCAATATTGCGGGCAATGATCTTCTCTGCATTAACAAGCTCATTATGACGCTCTTTGACATTCCGGGCCGCCACTTCCTGCAGCGACTGCACCTCGATGAAATTGACCGGATAGTTCTCCAGTATTTCCGGGGCAGTGTCATTGGGGACAGCCAGATCGACGATCGTTTTCTTTTCGGTTTCGCCGTTCAGCAGCGAATGGTAGATCTCCGGTGTAATGATCGGCTCAGTAGCGCCGGTGCAGGTAATCAGCACATCGAATCCCTGTTTGTAGTTCTTCAGGTCTCCGAGGGTGAAGGCCTCACCATTCAGTTCCCGGGCCAGGTCAGCCGCTTTGGATAACGTCCGGTTAAAAACGGAGAAGTTGGAATACTTATGTTTCTGAAGGTATTTCGAAAAGTTATTGTTCGTCTCACCGGCGCCGACGATCAGAATCCGTGCGTTGGAGCACATGTTCAGTTCGCGAAGTTTACGGTAAGCAAGAGAGACGACGGAGATCGGATTTTTGGAAATGTTGGTATAGGTATAGACTTCCTTTGCAGTTTTAACCACCCGGTTCATGACCAGCCGCAGGTAATCGCCCGTCAGGCCGGCCTCCCGGCAGGTTTCGTATGCCTTTCGCACCTGCGCCAGAATCTCTTTTTCGCCCACCACCAGACTTTCCATCGAACATGAGGTTCTCAGCAGGTGGTTAAGTGCTTCGATATCCTCATAGGCGGATACCTGTCCGCAGAAAGTATCGAGCTGGTCTTCCGGGATACAGAAATTGAGTGCGGCTATGAATTTCCGGACGAAATCATGAGTGAGATCCTCGGATCCGGAAAAAACAAATTCCACCCGGTTACAGGTGGAAATATAGAAAATCTCGGGAATATTGAACTTTGCCTGGATAGCTCGGAGGCGGTCGTTCAGACTTTCGTTACAAATAACAAATTTTCCTAAATCCTTTAGGTCGATGTGTTTATGGGTAAATGCTATAACTTTTAGAAGTTTCAACTCGAGGTTTTCTAGTTAACGATACAAAAGTACTAATTAAGCTT
>CBINHC010000034.1:0-10950 GCA_966250385.1 uncultured Sphingobacteriaceae bacterium | reverse complement strand
GAGCCGATGGTACTGCGGTAACACGTGGGAGAGTAGGTCGGTGCCGACTTTTACTAAGAAACCCCTGGTCCTTTGGATCAGGGGTTTTCTTGTTTAGTGCACCTCGGTTCAAAAACTTAAACCTAGCTCAACTGTAATATTTTTATTCTAATTTTATTGTCCGCATTGCTCTGCCATATACTTGCGTTATAGGTTTACAATTAATCTGATCTCGAATGTTGAAAAAGATAATAATTTATGCAGCCGTGGCTGCTTTTCCGCTTCTGGGCTTTTCCCAATCTAAAGAGAAGGCTGTTTCCAACTGGCAGAACATGGACCTTTCCCAGGGTTACTTTGGTATCAGTACGGAGAAGGCATATACTGAGATACTGAAAGGGCGGAAAGGCCAGCCCGTGATCGTAGCGGTTCTGGATGGCGGCGTGGATGTGAATCATGAAGACCTTAAACCGGTCATATGGGTCAACGCAAAAGAAATCCCGGGGAACGGTATTGACGATGACCGCAATGGTTATGTTGATGATATTCATGGCTGGAATTTTCTCGGCTCTGCTAAGGGGAATGTCCAGTACGATAATATGGAAGTTACCCGGCTTTATCGTAAACTGCTTCCAAAATACGGATCGGTTGTAACCAGCACCCCATTGTCGGAAAAGGAACGTAAGGAGTTTTTGGATTTCCAGAAGATTACGACCGACTATATGAGCAAGTTGCAGATGGCCCAGATCGGTTCCCAAAACTATTCAATGCTGAATAAATATCTGGTGGAAATTCTGGCGAAAATGAACAAGACCAATCCGACTCTTGCCGATTTTGATTCCTTCAAAGCCGAAAATGAAAATCAGGGGAGGGCCCTGAAGATTGTGAAGTCTGAATTGAAAAAGGAGCCAGATTTCTTGAAGTTCAAAAAAGAACTGGATGATGCGCTTGAATATTTTGATACGCAGCTGAAGTATCATTTAAATTTAGACTATGATTCCCGGCAGACTGTAGGTGATAACTACGAAAATAGCAGCGAACGTCACTACGGAAATAATGATGTGACCGGTCCGGATGCAGAACATGGTACCCATGTCGCTGGTATCGTTGCAGCAGTACGCAACAATGGGATCGGTATCGACGGGGTGGCGACTAATGTGAGGATCATGAGCGTCCGCACAGTTCCAGACGGAGATGAACGTGATAAGGATGTGGCCAATGCGATCCGGTATGCCGTTGATAACGGAGCGAAGGTGATCAATATGAGCTTCGGAAAGCCATATGCCTGGGACAAAGCTGTTGTAGACAGCGCTGTAAGATATGCCATGAGCAAGGACGTTCTTTTGGTACATGCTGCCGGCAATGATGGCCAGAACAATGATATTGAAAAAAACTTCCCTACAAAGTACTATACAGACAGCGCAGGCCTCAATATCGGTCAGGCGCCTGGATGGATCGATGTAGGTGCGTCCGGCTGGAAAAATGACGAGAGCCTGAAAGCGGATTTTTCCAACTATGGTAAGAAGACAGTAGACGTTTTTGCGCCCGGAGTAAAAATAAATTCTACCGTACCGGGTTCCAAATATGAAGAGAATGACGGAACCAGTATGGCGAGTCCGGTCGTTGCGGGACTGGCAGCACTGATCCGGTCCTACTACCCGGAGCTTAATGCGCTTCAGGTGAAAAATATTATCATGGAATCGGTTACAAAGGTCAATCCACGTGTGAAGGTTTCTGAAGGCGGCAGCAGCAAAAGGGTATCTTTTTCAGACCTGAGTGTCGCCGGTGGGGTGGTTAATGCCTACAACGCATTGCAACTTGCTGACAGAGTAGCCAAGGGCACTGCGCAAGTGGGCAAATAAACAGTGGCAGATCATAAGTGCAAGAAAGCGGGTCATTCTCATGACCCGCTTTCTTTGTGTGCCGGGCATGTGCACAATCTATAGGGTGAAAGTCCCGAACACGCTTTACAGTAGGGAGTGTTAGCCAAGAGCAAGGGTGTCGCGGGTGACTGCGAATCTGAAAGAAGCTGGCGGCAAAAGTCTGCGCCTACGGACAGAAACTGCATATAAGGCGGGCTGGTATGGGTGATGCTGCAAAGGAAGCAAAAGCCCCATACTGTACGGAATACCAGTACGTAAATGCAGAGGCGACATGGACTGAAAGGGTGTGCACTTACCCCGGGAGATCTGACGGTATGCTGGCGGAGGGAGACGCGCAGCCTGAAGCGGCAACAACCTGTAGCGATACAGGGCGGTATCGTCAGAAGTCAGCAGAGGCCATAGTAGCGGGGGAACCTACGAAGGGCTGAATGTTAGAATAAGGGAACCGAGTTACAAGGTTTTACAAAGAAAGCGTCGAAAGCCGAACCACGTCAGAGAACTGCTTGCCGGAGGATAGGTCGGAAACCGAAAGTGGAGGGCAAGAGGTGCTTAGCCGATTTGTGAGACAGTAAGGGTGTTTCCCTGCAGATTAAAGTTTGACAAGGATGCTCGAACAAATCATGGACAGACGTAATGTGGAGAAGGCGCTCATTTCGGTGATCCGGAACGGCGGCGTAGGAGGAGTTGACGGTATGCAGACCGATGAACTTCGTGACTACCTAAACCGAAACTACCAAACATTACGAAAGTCCGTGCTGGACGGCACCTACCGCCCCCAGGCGGTTAAGAAGGTAGAAATACCCAAACCCGGGGGCGGTGTACGGATGCTGGGGATTCCTACGGTACTGGATCGTCTGCTTCAGCAGGCGATCAGCCAATGGATGAACCAGTTTTACGAACCTACGTTTTCGGAGTACAGCTATGGGTTCCGCTTTAAACGGAACGCCCATCAGGCGGTCCGGGCCGCCCAGCGCCTGCTGGATGAAGGCAAGACATGGATCGTCGAATTGGACCTGGAGAAGTTCTTCGACCGGGTAAACCACGACAAGCTGATGAGCCTAATCGCACGCCGAATCTCCGACCAAGCGACCCTGAAGCTGATCCGTCTGTTTCTGGAGAGCGACATGATGGAAGGCGGCGTACAGAGCCAGCGGCTTGAAGGTACCCCTCAAGGTAGCCCCCTGAGCCCGCTCCTGTCCAATATCATGCTACATGAATTGGACGTGGAACTGACCAAACGGGGACACAGCTTTGTGCGGTACGCTGACGATTGCAGTATTTATGTACGAAGTGAGAAATCCGCCCATCGGGTTCTGGAAAGCATCACCAGATACATCGAGAACGAGCTCCGTCTGAAGGTCAACCGGACCAAAAGCAAAATCAGCCGGCCCTCCCGAAGCACCCTTTTGGGCCTTTCATTCTACCGCTGGAAAGGACGATGGACGATACGGATTGCCGAGAAAAGTCTGGAACGAATGAAAGTGAAGTGTAAGCTGATCACAGGCCGAAGCAAAGGTGGAAGCATCCACCAGAAGCTATCTCAACTGGCCCCGGTCATCCGGGGATGGGTCAATTACTTCTGCATCGCTACAGCGGGGGAACCGCTGAAAAGACTGGACGAGTTGATTCGAACCAGACTCCGTATATGCATTTGGAAAGAATGGAAGAACAGCAAAACAAGGGTCCGGAATCTGTTAAAACTCGGTGCGAAATACCAAAAGGCATATGAGTGGGGAAATAGCAGCAAAGGATATTGCCGTATAGCGCACAGCCCGATATTGACAACGGTACTCAATAACCAGTACCTGAACAAGCTGGGCTACCAGAGTTTACTGTCAACGTACAAGGCTCAAACCGAAATGCAGCCAACATTATTCTAACAAACCGCCGTATGCCGAACGGCACGTACGGTGGTGTGAGAGGACAGATAGGGAAATCATCCCTATCTGCCTACCCGATTAAAAGGTGATTCCGGTCTTTAGGGTGAAGTATTTTCCTTCCCCCGAAATGCCATAGGCAGTGGAAAACATGAACTTGTTGTAGAAATTTACCCAAAGCCCCGGACCAAACCCCGTATGCCAAGTGTTGTTTTCAGGTTCCCCGGAATATACCCTGCCAGCATCGAAAAATCCGAATAGGCCCAGGTTACCGGTGAAGATATAGTTCCTGAAATTTTGCACCCGAAATCTCAGTTCACTGTTCTGGAACAGATAGGAGGTCCCGGCGAACCGGTTGTTTCGATATCCTCGCAGGAATGTATTGCCTCCGAGGGAGTTTGCCTGGAAGAACTTATAGTCGCCGAAATTCTTAGCCCCTCCGATCTGTAGGGCAAAGGTTACCGGGAAGTTCAGGTTCGGAGTCAGATAAAACGATAACTTGCTGCGAAGCTGCAAAAAGTTCTCCGGGTCGGAGCTGAGCTCGCGGAAGTAGTCTGCCTGGGTTCGCCATCGTACGCCAGAAGTAGGGAACATTGGATTATCCACAAAATCGACATTAGCGAAGGTCCTTAACGTGCCGTAATAGGAAGGGTTTTCTATTTGATCCCGTTGAGGGAATTCTGGTGACGAAACGAATCGGTCCTCAGGCTTCTCGGTCCGGTAGTACTCATATCCCGGCCCGATCCCCGCTCTGAAGGCCTGGGTAATTCTCTTCTGATAGTAGGTGTTGAAACTGAAGTTTCTCGTCCGTACCCGGTAGTAATCGGCATCATCGCCGACATTCATAGTAGAATTGCCTAAACCATAGTAGCTGAATGTATATTGCGGGCCGTTATAGCTGATCCTCAAAAGCAGATCCCGACGGTAACCAAACGCAGAATAAAAGTCTCCAGCATACTGGAGGGAATGTGCATTGGTCCTCGGAGCATATAGAAAAGAAAGTTTTTGCTCAAATGCGTACGGATCTTTCCTGAAGCCGTAGTGTCTCCAGGTGTAAGCCGCCCCCAGGAAGATTCCGTCATCGGAATTATAATCCGCATTCGGCCCTGGACCAGCTTTATCATAGTGAAACGAGTTTAGACTATACTCGTTTACCCAGGCGAGGCGGGAAAGCCGCAGTTTTGCGGAACCTTCATTCGTGATCTGATTCTTTTCGCTGGTGTTATCGAAAATGACGATCCGGCCGGTACCTGCATCGGTGTGAATCACATCCTCGCCCGCACCGCCCACAACCCGGATCCGGATATTCTTTCCGGTCCGGCCTTCTATGCGGACGCTGTCTTTGCCATCCAGGGCAAAAAGGTTGATTCCCTTGGTCTCCTCTGGGAAGAAGGTGCGATCAAAGAGCAGGGTATCTATCTGGTCTTTTTTGTTGATCTTGTAGATCCGGACCCTCGTAGCGGTATCAAGCCGGGTTACGAGAAAAAACTCTTTTTTGTCGGACCCGGCAATGGTGACTTCCCGGGCGAGGACCTTATAGTAACTTTTTGCTGCCTCTACCAGCTGGCTCCGCCGGGCTTTGAGTTTCTCAATAATTTCAGGGCCCGACCGGTCGAATGCCTCTTTGGGCATTTGGCGGACGGATTTTTCTATTACTTCATCAGTTAGCTTTTGCTGAATTTCGGTTGCCACGGCGACCCATTGGCGGGCCGTCAACTTATTGAAAAGATTCCTGTCCAGATTCCGGGCCGCAATGGAAAGCATTGCGATATTTCCGAAATCTTTTTCAAATGACTGCAGATCAGGAATGACGACTTTCAAAAGTCCCGGGATCACCCCGTCATATTTAGGAAATGCCTGATCCCGGTCCCGGGCGATCGGTTTATATATTTTTCTACCCTCTGTTTTGAACTCTGCCCAGCGCCACTGATCTTCATGACGGTCCCAGTCACCGATCAGAATGTCGAAAAGTCGGGCCCGAAGGAACATTTCCTGGTCAACCATATGGTCGTTGTCCTCCCGCAGTTCCTCATAAAGTTTACGGGTGCTGACAGCGTTATTGGCGTTGCCGAAGATTTTGAAATCTGAGACATCTTCATCAGGACGTGCCTCAATGGTTCCGAGCTTCCCACCAACCTCAGCGAGGTACGGTCCCAATATTCGCGAATGGGGCATATACACCAGTTGCGGAGACACGTTGAAAACGCCGACTGCCCGCGCCATACCGGGGACAATAATACCTCCGTATGGATGTGCCGAGGAGATCTGGTCTTGGACAAAGTCGTCAGCGAATGTTCGCGCAAACCCTTCAGGAAGCAGTGAACTGGGGTCTTTGGAAATTGTCCGGAACTGGTACAGATTGCCATCTTTTCCCTTCATCTGCAAGGATGTAGTTTGTTTTCCTCCGCCGAGTTTCAACGGTGTGAGGCCCCCTGCAAATGTGGCCGGATCCAGGTATCTAACACGGATCGGGGTTGCCCATGTACTCCTGTAATGCTCCCCGAACCACTTTTCTTTCCATGCGCCTGCCGAATATTGTGGTCCGGCCGCTATGACCCGTATACTGTCAGCATAGTTAACCTGTTTTTCTTCAGCTAGCTCCTGTCTGTTCTTGGGAGGGATGGCGTACAGCGGTGTTCTGAACAACAGCTTTCCCGTTGAACCATCGCCCTCAGGCGTCCAGAATTCGACCCAGCACTGACCGTTGTCATAGTAGTTCAGGCGTGCAAATCCTTTTGATCCGGAACCGAATGTGGCGCCCAGACCCTTGGCAAGCGAGTTTGACTTGGTTCCGGCGCCGCTGATAATGTGATTGATGTCCTTGTACTTGTTGAACTGCAGCGCGTGCTCGTGCCCCGCCGCTATTACGACGTTTTTTTCGTCTTCAAGAATTGAAAGAAGGGCCGTTTTGAGCTGGTAGTAGTCGGCGTTCGAGAGGTCCTGTCTCGAGATCCCGTACTGGCGCATCAGGGGATAGATCGCGCCGATCACGGGCAACGGTATGAACAGCCGGTCGCGAACCAATGTTAGCGGGAAGAAGTAATCTTTCAGGGTATGGACGCCCCCGTGTTTCCCGTTTGAGAAGAGGGGGTGGTGCTGGGCAAGTATGATGTTCTTTCCTTTGTTACGAAGAAGGATGTCACGAATCTGTTGGATCACTTCAAATCGACTGCCCGCGGAACAGCCGTTATCCGGAGCAACCGGTTTCGTGTACTTGTGCAACCACCATTCAGTATCGATCGCAACAATGACCAGGTCCTTTCCCATCTGGATTTCAACCGGTCCGCTACATCCGTTGCTGGGCAGCATAACGTCTGCGGAGTCCAGGTAATTCTCAATGAACTGTTCCTGGCGGTTGATGGCTTCCAGTCCTCCCGGACGGCTCTCATTCCAGTCATGGTTCCCCGGTACAAAAATCGTTCTGCCCCGGAATGCTTTGACGATCCTCAACTGCTCGGTGATCCGCCTTTCCTTTTCCTGCCTGTCAGAAGCGTCCGGCTCCGGCATTCCCGTTTCATAGATATTGTCGCCCAGGAAGATGACGGCGTCATCCTTGCTGGAGGTTGCAACGATACTGTCTGCGCCACTGGCGGTGCGTATCGTATCCATGGTGTAGAGCTGGGACTGCAGAAGTTTGAAGGTTGGTTCCTGCCGATCCTTTGAGGGAAGACCGGCGTCTCCAATAAGAAATACCGAGTATCTAAGTTTAAGCGTGTCCGGTGAGTTGGCTGTCTCCCAATCCTGGTGTTTCTTATCGTAAAAAGAGCGGGAAGTTATACAGCCTGCAAGGAAACATGTAAGGAACGAAGAAATGAAGAGTGTTCGTAAGTGTGTCTTAGTCATAGGTTATTTCAATAACGTTTGCCATCCTGCCATTGCTTTCATTGGAGACAAATAATCGACCGTCAGAAGTAAACGCTAATCCTTCGGGTTGGTTGAAGTCGCGGCCAATCAATTCGATAATTCGCTCGACCGAGCCTGCAGGTGAAAGGACAGCGATCAGATTATTCAGCGAGCTTAACACATAAAGTTTTCCGGTTGTTGGGTGTATCGCTATTGCAGATGTCCTGAATACCTTGCTCAGCTTATGGTTACCCAGTTTCTTGAGAAAATTTTTTGAAGCTTCCTCCAGCTTATCTCCCCTGAAGAACGCCTCAATGTCTCTTAAGCGTATGGAATATGCAGGCTTGCTGTCAAGTTGTTTGGTGGCAAGGTCAAAGGCATAAATCTCCTTTTCCGCCTTCTTCACCGCACCGTCGTCTTTCGCGGCGAGAAGGAGCCGGTCATTCTTTTTATCCCACGCCAGCCCTTCAATATTGTTTTTTTCGGTTAGCGGGGTGTTATACCGGATGGTTGGGGCCGGTCTTGACCTGAAATTGTCAATTTGAAAAATCGTTCCTGAGCTGTTTACAATGTATACCGACTTTCCGACAACGGCAAGGTCCTCATAGTCCCCTTCTTTACCGAAAGTATACCGGCGAACAATAGCTTTCCTTTTCAGATCGTAGAAGAACAGAATACCCGTCTCATCCTCAATGGCCACTATGAGCGAGTCATTGACGAAGGAAATTCCGGAGATTTCCTTAAGTTCCTTTGGTATGATATCGATGTTTTTGATCTTCGCCGCGATGGTTGACTTCGCAGGTTCCGGCGTCTTCGTCTGCGTTCTGGTATCTTCTCGATTCTGGCAGGAAATTAAAAAAAGCACTAACAAAAGTGCAGTGATTCTGTTCATTGTTGTGTGTGAAAGGATTCTTGTTAAAACACATATTATAACCCTTTTAAAACTTCATAGTTTTTTAAACAAGGGTTTTCATCACACTTGACTAAAATGAAGAACACAAACCCCCTTATCCAAGAGGCGTCTGAATTTATCTTTAACCTGTTTCGGAAAGAATTAACCAGCGACCACTTATATCACAATTTCAAACACACTCAGGAGACCGTCAAATATTGTAAAGTATTCAGCGAGGAGTACAATCTGAGCAGCAGGGATTTTGAAGTGCTTCTTCTGGCTGCATGGTTTCACGATGCCGGTTATACCAGGGCGTACGCCGGCCATGAGGAGAAGAGTATCGAGATTCTGCATGAGTTTCTGAAAGGTCAGTACCTTGAGCAGGACGTTGCGGAGATTGAAACTCTTATCCTCTCAACCAAAGCCGGATCAGTTCCTGAAGGAACTCTCCAGGAGATACTTCATGATGCGGATTATATCAATATTGGAAAAAAAAGATTTAATCTTCGGGCCCAGTTGTTACGAATTGAGTGGGAGCGGATCCTCGACAAGACCTTTACCGAGCTCGAATGGGCAGAGGAACAACTCCGGTTCCTTATCAGTACCGATTTTAAAACGGAGCCTGCCGTAAACAAGTACAACCTTCTCCGTGAAGAAAATATCTCCAGGCAGCGCGACCGGATCGAACAGCTGAAAGTAGAGCAGTTGAAGCTCGACAGTAAACTTCGGAAGGAGAAGGATACAGAGAGACGGCAGAAGGAGGGACGCGGCATTGAAACACTATACCGGTCCGTTTATCAATACCATATAGACCTGAGCGGAATCGCTGACAACAAGGCGAATATCATGATCAGTATCAATACGATCATCATCTCGCTGGTCATTACGTTATTCGGCTCGGGCTATACGTTCACCAGCCAGGATTCCCTCGAGAGTATCCGTTTTGTGTTCCCCATCGCACTCTTATTGCTGACAAGCCTGCTGGCAGTAATCTTCGCCATTCTTTCTGCCCGGCCGACAGTAACCACAAAAGAAAAGTTCGAGCTGGCCAGCAAAAAGGGAAGCGCGCTCTTTTTCGGAAATTTCGCACAGCTCCAGCTCAATGAGTTTATCAACCATATTAAGATGCTAAAGAAAGAGCGTGAGGAACTCTACGACAGCATGACCGTTGATATTTACTACCTGGGCAGCGTCCTTGTAAAGAAGTACCGGTTGCTCACCTGGTCGTATAATATTTTTATGACGGGCATGATCCTGTGCGCGGTAGGATTTATGGTGATTATGATATTTTCCTCTGAATAATGAATTCCGGCTCTTCCTGGTTTCGGCGGACGTTCTCCAGGGAAATGTAGTGATAGTCTACTTCTCCGATATACTCATAAACTTCTTTTCCGGGAGTAAGCTGATCTCCATGGAACCAGGAGTTGAGCTTTTTCGGATCCCTGATCTTACGCAGGTACTTATCTGTGAACAGAACATAGTTGTCTTCCCGGATGGCGTTCTTTAGTAATTTATGAGTGATGATCACGTCTTCTCCCAGGAGTTTGGTTCGCCCTTTGATATTCGCCGAACTGATCTGGCCATAGTGAATGACCACCTTCAATCCAAGCTGGTCCGCGACGTATTTTTCATGGCCATCGGGATCGATTTTTTCAAGCGAATCCATGAAATCAAGGAAAGTTTTGTAGAAAAGCTTACACTGTTCGGCTACCCGTTTTACGGAAGGCAGGCGGCCGGTCTTATAGAAAAAAATGGCGTCGCCTTCGATTTCGGCTACGTTCATCTTCAGTAAGTTGGCCTCGATGAGCCGGCGCAAAAGGGCCGGAATGACCTCCTTAGCAAATGTTATATCGGCTGAAGCTACAAATCTGGTGAAGCCAGTGAGATCGGGAACACAGAAAAATGCAGGTATCAGGTCGTTTTTATTATCCATTCTTAATGTAACTACTTTTGAGGCCATCAGTTTAACGGAGATCGATGTATACATAATACACCGGAAATGGATTAGTGTTGTAAAAAGTAGGGTCAGGTTTATCAATTTTAGGTGATGATGGTCATGTCTGTCTCGCTGACTCATGAGAATAAAAGGCGCCAAAGTTCTTGTGTACATGCTCGGTAGGCGAGTTGAGATGTAAAGTCGAATGGATTTCTCATGAATGTCTATCAGGAAGCCTATAGAGTGCAATACCAGGCCGTTGATGACCGAGGAGGTACTATCTCGATCGATATTCCGAGAGACCACAGTTCCAGTTTTGAACGAAGTCAATTAGCTTAGAGCTTATCTTGGCCTGAATGATTACGATCGGTTATGGTAATCTAATTTGTGGATAGTGAACGGTCGGCACACAAGAGAGTGTGGCACAAAAAAAGCTCTTAGTTGATTACTAAGAGCTTTTATTATCATGTAGCGGGGAGCAGGATCGAACTGCCGACCTTAGGGTTATGAATCCTACGCTCTAACCATCTGAGCTACCCCGCC
>CBINHC010000033.1:0-12106 GCA_966250385.1 uncultured Sphingobacteriaceae bacterium | reverse complement strand
ACAGGTTGTACATCCTTATTTTCCTCTAAATGTACATTGCTAATTTCCGGTGACAGATCGCCGATATAGTCGCTTTCAACAGCGGCAACCATGCGTTGAGTTGCATTCTGAATCTTCTCGCGGGCCAAACCTCCGGGATCATATCCGAGCCGTATACCTACCCGGCCTTTAAGGCCCTGGCATTGAAGAAAGGACTGGAAGTGCACACCGAAGCGATTTTGCGGTCAACCGGCAAACAGATAAGGAGGAGTACATACGGGTGGCTCTTAACATGAAGTATGATCGCGGAAAGCTGGCTTTTGCATTGGCTGAAGTAGCTCGGACTATCAAAGAGGTCTGTTGAAAAGACGGGCAAGCGAATCACCGGATTTTACAAAAAAAAATCCCTGCCGGTATGGGCAGGGATCTGGAAATGTAGAGCTATTGTTTTAGTTTTCTTTCTTGGTGCGGCTTGTTTCTTCTTCGACACCTGTTTTCCGCTGTGAGGATTTATTCTGCGAATTTCCAAAGCGGTAACTGAAGGTTAAGCGGCCCTGGCGGCTGTGTACCCGTTCGGTGAACTTGAAGTTCATATTCCTGTAGGTGGTGTTAAAAACGTTTTTCTCGCTATCGAAAATGTTCGTCATACTCAGTTTTAGGTTACCCCTTTTATTGAAAAGAGATTTCTGGATACCCGCATCTACCTGGTATTGCTGCTCGAGGTCAAAGATACCATAAGTGAGCGGGGACTGGTATTTTCCGGCAATTTCAAGACGGATACCTTTTGGAAGCGAAAAGTTTTGTGTGGTATTTACCTGTACGGCCACTTTGCCGGCATCCAGGTCTGAGTCCTCAAATCCAAGGTAGAACCCGTTGATGTTGTTGGATGATGACCACCAACGGGTTACCGGGAAGGTTGCATTTGCATTCAGGTAGTAGCTTGACTGTTTGTCCAGATTCCGACGGGTAGCCAGTGTTGTTTTCGTCGCGTCGTCCTGCTCAGTGAGGAAGGTCATCACATCGCGTGTTTGTGAATATCCGGCCGCCAGTGCCAGCATTCCTCCATAATTGTACGTGATGCCATATGAGTCGGTGAACTGCGGACTTAAATATGGGTTCCCCTGGTGATAAGTGTATTCATCGAGCATGAAAATAAAGGGATTGAGATCCTCGTATCCCGGACGGTCGATCCGTTGGCTGAAGTTGAAGCCCAGTGAATGCTTCTCAGATAGTTTCTGAGAGATAAATACAGACGGAAACAGCCGGGTATAGGTGGTGTCAACGACCAGACCGGTAGTGACTGAGTTTCCCTCTGAGCGGGTAAGTTCAGCTCTTAAACCAGCCTGTACTGTTGTACGGTTAAAGGAACGTGACATGCTCACATATGCTGCGTTTACGTTTTCATCGTATTTGAAGTAGTTGGTTTTTGACGGGTCGGAAACCCACAGGCCTCCCTGGGCATTCTCAAAGCGATAATCATTGTCAGTCTTTACAAAACTTGTCTTGATTCCTGCTTCGAGCTTCAGGGATTTGCTGATCGGGTAGACGTAGTCCATTTTCAGGGCCCTGATATCTATTGTAGTAGGGGCCTGGCTGCGATTCAGGCTAACCGGATGCAGCGGCTGTCCGTCTCCGGTGTAATAGTTGTTGTTCAGATTTTCACTTTGGCTTTTGTCGAAGCGGGCATAGTCTGCATCAAAAGTTAGTTCCTGACCGTTGGTGTCAAGTACTGTTCTGTAATTAAGGTTTACCGCGCCGTTCTTAAAGTTATACTTATCCAGCTGGCTTGCTGTTAATGAGGAATCCAGTCGGAAGTCTTTGTCCAGCATGCGGGTTGTGTTGTAAAGCGAGCCGTTGCCTTTGTTTATGAATCCGGACATCATGAGGGAGACCGTATTCTTATCGTTAATAAAATAGTCTGCGCCTGCTTTAATCGTGTTATTATCGCCTTCCCGATCTTTGTCACCATTCTGGCTGAATAGCATGGTGGTTTGGTTGCTTGTAACGTAGCGGTCGATACCCAAATTCGCCGACCGGTTGTTATGGGAATAGTTGTAGTTGCCGAAGAAGTTAAATTTACCGGCTCTGTAATTCAGGTTCACGCCGCCGTTATAAAGTGATTTTTCCGCATATCCGGTTCCGGCAGTGATGGTTCCGTTAAGTCCCTGGTTTTTAAGTTTTTTAGTCTTAATGTTAATGATCCCTGAATTACCAGCAGCATCATATTTTGCGGATGGATTGCTAATGATCTCCATTTGCGAGATCTCATTAGCACTCATATTTCTGAGCATAGCTGCGAGATCACCGGCTGATAAATGGCTGGGCTTACCGTCGATCATGACCACAACACCGGACTTGCCTTTCAGACTGATGTTTTCATCCTTGTCCAGGATCACCCCGGGAGCCTTCTGGAGTACTTCAAGTGCCGTAGAACCGGTCGAAACGACGCTGTTCTCGACATTTAGGACGGTCATGTCGCTTTTTGTTTCAATAAATGGCACCGTGCTTACAACGGCTACTTCTTTTAAAGTCTTGCTGTCAGCCACAAGCATCAGATCTTTAACCTGAATCTCCGGAGCCTCCGCAGTGGTATTTACGCGGCTAGAGGAAACCGGTTTGAAGCCGATCGAACTTACTGAAAGCAGATAGGAATCGTATGGCAGGGCGGCGAAATCGAAGTTTCCCGCTCCGTCGGATGTCATTCCCTTTACAAAGGATGAATCTTTTGCGGCCAAAAGGCGGACGGTTACATACTCCGCAGGCCCCTGGTCGGTTTTCACCTGACCATAGATCCGGGAGGTTCCGGGTTTGGTTTGCGCATACATCAGCATGGGCACCAACATTAAAGCGATTGTAATAATTCTTTTCATTGTTGTTTTTTTAATTTTTTTCTGGCAATTCATATGGCAGAAATTTGAGCAGCGTGTTTATTTGTTTAATTAACTGTGCAAATGTACCCCGGCCCTGTATGGTGATATTTATCGAATTGCCAGTAATGTTTATATAATTTTTGCCTAGAGGAATTTGAAATTGGGAATTAATAGCCGGTCGATAGCGAGCAGGGCAGCAGACATTCGAAGGTTTCCAGATGCACTGAAAGAATGTCCTGAAATAAAAGGTGGTAATAACAAATTTATCGGATGCAGGGGACGCTACCTTTGTGAATGCAAATGATTATTTTTCATTTGTTTGGTAGAATAGTGTGCCGCCAGGGTTGTTCACCCTGGCGGTTTTTTATTAATGACGTTTCCGTTGCTGACGCGCATCGGTTTAAAAATTTTTCGATATGTTCTCTGAGTTTCTTGTCTCCCCAGTGGGAGTCGCAGAATGGATTGCCTAAAATTGACATTAAATCAGAAAGGTGATAATCCCGCATTTTCCAGGATATGGGTGGATTACCTTTGTGTCAGAGACCAATTCGATGTTGGTTTAGGTAGATACGTTAACTAACCGTCGCAAGCCATGAGTTTGCGGCGGTTTTTTTATTGCTCTCAAGTATTGCCCTTGATGCTAATTTTAAAGGTATCATAGATCTTACTTTCTCCGGAGGCCGTGATCATCAGCGCCCGGGTGTTTTCAATTTTACGCACCCAGTTTTTAGCGAGCATGGTACTGAGCATAGCCGCTCCAAGAGCGCCGGCCAGGTGATGTTTTCGTTCGGTCCAGTCCAGACAGGGCCGGGCGAAGGTCCGCCGGTTTTGCTGAGCAAAGATCACATCAAGTCCGATATCCTGAAAGAATTCGGTTCCCCGGGGAGTGACCCTATACTCTCGATCGACCGGGCGCAAGATCTGTTCCTGCAAAAGGTAGTCGTTGATCAACACTCCCAGATTCCCCGCTAGGTGGTCATAGCAAGTCCGACATTGTTTAACTGCCGATATTTCCGGAGCTAACGTTATCTTTTTGTGCGGTACTGGCGGAATGAGCGATCCAAGCGACTCGACCGCGGTTGCTACCTCGCTACCAGACAGGCGGTAGTACTTATGGCGTCCCTGCTTTTCTACCGCTAGGAGCCCTGCCTGAACCAACTTGCTGATGTGAATACTGATGTTCTGCGAAGAAGTATCGGCTCTGGAGGCCAGCTCGATGGCTGTGTATGCCCGGCCATCGAGCAAGGTCCACAAGATCGTAATCCTGACGCGATCGCCTAACAGAGCGGTTATTTTAGAAACTTCAGCGGGGATTGTTAATTCATCCATAGTTAAGTCATCGTTTAAGTATGGATAACGTACAAACGTGAATTTTGCGGTATGAAAAAATATAGAATTGCACTGACTTTTCTTTCGATGCTCACATGCTGGATGCCAGCATCGGCAAATGATCACCCTTCAGATTCCACCAATGCGGTTTCTGAACAAATATTAAAAATCAGCAGTCGGGTTCCCGGATTAAATTTAGCGCTTTTGCACCAAAAGGCTAATGGACCCGACAACGATTTTCCCATACTGTTCCTGCACGGATCTTCGTTTCCTTCAGCCCTGTCTTTTGGTTTCAGGATGAGCGGCACCTCATGGATGGACCACCTTTCGAAAAGAGGATTTGACGTCTATGCGCTGGATTTCCTGGGCTACGGCCATTCAGACAGGTATCCTGAAATGATCATGGGGAATCCCAAGGGGGATGGGCTGGGCAAAGCTGAAGAGGTATATCTGGATGTTGACCGGGCGGTGGATTTTATCTTGAGGACCACCGGAAAATCGAAGGTTTACCTGATAGGTCATTCCTGGGGTGGATCGGTGGCTGCCCTGTATGCCTCACGCTATCCCGCGAAGATCGCCAGGCTGGTGTTGTATGCGTCGATCACCGGACGGCAAGGACATGAAAATGCCGTTAAAGAACAGCGATATGTGGAGTTAGCACCGGATCGGCGCGTGGACATGATGCGGTCTTTAACGCCATCCGGGGAAGAATGTCAGCTGGAGCCGGAAATGCGCTACAGGTGGGGGGCGGATTGGCTGGCTTCAGACAGCATTTCGGCACATCGAGATGCTGGAACTGTACGGTTCCCGGCGGGATATCAGTCTGACGTTCAAAATCTGCTGAACGGTCATTCTTATTATAATGCAGCTGATATAATGGCGCCGACACTGGTGATCAGGGGGCACTGGGACAGCTATCCCAATGATGATGACGCAAAAAAGCTATACCGGGAATTGACGGTGGCAGAAAAGAAATATGTAGTGATTGATCGCGGCACCCATGTCATACATTTGGAGAAACAGCGGCCTAGACTATATGATGAGGTTTACCAATTTCTGAAGGAACGGAATGGAGGTAGCCCGGTACGATGATCGCAGTTATTTTTGAAGTGATACCGGCTCCGGGGTGTACGGAGATGTATCTGGATGTGGCAGCCAGCCTAAGGACCGAATTGATGAGAATAGATGGATTTATTTCTGTCGAACGATTTCAAAGCCTCACCGTCCCGGGTAAGATTTTGTCCTTGTCGTTTTGGAAAGACGAAACCGCGATTACGGCGTGGCGGAACCTGGAGCTGCACCGGCAGGCACAGGATAAAGGCAGGAGTCAGATATTTGAGGATTACCGCCTGAGAATAGGGCAGGTGATCAGGGATTACGGGATGAATGATAGGGCAGAAGCCCCGTCGGATAGTGTTGCTGCCCTCGGATAATATGTCTCTGCAATACACCTGATGAAGCACCGGATTAGCGGTAGTTCAACAAATGATAAGCGACCAGGTGGTCTGGTCGCTTATCTGATATTCTCGGATATCGAAAGACAGAATTGAGGTCTTTCGTACGTAGGATCATCGTTATAGCCAGTGGATAAATTTTAATTTCATGGCCACCAGGAACACGGATAGGAACGTCCCTCCGGAAAGCTTCTTAATATCGGAGCGCAAGAAATTTTTGGCTTTTTCGATAATCGATGGAGACGACTTGGCAACCGACCCTGAATCGAAATCAGGCTTAGGGTCATATTCAATCACGAGTTGCAACATTTTTGCAAACTCTTCCCCGTGCTCCAGCTTTGCCAGATGAAGCCCCATGTCGATTCCGGCAGATACACCTGCGGACGTAATAATTTTGCCGTTTCTTACAATACGTTCGGCAACCGGGATGCCGCCAAGCTTTTGGATCTGGTCATACACTGCCCAGTGCGAAGTTACTTTCAGACCATTCAAGATCCCCGATGCCGCCAAAATCACCGATCCGGAACATACTGAGGTGGTCCACTTCGTGGTTTCATGGATCCTTCTGATCCAGGAGAGGGTTTCCGGGTCCTGAGCAGCCTTCAGGAACCCGAGGGTGGCTCCTGGTACAACCAGGATGTCAGCCCTGTCGATATCTCTGATTGAATATTCGGTCAGGATCTTCAGGTGCTTGTGCTCGCCTTCGATCAGCCCTTTTTCTTTTGAAACGAATTTTACGTTTGCGCCTGGAAAGCGGGAAAGTGATTCAAATGGACCCACGAAATCTAAAGCGGTAAATCCATCGTACAGCAAGATTATAATTTCCATGTCTTTTTTTATACAAAAATAAGGTCGCTGATCCTGGCAGATTTATAAAATACCAGCCAAATATTATATAATTTCCTTATGTAGTATTTTGATTTTGAGTGGTATGCGTTTCCAATAGCATTCCGGGATGCCTCAAAGGCCCTTAACCCGTTTTGCTTCATCGTCGCTGACGGTTTTTCGGTTTCCTCCGGCCTTGCCGGCAGCCTTTCCGAAGCGGTAAGAGAAACTAAGCCGGCCAGATCTGGAATTGGATCTTTCATCTACTTTCAGGTTCATATTCTTGAATGAAGTGTTCAGTAGAGACCTTTTTGAGTTCAATATGTCGGTAACACTAAACTTAAGGCTACCCCGATTTTTAAGTATTTGCTTTTGCAGCCCTCCGTCCACCTGATACTGATCGCTTATCGTAAAGATCCCGTATGACATGGGCGATTGATAGCGCCCCTGGAGTTCGAGCCGCAGTCCGTATTTAAGCTTTACCTGATTATTGACGTTCAGGTATAATGCCATCCTGCCCGCGTTCAGGTCAGGATCGCGGTATCCAAGGTGGAAAAGGCTGATGTTGGCAGACGCTGCCCATTGCTGTGACACAGGAAGGGTTGTGGTGGCTCCGAGATAATAGCTGGTTTCTTTTTCCAGGTTTCGCCTGATGGCGCGGGTAACTTTCGTTTCATCATTTTGCTCGGTCACCGTGATCATAATATCCTGAGTCCTGCTGTACCCCGCCGAGAGGTTTAAATTATTTCCGCTGTTGTAAGCGATTTCCACGTTGTTGCTGTATTGTGGGCGTAAATACGGGTTACCTTCATTATAGGTATATTCATCCTGAAGAAAAAGAAAGGGGTTCAGATCCTCATAGCCCGGGCGGTCAAGCCGCTGACTTAAAGATGCACTCATGCTGCTTTTTCCCGGGAGTTTGTATGACAGGAAGATGGTGGGGAAGACCTTGAAATAGGATGAGTCAACGACCAGGCCAGTGGTTATTGAGTTTCCTGTCGAATGTGTATGTTCGGCCCTGATTCCGGCCTGCAGGCTTAACTTTCTTATATCATGGGAGAAACTCAGATACCCGCTGTTGATTGCTTCATCAAATTTGAAATAGTTCGTTTTTTCAACGTCGGAAATCCAGCTGTTATTCAATAGCTGCTCAAAGCGATAGTCATTGTCTGTTGAAACGAGGCTTGATTTTAAGCCGGTTTCTAACCTGCCGTTCCTTGTAGGTAGTATAAAATCAATTTTGGCAGCTTTAATATTGATCAGAGACGGTGCGAGTCCACGATAGATGCGCTCTGGCTTAAGAATTTGCCCTGAACCAAAATAGTAGCTATTTCTGAGTTGGTCGGTGGTTGTCTTTTCAAATCCTGAATAATCGATATCAAAGGCAAGTTCCATGCCGGAAGTATCAAGTAACGTCCTGTAGTTTAGGTTGTAGGACTGGTTGGTGAACCTTTTGTCGGCTATATTGCTGGCGATCAAAAACGAATCAACATGTAAAGCCGGGTTCATCATCGATGTAATGTTTGATCCGGATCCGGCACCCTGATTTGAGAAGCCGGAAGCTATTACGCTTAGTGTATTTCTGCGATTGAACGAGTATTCCATCGCACCCTTAAGTGCGTGGTTATTGAACGTTTGCTCCATATCACCAGCTTCATCAAATAAGACGGACGCTCCGCTGCCAGTTACTGCCCGGCGGATGCTTGTCTCATTAATCCGGTTGCTGTGAGAATAGTTATAGGAGGCGAGGATATTGAACTTATTATGTTTATAGCTTATCGTCGGACTACTCATGAGTTGGGCGGCGCTGGCATAGCCTAAAGTCCCGTTGAAAGTCCCGTTAAACCCGGGGAGTTTATTTTTTTTTGTTTTTATATTGATGATCCCGGCGCTTCCTCTGGAATCGTAACGCGCCGATGGCGTACTCATAATCTCAATCTTCGCGATATTTCCGGTATCCATGTTTCTGAGCATTACTGCCAGATCTTCAGGGGACAGATGGGGAGGTCTGTTATCAATTAATACATCCACCCCTTGCTTGCCTTTCAGGGACAGGCGGTCGTCTTTATCAACAATGACCCCCGGTGCGAATGCAAGCAGATCAATGACCGATGCACCGGCTGCAAGGGTACTTTTATCGACATTCAGGATTATTTTTCCAAGTTCTGTCTCAATTACAGGGACTGTCCCCGTAATGGTCACTTCACCAAGTATCGTATTCTTTCTTTTAAGCATCAGTTCTTTTAAGACGGCCACAGGCTCTGTCGGCGAGATGCTGATCGGGCCCGACAGAAATCGCTGGTAACCTATTGCGCTGATTTCGAGCAGGTAGGCGTTGTATTCAAGAGATGAGAATTCAAAGCTGCCGTGTTTATCAGTCGTGGTACCCTGCACAAATGAGAAATCTTTAGCAAGGAGCAGCCTGGCTGTGCCATATTCGACGGGTACTTTTAACTCTGAATAGATTTGGCCGGAAATCTTCCCGTTCAGATGTGCCTGCTGGGCAAGGAGTGCTGATGGTAATATCTGCATTAAGATCAATAATATTTTTTTCATGTCTAATATTTTTGATCTAATAAATGCACTGATAAATGGTATAATAAAAAAATGTGATGAAATGCCTTAAAAATGTGATGAAAATTATTTTCAGATTTGCACTATAAATATTTTAGTTCTCTAAATAGAGGATATTTGCTCAAGGAAATATTGTAAATAATTTATGCAATTGTATAAGTTTTTAAAACTTCTGAATCCTGAGTTTTGTCACCGTTAAAAGGGCCGGAATTAACATCGATGAGATACTATCCGGACGTCTTTTAATTAGTAAATTAATTCTATTATTTTATTTAAAAAGAAAGATGAAAGTTTTAAGAACAGGGGCGTTATTATTATTGGCTGCGGCAAGTTTCTCTGCTATGGCCCAGGACAAGAAAGAGGAAAAGCCGGCAGTGAAAACCCGCCTTAGCGGTGGTATAGAAGCTGGTCTTCCGGTGGGTAAACTGAGCGATTCTCATGATTATACGCTTGGCGGTGCCGTGCAGGTCGAAGTTCCGGTTTCGGCCGATAAGTTGTTCTTAACGGGAAATGCCGGTTATGTACATTATACAGGAAAGTCCGCAGTAGAAGATCTGAATGTAGTTCCTGTTAAAGCGGGTTTAAGAGTGTATCCGGCAGATAAATTTTACCTTGGTGCAGACGCAGGTGCCGCATTCTTAGTAAATAAAGAAGCTGCAAACGGTGATAAATCGGCCGCCTTCATTTATGCTCCGCATGCAGGATATGTATTTAATGTTGGTAAGAACCATCTCGACACCGGAGTTCGTTTTGAAAGCACCAGTAAATTCTACGATGCCGGTAAGGCTCAGAACGTTCTCGCTTTACGGGTGGCCTACGGGTTTAGCTTATAATCATCATAAGATTCAGAGCGTAATAGAAAAATTAATAACGTTAAAACCCGGGGGCACTTTCAAGACCTCCGGGTTTTTTTAAAAAAACCGTTACGGCGAATGGGGCTCCATTAGCTAATAATATTGAAAACTCCGGCCATTGTGCAAGTGGCAGCTTTACCTGATTTCTCATTTTTGTCGTACTGTAAGTGACAGGTACTTTCAGAAAATAATTATTTAGCTTTCTCTTTTTTGATTAATCACTTGAAGTGAATCCTTCAATTTAGTCTCTTTCTGGTTAATCTTCGATTCCCTCGAAAACGGGCTCCAACTTCTATTGTAAATCGCCGGGGTCGGCCTTTGATTCGATCCAGGCTCGCAGGGAAATTATATAAGTTTTATCGGCAATAGTGTAAGCAAGGGTATTTTTTTGCACAATAATTTTGTGGCTGATGGTGAGTAGTCGGATGTGATGAAAACCATACAGCGAAGAACTCCTTAGCTGGTATTCTGGCCGGCTGATTAAACGCCTTAACTGATGCAGTCTTGTGCTGCCGAAGGTGTAGATAATCCCTTAACAGAGATGAGCTTAGGATCTTTATTGTTTGTGTATTAATTATTACTATGTATCTATTGAGTAAGGTGCAAAGCGTTAGGTGTATTTTCTTCGTTTTGCTTTTCTGGATGCTTTCGATGGGTGCTGTCAAAGCACAGGTAGGTATCGGTACCAATTCCCCGCATTCGAGTGCTCAGCTCGAGGTTCGGGCGGATTCAAAAGGCGTACTTATTCCGAGAATGTCGGCGTCACAGCGCAACGGGATCAGTAGCCCTGCAGAAGGTTTGCTGGTTTACCAGACCGATAATACGCCCGGGTTTTACTTTTATAAAAACGGGGCCTGGGAGCGACTGATTACCAGTACAGATTCCGGCGGAGGCCAGGGCGGACCTGGTGGGGGGAATACGATCCTGAACGGGACTTCCGATCCGTGGAACGGCGATGGGAAAGATGGTGATTTTTATATAAATATTTCAACGAGCCGGCTTTTCGGACCTAAAAGGGGCGGTGTATGGCCATCCAAAGGTATTCTTCTTGGTGTGACCCCGCAGGATATTTCCTCCAACGGTACGCTAACGATACAGAACGGTACGGCTGCTGTACTTAACTCGCTTACCATTGACATCGCGGATAATGCGGTTACTTCCAATAAAATAGCTGATGGAAGCATAAAGGATAACGATCTGGATAAGACTGCAATCTCGCTTAGTGGTTTTGCTCCCCCTACCAAAAATCTTAAGATGGGTGACGTTAGGATCACCAATCTGGCCGATCCTGTTAAAAATCAGGATGCTGCAACAAAGAAGTATGTGGATGATAAGCTGGCCGAAGGCGGTGGCACTTCGAGTGGCGGAGCGATTCTGAGCCTGGATAATGCGATGAACCTGTCGATCAAGGGCGGGAATGCCGTTAGCCTCGCCGATTTGTATCAGAGTTTAAGCTTGGCAGGAACGGTTCTATCTCTCTCCGGTCCACGCAACAGTCATGTAGATCTGATTGGGTTGCTGCCGAAAGGCGGTGGGGGAGTGGTGGCCACGGACGGCAGTATGAGCGGGACCGGTTTACCGGGTAGTCCGCTGACTATAGCGGACGGCGGAGTCGGCCTCTCTAAAATAACAGCTATTCCGCATGCAACATTTCTGGCTAATAACAGTGGCGCCGATGGTTCGCCTACGCCGATGACTTTTGCTGACCTTAAAGCGATGC
Source organism: uncultured Sphingobacteriaceae bacterium (assembly GCA_966250385.1). Classification (GTDB taxonomy): domain Bacteria; phylum Bacteroidota; class Bacteroidia; order Sphingobacteriales; family Sphingobacteriaceae; genus DASWTL01. Next base: position 501 of record CBINHC010000033.1, on the reverse strand, counting down.
TTGGGATATCCAAAGCCGATCTGGGGCTTGATTTAGTCGATAATACAGCGGACCGGGATAAAATCGTCCGTTCAGCGGGAACGCTGACACCGGGAGCGCGGATCAACGGGGAGTTATTTGACGGTTCAACGGATATTACTATTGTCGATCCCTCGAAACAACGGGCCGATGCCGACCTGGACGCGCTCGCAAATCTACCAACCAACTCTTCAGGAATTCTGGTGCGTACCGGAAGTGGAACAGCCGCAACACGAACTTTAACGGGTGGTACCGGAATAACTATTACCAATGGCAATGGCGTAGCGGGCGACCCAACCATAGCATTGGCTAATACCGGCGTTGCTGCCGGAAACTATACCAATGTTAATATTACTGTTGATGCGCAGGGGCGGATTACGGCGGCGTCTAATGGTGCTGCGGGAGGCGGCGGGTCTCCGGCAAACCTTGGGATTGACAATACGAATCACACCACTACAGTCCTGCCATTAACGAATTCTAACG
>CBINHC010000032.1:0-17702 GCA_966250385.1 uncultured Sphingobacteriaceae bacterium | reverse complement strand
GACGTTTAACAGATCACACAATTCTTTATACTGCTCGCAGGCATCGACATTGGTCATAGCAGCAGTATGGACCACACTGTCTGGGCGATACCGACTCAACACCTCACGAACCTGCTCGGGATCGGAGACATCCAGATGAGCATAAATGTAGCCTTCTTTTTCAGGGTAACGATTTTCCCCTTTGGAGGTGGCAATCAGTTCAACGTCTTTTAACTTTAGAATCCGTTCTGTAATTTTCTGTCCGAGCAATCCATTGCTTCCGGTGACCAGTATTTTTTTCATGAATGTTTTTGTGGAGGTCTTGCCACCTAAGCGGTGCACCTCTCCCAAAAAAGCAGAAATTTAAGATAGAAAACAAACTAACTCCGACGTCTACGCCGCACAACCCCTAAAAAAAGAATCACCGCCACCAGTAAAATAACGCCATAGAGCCACCATTGCTCACGAAAATTTTTGTTCGTGTCGGCCCGGTTACTCAGGTCGCTATCGCTGACATTCTGCGCAAGGGCATAGAGTTGCAGCAGCAGGAAAGTGATTAAAAGAGATCCCTGACGTACGCCTTGAACTACAAGCTTTTTCATAAAAAGTCTTTTCAGAAAAAACAGCCTGCAGGTCATAAAGTTCGTAGATAGGGGATAAAAGAGGGTCCACAAGCTCTGAATGCGAAATACGTTTCGCACCGGAACAGCGCCCCCTCTTCCGGTTTTACTATGGAAGGATAAGGCTATGCATCACGACGACTGCCGCCGCGAGTAATAGCGACAATAATGATGATGAAGAGGGCTACGCCGACAGCCCAAACCCAGGGCTGGCCGTACCAGGTAGTACCCCCACCGGCTTCGATATCTACGTCAACCTTTTCGGGCACATCCTGCGCCCAGGCATAAAGAGAAAGAAATGAAGCAACAACGGTCAAAACAGCAGTCAGCAAGAGATGCCGAAAAGACCTCTTTTGACGTAAATCAGCAACGTTTTTCATAGGCATAGGTAAAGTGTTGAAAACTTTTAAAGTGTGTTTACTAAAAGGAACAGAAAATCTTCATTAAGTGTTTGATTTTCCACTATAAAACGTATTTTTGCAAACCAAAAAATTACGCGGATAAACCGGCGTAATTAATTGATTTATATAAATATCACCGAAAATATATGCCAAACATTGGAAAAATAGCGCAGATCATCGGAGCGGTAGTTGATGTAAGCTTCACCGGAGACGCACATCTGCCAAACATTTACGATGCATTAGAGATCGAAAAAGACAATGGACAAAAGATCATCCTGGAAGTTCAAAGACACCTTGGAGAAGATCGCGTTCGTGCCATTGCCATGGATTCAACAGATGGACTATTACGTGGTATGCCTGTAGTTGATACCGGCGCTCCAATTAAAATGCCAGTTGGTGAAAATATTAAAGGCCGTGTATTTAACGTAGTTGGTGATTCCATCGACGGTATTCCAACTCCTGATAAATCAAATGGTCGTCCGATCCACAGCCAGCCTCCGCGTTTTGAGGATCTTTCTACTGAGACCGAAGTACTGTTTACCGGTATCAAAGTGATTGACCTGCTTGAACCCTATTCAAAAGGTGGTAAGATCGGACTGTTCGGTGGTGCGGGTGTAGGCAAGACCGTATTGATCCAGGAGCTCATCAACAACATCGCGAAAGCATATTCAGGTTTGTCCGTGTTCGCCGGTGTAGGTGAGCGTACCCGTGAAGGAAATGACCTTCTTCGGGAGATGCTGGAATCAGGCATTATTAAATATGGTGATGAATTCATGCATGGCATGGAGAAAGGCGAGTGGAACCTGGACAAAATCGATCAGGAGCAACTGAAAGATTCCAAGGCAACCTTCGTTTTCGGACAAATGAATGAGCCTCCTGGTGCACGTGCACGTGTGGCATTATCCGGTCTGACTATTGCTGAATATTTCCGTGATGGCGATGGCCAGGGACAAGGACGTGATATCCTGTTCTTCATCGACAATATCTTCCGTTTCACGCAGGCAGGTTCTGAGGTATCAGCTCTTCTGGGCCGGATGCCGTCAGCAGTAGGTTACCAGCCGACCCTTGCAACCGAGATGGGTCTGATGCAGGAACGTATCACTTCAACCAAACGCGGATCCATTACCTCTGTTCAGGCGGTTTATGTACCTGCGGATGACTTGACTGACCCTGCTCCTGCAACAACATTTGCCCACCTTGATGCGACTACGGTACTTTCACGTAAGATCGCCGAGTTAGGTATCTACCCTGCGGTTGACCCTCTTGACTCAACTTCCCGTATTCTGAACCCGATGATCCTGGGCGATGAGCATTACAATACCGCTCAGCGCGTAAAGGAAATCCTTCAGCGGTACAAAGAACTTCAGGATATTATCGCCATCCTTGGTATGGACGAACTTTCCGAAGAAGACAAACTGGTCGTAGCAAGAGCGCGTCGTGTTCAGCGTTTCCTTTCCCAGCCATTCCACGTTGCCGAGCAGTTTACAGGCTTGAAAGGCGTACTGGTTGACATCAAGGAAACCATCAAAGGATTCAACATGATCATGGATGGTGAAGTTGATGAGTATCCGGAAGCAGCGTTCAACCTTGTTGGAACTATTGAGGATGCGATTGAGAAAGGTAAGAAGCTATTAGCGGAAGCAAACGCTTAATTCCTGCTATTAAAACCCAGCAAAATGAGACTAGAAATTTTAACACCTGACAAAACCGTTTTTGAAGGCGAAGTATCTTCGGTATCAGTTCCGGGAACATCAGGATCGTTTGAAATATTAAAAGATCACGCTCCCATCATTTCAACCCTGGAAGATGGAAAAGTGATCATCAGAGGGGCCAACAAAGGTGAAAACATTTACTTTATCAAAGGTGGCGTAGTTGAAGCTCTGAACAACAAAATCATGGTACTGGCAGAAGGCGTTCAATAGCCGCTGCATTCCAGTATTGAAAGGCCGTCAGCATTTATGTTGACGGCCTTTTCCGTTACAGCCATTTTGCTATGACGACTGAGGCAGCCACCGGCAGTTCAGCAGTTCATCTTCTCGTCGTGGCTGTTCCCATGCGCGGGACGTCTGTGACCGCCAGCGCCGGCTGGTAATTTTGTTTCCTCGCTCAATAGGGCATTTTCACACCATATAAGTTAGTTCCAGATTTTAGGGCGCCCTACGCCCGGAAGCGCCCACGGCCGGTGATAGTTGCCGGTTACGGGGACTTATCCCCAAAACCTTCTGATTCCTTGTTTTCGTCCCCGATATGGTCGGCGCCCGTTGATCCTTTCAGGTATCAAAACTCATGCGTCGGCTCCCGATCCGGCACCGGCTCCCCGGGTTCGAATCGTCCCTAATACGAAGCGGCAGTTTTTCAAAAAATTTGGGGGATCCGCCAATTTCAGGAAGAATTCTCCTATCAAAAGCAAATTCGGAACGACTTAAACTGAAAACCAAAAACAACTTCAGTCCAAACGGTGACAAATAAAAATGTAGGCAATTATCACTTAGCCAAATAATATGCAGGCAGTCGACAAATATTCAACATAATATACTTATTTACAAAATCGCATTTACCCTATTGACGCCCGTGGTTTTAGTCTCTACATTGATTTTCATGAAAACGGGCGAAAATAGAGCTGCTTCACCGCACGCCAGAAAGAGACTTTCTGCGATCACCGGGCGGCGCTTTTTTCACCTTCTGAAGCGCTCGTTTTCTCAGCTTCATCACGCCCTTCCAACGCCTATTTTTTGCACCCCTATATGAAATACTTCAACGACAAAACAGTACTTTATCTGAACGGACGGTTCCTGCCTGCTCAGCACGCATCAACAGACCTTTACGGACAATCACTTCACTACGGCTACGGCGTATTTGAAGGCATCCGGGCCTATAACACCCACAACGGGACCCGAATCTTCAAGGCCCGTGAACATTATGACCGGCTGAGGAGATCGTGTGAACTGGTTAATATCCCCTATGAGTGGGATGCAGAAGACCTGATCGACCAGACCTATCAGTTACTGGAACTTAACGGTTTCAGGGACGCCTATATCCGGCCGCTGGTATTCTGTGAGCCAAACATGTCCTTAACAAAACCGGCTAATTCTTCGCTGATGATCTGTGCATGGGAATGGGACGCCTATTTAGGTGACCGGCTGTTGCGCATGAACATTTCCGGGTTTCAGCGTCCAAACCCCAAATCAGTCATCGTTGAAGCCAAGGTCTCCGGCCACTATGTTAACTCAATACTTGCCACTACGGAATCAAGAGCACGGGGATTCGATGAAGCGCTGCTCCTGGATATGAATAACTACGTCGCTGAAGCTCCGGGCGCAAACTTTTTCCTTGAAAAAGACGGGTGCCTGAATACGCCCGAAAAAGGAAATATCCTGGCTGGAATTACCCGCGACACGGTCTTCGACCTGTGCGCTATGCTCGAAATCCCCTGCAAAGAGACACGTCTGACGGTTGAAGATATCAAAGCCGCTGACAGTGCATTCCTGTGCGGCACCGCCGCAGAGATTGTAGGAATCGCTTCAATTGAGGAAACGGTATTTCCAACGGCATGGACGGAATCCCTGGGGTGCACCGTTCAGCGCGCCTATAAGAACCTCGTCATGGAAAACGAGAACTTCGAAATCATTATCTGATGGCACTTAACAGGTACAGCAGGACACTGACTGCCGATCCCACCCAGCCGGCGGCCAAAGCGATGCTTTACGGCATCGGCCTTACGGATTCGGACATGCAGAAAGCCCAGGTCGGTATTGTCAGCATGGGCTATGAAGGTAATACATGCAACATGCATCTGAACGGACTGGCCACGATTGTCCGGGAGGGTGTCTGGAAAAGTGATCTGGTAGGCCTGATCTTTCACACCATCGGTGTCAGTGACGGTATGTCCAATGGGACGGATGGTATGCGGTATTCGTTGGTATCCCGGGACGTCATCGCCGATTCTATCGAAACAGTCTGCGGTGCGCAGTATTACGACGGACTGATAGCGATCCCCGGCTGCGACAAGAATATGCCGGGGGCCGTCATCGCAATGGGCAGACTGAACCGCCCCGCTATCATGGTCTACGGCGGCACGATCCACTCCGGAAAATACAAGGACCGTTCCCTGAATATCGTGTCAGCATTCGAAGCGCTCGGAGAAAAGCTGGCGGGAAGGCTGACGGAGGAAGATTACCAGGGCATTATCCGTAACTCCTGTCCGGGCGCTGGCGCCTGCGGGGGAATGTATACCGCCAACACGATGGCTTCGGCCATCGAAGCCCTCGGAATGAGTTTGCCTTACAGTTCTTCCTACCCTGCCCTGAGTGAGAACAAAAAGGATGAATGCCGCCAGGCGGGTCTGGCGATCCGGAACCTGCTTGAGAAGAACATTCTCCCGAAGGATATCATGACCCGGGAGGCATTTCATAATGCGATCGTCACCGTAACCGTCCTGGGCGGATCGACCAATGCGGTCCTCCACCTTATAGCCATGGCAAAATCGGTCGACATTGAGATCGGATTGGACACCTTCCAGGAACTAAGCGACCGAATCCCGGTCCTTGCCGACCTGAAGCCCAGCGGAAAGTTCATGATGGAAGACATCCATGAGATAGGTGGTGTGCCTTCTATCATGAAATACCTGCTTCAACAGGGGCTTCTTTACGGCGACTGCCTGACCGTGACCGGCAAGACGCTGGCTGAAAATGTTGCCGCGGCCAGGGACCTCGATTTCACCAGTCAGACCGTCGTACGCCCGGCAGAGGATCCCGTAAAACCGACAGGCCACCTGCAGATCCTTTACGGAAATCTGGCCGAACTCGGTTCCGTGGCCAAGATCAGCGGTAAGGAAGGCGAGCGTTTCAGCGGACCTGCACGGGTCTTTGACGGCGAGCGGGCCCTGATGGAAGGACTCAGTAGAGGAACCGTTCAGCCGGGCGACGTAGTGGTCATCCGGTATGTCGGGCCCAAAGGCGGACCGGGGATGCCCGAGATGCTGAAACCGACCTCTGCCATCATCGGCGCCGGGCTCGGAAAGTCAGTTGCGCTGATCACCGACGGCCGCTTCTCCGGGGGGACCCATGGATTTGTGGTCGGCCATATCACACCTGAAGCCTGGGAAGGAGGGACGATCGCTTTGGTAAAAGACGGTGATCCGATCACGATCGATGCCGTTGAGAACAAATTGTATGTCTGCCTTTCCGATGCTGAACTGGCCGAACGGCGTCTGAGCTGGCAGCAGCCAGTTCCCGCGGCCACCAAAGGAATTCTGTATAAATACCTTAAACAAGTAAAGAATGCAAGTGAAGGATGTGTTACTGACGAACCCTGAGAAGGTCAGGCCTGAAACCCTGACAGGATCCGAGATCCTGTTGAAAGCGCTGGTCGAAGAACAGGTAACAACGCTCTTTGGATATCCCGGCGGTGCTATCATGCCCGTTTACGATGCGCTGTTCCATTTTTCAGAGCAGCTCAGCCACATCCTGGTCCGCCATGAGCAGGGAGCGATCCATGCAGCCCAGGGATACGCACGGGTCTCCGGCAAGGCGGGCGTCGTACTGGCGACCTCCGGCCCCGGAGCAACCAACCTGATGACTGGCCTGGCCGATGCCATGATCGATTCAACACCTCTGATCTGCATTACCGGCCAGGTGGCCTCTGCCTTACTGGGTACCGACGCGTTCCAGGAAACCGATGTCATCAATATTTCCCTTCCGGTCACGAAATGGAACGTACAGGTCACACGGGCCGCGGAAATTGCGCCTGCGGTCGCCAAAGCTTTCCACATCGCAACAACCGGCAGGCCGGGCCCGGTCCTGATTGACATTACCAAGGACGCCCAGTTCGAACTGGCTGAATATTGCTACAGCCGGTGTACTTCGATAAGCACCTACCAGCCGGTACCGGCATTGGATCAGGATGCGGTGGCCGCGGCCGCTGTCCTCCTCAATACTGCCGAGCGTCCCTACATCCTGGCCGGCCAGGGGGTTATCCTGGCCAATGCCACGCAGGAGCTGCTGGCCATTGCGGAAAAGGGCGGCATTCCGGTAGCTTCTACGCTTCTTGGGCTCTCCGGGTTCCCGACTGATCATCCCCTGTATGTAGGCTACCTGGGCATGCACGGGAATTATAGTCCGAATGTCAATACCAACCATGCCGACGTCATCCTGGCGGTCGGCATGCGGTTCGACGATCGTGTCACCGGCAATGTTTCGACCTATGCGCCGGATGCAAAGATCATTCATATTGACATCGACAAAGCGGAGATCAATAAGATCCTGAAGGCCAGCGTAGCGATCCATGCAGACGCCCGGGAGGCGCTGGCGAGCCTGAAGCAGCATATCGTCCAGGCGGAAAGGACTGGATGGCTGCAGTCATTTAAGCGACTTGACCAGCTGGAGCAGCGGATCCGCTTTACCGACTGCCATCCGGAAACCGGCTTGCCGCGGATGGGCGAAGTGATCCGGCTCCTGGCGGAAACAACGGAAGGCCAGGTAACTATAGTCACCGACGTGGGCCAGCATCAGATGGTCACTTCACGGTACTTTCCCTATAAGAACCCGCGCTCCAATGTCACTTCAGGAGGGCTGGGAACCATGGGATTTGCCCTTCCCGCAGCGATCGGTGCCAGCTATGCGGCTGCCGGAAAACCGGTGATCGCAGTGATCGGTGACGGCGGCTTCCAGATGACCCTGCAGGAGCTTGGGACGATCATGCAGTATGGGATCCCGGTCAAGATCCTGATCCTGAACAATAACTTTCTCGGAATGGTCCGCCAGTGGCAGCAGCTGTTCTTTGAAAAGCGGTACTCATTCACCGAAATGACTAACCCGAACTTCACCAGACTGGCCGAGGCGTACAGTATTCCCGCCCGGAAAGTAACCGGCAGGACAGACTTGCCGCAGGCCCTTGAGGAAATGCTCCGGACCGATGGCCCGTATCTGCTCGAAGTGGTGGTCGAAAAAGAAGAAAACGTATTTCCGATGGTCCCTGCCGGTGCGGGGGTAGCCGATATCCGATTAGAATGATGAAAAGAGATTTCATACTTGAAGTATTTGCACAAAACAATTTCTCCGTGCTGAACAGGATGGTCAACATCTTCAACCGGAGACGGATCCGGATAAAGAGCATTTTCGCAACTGAACTGGACGACGACTACCACCGCGGGAAGGCCACCTTTCGGGTGCATACCTCCGAAGATATGCTGGAAAAGGCACGTCTTCAGCTGGAAAAATTAATCGAAGTTGAACATGCGGTCCTTTTGGAGGACTCAGTAATCACACCTTAAAACTAAACAGAAATGGCAAAAATCAATTTTGGCGGCGTCACGGAAGATGTGGTCACACGGGAGGAATTCCCACTGGAAAAAGCACAGCAGGTACTGAACCATGAAACTGTAGCTGTGATCGGCTACGGGGTTCAGGGACCGGGCCAGGCACTGAACCAGCGGGACAATGGTATCCGGGTGATCGTCGGTCAGCGTAAAAACTCCAGATCCTGGGAAAAAGCGATCCGGGATGGTTTCATCCCCGGCGAAACCCTTTTTGAGATTGAAGAGGCCCTGGAAAAAGGAAGCATCATCTGCTATCTGCTGAGCGACGCCGCACAGATCGAACTCTGGCCGACGGTAAAAAAACACCTGACTCCCGGAAAAGCCCTCTACTTCTCTCATGGATTCGGCATCACGTTCAACAACCAGACAGGGATCATTCCTCCTCCCGATGTGGATGTGTTCCTGGTCGCGCCGAAAGGCTCCGGAACCTCCCTGCGGAGAATGTTCCTGCAGGGCCGCGGACTGAACTCAAGTTATGCCATCTTTCAGGATGCCACCGGGCGGGCCTGGGAGAGAGTGGTCGCACTCGGCATCGCCGTAGGCAGCGGCTATCTTTTCGAAACAGACTTTAGAAAAGAGGTCTACAGCGACCTGACCGGCGAACGTGGCACCCTGATGGGCGCGATCCAGGGAATCTTCGCTGCACAATACGAGGTTCTGCGAAGCAAAGGACATTCTCCTTCTGAAGCATTTAACGAAACCGTTGAGGAACTGACCCAGTCCCTGATGCCGCTGGTTGCCGAGAACGGAATGGACTGGATGTACGCCAATTGTTCAACCACGGCGCAGCGCGGCGCGCTGGACTGGTGGAAAAAATTCCGGGACATTACCAAGCCGGTATTTGAAGAACTTTACCAGAGCGTAGCTACCGGTAACGAATCACAGATCTCGATCAGCTCGAACAGCCAGCCGGATTATCGCGAAAAACTCGAAGCGGAACTCAGGGAATTGCGCGAAAGCGAAATGTGGCTTGCCGGAAAGGCAGTTCGCAGTTTACGTCCTGAAAACCAAAAGGTACCGGTACCAGCAGAATAGATCCAACCTGAAAACAATCTGATAAGCATGGGAAAAACTATAGTTGAAAAAATCTGGGCGGACCACACCGTTAAGTCTAGGACGGGATTCCCGGATGTCCTCTATATCGATACGCATTTTATACATGAAGTGACCAGCCCGCAGGCATTTGACGGATTACGGAAGCGGGGGCTCCCGGTCTTCCGTCCGGCACAAACAATTGCAACGGCTGACCATAACGTACCAACCCTGAACCAGCACCTTCCGATCCAGGAAGAACTGTCCAGGTTCCAGGTGGAGACCCTCACCAGGAACTGCAGCGAGTTCGGCATCGAACTGTTTGGACTGGGCCATCCTAACCAGGGCATCGTTCACGTGATCGGACCGGAGCTGGGCATCACCCTGCCTGGCAAGACGATCGTGTGCGGAGACAGCCACACCTCCACCCATGGTGCATTTGGCTGCATCGCCTTCGGAATCGGCACGTCCCAGGTGGAACAGGTGCTCGCCACCCAGTGCCTGCTGCAGCAAAAGCCGCGGCTCATGAAGATCGAGGTCAACGGAAAACTGGCCCGCGGAGTAGGCGCAAAAGACCTGATCCTGTATATCCTGTCAAAAGTAACAGCAGCGGGCGGCACCGGATATTTCATTGAATACGCCGGTGATACGATCCGGTCGCTCAGCATGGAAGCTAGGATGACCGTCTGCAATATGAGCATTGAGATGGGCGCCCGCGGCGGCCTGATCGCGCCGGACGATACGACGTTCGCCTATCTGAAGGGCCGGCCCTATGCGCCGGCCGGTGAAGGATGGGATCAGGCGGTCGAATACTGGAAAACGCTGTACAGCGATCCGGACGCCGAGTTTGACAAGGTACTGCAGTTCAATGCGGAAGATATCGGCCCGATGATCACCTATGGCACCAATCCGGGTATGGGTATCGCGGTATCGGAACAGATCCCTTCGTCAGCGGAAGTGGGATCGAGTGAGCGTCCGTCGTTCACGAAGTCACTCCGGTACATGGGCTTCAATGAGCATGACGCCATCCGCGGCAAAAAAATAGACTATGTCTTTATCGGAAGCTGCACCAACAGCCGTATAGAAGACCTCCGGGAGGTGGCGGCTTTCGTTCGCGGCCGCAAAAAAGCGGACAACGTCACGGCCTGGATCGTGCCGGGTTCTGCTCAGGTCCGCCAGCAGGCCGTTGAGGAAGGCCTTGACAAGGTGTTCGAATCGGCCGGGTTTGCCCTGCGGGAACCGGGCTGCAGCGCATGCCTGGGAATGAACGAAGACAAGATCCCTGCGGGCAAATACTGCGTCTCCACGTCTAACCGAAACTTCGAAGGAAGACAGGGGCCGGATGCCCGTACGCTGCTCGCAAGTCCCCTTACCGCAGCAGCGGCAGCCGTCACCGGATATGTCGAGGACGTCCGTTTCCTGCTCGAAGAATTTTCCGAAGCATAAACCTTGACCAACGATCAGAAAATAAATGGGTAAGAAAATATTTAACCAACTAACATCCACCGTCATTCCGCTTTCCATCGAAAATATCGATACGGATCAGATCATCCCGGCCCGGTTCCTGAAGGCAACCACCCGCGAAGGTTTCGGAGACAACTTGTTCCGGGACTGGCGGTACAACGCAAACCAGGAACCCAAACCCGACTTTGTGCTCAATGTACCGGAATTCAATGGACGGATCCTGGTTGCCGGCAAGAATTTCGGCTGCGGCAGTAGCCGGGAGCATGCCGCCTGGGCGCTGACCGATTACGGCTTCGACGTGGTAGTCAGCAGTTTTTTCGCGGACATCTTCAAAGGTAATGCGCTTAACAACGGCCTTCTCCCGGTCCAGGTGTCAGAAGATTTCCTGTCCCGCCTTTTTGAGGTTGTCCATACGGATCCCCGGACAGAGGTGAGCGTTGATCTGGAAAAACAAACGATCACGATCCTTCCGACCGGCGAACAGGAATATTTTGAGATCAATCCCTATAAGAAGGCATGCCTGCTGAACGGGTATGATGACATCGACTTCATTCTGAATGAAAAAGAAGCCATCGCTGCCTACGAAAAATCCCGGAGACCAGCATTAACGAACCCCCAATGAAACTTATAAAGCACATCCTTATTATTCCCGGAGACGGGATCGGAGCCGAGGTAACCCAATGGGGTAAAGCGGTATTGGAGCAGGTTGCCTCCGGCTCCGGCCATGAGTTTATCTTTGATGAAGCCCTGATGGGGCATGCCGCCATCGAAAGCACGGGGGACCCGCTGCCGCCGGAAACATTGCGTAAAGCAAAAAATTCCGACGCTATCCTGTTTGGGGCGATCGGGCATGCCATGTATGATAACGACCCCACGCTGAAAGTCCGGCCGGAACAGGGACTCCTGAAAATCCGCAAAGAGCTCGGCCTGTACGCAAACCTGCGCCCCATCCGGCTTTTTGATGAACTGCTCGACGCCTCCAGCCTGAAGCCTGAAGTGCTCCGCGGAACCGACATCCTGTTCTTCCGGGAACTGACGGGCGATGTGTATTTCGGAGAAAAGCTGCGAACCAATCACGGAAATACGGCTTCGGACCTGATGATCTATCACCGGTATGAGGTGGAGCGGATCGCCGTCAAGGCCTTTGAGGCCGCACGTACCCGGAACCGGCGGCTCTGTTCAGTGGACAAGGCCAATGTGCTGGAGAGTTCCCGGTTATGGCGGGAAACGGTCCAGGAGGTTGCCTCCCGCTATCCCGATGTGGAGACCGAGCATATGTTTATCGACAATGCCGCCATGCAGCTCATCAAGAACCCGAAGCGATTCGATGTGGTCCTTACAGCCAACCTGTTCGGTGATATCCTGACGGATGAGGCCTCCCAGATCGCCGGCTCAATGGGTATGCTGGCATCCGCTTCCATCGGCGAGGGATCCGGGTTTTACGAGCCGATCCACGGGTCAGCCCATGATATCGCCGGCAGGAATATCGCCAACCCGCTTGCTTCCGTTTTATCGGCAGCGCTGATGCTCGAGATCAGTTTCGGACTGAAGGAAGAGGCAGACCGGATCTACGCCGCCGTTGCGGATGTCCTCCGGAACGGTTACCGTACCACCGACATTGCAGGTCCGGGTACAGGCCGCGCGCAAATTCTGGGCACCCGCGAAATGGGTGAAAAAGTCCTTGAATCCATTCACGATAACGTATCCCTCTAACAGCGAAGCTTATGTTACATGACCCAAACAAGGTTTTCATTTTTGATACCACCCTCCGGGACGGCGAGCAGGTTCCCGGATGCCAGCTGAATACGGCCGAAAAAATCGAAATTGCCCTGGCACTGGAGACGCTGGGAGTTGATGTGATCGAAGCCGGTTTCCCCGTTTCGAGCCCCGGAGATTTCCAGAGCGTGATCGAACTGTCTACGGCAGTCCGCGAGCCGATCATCTGTGCGCTGACACGGGCCAACCGCAACGACATCGATGTGGCGGCAGAAGCGCTGAAGTACGCCAAAAGACCCCGTATCCATACGGGCATCGGGGCTTCAGACACCCACATCCGGTATAAGTTCAACAGTACCCGGGAAGATATCCTCCAGCGCGCGATTGATGCCGTGAAATACGCCAAGAAATTCGTTGAGGACGTAGAGTTTTACGCGGAGGATGCCGGAAGGGCGGACATCGGATTCCTGGCCCGGATGATCGAGGCGGTCATATCGGCAGGCGCCACCGTCGTCAATATTCCGGACACCAACGGCTACTGCATGCCTGACCAGTACGGAGCGCGAATCCGGTACCTGAAAGAAAATGTCCGTAATATCGACCGGGCGATCATTTCTGTGCACTGCCACAACGACCTGGGACTGGCAACCGCCAACTCGATTGCCGGGGTCCAGAACGGGGCCCGGCAGGTAGAGTGTACGATCAACGGTATCGGGGAGCGGGCGGGTAATACCTCCATGGAAGAAGTGGTCATGATTCTGAAGACCCATCAGCAAAGTCTGAACCTGCAAACCAGCATCAATTGCCGCAGTTTTTACGAGATCAGTCAGTCAGTGAGCAGTCTGATGCGGATGCCGGTACAGCCCAACAAGGCGATCGTCGGCCGGAACGCATTCGCACACAGCTCAGGTATTCACCAGGACGGGTTCCTGAAGAACCGCGAGAACTATGAGATCATCCGACCGGAAGACGTCGGCTTTCCCGATGCTTCGATCGTCCTTTCCGCCCGAAGCGGACGGCATGCCCTGAAGTTCCATCTGGAGCGCCTCGGCTACTCGCTGGAACGGCCGGATCTGGACAAGGTGTATTCCGAGTTCCTTCGATTAGCGGATTCAAAAAAGAACATAACGGACGAGGACCTGAACCTGCTGGTATCCTGTAACCTGGTTAAATGAAAGAAGTTGAAGCGGCACCGGACCTCGGGGTGGACTTTGAGGCGGCTGCCAGACGAATAACGGGCGTTGTCCGGCGGACAGCGCTCGAATTCAATCCGCGGTTATCGGAGAAATACCATTGCGAGGTATATCTTAAACGAGAGGATCAGCAGTTGGTCCGTTCCTATAAGCTCCGGGGTGCGTATAATATGATCAGCTCCCTGGGTCCTGCGGAGCTGGCCCGGGGAGTCGTATGCGCCAGTGCGGGCAACCACGCACAGGGCGTAGCTTTTTCATGCAGAAAGCTGAACACCAGGGGCGTGATCTTCATGCCGAGCATCACGCCGCGGCAAAAGGTCAATCAGACAGCCATGTTTGGCAACGGCCATATTGAGATCGTCCTCACCGGCGATACGTTCGATGATTGCCTTCGCGAAGCACTCGAATATAATGCAGCAAACGGGCTCACGTTCATACCCCCATTTGACCACCCCAGGATCATCGAGGGGCAGGGAACTGTCGGCGCAGAGATCTGCGAGGATCTGCCGGACGCCGATGTGGTGATCATCCCGGTCGGCGGCGGCGGTCTTGCTGCAGGAGCGGGAAGTTACCTGAGACAGGCCATCCCGGGCATCACCCTGATAGGCGCCGAACCCCTGGGTGCCGCTTCAATGACCGCCGCGCTCGGGTCCGGAGCACCCGTGGCGCTGGACGAGATCAACCGGTTTGTCGACGGAGCTGCCGTTAAACAGGTCGGACACCTGACCTACAGGATCTGCGCTGACCTGTTGGATCAGATGCTCCTCATTCCCGAAGGCAAAGTCTGTTCCTCCATCCTGAAGCTATATAACGAAGACGCGCTGGTCGCTGAACCGGCCGGCGCGCTGTCGGTGGCCGCCCTGGACCTGGTTGCTGACCAAATCAGCGGCAAAAAGGTCGTATGTATCATCAGCGGCGGCAACAATGATATAGACCGGATGCAGGAGATCAAGGAGCTGTCCCTGCTGTATGAAGGTTTGAAACATTATTTCATTATCCGCTTCCCGCAGCGACCCGGAGCCCTGAAACGGTTCGTCAACCAGGTACTCGGGCCTGAGGACGACATCACACGGTTTGAGTTCATCAAGAAGACCCAGCGGGAACGCGGCCCCGCGCTTGTGGGGATCGAACTGAAATCAGCGGCAGATTACCCGTCCCTGCTGCAGCGAATGGCCCGTCACCAGTTTGACTATAAGGAAATCAACAATGACCATACGTTGTTCGAGTACCTGATCTAGCCTTCCGGCCCGGCCTCGACCATACGGAACTCTTTGATAGAAAACCGGATTTCGGCTCCGGTCTGTATGCTGAACGAAGGCACGTGAGCCACCAGGTCCGTACCCGCTGCATGAATAACCACCTCATCGTGAAAAAGCCGGTATGACACCCGCCTGATCGTTCCCCTGTGAGGACCGCCCGAAATGTCTATCTGATGCGGATAGACCACCACCTGTTTCCCTTCATCCACCGGAGCATCCAGCAATAAGGCTGCCGTGCAGGCATCAAGCACATTGGCATCCCCGAGCAGGGCTGCGACATAGCCTGTACGCGGCTGGCCCGCAACGTACGCCGGTGCGCCCGACTGAACGAGCCGCCGGTCCTTCAGGATCACGATGCGGTCGGCCAGAGAAAGGCCATCCATCGGGTCATGGGAAACCAGGATGATCGTGATCCCGAGGAACATGGATAAACGTCTCAAATCCTGGCGCAGTTCATTCTTAAGAATGGTGTCGATCTGACTGAAAGGCTCATCGAGCAGCAGCACCTCGGGCTGGCTGATGATCGCACGTGCAATGGCGACCCGCTGCTGTTCCCCGCCGCTTAGTTCGACCACCCGTTTCTGAGATAGATGTTCGATCCGCAGGAATTCCATCATCTCCAGCGTCTTCTCTTTCTTGGAGGCCAGATCATCGTTGGAAAGCATCGCCGCAATATTATCGTGAACCGACGCGTAGGTGTTCAGGTTAAAGTCCTGTGAGACCATCTTCATCTTCTCGTGCCCGGGAATGAGCTTCTCATGCGGTCCCAATACCCGTTTATCCCTGAAGAAGACGGATCCTTCATCCGGAGCCAGACTTCCGAAAATTAGTTTGAGCAGGGTACTTTTTCCGCTTCCGCTTTCGCCGATAATCGCGATGAATTCACCTTCCCGGATGGTCAGATCGATGCCTGACACCCCGCCTTTATTACTTCCGGGATATTGCTTGCTTACGCTGGTAAGCGAAATGATCGTAGAGGACACCCCCAAAGATAACTAAAAAAGCCTCCTGTCCCCCGACAGCAGGCTTTCTCTCTGCGGGTCCGGCCCGTCAGAAGTTCAGCATAAATCCGAATGAGAGGTTCTTGAAATCGGCCGGTCCCTGACCGTCCGCGAACACATCGGTGAAGTAATACTTGGCGAAGATTCCCAGGTCATCGTAGCCCAGACGGACGGAGGCTCCGAACCGGAAGGGATTGAAATTGAAGTCATCCTTGATCTTTTCTTTTCCCAGTTCATCGCTTACCTGTTTCAGCTTTCCGTTGAGCAGGAATCCGACCTCCGGACCCGCCACGAAGAATACCTTCTTGCCGCGGGCGTCATCGCGGGTGCGGAACTGAAGTCCCATCGGGATTCTCAGGTAGGTGCTCGACAGCCTGTTCTTCTCATAATCCACGGTGGCCGGCTCGTAGGAAAGTTGCGGCTGGTCCGGAAGAATGTTGATATCCTGTTTCAACCGGATGTGGTTCCAGTCAAATCCACCGGCTACATAAAGCTTCACATAAGGATTGAACCGGTAATGCAGTTCGAAAACATCGAATCCCACGTTAATGGTCTTCCAGGTCTTGTTTTCAAGGAAGCTGTTGGCCGGCGACAGGGTGAAGCTTCCGTTATCGATGTACTTGCTGAGACCCAGGTCAAACCTTGAAAAGGTGAACTGTGCGGAGAATTTGGAGCTGCTCCGGACCTCATTGCTGTCGTCGTCGTTTCTCCAGTTGTTGATCGTAATATCCATCCGCCGGTGTCTGACCGGTTCTTCCTGCTTGGTGCTGTCCACGGCAATGACGACCACCGTATCTTTTTTTGATTCCTGCGCGTAACTTCCTGTTACGAGCGCGCAAAGTAAGGCTGTATAAAGAATGTGTTTCATGATTTTTATCTGATTAGGCGCCGGCAAACAATCGCTGATATCATTAAGCTTACTTTAGCGCACCGACTATCGTTTTTTACTTTTTATTTTGAATAACCCCAGGTTTATCCCGGAAATTTTGGTACCCTCATCGTCTTCCGACATCTCGATCAGCTTGACATCCCGCTGATCGACCTTCGCCACGACAAAGTTTACAATATCGCCTACGGATCTGATCTTCCGGCGTTCCTGGAGCGGCTTCTCCTCATCTTCAGGCGGAAGCATGGCCAGTACGGTCTGATGGACCTCTCCTCTCCTGGAATGCGGCGCCTCTTCGGTCGCAACGGGAGCCACCAGCGGTGCGCCACCGTCACGTTCACTGACCGGCTCTTCCGCTTTGGCGAACAGTACGTGATTTTCATGCACCGCTTCGGTCGCCGTATCTTTCTTCCTGTTATCGGCTGCAGCCAGATATCCCGCCGCATGATCCGCGTTTACCCTCACGGGCTTCCGGACCGGATGACTTTCCGCCGGCTCGCTTTCGCTTGCCGGCTGTGTGCTGATCGCCGGTGTTTCCGCCGGGATCTCCTCCCCGGGTTGCTGACGAACCTTCGCCGTAACGGTCTCTCCTTTCAGGTAAACCTTCTCTTCCGGTCTGAAGAGCCATAATCCGGCACCCAGCAGGACCACCACACTGGCAGCGGCCATCCAGAACACCGGCATCCCGGTGCGCTTGCCTGGTTTATTCTCCAGCTGGGTTTCGATTGAAGACCATAAGGTAGCTGCAGGTTCTGCTTCAAAGGACTCGAACCTTGACTGAAACAGCTGATCTAATTCTTTATCCGACATGGATTGCATAATTCTGATCCTCCATT
>CBINHC010000031.1:0-18177 GCA_966250385.1 uncultured Sphingobacteriaceae bacterium | reverse complement strand
GCCGAGCCAGAGGCCCAGAACCTCTTTCCGCCCTTCGATATTCAATCCGACCGCCGGAGCTATTCCTCGATATCGGCGTTCGACATTCCCTTGGCATACAGCGATACTACCAGCTTTTCGATCCCCTCAGATAATTTGCTCCGTTTGGGCAGCACCTGGGGATCGAACGTGGCCTCCCGGTCTCGGGGGACCTTGATGGCCAGTTCGCCATGTTCTGTTTTTACCGTTTTCTCACCGAACCCGTTCCGGGAGTTGGTCGTCGCTTTTGATTGTTTGTCATGTTTGGCGTAGCCCAGATGTGCATCAAGCTCACCCTCCAGCATCTTCTCAACTCCCCGCTTGTACATCTGATCCATAAAAGACATGAACTCTTTGCCGTCCTTGAATTGCTTCAGGAAGCTGTCATTTAGGAAATCTTCTGCTTGCATTTGTAACTGTGTATTTAAAGTAACTAAAAAGATCCGAGCTTATCACCCGGATCCCATTTACACAGTTTCTTAGATACTACCTAAAAAGATCCGAGCTTATCACCCGGATCCCATTTACACAGTTTCTTAGATACTACCGATATTAGCCCCGGATTTTATATCCTGGGATATAAACCGCCTCAACCTCCTCGATATTCTTCGACATCCCGCTAAATTTATTTATAGAAGTGTAAGACGCTACCACATGCGAGCATTTCGCAACAGAAGAGCGCCTCACTACGCTCCGGCTGCTCGCATTATTCAAAACAGAACCTGAAGGGACACAAGAGGTCCACTTACAATCGCTTGGTCGACTTTGAGCCTTGTTAGTTAGTTTCAGAGAATATCTGCTCATACATTTCTACTATTAATTCTTTCTCGTGAAGTCGTTCGACAGGTATAACAAAAATAGCACTATGTTTTGTTTCACCAAACACTTTCTGTTTCTTTTGAAACGATCGACTTAGAATATTCTTATACGCACGAAATCTTTTTGTGTTCTCGTTAGTTTCTTCTGTCGGAAGGGACGCACCTAGGCATCCCCACGTAGATTTTCTAGTTAGATCCTGCACTTCAACCATTATATCCAATATCGTACCACCTATGAGCCCTAGAGAATTTTGACGGGTCAAGTGCCTATATCGAAGATCCTGAATGCTTGACAAAGAGAGTTTGCGCGGAGTAAAATTCAACTTTGGGTAGTAATCAACTGTTAGCAATCCTTCATTGTACTCTTTCAGACTTACAATGTACTTAATGCAACACCTCTCAGTGTGCCTATGAAACTTGTAGATAAACTCATTCAAGAAACTCTCAGAGTTGTTAAACCTGTTACTCCTTACTTGGACCAATTTATATGGAAGAGGCGGTGAGGAGAACATGAGCAGGTTTATATAAAGGCTATAATGCAAAATAAGAAAAAAACCAACAACCAAACCGACAACCAAAAACAAAAAAACCTCCTAGATTTCTCTAGGAGGCTGTTTTCAGCGGTCCGGACGGGACTCGAACCCGCGACCCCATGCGTGACAGGCATGTATTCTAACCAGCTGAACTACCGGACCTCTGTGATCCCGCTGGGACTCGAACCCAGGACCCCAACATTAAAAGTGTTATGCTCTACCGGCTGAGCTACGGAATCATCAAGTTATTTTAGAACGCCTTTTCAGTAATTGTTTCCCTGAAAAGTGATGCAAATATAGAGCTATAAACAATACCCTGCAAATGTTAAAACTCTTTTTTCTGATATTTCCTTTAAGGCGCTAGTTATCAGCTTAAAATTTTACAGGCGCCTAGGCAATGGCGCCCTCTTTCATCTTTTCAGCGTTCTCGGCGAACTGCAAAGCGTCAATAATCTCCTGGATATCGCCATCCATAATCGCCGGAAGATTGTACAGGGTGAGACCGATCCGGTGTTCGGTTACCCGCCCCTGCGGGTAATTGTACGTCCTGATCTTTGCTGACCGGTCGCCGGTGGTCACCATGGTCTTTCTTTTACTGGCAATCGCCTCGTTGTGTTTGTTCAGCTCCATTTCATAGAGTTTGCTTCGCAGCATCTCCATCGCCCGTTCCCGGTTTCCCAACTGTGAACGTTCTACCTGACAAACAACCACAATGCCCGTAGGTTTATGGGTAAGCTGAACTTTTGTCTCCACCTTGTTCACGTTCTGGCCCCCGGCGCCTCCGGACCTGGACGTTTGCATCTCAACATCAGCCGGATTCACTTCAACGTCAACCTCCTCAGCCTCGGGAAGCACAGCCACGGAAGCGGCGGATGTATGAACACGGCCCTGGGTCTCTGTGTCAGGAACCCGCTGTACCCGGTGCACCCCGGATTCATACTTCAGTGTACCATAAACATCCTCACCGGTCACCTTGAGGATAACCTCCTTATAACCGCCGGCCGTTCCTTCGGTAACATCAATCACCTCTGTCCTCCAGCCGCGCTTCTCGAAATACCGGGTATACATCCGGTACAGGTCACCGGCAAAGATCGCGGCTTCATCTCCACCTGTTCCGCCACGGATCTCCAGCATCGCATTTTTGGAATCTTCCGGATCCTTGGGGATCAGCATCAGGCGGATCTTCTCCTCCAGCTGCTCCTTCTGCTCAACGAGTTCATCGAGATCCATCTTGGCCATCTCACGGAGTTCATCATCCTTTTCAGTGGCCAGGATATTTTTATTGGTATCGATATTACTTACCACGTTCCTGTAGACCTTATACTCGTCTACGATCTTGGTAAGGTCCTTATACTCTTTATTCAGCTGGGCATACCGTTTCATGTCGCTCATCGCCTGAGGACTGCTGAGGTCTCTTTCAACCTCTTCCCAACGTAATTTTATGGCTTCTAATTTCTCTAACATATGTTCTGATCAGCATGCACTACCATGATTTAAAACCGGATCCAAAGGATAAGGTTCACACCCTGAGTGCTAAAAAGTTACAAAAATAAAGGTTTTAAACCGAAAACCGACAAGTCGGGAAAGGGATTGCGACGGATCCTCCGGCTCATACAGGCCGCGGCCGAAACTATTCGGTAAAATATTTGAGCTCGACCTCGCGGCCGTCGAAGACGGCATACGAGCAATGGTTGATCCATTCACCCAGATTGATGTACCGGCTGTCTTCCTGTAAACGGATGTCGAGCGGAAGATGACGATGTCCGAAGATCAGGTAGTCGAAGTGATTCCCCGAAAGCAGCTCCCTGGAATAGCTGACGAGCCACTCCTGATCCTCGCTGACGAAGGCTTCCTTCTTATCATTGGCGATCCGGCTCCGCATGGACCATCGCTGTGCGATTCCCACTCCGAGGTTCGGATGCAGTCGCGCAAACAGCCACTGGCAAACCCGGCTCCTGAAAAAGTTTTTCAGCAGCTTGTAGCTGCGATCCCCCGGCCCGAGGCCGTCACCATGATGCAGGAAGAAGCGCTTTCCATTCCGCTCCAGCAGCAGTTCATCTGAGATAATCGCTATTCCCAGCTCCCGGGTAAAGTATTCGAACATCCACATATCATGGTTGCCCTTGAACATGGTGATCCTGATTCCCTGGTCCGACAGCTCCGCCAGTTTGCCCTGCAACCGGATAAAGCCCTTCGGGATCACTGTCGCATACTCGAACCAGAAGTCAAAAATATCGCCCAGAAGGTAAATCTCTGCAGCGTCGGCCTTGATCGAATCCAGCCACCGGACGATCTTATCCTCCCGCTGACGGCTGGTCGGATGATCCGGAACACCCAGGTGGAAGTCGGAAGCAAAGTAAATTTTCGAACCCTCAGGCATGGCGGCAAAAGTACGGAAAATTTAGGTGCGGAAAGGAAGCCCCAAAACGACCGGTATAATTAGTATTTTTAGGTTTCACTCCAAAATATCAAACCAAATGAAGCAACTGAAGTATCTAACCCTGATATTCGCTGCATTGGCTCCAGCTGCAGTGAATGCACAAACGAGCAGTAAATCAAATCAGAACATGTCTTACCCGAAAACGAAAAAAGCGCCCGTAACAGATACCTACCACGGGGTCCCTGTCCAGGATCCTTACCGATGGCTTGAGGATGACCGCTCAGAAGAAACGACCTCGTGGGTGAACGCCCAGAACAAGGTAACCCAGGACTACCTGGAAAAGATCCCGTTCAGGAAAGATATCAAGGATCGACTGACAACGCTCTGGGATTATGAAAAATACTCCGCCCCGTTTAAGGAAGGGGAATACACCTACTTCTACAAGAACGACGGCCTACAGAACCAAAGCGTTCTCTATCGGCAGAAAAACGGCGGGGAAACTGAGGTCTTCCTGGATCCCAATAAGTTTTCTGCCGACGGAACCACTTCCCTGGCCGATATAGAATTCACCCGCGACGGAACGCTCGCGGCCTACCAGATCTCCGAGGGCGGTTCCGACTGGAGAAAGGTGGTGATCATCCGGACTGCCGATAAGTCCGTTGTCGGCGATACCCTCGTGGATATCAAGTTCTCCGGCCTGTCCTGGAAGGCAAACGACGGCTTTTACTACAGCAGTTATGACAAGCCGAAGGGAAGCGAACTGTCCGGCATGACCCAGCACCATAAGCTGTACTACCACAAACTTGGAACCAGTCAGTCAGAGGACCAGCTCATATTCGGAGGGGAAAACACGCCGAGGCGTTATATCGGCGGGTACCTGACCGAAGACCAGCGGTACCTGGTGATCACAGCAGCCAATTCAACGACCGGCAACGAACTCTATATTCAGGACCTTTCCGTTCCCGGCTCTCACATTGTTCCTTTGGTCACCGACATGAAGAATGAGCATGCCGTCATCGAGAACGAAGGAACCCGGCTTTTCATCTACACGAATCTCAATGCCCCGAACGGAAAGATCGTTACTGCCGATGCGTCAAAGGCGGACCCTGCATCCTGGAAGGATTTTCTGAAGGAGACCGAGAACGTCCTTTCGCCGTCCACCGGCGGCGGAAAGATCTTCGCCAATTACCTTAAGGATGCCACGTCATTGGTTATGCAGTACGGGCTTGACGGTAAACTGGAACGTACTATAGAATTGCCGGGGGTGGGATCGGCCGGCGGGTTCAGCGGTAAGCGGACCGAGGAGGACCTTTATTACACCTTTACTTCGTACATCTACCCGGCAACCATTTTTAAATACAACGTGGCTACAGGTCGCTCGGAGCTCTACAAAAAGTCAGGAGTCCAGTTCGATCCCTCGCGCTATGATACCAAACAGGTATTTTATAACTCGAAGGACGGAACCAGGATCCCGATGATCATCACCTGCAAAAAAGGCCTGGAGCTGAACGGCAAAAACCCTACCCTGTTGTACGGATACGGAGGCTTCAGCGTGAGCCTCACGCCGGCCTTCAGCACGTCTACGATCGTGTTGCTGGAGCAAGGCGGAATTTATGCCGTCCCTAATCTTCGCGGCGGCGGGGAATACGGTGAAAAATGGCATCTGGCCGGAACCAAAATGCAAAAGCAGAACGTTTTCGATGACTTTATAGCAGCAGCTGAATACCTCATCAAGAACAAATACACATCAAGCGATTACCTTGCGATATCCGGGGGATCCAACGGCGGCCTCCTGGTGGGCGCGGCCATGACCCAAAGGCCCGACCTGTTCAAAGTCGCTCTACCGGCAGTAGGGGTTCTCGATATGCTTCGGTATAACCGGTTCACTGCCGGCGCAGGATGGGCCTACGATTACGGAACAGCAGAAGATTCCCCGGAAATGTTCCGGTATCTGCAGAAATATTCTCCCTACCATGCCCTGAAGCCCGGCACTTCCTACCCAGCCACACTGGTCACAACGGCGGACCACGATGATCGGGTGGTTCCTGCACACTCTTTTAAATTTGCGGCCCGGTTACAGGAGTTCCATAAAGGTTCCGCACCCGTGCTGATCCGGATTGAAACCAATGCCGGCCATGGCGCAGGCAAGCCGACCAACAAGATCATTGAGGAGCAGGCTGACAAATGGGCCTTTATGCTCTACAATATGGGACTCGGATATAAGAAATAAGATGGAGTTTTCCGGAGAGCGGATCAGCAGGCCTGGTCCGCTCTTTTTTATTCAGTTCAATGCCAGGATCCGGTCCAGGTCCGTCCCGGAAACGGTCAGCAGACCCACCGCCGGAAGCCGCCTGGTAAGTTCTTTCCAGTTCGCATCCGAAGCAAAGATCTTCCGGAACATCGGAAGCGCTTCCGTGAGCCGCTTGTTATTGGCAAGTGTTACGGCCGTCCAGTACTGCATCTCCAGGTTGGCAGGGAACATTTTCATGGCTGCATGGTACTCATCCATCGCTTTCTTCATATCATTCTTTTCGACCGCCAGATCACCCGCATTCATATGTTCGTAAGCGCGTTGTACCCGGAGGAGGCGTTCCATTTCAGGCAGCGGAGCAGCGTGATCATCTACCCGGAGATCCACCGTCCGTTCGTCCCACGGCTTGTTCTCCGACTTTCCCGGAACGACCAGGATGGCCGCGGACTGTTTTCCCCGGATATCACCGCCGGTCGCTTCGGCGGCCTTCAACGCTTCAAGCACCCGTTCCGCGAGCGGAAGTCCGGAATGCTCCCTGAAAGCTCTGGCCATCACGGCCGGAACCCGGTCAGAAAGCATCATATTCGACTGAACGGAAAACCCTTCACCTACGATATGCCCGGCAAACCGGATGCATTTTGCACCGGTATGAACGGCCACCCGTCCCTGGTTGTCCACAATGGCGACCTGCCGTACGTCACGGCCTTCATCCTCCGCCAGCAACCGGTCAAGTGCTTCCTGGGCCGATTTACCCTGCTTAAGCAGCGCCAGGCCGCGCAGGCCAAACGATTTGTTCGTAAACGACTGGGTGGCGACCGCGCCGACACCTGCCTCCGCCCAGGAAACGGACGTCCCGACGGAGAACCAGTGACTCTGAACTCCAACAGCCATCTCACCAGTTTTCGGATCTCTGGCGACTATTGAATACGTGTGGGCAAGTTCGCTTGGCCTGGGCTGCTGGGATGAAGCCTGCAAGCCGAGGCAAATGATGAACAGGAATGATATCAGAAGCTTCATAAACAAAAGGTGTTATTTTCCTGCATTTGCGCTGTACCCGGCTCCCGGCTTTCCGATCACCCGGTACTGGCCCGTGCCTTTCAAAATAGAGGCGAGTGCATTCTTGTCGGACAGCAGGCTGAGCGCTTTCTCCATGTCCCGGTCATACTTAAACCCCGCTTCCAGCCGGCCCTTTTCATAGTAGAACCGGCCAGCGATCTCCCCTTCCAGGACCTGCCTGATCTCCTGCTGAAACTGGGTCAGATCATTTTTCTTGCTGTGGGATACCTTGGACTTCAGAACCTCGTATTCGGCTTTTATCTCGGGATATTTATTCTCCTTCTCGGCTTCCGCCCGAAGGTCATCCAGCATCCGTTCCGTCCTGGTCAGATAATTATAGTCCTTGTCTGCCAGATAGGCCATAAACTCGGCATACTCGCCATCCGTCAGGCGGAAATCTTTCGGGTCAGGTATTGAATTTTTCCGGTTGCGGAACCTGGTCGCATAATCAAAAATAAAGTACTTATTGGCCAGAGTCTGGGTAATCTGGTTGTACCGGACCGGTTTGACGAATACGTCGGGGTAGACGCCGCTGCCGTTATAGACGGACCGCCCGCCGGCAGTCTTGAATTCAGAGATCAGCGAGTCCGCCACCTTTTCGACGGTGCCGTCCGCATTCCGGTGCGTATAGTCAAGAGTCTGGATACAGCGCCCGGAAGGAGTATAATATTTTGCTACCGTTACTTTGACAAGGCTGTTATAAGGGAGGTTGAACGTTTGCTGCACCAGACCTTTCCCAAAGCTGCGCTGTCCAACAACTACCGCCCGGTCAAGGTCCTGAAGCGAACCGGCAACGATTTCCGAGGCGGAAGCGGACCGGCTGTTAACAAGCACTACCAGCGGCAATGACGGTTCAACCGGGGAGGTCTGGGTTCTGTAACTGATGGTTTTCTCACGGTTGCGGCCCTTCTGGGTGACCACAAGCACATCGCGCTCAACAAACAGGTTCACGATCTTGACGGCCTCCTGGAGGATCCCGCCTCCATTGTACCGGAGATCGAGAATGAGTCCGTTCAGTTTATTTTTCTTCAGGGACATCAGGGCATCCCGGACTTCCTGTCCGGAATTTTCAAGAAATTTATCGAGCTTGATATAGCCGACCCCGTCGGGAAGCATGCCGTAGTAGGTCACATTCGGTTGCCGGATCTCCTCGCGGATCAGTGTTTTTTCAAATGGTTTCTGAATGCCTTCCCGGATAAGGGTGAGTTTAACGGCACTCCCTTTGGGACCTTTCAGGAGCTGGGTGATCTCGTCGTTGTCCTTATCCTTCACCGGAATCCCGTTGATCTCCGTAATCAGATCACCGGCGCGGACACCCGCTTTCTGAGCCGGGAAACCCTCAAATGCATCAGTGACCAGTACCTTTTCGCCGCGGGTGATGACGGTCGTCCCGATTCCCCCGTATTGGGTACTCACATACTTTAGTTTGTAATCCTCAATGTCGGACTCCTGCACATACTCCGTGTACGGATCGAGGTCCTCGAGCATGGCATCTATCCCCGTCTTGATCAGGTGCGAGGAATTAACCTCATCCACATAGTTGATATTAAGCTCCTTATAGATGGAAGCGAAGATATCCAGGTTCTTGGACACTTCGAACAGGTCTTCTGAAAATGCGAAGGAAAGTATAGAGGCAGCCAGGGCACTGCCTATGATCGTCTTTTTTACTGTGCCGCCCAACCGTGTAATTCTCTTGATCATACCCTTAGATTTATTACTAAAAGTACGAAAAAAAGCAGTCGGGTGTTTGTAACGGGAAATGGAATTAGAGCAAATACGCTTTACAGCCGGTTATTATCCAGGTTAACCTGGCTTTTCCTGATCGTGAACACCACGTACTCCCGGTTCCGCCTGAGCCGTTCCATCAGCCGGGTGATCAGTTCTTCTTCCTGGCCGGGTTCAAAAGCAAGGTCCTCGTCGGAAAGGTCCCTGTACTTTCTTTTAAGCTTGATTTTTAATAACTCCCAGTCCTCTTTATTGATGCTTATCTCTGCCATATTTTTTTGTGTTACAAAAGTATGAATTTTATCGTCTGTTAAAACACCCGGGATTATTACCGAAAGTGGCATATTTTTAGCTTCATTTGAAAACACATTTCACCTAAAAAAATCGATTATGAAAAGAACTATTTTACTAAGCTGTCTGATTGCATTCACTTCGATCACAGCATTTGCTCAGTTGCCCAACTTTACTCTGGGCATTAAAGGCGGGATCAACGTTTCCAAGTTGAACTCCGACTTCCTTCAGGAAGAAAACCGGTTAGGCTACCAGGTGGGTGCCTGGGCCCGCCTCGGAGGTATGGGCCTTTATCTTCAACCCGAAGCTTACCTCGGAAGCAAGGGCAGCGACTTCAAGTTTAGCCAGGAGGGAAACGAGGTGGCAACGGATGGAAAGGTTAAGTTTACCACATTAGACGTGCCGCTGCTGCTGGGAACCAAGATCGGCCCTCAAAACTTCAACGTCCGGTTCATGGCGGGTCCGGTGATCTCGTTTATCATCGACGATAAGTCTACGTTTCAGAACGTGACCCAACAATTCAATGACTATAAGAACCAGACCTGGGCCGCACAGGCGGGTGCGGGAATCGATTTCGGCAATTTGTCCATTGACGCCCGGTATGAAGCCGGCCTGAGCAACATCAGCAAAAACGATCAGTTCGATCAGAAACAGAACCTGTGGCATATCAGCCTCGGTTACAAGATCTTCTAGACCGTGCCAACAGAATCCCTGCCCGACCGGCAGGGATTTTTTGGTTAATCACATTTGATCAGGTCGTAGCCTTTAATGAAGTAGATCTCTGTCCTTCTGTTCTGCAGATGCATTTCATCGGTACAATCGGTATGGTCATCACAGGAGTTCGTCAGCTGGTTCTCTGAGAAATACTGGTAATAGACCCGGGAAGGCTGAATTCCCTTATCCACCAGGTACGCTTTGGCTGACAACGCACGCTGTTTCGACAACTCCCAGTTATAGCTCTTCTTAGCCCTGCTGTCCGTGTGGGACATCAGCATGAGCTTAAGCTTTGGATTCGCGTTCAACAGGTCCACTACCTTATTCAGCACAATGGCGGCCTCACTGTTTATTTCAGACCGGTCGAAATCGTAATAGATTACTCCGCTTCCCAATTCACCCCGGATCATCGCACAAAGTTCGCTGAGGGTCGCTGAGGCACCAGCCAGTACCGGTTCGGACGGCAGCTTATAGAATCCGCAGTCAAGCGTTATGTTCACTCCCTTTTTTACCAGCTGAAATTCGGCCCGCCGGTTTTGCTGCTGTATGTGTTCCGGACAGGTAACGCCGTCTACGCAGGCATTCACAAGGTGGGTCTCACCGAAATACTCGGCCCGGATCCGGGATGAGGCAATCCCTGACTTCACCAGAAAGTTTTTGGCGGAGCTGGCCCGGTTCTTTGACAGCCGGACATTGTAGGCGTTGCTGGCCCGGCTGTCCGTATGCGCCCCGATGATCACCTCCACGTCCGGATTTTTCTCAAGAATTCCAACCAGCTTCTGCAGGGTCGGCCTGTCCTCGCTGCGGACCGCATCCCTATCGAGTTCGAAGTATATATTTTCGACGTAAAGCTCCTTCCGGAGTGAATCGCAGTTAAGGAACACCTGCTTTTGCGCGTCATTCATGACCTCAAGCCGCATCGGGATGTTGAACGTTTCGCTGTTGTTCCTGCCTTTGGTCGATATATAGGCCCTCGCGGGCACGAAACCCTCCCGGAGGAACTCCAGTTCATAGTCCGTGTTCCTCTTCAGGTCAAAATAATAGCCGCCGGCAGAATCGGTCACCAGGCTATCGGTATGGCTGACGGACTTCAGGCGGATCCGGACTTCTGACAATGGATTGTTCGCCTCGTCAGTGATCAGGCCATGCAGGTTAAAACTGATCTTCTCAAAGGAAAAACTGTAGATATCGTCGTTTCCACGCCGGTTGGAGCTGAAGAACCCCTGTTTGTTATCATCCCGCATGATGATTCCGAAATCATCCTTGCTGGTGTTTAGCGGATATCCCAGGTTGATCGGCTCTCCTGACGGTAAATAATCCTGCAGGCTGACAAAGAAGATGTCCAGGCCGCCAAGACCGGCGAGCCCGTTTGAAGAGAAGTACAGGTTGCCGTTACTGTCCACATAAGGAAACATCTCATCGCCTTCGGTATTTACCCGGGCTCCTAGGTTCACAGGCTTTCCCCACTTCCCGTCACTATCTTTCAAACTGTAGTACAGGTCTGAACGCCCGAATCCGCCCGGCATATCGGAAACGAAAAACAGGACCGTTCCATCCGCCGACAAGGCGGGATGACCCGTCGAAAATTCATTACTGTTGAACGGCAGCTCCGACAAGCTGTGCCATTTCTCATCAATAAGACTGGCCTCGAATAACTTCAGCTTGGTCACTCCGTCTGAGCTTTTCCTTTCTTTTCCCCGCACATAGTTATTGCGGTTCAGGATCACTTCATCTTCCCTGCCATTAAAGATCGCAGGTCCGTCATGATACTTCGAGTTCAGATACTTGTTGAAGGGGACCGCCTCGGTGAGCGCCAGGCTATACTCTTCAAGCAGCTTTTGGGCGGGAGCGTCATATGCTCCAAGAATCCTGCTGTCATTGCTGCTGACGGGAGAGAGTTCCCCGGAAGATGAGAACCTGCGGGCTTGCGTGCTGTCCCGAAAAAAGCCGGTCAGATCCACTTTCCGGATGCTGGCGGTATCAACATAATAAAGATCAGTGAACGGGGAATTGTCCCATTTAAACACCCTTTTTACCGCAAACCCGGGATTGCGGTTGGACGTAAATACCAGTCCGTCCCGGTAGTAGGCGGGACTGAAGTCCGCGCGGTCTGTGTTAATTGACAGAAATTCCACTTTCCATTGCGAACTGTCAGCAAAGAAGCTCGCGAGGTCCCGGTAACTCCGGGCGAAAGCTTCGCCGCGGGAATCGCTGGAATTGGCTACCAGGAATCTGCGGTACCATAACTCAGCTGTTTCGTACTTGCTGTTGTTGGCCAGGACCTCAGCGTAATGAAGCATCTGCTGGGGTTCGGGATCGGAATGCAGGGTGAGCAGCTTGCCATACCATTTCTCCGCATTTCCGTAGTCTTTCACCAGCCGGTAGCCTTCGGCGATATGATATAACGCATCGAGGTTTGCACTATCCGATGAATAGGATTTCGTGAAAAGCGCGATAGCGTCTTTAAAACGCTTGTCATTCCAGGCTTTTTGAGCAGACTGGCCTAAGGCGGTCTTGATACCCGCCAGGATCAGGCTCAGGAGTAATAACAGGGACAGGAACTTTCTCATGAATTAAAAGTAGCGCGGCGCAAGGATCCTGTCTTTCTCAAACCCAAATTCATACCTCACCATGATCTCATGACTGCCCGAATTATAATTAATCAGTTTGGTTATACTTCTGTCGAATGCGTAGCCGATACGGATCTGCGGCGAGACCTGCGCTTCGAGCATCGCGGAAATATCGGACCTCGTCCGGTACTGAGCTCCGATCGCAACGGCATCTCGGATCCAGAAATTGGCACTCAGGTCAGCCTGCAGGGGCGCGCCCTTTACCGCACGCACCATAAAGGAAGGCTTCACTTTGTAATCCATACCCAGCCCGATCACATACCCCGCTGTAATAAATCCGTGGATATACTGCCGGGAGACCAGTCCGTTGGTCACGGAGACTTCACCATTATTCAGCTGGTTGTTCAGCAGATGCGGAACCGATGCTCCTATATAGAACCGTTCCGAGCTGTAATAAATGCCGGTGCCAAAATTCGGAAGCACGGCATTCACATCCTGGCCGAAAGCCGGATCTCCGCCCCCTCCTGAGGTCAGGCTGACCAGCGAATATTGCGCACGAAAATTGCTTAACCCAGCCTGTAAACCGAGCGACAAGGTTCCGTCCCGCGCCGGGATCCGGTAAGAATAACTGGCAAACGCGCCTGTGGTCCTGGTGATTCCGACCTGGTCATTGAATGCCTGGAAACCGATGCCGACATTCTTTCCCTGCAACGGGGTGTCAAAGGAGATCGTCTGCGTCCGCGGAGCGCCGTCAATCCCGATCCACTGGCTGCGGACGAGCCCCGTTACACTCAGCACATTCCGGCTGCCAGCATAGGCAGGGTTTATGGCAAGGGTATTGAACATGTACTGTGAATACATCGGGTCCTGCTGTGCTTTTGCACCAGCACTCATCAGCATTAAGATACCCAAAAGCAAGCAAAGTCTAAAGCTCATATTCTACCGCTTAATCGTTATGTAATTGACATACTTTTCGTTACCGTTCAGAATGATGACATAGTAGTAGGTTCCGTCAGGCACATCTTCTCCCACTTTGATTCCCTGGTTAACTTTTCCTTCCCAGTCATTTTTGTAGTCCGGGTTCCGGTATACCAGGTTCCCCCACCGGTTGAACAGCTCCAGATGAATCCGGGCGTCCCGTACGTTTTCAATGATCAGCCGATCGTTGACCCCGTCGCCGTTCGGCGAGAACCCTTCAGGCACTTTTACCACTACAGGGGCAAGGTTGACGATCGTCGGAATTCTTTCAGAATCCCCGGTAGGGTCCCCATCGCGGTCAGGATCCGGATCCAGCCCGTCAGTGGAAATATCTGTAGCGATTATTTCAGCGATCGTGCTGATACCCCGCGCTTCCGCGGAGTTCGCGAAGCTGCCATATCCTCCCGATGAAAGCACGTTGACGACCAGCGTCACGACTTCCTGCGCGCCGGCCGGAAGAGAACCCGATCCATCCAGCAGGTTGGTTTTCAGATCCCCGTCAAAAGCGGGATCCGCTTTCAGGCTTCCCGTAGCTTCAATACCCTTCACGGTATACCTTGCCGGACTCCTGAATACTTCCCTGAGCTTATCGGTCAGGGAGATTCCCTTTAATTCGGTGTTCCCGTAATTCTTTAGGGTGAATGTATAGGTCAGGCTATAGCTGCCGTTCAGCTCCAGCTTCGGTATCGAGACCGCTTTCGCCAACCCGATAACCGCATGCGGGGTCAGCGTTACGACGGTCGGATCATTTTCGCCGCGTTCGTCAGCAACTCCGTTTCCGTTAGCATCCGCGACCATGCCGTTGCCGGAAATATCGGACACGGTCGTACCGCCGATGGCCGCGATCCCCGAAACGGTGGAGGTATTGAAGAACGGCCCGAAGTTCCCGTTCGGACGAATACCCAGGGTCACCGAGATACTGCTGGTCTCGCCGGGAGCTATTGAGCTGCCGGAGGACAGCAGGTTGCGGTCCGTATTCCCGTTAAATCCTGCGTTCGGCACGAGGCCGCCACCCGCCTGCGGCGCAGCAACGATCGTATAGCTTGCGGGTGCCGGAATATGAGCCATCAGGTTATCGACGAGCTGCAGGCCGTTCAGCCGGATATTACCGAGATTGGTCACGCTGAACTGATAGGTAACATGGTAGACTCCGTTCTTCTGCAAAGCGGGTTCGGAGGCCGATTGGGCCAGACCGATAGCCGGATGCGGTATGAAAGTGACCGTGGTCGGATATGAAGTAGCTGTATCAATGGCGCTCAGACTTTCGTCATTTGAAATGTCCGTTGCAATCCGGGGCAGCCCGGTAACTTTATCAATTGCGGAACCAGATGCCACCGCCAGGTTACTGAACGGCCCGAAAAATTCACCCGCTTTTACATTGACCTCCACCGTGATGATCCCGGAGCCGCCGATCCCTAGTCCGGACCCCCTTGCGAGGAGATTGGTATCCGTTTTACCATCATAACCGGAATTGACGATAAGTCCTGCACCGGCAACCCGGACCTCCCGGACCCGGAATGAGGCCGCCTTGCTGAAGGTCAGGGCCAGATTATCGCCTGCAGACACTTCACTGAGGTGCACTTTGTTCAGATTGGCGACCACCATCGTATAGGTCAGATCATAGGTACCGTCGGCAAGCCGTACCGGTTCCGATACTGATTTGGAGATTCCGATTATGGGCCGCGGGAAAACCGTCACGTCCACCCTGCCGGTATTGGACACGGTGCCCAGCGTGTCCTTAACCGTGTAGGTGAAAGAGTCGGGACCGTTATAATTGTTATATGGCCTGTAAACGACTGTACCGTCCGCGCTCACGTTTACAGTGCCATGATCGGCAGGCGATACGATTGCAAGAGAGGAAAGATGGAAAGAGCCGCCCTTCCGGTCATCATTGTCCAGAACCGGAATGGTGACTGAACCGTTTTCATTTACTTTAGCGCTGTCATTTACAGCCAGCGGAACTGCCGGCATGATGGTGACGCGATTGTTCGACGGATCCGGATCTGCCTCCGCCCCTGAGATTACAGCTGTATTTTCGTAGAATTGGAGATCGGTCACCCTGGCGGTGATGTGAATGACGGCTGAAGAGTCAGCGGCGAGCTCGCCGATAGTCCAGGTACCTGAAACGGGATGATACTGGCCGCTGCTGTCATCGGACACATAAGCGTAGCCTTCATTCAGCCGGTCGGTCACTTGCACCGCAGTAGCGGGTCCGGGCCCATGGTTCCGGGCGGTGATGGTGAATACCACCCGCCCCGCCTGCCGGTCCGCACTCTTTGCAATCGCCATGGCGAGGGAAAGATCCGCCACCGTACCTGGGTCAAGCAGGAGCGATGCGCTATTGTTTGATGCGTCCGGATCTTCCTCAGCGCCGAAAATAATGGCGGTATTGAGGTATGGTCCCGAAGATCTGACTTTTGCGACGATCCGCATACTCCTTGATTCTCCGGAAGAAAGGCGACCTACCTTCCAAAGCCCGCTGGAATGATCATAATCACCGCCGTCGGAGCTCACGAATTCAAAGCCGGTCATTTTCAACTGATCCCCCACCGATACACCGGTCGCATCATTCGGTCCGTTATTGGTCGCCGTCAGGGTAAAGGTGACATTCGAGCCGACATTCGGCCTCCGGTGGTCGGCGGTCATCCGAACCGACAGATCCGTTACCGGGTAGATCTCTCCGACCGGACCGGAAAATGTGGCCGATGCAAGCGAATAGTTAGCCGCGTCCGGCCCTGTGAGCTCCAGACCACTGACCGTTACATTCTTGGCACCACCGGGCAGCGCGTCTTCATATCTTACCGGTCCGGGATGGTTCAGCTGAACCCGGTCGCCGCTCACAATGCCCTCAAGGAGGAGATCGGATGGCAAAATCGTGGCCTCCGGGGTCCCGTCGAAATATTTGCTGACGATTCCCTTCAACGCCGGGGCCACCGGTTTCGGAGTGATCTCCAGCTGGCCTGGCACGAAGCTCAGGTCATAATTTGCGGAAGTCAGCCCGGATGGATCGATGGAATAACGACCAACCCGGACTGCGCCCTGGGATGTGCCACCGTACATTAATTTCCCGCCGAGGACCGACGGTGAGTCTCCCGGTACAAAACCGGAATATGCAACGCCATCACCTCCGGAATAGCCGGCACCGTCGTAAACTTTCGAGTCATTCCCGGCAGTTATTATCAACGTCGCTTTCCGGATCACCAGCAGGGCCGGTTCGTACATAATCTGGTAATTCGGTGAGGATAGCCCGCCAGGTATGATCTGGTAGGTACCGGCGTCCTTTGCCGACTGTGAGGAGCCCATGAACGTGACACTTCCGTTCAGATCAGCGGATGTTTCGCCGTTCACGAGCCCCGAATACACCAGACCGTTTCCTCCGGTGAACGGAATACCGTCATAGATCTTTGAGGAGTCTCTCGCCGTTATCGTAAGGGCCGCCTTTCCGACGGCCAGTTCTCCGGCGATATAAACAAAGTCGTAGTTCCCGGATGTGCCGCCTGATACCGTGATCGGATAGATGCCGGCCGGACTGGCGGGTGCGGCGGATGTCGCAGCAACAGGCATCGCGGACAATACGCCGGCATTCTCGCCATTGACGAAACCATCGTACGTAAGTGTCAAACGAGGATTAGCCGCTCCGTAGGTGCGGGACCTATTCTCTGCAGTAACCGTGAGGATCGCTTTTCCGATCGTCAGACTGCCTGCTTCATAATTGAACTCATAATTCGGGGACGCTCCGCCGGCAACGGTTATTGCATAGATCCCCACCGGACTCGTCATGTCCGCTGTGGTTGCCGCGGCTGGCAGGGCGACGAGATTCGCGGCTCCGTCTCCGTTCACAAACCCTGTGTACGTTAACGTCAGTGGCGGGTTCTCGGAGCCATAGGGTCTCGACTGGTCATCCGCCCTCACGGTCAGAGCGGCTTTGTCTACGGTCAGTGTCCCGGGATAGTATACAAAGTCGTAATTGCCCGATACACCGTTCGCTACCGTAACCGGATAGCTGCCTGCAGGACTGGAAGCGGTGGCGGTCGTTGCCACCGACGGTACGGCTTGCAGGTCATCTGCATCCTCGCCATTCACAAAGCCCGAGTATGAAACAGTAAGGGTCGGGTTTGCAGACCCGTAAGTTCTGGACTTGGAGTCAGCAGCCACCGCCAGGAGCGCCTTTCCAATTGTGAGCATCCCCGGTTCGTATCTCAGGTCATAGTTCGCCGAAGATCCTCCCGCGACCGTTATGGCATAAATTCCCACCGGACTCGTCATGTCGGCTGTGGTTGCCGCGGCTGGTTCGGAGGCGAAATTCGCGGCTCCGTCTCCGTTCACAAACCCTGTGTAAGTTAACGTCAGTGGCGGGTTCTCGGACCCATAGATTCTGGACTGATTTTCGGCTTTCACGATGAGGGCGGCTTTCCCTACTGTCAGCGTGCCCGGATAATAGATAAAGTCGTAATTGCCGGACACCCCGTCCGCGACAGTAATCGGATAGCGGCCGGCAGCACTGAAAAGGGTGGCTGTGGTGGAAGCGGCCGGCGCGGTCTGCAGATCGCTTGCATCCTCTCCGTTCACAAAGCCGGAATAGATTATGCTAAGTGACGGGTTAGCGGAACCGTAGGTTCTGGTCTGATCAACAGCAGTTACGGTCAGGGCCGCCTTTCCGACCGTCAGGCTGCCTGCTTCATAGCTGAATTCATAATTGGGAGACGCTCCCCCCGCGACCGTTATGGCGTAGGTCCCCACCGGACTCGTTATGTCGGCTGTGGTTGCCGCGGCTGGTTCGGAGGCGAGATTCGCGGCTCCGTCTCCGTTCACAAACCCTGTGTAAGTTAACGTCAGTGGCGGG
>CBINHC010000030.1:0-18816 GCA_966250385.1 uncultured Sphingobacteriaceae bacterium | reverse complement strand
CGAGAAACAGGAACGTGTTCCTTGCGGCCGTATCCTGCGAAAATTTAGCCAGCCATGGCGCAGCAAGCGAAAGGGTACTGACGCCTACGTCCCCCAGGAGATGTCCTTTAAAGGGCAGGACCTTGAACAGGCCCCATTCCGAGCGGGTCATGAGGGCGGATGTCAGCATCAGTCCGGCCATGATACGGGCCAGGTTTCTGGGACGCGCATCGTTCCTAAAATGCATCAGTTCAGGTGACAGGGCGGTCAGCGGGATGTATGCCCACTCCGCGAATCCATGTGCTTTTCTTGAGATTGGCTTGTTCATTTTCAGGTCGTTTTGTGCAGCGAACGGATATCAAGAATGGTGCCCGTACAGCTGTTCGTGTCTGAAAAGCTGAGGGCATAGCATGGAAGAGCGCCCGGCTACAGGAAACCGAGTTCCAGGCGGGCCTCCTCGGACATCATTTCCCGGTCCCAGGGCGGGTCAAAAGTGATCTCGATCAGCACATCCCGGACTCCAGGGATTTCCTTCAGCCGGGCTTCCACATCCCGGATAATCAGGTCCGCGGCCGGGCAGTTGGGAGCTGTGAGCGACATCAGAACCTTGATGTCCCCGTCAGTCCGCGTGGAGACCTCATAAACCAGCCCGAGCTCATAGATATCCACCGGGATCTCGGGGTCGAATACCATCTTCAGTTTTTCGGTGACCACCGGACCCAGGCCTGCTTCGTCGTTAAAAATCATCATGACTGTGTGTTTTTTACCGCACTGAGCGCAACCGCATACATCTTCATTTGCCGCACCATGGCCAGAAGCCCGTTGGAACGGGTCGGGGAAAGGTGCTCACGCAAGCCGATCCGGTCGATAAAGTAGAGTTCCGCCCTGCTGATTTCTTCAGGCGGGAATCCTGACAGCACCCGGACGATCAGGCTGACAAGCCCTTTGGAAATGATCGCGTCACTATCGGCCGTAAAGTACAGCCGGCCATCCTTCAGTTCCGCATACAGCCATACTTTCGACTGGCAGCCCCGGATCAGGTACTCGTCCTTTTTATAGGCCGGGTCAATCACCGGAAGCTCCCGCGCTTCCTGGATGATATACTCGTATTTATCCATCCAGTCGGTCAGAAACTCGAATTCGGCGATCAGCTCGTCCTGCTTTTGGTTAATTGACATTTCCATCATTCAATCAGTAGTCTGAGAGCCCGGTTCAGGCCCGTAATGAACCGGTCGACCTCCTCCGTTGTATTATAAACGGCAAATGAAGCCCGTACCGTTCCCGGAATACAGAAAAAGTCCATGATCGGCTGAGTACAATGGTGGCCGGTCCGGACCGCGATGCCCATCTTATCCAGCAACACGCCCAGGTCGTAGGGGTGAACGCCGGTAATGGAAAGGGACAGCGAGCCCGTTTTTGCGCGCGCCTTCCCGATAATGCGGACACCCGGAATTTCACTCACGCGGTCTTCGGCATAGCGGAGCAGACCCGTCTCAAACGCGGCAATGCGGTCGATACCCAGTTCGGCGATGAAATCAACGGCGGTCTTCAGGGTTATGGCACCCTCGATATTCGGGGTTCCCGCTTCAAACTTGAAGGGCAGCTCATTGTATTCCGTCTTCTCGAACGTGACCGTTTTGATCATGTCTCCGCCGCCCTGGTAGGGAGGCATTTTTTCCAGCCATTTTTCCTTGCCGTACAGTATCCCGATGCCGGTCGGGCCATACATTTTATGCCCGGAGAAAACCAGGAAATCGACGTCCAACTCCTGCACGTCTACGGGAATATGCTGGACGGCCTGTGCAGCATCCAGCAGAACGGGCGTACCGTTCTGGTGGGCAAGCCGGATGATCTCCCGCACGGGGTTGATCGTTCCGAGCGTATTGGAAACATAGCTGACGGCAACCAGTTTGACGGTGCGGTCCAGCAGTTTGCCGAATTCGTCCATGACCAGTTCGCCGTTGTCATCCATGGGAATGACCTTGAGAACAGCACCCGTTCTTTCACACAGCATCTGCCAGGGGACGATATTCGAATGATGTTCCATGGCACTGATAACGATCGAGTCGCCGGAACTGACAGCCAGCCGCCCGTAGCACTCGGCGACCAGATTGATCCCTTCGGTTGTACCCCGGGTAAAAATCACTTCCCGGGCGTTGTTTGCATGGATAAACTGCGCCACCGTATTCCTGCTGATTTCGTAGGCGTCCGTCGCTTTCTGACTAAGGTAATGGACTCCGCGGTGAATATTACTGTTGATGGTGGAGTAATATTCTGAAATGGCTCCGATCACGGCCGCCGGTTTCTGGGTGGTGGCCGCATTGTCAAAATAGATCAGCGGTTTGCCATAGGCCAGCTGGTGGAGCGCCGGAAACTGCCTGTTGACGGGTTCTCCGCGGAACTCGAAGTAGTGTTGAACTTGATCCGTTCTTACAGTGGTAACATCCATACGTCCTCCTACGCTGTGATCAGATTTTCGCTCTGCAGCTTATTTTTCAATAGTTTGAGTACATGGTCTTTTAACGCGGGGTACGTGATCCGTGCATGTACTTCGGATACGAATGCTTCCACCAGGATTCTCCGGGCCATTTCCTCGCCGATACCCCGCGTCCGCAGGTAGAACAACGCCTCGGGGTTCAGCTGGCCGACCGTGGATCCGTGCGAGCACTTCACGTCATCTGCATAGATCTCCAGCTGCGGTTTGCTGTTCACGGTCGCCAGGTCGCTGAGCAGCACGTTGTTGTTCTGCTGAAATGCGTTCGTCTTCTGGGCGTCAGGCCGCACATAGACCTTGCCGTTAAAGACGGCATGGGAACGGTCCTGCATGATTCCCTTGTAAAGCTCCGTACTGTTACAGTGCGGCTGCTGGTGGTCGGCGAGTGTGTGGTTGTCAATATGCTGCCGGTCCCCTACGACATAGGTTCCCCACAGGTTGGTTTCCGAGCCGCTGCCCTGAAGGCGGAAGTTCAGGTCATTCCGGACCAGGGAAGCATTTCCCAGAGCGATATTCATGTGGTTCAGGTTGCTGTTTTTTTCCTGGCGGACCTCCCGATGGTGTATCAGGGAGCTGTTTTCCTCCATCTCGTTCACCATATAGGACTGCAGAACTGCCGATTCCGCGATTTCCTGTTCGCTGACATAACTGACCAGCACCGGCTGTTCGCCCCATGATGAAAAAGTCTCCATCACGGTGGCCTGGCTCAGCGCTTCGGCGATCAGGAGCATCCGGTACGCTATGAACGCGGGACCCGTGCTGCCGGTATACAGGTGCATGAGATGGACCGGCTTTTCGATGGACCGTCCTGCCGCGATATGCAGCACATGAAAATCCGTAAAGAAGGCCGTATTCAATGCAACCATGGGGTATTCCGTATCCCGCGCCAGCGTGCCCAGCTTACCGGCATAGTCCGGCTTGTTTAACGCTGCCGGGGTGTCGGAGAACCGGCAGCCGTCCGGTAGCGGATCCGAATATTCCGGGAGGACCTTGCCGTTCAGGAGGACGATCCTGCAGACGTCCTGGCCGGCTACCGCAGGCGGTCGGGAATCAAGAACCGGCTGCAGTTCCGGGAACCTGAAGTCATCCTTCAGCAACCGGTTCAGGTTGGTATACTTCCAGTCTTCGTACCGGTTGGAGGGAAGTCCCTTCAGGCTGAACTCCTGGAAGGCGTTGGTTCTTTTCAGGCGTATTTCAGGTGGCTCAGGACGGTTCTCCGTCCGGATCCCATTTTCGAAGTACCCGGTAAGATACTGATAGAAGCTGTTGTAAATTCCTTTTTCCATTTAGCTGTGCCGGCGCTAGGCCTGCATGTTTATATCTTCTTTAATCCAGTCGTAACCTTTTTCCTCCAGCTGGAGGGCCAGCTCTTTCGTTCCTGACTTGATGATGCGCCCGTCATACAGGATATGCACATAATCCGGGATGATATACTCAAGGAGCCGCTGGTAGTGGGTGATCACCAGGAAGGCGTTGTTCCCGGATCGTAATTTATTCACCCCGGAGGCTACGATGCGGAGTGCATCAATATCCAGACCGGAATCGGTTTCGTCCAGGATGGCCAGCCTGGGTTCCAGCATGGCCAGCTGCAGGATCTCGTTGCGTTTTTTCTCGCCGCCTGAGAACCCTTCGTTGACCGACCGGTTGACCAGGGACGACTTGAGTTCGACCAGGTCCTGTTTTTCTTTCAGACGTTTCAAGAACTCCTTTGAGGTCAGCGGCGGAAGCCCCCGATGGGCGTAGATCTCCTCCAGGGCTGTTTTCAGAAAGTTGATATTGGAAACGCCGGGAATTTCAACCGGATATTGGAAAGCCAGGAAAAGTCCTTCCCGGGCGCGTTCCTCGGCAGACATCTCCAGCAGATCCCGGCCGTCGAATTCGACAGTCCCCCCCATGACCTCATAGGACGGGTGACCGGCCAGGACTGAGGCCAGGGTGCTTTTACCTGAACCGTTAGGCCCCATGACGGCATGGATCTCGCCGGGCCTGATCTCCAGGTTGATCCCCTTGAGGATATCCTTGCCGTCTATGGCGCTCTGTAAGTTTTGAATCTTAAGCATCTGTTTCGTACTTGAATGATATTTATCCTACGCTGCCGTCCAGTGAAATAGCCAGGAGCTTCTGCGCCTCGACGGCAAACTCCATCGGCAGTTTGTTCAGAACTTCCCGTGCATAACCGTTCACGATCAGGGCGACCGCTTTTTCCGTGTCGATCCCCCGCTGGTTTAGGTAGAAGATCTGGTCTTCTGCGATCTTTGAAGTGGTCGCTTCGTGCTCGATGATGGACGAACTGTTCTTTCCTTCGATATACGGGAAGGTATGTGCACCGCACCGGTCGCCGATCAGCAGGGAATCACATTGGGTGAAGTTCCTGGAGCCGGACGCATTGGCATGAATGTCCACCAGTCCGCGATAGCTGTTCTGGCTGTGTCCCGCTGAGATTCCTTTCGAAATGATCCGGCTGCGGGTATTCTTTCCCAGGTGGATCATCTTGGTCCCGGTATCGGCAATCTGCCGGTTCCGCGTCAGGGCAACCGAATAGAACTCACCGGCTGAATTATCGCCTTTAAGAATTACGCTGGGATATTTCCACGTGATGGATGATCCGGTTTCGACCTGCGTCCAGGAGATCCGCGAATTGCTGCCTTTGCAGATCCCGCGCTTGGTCACAAAGTTGTACACGCCGCCTTTTCCGTCCTTATCTCCGGGATACCAGTTCTGGACCGTTGAATACTTGATCTCGGCGTCATCCATGGCGATGAGCTCCACCACGGCGGCATGCAGCTGGTTCTCATCCCGCTGCGGGGCTGTGCAGCCCTCCAGGTAGCTTACATAGCTGCCGGAATCGGCAACAATCAGGGTCCTTTCAAACTGACCACTGTTCCGGGCGTTGATCCGGAAATACGTTGACAACTCCATCGGGCAGCGTACGCCGGGGGGAATGTAGGCAAACGACCCGTCCGAGAACACGGCCGCGTTCAGCGCCGCGAACACATTATCGCTGGACGGGACGACCGTACCCATATATTTTTTAACCAGATCGGGGTGCTGCTGAACCGCTTCCCCGAACGAGCAGAAAATCACGCCTTTTTCGGCCAGCTTCTCCTTGAAGGTCGTAGCCACTGAAACACTGTCGAAAACGGCGTCTACCGCCACCCCGGCAAGCAGCTGCTGCTCCTCCAGGGGGATGCCGAGCTTCTTGAACGTGTCGAGCAGTTCCTGGTCGACCTCGTCCATGCTGTTCAGCGGCTTCTTCGGTGCCGCGAAGTAAGATATATCCTGAAAGTTCATTTCCGGCATCTCAAAGTTCTGCCAGTCCGGCAGCTCCATCGCCAGGAACTGCCGGAAAGCCTTCAAACGCCATTCCAACATCCATTCGGGTTCGTTTTTCCTCGCTGAGATAAACCGGATCGTATCCTCACTGAGCCCTTTGGGGGCCATCTCCATCTCTATATCGGTAGTAAATCCATATTCATACTCATTGGCAGCCAGGCTGTCCAGCAAGTGCTGATCGTTACTCATCTGTACCTCCTTAATCGTTCCGTGTAAGTGCTAATTTAGCCACAATACCTGTTCCCGTATCCGAATTTCAGGGTCTTTTTTGCAACCCTAATGTCAAGAATTGACAGAACGCGTCAAATGGTTAACAAATGGAGTACCAGGTGGTTGCAAATCGGGCCATGTTTATGTTGGTCAGACTTTTTACATTTGGCCGTGATTCATATAATCCTGCACTTTGTTGTCCCGGCCGCAGTCGCCCTGTTGTTTTTCCGGAAGACCTGGAAAAAGGTCTTTCTGATCCTGATCGCCACCATGCTTGTCGACCTGGATCACCTGCTCGCCAACCCGGTCTATGATCCCAACCGCTGCAGTGTGGGCTTTCATCCGCTGCATTCCTATCTAGCGATCGCGGCCTATACCGTATTGCTTGCTTTTCCCAAAACCCGTATTGCGGCGATCGGGCTCCTGATCCACATGGTTCTGGACTACCTGGACTGTTTTTTCTGATCGTGTTGAAAACTTAAGGGCCCGTTATTTGCGGGGCATGTATTTCCCGGTGCGCCAGATGCGTTATTATACCCGGGTAACCATCATGGGTAATTTTATGCAGACTTTAGAAGTTATTTTAGTAGACGATGACGGCCGTGAAACCGGCATCATGGAGAAATTGGAGGCACATCAGAAAGGGGTCCTCCACCGCGCCTTTTCCGTATTTATTATGAACAGTGCCGGCGGGATGCTGCTGCATCAGCGGGCTTCGCAGAAATACCACTCAGGCGGTCTCTGGACCAATGCCTGCTGCAGTCATCCGCAGCCCGGCGAAAGCATTGCCGGAGCGGCCGGCCGCCGCCTGCAGGAAGAGATGGGATTTTCATGCGATCTGCAGGAATTTGATTATCTGGTCTACTTTGCCCGCTTCGAGAATGGCCTGACGGAATACGAGTACGACCATTTGCTGA
This sequence comes from uncultured Sphingobacteriaceae bacterium, assembly GCA_966250385.1. GTDB lineage: Bacteria > Bacteroidota > Bacteroidia > Sphingobacteriales > Sphingobacteriaceae > DASWTL01. The sequence continues at coordinate 11,883 of CBINHC010000030.1, read as the reverse complement.
TCGGCGTTTACGATGGACCGGTGTCGCCCGACCCGGAGGAAGTACAGGACTCCCGGTTTTTTGCCCTGGAGGAAATCGACACCCTGCTGAAGGAAGATCCGGAAATGTTCACCTTCTGGTTCCGGCTGGCTTATCCGCTGGTCAAAGGGTACCTGAAGGGATACTGAAGCGTGTTTTCCCGGGATTAAGTTCCCCGTTCAATCAAAAACGCCGCAAAAGCGTTTAGTAAGAACGCACAGCCCGCCTACTATCAAAATAGCTGGAACACTGCATACCGGCAGGTGCGTACTATGGAAACCATTTTATACACATGCCTAAAGAGATCAGGATAACCAGAGGTCTGGAAAGTATGGGAGCCCTGAGGCCGGAGGGATCAGGCTCTGTTTTAAAGGGAAAACGGAAAGGGGATCTTTTAACCGCGATCAAGGTGTTTCCGGTCACCATTCACCCCAGGGGCCAGGCCTATGACAAATTCCAGGCCGGTGCCGAACAAATTAAGCGGATCAACCTGGAACCCAATCCCAATCTCGTCAAAGTACTCAACTACGGGATCTCCGAAATCGGATCGCAGCCATTTATCGAAACCGGTTTTATCGACGGGCCGGACCTGGATGAGCTGCTGGAGCCGCCCTACGACCCGGTCTTTACCGTTTTTGAGATCCTGAAGGTCGCCGACCACCTGGCCAATGCCCTGGCGCAATGCCACCAGGCTGGCGTCGTTCACGGAAATATAAAGCCCGCCAACATCCGTTTTAACCTGGAGTCAGCCGATTATGTACTCGTTGGCGTCGGTCTTTCTGCCCTGACGCCGAAGCAGCGGCAGGCCATCCGGCCGGAGGAAACCCCATACGCCGCACCGGAGATCCGGAACGGCCGCATGACCTTCAGCAGCGATATATACAGCTACGGCATGATCCTCTACCGGTTGCTGACCGGCACAACGCCTTTTCACCGGCCGGATGAAACGGGTTCCGCAGCCGTACTTCTGCCTGGCCTTCTGGATACCCGGAGAGAAAATCTTCCGGACAGCTGGTCCGCCGGGCAGAAAGAGAAGGAAATGGAAGTGCCTGCATGGCTTCCGGAGATCATTGCCGTCTGCCTTCGATCCAACCCTGAGGAACGGTACTTTTCAGGAGTGAACCTCCGGGAGGCGCTCGTGGCGGAAAGCCTGTCCGGGAAAGGCGGCGATCCGATCCCTGCGGTGATGCTGCAGCAGGAGAATGACCGGCTGAGGAGTCTCATCATACATAATAAAGAACTCGCCGCCGATAAGGAGCAGGAGGTTGCCCGGCTGAAGGCGCTGGTCAGTCACCGGGAGGAGCAGCTCAACGCCCTCAAATACCAGATGGGCACGATCCTGCCTGAAAAATCCGGTGTCGGTCTGGGAAAAGTGATCACCGCGGTATTGCTGGTCGGCATGCTGGCTGCCGCCGGTTCCTATATTTACCTGAACCAGCGGCAGGATACTGATCTGATGGTCTACAGCGACCCGGTCCCCGCACCGGAAGATGTGTCGGACTCCAACCTCCGCGACAATGTCCTTCCTGCGGCCACCGAGGCTCGCGGAACCGGCAGCGCCCCTGCCGTGGAAAAGGAGCCGGCATCCCGCCCGGAAACGGACATGCCGGACGAACCTGCTGAAAGAGGTCTGCCGGACTCGCGCCGTGCCGGCACTTCATCTGCCGGGGCAGAAAAAGCGAAGCCTGAATCCGGGCAAACCCCCGACCGGCGGGCTGAGGCCCCCCGGAAAAACCGCCGTGTCGCCGAAAGGCAAAGGGAAGAAACGGTCTATGAGCCCGAGCCGGAGCCGTACCGTCCGAAATATACGCTGGATTCCTCTCAGGCCTTCTTTTACTCGCGCCCTGAAGAAACTGCCCGGAGAAATCTGGTGCTGGTTCCTTCTGATAATACGGAACTGGTGGCTGTTGAAGATAGTAATGGATTTATCTACGTATCCTTCTTCGATTCAGAAGGGAAGACGGTTCGCGGCTGGCTGCGCAAGCAGGACCTCCGAAGATTGAACTAAGCCGGGGGAGAACCCGCGGCCCTTAATCACCGGTCACAAAGACTTGTTCGTTTCCGTAGACGGTCTGAAACAGGCCGGCTGCATATGCTCTCACATAGTAAGTGGTTCTTTTCTTAAGTCCTTTCAGTTCGCTGGTGAACGTCCCGGTTCCGCTTCCGTCCCTTGATCTGGCGTCGCGGATCGTCGGACTGCCGGACGTCGCCCAGCAGACTCCGCGTTCCAGTATCGGCGAGCTGCCGGTCACGGTCCCGCCGGAATTCGCCTTGTTTTTGTCGAATCCGGTAACCGGGGCGGTCGTGACCGAAATGGCGGCTGTAGGGTTTCCGGCACTGTCTCCGCCATTGCCCGGACCTCCGCCGGGACCATCTCCCGGACCGCCGCCTCCCCCTTCACGGCTGCCCTTTTCAGTCTTGAACTGTACCTGGTTGCCGTAGGCGGTTCCCGATTCGTTGGTAATATAGGTACGGACGAAGTAGATTGTTTCAGCCTGAAGGCCGGTAATCCGGCTGGAAAACTTGCCGGTCCCGGTGCCCTCGGTCTTTGCCGCATCGCCCGTGGTCGGTTCAGAACGGGTGCCCCAGCAGACGCCCCTGGCCAGGACGGTCCCGCCCCCCGACGAAGTGACTTCCCCGTCGACAGTGGCGGCAGAGGCGCTGATGTTTGAGACCTGACCGGTGCTGACGCTGCCGAACGTAATGCTGAGTGTCTTGAATTCCTGCTGGTTGCCATAGCGGATGCCGGCTTCGTTCACGGCGTACGCACGGACATAATAGGTGGTACCGGGCAACAGGTTTCTCAGTTTGGCGGAGAACGATCCGGTTCCGCTACCTTCTGCGGATTTAAAGTTCGCGGTCGTAGGTTCAGGTGCGGTATTCCAGCAGATGCCCCGTTCAGAAACACGGCCCCCGCCGTCACCGGAAATGCTGCCGCCGCTGGTAGCCGAGTTGAACCAGATCTCGGTCACCGGCGTCGTTGAGATCTCGGAAAGTCCGATCTCCGGGGTCGAAAATGTTTTTTCATCGCCGTAAAGGGTGGCCGTGTTGCCGGTGGCATAGGCACGGATGTAATAGGTCGTGCCGGGTGTGAGGCTTTTCAGTTCACTGGTAAAGTCTCCGCTTCCGGATCCGTCCCGGGTCCTGTTGTCTTCGACGGTCGGGCCGGGACTCGTACTCCAGCAAACACCGCGCGCTTTTATCGTTTCGCTTCCTTCTTCGCGAACGGATCCGCCGGAGATCGCGGCAGTCTGGCTCACTTTTGTCGGATCAGACGTCGATATCACGATCCGGTCGATTGCCCCCTGGGGTTGATCGGGGTCCTTGGAACAGTTTGAAAAAACTAGCAAAATGGCCGCGGTAAGCGGTTTCAATAGTCGGTAGGCAGGTGATGTCATGTCTATTTAAAATTGTATCCGATTCCCGCATGAGCATCTATATATTTAAAGTTTACCGAGCCGATCCCGATGAGAAAATTGATCAGGCCTGCACGGACCATGATTCCTCCTTCTACTTCCGGCCCGTCAAAACTACTCGGAACATTTCGTGCCCATGCTGTTTTCAATTCTTCATTGCTCTCATAGGAGAACTGCCGGATCTCCCACTGGAGATCCCGCTTTCCGTAGCCGGCGCCCGCATAGAGTGCGATGGGATCCACCCTGTACATGATGCCCCCGGTGACGGCGTATCGTTTGTTGACCACGTTTCCGCTGAACTGGTAGTAGCCGTTTTCATTATAGTCTGTCAGCCCGGCGTTATTGGTTTCGTAGGTGCTTTTCGCCTGGCTGACGCTCAGTTTCGCGCGCCCGTACCAACCCAGTTTGCCGCCGCCGCCCACGGTCAGGGAGACATTAGCGAGGCTGTTCAGGTCGCGGATATTGTTGTTTACAAAGCCGAGATTAAAGAAAGTGACCGGCTGGGACCGGGTTCTGGCCAGCGACTGGAGAACAGGCGCCTTTACCGTAACGGTCTTTACCATGAACTCCGTCTGGCCGCAGCTGCTCTCTGCCGTTACAAAATAGGTCGTCGATTTGTCCGCGGAAATATCAGTGAGCCGCGGGCCGGTGCCCACGCGCTTTCTGTTGGTCGAGGTTCCTTCGTACCATGTCCAGACCGCTCCGTCAGCAAGCCGGCCGCCTTCGACCTGCAATGTGAACGGCTGGTTGGCCTGGACCGCTTCCGGACCGGAGATCCGTTCCGGCTTAACCGAAAGGCTGGCCACATTGACGGTAAAACTCCGGCACTCGGTCGTGTTGCTTCCGCCTTCCGACCGGACGAAGTACTCGGTACTCTGAACAGGGGAGACCAGGACGGAGGAACCTTCGCCGATCTTACGGCCGTTGCAGCCGCCCTCGTACCAGGCCCAGTGGGCGCCCTTGCCCAGGATGCCGCCCAGTACGGACAGCCGGACATTCTTTTCGCCCCGGCAGATCAGGCCTTTTCCCATGATCTCATCGGGAGCAACGCTGTTGTCGCTGACATGTACCGTCACGGAAATACACCGGTTGCTGCCTTCCCGCCGGGCAAAATAGGTTGTTGTCTGGTTCGGGCTGACCAGCAGCGAATTTCCGGTCGCGATCGGGGCTCCGCCGCATTTGTCCATGAACCAGGTCCACCTGATCGCGGCGGCACCGGCTCCGCTGACGGACAATTTGGTTCCCTGGCCCGCGGCTATAGTGGTCGTGCCGGTGATCACGTATTCGGTGCCTGCTTGCTGTTGTGCGGCAGATATTCCGGAAAGACCAGTAAGAATGATGAGCAGGATCAATCCTTTATGCATTGCTGGTATAATGTAATGAACGATGTGTGTGTACAAGGCAAAGATTAACGGTAACGAACCGCTTATATCAAATAAATTAAAATGGCCACCAATTGTTTCGTTTTGGCGGGTTTTGTGACTCGGCGACAAACGCGGCGTGTACCCGGAACAATAGCGGGACGGAATGCGGGAATTTTCAGTAACTTAATGTTTTGTTATCAGCTGCTATGGAAAAATACAGACTCCTCTGCCTGTTCGCGCTATTTTTTCTCCTCGCTGAGGGCCGGGTTCTCGGGCAGTCACGCGACCTGTTCAATGGCAAGAACCTGAAAGGCTGGCATATGGACGTACCCGAAAAGGACACGGTAAAGCGCGTCAGGATGCCGTTCTCCGTTCACAAGGGTAACCTGATCAGCCACGGTTATCCGGAAGGACACCTGATCTCGGATTCCGTCTATGAAAATTACCGGCTGGAGGTTCAGTACCGTTTCCCGAAGAAACCCGGGAACAGCGGGATCCTGGTTCACGTCTCTGCGCCGCGGGCCTTGTATAAGATGTTTCCGCGGTCGCTGGAGGTCCAGCTCCAGCACGGGAATGCGGGTGACTTCTGGTGCATAGCCGAGGACATCACCGTGCCGGACATGGAAAAACGGCGCGGGCCGAAAAAGGACTGGGGTACGACGGCAAACAAGCAGCGCAGGATTGAAAACCTTACCGATGATTCCGAGAAACCGGTAGGAGAGTGGAATACCGTCATCGTCGAATGCATCAACCGGTCCATCAAAGTATGGGTGAACGGTGACCTGGTTAACTACGGCTATAACTGTACGGCCAGCCGCGGGCAGATCGCGCTGCAGTCGGAAGGCTCCGTAGTGGAATTCAGGCGTATCCGGATCACACCGGTATGGAACTGACGGACGCCCTACTTGAAGATCACTTCCGTCGCCCCGTAGCCGAACTTTTCCTTATGGGCATCCATAAAGGTCTTCACCTGGGGGTGCTTGCTGACCAGTTTATGGATTTCATGCCTTAAGGTCCCGTTGCCCACCCCATGGATGAAGATCATCGAGGGAAGCTTATGGACCAGGGCGGCATCGAGCGCTTTCTGGAAGTGATCCAGCTGGATCCGCAGGATCTCCCGGTTGCTCAGGAACTGAAAATCGTCCCGTAATTTTTCGATATGGAGGTCCACTTCTTTCCGGGGCCGTTCCAGTTCTTTCTTTTCTTCCTTGGGCCGGAAGAAGCTGGCTTTGAGTTTTTCGGCATCGATGACGACGTCGTCGGCATCCAGCCGGAACAGCCAGCCCTGCTGCTTAAGAACGGGCACCACTTCTTTCGCACCTGCGAAATCGCGGCCTTTATATTTTTCCTTCACGACCAGCGGGTCCGGCTGGGCGATATTCAGGGTGGTGAAGTACAGGATCTGGTAGCACAGCTGCGGCCACGAGTTCAGTTCCGGAAGCGAGGCTGTATAAATTCTGGTCGACGACTTCGGGGACACGATTCCGGCGAAATTGCCGGTACTTTTTTCTCCGGAGATGCTTGTCAGGGTCATGGCGAGCTGAAACGAGGTATCGTTGATCAGGTGAAAATTGACCACCGACGCCTTGGAAGGTTCGGGGATGACGGCGATATAAATTCCTTTTTTCTGAAATTCCTCCAGGGTGACGCTGGTTTCCGGGAGCGACTGGTCCTGCACGCCGGAGTATTCCCGGCCATGGACCCGCACAACCTTATTGGCCGGGACCGGGATCTCGAAATCATCTTCGCCGGTTACGCCGATCAGTTCGTCGTTGAAGATCCGCGTGATGTAGCCTTCCCGTTTCTCATCCACAAAGCGGACGAATTCTCCTAACCTGAATTTCATAGTCGTTATTTTATACAAAGGTATCGTTTATCCGGCCCGTGCCGTCATCCGGTCCGCAATTTTCTGACCGGTGGCCCGGTTGCGGCCCATTCAGTAGCGGAAGAGATTCCGGTAGTTAACGGCCTGTTAATAAGTTCCTTCAGTTTTTTTGGCCGAAATCCCGATTATGCCGTTTCCAGGGACTATATGAGGGTTGGAGGGGTTGGTTATGAACAAATTAGCTGTTGAAAAGTTCGACTTCTCCGATTGATTTTATTGTCGTACCTTAGATTTAATCGACGAATAAAGGGGGATGTGTTATGAAAAACTTCAATATTTCAACCAGAAGTGGAAGGGGAACAGTAGTGAACGGTACTGTCGAGTGCAATGAGGAAAAAAATCACTTTGTCGTCAGCATACCTCAGTGGGAGGTAAACCTGGTGCTGGACAAGGACCAGACCGGGGAGTATACCTACCAGCACGAGTACCGCCTTTCCTCCAGCAAACTTTTTTCTGATATCATCGATCAGATCGAGCTTCATTTGTATCAGTAACCGGCGTCCCGGGCCTGTGGTGGTCAGCCCTTGTTGATTCTTGCTTCTATCTGTTTTCCGATGGTTTCGACGTCAGATTCCTGGAGGTCAGTTCCGCCGACGACGAAGTACTGGCCTTTGTTATTCGTACTGATAAAGGTCAGCGAACCATCCGGGTTGGTCACCCGGTAGCTCCGGTTTTTCTGATTCTGAATTTCCACTTCGGCAATATCAACGGCGAGGTCACCTGTGATAATGGTCTGAAACGTTAGCTTTTCCATACGGTTATAACACCTTTCATTGTTTAAGTGTTTAATAAGCCGGGCCGGGTTTGCTGACAGTGGTCAGCGCTGCGGTGACCAGTATACTATCGTGATCAGTACATTACAGAAGAAGACCCGGAAATTTCTGGCAGGGCTATTATTGCTGACTACCGAGACCATCGTTTCGCTCGGACTGTTCGTGCCCGCCGTCGTTGTGTTCATTGTTATAGCGAAGTCGGTGTTCTGGGACCAGAAATCGGAATTTGATTCGGCTGTATTCCTCTTTTTTAAACGGTTCGTCAGCGACAGGAATACCGGCCTGGTATCCTCGATCACGGCGCTGGGAAATTATCAGTTCCTGGTTCCGGCGAACCTGTTACTCATCGTCTACTACCTGGTGATCCGGCGGCACCGGTGGTATTCGATCAAGGTGCCCGCGGTAGCGCTGGGAAGCCTGGTGATCATGTTTCTCCTGAAATGGTGGTTCAGCCGCCCGAGGCCGGTCAGTCCGCTGCTCGGGCCGGCACTGGGTTACAGCTTCCCAAGCGGCCACGCCACCAGCAGCGTCACCTTCTTTGGCCTGCTGATTTACTTCCTTTGGAATAAAAGGACGCTCGCCCCCGCAGTCCGGTACGTTTTGATCCTGCTGCTGGTTCTGCTGATCCTCCTGATCGGAATCAGCCGGGTCTACCTCCGTGTCCATTATGCGAGCGACGTGCTGGCCGGCTATTGTGTGGGCGTTATCTGGCTCGTTATTTCGATCCGCCTGTTGGACCGGATCGAGCGGAGCGGGCGGAGGCAACTGGAACAAATGGTGGAGAACCGCTAGCAGTGCGCCCAGGTGTAACATGAAAGTTATAAGAATCCTGTAGGATAAGTAACTGGTATTCCTATTTTTAGAAGTTCAAACAACAAACTTTTAATGAAGTCCATTTTTACGATTCTTCTGACAGCCGGTGTCATGGCTACCGCTGTCGGACAAACCCGTCCCGGCACAGCTGCCGCCGGGCAGGATAGTACCCGCCGTCCCTCAGCCGGTACTGCCGCAAAAAATCAACCGAAACCCTACGACCAGGTCATTACGGATAAGGCAGTTTCCCGCAGGGGGCTGTTCACTGTTCACCTGGTGGACAACCGGTACTTTTTCGAGATCGGAGACAACGTACTGAACCGCGAGTTCCTGGTGGTGAGCCGGATCTCCAAAGCCGGTTCAGAGGTTCGTGATGCCTCAGGTTACGCCGGCGACCAGATAGGCAGCGCCGTCGTTAAATTCGAGAAGGGTCCCAACCACCGGATTTTCCTCCGTAAAATTTCCTACAGTACCTACAGCCCGGACAGTACCAAATCCATGTACCAGGCAGTAAACCGCTCCAATGTCGCCGCCATTGCCGGCGCATTCAACATCAGCGCCTACACCGATGATAAGAAGGCCAGTGTGATCGACGTTACGGACTATATTAACAGTGACAACGAGATCTTTTTCTTCGGATCGCCGATGGGAAAACAGCGTTTCGGCCTCGGCTCACAAATTGCCGACCGCAGCTTCATCAACAATATCCGCAGTTTCCCGACCAATGTGGAGATCGGAACAACCAAGACCTACAACCGCGCCAACCGCCCGGGTGCCGACAGATCGACGCCAAGCGTTCCGCCATCCGGGGCGGTGACCATCGAGGTCAATACTTCCCTGGTGGCTCTTCCCGAAAAACCGATGCAGCCGCGCTACTTCGATCCTCGGGTAGGATATTTTGCGGTGGGATACACTGACTTCGATTCAAACCCGCATGGTATCAAGGAACTGGGCCTGGTAAAGCGCTGGAGACTGGAGCCAAAGCCGGAGGATGTTGCCAAATACAAAAGAGGCGAACTCGTCGAACCTGCAAAACCGATCGTATTCTATATTGACCCGGCCACCCCGAAAAAGTGGATCCCATACCTGATCAAGGGGGTGAACGACTGGCAGAAGGCCTTTGAGAAGGCCGGTTTCAAAAATGCGATCATCGGTAAGGAAGCTCCTTCCTATAAGCAGGATTCAACCTGGAGCCTGGATGACGCCCGTAATTCGGCGATCGTTTACAAACCTTCAGAGATTCCTAACGCAAGCGGACCGAGTATTTCAGACCCGCGGACCGGCGAGATCATGGAGAGTCATATCAACTGGTACCATAACGTGATGAAACTGGTCCATGACTGGTACTTCATCCAGACGGCTGCAGTGGATAAGGATGCCCGCAAAATGACGTTCAGCGATGAACTTATGGGCCAGCTGATCCGTTTTGTGTCTTCGCACGAAGTGGGCCATACCCTTGGTCTGCGCCACAACTACGGTTCAAGCTCCACCGTACCGGTTGAAAAACTTCGTGATAAGGCTTTCGTGGAGGCCAACGGGCATACGCCATCTATTATGGATTATGCACGTTTCAACTACGTTGCCCAGCCGGAGGACAATATCTCCGAAAAAGGATTGTTCCCGCGGATCGGAGACTACGATATGTGGGCGATCGAATGGGGATACCGGTGGCATCCTGAAGCTAAAAATGCCGATGCAGAGAAAGCCATCCTGAACAAGATCACCATGGAACGCCTGGGCGCCAACAAACGCCTTTGGTTCGGTACCGAGACCAATCCGGATGACCCGCGTTCCCAGAACGAAGATCTTGGCGATAATGCCATGAAGGCAAGCGAGTACGGGATCAAAAACCTGCAGCGCATCCTGCCTAATCTGACGACCTGGACCCGGGAACCCAACGAGACCTATGAGGGCCTTGAAAACATGTACCGTCAGCTGACCACCCAGTTCGGCCGGTATATGGGTCACGTTTCCAAGAATGTCGGCGGCATTTATGAGACTCCGAAGTCCGTCGAGCAGTCAGGAACCGTTTATCAGCGTACCCCGGCCTCTGTACAGCGTGAGGCGGTCGCCTTCCTTGACAAGCAATTGTTCACGACCCCGAAATGGATCCTCGATCCTGTTGTACTGGATCAGATCGGGGATAACCCCGTAGCTGTGATCTCCCGGCTGCAGGAGCCGACACTGAACCGATTGTTAAGCAGCAGCACGCTGAACAAGGTGATCAGTAGCGAAGCGCTTGAAGGCGGCAAAGCGTATAACGCTGAGGCACTTTTCACCGATCTGAATAACGCGATCTTCCGCGAACTGAAGAAGGACCAGGCGATCGACATCTATCGGCGTAATCTTCAGAAGATGTATGTTGATAAGCTGATCAGCATTGTCAATCCGCCGGAGAAACCTGCTAATGCAGCTGCTTCCCGCTTTACTCCAACGTTCTCCGCACCTGCACAAGGTGATGTGGTGACCGTCGCCAAGGCTGAGCTCCGGAATATCGACAAACTGATTAAAGGTGCTTACCACGGCGACAGCATGAGCCGCTACCACCTGGAGGATCTCAGAGACCGGATCCACATTGCTTTAAATCCAAAGGGTTAATCCCTGAGGTTAATTCGTATAACAAACCGAAAAGGCAGCCCCCGGGCTGCCTTTTTACTTTGTGTGCCGGGCATGCGCACAATCTATAGGGTGAAAGTCCCGAACACGCTTTACAGTAGGGAGTGTTAGCCAAGAGCAAGGGTGTCGCGGGTGACTGCGAATCTGAAAGAAGCTGGCGGCAAAAGTCTGCGCCTACGGACAGAAACTGCATATAAGGCGGGCTGGTATGGGTGATGCTGCAAAGGAAGCAAAAGCCCCATACTGTACGGAATACCAGTACGTAAATGCAGAGGCGACATGGACTGAAAGGGTGTGCACTTACCCCGGGAGATCTGACGGTATGCTGGCGGAGGGAGACGCGCAGCCTGAAGCGGCAACAACCTGTAGCGATACAGGGCGGTATCGTCAGAAGTCAGCAGAGGCCATAGTAGCGGGGGAACCTACGAAGGGCTGAATGTTAGAATAAGGGAACCGAGTTACAAGGTTTTACAAAGAAAGCGTCGAAAGCCGAACCACGTCAGAGAACTGCTTGCCGGAGGATAGGTCGGAAACCGAAAGTGGAGGGCAAGAGGTGCTTAGCCGATTTGTGAGACAGTAAGGGTGTTTCCCTGCAGATTAAAGTTTGACAAGGATGCTCGAACAAATCATGGACAGACGTAATGTGGAGAAGGCGCTCATTTCGGTGATCCGGAACGGCGGCGTAGGAGGAGTTGACGGTATGCAGACCGATGAACTTCGTGACTACCTAAACCGAAACTACCAAACATTACGAAAGTCCGTGCTGGACGGCACCTACCGCCCCCAAGCGGTCAAGAAGGTAGAAATACCCAAACCCGGGTCGATATGCCGGATGCAACGGATTCCAACGGTACTGGACCGCCTGCTACAGCAGGCGATCAGCCAATGGATGAACCAGTTTTACGAACCTACGTTTTCGGAATACAGCTATGGGTTCCGCCCCAAACGGAACGCCCATCAGGCGGTCCGGGCCGCCCAGCGCCTGCTGGATGAAGGCA
>CBINHC010000029.1:0-21986 GCA_966250385.1 uncultured Sphingobacteriaceae bacterium | reverse complement strand
GTAACACGTGGGAGAGTAGGTCGGTGCCGACTTTTACTCAGGAACCCCTGGTCATACGATCAGGGGTTTTCTGTTTTTATGCGGTTTTTTGGTCAAAAAAAATCCCCGCCGCCGGCAGGGATCCGAGTCTTCAGGATTCTTAGTAAAGCAGCTTATCATAGGGATACCGCTTCGTATGAATAGCAAGCACCCGGTCATACAGCAGTTTTCTGAATTCTTCTATATTATCCCTGTTGAGGGCCGAAATGAAGATGGCCGGCGAGTTGTTACGCCCCATCCAGCTGTTTCTGAAATCATCGAGTGTGACCGTACGCGGTTCTTCTTCATTTTCCGTTTCTTCTGATGGTCTGTAAGCGTCGATCTTATTGAAAACGGTGATGATTTCCTTGTCGATCGCTTTTAGGTCCTTCAGCGTATCATTTACCGTAGCGATATGATCTTCGAAATTCGGATGTGAGATATCGACCACGTGGACCAGAATATCCGCTTCGCGGACTTCTTCCAGGGTTGACTTAAAGCATTCGACAAGGTGGTGCGGCAGTTTCCGGATAAAACCGACGGTATCGGAGAGCAGGAACGGAAGGTTTTCGATCACCACTTTCCGTACGGTGGTGTCCAGCGTCGCAAATAATTTGTTTTCTGCAAAGACGTCGGATTTGGAGATCATGTTCATGATGGTCGACTTTCCTACGTTCGTGTACCCCACCAGGGCCACGCGGACCAGCTGTGAACGGTTCTTGCGCTGGGTTTCGCTCTGCTTATCGATATCCCTTAATCTTTCTTTCAGCAGGGAGATCTTGTTTAAAATGATACGCCTGTCCGTCTCGATCTGGGTTTCCCCCGGACCTCGCATCCCGATCCCCCCTTTCTGCCGTTCAAGGTGCGTCCACATCCGGGTCAGCCTCGGCAGCAGGTACTGGAGCTGGGCCAGTTCGACCTGGGTCTTCGCCTGCCAGGTCTGGGCCCGTTTGGCGAAGATGTCAAGGATCAGATTACTCCGGTCCAGTATCTTAACCTGCAGTTCCCGTTCTATATTTCTTAACTGGCTCGGTGAAAGTTCGTCATCAAAAACGACGATGTCTATTTCTTCGGATTTCACGAACGCCTGGATTTCTTCGAGTTTACCTGTACCGACAAACGTTGCCCGGTCAGGTCTTTGCATCCGCTGGGTGAATGACCTGACGGTGATCCCTCCGGCGGTGTCCACCAGGAACGCAAGTTCATCAAGGTATTCGCGGGTCTCCTCATCGGTCTGTCCCGGAGAGACTATACCGACCAGGACTGCTTTTTCTGGTTGTATTGCTGTATCGTAAAATTTCTGTCTGGCCATGGTTCTATAACAAGGGTATATTGTCTGTATTTCGCAACCGGCGCGTCATGGCCGATGCGTTCTGTCGTGCTGGATAAGTGTTTTTAGTTCCGAGGTAAACGATTTCATCGCCGCCGCCGGGTCTTCTTCCTTCATAAAGCATTCACCGATCAGAAATCCGTTAAAACCGGAGTTCTTTAACAATCGGATGGTTTCCGGGCTGCTGATACCGCTTTCAGATATTTTCATAAACCGGTCGGGTATCAGGCTGACCAGTTCCAGGGATGTATCCAGCCGGACACTGAAGTTTGCCAGGTCCCGGTTGTTGACGCCGACTGCATCCAGTTCGTCGCAAAGACTGCTTTCGAGCTCCTGCCGGGTATGCACTTCCAGCAATACATTCAGTCCCAGGTCCCTGGCGGTCCGTGCGAGCACTTTTACCCGTTCAGGGGAGAGGATAGCGGCAATCAGCAGGATGATATCAGCCCCTAGCGATTTAGCTTCAATGATCTGATATTCATCGATCGTGAAATCCTTTCGCAGTATCGGCAGTTCATTGACCTTCCGGGCTTCTTCCAGATCCCGGTTGAACCCGTCGAAGAAGGGCGTGTCCGTCAGGACCGATACGGCGGAGGCCCCTGCAGCGGCATACCCGCGGGTTACCACGTCTACGCTTGCGAGATTGTTCAGCATCCCTTTCGAGGGGGATTTACGTTTGAACTCGGCGATGATGCCGGTTCTTTCCGGATCTGTCAAAAAATCCTTCAGGCGGTAGCACTCCCGGCGGAAGTTATCCTTCTCCTCCAGGAAACTGATAGCGGTTTTCGTCTTCGCCAGTGCGACTTCTTCTTTTTTCTTTTCTACAATCGTTTCGAGGATCGTCATACACAATCTACATTAATGTTTTGTCCCGGTTTCCTGTAACCAGTTGCCTATCATTTGTCTTCCATGCTCGGTCAGGACCGACTCCGGGTGGAACTGCACCCCGCGAACGTCCAGGCTCCTGTGACGCAAGGCCATGATTACCTGCTCGGGATCGACCGCCGTGATCGAAAGATCGGCGGGTATATCCTCTGAACGTACCGCCCACGAGTGGTACCTTCCGACGGTGAATTCCTGCGGACACTCCCTGAAGATGGGCTCCGAGGCGTCCACGACACTCATCCTGGTAGCCCGCCCGTGAACCGGACGGTTCAGGTTGTATAACGTGCCGCCGAATACTTCGGCTATGGCCTGCATACCGAGGCAGACGCCAAAGATACTCTTGCTTTCGGAATACGTGCGGATCACATCCAGGAGAAGTCCCGCTTCAGAGGGGACGCCCGGGCCGGGAGACAATACGATCTTGTCAAAGGCCTCAACCTCCCCGATCCTGAATTTATCGTTCCTCCAGACCGTGGCTTCAAACCCGCATTCATTGATCAGGTGCACCAGGTTGTAAGTGAAGGAATCGTAGTTATCGATGATTAATATTTTCAATTGACTTTTTTTAGTGAAGCTGCCCTGAAAAGCTACAACTCGCAGGCCATTTTTACGGCTTTTCTTAAAGCTTCTATTTTATTATTTACTTCGTTCAGTTCGCTGACCGGGTCTGAATCGGCAACGATGCCCGCACCTGCCTGGTAATGCAGGGTATTGTTCCGGCTCATGAATGACCGGATCATGATGGCATGATTGAACTCCCCGTTGAATCCCATGTAACCGATGGCTCCGCTGTAGAATCCGCGCTGGTGCGGTTCAATTTTGTCGATCAGCTGCATAGCCATGTGTTTTGGTGCCCCGCTGAGCGTTCCCGCGGGAAACGTGTCCCCAACCACATAGAAGGGGTTCACCCCTGGTTGGAGCTTGCCCGCTACCTTCGAGACCAGGTGGATCAGGTGGGAGTAATACTGGACCTCCTTGAACGCCTTCACCCCCACTTCTTCGCAATGCCGGCTGAGATCATTGCGTGCGAGGTCGACCAGCATTACATGTTCCGCGCTTTCCTTGGGGTCATTCTCTAGTTTCTCAGCGAGTTCGGCATCGAGTGCGTCGTTCCCGGTCCGTCTGAATGTGCCTGCGATAGGGTAGATCGTCGCTTCGTTCTCTGCGATGGTAAGCTGCGCTTCCGGAGACGACCCGAAGATTTTGAAATCTCCGTAGTCGAAATAAAACAGGTAAGGCGAGGGATTGATGGACCTGAGGGCCCGGTATACATTGAACTCGTCTCCCAAAAACGGTTGGGTAAAACTTCTTGAAGGTACAATCTGGAAGACGTCGCCCCGGTAAATGTGATCCTTCAGTTTCTTAACGACATCTATGAACTGCTGGTCCGTGAATCCGGAAGTTTCCTCTCCCTGCCGCGAAAAGCTGTATTCCGGGAAGTTCTTGTTCTGAATAAGGTACTGAATCTTCTCCAGTCCCCGGGGCTCCTCTCCTTCCGGGCAGTTCTCAAAAAGGAAAAGCTCGTTCCTGAAGTGGTCGATGGCCACGATGTAACGGTAAACGTGGTATTGCATGAGGGGAATCCGGCGTGCCTCGGCGGCTTCGGCCTGCAGGGCGATATCCTCGAAATACCGGATGGTCTCGTAGGTGAAATATCCGAACAATCCTGACGAAATGAATTTCAGGCCGTCGGGCGTGTCGGCGATAAAGGCGGATCTGAATTCCGAAACCTTTTCACGAAGGTCCAGACCGGAGGCGTCGGTCTCAGTCCGCGTTCCGTCCGGAAAGGTCTCCGTAAGCAGCGAATCGTTCAGGGTAAGCCCGGCGATCGATTCGAAGCAGACGTAGCTCCGGCTGTTTTCACGGCTGTGATAGTCGGAACTTTCCAGCAGGATACTGTTGGGAAATACATCCCTGAGCCGCAGGTAAATACTTACCGGCGTGGTCGTATCGGCCAGTAGTTTCCTGTAGGAGGTTTTCAGTTTGAATTTTTTCATGCATTCACTGTTTCACGGTGCCTTAACGTATTTCCGGGCAAAAAAAAACCCGATGTGGTTGAAGCATCGGGTTAATATGGATTGTTTAGGTTGATTCTAAAATAAAAGCATACCATTCCCGATTGCATTATGCATGCACCACCAGTTCCAGGTATGTTTAGTGTTGTTCATTATCGCAAATGTATAAAGAAAATTGACTTTTCAAATCATTAAATGGTCATTCCGAACAGTCCGCGGCCGCTCTGCATGATCGCTACGATGATTACAATGATGCCCAGTCCGTAGAAGATCGCGATCGAACGATGCTTGTCAGCTGCCTGAAGCGCTTTCTTTGAACGGGAATGTCCGATGGTGATCAGCACCAGGGCGAGGATCATCATTACGGCATGCTCAACCGTCCAGTAACGGGTAACCTCGTTTTTCATCGCTGCCCCCATATTGCCCAGCTGGACCATCGGGCTCGTAAAGTAGAGCACCAGGCCCAGAAGGAGCTGAACGTGTGCTGAGATCATTGCGAAAAGGTTCAGCTTGCGGTTTCCTTCGGTGTAATTTTTACCGCCGAACCATCCGGCCAGTGCCTGAATCAGCGCCAGAACGACAAGTAGCAAAACCACATATCTTAAACCGGAATGTGCTGCTTTGAAAATTTGATAAATGTCCATGATTTGTGTTTAGTTCATCGAAAATAGGTAAAACCCTCCTGCAAACAAAAAGCCATTGAGGCTGCAGCCGGTGCCGGCCTGCCGCTGCTGTTGTGTAACGCTAAAGTTACAATCCATGCTTCGGGCTAATCTCTGCATATCGGGTAATTTAGGGATTTAACTTAAACTAAAAAATGAAAAAAACATTACTTATCGGGGTATTCCTGGCGGTATTTCATCAGGGTTATTCGCAGGAAACCTATCCGGTGAACGGCTCTCATGACATACGTCCCGGAGTGGTTGCATTCACCAATGCCCGCATCGTCGTCAATGCGGATCAGACCATCCCCGGCGGCACCATGCTAATCAGGGGCGGGGTGATCGAGGCTGTCGGGCAGGGCCTTAAAGTGCCCAAAGGCTATATGGTGGTTGACCTCAAAGGAAAATATATCTACCCCTCGTTAATCGATGCCTACTCAACATATGGCGTGCCGGAAACGCCCCGGGCTTCCTTCAGCGGACAGCGCCGGCAGGTTTTTACATCGACCAAAAAGGGCGCATATGGCTGGAACGAGGCCATCCGTCCTGAAATGAATGTAAAAACGGTCTTTTCAACGGATCCTAAAGAAGCCGAAGATCTGAAGAAGCTGGGATTCGGTACGGTCCATTCGGTTATTCGGGACGGTATCGCGCGCGGTACTTCGCTGGTCGCTACCCTGACCGACGAAAAAGAAAACCGGGCGGTCATTTCCGACGAAGCAGCCGCCAACTACTCGTTCAGCAAGGGTACGGCCGCCACAGACTATCCGCAGTCGCTGATGGGCTCCATTGCTCTGCTCCGCCAGACTTACTACGATGCCGACTGGTATAAGAAGCAGAAGGCCGAGTACAACATATCACTCGCAGAGTTTAACCGGACCCAGGGGCTTCCGCAGATATTTGAAGCCGAAGATGTGCTGGATATCCTGCGGGCCGACAAGATCGGCGATGAATTCGGAAAGCAGTATATCTTCAAAACCGGCGGAAACGAATTCCAGCGGATCAAGGACATCAAAGCCACGGGCGGGAGCCTCATCGTACCGGTGAATTTTCCCAAGCCGTTCGATGTGGAAGACCCGGCTGATGCCGCCAACGTGACCTACGCACAGATGAAGTTCTGGGAACTGGCGCCGACGAATCCCGCCGCACTGGAGAAAGCGGGCATCCGCTTTGCGATCACCGCCTCCAACCTGGAGAATATGCGGGATTTCTGGACCAATCTTCGTAAGGCCATCGAGTATGGATTAAGCGAAAAGCAGGCTCTGCGGTCACTGACCCAAGTTCCTGCCGAACTGCTCGGCGTATCGGGTCAGGTAGGTACGCTCGAAAGAGGGAAGTTGGCCAATTTTCTGATCACCTCGGATAATCTGTTCAAAAAGGAAAATATCATATATGAAAACTGGGTGCAGGGCAAGCGGTTTGTAACCAGCCGGTCCGAAGCGGTTGATCTGCGGGGAACGTTTGTGCTGAATGTCGAGGGCATCGGTCCGCTCACCATGAAGGTGAACGGAACCAATGCGACGATTGAACGCCAGGGCGCGGACAGTCTCCGGACGACGGCCACCTTTGTGAGGAACGGGGATCTCGTGAACCTGTACTTCGACCTTAAAAAGCCTAAAGGAAATGTCCGGCTGAGCGGTTACATCGCATCTTCGGATCCGCTTGTACTCAAAGGAGATGCCGTATCGCCGGAAGGATCGACTTCGTTCTGGTCAGCTACCTTTAAGGAGCCGGCCGGCGAACCGAAACCTGACGAGAACCGCTCGACCATAACTTATGGTCCGGTAATCTATCCTTTCGCAGGTTACGGATATGCCGAAGAACCGAAGCAGGAAACGATCCTGTTTAGAAATGCTACGGTTTGGACCAATGAGAAGGAAGGAAAAATCGCCAATGCGGATGTACTGATCGAGAAGGGAAAAATCAAGGCGGTCGGCAAGGACCTGAAAGCAGCGGGCGCCCTGGTAATTGACGCGACAGGCAAGCACCTGACCCCGGGTATCATCGACGAGCATTCACATATTGCCATGTCACGCGGGATCAATGAGGGAACGCAGGCGGTGACCTCTGAAGTCCGGGTCGGCGATGTCATCAACTCGGATGATATCAATATCTACAGGCAGCTGGCCGGCGGTGTCACTACTTCACAGCTGCTGCACGGATCGGCCAACCCGATCGGCGGTCAGTCCGCGCTGATCAAACTGCGTTGGGGGAAGTCTCCGGAGACGATGAAATTTGAGCATGCCGACGGCTTTATCAAGTTTGCCCTCGGAGAAAATGTCAAGCAGAGTAACTGGCAGTCCGCCGGCAGCCGGTTCCCGCAGACACGGATGGGTGTTGAACAGGTGTATGTTGACGCCTTTACCCGGGCACGGGAGTACAAGGCCGCACGCGCTGTAAAAGGAAATACCGTCCGTAGGGACCTCGAGCTGGATGCTCTGGCCGAAATCCTCGATAATAAGCGGTTCATCACCTGTCATTCCTATGTTCAGTCTGAGATCAACATGCTAATGCATGTGGCGGATAGTCTTGGGTTCAAAATCAACACGTTCACCCACATCCTGGAAGGGTACAAGGTTGCGGACAAAATGGCTCAACGGGGAATCGCTGCCGGCACGTTCGCAGATTGGTGGGCCTACAAGATGGAGGTCCAGGATGCTATCCCTTATAATGCGGCGATCCTGAGCCGGGTTGGCGTATTAACTTCCATCAACTCGGATGATGCAGAAATGGCCCGCCGCCTGAACCATGAGGCGGCAAAGGTTATGAAATACGGGGGGATTTCCGAAGAAGAGGCATTCAAGATGATCACGCTCAATCCAGCCAAAATTCTTCATATCGATAACCGTGTCGGCAGCATCAGGCCCGGTAAGGATGCCGATCTTGTTCTCTGGTCTGACAATCCGCTGTCCGTGTATGCGCGGTGCGAGAAAACATTTGTTGACGGAATCGCCTATTGGGATCTGGACCAGGATGCTGCCAAGCAGCAAGCGATCCGGGAAGATGAAGCACGGCTGATCCAGAAGATGATCGAGGCCAAGTCAGGCGGGTCCAGGACCGTGCGCCCGGTATTCCAGCCGGCACGTCTGTATGATTGCACAACCATGGAAGACGGAACCCTGGAATCAGTACAGTTTTAACGCAAGATAGATCAGAAATGAAAAGACATATATTAACGGCATTAAGTTTACTGGCATGTGGCCAGATGGCTTTTTCACAGGCTACCGTCTACCCGGCAAAGCCCCAGTCAGGGCCTGTTGCGGTCGTCGGCGCCACCATCCATACCGGTACCGGGAGGGTCATTGAAAACGGATTTATTTCCTTTGAGAACGGAAAGATCACCGGTGTTGGCGACGCCTCGTCAGTACGGTTCAACACATCGTCCACCCGGGTCATCAACGCCGCCGGGAAGCACGTGTATCCCGGATTTATTGCGCCGGTCACCAACCTTGGTCTATCAGAGATCGAAGCCGTACGGGCAACTCTCGATTTTCAGGAGATCGGAGACCTGAACCCGCATGTCCGGTCGATAGTAGCCTATAATACCGATTCCAAGGTGATCAACACCCTTCGGACCAACGGGATCCTGCTCGCCCAGGTGACGCCGCAGGGGGGTACAATTTCCGGTCAGTCCTCCGTTGTGGAGCTGGACGGTTGGAATTGGGAGGATGCATCATACAAAACAGACGATGCCCTTCATGTCAGCTGGCCCAGCAGCCAGATCCGGTCCGGCCGCGGTTTTGGTCCTCAGATGTCCGCCGAACAACAGCGGGAGCGACACCGGAAAACGGTCGATGAACTTGAGCAGTTCTTTACCCAGGCCCGCGCATATGCCGAAGGAAAAAAGCCGGGAAACTCCAATGCGCGATTCGAAGCTGTCAGGCGGATCTTTACCGGAGCGGAAAAGGTATTCATGTACGCCGAAAACAGGAAGGATATCATTTCCGGAGTCTCATTCTTCCGCAGGATCGGGATCACTCCGGTGCTGGTCGGCGGCCGCGAAGCACACCTGGTGACTGCCTTTTTGAAAGAAAACGGGGTGCCGGTCATTATCCATGAACCGCACTCCCTGCCGGGCAGGATGGATGACGATGTCTACCTGCCCTATAAGCAGGCCAGGATCCTCCAGGATGCCGGCATAAATTTCGCGCTCAGCATCGAGGGATACTGGCAGCAAAGAAATCTGCCGTTCATGGCCGGTACCGCCGTTGCGCACGGGCTCACCAGGGAACAGGCGCTGGCTGCCATCACGCTGAATCCGGCCCGGATCCTAGGTGTGGACAAAAGCTACGGAAGCCTGGAACCCGGAAAGGACGCGTCCTTCTTCATCTCCGCCGGTGATGCGCTGGATATGCGCAGCAACCAGGTGGAACAGGCATTTATCCGGGGAAAAGATCTGGATCTGGACAATGTCCATAAGCAGTTATACCGGAGATATGAACTGAAATATAATCTGAAATAGCAAACAAGGGTCCTCAAAAGGGACCCTTTGCTGTAAAAATCCTTGTAAAAAAAGAAGCTCCCTATGGGATGGGGAGCTCAAACTAACCAATTATAATAAACCTGAATTATTAGGAGGGAGCTGTAGGGGAAGGAGTCGAACCTTCAAGGAGTGGTTGGTTTACCGAGGTAAATTTCCCATGATCTCCGCCACCGAGACGAGGAGGCGTGTCTGCCAGTTTCACCACCCTACAGGATATAAGCCGTTGTTTTTCGCAATTGCTTGATACAAATGTAAGGCGCTGCTTGATTTCTTGCAAATTTTTTAATGGTTTGCCTTTATTTTTAAGATAAATTTAATAATCTTTGCTATGTATTATTGATATCAAAAATAGTTATGGATAAACGGCCCCTAAATTTAGAAATTGATAATCTGGACATACAGATTTTGTCGATCCTGATGGTCGATGCAACTACTCCCTATACTGAAATCGCGAAGAAACTGATCGTTTCCGGGGGCACGATCCATGTCAGGATGAAGAAAATGCAGGATCTGGGCATTATTATCGGCTCGAACCTCCAGATTGATCCGCAAAAGATCGGGTATGACGTTTGCGCCTTTCTGGGGATCTACCTGGAAAAAGGATCGATATATAAGGATGCGGTCGAAAAGCTGAAAGCCGTCAAGGAAATCGTTGAGCTGCATTACTGCACAGGCGCCTACAGTATGTTCGCGAAAATTATATGCCGGGACACCAATCACCTCAGGGAGGTACTGAATGACAAGGTTCAGGCCATTGAAGGGATACAGCGTACGGAAACGTTCATTTCCCTTGAAGAAAGCATCAAACGGCAGATCGAACTGGTCTGAGGTGCTTGCCTGGCCGGTTCCTTAACCGGCATGCCGTCATTTCAGCAGAAAACCGAGCTTAATGCCGCCGCTGGCTCCCAGCCCGCTGCCTGCGGAAGTATTAAGAATGAAATGGTTCCCCAGGTTCGAGTCGTAATAATAGTCTTCGGACTCCGCTTTGTCTGAATCGACGTTATCAACGGCGTATCCCAGACCGGCATAAATATCCAGCAGAAACGCATCTCCCAACACCCATTGTTTTCCGAGATTGAGTATCAGTCCGGAAAAAACGACGGTTTTCCGATCATTATTCAATGTGTTGTTACCGAAGTTCCGCCTCAGCTCATTATGGCCGTAGACCCCCAGGGACAGTTCAGGTTTTGCATAGAATCCCTGGAAGACATGAGTAAGCCGGGTTCCCGGGACTGAGTAATCCGGCTGTTTGGCGAACTTGTATCCTCCGCTGACGAAGACTCCCTTCGCATCCCGGTAATAGGTTGTGGAGGTATTGGTGGACCCGTCGTAAATAGACATAGACGCCGATTCCTGCCGTTTTCCGAGGCCGATGATCCCGAGGGTCGTCTCAAAGCTTCTCCCCGGGCGGAGGTTATGTTCCCAGTTCAGCTGCGTGTACCCGAGCAACGGTGCCAGGAAATTGATCTTTAGGGCATCCTTTGGCTGGCCGCCATACTGCCCAGGGTCTGTCAGGGTGTTCTGATATTGTTCAGTACGGCCGTTCTGGTAGACCACTCTCAGAATCCGGTCCTTCTCCAGCGCATAAACGGGCCCCTCCGGATCCGAATGTAACCGGTACCGGAGCTCACCGGTTCCGATCTCGGTGATCTTCGCTTCAATAACTTCTTTGTCTTTTTTGTAGATCCTGTCCTGTGCCGCGGCCATGAGCCCGGGCAGCGCAAGGGATAGGATCAGAAATATCTTTTTCATACAGACGCTGTCAGGTAACGGGTGCAGGATCATCTGACCCCACAAAAAAAGCCATTCAAATGAATGGCTTCTAATTTCTAATATAATCAGAATTTTATTTCTGAGCGTATAAAACACTTTTGACTGCTTTTATCACGCGTTCTGCGTTTGGCAGCGCTTCCTTGATCAAAGTCGGCGCATACGGAAGCGGTACATCGGCACTCACCACACGTAATACAGGGGCATCCAGGTAGTCAAAGGCATCCTTTTGTACCTTGAACGCGATTTCAGTCGCGATAGAACCCAGCGGCCATGCCTCTTCGACCACGACTAACCGGTTGGTTTTGCGTACAGAATTAATGATCGTATCGTAATCGATTGGACGTACGGTACGCAGGTCGATCACTTCGGCATTGATTCCCTCCCTGGTCAGTTCCTCAACTGCAGGGTTAACCACCCTTGGAAGCATTTTACCAAAAGAGACGATGGTTACATCGGTTCCTTCCTTAACTATGTTGGCTTTACCGAGTTCCAGGTAGTATTCCTCTTCAGGCACATGGCCCTTGTCACCATACATTACCTCGGATTCCATGAAAATTACAGGATCCGGATCCAGGATGGATTGTTTAAGGAGTCCTTTTGCATCGTAGGGATTGGAAGGAACAACCACCTTCAGGCCCGGTGTATTGGCATACCAGTTCTCGAAGTTCTGAGAGTGCTGAGCGCCCAGCTGGCCCGCATTTCCGGTCGGACCGCGGAAGACGATTGGGTTAGAGAAATGACCACCGCTCATCGAAAGCATTTTTGCAGAAGCATTGATCACCTGGTCGATCGCTACCAATGAGAAATTGAAGGTCATGAATTCAACGATCGGTTTAAGGCCGTTCATTGCAGCGCCTACACCAATCCCGGCGAAACCCAGTTCGGCTATAGGAGTGTCGATAACCCTTTTAGCTCCGAATTCGTTCAGCATTCCCTGGCTCACTTTATATGCGCCATTGTACTGAGCTACTTCTTCACCCATTAAAAATATTTTCTCGTCTTTACGCATTTCCTCGCTCATCGCTTCGCGGAGTGCTTCTCTGAACTGTATTTCTCTCATTGGATATAAAATTTCGGACGCAAATATACCTTAAATTAGTTTTATATCTAAGGATATCCTTTTTCTATATATTCTTTGTAATCAGGTTTTCCGTTCCTGCGGACCGATTAACGCTGACAGATTAATTTGTAAGGGCAATACGCACATCCTTCCCGGTTCGATGTTTCGGTAAACGGTACGGCCGGGTCGAACAGCTCTTCCAGGAGGCCCCTGAGCTTACTTGTGAAATCCTTCTTTAAGGATTCCAGGGGTTCGGCGTCCAGTACCACACGGTGACTTTTTCCGCCGGTCACGAAGCGGGTGCCCTCCTTCTTCATCTTGCGCACGATGTAGAGGTTCGGCTCCACGAAATCCGTCTTCCTGACCTGTTCGTAAATAAACGTATAGAACAGCGTCTGGATCAGGGCCTTGTTGTGCTTCCGTCCGTCGCGTTCGAACACCTCCTCCAGGGAGCTGAATTTGACCTCGTCCCGTCCGCCTGTCTTATAATCGACGATCCTGGTGACGCCGTTGCGCCGGTCGACCCGGTCAATGATCCCGTAAAGGTTTACTTTCTGTTCCCGCCCGTTGACCTCGATTGGGAACGCGTACCGGTAGTCTTTTTTGTTTTCCAGTTCGATGATCTCAAACGGGGCCGTTTCCGTGTCGTAGTCAAGAATGACTTTTACGTATTCCTCCACGATCCGCAGTACGATCTTCTGCATGCTGTTAGGATGACGAAGCTGGTCCCTGTTCTTGTACAGCTCCTGAGACAGTGCGGCCCGGCAAAGGGCCGGGATCTCGCCGCGCTTATTTCTGATCCGTTCCGCGGTAATATTAGAATTTTCAGCGGCAAGGTCCCGATAAAACCATTCCATCACCTGGTGCAGGACCGAGCCGACCTGGTTGGCTTCCAGGTTTTCCGAGATCTCCTCGGGCTCCATGATCCGTGCGACATACCGGAAAAAGAACTGCAGTGAGCAGTTCAGGAATGTGGTCAGCGCGGTGGCGCTGATCTTTTCATCGTCCCACCGCCCTTTTGATTCGAGGTAGCGTTGTAACGAGTCCCATACTTTTCCCTCCTTGGGGATAATCAGCGGCTGCTTCGGACCGATCTTCACGAGCTGTTTCTGACTGTGGTAGCTGAAGCTGAAGTTGCTCTCGAATTCCAGCTGGCGGAGGAACCGGCTGGCTTCCCCGCTGTTGCTTTCGTCCATGACCGTATTGTAGATCATGGTCACATCGACCGACCGCTGCAGTAACCTGTAGAACAGGTAGGCAGAGATCGCATCCTGGTTTTCGAGTACCGGCATCCGGTATGCCCGCCGCATGCTGTCAGGGATAAAGGTCGGAGACAGGTTCAGCTTGGGCACAATCCCTTCATTTACGCCCAGCAGGATCACTTTTTCAAAGTCAAGGCAACGGCTCTCCAATAATCCCATTACCTGGATGCCGCGCAGGGGTTCGCCCTCCAGCGGGACGGATAGACCCTGCAGGGATTTCCGGATCAGCTTCAGAACGAACGTGAGCGGAAGGTCCCTTGCGAATTCTGCCAGGCCGTCATATAACTGGTTCAGTGTTTTACAGACGCTGATGATGTGATTCGCTTCCAGTTGCTGGAGGTTGCCGTTTTTCTGACGCTGTTCGAGGACAGCGGTCAGCAGCAGGTAAAGTCCGTCGATCGTCTGCAGCCCCTCATGCTTCACCGTGAAAAAGTTGGGGGCCAGCGCCGACGAGAACAGGAGTTCGGTTAAAGGCACCTCCTGCCACTGGTTCTTGAGCATCCGTTTTTTGAGCAGTTCCTGTTCCCGTTCCGGAACTGCAGTCAGCGGATGGGAAAGGAAGGCCTCCACATCCCGGTAATAAATACTGTCCTTGTTTTCCTTCTGCACCTGCTCCTGGATCTGAAGCCATAGTTCGATCAACCCGAATACCGTCGACTGGGCGAGCGGATAGCCCATGGTCACATTCACGGTCCCCGCATCAGCCGGAATGGTCTGCAGTACGGGGACCAGCAGGCTCTCATCGGCTATAATGATGGCGATCCGTTCCGGGTCGGCGCTCATATTGTAGTCCGCCGGGGACATGAATTCACTGAGCGCCTTGGCCTGCGAGGTATAACCCTGGGTCCCGATAACCCGGATGTTTTTCGGTTTCTCGGACATCCGGGTACTGGCCGGTGCCGAGTTGATAAGCCCGGTGGTCCCGAAGTTGCGGCGAAGGAACAGCCCGGCTTCCTGGAGTTCATCCTCCAGATAATACGGATCCGTATCGAAGTAAAAAAGAGCCCTGCCTTCATCCTGCCATTTTTTGAACAGGGCGCTTTCACACCGGTTCAGGGCGTTGAAGCCGATAAAGACCAGTTTTTTGAAGCCGTCGGTGAACTGACAGTTCGAAGCGAGCCCTTCTGCCAGCTGCCGGTATAACTGAGCGGACGTGACCAGACCCTGAGCTTTCAGTTCCCGTTGGAACGCCTGGTAAAGTTTCGGCATCCGCTTCCACAGGTCGATGAACTTTTGCTGGTGTTCCTGCTGACGGTCTGCAGAAAATGACGAAAGAAACTGCTCCAGGAAGGCATGCTGTTCATCCGTAAAATGCGGGAACTGTTTCTCGACCACCGCCATGTCTTCGAGTTCGCAGAACAAATCCGCTGCGTTCACCCCGTCATAATCGATCTGCGCAAAATCGTTCAGAATGATTTCAGAGACGGGATAGAACTGATCCGGCGTCAGGACAGGCCGTCCTTCTTCCGTCAGCAGCCGGTTGAATTCCTTGTGCAGGATGAAGAACTGCCGGATAGGGTCCGCCTGCACCAGATCCGAAGACCGTGAAAAGAACTCGCCTACGGTAAAGAACTCCGGGCTCCAGGAGGATTTGCCGAGCAGTTCTCCGAGGTGCTTCTTCAGGTACAGAACAGGCCGTTTATTGTTGAAAATGATAGCCACATCCTTCAGGTCGTCCCCGAACCGGGCGATCAGGTCTGATGCAACTTCCTTTAAAAATGAATTCATAAAATGCAATGATGTCCGAGGGGCGTTTTATACGGCCTTCAGTTCCTTTAAATAACCATAATATAAGAAGGCTTCAATATTCCGGTAGCCCATTTCCAGGAGTAGCTGCCGGTACTCCTCAACCTGTGCGGCGTGCTCGGGTTTCGGTTCGCCGGTGAACTTAAAGTCAATAATAACCACCCGGTCCTCGCCGATCAGCACCTTGTCCGGCCGGTAGCTTTCTCCTCTTCCGTTGATGATGGTCTGCTCACTGTAGGACAGGAAGGGCTGATCGAGGAGCTTTTTAAGATCCGGTTGCAGGAGCACGCTTCCTGCCAGCTCCAGGATCCCGGCTTCTTCGGATCTTCGGAACCAACCTTCAGCCTGCATCTGTTTTACGACCTGCGGGAGGGCGTTCAATTTGTTTACCCGTGCCAGCACTTCATGGAGTATGATCCCCTTTCGCTGGGAGGTGTTTCCGCTGAGCAGATCAAGCTGCCCCCATACCTTTTTATCGGTAAGCGCTTCATTTAAGCGGTCCGACAAAGGATAGGTCCGGAATGTCCACTCCTCCCGGTTGACGGTGCCCGAATCGATGCCGGGCTTCAGTTCCGGTGGTTCGTCCAGGACCAGTTCCCCGGACTCGAACGTACATCCAAGCTCGCCGGCGTGGAGAAGGAGCGGCTTCCGGATCAGATCCCCCGCCAGCGAGAACTGTTCGTCCTTGCCTGCAGGCGCGGGAGCGGTGATATACAGATGCTTCCGTGTGCGCGTCGTGGCCACATAGAGCATATTCAGGGCATCCATGTAGTTGAACAGGACCTCCTCAAAATAGTCTTTGGCAAAATCAGAACGGCTGAGGGCCTTTTTGTAATGCACCGGAACGGTATTCAGCATGGAATACGGGGTGTCATGGGTGTTGACCCAGAATATACTGTTGGGCATTCCATCCAGGTTCCAGCTGCAGAAGGGCATCATGACCACATCGAATGCCAGCCCCTTGGATTTGTGAATGGTCATCACCTGGACCGCATCACTTTGTTCCGATGAAGGGAGGGCGCGGCTTTCACCTTCTTCCTCCCACCACCGGATAAAACTGGTGAGCCCGCGCTCACCGAATTTTACGAATCCGCTTACCATATCGCGGAATGCAAGCAGATACGGCAGGTTAAGCGACAGTTTATCCAGACCGTATGCTGCGATCAGCTGTTCAATCAGCTCAGGTAGCGGCAGCTGCTGATAGGCAGTCCAATTGTCGCAGAGCTCCCCGGGAAGATAGGTCCTGAGGTCGCTGACAGCGGCGCCTTTGATTTTCAGCCAGGCGCCCGGATCAAGGGTCCGGTTATGCTGCTGATTGTAATAAAAAATGCATATCGCCTGGTATAATGCTGTTTCATCCCGCTTGCCGGCCATGGCCCGGAGAGTATTGACCAGCAAGCGCACTCCCGGGTTATTCGCGATCAGAAGCGCTTCACCCGACATAACCTCGTAGGGGACATGAGGCCCGCCGTCGAACCCCGGCTGGCTTTGCCGGAAGTCACGTTCCTGCTGGTCCTGCATCAGGAATTCGATTACTTCCCTTGCTTCACCGTTCGTTCTGACCAGGATACAGATCTGTCCCGGCTTGTACCGGGAGGTTTCGAACCAGGAATTTAGTTTTTCTGACAGCCGCTTCAGGGCCTCCTCCTTTGCTTCGGAACTTCGTGACCGCGCATCGCTGACGGGTAGATAGCCGATCTCCACTGATCCTCCTTTCGGCGTGGACGGCGCCTTTTGCTGGAAGCTCTGTCCGTAAGCGCTTGTTATGATCCGGTCATAGCCTTCATCCTGCCACCAGGACGCAAGTTCTTCGCCCCCGTCTTCAGAGACCTTCCCGTTCAGGTGCGTTTGCAGGAACTGCGGAGCGTATTTGAACAGAAAATTGTTAAAGTCAATGATGTTCGCGGCGCTCCTGTAGTTTTCCTGGAGGTTGTCATCCACCACCAGCAGCTCACCGACGTTCATTTTTGCCTGGCTGTGCAGGATCCGCCAGTCGCCGTTGCGCCACCGGTAGATCGATTGCTTTACATCGCCGACGATCAGGTGATCGGTCAGGCGGCCGTTGGCTTCTGAGATGGCGTTCCGGACCAGGGGCAGAAAATTCTGCCATTGAAATGATGAGGTGTCCTGAAATTCGTCAAAAAGGAAATGGCGGTACCTACTACCCATCTTTTCCCAAATGAACGAAGGATTTCCGTCCCCGCCGCCCGCAATGCCTTTCAGCAGATTTTGGGCGTCGCTGATAAGGAGGCTCTGATTTTCCTGGCGATATTCTTTGAGCAGACCCGCCATTTCCTGCATCAGGCGCAGGTAGTAAAGATTCTCGTGAAAGACCTTTGCAGTATGGTAAGCCGGGGCATGAGCCTGATTAAACGCCAGAATCTGGCCGATAAGGGGGTTCAGGCGCTCATATAACGCTGCGACCGGCCCCGTAAGTTCTCCTTTTTGCCATGCCTCCGGTTTGTTCTCCAGCTTCTCAAGCGCAGGGATCCGGCTCAGGTCACCGTGAACGATCTTGTCCAGGCAGGAAAGCGGTGACTTCGACTTCCCTTTCAGTTCATCAAGTGCCACCCCGGAGGCTTTGAAGACCCCGGCCGCTTCCTTCGCCAGTTCAGTGATGCCGGCCTCGAAAAAAGTGATCTGGGCTTCGGTGGCTTCTTTAAGGTCATTGAATAAGGATTCCTGTTCAAGAGCGTGAAGTGCCTCCTCGAAGGGGAGATACCGCTCCTTGAAGATCTCGCTGGCAAGGTTGATCAGCGTTTCATGGTAGTTCCAGTTCTTATTATCCCGGACACGATCGAGGGCCAGGTTGATGACCCATTCAAGAAGCGTCGGATTCTTGTCCAGCTGCTGGTTCAGTTTCGCTGCCAGGTCCTGCTTGACCTTCTCCATATTCATCTCCAGCTTATACCCGTTATCCAGCCCGAGTTCATAGGAAAAGCTCCGGATCACCTTCTGAACGAACCCGTCTATGGTATTGACGGCGAACCGGCTGTAATCATGCAGAATCCGCCGGTAGATCCGGCGGGCGAGCTGTTGCAGGCTTTCAGGGTTGAGTTCCCGGTGCGCCGACAGGATGATGTTCCGGAACGTCTCTGCGGAAGGCTCCCCGGTTGCCAGTTCCCTGAGAACCTCCAGAATCCTGCTTTTCATCTCTTCGGTCGCCTTGTTGGTAAATGTAACGGCAAGGATCTCCCGGTACTTGTTCTCCGAAGAGAACAGCAGGGTCAGGTAATGTGCCGTCAGGCTGAATGTCTTGCCGGAACCGGCGGAAGCCTGGAGTATCTTGAGGGGTCTGGATGTAGTGGAAGGAAGATCTGACATGATGTTGCTGCGTCTGCGGTATCGTTTTAAGTTACGATGCCGCATGGCTTCAAGGTACGGTTTTTCATAAAAAGCCCCCAATAGTTCCTGCTATTGGGGGCTCTGCTTTTTAAAAACTTTAAGGAGGAAACTACAGGCCGTCGCCGTTCCGGAAGTTGCTGCTGATGGTGACAGGTAATTTACCGGTAGCCTTCAGTTCACCCCGTATCACTTTGGCGGCAGCGTGCTGGAGGTCGTCGCTGTTCTGGTAATTCATCAGGATGGTCCCGGCTTTTTCAATTCCGGGAAGACCAGCTACGGTATACGGATTTGCGAAGACGCTGATGATCGTATTCATTCCCGCCAGCTCAGCGATCAGAAGTTTGACGTCGTTCGTAAAGTCGAGTACGCCGCCCGGACGTTTCCGCTGATCAAAGACGCCGACAATGATCTGGTCATAGCCGGCCAGTTCCTGCATCATTTTACGGAGATCCGCAGGCGCCGCATTTTTGCGCACCAGGAAAGGCAGGGAGTTCGTGAAGCGGCCCTGAAGGTCCTTCTGGAAGGCGGTCAGCTCGCCCGAGCCGACCGCGATAAGTGCGGTTCTTTTGGCAGGGTCAAAACCCCGGATAAGGCTGTCGCCGTTCAGTACCGTAACCGCGGCGTCGGCCAGCTTCTCATTAAGGGTACGGGCTTCCGCTCCGTTCAGGTCCGAAGTCAGGTTGTTCAGGTCGACAGTTGCCGGCTGGTTCAGTCCTGCCCAGTATTTGGCAGCAAGGACTTTTTTCACGCTGGCACTGATCTGTTCACGGCTCAGCCGGCCCTTGCGAATCGCCCGCCTGATTTCCCGGATAGCGACCCTTGAGTTCTCAGCCAGTTCCAGAACATCCATTCCTGCTTCCAGGCCCCGGACCTCGGCTTCACCGTCCTTGTAGTATTTGGAAACACCCTTCATGTCCATAGCATCTGAAAAGATCAGTCCCTTATAGCCGAGATCATTCCGGAGAATGCCCGTAACAATGGGTTTGGACAGGGTTGAAGGAAGCTTCGGAGTCGGGTCAAGGGATGGTATGTTCATATGGGCAACCATGATACCTGAAGCGCCCTGGCGGATAACTTCCCTGAACGGATACATCTCCAGTGAATCCAGGCGTTCCCGCGTAAAGTTCAGCTGCGGCAGGTCATGATGCGAATCTACGTCCGTATCGCCGTGCCCCGGGAAGTGCTTCAAGGTCACCAGTACTCCTTCATCCTGCAGCCCTTTCATATAGGCAGCGCCTTTTTCCGCTACTTTGTATTTATTATCGCCGAATGAACGGTAATTGATCACCGGGTTCTTCGGGTTATTGTTCACATCCATGACGGGTGCAAAGTTGATCTGCATGCCCAGTCGCTTGAAGTCCTTTGCGATCTGACGGCCCATCTCATAGATCAGCTGGTTATCCTGGATCGCGCCAAGGGTCATCTGGTATGGGTAGGAAACGGTGCTGTCCAGGCGCATACCCAAACCCCACTCAGCATCCATCGCGACAAGCAATGGAGTTTTTGACAATTCCTGGTATCTGTTGGTCAGTTCTGCCTGCCTTTCCGGTCCGCCCTGGAAAAAGACAACCCCGCCGAGGCGTTCCCTTTTAATAACTTTAGCCACGGAGTCGGAATATGCCTGGCCGAGGTTCGTGTGCGCTCTGACCATCAGAAGCTGCGCAATCTTTTCACGGCGGCTTAATTTCCGGAAAACGGAATCAACCCAGCTGTTCTGCTCCTGTAAACTTTCAATGAATGGTTTCTTTGTCTGCGCGCTGCCGGCGAGTGCCGCCACAGCAAACAGTAAAGTAAATCCGATTTTTGCCTTCATCTTGATCTAGTGTGTCTCGGTTAATAATGGCCCCAAAGATATACTAATCTGCTTTATGGAAGGTTCTTTCCGTGTAAAGTTGATGATAGCTTCAGGTCCCCGGATGTTTTTGAGTAAAAAAAGGATCGGTGCCGCGCGGAACAATCAGGCTTTTGGGGAATATGGGTGGCCGGTACGGGTTGGGAAGAGTAGTTTAAATGGAAGCGGGAGACCTGGGGTGCCGGGTGCCGGAGGTATCCTAAAAGCAAAAACCGCTGGTGAGGCGGTTTTTGCTTGGTGTCTATGGCGTGGGTCTGGATGCGGAGGTGTCGATCACGGATGTATCGAGACCTGCCGTATCCTCTGTCATGTCATCCTGCAGCATATTGGAGTCAGTGACTATTGAGGAATCCGCATTTCCATCAGTGTTTGACGGAGATGAAGCATCACATGCGGCCGCGACCGTGCCGATGAGTAGGAGAAGACCCGCTACATGTACTTTCATAATTTTTTCGCTTTTATCCTACATGGAATCCGTTGTGGTAGTATCGGTTGTTGAGGTGTCAGTAGGAGTAGGCAGGGTGCTCGGTGTAGAGACTGAGTCAGTGTTTCCAGAGGTGCTTTGCGTTGAACTGCATCCCATTACTGCAACTCCGGCAGCAAAAAGTACGATTAGCATTTTCGTTTTCATCTTTTCCAGATTTTAGTTTGTTAATTATTTGAACTGACTATTTAACAAAAAAAAATTACCGCAGTTTCAATGCCATTGAGATTTTGTTAACTGGCGGTCAGTGACTTAGCAAGATTTCCGGGCAAATCCCGAACGTGAAAAAGCGGTTGGTGTCAGGAGAAAGCGTTGCTGGTTTGTGGCTGAGGCCGAATCCGGGCATCCGTTGAATGCAGAAGTCCTGCAGGGGTGCAGGACTTCTGTATCCGGAAGATAAGCAGGTGAGGCCTGCAGGAGTTCAGAAACGTCTAGTCGCAATGGTTCTGATCGATCCAGTCGCCAATTCGTCCTGCTATTTCCTGGAGCCTGGCCTGGTCGCTTTCGGAGATCTTTGATGCTAATTTGTCGAGATTGTATGGCGTGATCTCCGGTAATCCCCTTAGAAGATTGTCAAACCATACCATGTCTGCGTAGATCGTGTCGGAGCATTCTTTGGCGGTGCCGCTAAGGATGAGAGCACTTCCCTGGAAGAATGCTTTGAACAGGGGACTATTGTTTCCGCCTTTTACTGCATCCCAGATCGCCTGGCCTTCGGCTTTGGTGTAGGTGTTGCCGCCCAGGGTCAGGTGGAGAGACCAGACTACGTTCGGCTTGGCGAACCAGTAGCCCTGTGAAAAAGCACAGCACTTGCCCTTACATGGAACATATCCGGGCGGCGGAGTTTTGGTTGACTGCATTACGTTATCCAATGTAGCCGACGGTGCGGAGTTTTGCTCGGTTTCCTTCTGACATCCGAGGATCAGCAGGGCGGAAACGATGATGACATTAAGTTTTGTCAATGTTTTCATAATGTTTTTGATTAAGATTGATTGCACTTAAAGAGATCGGTAGAGCCTCGGCAGGCGCTCAGGGTAGCCTGAATTGGATGCCTGCAAATTTTTATCTTCA
>CBINHC010000028.1:0-22836 GCA_966250385.1 uncultured Sphingobacteriaceae bacterium | reverse complement strand
TCTGCCAGGCATGTCCCGGTCACCAAACCGACATAACCTGTGCCGACTACTGCTACTCGCATCGTTCTACAAAATTTTTAGGCCTCAAAACTACACTTTTTTCCGGCACTCAGACGTAGGATAAAAAACATTAGGGAATCTTTAAGGTGTTCACATGGTAAGTGGCTCAATACTCGGTATACCGAAGTTAAAAAACACCTCCAATTACGAATGGAGCAATCCTATATCGTCCATCCAAGATTTCGCGCTCCTTCATTTGCATTAAAGGCGTCAAACTGGATTGTTCCAAACCCTTTTAGTAAAATTGCATAAGGGAACTTTTGAAATCGGCATTTTTGCCTCTGCGTCGAAATCTCTGTATAGGACACGATCACACCTCTACGACCGCCTAAGCCTCGGCAGCGTTATTTCCTGCCTCAATCCTCGCAGCTTCCTCCAGTT
Organism: uncultured Sphingobacteriaceae bacterium; assembly: GCA_966250385.1. GTDB lineage: Bacteria > Bacteroidota > Bacteroidia > Sphingobacteriales > Sphingobacteriaceae > DASWTL01. Next base: position 22,395 of record CBINHC010000028.1, on the reverse strand, counting down.
CAGCATACCAATCTGCTCCGTATTTCCGGATCAGGGGTTCCTTGAGGAACTCATAGACGGACACCTTCAGTTCGCGGCCAAAGGAACAAGCGGATTTGCAGATACTCCAGCGGTCGTAGTAAAGGGCGTCGAATTCAGGATAATTGGTGATCCGGATCGGATACAAATGGCAGGAGATCGGTTTTTTCCAGGCGATCTTCCCGTCTTCATAGGCTTGTTCAATGGCGCATTTGGTGATGCCATTCTGAAAGGTCACATAAGCACATTCCTTATTGCCGTCAACGCACGGTGTAGTGTAATCGCCATCCGCATCTTTCACCCAGGTTCCGGCTTCCTCGATGGTCCGGATCCCTTTTTCGGTCATATAGGGTTTGACCAGGGGATAGATCTCTTCAAGAACAGCCAGTTCATTCCTGTCAAGAGGAGCGCCGGCATCCCCTTCCACACAGCATGCACCTTTACATTTGGTCAGATTACAAACGAAATTCTCACCGATCACATCCTCATGCACTAAGGTGTGCTGTACCTCAATCATCATTGTCTTGTATTTATGGTGCCTTACCGAACGTCTCCGGCAGGCGAATTATTATCGTTCTTCTTTTTGTGTTACTTGCTGACATAATTCAGGGGGGTCTTTAGCCCCTTTGCATCGATCAGCTCGAGCGTCGCCGATCCGATCAGCAGCTCGACGTTTGCTTTGACCGGGACCCGGTTCACATCATCCGAGACCCAAAGATACAACTTACTGTCCTTTCGGAAGATCCTCCCGGGCTGAATGGAGGGATTGAACTTAAGGCACCGCATGTACCCGTTATGTGTTTTGATCGTTTCCTTACCCAGGTAGGTGACTTTCAAGGTGGTGACCTTGTTCTGGAGGTAGTAGTACATCTCGAACTCTTCGCCGATCTTAACGCCGCTCAGATCCAGGTTCCTGGCAAAATAGTAGGCGGATACGATATCAAACGTCTGATCCGCCCCTTTATGGGTTCCTTTGGTGGCCACGATCTTCTTCTGGTCCTGGTAGAACCGGGCTTTATCGTTCCGCCGGTAGTTCCCTTCCCGGATATTCTCGGTGTATAAATGAGGCGTCAGGTCCTCGCGGTCAACATAGGAGTCATACCGGTTCCGGACCCGCTTGAATACGTCGAATGATCCGGCGGTTCGTCCGTTAGCAATGATATGCCATACCGGCCTGTTGCTGAACTTCACGTCCGTAGCGGCCACTTTCAATGTCGCCTGCCCGGCCGTTATGAATCCATACCGCACACGGTATTCAAGCTCTTCACCAGGACCGAAGACGGCTTCATCGCGCTTGGGCAGCATTTGGGCAGATACCGGGTGAACATATAAAATGGCAAAAATGAATATCAATAGTCGTTGCATACGCTTCTCTTTAGTAGATGTTCTGCCAATTCTGACTGCCCGGACCCGGCAACGTTTAATCCTTCCGTTTGAATATCGGCACAGTTGAGCACGGCTCACCGTACATGACGCTCTTTGCGACGGCCACAAGCTTCGCTGTGAGATCCACATATGCGGAGGTGGGCACCGGGATATCCCCGCAGCCCTTAACCACGATACGCTGATCCCGGTACTGTTCCAGATCGATCCGACTAACCGCACGGTCAAACAGGACGGTCTCCAATGTGGTTAAGTCTCCGAATACGACAGTGGCCGCAAACGGCTGCAATTTAGAGGCCAGCAACATGTATGCCCATGTCGGTACGATGGCATCAGCAGAACAGGTTATCGCGACATGTTTGCCCTGGTATTGCGACCAGTCATGTTCCTTCACGAACTCCCGAAAGTCCTTTTCCCGGAGCATCAGGCCATGAAACAAATTGTCCTTGATATCATAAACGATCCGTTCACCCTGCGGATAGAATTCAGCAAGGTCCAAACTAACCAGGCCGCTGAGAGCCACCTTATTTACAATAGTTTCCTGTATGTTCATTTTCGTTTACCAACGGGTCAAAAATCAATCCAAATCAAAATACTGACAAAATTACTTTATTGCAATCTGGTAACGGAGAGTAATATGCATTACTACGGTCTGATGACCAAAGGCCATAAAAAAAATCCGGAAAGGCTGACCTTCCCGGATTTTCATATTGATTTTGGTATTCGTGTGTATTACGGTTTAATAGAACCGTACACGGTTATCTTCGATCTTGGCTTTATCGCGCAGGACGCGGAAAGCTTCTCCTGGAGCACGCTGCTCAAGTCCCTGCAGGACCTGCTCTTTTTGCTTAAAGACATTGGTAAGCGGCGCAGGGTTGGTAAAGCCGTCTACAACGAAGGCATATACGCCGACCTCACCAATAACTGGCTGGGACAGTTTACCCGGTTGTGATCCGAACACCGCACCGACAACTTTGTTCTCCTGACCTACGCCCGGAATGATCGGGTTCGCGAATACGATATTCTGCGCAGGAACCGGGCTTACTTTCAGTTTCTGTGCCAGGGCGTCGATAGACGCAGCACCTTTGAAACGCTCAGCCAGCATCCGGCCTTTGACAAAGTTCCGTACCATCGGCTCGATCTGCTTCTTCACTTTCTCAACAGGAAGCGGGCCTTTCTCCCGGATATCGGTCAGGCGGGTCACGATGAACTGGTTGCCTACTTCGAACACCTTATCGCTTACATCACCTACTTCTGCTTCGAATGCCCAGCGGATCACTTCGCGCGGATTCTCAAGTCCGGCCAGGAATCCCTGATTTGCAGTTACGTTTTCAGCAAGAAGCTTGTTCAGCTTGCTTTTTTCGATCTGTGCATCGAATTCTTTTCCGGAACCGGCATTGCTGAGGAACGTAGTCGCTTTGGAGTAAGCCTCAGACTGTGTTTTATTGCTGCTCGCCAGGACCTTGTCAACAACACCAACCTTAACGACCCGAGAGGATCCCTTCTGATTGTCGATGCGCACAACGTGTGTTCCGAACTGAGTGTTGATCACTTTCACATCACCGGTCTTGCCGTTGAAGACCGCTTCTTCAAATGCAGGAACCATGGCGCCTCTTGCAAAGGTACCCAGGTCTCCGCCTTTGTCCTTGGTGGCATCGCTGCCGAACTTGGAAGCTAAATCAGCAAAGCTGGCACCTTTTCTTACCAGGTTAGCGATGGAATCCGCTTTTGCTTTTGCTTTGTCCACGCCGCCTTCGGTTGCAGGGTTGATCAGGATATGGCTGGCTTTGACAGAATCCGGACCGATCCGGCTGTCAATAACTTTTGCAACCTTGAATGCATCACCTGTGAATACCGGTCCAACGACGGTACCTTCAGCAGCGCTGAATACCAGTGAATCCAGTGCAGGATCCAGCTGACCTTTCTTTACATAGGAAACAGGGATCTTGGTATCGGCATTGATGCTGACAAAAAGTGAATCGTTCTTAGCCGCGCGGAAATCCGCAGCGATCTTGTTGATCTTGTTCTTTGTCTCGGTTGAATCTTCTTTCGAAGGTTTCGCATCGAATACGACATATTCAAATGTCCGGCTTTCTTCAGGATTGTTGAACCGGAATTTGTTCTCGTTGTAGTAGGCTTTATAATCTTCGTCAGTCAGCTTAACTTGGGCATCAGGCACTGAGCTGTAAGGTAACGTGACGTACCGGAAGCTTGCCAGTTTGTTCCGGCCTTCATACTCGTCTTTGGCCTCCAGTGAAGTAACATACAGGCTGTTCTTGATCAGATTGTTGTATTTCTGAGCCATGCGATCCTGTTTGATAGCCAAAAGGAAACTGCCCCATTGCTGGCGGACCGGGCTTGACGGGTCCTGAGTATCCAGATTAGCAAGAAACGCATTCAGCTGACTGCGGTTGATCTCTCCGGTTGTCGGATCGCCGAAAGACTGAACCACCTGCTGGTGGGGGTTCTTTCCGGTGATCATATCATTCAGTTCATTTTTACTTACTTCCAGTCCGAGACGTTTGAACTCCTTGTTCATCAGAACTTCAGAGACTGCCTGGTTCCAGGAGTTTTCGATAACGTAAGCATTCATCTGAGGATTTAATGTCCCCTGACCTGTCTGCTGTTTTAAGTTATTGGCGTTCTGCTCTACCCTGTTGTTGAATTCTTCGTAGGTGACTTTCTCGCCGTCGATGACTCCAACCTCGTTGCCTCTGCCCATCAGTCCGCCACCGAACCTTACTGCATCACTAACTAAAAATGAAACTATTGCTAAACCGATCGCGACTATCAGGATAACCCCTGCACGGTTTCGCAAAAAACTCATAATTCCCATATACCTGTTTACATTAAAAAAGAGCGCGCAAGATAAAATTTTTCCATGAGAAAAGCAGGACAAAATTCTGATGCTGAATTTTTTGAAATGCGGGGATGACCGGGCTGTGCCGGCACCCGGAACGCGTAGCGGTAAAAGAGACGAATCCTGCCTTTACGACCTGATTATCCCTACAACATGGGGCAGAATGATTTTGTTTGGATTACAGCTTGTCCTCAGAGACGTTGAAGCTTCCCGTGGACTGGGAGATCTCGTAATAGCTGAAGTCTTCCGGCGCCCAGAAGCTGGTACCGTAGATCGTCTGGTTTGCGGTTGTAATGGCCACCAGCTTATTGCTGTAGCACCGGCGGGTGTTTTCGTTCCAGATCAGTTCTTCCGACTTGAAGGTCTCGCCCTTCTTGTTCACGACCACGACGTTATTATGCAGCTCGACGATCTTTTCGTTCTCCCGGCGTAAACCCTTATCCGCCCGGATGCGGCTCGTCTCGACCTGGTTTTCGTCATAAATGATGATGGTCACCCCCTTATTCATTTCATAATAAGGGTTGGCCGTCCTGTATTGCAGCAACTCGGGGGCGAGCAGCTTGGCTTTGACCTGCGCAGAATCGCTGTAGATCAGCTCGACTCCGGTGGACCTGTCCACCGGCAGGGCGGCTTTCTGATTGGAGATCTTCTCCACTTCCTTCAGATCATTCTCGCAGGATGCGGCGAGCAGTCCGATCAGCCCGGCAAAAATCAGATATCGTATGCCCTGCAGGAATTTCATCCGATTAATCGTACTTGGACCGCAGCACCCGCTGATCGTTCAGCGTAAAGCCGACGTGGAAGTTAACGAACCGTTCGCGGATCAGGTTGTTGTCCAGCGTTCCGCGCTGGCCCACCTCTGTTGAGAAGTTGATCTTATAGAAGGAGCTCCGGTTGGCTGGCAGCGGAAATCCGAACCCGAAGGTTAAAGCGGTCTGCGTAATATCGGTATTGCTGATCCGGACCGGGGTTTTGTCATACCTGACACCCAGCCGGTAGTCAACGACCTTGAAATAACTGACGGCAGTCGGATCCGGGGTAAACTGGCCGCCTACTCCGACACCGAACGCATCGTTCAGGCCGGCATTCGTATTTCCGCTGGTGAACGATGACCATTCGCCAAGGTTGACATCGGCTCCGACAAGCCAGTGATTGGTATTTTCCAGTACAAAGCCGAACGTATGCATCAGTGGCATATCGAGCTTGGTCCGTTCATTTTCAGCATAGCTCAGCGTATCGAGCGGTCCGCTTTCGCCCCCACCGGTATACCGCCAGGTCGTTGAAAGGTTGGAGACCACCGAATTGATCTTGCTTCCCGAGTTACCGGAGTATCCCAGGGTCAGCTTCGCTTTTTTGGACACGTTGGACGTGAACTGAACGCCGTAATCGTAGGTGAACCCGCTGATGCTGCTGTTATTCTCCAGGCGTGTATTCAGTGAAGAGAAATCTTCGAACTCTGCCGAGCGGTACTGGCCCAGTTTGCCGAATACATAACCGAGGTTCGCCCCCACACTAATATGCTTGCCCAGCTGGAATCCGTACCCGAGCAGCGCCTTGGACAGACCGCCGTCGCCGCTGTATACGTAGTTCACGTTGTTGGTATCGATCTTGCCCGGAACCTTGTAACTGTAGCCCAGTTCACTGTAAGGCATGATACCCGCAACAATGGCGGATTTCCTTCCGGTAGAGGCCGCAAAGCCGATGTGGCTGAAGGAAGCATTGCCCCCTGTCTCGGAAACGCTGTTCCGGCTCAGCTGACGAAAACCGATCGTACCGCCGATCTCGAATGTCGTGATCTGGATGGCTGAATAGGATGCCGGATTGGCAAAGTTAATGTTTGCGTAGGCCCCTGGCTGACGGATCCCGGCGCCGATACCGCCGATGGCACGCTGCTGAGGCAGGACCGGGGTCTTGAGATCGCCCAGACCAAACTGGGAGTATGGTGAACTGGTATTTGTTTGAGCTGATACAGAAAAACCCGTCAGTAAGATAGCAGATGACAGGACCAGTCGGAATATTTTAATCATTATAATGATGGATAACTTCGTTTAAACCAATAAGAACCAATAACATCTCGGTTCTTACAGAGTGGGCAAAGATGCTATTTTTAAGCCGGGTATCAAAAAACCCGGCATCACCGCCGCAGAGCAGCACCTGCACTCCTTTATTTTTCGTGTTGTAATCTTCAATAAATCCGCGAACCTCATGCCACGTTCCCTCAAGTACACCTGAAAGCATGGAGGTTGCCGTATCTTTTCCTACGCCGCCCGGAAAGTCTCCGGTTTTCTCAACTAACGGAAGGCGTCCGGTAAAAGTATGCATCGCCTTCAGCCGCATGTCCAGCCCCGGCGAGATACTTCCGCCGTCGTAATTCCCGGCGGAGTCCACCATGTCGTAGGTGATGCACGTCCCGGCATCAATGACCAGGCAGTTCTGCCCGGGGTACAGCGCATGCGCCGCGATCACTCCTGCCAGCCGGTCAAGGCCAAGCGTCTGCGGGGTCCGGTAACGTACCTGGATATTCGCCGATCGTTCGGATGAAAACCGGATATAGCGGGTATTGCTTTCCAGCACCCCGACCAGTTGCTCATCGAATGATGTGACGCTCGAGAGGATACTGGAAGTTACCTGGTGTTCTGCGATCAGCGATTCCAGCTTCTCCGGCTTAACCTCAGCAAAAGCCTCTGTCCGGATCAGCTCACGGTCTTTGAAGACGGCAATTTTGGTACGGCTGTTACCGATGTCAACAACCAGGCTCGCCATCAGGCATTCACGGTACTTAGAATGGATTCAAAGATGGCCAGACCATCCTGATTACCCAGGATCGGATCGACAGCCCGTTCAGGGTGAGGCATCATGCCGAAAACATTCCGTCCGGCATTGCAAACGCCGGCAATATTGTAGAGGGAGCCGTTCGGAGATGCCGACGGTTCAACCATCCCTTCCTCATCGCAGTAATGAAACAGGATCTGATCATTGTCCTGGAGAGACTTCAGCGTTGCCGCATCCGCAAAGTAGTTTCCTTCGCCGTGAGCGATCGGAATCTTCAGGGCTTTTGCCGGATCAAGTCTTGATGTGATTAGTGAGTTGGTCGTGGCAGGCTTCAGGTAAACGTTCCGGCAGATGAACTTCATGCTTTCGTTATGGAGCAGCGCTCCCGGCAGCAGTCCCGCCTCGGTCAGGATCTGGAATCCGTTACAGATACCCATGACATAGCCGCCATTCTGAGCGAACTGGATAACTTCCTGCATAATCGGAGAGAACCGGGCGATAGCACCTGACCTCAGGTAATCGCCGTAGGAGAAGCCTCCCGGCAGGATAATGAAGTCAGCGCCCTGCAGGTCGTGATCCTTATGCCAGAGCTGAACGACTTCCTGTCCCAGTATAGTTTCTAAGGTATAAATGGTGTCCCGGTCACAATTGGATCCTGGAAAAACGACTACTCCAAATTTCATGATACAAAACTATTTATTTTTTACAGGTAGCGGATGGTTATTCTGTTAAAAAAGGTTAAACACTTGCGAATTGAAAGTAGATGACCGACGCAAACAGGATGACGTACATCCCTTCGTAGAACCACGGGACCGAGGCATTCAGAAAATAATAGGCCATGAACGTCGCCCCCATCGGAACCATCAGGATAAAGTGATACATCGGGTGATCCGTTTTCAGGTAGAACGAAAGTGCCGCTACGATGAGCATCAGGAGCAGCAGCTGAAAGGACTTGCGGACCTGAACGAAACTCCTGAAGAACTTCTGCCGGAGATGAATACCGGCCAGGATCATAATGATGATGACCGGTATCAGGACCAGGTAGTTATAGATATTGATGTTCAGGCGGGTCGGAAACCGGGTCGTCAGGGGAAGCCAGATCTGGTAGAACGTATCCAGCGCATCGTTCCAGTAATAGAAGACCCCGATGAAGAAGAAAATGGTGGCGAAGCCGACCAGGCCGGAGATCCATTCGCGCCAGCTGAACGGCCGGAAGATCAGCAGGCAGAACCAAAGCGTCAGCACCATGGCTATGAACGGGAAATAGATGATCGTCCCGATACCGATGATCATGCCGGTATCATACATGACGGATATCGCAGTGCCCTGCTTATGAATACCCAGAAACTTATTGATGATCCATATCAGCAGGAAGTTGCTGATCAGCGCGGGACTGAGGATCAGGAACGGAAGAAAAAGGCTCGCCCCCGTAACATACAGCAGGGCCGGCAGGTAACTCGGCTTTCCCAGCAGGTTGTGCAGATTTACAACCCGGTTCAGGAGCAGCGCCTGGACCAGGATGATCGCAGCGCTGACCAGCACATTGCCCAGCGGAGACAGTACGTGTTCGGGGATCGGGATCAGCAGCTTGCCGAACGGTTCGAAATACTCGACATGAAGCTGTTCCGGAAGCCTCAGCAGCAGTCCGGTCCGGAAGATCAGGGCGATGATCACCAGCAGGAAAATATTGAGCGGGTTAAGGGTTCTGAAAAGCTTTATCACACGAACAGAAAATAAGACACAAAATTACTACGAGGCAATATTAGTAAATGGACCGGCCAAAACCCGTCAAACGGCAAATTTCTTGATCATACCATCAATAATCCGGCAGGTTTCATCCGGGAAGTCCATACGGACCAGAAAAGGATCCGAGATCCAGCTTCGGAGCCGGTCCGGTAAGTTCTCATCCACTTCCTGGATCACCGGGATTCCCAGGCGCCGGGCGGCTTCGGCATTGCACAGCTGCTCATACTGGTGCTTCATCGGGATCACCAGGACCTTTTTCCCGAGGAACACCGCTTCAGCCGGCCCTTCGAACCCGCCGCCTGTCAGCAACCCGTGACAACCGGCCAGGCTCCTGTTGTATTGCTCGTTATTGATCGGAAACACGCTGACATTCCCCTCGGTATACCCCTTCTGCGTATGCTTTGAAAACACTTCCCATTGTACCTCGGGAACTTTTCTGAGGTAGGTCAGCAGGATCCGGTCGTCAAAGGCAGGCAGGTAAACGGTGACGTGGCCCCGGTCGACCGGGGTGGATCGCCGGATATCGCTCCGGATAACGGGCGTATGGATGAAGTCATCATACCTGTCAAAATGAAAACCGATATGATGGGTGGTGGGCGCATAATGTTTGAAGACCCACTCGGCCCAGTGGAAAAAATTCGTCGGACGGGGCGTCTTCGGGGAGAGAAAGGATGCCTGGTGGCTCAGCGAAACGCTGGGAACCGACTGGAGCTTGCAGGCCCAGGCGGTGACCGGTTCAAAATCGTTGATGATCAGGTTGTACTTCTTCAGGGGAATGGAGCTGATGTCTTTTTTCAGGCGCTTCAGGTCCATCGTCTTATACGTGCGCCAGTGGTCCACCCCGCCTTTTTTTCCGAAAACAAAGCTGAACCCGTGGAACCGGTATGCCAGGGGCTGTTCCAGGTTCACATCGGCCTGGGTGCCGCTGACCAGCAGATCCAGTTCCCCGTATTGCTGGAGCAGGGGCACGATCTCACGCGCCCGGCTGATATGCCCGTTACCCGTTCCTTGTATCGCATATAGAATCCTCATGTAGAAATCAGAAGATGGTCAGCAGGTCTTCAAACCGGCTGATGTGGAGGATCACATCAGCAGGAAGCTCCTTACTGCAGGGATTGAAAAAGATCGCCTCCATGCCGAACTGCTGCGCCCCGCGGATATCTGCCTCGATGCTGTCCCCGATCATGATGCTTTCGTGTTTTTGCGCACCCGCACCGGTCAGTGCATATTCGAATATGGCTCTGTCGGGCTTGTTTATCCCCACCACCTCGGATATGACGATGGTTTTGAAGTACCCGGCCAGGTTCGTACGCTCGACCTTCATCTCGGTGGATTCTTTAAACCCGTTGGAGATCAGGTGCAGGTCGTACTTTTCAGCCAGGTAGGACAAGGTCTCGTGAACCCGGGGGAACAGATTGGTCTTGGTCGGACAGATCCGGACATAATCGTCCTCGAATTTGGCCGGGATATGGTCCGGATGCAGACCCAGATCCAGGAACGTCTTTTTGAAGCGGGTCGCCCGCAGGTGGTCCTTGGTTATTTTACCGACATGATAATCCGCCCATAACTGGTGGTTGTTCACGGTATAGGTCTCGATGAACAGTTCCGGGGAGGTCACCCCAAGGCGTTCCAGCTGGTACTCGTGGAATAACTCGGATAAGGTCTCCTCCGCATTACGGTCAAAATCCCAGATGGTATGGTCCAGGTCAAAAAACAGGTGCTTTATTCGGTCTCTCATAATCGTGCCGCCGCTAAAGTCGGCAAATATCAGGACTTTTCGCCAAATGCAAGGTCTCCGGCATCGCCCAAACCCGGAACGATATACGCCTTGGTCGTCATTTCTTCGTCAATGGCGCCCAGCCAGAGCTTTGCCTTGGGGAGGTTCGCCTTGACGTGCGCCACCCCTTCCACGCTGGCGATCACGGAGACGATATGCAGTTCCTTGATATTGTAGGTATTGAGCAGCTCTTTACAGCAGAGTACCATGCTCATTCCCGTGGCAAGCATGGGATCGGAAACGATGAGGATCCTGTTGTTCAGATTCGGCGACGAAACGTATTCCATCTGGATATAGAAGTCACCGCTTTTCCGGGTCTTCCGGTACGCCGCGATAAAGGCGGAATCTGCCTTGTCGAAATAATTCAGCAGACCCTGGTGCAGGGGTAGCCCCGCCCGCAGAATGGTCGCCAGAACAGGCTGCTCCTCCAGTAACGCTACATTGGCCGTTCCCAAGGGGGTTTCCACGGATACGTCCTGGTATTGAAGCTTTTTACTGATCTCATAAGCGAAGATCTCGCCTAGGCGTTCCAGGTTACGGCGGAACCGCATGCTGTCTTTCTGGATCTGCGCGTCCCGCAGGTCGGCCAGGAAGTGATTGGCAATGGTCGAAGAATTGTTTAACAGGAATGCCATGAACAAAGATACTTGGTTAATCAGTGCCTGTAAAATGCAAATAATGATTCAAAAATGATGAAGCCCTAAACTAAAATTGATTTCTGTTCGTATTGGTTAAAGACATTATTCCTTTAGTGTTTAATAAGGTTTGATTTTAAGAGGGAGGCTTGGCCTCCCCCTTTCATTCCGGGTGGTCCGGTTCTTGTTACTGCCCTGACCGCCGCGTACCTGAGGAACACTTCCGCCCGTCTTAAGGTTTGTCAGCGGCCGCCATTGTTTTGACAACCGGCTGACCTTGCATTTTGTATATTTGGGTTTCATGGAGTTTAAATTAACATCTGAGTATCAACCAACAGGAGACCAGCCGGAAGCGATCCGGCAGCTCGTCGAGGGAGTCAACGCTAACGAGCATTACCAGACGCTGCTGGGCGTTACCGGATCGGGAAAGACTTTCACGGTCGCCAACGTGATCGCCCAGACTCAAAAGCCGACGCTGATCCTGAGCCATAACAAAACACTTGCAGCGCAGCTGTACGGAGAGTTCAAGCAGTTCTTTCCGGAGAATGCGGTGAACTACTTCGTTTCCTATTACGATTACTATCAGCCGGAGGCCTATCTGCCGACGACCAATACCTATATCGAGAAAGACCTGCAGATCAATGAGGAGATCGAGAAACTGCGGTTAAGAACCACCTCGGCCCTGATGTCGGGCCGCAGGGACGTTATCGTGGTCTCCTCCATTTCCTGTATTTACGGTATGGGAAACCCGGAAGACTTTTCGAACTCCGTTTTCCGCTTTGCGGTCGGTACGAGGATCAGCCGGAATGCGTTCCTTCACCGGCTTGTCGAGATCCTTTACTCACGGACGACCGCCGACTTCAAGCGGGGAACATTCCGGGTAAAAGGCGACACCGTGGATATCTACCCGGCCTACATGGACCATGCCTACCGGATCTCGTTTTTCGGGGACGATATCGAGGAGCTGAGCGCCATCGATCCGGCGACAGGGAAGACGATTGAAAAAATGACGCATCTCGCCGTCTTTCCAGCCAACCTGTTCGTGACGCCGAAAGACCGGTTCAACCAGTCCGTTTGGGCGATCCAGGAGGAGCTCGAAGTGCGGAAGGAACAGTTCGTAAGAGAACAGCGGTACCTGGAGGCCAAACGCCTGGAGGAAAGGGTCAACTACGACCTGGAAATGATCCGGGAACTCGGGTACTGCAGCGGTATCGAGAACTACTCCCGGTTCTTCGACGGACGGTCGCCTGGAATGCGGCCTTTCTGTCTGCTCGACTATTTCCCGGACGATTACCTGATGGTCATTGATGAGAGCCACGTAACGGTTCCGCAGATCCGGGCGATGTACGGCGGTGACCGGTCGCGGAAGATGTCCCTGGTGGATTACGGATTCCGGCTTCCGGCAGCGCTGGACAACCGGCCGCTGAACTTCAACGAATTTGAAAGCCTGGCTCCGCAGACCATTTATGTGAGTGCGACCCCGGGGGATTACGAGCTGGAGAAATCAGGCGGCGTGGTCGTCGAACAGGTTATCCGTCCGACCGGACTGCTCGATCCGACTATCGATATCCGTCCGGTGACCAACCAGGTGGATGACCTGCTGGATGAAGTGGACAAGGTGGTCAAGCAGGGCGACCGGATCCTGGTAACCACGCTGACCAAGCGAATGGCCGAAGAGCTGACCAAGTACATGGACCGGCTGAACATCAAGGTGCGGTACATACACTCGGAAGTGAAAACGCTCGAGCGGGTGGAGATCCTCCGGGGACTCCGGCTCGGAGAGTTCGACGTACTGGTCGGTATCAACCTCCTGCGGGAGGGACTGGACCTGCCGGAAGTATCGCTGGTCGCGATCCTGGATGCGGACAAGGAAGGATTCCTGCGCTCCGAGCGTTCACTGATCCAGACCATCGGCCGTGCGGCAAGAAACGACCGGGGCCGGGTGATCATGTATGCGGATCAAATCACCGACAGCATGCGGGTCACCATTGATGAAACGAACCGGCGCCGGGAAAAACAGATGGCATACAACCTGGAACACGGGATCGTTCCCAGAACGGTCGGAAAATCCCGCGAAGCCATCATTGAGCAGACCTCGGTCATGGACTTCAAGGGCGGTGTACAGAAGGCCTATGTCGAAAAAGAGGCGACCGATGCGATCGTGGCCGATCCGATCGTTCAGTACATGTCCAAACCGGAACTTCAGAAAGCCATTGACAAGACCCGTAAAGATATGGTTGCTGCAGCCAAGGACATGGACTTCCTGCTTGCCGCCAAAATGCGGGACGAGATGTTTGCCCTGGAAAAGATTATGGAAGACCGGTTCTCCTAAGCGGTCTTTTCGATCAGACAGACCGCATAAGCGACTACGCCTTCCCGCCGGCCGACGAAACCCATGGTTTCGTTGGTCGTCGCTTTTATGGAGATATCCTCCTCGCTGATGCCGGCGGCCCGGGCGATGTTCCGTTTCATTTCAGGAACATGCGGGTTCACCTTGGGCGCCTCCAGGCAGAGCATCGCGTCGATATTCCCCAGCTGCCAGCCCTTTTCACCGAGCAGCCGGATGCATTCCTCCAGAAGGATCAGACTGCTGATTCCGCGCCAGCGCTCATCGGTGTTCTTGAAGTGGTGACCGATATCCCGAAGGTTTGCAGCACCCAGGATCGCGTCGCAGATCGCATGCACCAGCACGTCGGCATCCGAATGGCCAAAGGCGCCGGAGTGATGTTCCAGCTTTACGCCGCCTAGAATAAATGGATGATTTTCGCGGAGCTGATGTACATCAAATCCGAATCCGACCCTGATCTTCATTTCTACTGATTTGCGCCAAAGTTAAACACTAAGGAGAAACGAAGCGTATTGGCCAGCGGACTTTTTTGCTGATTGGCGAGTATGTAGGCGAAGTCAAGATTAAAGACGTTGTATTTCACGCCCAGTCCCGTGGTCAGGTACTGGCGGTCTCCCTTGGTGGGATGTTCGTAGAAATAGCCGGCCCGCAGGGCGAACTCCTGGTTGTACCAGTATTCGGTTCCCAGCGAATAGCTGATCTCGTGCAGTTCTTCGGAAAAGCCTCCCGGCGCATCGGAAAAGGATCCGAAGATCCCTGCCGGAACCGAACGGTTCGGGTCTTTTCCGGCTATAATCCGCCCGTCAGCATCCCGCTCGGGATTCGTCGGGATCAGCAGTTTGTTCAGGTCCAGGGCAACGGTAAACCGGTTTTTCTCATCCAGTAAAAAAGTACTTGCGCCGCCGAGCTTCAGGTTTGTCGGAATAAAGTACTTCTCGCCGTTATCGGCGTAGCTGACTTTCGTCCCGATATTCGAAATGTTCACGCCCAGCGACACCTCCGCCTCGCGGCCAAGCAGGTTTGTGGGCTTCTTGAAATAACCGGAAACGTCAGCAGCCACGGCGGATGCGGGCTTGCGGTCCTGATCAACGGTGAACTGACCGCTGCTCAGCGTCGACCGGACGTAGCGGACAGCGGACCCCAGGCTGAAGTTCTCGCCGAACTTTCTGGCAAACGTACCGTCAATGGCGAATTCATTGGGACTGTAGGTCCCCAGGTCTGTCTGATTGGCGTCCAGCAGCTGGATGGAACCCAGAGAGAAAAAGCGCAGGGAGCCGCCGATGGTATTCCGGTCATCCAGCCGGTAATAACCTGCCAGATATGCGAGATCAATGTCCGGTACCAGTTTCCGCAGCCACGGACTGTAGGACAGGGCCACGCCGGACGGCCTTTCAAGAAAAGCAAGCTTGGCCGGATTCCAGTGCATGGAGTTGACATCGGGGGATGTTGCCGCTCCGGTCTCTCCCATCGCGCCCGCACGGGCATCCGGAGAGATCAGCAGGAAAGGCATGGCCGGCTGCAGATTATTGGACCGTTTGCCGTCCGACTGCGTCCCGCCTCCCACCTGTGCATAACCGGCTGATGCGGAAACGATCAGCGTAAATAAGGCTCCGACTACTTTTCTCAAGGGCACGCTCAAATTCTTAGATTAAAATTAAACAATTTACTTAGTGGATAACGTTTCTATATCAAATCACGTATACACGAAAAGCATCACTTCAATTACTTAATATACAAATTTTTTAACTTTGCAATAAAATTTTATTTTTAAGAGAAGTTCCGGCTAAAAAAGATGTAACTTTTTCACAAACTGGGTACAGAAATTCACGTTTATGCAGAAGGCGAAAATTACGGCAATTATTTGTTCGCAATAATCGCCTAAAAAAGCGATTAAAAAAAGTTACTGAACGTAACCCTTTTGGCTAATTTTCGTTCAAGATAAGATTAAATCGAAAAGACATAGTACTTTCACGGCCGGAAAGCCCGTGTATTGGCATATTATTCGACGATTGATCATTTAAATTATTGCTCACTCACAGTGTAAAATGAAAAGAATATCGACAACTTTTACTATTGGTTTATTGGCATTTGTGATATTGGGAACCGGCTGTTCCAAGAAGAAGGGCACTTCTTCAAAAACAGGCTGGGCCTATAATGACAAATACAACGGAGGTTTTCAGGTAAACGATAAAGTAAAACCCGGTCCGGGTCCGGGTCTGGTGGCGATTGAAGGGGGTACGTTCGTTATGGGCGGAAGTCTCAACCAGGACCTCGCCTATGAATACGATAACGTCCGCCGCCGGGTAACTGTTGCTTCCTTCTATATGGATGAGACCGAGGTGTCGAATGTGGACTGGCTGGAATACCTGTACTGGATCCGCAGAAACTTCCCTCAGGACCGTGAATATTATTACAATGCCATTCCGGATACCCTGGTATGGCGCCGGCCGCTTTCCTACAACGAGCCGTTCGTGGATAACTATCTTCGTCACCCCGCTTACCAGGATTATCCTGTTGTGGGTGTTACCTGGGAACAGGCCAATCAGTATGCTGAGTGGCGGACCGACCGGGTGAACGAAGAGATCCTCCGGTCGAAAGGCGCTCTGGCAAGCTACAAAGATCTTGCAGGCGGCGGCAAAAAAGGCGCAACCACAACTGCAGCAACTCCAGCAGAACCGTTCAACACGGATATCTACCTGAACGGCCAGTACCGCGGTGAAGGCATCGACGGTAAAAAGATGCCTAAGGATCTGAATCCGTCTGCGACCACCGCAGCGGCCGGCGGGACGCAGCCGAAAGGAGGACCGGTAAGACCGGTTCGTCTGGAAGACGGTATCCTGAAGCAGCCTTACCGCCTTCCAACGGAAGCGGAATGGGAATATGCAGCTCTTGCACTAGCCGGAA
The DNA here is from genome assembly GCA_966250385.1 of uncultured Sphingobacteriaceae bacterium. Lineage (GTDB taxonomy): Bacteria > Bacteroidota > Bacteroidia > Sphingobacteriales > Sphingobacteriaceae > DASWTL01. Next base: position 5,953 of record CBINHC010000028.1, on the reverse strand, counting down.
ATACCGAATACGAGAATATCGAAGACGGAAAGATCTATCCGTGGAATGGTCTTGGCGTAAGATCCGGCAAGAAAAAGACCCAGGGTATGATCATGGCCAACTTCAAACGGGGTGCCGGTGACAACATGGGTACCGGTGGCTACCTGAATGACAAGGCCGACATTACCGCTCCTGTACGGGCTTACCTGCCGAATGACTTTGGTCTGTATAACATGGCGGGTAACGTCAACGAGTGGGTAGCGGACGTTTACCGGAAATTGTCCTTCGAGGATTTTGAAGACTTCAACCCCTTCCGCGGAAACGAATATGTTAACAAGAAGTTAGCCGATCAGAACACCGGTAAATACGCTAAGGATAAGTATGGCCGTCCTGTCAGAGAGGCCGCTCCCTCCGGGAAAAAACAGACCTGGGCGGAACTGCAGGGCCAGGTGGATTCCACCAAGAACTCCGCGATCGCAGGAAAGCCTTATGAAGCCGACCAGCGCGGTTTCAAGGATTCGGTAAATGCTGATCTGTATGGCTATACTACCCTGGTGAACGACCGTTCAAGAGTCTACAAAGGCGGTTCATGGAATGACCGTGCTTACTGGCTGAACCCGGCGACCCGCCGTTACCTGCAGCAGGACGAAGCAAGTGCTGAACTGGGCTTCCGTTGTGCCATGACCATGGTAGGTGCACCGGAGATCAACTCGAAAGGAAAACCTCAATTTGATCAGCCGAAATCGAGAGCAGCGAAAAAAGCGAAATAAAAGAACTACGAACTAAAAGCAAAATCCCTGTCAGGCAACTGGCAGGGATTTTTTTATGATACCGGATGCAGAAGTTCAACGGCTATACCTTAGGGCGTACGCCGGTTCTGTAAAAGAAGATGAATAGAAAAACTAAGGCGGTCGGAGCCCTATTTTATTTGTCCCCTCATCAGTTCTACCTTTTCACGCTCGCTGGCAAGCAACCGTTCATAAAGCTCTACGATCTTTTCCATAGGATTAAAGTTCGGCTGAATGTTGATCGCGTTAAGGGTAGATGTATCGTTGCTGTTGAACGTATTGGAAATGATATTCAGGAAGGTCTCTTCATTAAACCCCTTGATGGCCTCCGCTGGTACTCCCAGAACCGAGGCAACCTTTTCAAGCACCTCATCTTCAACCTTTTCACTCTGCTCCATTTTGGAAACCGCCTGCTGACTGACACCGAGTTCAGACGCCAAAAATTCCTGTTTTAAACCGCGGAGCTCGCGTATCCGGCTGATTTTCCGACCGATGTGTGCGGATGGTTGTTGCATGGTGTTACTATTTGTTACTCAAATATACACTATAAGCAAATCTTTCCCAACCCTGAAGCTCGTCGCGGAGGAGGATTCGTATTCTTCAAACATGGCAGCATCTTCAAGTCAAGAGAGTATGCACCAGATCAGATGCCTACAACTATTCGGACCATACATAGCGACCGCTAACATCCCCTGGTTTACGGGCATTGTACTGATTTCACCTACTCAAAAATTTGTTTGGTGGTTCTATTAAGGTAGTATCTCTATTGTGAAGAAAGTTCTTTTATATTTAGACCTATAACATGAGTCTTAATTTTCCATACAAAAGGACAATTCGCCCTGACGTCCATGGTGAATATCGCTTTAATTACATCCACCACAGAGGTTATGCTCATTCCCCACAGCATTTTGTTCAAGCATATCTCTTAATTCAAAGAGACCTTTTGTCAATATTTGAATACATAGAACCGGCCGATCAAAATGAAAATTGCTATTCCCATAGAATATACGAGCTCCTATTCCGGACATGTGTTGAAGTCGAGGCGAACATGGCCGCGGTCCTGAAGGAAAACGGGTATCCGAAAGCCAAACCGAACATGACGGATTACATCTTGATAAATCAGTCACATCACCTATCATCGTATGAGGTTACCATTCCGTTCTGGGATGGACAACATAACGTTAGAACGCCTTTCAAACTTTCAAAGCATGGACGGACTCTCCCCTAAGTTGGTATCAAGCTTACAATAAGATAAAACATGACAGGACCGGTAAATTCAATTTAGCAAATTTGGGCACTCTTTTAGATGCAATTTGTGGCCTCGTCGTTTTATTGTCATCTCAATTCTATATATATCCCTTCCCTGCTTCAAATTGGTTCGAATGGATCCACGCAGTTGGGACTGAACCAAGGATGGCGATAGGGGACTATTTCTCTGTTAAATTTCCTGCCGATTGGCGCAATGACGAGTGTTACGACTTTGACTGGGAAGCGCTTCAAGGACTGCCGGACCCATTTGTTAACTATCCGTTTTGTTGACAGCAATTTCGGATTGACTTTCCGAAGAACTGCAATTTGATAACTAGCGCTTTGGAGCTGCCTATCGATAAATACATAGAGAAGCTCGTGCCTGGAAGGGTAAGGCTCTGTACTTTCGGTCATCATTGCGGGTTGCGGACGCCCTGCATTTGACATTGGGTAATGGAAATAATTCCGTTATTTTGTGGAATAGTTTTCCGGATTTCTGCATGTTGATCAATCCATATAGAAAATTTTGTTACCGGATCACACACCGGGAAAATTTAGCGCATATCATGGCGCATGGGCTGGTTAATAAAAATCATCAGAACGCAGATCCTGCCTTTGTTGGCATCGGTAACCCGGAGATCATTGATGTGCGCGCTACTACGCCGGTCAGATTAGCAGATCATGGCAATATCGGGGACTATGTGCCGTTTTATATGACACCGCGTTCGATCATGTTCTACAATGTCATCACCGGTTATTATGCACCGAGGGTGCCGAAAAGGGCACCTGAAGAGATCATCGTAATTCGCTGCCAAATCGAAAAACTCGCCACACAGCCGAAATGGTTCTTCACCGACGGCCAGGCTAATGACGGGGAAAGCAATCATTACGGCAGCCTTGAGCACTTAGACAAGATCGATTGGGACTGTATCCAGAACAGCCGGTTCGCCAAGTCGGAAGACTACGACCGGCCCCGGCGATACCAAGCCGAATTTTTGGTAAAAGACATTGTACCGGCAGAGTGCATTGAGTCCATATGCGTATATTCAGATAGAATGCAGACCTGGGCGCAGAAGCAGGTTAACAATGCTGGAAGAATGATAGAAGTTAATGTTATACCGTCTTACTTTTTTAACCCATGATCAGATTTCTAACTGGCGACTTATTAAAGGCAGATGCAGAAGCATTGGTTAATACCGTGAATACTGTGGGGGTAATGGGTAAAGGGATCGCTTTGCAGTTCAAGGAAGCTTTTGCCTACAATAACAAAGTGTACATCGCCGCCTGTAAAAATCAGGAGCTAAAGCCAGGTAAATTGCTTGCGGTGCGAGACTCCAACTTACTGTACGGAAATAAGCTGATCATTAACTTTCCAACAAAAACACACTGGCGCCAGCCTTCACGCTACGAATACGTTGATGCAGGCTTAAAGGCGTTGCGCCATTTAATTATAAGGGATCAATTAAAAAGCATTGCGATACCGCCGTTGGGCGCAGGTAACGGTGGTTTAGACTGGAATGAGGTCAAGCCGATGATCGTTAAGGCGCTAGAGGATCTTCCGGTAGAAGTACAGATTTTCGAACCCAATGCAGCTATAAAGGCCATATTACAAAAGCAGGAAACCAAGAAGAAGCCGCACCTCACACCCTCACGTGCCGCATTGCTTTATTGCCTGTTTGCATTTGAGAGCTTTGGCGAGTACAGCACCTTATTCGCAGCGAACAAACTGGCCTATTTCCTGCAGCGGATGGGACAGAATCTAAAACTTGATTTTAAGGCGCACCATTATGGCCCTTATGCCATCGGAGTGGAAAAAGTATTATATCACTTGAACGGCGTTTACCTGAAGGGGTTGGAGCAAGGTGAGGCCAAGCCATTTGAACCGCTGAAGTTGAATTACGAAACCTGGGAAGAGGTTAACCGTTTTGTACAACAAATGTCCAAGGAGGAGCAGGACCGCCTGCATGGCCTGCTATATTTCCTGAAGAACTTTACTTCGGAGCTGTCCCTTGAAATATTAGCGTCTGTTGCTTTCTTGCTTTCAGAGCACCCTATGTATACTGTGGATGAGGTAGCCGCGAACCTATGGACGCAGCGAAAACGCGAACTTTTTAAAAAAGAGAGCATCACCAGAGCTTATAATCATTTACAGCAGTACAAACAGTCGCTGGCGCTAACGTGATCGCGTTTTGACACAATTGGGTGTGGCTTTCACCCTCCTGTGGACACGCCCCTCCACACAAAGCGCATCGGACCCCTGGCAGCCGGGCTTGATCCGTCAGTCCGTAAACTGGAGTAGGTTACTACCAAAATGGTACATGGTGCACTTGATAACTAGCCTTTGTTTCGATATTTTTCAGCCAAGACGTTGAATCTTCGGCTTCCTGGGGTTCAGTTCAAACCTTGTTGGTCTCGTGGATATTCCGGAGCATGCCTGTTGACCCAAATAACCCGGTAGCCGGTTTGATCCCTACCTGCCAAAGACCTCGGGATAGCCAAAGATTATTTCACTCTCATCCACACCGTTTGACGGTTTACTGATGCCGGATAACTCCGAATTCGCTGTTACCGCCGATCCGTTCCGCTCAGCATGCTCCTCTTTGAGGAGCTGGCCAATTCGGACTAGGTGGTCAGCATACAAGCTAACACGCTCCTTGATTTCAGGGGACGTTCTCTTTAATATCCGCTCTGCTACCTTGCTTCTCATAATACCAAATGGATTTTTATTGAACCGTTTATGGTTTACTGTTGTCTTACGTTGAGAACCTAGCAAGTATTTACTTAATAAGCCCCTTAAGCAACTCTACCTTCTCCTGTTCACTGGCAAGCAGGCGTTCATACAGTTTTCGGTTTTCTTCGATTGCCTCCAAAAGCTTATCCAAGGGGTTAAAATTGCAGTTGAAATTAGCGCCACCATTAATAGTGGTGTTGTCATAGTTATTCTGGATACTCTGGAAGACGCTATTCTCGTCAAAATTCATGATTCCCTCTGCGGGAACATTGAGGACTTTCGCGACCCGCTCCAACACTTCTTTTTCGATATGCGCACTCTGCTCCATTTTTGAAACAGCCTGCTGACTGATACCCAGCTCTGCGGCCATGTATTCTTGTTTAAGACCTCGAAGTTCGCGGAGCCGGCTGATTTTCCGGCCAACATGCTGGGACGTTGGTGCCATTGTCGATCAATTAGAAATTCAAAAGTATACATTAAAGATACAAAATCTAACGATCTTTCCTGAAACGCTGCCTGTACCCGAAAAGAAATTGTTATAGCGGTAATGGTTTATTGGGTCCGGTAAAAAATCAGAGCTTCCTCCTTGACACCACTTTCTCCATGTGCTTGGGATATTTACCCAGAAGAGCACTGTAGTACCCGACACGCAGTCTGGTGACTTCAGCTATCCTTTCCTCCGGAGAACGGGCTAGCCAGAATCGTACATCCTCAGAGTCCTCGTCGTCCATCTGTACCACTCTGCTCACCATTGCCATTTTACGTTGTTTCATTGGGTCAATGAATTAGAAGCATACAAAATTCGATGTAAAAAGTAAAATAAGGGTACCACGGCTTTGGAGAAGGACAAGCCGGATTGTAAGTGGTGTTAGCAGCGACTAGGCTTTAGGCGCCTTGATATGAGAAAAGTCTACGCCGCACTTACCGCAGCCGGAAGCGCAGTTGCCCTGAGGCTTGAGGTTCCGGTAAATAACCCGGGCGGTATAAATGATAGCAACCAGAAAAAGCGCTGCCACTATGATTTCCTGTAAACCCATAAAGCAAAGTTAATAAATATCTTAACGATTGATTGTCAGGAAAATTTCACAAGAACCACCCCATAAAATACCGATTTAAAACTGTACCTTTGCAAAAATTTTATTGCCAGTTTTTGAATGCAGAAGATTAGAAATATAGCGATTATCGCACACGTTGACCACGGTAAAAC
>CBINHC010000027.1:0-23754 GCA_966250385.1 uncultured Sphingobacteriaceae bacterium | reverse complement strand
TCCTCGACAGTATTGCTTTTCTTCTTGAAAAAGTCGAATAATCCCATAGAATATAATTACAAAAAAAGCCCTTCCGAAGTGAATCAGAACGGCTTTATTACTTTTATGAAGATAAATTACTGAGCAGAATTTTTTGCTTCAGCAATCGCATCCTTAACGTGGTCGTTATGTGCAATCATCTCCTTGAAAGAATATGCACCGGTTTTAGGAGATTTCACCATGGTGATCACTTTAGAATATTCCTTTCCTTTACCGGTTTTCAGGGTTGCAACTACTTTCTTTGCCATTTCTTGATAATTTATAGCTTACGCTATCGATTTGCAATAATTACTTAATCTCTTTATGAACCGTTACCTTTTTCAGGTTCGGGTTGTATTTCTTCAGCTCCAAGCGCTCAGTAGTGTTCTTTTTGTTCTTTTTAGTAACATAACGAGACATTCCCGGTACTCCGCTATCTTTTTGCTCAGTGCACTCCAGTATAACCTGAACTCTGTTTCCTTTTTTAGCCATTTCTTTATGTATTATTTAGTACGTTTTACGTTATACGTTTGCGTAATCCAACTGCATAACCCGCACAACGCCTAACATGGACGTTTAATTTATACGTATCCCTTTTTAAGGAACTTACTAATTACTGCGCTGATACCGTTTTTGTTAATGGTTTTGATAGCTGAAGTAGACACTTTCAGCGTGATCCAGCGGTTTTCTTCAGGGATGAAAAACTTTTTCACCTTCAGGTTAGGATAAAACTTGCGCTTGGACTTCACGTTTGAATTAGAAACGTGGTGGCCGTTCATTGCTGCTTTCCCTGTTAAATCACAAATTCTCGACATGACTTTATATTGTGTTGCTTTTTGTAAAACTCAGCTCCTTAAAGAGTTTGCAAATATCGGCAATAAAAATTAAATACACAATACATTTCACAGAATTTTATTCGTTCAGCGCAATGATGGTATTCCAGCTGCCTTCTTCGAGGATCTCAAGATCAATCTCCTGACTTCCCATACGGATCTTTGCACGGAACGGGAACCTGACCTCTACGAGTTTCTTGACCGAGCCTTTGGCGGTGTTGGCAACATGCTGCATCTGACCGTAGTTTCCTTCAGCCAGCAGGATTTCTGTGATCTCGATCTTTGGAGTGACCGAACCGTTTAGGTTGGCGGCTCCGCTGGTGGTGCTGGAAACCTCGATCTGGATACTGTTCCGTTCTCCCTTGATCTTTCTTACGTCCAGTCGTGAAATATGGTTGGTCCGGTGATGGACGACATAGGGTTTCAGAAACTTGCCGGCGTACTGGTCTTTTTTCCAGAAACCGGTGACCACGCTGTCAGCCTTGTCACCCCGTTTAAAAATCATTTTCCCCTGTCCGTCACGTTTCCCTTTCACCCAGCCTCCCTCAAAAACGTTTCCGTTCTTCCAGGTGTAGACGCCGTGGCCGTCAGGATAGCCGGCTTTGAATTCCCCCGTATATTCGTCAGTGCCTTTCGCCGTGCCCTGGCCTTCTGCCTTGCCTTTATTGCAGTCGCCCTGGTAAGTGCCGGAGATTTCGGTTAAAAACACCTTGCATTCCTGGCCATAAATGGTCCCTGAGGCCAGTACGCCGGCTAATGAGAGGAGGGTAGTAATTTTTTTCATTTTCTTCAGATTTGTCCTAAAGTTAAGGTTTTGGAAAAATAAATTTACCATTATTTAAAAGAAGTTTTTGCCCAACACGGTGACAGCCAATGGCTGCCAATCACTTCTCACGCCGAAATGCAGATAAATTGACCTGACAATGGGCTAAATTTTTTAATTTGCCATTTTAAACCGACCAAAGCTATTCAAATGAAGATTGACATCTCGAACCTGGACGATTACAACCGGGTATACGAATACAGTGTAAAAGAGCCGGAGAACTTCTGGGCCGACGTGGCTGAATCTTTTCACTGGCGTAAAAAATGGGACCGCGTACTTAACTGGAACTTTAAAGATCCCGATATTAAATGGTTTGAAGGCGCCAGGCTCAATATTACGGAGAACTGCCTCGACCGCCACCTGGAAGCCAACGGTGATACCCCGGCCATTATCTGGGAGCCGAACAACCCGGAGGAGCATCACCGGGTGCTGACCTACAAGCAACTGCATGACAAAGTCTGTCAGTTTGCAAACGTACTGAAGAACAATGGCGTTCAGAAAGGGGACCGGATCTGCATCTATATGCCGATGGTGCCCGAACTTGCGATTGCGGTTTTGGCCTGTGCCCGTCTGGGTGCCATCCATTCGGTAGTCTTTGGCGGGTTCTCCGCCCAGTCGATCGCAGACAGGATCAACGACGCTGAATGTTCCCTGGTGATCACCGCGGACGGCGGATTCCGCGGGACGAAGGAGGTGCCGCTGAAATCCGTCATCGACGACGCGCTGATCCAGTGCCGTTCGGTCCGAAAGGTGATTGTGCTGACCCGGAGCAGGACACCGGTGTCGATGATAAAAGGGCGTGATGTATGGTGGGAAGATGAGATCCAGAAGGTTGAAACCCAGGGAAACCCGGTTTGTGAAGCTGAGGAAATGGACGCGGAAGACCTGCTCTTTATCCTGTATACATCGGGTTCGACCGGGAAGCCTAAAGGTGTGGTTCATACCTGCGGCGGATATATGGTATATGCCGGCTACACCTTCGCCAATGTGTTCCAGTACAAGCACGGAGAAGTATATTTCTGTACAGCAGATATCGGTTGGATCACAGGCCACTCCTATATTGTTTACGGCCCCCTTTCCCAGGGAGCGACATCTCTGATGTTTGAGGGAATCCCTACCTGGCCGGATGCAGGCAGGTTCTGGGACATTACAGATAAGCATAAAGTGAACATCCTGTACACGGCCCCAACTGCCCTTCGGTCCCTGATGGGCTTCGGCGACGAGCCGCTGGAAGGTAAGGACCTCAGCAGCCTCCGGAAGCTCGGCTCTGTAGGTGAACCGATCAATGAAGAGGCCTGGCACTGGTTTGATGAAAAGATTGGTAAAGGTCGGTGCCCGATCGTCGATACCTGGTGGCAGACCGAGACCGGTGGAATTCTGATTTCCCCAATCGCAGGTGTAACCCCCACTAAACCGGGTTATGCGACGCTTCCGCTGCCGGGCATACAGCCCTGCCTGGTTGATGAGAACGGGAAGGAAATTGAAGGAAACGGGGTCAGCGGTAATCTTTGTATCAAATTTCCGTGGCCGGGTATCATCCGCACAACCTACGGCGACCATGAGCGTTGCCGAACTACTTATTTCTCGACCTATGAGAACCTCTATTTTACCGGTGACGGCTGCCTGAGGGATGAGGACGGTTACTACCGGATCACCGGAAGGGTCGACGATGTGATCAACGTATCCGGACACCGGATCGGAACAGCGGAGGTGGAGAACGCGATTAACATGCACGCTGATGTTGTTGAAAGCGCAGTGGTCGGCTATCCGCACGCGATCAAGGGACAGGGAATCTATGCCTATGTGATCCTGGGTGCCTCCCTCCACAATCATGATCTGACGCGGCGGGATATTCTGCAGACGGTTTCCCGGATTATCGGACCGATTGCCAAGCCGGACAAGATCCAGTTCGTATCCGGGCTGCCGAAAACCCGGTCCGGCAAGATCATGCGCCGGATACTGAGAAAGATTGCCGAAGGCGAGACCGCCAACCTGGGTGATACCTCGACCCTGCTCGACCCGGCAGTTGTCGAAGAAATCAAACAGGGAGCAATGTAACGACCTGGCCCTGTTTGCTAAACATATTGGCCGATACTCCTGTTACTTAAAGAAAATTTAAGACTATGGGAGACATAAAATGGCAAGGCCGCTGGAATGAGATCAAAGGCAAAGTGAAGCAGCAATACGGAGACATGACTGACGATGATCTCAAATACGAGGAAGGTAAAGACGATGAACTCCTCGGGCGGATCCAGACGAAAACCGGCAAGGCCCGGGATGAAGTTGTGAACTGGTTGAACAGCCTCTGATATCAAAGAGCCCCGGTAAAAAAGTTATCGGGGCTCTTTTCTTTTTGTAATTTCGCTGTATGAAAAAAAATCGGCCAACCATACTTGTAGTTAATGATGACGGAATTGACGCGCCGGGCATCCATGCGCTGATCAGGGTTGTTCAGGAGCTGGGAGATGTGGTCGTGGTTGCACCCGACGGTCCGCAGTCCGGGATGGGACACGCCATTACCATCGCCAAACCTCTCCGGCTGGATAAAGTAGATCTTTACGAAGGGGTGGAGATGTACAAGAGCTCCGGTACTCCCGTGGATTGCGTGAAACTGGCCGTGAACCAGATCTTTAAAGGACGCAAACCCGATCTTTGTGTTTCGGGAATCAATCATGGTCTGAACCATTCGATTAATGTGATTTACTCAGGTACGATGTCGGCTGCTGTGGAAGGGGCCATTGAGGGTATCCCATCCATCGGGTTCTCCCTGGATAATTTCACCTATAAAGCAGATTTCTCAACGTGTCTGCCGTTCGTCAGGGCGGTAGCCGAGCAGGTCCTTACACATGGCCTGCCCCAGGGAACCTTACTGAATGTGAACTTTCCTAACGACGAGATCAGGGGAATCAAGATCTGCCGGCAGGCAAACGCCAAGTATGCGGAAGAGTTTGACGAGCGCCTTGATCCGCATAACCGGAGCTACTACTGGCTGACCGGCGTTTTTCAGAACAACGACAACGGGGAGGACACGGATGTCTGGGCACTGAAGCAGAAATACGCCTCAGTGGTTCCCATCCAGTTCGACCTGACCGCGCACCACATGATCCCGACACTTAATAGCTGGAACTTTAATGTTGAAAAGAGATAACGTCTGGCTAGGCGCCTTCCTGGGTCTGGTGATGCCGGGAATCGCCTTTTTCATCGTGGAGATCCTGAAGAAGAATATCCGGATCCTGCAAAAGGATGATCTGTTGTATATCGGCTGTGTGGCCATCAACCTCCTTCTGGTCAAGTATTTCTTCAGTATTGACAAAGAACGGACCGGCCGTGGGATCGTCGGGGCAACCTTCATCTGTGCCCTGATCTTCATGTATTATAAAATGGGCCAATGAAATACTATCTCCTGGCCGGCGAAGCATCCGGGGACCTTCACGGTGCGAACCTGATCCGCGCCCTGAAAGACGCTGATCCAAAAGCTGATTTCCGGTATTTCGGAGGTGACAGGATGGCTGCTGAGGGCGGAAGCCTTTCCAAGCACATTGCTGAGCTGGCCTTCATGGGATTCATTGAAGTATTGGCCAACCTCCGGACCATCTTCAGGAATATGAGCTTTGCGAAGCAGGATATCCTCGATTATAAACCCGATGCGCTGATCCTGATCGATTTCCCGGGATTCAACCTGAAGATCGCGGAATTTGCCAAGAAAAACGGGATCAGGGTTTTCTATTACATCTCACCAAAGGTTTGGGCCTGGAATCAAAAACGGGTGCTGAAGATCCGGAAGGTCGTCGATCACATGTTTTGTATCCTGCCTTTTGAGGTTGGCTTTTACAGGGAGTGGGAAATGGATGTCGATTATATCGGTAATCCTTTGATGGATGCCATCGAAGCGCACTCCCCGGACCCGGAATTTCTTCGGAACAACCGGCTGTCGAACCATCCGATCGTTGCACTCCTGCCGGGAAGCCGTAAACAGGAGATCGAACGGATCCTGCCGGTCATGGTGAGAACGGCCGCTTTATTTCCCGGGCATCAGTTCGTCATTGCGGGCGCGCCTAATTTTGATCCGTCTTATTATCAGCGGTTTTTAAATGGTCAGCAATTTATTGTAGTTTTCAATGCAACCTACGACCTGCTAAAGCATTCGCAGGCCGCAATCGTCGCTTCAGGAACAGCCACGCTGGAAACCGCACTGTTAAATACTCCACAGGTCGTCGTCTATAAGGCGGCCCCGGTTTCCATCGCCATAGCCCGCCTGGTAATTAAGATCCGTTTCATTTCGCTGGTAAATCTGATCATGGACCGCGAGGTTGTCAAAGAACTGATCCAGTCTGAATGTACCCCTGAAACAATCGCAAAAGAACTGAACCGCTTGTTGCCGGAATCTCCCGACCGAGGGAAGATGCTGGCCGATTACCGGGAACTGGCTGAACGGGTGGGCCCTGCCGGCGCATCCGGCCGTGCCGCCGACTTGATCGTTGGCTACCTGAACCGGTGAAGTCTCGTCAGCCCGGCTCCTACAGCGATCGGGGATAGCGCGAGGTTTGTCCGCAGCCTCAGTCAGTAGCGCAGATGATTTCAGGCTGGTGATTTACCGGAAAGTTCAGCGAGTTTGCGATGAAGCACATGGCGTTCGCCCTGTGATGGAGTTCCCTCGCCGGTTCGATCATGGCAGTCTCGGAAACCACCACCAGTGGTCTTAACGTCACTTCCTTAAATGCTCCGCTGCCTGTGGCGCTTTCTTCCATGATTCCATGAGCACGGTCAGCGTATTTCAGTACAATGATACCAGCCTCCGCGCACAGATGCAGATACCAGAGCATGTGGCAGGAGGAGATGGAGGCCACCAGCAGTTCTTCCGGATTGTACCTGGCCGGGTCGCCCCGGAAGGCCGGGTCTGAAGAGGCGAAGATCAGCGGTTTTCCTTCCGCCGAGACTGTGTGCGACCGGTCGTAGTTTCGGTAGCCGGTGGTTCCGGAGCCTCTATTCCCGGTCCATTCCAGGTTGAGGTTATAATGATGATGAGGCATGACGTGATAGGTTAAGTGGAAAATTTGCTGAAGGAAAGAAAATGCTGCGAGAAATACAAAAACCTGCGGTTGTTAGCCGCTACCGGCAGTCCGGATTCCGTTCGGTAGCCTGCGCCGGGTTTGCATTTTTGGTTGACACTGCTTATATTGAGATTTCAATTAGCCTCTCTCCCCCCTAAATCAAGACAATAAGAGGTAAATGGGTTTAGCACTTCAGCACCACCGAAAGAACACCCTGAAGATAGGAGTCATCATCCTGCTCGCATCCGCAATGATTATTCTGCTGAATTTCTATTCCTTTCGGGTACTGACTTCGATCCGGGCGTTTGTCAACGGTGAATCACAGTATGCCAAGGGACAACTGTATGCCACCCTGGCCCTGAATGATTATATCGACAGCGGGCGTGAAACTGATTTTCAGAAATTCCGGCAGGAGATCGCGGTGCCGGTAGGAGACAGCATCGCCAGAGTTTTGATCCTTGAAAATAAGTCCTATCAGGAAATTGAGCCGGTCCTGCTGCAGGCTAGGAACCACCGGAAAGATCTGAAGAATATGATCTGGCTCTTCAAGCGGTTTCACAACTTCTCTTATATGAAGGACGCTAATGAACAATGGCGTGCCGGGGACCGGTATATTATCCGGTTGATGCGGGAGGCAGATGCATTCCATCTGCTATACAGGGAAGGGAAAGCCGATGCTGCGGTAAGAAACAGCTTTCGTGAAACTGTGAATGACCTGAGTGGCCGGATGAGGAAGCATCAGGAGGCATTTTCGAATATCCTTGGTGAAGCCTCCAGGGAACTCACCACATGGCTTATCATTGCGAATGTAACCCTGGTCTGCCTGATCCTCGTTTCGACAGGATGGTATGCTTCCCTGGTGTTCAGGCAATTGATTGACTCGCGGGAACGGGTTCAAAAGCACAGCCGGATCACGGAAGAGTTTCTCAGCATTGCATCCCATGAATTAAAGACTCCGCTTACTACGCTGAGAGCATCTCTTCAGGTCCTTGAACGGCAGTCGAGGAAGAGTGAGGCAACTCATTCGTTGCATCCCTTTGTGTGCAACTCGGCTAAGCAGGTGGAGCGGTTGACCGGCCTGGTGGCCGACCTCCTTGACCTGACCAATATCCAGGCGGGAAAGCTCGTCCTTAAGCCCGCCACCTTTCAGCTGAATGAGCTGATCGAGAACGTTACGGAAGAGAGCCGGATGTTGTACTTGCAGGAACTGGTCCTGGAGCCGCTGCCGGTTGCATGGGTACATGCAGATTACAACCGGGTTCGCCAGGTTCTTGATAATCTGATCTCGAACGCTGCGAAATATTCTCCCATTGAGAGCAAGATCCTGATCAGTATGTCTTGTCACGATGATCATGTTCAGGTGAACGTCTGTGACTTTGGCCCGGGCATTCCGGAGTCCAAGGCACCCTATATCTTTGACCGGTTTTATCGGGTGAAAGAGGCCGAAAACGTTGCCCAGGGGCTGGGTCTGGGACTGTTTATATGCAGGGAGATTGTAAACAACCACGACGGAGAAATCGGTCTCCATAGCAGAGAAGGAGGGGGGAGCACCTTTTGGTTTACGCTGCCGGTAATAGCAGAAGCAGCTGCTGATCAAAGTGAATTCCGGCAAACCGCTGCAACTGCGCATGCGGTTTAGGCGTCCGGGAAGCCAATCGGGTGGGTTACCGGTTACCTTCCGAAGTCGTCCTGAACGCGGACGATGTCATCTTCGTCAGATGGAAAAGCAGCGTCGGTGTGCTGCCAGATTTCCGCCAGAATCCCCCAGTTTTCAAGGCCGACCAGGCGGTGGCGCTCACCCTGCTTCAGCCTGATTACATCCCCGGGAAGGTATTTTTTTAATTCACCTTCTTCATCGGTATGGCTCGTGACCACTCCAACTTCTCCTTCGAGCACGGTCCAGATTTCTGCACGGCGGTGATGATATTGCCAGGAAAGGCGTTTGCCAGGGGCCACAACGAGAATTTTCGGGCTTAGTTTTCCCGAGATCTTCAGTGCGTTTACAGGCATGGAATCAAAATAAGAATCCGCAAAAAGTTGCGCCTGGGTCTCATTGATCACGAAGAATCCACCCCAGGGGCGGGATTGATCCTGCTTCTCGATGTTAAAGCCTTTGTCGTTTAACTGACCTTCGACTTTCTCGAAAACGGTGCCTTTGGTTACTTCTGACATTTTGATTAAAACAAAAAAAGGCAACTTACGCTGCCTTTATATTTTAAGTGGAGGATAACGGAGTCGAACCGATGACCTCTTGCATGCCATGCAAGCGCTCTAGCCAGCTGAGCTAATCCCCCGGGTTGGTTGGCAAAAGTAGTAAAAAGTAGAGAAGTTGCAAATAAATGTAATCAAACCATCAAAAAAAGGCTTTTTGTACTTTTAAACGAAGATATTTCCGGTTCAGAAGTTTCCAGGGACAGGAGGTACACCTGACGCAGGACGTGCGCCCGAATGGAGTGATCGCAAAAGAAGAAAGGACCCCTGTCCGGGTATGCTCAAAGTAAGTTTTTGAACCAATACGGAAATTTCTATCTTGTAGATGAGAATTAACCAAAGTACCGCCCGAAAAGCCGGCTGCCAAAGGGCTGGTTTGCATAGCAAAGGGCTGGTTTGCATATAGCGATTGCACGTCGCTCCTTAAAATGATGCTATGAACTGGAAAAAGTTTATCTCAGTCGCGTTTATCTCCGCGGCGCTTGTGTTTTTGATCGCTCCGGTCGGCGGGTATCTGGGACATAATTATAAGTTTGGCGTTGCCGCGATATGCTATTGCATCCTCACCGTGGTAGCCTTAACGAAAAATCATGGGCTGCATCGATCATGGGTAATTTCAGCGATCGTTTTGCCCGTCATCCTGATATATGCACCTATTCATGTCAATAATTTCTCACAGACCCTGCTTAGTTTTCCAAGCTTTGTAGCGCACTATTTGGGTGTTCTTGCCGGCCTATTGGTATTCGGCACCAGAGTCACCCGGCTGAAGATTTTTATCAGCGGGATACTGGTTTTGTTTTCTTTCTGGGTTGGTTTCGAAGGGTATTCCTTCTGGTTAAATCGCGTTAATTACGGGACATTTTCAGGCCGGGTTTCCAAGACGGTGATGCCCTTTAAGTTTTACACTGCCGATGGGAGGTTGATTTCAAATAGCGACTTCAGGAGCAAACTGGTCGTCCTTGATTTCTGGAATACCGGTTGCGGCGTCTGTTTTGAGAAATTTCCTAAACTGGAAACAGCTTCAAACCGTTTCCGGAAAAACGAATCGGTAAGTTTTTATTCGGTGAACATTCCACTAAAAAGAGACTCTGCAGGATATGCCAGGCAGGTTTGGAAAGACCTGTCCTACACAGTACCGGGCCTTTTTGCAGACGACCCCCGGCTGCAGGAACACTTTGGCGTCCGGGTGTATCCGACCACATTGATCGTTAAGGACGGTATCAATGTCATTTATAAGGGTACTATCGAAGGCGTTGAGAAGGTTCTGGAGGAGGAGCTCGAGCTGTAAGTGCCAATGTGCCGGCCGGGTTACAGGTATCGCGTTTCAGAAACCAAGGAGAGTATTTAAAAATAGTAGCTGAACCGGCGCCCTCCGGATGTTAACGAGCTCCCGCTGTATGATCTAGAGCGGAGGGATGTTTGAATAAATGAGTATTCCTGGCTCCGGATATTCTTGTCACGACCGTTCCTGAACAGTCAATAAAAATTCCGGGTAATCCGCCACTTCCCATCACCATTTGTACATAGAATACGGGTTTGCCACGGTAGCTGGTCAGGTAGATCCTGCCTATATAGTTTCCCTTGTACTTTCGGCTCTCAACATCTTCTTCAGCCTTGATGATGATATCTTTTAGCCACTTCAGGGATTCCTCCGCTAAAGGTGATCCGCATGCAGAATTTGCCTTGGACAATGCCTCTGTGAAATTGACCGGCACCCGCTCATTTGATTGATCCTTGTCTTCCTTACCGTAATTAATTCCCGTAAAAATCATGAGGGACAGGAGCACAGTAGCATGGATTTTTTTCATTTCGTTTGAACTTCCGAACTTATGTCGTTAACTTATCGGTGTGCGTTTTATGATGATACTCAGTTGGATGGTGTCAGCGATCCGTTTGCTCGGTATGTGAACTTACATGTTATTTCGCGAAAAAGATTACGGATATCCAACCATGAAGAACTCTGGTACTTAATAAGGTGAACCTGCGAAAACTGTTACTTCTTCTCAGCTACGGTTGTATTCTGGTTTATATCGGGGGACTGGAGTGGACAATGCCGAAACTTATGCAGCCGGTCTTTTATTTTTTTCAGCATAGCCTGTTATTTGACATAGCGGCATTGCTGCTAATTTTTTCCTATCTCTACCTGCTACTTACCCCTTTTATATATCCGTACAGAAAGGACTATCTTCCGGTATTCGGCTTGATGCTGTTTTATTGGCTAACCCTGGTTCCTGATATTCTCACTCTGAACCTCGTTCCTCCTGAAAATCGGGTTTATTTCCTGGTATCAATCGGCTTCTTTGTTTGTGTGAGCGGATATATCATTTACCCGCTGCTCAGAAATGCTTCAGCGGTTTTTAAACACGCTCAAAAGATATTTAAGTGATTTTCAATTCCGGAGAGTCGCGACGCCGTTCTAAACAACCCATCGCCCTTTGAGCTCAGTCCAGAATCAAACAGGAACCTGTTAATCCGGAATGGTCTACTCTCACGGGGTGGACAGTACTCGAAACTTCTTCGTCCCAACCAAAGCCGGGACCTCTCAACATATTCTGCTGTTGGTACTTAACCAATATTCTGTTAGTTTGGGCCAATAGTCTGCCGCTTTGTCAAAAGAAAGAGTTAAATGGAGATCAAAACACATCAACTGAATGATAGAAAGGTTTCAGAATTGATTTCCGAAGACCTTGTCATAACAAATATCGACGATGGAACGGACCTTGTCGGAAGTCTGTATTATTCTGGAGCTGATCGGGTGATTATCCATGAGCGGAACATTATTCCAGCATTTTTTGATTTAAAAAATAAGATGGCAGGTGAGATTCTCCAGAAGTTTTCCAATTACCGGATCCGTCTGGCGATTGTCGGAGAGTTCTCCGGGACTTTAAGTGAGAGCCTAAAGAGTTTTATATATGAAAGTAACCGTGGTAAACAAGTCAGCTTTGTAGCTTCGCTGGATCAGGCTATCCAAAAGCTTGTTGTTTGATTGCGGAATACAAGTGATCTTGCAGGCGGCCGGACCTTCGGAAATGTGGGCGTTTCCAGTGTCAGGTAAGAAGCCGACCTATTCTAATTTCAAGAGGCCAATCCGTTATGGGGGCGTTATTAAAAATAGCATTGAATCAAAAAAATTATGATTGCTGAAAGGGAGAAAATAATCAGGAATTATATTGATGGTTACAACCATTTTGATGTTGCCAAATGGTCCTGCACTTTGATGACCAGATCATCTTTGAGAATATACAGGACGGTGTTACGAATATGTCTTTGAAAGGTCGGGACGCCTTTATCCACCAGGCGGAACAGGCTAAGTCCTATTTTTCGGAAAGGACCCAGGTAATCAGATCGTTTTCCCACTCCGGCAATACCACGGAAATTGAAATCGACTACCATGCAATTGCGGCAATGGATTTTCCGAATGGCCTCAGGAAAGGACAGGAGCTGAAGCTGACCGCGAAATCTATTTTTGAATTTACCGACGGTATTATTAATAAACTGACAGATAGAAGCTGATAGACACAGCGGAAGGTTTAACCGGCTTTGCAGGGCTTATTCCAATTTCAAATTAGGTTTCGTAATTTGAATGTAACCTGGGCCTGAGAAGGAAGTGCCGGACGGAATCAGGTTGTTCAGAAGAATCTTTAGCTACTTGCCGATATGAAGAAATTAACCCTTTTCCTGGCCGGCTTCCTGTTGGTCGCTTCAATTTATTTTACTGCGGCAGCGCAAAGCACACCGCAGGGAACGCCGGTCGCAGCACCCGGAAAGATCACGGAAAACGTGATGAGTCTGCTGGTTTACAAACGCGACCATCTGCGTTTTTCGGAGGAGTTCACAGCGTTCGATGCAAGTGGCCAATCGGTCAGCAAGAAGGAATTCCTGGAGCTTATGGGCACCGGAAAATATGTCCCTCTGGCATTTGCGCCTCAGGCGGGTAAAAGAACCTATCAATTGAAGGCGATTCCCGCAGGTGCAGATAAGGACATCAGAGTCGTCCTTGGGCAATGGGGGAAGATGTATGGCGACCAGTACAGCAGGGAAGGACAGGTGCTGCCTCCGATGGATTTCGTGGATCTGAAAGGCCGGCGGTATTCTTCAGACAATACCCGGGGCAAAATCGTGGTGATCAAGTGCTGGTTTATTCACTGCCAGGCCTGCGTTCAGGAAATGCCGAAGCTGAACCGGCTTGTGGAACAATACAGGAACCGTAAAGATATCATCTTCGTCAGTCTGGCGAGTGATTCAAAAGACAAGCTAACCGAATTCCTGAAGAAAACGGAGTTCAGTTATGCGGTTGTCCCCGGGATGGATGACTATATGTCCAATAAATTACGGGTCAGTTCTTACCCGACCCATTTCATAATAAACAAAGAGGGAAAAATATCCAAGATGGTTGGAGATGCGAATGAGCTGATCGTTTCCCTGCATAATGAAGCAAAAGAATAAGGGCAGGGCTAATAGCTGGAATCGCCCCCTGGAACTGTCGCGATCAGCCTTCCCAAACTCCTTATTTGATACCGAACTTTATGAAAAAGAGTACAAGAGTTATGAGGAAGATTATCGTCATTTCCATGATATCGCTGGATGGTGTCATGCAGGCTCCGGGCGGTCCGGGGGAGGATCCTTCAGACGGTTTCAAATACGGTGGCTGGGTTGCGCCGTTTGATGCAGAATTGTCCAACCCCATGGTTGCCCGACATATGGAGGCTGCGGATATTCTGCTGGGAAGAAGGACATTTCAGATCTTTGAGTCGTATTGGCCGGAACACGCTGACTACTGGCCCGGAATCAATGATGTTACCAAGTTTGTCCTGTCCTCAACGGTGACCAGCTCTGATTGGAATAATTCGGTATTCTTACGCTCGGTTTCGGATATTGAGAAGTTGAAAAATTCAGACGGCCCGGACATCAAGGTATGGGGCAGCAGCGAACTGGTTCAGCTCCTGCTCAAGCACGGGCTGGTCGACGAAATCTGGCTTCAGATCTTCCCCGTTATGCTGGGGAAAGGAAAAAAACTGTTTAGCGATGAAGCGATCCCGGCAAGTTTTGTACTATCAGAGAGCTCCGTAACGCCGGGCGGCGTAATTATTGCCAATTACAGGCGATCCGGCGACGTCATGACAGGCACTGTAGGGCCATGACCGTTAAAAAGACTTTGGAACAAGACCGGCCCCTTCCGACCCTGCAGCATGGACGGTGCCTGCTAAGGTGTTCCGGGCATGAACGACATAAGTTCAGCGATCCTTGCACTTCCGGTGCCTTAGGTGACGCAACCCTTACTTTTTTACCGAAAACCGGTACACCGACGTGGTATGATAGGTGTCGCCCGGGTTCAGGACGGTCGTTGGAAAGTCCGGCTGATTAGGGGAGTCGGGAAAGTGCTGGGTCTCGAGGGCGAATGCCGTTCTGAGTTCGTCTTTCGCACCGCTTTTAAAGGTGTTCTTGCCGGCCATAAAATTTCCGCTGTAGAACTGAAGTCCGGGTTCCATGGTAAAGATCTCCATAAGGATGCCGGATTCGTCTCCCAACACACTACCTGCGAAGCGAAGGCTGTCCGCACTGCGATCCAGGACGTAGTTATGGTCATAGCCTTTACCGTATTTCAGCTGCGCATTATCCTGCCCGATACGGGCTCCAATACGCATGGGTTTCCGAAAGTCGAACGGAGTTCCGGCCACAGATTCCAGCCGGCCCAGGGGAATCAGTGTGCTGTCCACCGGAGTATATCGGCTGGCATTGATCACCAGCTCATGATTAAGAATCAATCCGCTTCCTTCGCCGTTCAGATTGAAGAAGGCATGGTTGGTAAGGTTGACCACCGTTTTCTTGTCGGTCCGGGCAGTGTAGTCTATTTTGAGCTCGTTATTCCCCGTGAGGGTATATACGACCTTGACATTCAGATTGCCCGGGAATCCTTCCTCCATGTCTTTGGAGAGATAGTTGAGTTCCAGCGTACTGTCACTCGGCTGCCGGGCATCCCAGACGACCGCCTGGAATCCCTTTTTTCCGCCATGCAGCGTGTTAGGGCCGTTATTCAGGAATAACTGATATTCTTTGCCATCCAACGAGAAACGGCCTCCGGCGATCCGGTTCCCATACCGCCCGATCGTCGCTCCGAAATAGGGCTCCGTTGACGTTATGAACCCTTCAAGGCTGTCAAACCCGACAACCACATCTCTGGGGACGCCATCTTTATCGGGCACCAGGAGGCCAACCAGCCGGCCGCCGTAATTGGTGATCGCTGCCTGTACCCCGTTCTTATTGTTGAGGAAATACAGATCGACGGGTTTCCCGTCAACCGTTTCCTGGAAGGATTTCCTCGCCGGCAGGCGAGGGACGGAATCATTGGACCCGCCGGCTTCCGATTGACCGGACGGGTTTGTATTGCAGCCGGCAAAAGCGACGGTTGCGAGAATAAGCAGACAGATATGCAGTCGAATGGATGACATGTTAAGACTGTTTAAGAGAATGGTCATTTTGCGAATGATTAATAGGTGGACAATCCGAAATCGAACGGAATGTCCTCCCGTACGTTGTCGACTTCGATCAGCAGTTGATTTTCACCTTTTTTCAGGTATTGGTGAAACTCGCTCAGGTTCACTTCATCATAATGGTGGTAGGCATTCATATATCGCTTGAAAAGAAGCTTGCCGTTCAGGTAGACGGACACATCCGCGTGGGTCTTGATCCGGAGCTGCAAGTTTTCAACGGTCTGATCCAGATTGAACGACTTCAAGGCCCACCGATGATCGCCTTTCTTTGTGTTCACTGGTGCGCTGACCTCTGAAAATTTCTCCGGAACGGTTCGTCCGGATTCCAGTGGATCGGAGGTCGCCATCAGGATCCGGTGCGGGTTCACTTCTCCGTCAGGAAAAATCGGTCTGGACGGAACCGGTTTGTTGAACAGCGGCGTGTGCAAGGTGCGCATGAGCTCTGCATCAAACTTTATTTTCTTCCGGTCATAGGTCAGCAGCCCGTTTACTTCACCTTCCACATCCGTGGTCTGTGTATAAATAGCCGCGGACAGACCTCTGTGGATGAGCGGATGCAGATTATGGATCAAACGCGCATATTCTTTGATCAGCTGTTCAGGCGCCTGGTAAGTACGGTATCCCCAGTTTCTCATGTTGGGATTCCAGAGATGACCTTCCACGGGAAGGCCCAGTCCTCCAAATTCCCCCAGTACGATAACCCGGCCGGGATTCTGTTCGGCCGGTTCCATGGCTGGTCCGGGATACTGATGGGAATCATTCATATCACCGACATTCCGGTCGGTCCAGCCGCTGACACCATTGACCACGCGGGTCGGGTCGTAGCTTTTGGTCCATTTGACGATCCGCCCGGTCTCATACTGACCCCAGCCTTCATTGAACGGAACCCATACCACGATGGAGGGAAAAAATCGGAGATGGTCTATGATCGCCTTCCATTCCTTTTCGAACTGGATGGCCGATTCTTTTGGCCGGGCCCAATCCTCGTTGGCTTCAGGAGCGATCGCCTGTACTTTTTCTTCGGCTGATGCATACCCGCTAGGCATATCCTGCCACACCAAAAGTCCGAGAGAGTCAGCATAATAATAGTATCGGGAAGGCTCCACCTTTATGTGTTTCCGGAGCATATTGAATCCCATGTCTTTCAGGACTTCCATATCGTACCGCATCGCTTCTTCGGAAGGAGGGGTAAGCAGGCCGTCCGGCCACCAGCCCTGATCCAGCGTTCCATACTGGAAGAGCGGCTCATTATTGAGCATAAGCCGCTCATAGCCATATTTATCCTTTCCGACATGGATCTTTCTCATAGCAAAATAGGACCGTACAAAATCCAGCGTTTTCCCTCCGTCCGTCAGCGTGACCTCAAGTTGATACAGGAACGGATCATAGGGAGTCCAGAGTGCGGGTTCGGGCACGGACATTTCAACAGGGGATCCGGCAGGGCCGCTTTTTTCCGCCACGGTCTTGCCGTGCTTAAGAACCTTCACGCTTAGTCGTTCACGGCCTGTTGTCCGGTTCAGGGCGGTCTTGATGGTAACCGTGCCCTGGTCGATATCAGCCTGCGGTATCACCGATTCGATGTAGGTTTGATCGACGGGCTCCAGCCAGACAGGCTGCCAGATCCCGGTTACAGCGGTGTACCAGATTCCTTTTGGATCCAGAACCTGTTTTCCGCGCGGCTGCGTTCCCGTATCAGTCGGATCCCATACCGAAATGCTAAGGTCCTGTGAACCGTTTTTTAAGTATTTACTGATCTCAAAGGAAAACGGATCGCTTCCGCCCCGGTGTTCACCTACTTTTTTACCATTCAGCCAGACAGCTGTTTCCCAGTCCACGGCATCAAAATGCAGCAGGACCTTTTTGTTCCTCCAGGAAGAAGGGATTGAGAAGGTCCTATTATACCAGAGTTTCTGATCCGGCTTCACCGGTTTCGTCACCCCGGAAAGCGCTGATTCGGCGGCAAAGGGAACCAGGATTTTTCCTGCATACCTGTCGGGCGCAGAAGCCGACCTGGGAACGATCGCATAGTCCCAGAGCCCGTTTAAGGTCATCCAGTCCTTTCTGACCATCTGGGGACGGGGGTACTTCTGCCAGGCATTACCGGCATGGACTTTCTCCCCCCATGTGGTCCGCATTCCAAGGGGATTGACTTTCTCCTGCGCGGACAGGACGAGGTAGAATAAGGTGGCAAACAGCGATAGGAACGTTCTTTTCATAAGCGGTCGCGTATAAGAAGTGACAACTATTTAAAATGAAGTTAATTATTATTTGTTTAACTGCCGGCTAATGAGCTGCTTGATTAACATACAGTCACAAAAGTTGCTTATATTTAACTAAGCACTGAAGTGAGGCTTTTTAGTCTCACTCAGAAATTCTTACTTCTAAAAGCGATGCAATGAGAAAACTGATCATGTGGAATATTATGACCCTGGATGGTTATTTTGAAGGGAAGCAAAACTGGGACCTGGACTTTCATGAACTGATCTGGGGGCCGGAGCTTGAGAAACTGAGCATCGAGCAGCTGAACGCTGCGGACTATCTCGTTTTTGGTCGGGTGACCTATGAAGGTATGGCCGCTTACTGGAAGGAGCAGACCGGGGAGATCGCAGACATGATGAACAAGATACCCAAACTCGTTTTTTCGACGACTTTAACCTCAGCTGACTGGACGAACTCAACGCTGATCAGTGAACATGCAAGCGCTGAGATCGCGAAACTGAAAGGCGAAGGAAGTGGGGATATGTATGTGTTCGGAAGCGCCAACCTTTCGGAGACCTTCATCAAAGATCATGTAATTGATGAATACCGGATCGGGATCGCACCGGTCATACTGGGCGACGGACGGCCGCTGTTCAGGCAGGGAATTGGTTCAGAAAAGTTGTCGCTGGTTTCATCTCAGCCTCTCGAAAACGGTGGGGTCGTTCTGAAGTATATTCAGGGGTAGGCACCGATCTGTAAAAGCTAAATACCCACGCAGCAAATCAATCCTTAAGGTTATGAAAACTTTACTTGTCTCTTTTTTTACAATTGCCTTGTCGTCATGCACCGCGGTGCAGAAAGAAAGTGCCGGGGAGGATATCGTGGATGTCAATAAGCTGACCATCAGAGAAACTTCGACGGGCAAAAGTATACCCCTTGTAGCATCTCCCCAAGGTCTGCGAAATGTGTTCGGCGCGCCAATCTCATCCGTTGAGGAATACTCGGAAGTCGATGACGCCATGGTGACCAAGTGGACGTACACCGGGCTGACGATGTATAATGAAAGTGGTAACCTTGATCACTTCTATTTTTCCACTCCTGCATATGGCCTGGTATACAGGGGTCAGGTCATAAAGGTCGGACAGGATATGAGCACGCTGGCTGCAATATTCCCCGGATCTTATGCTACAAAAGGCGATGAGTTTGTCAGGGTCGGTCTACAGGTTAACGGGCTGGTGACAGATTCATTTATCGCATTCGGATTCGATCAAAGTGGCAAAATAGAATTGATTTTAGTGGGCGGAGAATAGAAGGGGCTGTTATGCGGGCGCCGTGTAATGACCGAATATGCGGGTTCAGAGGATCAGGATGACCATGGTATGGGAAATAAGACCTAATTCATACATTTAGCCAACAATTATTAACCCCTGTACAATTTTAGGATGGAAGGACAAGAAAATACACCGGCAAAGGGCCCGGTTGACAACATTACGCCGAAAGTAACCGGAATAGGAGGGATCTTCTTCTTTTCGGAGAATCCACAGGAGACCAGGGAGTGGTATGCCACCAACCTCGGGCTGGATGTCAACGAATGGGAATCTACATTTGAATCGCGGAATATGGATAAACCCGAGCAGGTTGATTCTTTGCAATGGTCGCCGTTTAAATACGGAAGCGAGTATTTCGCCCCTTCGAAAAAAGACTTTATGATCAACTACCGGGTTCAGAATATTGAAGGCCTTGTTGAAAAACTGAAAGCAAATGGAGTTACGGTGCTGGATGAGATCGTCGGTTATGATTATGGAAAGTTCGTCCACATCATGGATGCGGAGGGTAACAAAATCGAACTCTGGGAACCGGTTGGCTAAAGTACTCTGGCCGGAGCCATAATGCCCCTTTTTCCGCCTCACGGCTTTCAATTTCTCTGAACTATGATAAGACCCAAAAACCATGCGTAAACTGCTGTCTCTCTTGTTTCTCTTTTTCGAATCCGCTTCCTTTGCCCAGGTCAACCAAGCCAGGCCATTTGTGATTAATGGACGGGTCAATGCCGACAGCGGCAATGTGGTTTTGCATGTATTGACGGAAGATCGCAATTTTTATCCCGACGGACTTGAAATGATGACCTCTGTGGTCCGAAACGGACGGTTTACCTTTACCGGCAGTCTTCCATATTCAATCGGGGTGCGTCTTTCCTTTAACAGGAGTTATATCTCGGACATGTTCATTGTCGATCCGGGGCAGCAAGACCTTGCGATTGATATAAATCGGTCAAAAGAGACTCCTTTTATGGCTAATGCCTCAATGAAGGAATACGCGAATGCATATCTTCCGGCATTTGATGAAGTAACGAGAAACAGACAATCCCTGGACCGGAAAATCGATAGCCTGGAAGCAGAATATAAGGACAAAATTCCCCAGAATCTGAAAAACGAGATTGAATCGGGACTCAGGAAACGTTACCGGGAACAGGACAGTACATTGCTGCGCTACGTTGAGAAACATCCGGACTCTTACCTTGCGCTCTGGAAGTTTGTGCACTTATCCAATTTTGGCTACGAAACCGTGTTTGATTCAATTTTCTCAGCATTTTCAGAGAAGCTGAGAAATACGGCAACCGGGAACGCATTAGCCAAAAGACTGAAAGCTGGCAGCGTGCTCGCGATCAGTAAACGCTTTCCCAGCCTTGCAGTTCTTGATCGGTCCGGTAAACCGCTGGACACCGGAACGTTCGCCGGACAGCAATACACCTTAGTAGATTTCTGGTACAGTAACTGTGCCCCCTGTATTGCCCAGTTTCCGGATTTGCTGGAGGTCTATTCGGAATTCAGAGGAGCCGGGTTTCAGATTGTCGGCATTTCAACAGATCGGGAAAAGTATCGCGGGAACTGGTTGAAAGCCATAAAAAAGTATCGGCTGGACTGGCCCCAGTACTGGGATGTGAATGGGGTTGAATCGCGGAGAGTTTCAATCGTCGCTTTCCCGACAAACGTCCTGCTGGACGCGGATGGAAGGATTATCCAAAGAAACATCAAGCCGGCGGAACTTCGACAGTTCTTATCGGAAAAGTTATCAACCGGGCAGAAGTCTGCCGGTTAGCTAGAAGCCGGTACTCTTTTCTCAATGCATGATCACTGATTCTTCTGCCGGAGCTTCAACGCTAATCGCAGGAATCGTTTCTGCCGGCTGTGACCGCCTGATCAGAATCAGGGTAATTGCAGCACCGGATGCCGCCATCATGGCGCCGACCAGTTGCGGCGAGCTGTAGCTGTACCCGATCACCAGTGGGATACCTCCAAGGAAGGCACCAAGCGCATTGCCCACGTTGAAGGCCGCCTGCGTGGCAGCCGCACCCAGCATTTCTGCCCCTTTGGCGGTTCGGATCATGAGCACCTGGATAGGAGAGCCCAGGGCCATTGAAAGACTACCGGCGACGAAGGTCATAATCAGCGACATGACCTGATTGCCGGAGACCAGGAAAATGGTGACCAGGACAAGAGCCATACTGACCAGCAGAATCATGCACGCTTTGACCGGCTTAACCCGATCTGCCAGTTTTCCCCCGAGAAAATTCCCGACAACCATACCGAGACCGGCCAGGATCAGGATCTGCGGTACGCTTCCCGCTGAGAATCCGGATACATGGATCATCAGGGGCGCAATGTAACTGATCCAAGCAAAAAGACCGCCTGTTCCGATGGCGGTGATCAACAGGATTAGTATCGTTTCGGGCTTTTTAAAGACCTGGAGTTCTGACTTGATATTGCCTTTTTTACCGGCCGGCAATGCCGGAAGCCAGAAACGGATCGCCAGCATTGTGATAAATCCGATAAGTCCGATCAGCATGAAAGTTAACCGCCACGAATAGTGATGCCCGATAAACGTACCTACGGGCACGGAAATCAGATTGGCGAAGGTCAGTCCTGCAAACATCAGGGAGATCGTTTGAGCAACCTTTCCCTTATCTGCAAGGCGGGAGGCGACCACCGATCCGATCCCGAAAAAGGCTCCGTGTGGTAAACCGGCAAACAGGCGGGTCAGAATTAGCACAAAACTGTTCGGTGCAAATGCTGATAGTAGATTGAAGACCGTGAAGCAGGCCATCAACGTCAGCAGGATCTTCTTAGGCGGAAGGTTCCTGGTTGCCGCCACAAGCAAAGGTGCTCCGATAACAACCCCGAGTGCATAGGAGGAGATGAAGTACCCGGCTTGCGGTATGCTTATATGGAAGTCGGCCGCAACATCGGGAAGAATTCCCATCATCACGAACTCCGTCGTTCCTATTCCCAGTCCGCCTAATGTGAGTGGTAAAATGCTTTTTTTCATGGGGTATATCCAGGTTCAGTTCTTGCCGGCACAGAGGCGGAATTGCTTATAGGCCCAAGGATAGTGTAGAAAGAACACTAAGTTTCTGTTTTGGTTGTAAAAAAAATAGTCAGGGAGCGTTCGCGATCCCTCAAGATGAATAGTTTCAGGCCAATTAACAAGCAAAATAATTCCAGATTTTTATGTAAGTTTAAAGTATATCTTTGAACCAAAAAATCTTGAAACCATGTCCGGAACTTCAATTCACATCGGTAGAAAAATCAGCCGCATCCGCGAGCTTCGCGGTATGAAACAGGAGGCGCTGGCGTTCGAGCTGGGCGTGAGCCAGCAGGCCGTTTCAAAAATGGAACAGAGTGAACGTATTGAGGATGATGCTCTTACAAAAGTTGCCAATGCATTGGGAGTAACGCCAGAAACCATCAAAAACTACAGCGACGAGGCGGCGATCTACAATATTCAGAATAATTATGAGGGGTCGAAATTAGAGACAGGGCAATTGAATTACAGCAACTGTTCAATAAACCCCATCGAGAAATTATTGGAAGCGATGGATGAGATCAAGTTGCTTCATGAAGAGAACCGGAAACTGTATGAACGGTTGCTCCAGGCGGAGCAGGAAAAAGCGGCAGCATTGCAGAAAGCACTTGACGTTCAAAGGTAGAACCTTTAGCTAAACCTGATATGAGGAGAGGAGTCCTGATCATTACTTTTTTAATGTCCATTTCCCTGACCGGGATCGGGTTCTTCATAGATACCGATGCTCTTGCCCCTAATGCGCTGGTGACCTGCATGGAATTTATATTGCTTGCAATCAGCGTGTTCGGGATTCTGATATTCCTGTACGAGGCTTCGGTTTTTGTGAGATACCTCCTTAGTAGATTTTTCGTCCTCCGAAAGGCGGGAAACTGAGCGTATTTATCAGGGGCATGCATCGGGTTGATAACTCGGGTTTGGCGCCGGATTAAAAAAAGAAGTCCCGTTTCCGGGACTTCCTTGTTGTTTAACTGAAGTATAAAGAACGATTGTGTTTATAGGTAGACGAATGTAGATATTTTCGGATGTCTTATGACGCGATTGGCAAATGAACGTAGATCTTGCTAACTGACTCAGCTTTGCTGCTGCGGATCATCTTCAGATCTTCCTTTAAGATGTTCAACAATTCCTGATCGAACTTTTCTGTTAGTTTAATGGTTGATTCCTGTTTCATGGTAATAATGTTTTAGGTTAAGGGGATAGGTTATTTTTTATCGTCAGATTCGTTTTTTCCCGAATCTTCCAGGTTCTCTTTTCTGCGCTCGGCTTCTTTCGCCTGACGCTTTAGCTGCTCAAATTCCCGGGTGTCCTTAGCGGCCTCAGGGTTGACGGGATTGTCCCATTCCTGTTTGCTCTTCTTTGGATCATCGCCGACTGTTTTTTTTCTCACTACCATAGCTGAAGCTCTTGTAATGGGATATACTCCAATACTATACCAAGCCGGCGAAATGTGAATAACTATTTAAAAAAGCTTTGTCAAAATTGGGTAATTGCTTAATTCTTAAAGGTTTTCAATTTTAAACAATCCCTCGATTTCGTTTCTCGCCGTGAAAGCGATTTTCTTAATGCGAATATTTCTGCGTATACTTCAATATACAGAGTGCGATGATGTGTCCACTCGATGGTACTATCGTCAGGGACATGTCGTTTAAATCCGGAGACCGCAAGATTTTCCAATTTTGATGGCCGTAAACCTGCTCAAAATTTTAGTTTTGTATATCTTTTCCAAAGGCAATGAGTTTAGAAAATGTAAATTATAGTGAGGACAG
>CBINHC010000026.1:0-23918 GCA_966250385.1 uncultured Sphingobacteriaceae bacterium | reverse complement strand
GCTCATTTTACTTAAATGAAATTAACACCTTGGTTTCTGCTATTTGGTCAAAGGGTATGAAATTTTCAACCAATTGAACCTTCTTACCCTTTTCCTTTATTTTTTCTTCTATCTGAATGCCGTTTTCGGTCACCCCGAGTAATTTACCCTCGCGCTTCTGGTTTTCGTGGGTCCGGATCCCAACGCTGCGGCCGAGATTCTTACTATACTGACGAACCGAGTTGAGCGGCGTATCAATTCCCGGGGACGAGACCTCCAGGTTGTATGCCTGCTCGATGGTGTTCTCCTCTTCCAGGATATGTCCTACATGCCGGCTGATGGCAGCGCAATCCGCAATCCCAATCCCGTTGTCGCCGTCCACCAGGATCGAAAGCCTGCCGTTCGACTGCATTTTCACGTCCACAAGAAAGAGATCCGGACGATCAGCAATTTTTTCCTCTACCAGTTCTTTTACCCGTTGCTCAACGTTCATAAAAAGTATTGTAAAACAAAAGAGTCCCGATTAAGTCGGGACTCCTCTTCAGATGTATGCAAAAGTAATAAAAAAATATTTTTTTACAAGCGCCTGATTTCAAAATATTTATTATGAACGGCGTTCAGAAGTCAAAGGATTCCCGGTACACCCCGGGGTTGAACAGGCCCGAACGGCCCGCCGCCATCTGCCTGGGATTATAGGGCTGATTCCGGATATAGCACTCGGCCCCATAGCTCCTGCCTTTTTTAAATCCGCCGTCAGGGGTGAATATGATCGAGAGCGAGTCGGTGGAATACCGCCCAGCCACCGGCAAAAGTTCGTTACCTTCTTCATAAACGGCCAGGAGCCGGTGCCAGTCGTCGGCCGTCAGGCTATCGGATTTCAGTTGTTCCATAACCAAACGGGGAATGCCGGTGATCAGAACAGAGGAACTGTCGGCGGAAAGTTTCAGATCCAGCCCGGGGGGCAGTTGCTCCGCCTGCTGACGCCCGCAGCTCCAGAGGAGCAGGAGGAACATGCCGACAAACAGATTTTGTACTTTCATGGTTCTTAAGTTAAATCATTTAATCCATGAGTTTAATCATTGAAATCCTTTTGATGGGCGCGGCAGTAGCCATCGCCGCATTTCTCATCCCGGGTGTTCAGGTGGACGGATTCCTGAGTGCGATCATTGCCGGAATCCTGATTGCAGTGGCCAATGCCACCATCGGATTCATCCTCAGGATCCTTACCTTTCCGATCAACATCCTGACACTGGGGTTGATGTCCTTCATCATAACCGTGCTGATGGTTCTTCTGGTTGACAGCCTGATGGACAGCTTCAACACCAGCGGATTCCTGTCGGCGGTGATCTTCGCTATCGTGCTGGCGATCGTGAAGATGGTCTTCGGCGGCCTCAGCAGGGACCGAGACTAATCCGGTACGGCGGTTTTTACGGCTTTGATGACGCTTGGCGCCTGGTCCCGCGCTGCTTTTTTCAATGTTTCAGCATTGTCAGATCCGCCGAACCTGGCCTTTAGCGCCGTCACCGCTGCTGCCCGGACGTAAGACCGGGGATCCTCGAGGGCCATCCTGCTGATCACCGGATGAAGCTGCAGCCGTTCTTCCTGCGGAAGATCGGCTACTGCCCTGACGGCTGTGAGCCGGATCATCCAGCTGGGATCTTTCAGCGCTTTTATGAAGACTTCCTGAGCCCTGCTCTCTTTTTTTGATTCCCGCAAGTGGGTCAGCGCCTCCAGCCTGTCCATAAAAAGGGGACCGTTTTCATAAAGATATGCCCATTGCTCCAGCGGTTTCGTTTCAGTCTTTTCGCCCAGGATGTATTTTTCCGCATCCACGTTGATTACGTCGGCAGGCGCATCGGAGGGAAATTCAAAGGTCTGGTCGCGCTGGCTGAGAACTACTTCATGCCTGGCGATTTTCCCGCCCGCATAAACATCGACAGCCAAGGGAATTCTGAAGAGCGGGGTGGTTGCAGGATTCTGGTCCTGCCGGATTCGTACGACCGCCTTTTTTGAACCGTGATCAAACTGGGTGGAAATGTTCAGAACCGGATGGCCGGATCCCAGGAACCACTGGTTGAAGAACCAGTTCATGTCCTGACCGGTCACCTCCTCAAACGCCAGTCTCAGATCATGGACCTCAGCCGTTTTATAGGCATAGCGGGTGAGATAAAGATTAAGCGCCTTGAAAAATGCGGCGTCGCCCACGGTCTTGCGGAGCATATGGAGTATCCGGCCGCCTTTCTGGTAGCTGACCACGTCAAACATGTCTTCGCGGTTGGAATACCGGAAACGGATCAGGTCGAGGTCGCTCTTCTTTCCTGCCAGGTATACGGACTGGTCGGTGAACCCATGCTGGTCAGCCTCAGTGCGGCCGTACTTATGTTCAAACCAGAGGTATTCGCCATACGTGGCAAACGATTCGTTCAGGGGCAGATTCGACCATGATTCTGCGGTCACCAGGTCGCCGAACCAGTGGTGAAAAAGTTCATGGGCGATAATGTCCTCATGGTTTTCATCCTGGTACTGTCCCTCCGACATGTTCATTTCGTCAAAGAATGTGGTAGCGGTGGTGTTTTCCATCGCGCCGCTGACAAACTCCCTGACCACGATCTGGGAATATTTGTCCCAGGGATACTCCACTCCGGTCCGGCTGGAATAGAATTCCATCATTTCGGGCGTTTTCCCGAAGATCAGCCTGGCGTTCTTCGCATACGCAGGCTCCATGTAATAGCTGACTTCCTTATCCCGCCAGGTATCCTTTGTGATCGTAAAGTTCCCCACTGCGATCATCGCCAGGTAAGTGGAATGCGGTTTTTCCTGCCGCCAGTTGTCCGTGCGCGTGCCATCGCCGTTCAGGCTGGTGAATTCCAGCTCCCCGTTCGAAAGCGTGGTGTACTGCTCCGGCACAGTGAGCGAAATCTCCTGGGTCATTTTTTCCTGGGGATCATTGATGGTGGGAAACCAGTTCGAATTGCACTCCGTTTCACCCTGGGACCAGATCTGACGCCGGGTCAGATCGTTGGAGTTCCTGTCAATGAAGTACAGGCCGCGGTCGCCGCTTGAGAAAATATCGGATCCGGTCTTCAGCTCGTGGGGTTTGGCGACGTAGTCGATGAATAATGTGAATTTCTGGCTGTTGGTATAGGTCCTGTCAAGGTCGATTGAAAGGAGTTTTCCATCATACCGGTACTTTAGCGGGATCAGCTCTTCATTCTTCATCAGGGCCACCCGGTTGATCTTGAAGCCGTTTGCATTCAGGACTGCGCGGCTCAGCGGATAAAAATATGGGCGCGCCTCTACGGTTGCCTTTCCGTAAACGAATGCGCTGTCCCAGTTGAAGCTCAGGTCCAGCTTGGTGTGAAGTATATCCGTTACCCTGGGGTACGATTCCTGGAATGCAGGAGTGTTTCCGTTCACCACGACTTCCTCCATGGTGGCCTTTTTGATGGCGCATCCTGTTACAAAAAATGCTGCCAGGAGGTGGCAGCACAGAAGAGTCTTTAGTTTCATCGTTACTCTTTTAGCAGGTTTTCAATGGT
Source organism: uncultured Sphingobacteriaceae bacterium (assembly GCA_966250385.1). Taxonomy (GTDB): domain Bacteria; phylum Bacteroidota; class Bacteroidia; order Sphingobacteriales; family Sphingobacteriaceae; genus DASWTL01. The sequence goes on along the minus strand of CBINHC010000026.1, from coordinate 20,400 downwards.
GCTTTCAAACTCCTTCACGAAGTTTGTATAATGTTCCCCCGTACCGGGGCCGGAAAACCCGGTATGGATCCGCCGGACCTTGCCCTGTTTATCCAGAATGATGGCAGTCGGGAAAGCAATGAACTGATTCAGCATAGGCAGGCTCCGGGCAACTTCCTTTTTGTCGTTACTGTATCCGGTCACCAGGAGATCGTAGTCTACGTCAAACCGGTTCTTTAAGCGTTCGATATTCTTCCGGGCTTTTTGCGGATCGGTCGACCGTTCGTAGGCAAGTCCGACCACTTCGACTCCCCTGCTCTGATATTTCTTGTGGAAGGGGGCAAGATAGGCGGTTTCGTCCATGCAATTCGGACACCATGATCCGAAGAACTGCACAACGACGACCTTGTTCCTGAACTTCTGATCATTCAGCGAAACCATCTTGCCCTCCAGATTCGGGAAGGAAAAGTCGATCGTCTCATACCCCTTTTTCAGTTCCGTAAGGGCGTAGGCGTCCGGAAGGAGCGCGTGGTCATCCTTCTTCGCAGTCCAGTTTTCAATATACCGGAGACCGGAGTAGAACTTTCCGTTTGTAATGGTCTGGTTGCCGGTAAGTTTTCCGGTGAACAAATAAGCGTGCGTTCCGTCAAAGCAGGAGAGATACAGGTTATTGTCCGATACGGTTCCTTCAAGATAGCGGTAATCTCCGGTAGCCGTCAGGAATGTCCCGGTAAGTTTTGCACCTTCCTGTTTGAATTCTCCGACCGCAACGGTTGTGTCCTTGCCGTCCTCGCTGACAAAGGTGGCGGACCATCTTCCGGAGGCGTCATACCGGGACCGCGTGCTGGTACTGAAGAACCGCCAGCCGGTGGCCGGCTGGGCAACGAAGTTCATGGACACGCTGCTGTCCGCAAGGTGTTTGATCCAGCTACCGTACAGCTTACCGCCCTTCATCACGGTTCTGATCTCGGAATCGAACAAGGGCATCTGAATGATTACAGAGTCGTCTTTAACCGTTACCTCGTCAACCCGGAAACGTTCAGCTGCATTGATGATTTCCAGTCTTTTCTTTCCCGCTGAGTCGATTACCTCAAAATTGAACGGGATTTCGGCAGCCGATTCTGTTTTGAGGACGGCGCGCCAGGTTCCCTGTTTCAGATCAGCGGGCTGATCTTTGCAGGAACTGAGGACTGTTGTCCCCAACAGGAACGCGAATAAAAGAAAGAAGCTGTTCTTCATGCTGGAATGATCGGGATAACGGTAGAAATTTATCTTAATACTTCGCGGGATATCACCACTTTCTGGATCTCAGAGGTGCCCTCGTAGATCTGTGTAATCTTTGCATCCCGCATTAAACGTTCAACGTGATATTCTTTTACGAAACCGTAGCCGCCATGGATCTGTACGGCTTCCACGGTTGTTTTCATGGCGACCTGGGAAGCGAAGAGCTTCGCCATGGAGCTTGCCTGGGCATATGGCAGCCCCTGGTCCTTCAGCCACGCCGCTCTAAGGCAAAGCAAACGGGCTGCCTCGATTTCCGTCGCCATATCGGCCAGCTTGAACTGGATTCCCTGGTGTTCGGCAATCGGCTTACCGAATGCCTTGCGCTCCTTTGCGTACTGAACCGCCAGTTCATAGGCTCCGGAAGCGATCCCCAATGCCTGGGCGGCGATTCCTATCCGGCCGCCTTCAAGCGTTTTCATCGCGAATTTGAAGCCGAAGCCGTCTTCTCCGATGCGGTTTGCTTTGGGAACCTTTACATCGGTGAACATGAGGGAATGCGTGTCCGACCCACGGATCCCAAGCTTATTTTCCTTGGGGCCAACTGTAAAGCCTTCCATGCCCTTTTCAATGATCAGGGCGTTGATCCCCCGGTGGCCCTTTTCCGGATTGGTCTGCGCGATCACGAGGTATACAGAGGCCGTGCTGCCGTTGGTGATCCAGTTCTTGGTCCCGTTCACCAGGTAGTGATCTCCCATGTCAACGGCGGTGGTCCGCTGCGACGTGGCATCCGACCCGGCTTCCGGCTCGGAAAGACAAAATGCACCGATAATTTCACCTGCAGCCAGGGGTTTTAGATATTTTTCCTTTTGTTCTTCACTTCCGTATTTCTCCAGGCCGAAACAAACCAGTGAATTGTTTACCGATACGACCACCGAAGCGGAAGCATCGATCTTGGAAAGTTCCTCCATGACGAGCACGTACGAAATGGCATCCATTCCGGCGCCATTGTATTTGGGATCGACCATCATACCCAGAAATCCAAGTTCGCCAAGCTTTTTAACCTGCTCGGCGGGAAATTTCTGATGTTCGTCACGTTCAATAACTCCAGGCTTCAGTTCGTTCTGTGCAAAATCACGAGCTGCCGATTGGATCATTAATTGTTCTTCTGTAAATTGAAATTGCATTGGTCAGTTTATAATGAGACTTCAAAAATAACATTTATACTGATTCTTCGCTCACTCATCACGCGCCGGGGCAGTTTACCGGGACCATGGGCTTCATCATAACCGGGTCTTTCCGATCAATCGGCCTGAATTAACAAGCGTGCCTTCGGGAAGGTTTGTATCAGGAGTTTTTGATCTTCTTTTCAATTCCCGTCGTCGAGTAACCGGGAAGATATTCAAGGGTTCGGACTTCGCCGCCATAGCTGATCACTTCACGGGCGCCGACGATCTGCTCGAGCGTATAATCCGCTCCTTTGATCAGCACATCCGGTTTGACCCGTTCAATCAGCTTAAGGGGTGTCGACTCGTCAAAGAGTACGACGGCGTCTACAAAGAACAGGGAAGCCAGAATGGCTGCACGGGACTTTTCATCAGTGATCGGCCGGCCCGGCCCTTTCAGCGCTTTTGTGGACTGATCGGAATTCACACCAATGATCAGCTTGTCTCCGAAATCGGCGGCTTTCGCCAGATAATCGATATGGCCCAGGTGAAGCAGGTCGAAACACCCGTTGGTGAATACCACCTTCTGGTGCTGCAGCTTCCAGCTTTCAACGAGCGCGCAGAGCTGGTCCTGACTCACCAGCTTATTTTTTAGCAGGTCATATTTTCTCATGTTTTCCTTTCTTTAATGAAGGTAACATCAAAAGGAACATACTGATTGAGCCGATAACAAGAATTACCAGGGTCTGGGACGAATGAATGATCGTCGCATAAGCCAGACCGTCCGTCCGGTCTATCGCATAGGCCGTCAGTCCCTGGGCCACCATGAAATGGTAAGTCCCGATACCGCCCTGAACGGGAATGGTCATCCCGATGCTTCCGAAGAAAAGGGTGGCGAGCGCCGCACCGGTTCCCAGGCCCGAAGTTGCATCGAGTCCGAAAAAGCAGAGGTACGTCGACAAAAGATACATGGCCCAGATCATCAGCGTATAAAAAAGGAAGGTTCCCTTGCTGTTGATGGTTTTGACGGAGAGCAACCCGTTCCTGACGCCCAGCCAGAATGTGACGAATCGGGCCGGCATGGCAACCTTGCCGTTTTTCAGGAGATACCATACCCCGAAGGCTGCCAGAATCAGTAACAGCACGGCTACGGCCACAGCCGGCAGGCTTCGTGCGGTGTTGTGGTATTGTTCAGATGCTATGCGGTAGGTGAAGCCGGCGATCTGGTTGAATTCCACCAGTAAGGTAAGCGCAGTCACGACCATCAGCATCAGGAAGTCGAAGATCCGCTCGACCAGCATGGTACCGATCAGCTGATTGGCCGGGATATCTTCTGCCTTTGACAGGGCGGCGCATTTCGAGACTTCGCCCAGGCGCGGAACCGCGAGGTTTGCCAGATAGCCCAGCATGACCGCTGAAAAGGTGTTTCTGAACCTGGGCTGGTGTCCAAGCGGCCGGATCAGCATTCCCCAGCGCAAAGCGCGGAATATATGTGAAAGGAGGCAGGCCAGCGAGGACAGGACGACCCATTTATAATCAGCGTTTACCAGGTCCGCAAGCAGTTTATCGGTATCCTGACCCCTGAACGCCAGGTACAGGAACAGGCCGCCGACTCCCAGTAAGAAAAGATATTTAAGAGCTGATGATAGTGAATTTAGCAAATCGTGGGGTTATTTGATCAACCTGTTGTTGTCATCCGGAAAAACGAGGATAGGTTCATATGAACGGGCCTCTTCAAAAGGCAGCTGAGCGTAGGACATGATGATCACGTGGTCACCCACCTGCGCCAGACGTGCGCACGCGCCGTTCAGACAAATAATACCCGATCCGCGCTCCCCTTTAATGATGTAGGTTTCAAAACGGGCGCCGTTGTTATTGTTGACGATCTGCACCTTCTCATTGGGGATCATATTGGCTGCGTCCAGAAGATCTTCATCGATGGTGATACTGCCCACGTAGTTCAGTTCGGCCTGTGTGACCTTTACCCGGTGTATCTTTGACTTTAAAACCTCAATTAACATGCTGCAAATTTAAGAAAAAACTTAACAGGGGGTTTTTTCTGTAACCGGATACGGGCCATGCCGGGGAATAATTACTTAAGGATGATGTTGTCGATCAGCCTGGTGCTCCCTACTTTGGCGGCAACCAGCGCGACGATGTTTTCCGCGTCGGCGGAATCAACGGCCTGCAGAGTTTTCCCGTCGCAGATCTCAAAGTAATGCAGTTCGATTCCCGGACTTTTGCTCAGCTCGCTGACCGCATTGGCTCTCAGTTCGGCCACGGGTCGGGTTCCGAAGTCAAGTCGCGTCTTTTCCAGCACCCTTGACAGGGCGAGGGCCTGCTGATGTTCAGCCGGACTCAGGTGTATGTTCCGCGAGCTCATAGCCAGGCCGTCCTGTTCCCTGATAATCGGGCACATCACCAGTTTTGTCGGCAGCCGGAACTGCCGGGTCATCTCTTCCACGACACGGAACTGCTGGTAATCCTTCTGGCCGAAAAACGCATAGTCCGGATTCACGAGGTCGAACAGCTTTTTTACGATCTGTGTTACCCCCTGATAGTGACCTGCGCGTTGTTTCCCCTCGAGCACCGCGTCGAGTCCATTCAGGTCGATATGCCAGTGCTCCTTCGGATCGGCATACATCTCCCCGACTTCAGGCATAAAAAGCACGTCGCAGCCAGCTTCGGTCAGCTTTGCGATATCATGTTCCCGCGGGCGGGGGTATTTTTCAAGGTCTGCGGGATCGTTGAACTGAGTGGGATTGACAAAGATGCTTGCGACCACCAGGCCGGCTTTCTCACGGGCCTGCCGTATCAGCGACACGTGACCTTCGTGGAGGGCTCCCATGGTAGGTACGAACCCGATTTTCTTCCCTGCTTTCCGTTCCTGATCAAGGTATCGGGAAAGCTCCCTGCCGGTTGTGAATAGTTCCAAAGACGACGTTTATGACTAACCGCCAAAAGTGTGATAATTCTGATGATTTACCAAAAAAACTTGCTAAAAACCTAATAATATGATATATAATGCTTATATTTGCACTTCGAATTACTTTCCTTAACATAACTACAATAAGAGAATGGCAAAAACGAAACTACTGTTTATTACCCACGAGATGACGCCTTTCCTCGAACTAAGCAAAATTTCAGAGATCACCCGCCAGCTGCCTCAGGCCATGCAGGAAAAAGGATACGAGATCCGGATTTTGATGCCACGCTTTGGAAATATCAATGAACGCAGGAACCGGTTACACGAAGTGATTCGTTTGTCGGGAATGAATATTATTATTGACGATAACGATAACCCCCTGATCATTAAAGTCGCCTCGATCCCGGCTGCCCGGATGCAGGTTTATTTTCTCGACAATGATGAGTACTTCCAGCGGAAGCATGTTTTTACTGACAGTAATGAGAAGTTGTTCGAGGACAACGATGAACGGACTATCTTCTTCTGCAAGGGCGCGCTGGAAACCGTTAAGAAACTCGGCTGGTCTCCGGACGTAGTTCACTGCCATGGCTGGATGAGCTCCCTGGTTCCGGTTTACCTGAAGACTACCTATAAGGACGACCCGACCTTCAAGAACTCGAAAGTCGTTTATTCCGTTTACAATGACGGCTTTAAAGGTACGCTGAATGCCGAGTTCGCCCGGAAGGCGATTATGAACGATATGACGGCCGAACACACTGAACTGTTCAAAGCGGCGGATGCCGACTCGTTATACAAGGGTGCGGTAACTTATTCAGATGCTGTTGTTGTCGGAGATGCTGAAGTAAGCGAAGAAGTGTTAAAGTTTGTTAAAAACAGCAATAAGACCAGCCTTCCTTACGAAGCGACCTCAGATTTCGAAAATTATTATAACCTTTACGAAGAAATACAAAGTGGAGAACTTGTTTCTCTAGATTAATATAGTAGAGTTTTATATGAAGTTTATACGACAAGACTTATTAACGCTGTTGATAAGTCTTTTTATTTTGGCAGGATGCTCGAATCCTGACGGTGTGGGTTTGGATGTGGACCCTGAGTATGCGATCAGCGGTTCCCTGGTTGACACTTCGACTGTATACAGTTCAACGCTCAGGGAGGATTCCCTGATCACTACGAGTCTGTCACGGTATCCGCTAGGCTATATGGTCGACCCGGTGTTCGGAACAACGGAGGCCAACCTCGCCGTCACCTTGACGCTGCCGGATGTGGATGTTTCTTTCGGCTCCGCCCCGGTTCTTGACTCGGCAGTTCTCGTGCTTAAGTATGCGGACTTTTACGGTGATTCCACGAACACGACCTATCAGGTCGACGTTCATCAGCTGAAGGAGACGCTGCTTCCTTCCGCCCCCTATTACAACACGACTGGTCATGAGTTCAACAGTGCTGTGATCGGCAGCAAGCGGATCCCCCGTGTCCGGATCAAGGACAGCGTGACCGTTCAGGACATCATAAAGGATAAGGCGGACGGTACCAAGAAAGTTGTTCCACAACTCAGGATTCCGCTCGACCCGGCATTCATAACCGCGAACATTCTGAACGCGGATTCCGCTTCACTGGCCAGTACCCTGGCGTTCCGTGAGTTTTTCAAGGGGCTGTATTTGACGATCAATAAGCAGCAGAGTAACGGGGCTGGCGGCGTGATGTATTTTGACTTCAGCGGAGCCGAAGGCGCCAGCGGATTGCAGCTGTATTATAAGACCACCAGCGGTTCGACTGTTGATACCACCAGTACGACGCTGAGTGTTTCAAGCGGGTCGTCACCTGTGGCAGCGCATTTTGTGCATAACTATTCCGGAACTCCTGTGGCTGCTGCTGTAGGCAACCGGCATCAGGTTTCATCGGTTACCTATGTACAGGGACTTGCCGGCCTGAAAACCAAAGTTACGTTTCCATACCTGACGAATCTGAAGTCCCTTGGCAATGTAACGATCAACAGGGCGGAACTTGTAATAGATGTGGACGGGGGAGCGTATCCTTTTACGCCGCTTCCGAGAATTTTCCTGTACAGGACCGACATTGCCGGCCAGAAGCAGTACCTGCCGGACGTTTCAGACCGGGATTACAGGAGTGTCACGGATTTCGATTTCGGCGGATACCTAAGAAGCACGCCCACCAAACGGTATATCTTTGCAGTTACGTCGTATGTCCAGGATATCATCAATGGCAGACTGAAGCAGTTTGATGCCTTCATAACCCCGGCCGATCTGCTGGCCGACAAGGGATCCGCGATCAACCCCACGGGCGTGGTTGCCGGCAGAAGCGTGCTAAGTGGCTTCGGAAACCCGAACATTAAGATGAAACTGAATATTTTCTATACTTCAGCAAATAACTAAACTTTACGGCGGGACCGCTGTTGAAATGCTGACCTGAATTTGTAAATTCGGTCAGCATTTTTCATTTAAAAAAACAACTACCTATGTGTGGAATAGTAGGTTACATAGGCTACCGGGATGCGTGGCCGATTGTTATTAAGGGCTTGCAGCGGCTTGAATACCGCGGCTATGACAGCGCCGGCGTTGCGCTGCTTGACGGCGACCTGAAGATCTATAAGAAAGCCGGTAAGGTTCGCGAACTGGAGCTGCACACTGCAGAGTCGGACCTGAAGGGAACTATAGGGATGGGACATACGCGATGGGCGACCCATGGTGCGCCGTCTGACCGGAACTCTCACCCGCATACCTCGGGAGATTCACGCCTGGCCATTATTCACAACGGCATCATCGAGAATTACGGAACGATTAAGGAAGAGCTGAAACAGCGCGGCCACGTTTTTTCGAGCGATACCGATACTGAAGTGCTTATCCACCTGATTGAACATATCCAGAATGAAACAAATCTTGACTTATTAGAAGCAGTCAGAATTGCCCTGAATGAGGTGATCGGCGCCTATGCCATTGTTATTATCAGCAAAGATGCCCCTGATGAGGTAATCGCTGCTCGAAAGGGCAGTCCTATGGTTATCGGCGTCGGTGAAGGAGAATATTTTATTGCTTCCGACGCCTCGCCTATTGTCGAGTATACCAAGAACGTCATTTATCTCCGGGATAACGAGATTGCCTACATCAAACGGGATGACCTGCTGATCAAGAGCATTGATAACGTGGTGCAGACCCCGTATGTTCAGCAGCTGGAGCTCAAGCTTGAGATGCTTGAGAAAGGCGGCTACGACCATTTCATGCTCAAAGAGATCTATGAGCAGCCCCGGTCAGTGCGCGACTGCATGCGCGGCCGCATCTACCCTAATGAAGGTCTTGTGCAGCTTGGCGGGATCAAGGAATACGCCGAAAAGCTGAAAAACATTGACAGGATCATCATTGTCGCCTGCGGTACGTCATGGCATGCCGGACTGGTCGGTGAGTATCTCATTGAAGAGTATGCGAGGATCCCTGTGGAAGTGGAGTATGCTTCAGAATTCCGGTACCGGAACCCGATCATATCTGAGAAGGATATCGTTATTGCCATTTCTCAATCCGGTGAAACAGCTGATACTATGGCTGCCATTGAGCTTGCAAAGGAAAAAGGCGCCACCATATTCGGCATATGCAACGTGGTAGGCTCGTCCATTCCGAGACTGACCCATGCCGGCGTTTATACGCATGCGGGTCCCGAGATCGGGGTTGCTTCCACAAAGGCTTTCACTGCCCAGGTTACCGTACTGACCCTGATGGCCTTTTATATGGCTCAGCAGCGGGGAACGGTGCCTCAGTCCCAGCTTATGAATCTGCTTGCCGAACTCGACGCAGTTCCGGTGCTGATTGAAAGATGTCTGAAAACCAACACCAAGATCCGGGAGATTGCCGCCAAATTCAAGGACTCACGAAACTGCCTTTTCCTCGGCAGGGGAAGCGCATTCCCTGTTGCCCTGGAAGGCGCGCTGAAACTGAAGGAGATTTCCTATATCCATGCCGAAGGATATCCGGCCGCCGAAATGAAGCATGGTCCGATCGCACTCATCGATGATCAGATGCCGGTTGTTTTCATCGCGACCAAGAACTCATCCTATGAGAAAGTGATCAGCAACATTCAGGAGGTGAAGGCACGTAAAGGGATCGTCATTGCCATCGTTACCGAAGGGGATCAGGAAGTCAGAGGCATGGCCGATTACGTCATTGAGATTCCCGACACGGACGAGGCGTTCCTGCCCCTGCTCGCTACCATTCCGTTGCAGCTCCTTTCCTATCATATTGCTGTGATGCGCGGATGTAACGTCGACCAGCCGAGAAATCTCGCCAAGTCGGTAACCGTGGAGTAATCAGCTAAAAGTCCCGATAAAAAGACGGTCTCCGGACCGTCTTTTTTTTTGTCCGGCCGGGTTTCTGCCGATAACTGCTTTTGATATCCTGTATCTTTGTATAGATATTGATTATATGACACTGGTACAACTGGAATATATTGTAGCGCTGGACACCTACCGGAGCTTCGTCGCGGCGGCAGAAAAAAGTTTTGTGACCCAGCCGACGCTGAGCATGCAGATCCAGAAACTTGAAGACGAGCTGGGTGTCAAGATCTTCGACCGGAGCAAACAGCCGGTAATCCCTACCGAGGTCGGAGCGGTGATCATCGAGCAGGCTCGCGTCATCCTGGCTGAGACTGGAAAACTTCAGGAAATGATCGCGGAACACAAGCAGGAGCTGATCGGTGAGCTGAAGGTCGGGGTGATACCGACGATCGCGCCATACCTGCTTCCGAAGATCCTGTCGTCGTTTATGGAGAAATACCCGAAAGTTCAGCTGCTCATCTGGGAATACACCACGGAACAGATCATCCAGAATCTGAAGAATGGGCTGCTGGATTGCGGTATCCTGTCCACACCCCTGGAGGAAGCCAAACTGTTTGAGGTTCCGCTGTTCTATGAGACCTTCGTCGCTTATGTGTCGTCATCCAGCCAGCTGTCGTCGCGGGACCGGATCGGAGCAGAGGATCTTGATTTTGATGAACTCTGGCTTCTTAATGAGGGGCACTGTATGCGCAACCAGATTCTGAACATCTGTCAGCTGAAGAAACGGAACCAGGGAGGAAAGCAATTTGAGTATAATACGGGGAGTGTGGAAACCCTCAAACGCATGGTGGACCTCAATTATGGTGTGACCATTCTACCGGAGCTGAGCATCGCAGATTTTACCGAAGATCAGATGATGAGCGTCCGCCATTTCAAGGATCCCGAACCGGTTCGCGAAATCAGCCTGGTGATGCACCGGAACCACCTGAAGAAGAATGCGATCAACGCACTGAGGCAGGAGATCACGGAGGTCATACCTGAGCAGATGCTGAGCAGTCAGCGAAAGGAAATTATGAAAATCTACAATTGATTATCTTCTGATTCGGCTCAGCAGCCAGAAGACCAGCAGGATGATTGCAATGACGATGAAGATTCCTGCGTAGAATCCGGTTTTGAAGATGTCGCCGATCAGCTCACAGCCGGTCAGGGAGGTCAGGATGAGCAGTACAGGAAATACATATAGTTTTCTCATAAAAAAAGTAGCATATATCTCTATACACTACTTTTTTACGATGGGAATTGTTTGATTCCTCTTATTTTTTAGTCTGAGCGAACCGGTCTGCAACCGCATCCCAGTTGATTACATTAAAGAAGTTTGTGATGTACTCAGGACGTCTGTTCTGGTATTTCAGGTAGTAGGCGTGTTCCCACACATCCATGCCCAGAATAGGTGTGCCTTTCACCTCGGCCACATCCATAAGCGGATTGTCCTGGTTTGGTGTTGAGGAGACCTGCAGTTTGCCATCGGCACCGACGATCAGCCAGGCCCAGCCTGATCCGAAACGGGTAGCACCGGCCTCTGAGAATTTCTTCTTGAACTCTTCGAATGATCCGAATGCTGAATTGATCGCTTCGGCCAGTTCACCTGAAGGAGTACCGCCGCCGTTTGGTGACATTATTGACCAGAATAACGTATGGTTGAAGTGGCCTCCGCCATTGTTTCTGACCGCTGCAGGATATTTTGAAACCCCGGCCAGGATATCTTCGATCTTTGAATTCTCGCCCTCAGAACCGGCTAACGCTTTGTTTAAATTATCAACGTAAGCCTGGTGATGCTTGCCGTGATGAATTTCCATGGTTGCTTTATCGATATGCGGTTCAAGAGCGTCTGAAGCGTAAGGTAACGCTGGTAATTCGAATGCCATTTTCTTTTGAATTTAAAGGTTTAACAAAAAGATACGCAAATATAACTGCTCTGGAAATAGTTTGTTCAGCGCCGGGTCAAATTTTATTTCTTTTACCCCGGAAAAACTCCCGGACCATTTCGCCGCATGTCTGCTCGCTGATACCTCCCACGATTTCTGTTCTCGGGTGGGTGATTTTCTCGGTTATCCGCGTAAAGCCGCGCTGCGGATCATGGGCCCCGAACACGATCCGTGAGACCTGGGTCCAGTAGGACGCGCCCGCGCACATGATACAGGGCTCCATGGTCACATAAAGTGTGCAGCCCTGCAGGTATTTGCCCCCCAGGTAATTGGCTGCGGCGGTGAAAGCCAGCATCTCCGCATGCGCAGTAACGTCATTCAGCTTCTCGGTCAGGTTATGGCCCCGGCCGATGATCCGGCCGTTGGACACCACGACGGCGCCGATCGGTATTTCATCCTCGCTCAGCGCCAGGCGCGCTTCCTTGATCGCCTCCCCCATAAAGAACTCGTCGGGGGTCATAGCCGGCTCGTCGGAAAAGCTGACATATCTCATATCAGCCGGGATCCGTTAGGGACCGGCTTTTCCACGGAGGCCAGTACGATGTCACCGTTTTCGTCTGCAAACCCGGTTACCAGGCATTCTGAGTGAAAGTTGGCGATCTGTTTCTTCGGAAAGTTAACTACTGCCAGGATCTGCCTGCCCGGGAGCGACTCCCGGGTATACAAAGCGGTCAGCTGCGCACTGCTCCAGCGGATTCCCAGGCTTCCGAAATCTATCTTTAATTTATATGCCGGTTTCTTCGCCTCCGGGAAATCGTGCGCCTCCAGGATGGTGCCGGTTCGGAGCTCGATTTTTTCAAAATCGTTCCAGTTGATCGTTTCCATGTTGTCAAAATTAGGAAAAAGCATCTAATCTCTTAGCTTTGCGGCATGTACACGGTAAGACTAAAGAAAGGTAAGGATAAAGCAGTTAGGCAGTTACACCCCTGGGTTTTCTCAGGAGCCATTGAAAATGTGAAGGGGAACCCTGCAAATGGTGACCTGGTTACCGTGACAGACATCAATGATGATTTTTTGGCCTACGGATTTTATAACGACCAGTCCAGAGTGGCGGTCCGGCTTCTAGAATGGGACCCCGAGCGTGTTGTTGACGAAGCGTGGTGGAGACATCGGGTACAGACGGCTGTGGCGGCCCGTGAACATCTCCTGGATTCTGCGGAAACGAACACCTGCCGTCTGATCTTCAGCGAGGCGGATTACATGCCTGGTCTGATCGTCGACAAGTTCTCGGACTACCTGTCGGTGCAGATCCTGACCTCCGGTATGGAGAAGGTCAAGCCGGTTGTGCTGGACGAACTGGTGAGGTTGCTTGATCCTAAAGGGATCTATGACCGGAGCGATGCTTCAGCAAGAGCGCATGAAGGCCTGGGCGAGTCGAACGGGACCCTGTTCGGTGTTGAGCCGCCTGATTTTCTCGAAGTGCTGGAAAACAACGTCCGGTATATGGTGAATATCGTCGAGGGCCAGAAGTCCGGTTTTTACTGCGATCAGAGGCTGAACAGGAAGCTGCTGGCTGACTATGCCCGCAATAAGAAGGTATTGGACTGCTTTTCTTATTCCGGCGGATTTTCGCTGAACTGTCTGAAAAACGGTGCGAAAGACGTCACCAGTCTGGATAGTTCCGCGCTTGCCATTCAGACGCTGAAGCGCAACATCGGGCTGAACGGATTTGACGATGCCAGTCACCGTGCCATCCAGTCCGACGTTAACAAGCAGCTCAGGCAGTTTCGGCAGGAGGGCGAAACCTTCGATATTATCATTCTTGATCCCCCAAAATATGCGCCGTCACGGTCTGCACTGGACAAGGCGTCCCGTGCCTATAAGGATCTGAACCGGCAGGCTATGCTGCTCCTGAACGAGGGCGGACTGCTGGCCACATTCTCCTGTTCGGGTGCCGTAGACATCGATCTCTTTAAACAGATCCTCGCCTGGGCCGCGTTGGATGCAGGCAGGGAAGTGCAGTTCATCGGCCAGTTTTCCCAGCCCGAGGACCATCCGATCCGCGCCTCATTTCCGGAAGGCGAATATCTGAAGGGACTGCTTTGCCGGGTCATGTAACCGGCAATCAGGGCTTCTCAGCCGGTTCTACCGGAATGTTGTGAAGCCGGACCGGTTTCCGGGCGTTCACTTTCATCTTGAGATTCAGCATTTCCACCATTACAGAGAATGCCATCGCAAAATAGATGTAGCCTTTAGGTATATGCTGGTCCAGCGATTCTGCGATCAGGGAGACCCCGATGAGCAGCAGGAATGACAACGCAAGCATTTTTACGGTCGGGTGCTTATTGACAAATGAGCTGATGGCTCCGGCCGAAACAAGCATGACGCCTACGGCAATGACGACGGCGGCGATCATGACAGAAACTTCCTCTGCCATTCCAACGGCCGTGATAACGGAGTCCAGGGAAAAGACAATATCGAGAATGAGTATCTGGACGATCACTCCCGTAAAGGAATGGACCTTGGGGGTTCCGCTCTCATGTTCCTCGCCTTCGAGTTTCTCATGGATCTCGGACGTACTCTTGTAGATAAGGAACAGACCGCCTATGAGGAGGATCAGGTCTCTCCCTGAAATAGCCAGTTTTTCGTACCAGTCGCCGTTTTCGAGGCCCATCCAGCTGCCCATGTTGAAAAGCGGGGAAGTCAGCGACATCACCCAGGTGATGGACAGCAGCAGCAATACCCGGGTGATCATGGCCAGAGCAAGACCCAGCTGCCGGGCGTTTTTCTGTTGATGCTCCGGGAGTTTCCCGGACAGGATTGAAATGAAAACGATGTTGTCAATGCCGAGAACGATCTCCAGGACCGTTAAGGTGACCAATGAGATCCAAATCTCCGGATTACTGAGAAGTTCCATGTTCTGCGCGTAAATTATTCAGCGATAATAAGCAAAAAACCCTCATTCCGGGTGAAGGTTTTTGACTCCGGGGAATTTAGCTATCCGGCGGGACAGGAACGGTAATCCACCGGGCACCTCCCGACCCTGCAGGCGATTCAGGAATGTTCCAGGAACCTGTCAATTGCCCCGACTGCATTGAGGACACGGTCCTCGCCGCTTCCGGAGATGACCTCGTATGACGCGTTCAGCGCATGGAGCTCCTGGTGCCAGACCCTCATAAAATGCTCACGGAGATGCGGAAAGTCACGCAAGGGGTCCTCCTGCCATGGGAGGTCGATGTCCATCAGGAGGTAAAAGTCATAAACATGGTTCGGCAATGTTTGCAGAACGATGTCCGGAGATTTTCCGAAGACATGATCGCTCCAGATCTTGACAGTAATGAAGGTGGTATCGCAGATCAGGATCCGGTTCGCCTGCGGGAGCAGGTCCGCTTCCAGTTGAAGCTGACCATGGAACATGTTGATCTCATCCTGCCAGCTGCACGGAGCCGTCAGTTGTTCACAGTAGCCGCGCGCATACTCGGGAACCCAGACCGTCTGGTAGTGATCGGCCAGGCGGGCGGAGATCGTCGACTTTCCGGTAGATTCGGGTCCGACTACAGCGATTTTCTTTATGTTGCGGTTTTCCATGTTCTGCGCCATTCCAGATAACCCATAACAGCGATCCAAAGAAAAAGGATATAGAGGACTGCCGTCAGCATCAGGTTCTTATAAATATATAAAGGTACGTAACACGCATCGACCACGATCCATAAGAGCCAGTTCTGCAAGACCTTGCGGGTCATAAGGAATTGTGCGGCAAAGCTCATCGCCGTGCAGAATCCGTCAATGTAGGGTACGTTTGTATCTGTATACGTATCGAGGAACCAGCCGAGCAGGACGGAAAGGGCGATGACCGCCATGCCGATCACGGCCATCTGGCTCCCGGTCAGTTTCACAATAGGTTTCATGTGCTCTTCCTTTCTCTTTATCCAGTAGTACCATCCGTAGATCGCAGTAAACAGAAAATAGAGCTGCAGGACAGCATCCCCGTACAGCTGATATTCAAAGAATAGAACGCCATATGAAAGGACGCTGATAATGGAAACCGGCCAGTTCCATATATGCTGTTTCGCTGCCAGGTAGACACACGCAAAACCGGTAACGGTTCCGAGCCACTCGATCCAGGAAATGGCACGAACCTGCTCAAGAACCAGCTGCCAGAAAGACCCATCCAGAAAAAACATGGCCAAAAGTAAAAAATCCCTCCCGATACATCGGGAAGGATCACATTAACCAAACAAATTATATGAAGAAAACTTATTGCGCCGGCGATGAACTGAAACTAAGGGCGGTCTTCAGGCTCACGTCCCGTTTCAGCTGGTCTCTCAATACATATTCCATTCTGATCTTGATTCCCGAGCCCTTGAGATATTCATCCAGGAACCGTGAATTGTCGATATCGAGGACCAGGTTATTTCCGGTACCCGCGGAAATGTCGGTTCTTGAAGCTACTAAAATCTCCTCGGAACTTTCACTTGAGGAGAGATAGACTTTTACCGACTGAAATACGCCAAGGCTCTGACTTGACGGGTTCACTGCCTCCAGCCGCGCTGAGGTTATCCGCATCTGTTCAACGCGGGCATTGGCATTCCCTTCGCCGCGGAAAACCTGGTCGATGCTGCTGGCAGGACTGGTTGCAGACTGTGTGCTTCCGGTTTTGGCAGTAGCCGGAATGATCAGGGTCGCGGTATACGGAAACGTGGACCTCACGATGGATTGTATGGTGGAGCATCCGGTAAGGATCACCGCGATAACTAATATGAGAGAATGGGTCTTTTTCATAGGTGCTGTGCAGATGGTTTGTTACTCCAATAACAGCTTACTTGGTGTAAGGTTTACGCAGGCACTATCGTTTAAGTTACAGTTTTGTGATGCTGCAATTATTTTTTTAAAAAATTTGTTATTCCGCACAGCCCGGTTTTACATTGCGGATAATGAAAATCGCTTTTGTATTCGTTTTTTTCCTTCTGGTCGCTTTCCAGGTCCGGGCTCAGGAAATTCGTTATCACAAGTTCAGCGGACGGGAAGTCCGGGGCACGGACAGTGCCGATTTTATCCGGGTTATCTCCCTGCCGGAATCTGCGGGTGCTCATCTGACCGTTCAGGAATACTATATGAATAAACAGCGGAAGTTTGTCGGGATGGCTTCGTCCGTCGACGTCGTGCCGGTTTTTGAAGGTCAGACCGCCGGTTTTTATGACAACGGGAAGCGCATGAGTATGGTAACCTATAAGAACGGCCAACCTGCGGGAACCGGCTATTATTATCATCCGAATGGCCATATCGCAAAAATTGTCGAATTCGGGGACAGTGGTGCGGCAAGGGTCACCGCCGTCTACGATACTGCCGGGGTGCAAACCGTTGCGGACGGAAACGGCTTCGCCAGAGAATTCGACGAGAACTCGGGTATCGAAGAAGAGGGCCAGTATGCTGGAGGGAAGAAAACCGGTACCTGGAAAGGCCGCGCAACGCGGGACAATTACACCTTTGAGGAAACTTATCAGGCGGGGAAACTTACGGAAGGTTACAGCATCACCGGCGATGGCGCACGGTACCGGTATGATAAATTGTCGCAGCTGCCCGCTTTTCCGGCGGGAGACAAGGGGTTCGGAACATTTCTCGGCAGAAATATCAGGTATCCTCTGGAAGCCCGCGATCAGCGGATTACCGGGAAGGTGGTTCTTCAGCTGACGGTGGAGGAAGGCGGAGCCGTGGAGGATGTCATCGTCGCCGTACCGGTGCACCCGTCACTGGATGCCGAAGCCAGGCGGGTCTTACGCCTGACTCCGGACTGGAAGCCGGGAACGGAGCGGGGCGTTCCTTTGCCGTTCACCATCAGGATGCCCATTTACTTTAAACTGGGTTATTAAATATAAAAAACGATTTATATACGCTATCTTTGCATCCCGACAGATAGGTCGGGATTTTCATTTATTGCATAGGAAATCTCCCTTCGTCAAAGCCGCTTTTATTTGACTTTTGACTTTACAATTTGATCCTCTAAACGCCCTATGCCAAGAGACACATCCATCCGCTCGGTTTTAATTATCGGTTCAGGTCCCATCATTATCGGACAGGCTGTTGAGTTTGATTATTCAGGTTCACAGGCTGCCTTATCCCTTAAAGATGAAGGTATCGAAGTTTCCATAATTAACTCGAACCCAGCAACCATCATGACCGATAAGGTCATTGCTGATAATGTTTACCTGCTCCCGCTGACCTGTGAGAGTATTGAACAGATCCTGCAGGAGCAGAAGATCGATGCCGTTCTTCCTACAATGGGCGGCCAGACAGCGTTGAATCTGTGTAAGGAAGCGGAAGAACGCGGAATATGGCAGAAATACAATGTCCGGATTATCGGCGTTGACGTCGCCGCAATCGAAAAAACGGAGAACCGTGAAGAGTTCCGGCAGCTGATGGTCGATATCGGTGTCGGCGTCGCCAAGTCAAAGATCGCCAACTCCTTTCTGGAGGGTAAGGAAGCAGCCCAGGAGATCGGGTTTCCGCTGGTTATTCGTCCGTCCTACACGTTGGGGGGTACCGGAGGCGGTTTTGTGCACAAGAAAGAAGAATTCGATCATGCCCTGAGCCGTGGCCTTCAGGCGTCTCCGACCCATGAAGTTCTGGTTGAACAGGCGGTCCTGGGCTGGAAGGAGTTCGAGCTGGAGCTGCTGCGCGACAGTAAGGACAACGTGATCATTATCTGTTCCATTGAGAACTTTGACCCGATGGGCATCCATACCGGTGATTCGATCACTGTTGCCCCGGCGATGACCCTGAGTGACCGGTGTTACCAGAACATGCGAAACCAGGCTATCCGGATGATGCGCGCGATCGGCAACTTCGCCGGCGGCTGTAATGTTCAGTTCTCCGTTAATCCGGCGAATGAAGAGATCATTGCGATCGAGATCAATCCCCGGGTGTCCCGTTCATCAGCACTGGCCTCAAAGGCTACGGGCTATCCGATCGCCAAGATCGCGGCCAAACTCGCCATCGGTTATAACCTGGATGAAGTCGAAAACCAGATCACCAAAACTACCTCGGCATATTTTGAGCCGACCCTGGACTATGTAATCGTTAAGATCCCGCGCTGGAACTTCGACAAGTTCAAAGGCGCGAATACACAGCTGGGCCTTCAGATGAAAGCGGTAGGTGAAGTAATGGGGATCGGCCGGACCTTTATTGAAGCCTTGCAGAAAGCATGTCAGAGTCTGGAGGTCGGCCGCCTCGGCCTCGGCGCTGACGGACGGCAGAGCCATAACCTGGAAAAGATCATGCACAGCCTCGAGCATCCCAGCTGGGACCGGCTGTTCCATATAAAAGATGCGTTCTCTCTGGGCGTTCCCCTGGAATCCATCCGTAAGGCAACCCTGATCGATAAATGGTTCCTTTACCAGATCCAGGAACTGGTTCACCTGGAACAGGAACTGAAGCGGTATTCTCTTACGAATATCCCGCGGGAATTCATGGTTACCCTCAAACAAAAAGGTTTCTCCGATGCCCAGATCGCATGGCTGCTGGGTAATGTAACGGAAGATCAGGTTTATGACCGCCGGAAGGAGCTTAACATTCACCGGGTCTACAAGATGGTGGATACCTGCGCTGCGGAATTCCCGGCACAGACCCCATATTACTATTCGACCTTTGAAGAGGAAAACGAATCGGTCGTATCCGACAAGAAGAAGGTAATCGTGCTCGGATCCGGGCCTAACCGGATCGGACAGGGAATTGAGTTCGACTACAGCTGCGTGCACGGGATCCTGGCTGCCAAAGAGGCCGGGTACGAAGCGATCATGGTGAACTGTAATCCGGAGACTGTTTCGACCGATTTTAATATTGCCGACAAGCTCTATTTTGAGCCTGTATTCTGGGAACATGTCCGGGAGATTATTGAACTGGAGAAGCCTGAAGGCGTCATTGTGCAGCTGGGCGGCCAGACCGCGCTTAAGATGGCCGAAAAGCTGGATCAGTACGGTATCAAAATCATCGGCACCAGCTTTCAGAACATGGATATCGCCGAAGACCGCGGCAGGTTCTCGGATCTGCTGAAGGAGCTCGGGATCCCTTATCCGCGGTACGGCGTTGCTGAGACCGCAGAAGAAGCCCTTGAGGTTGCGCACAAGGTCGGCTATCCGGTCCTTGTACGGCCCAGCTATGTGTTGGGCGGCCAGGGCATGAGCATTGTGATCAATGATGAGGACCTGGAGCGGGCGGTGGTGAAACTGCTCGGTGACCTTCCGGGAAACCGCGTACTGATCGACCACTTTCTGGACCGCGCTGAAGAGGCGGAGTCAGATTCGATCTGTGATGGTGAGGACGTGCACATTGTGGGACTCATGGAGCACATAGAACCTGCAGGGATCCATTCCGGGGACTCCAGCGCCGTACTGCCGCCGTTCAGTCTCTCGGAAGCCGTTACCGGCACGATGGAAGACTACACCATCAAGCTTGCAAGAGCCTTGAATGTGAAGGGACTTCTGAATATTCAGTTTGCGATCAAGGATGAGATGGTATATGTGATCGAGGCCAATCCGCGGGCTTCCCGTACGGTACCGTTCATCGCCAAGGCCTACGATGTTCCCTATATCAACATTGCAACGAAGGTGATGCTTGGTGTAAACAGGCTGAAGGATTTTACGATTGAGCGTAAGCTGGAAGGTTTTGCGATTAAGGAGCCGGTGTTCTCTTTTGACAAATTCCCTGAAATTGATAAGGAGCTCGGCCCCGAGATGAAGTCAACCGGTGAGGCGATCCGGTTCATAAAAGATCTTGAAGATCCTTTTTTCCGAAAGCTGTACAGAGATAAATCCATGTATCTTTCAAAATAGGAAGAATGATATATCAGGGAGGCCGTCTCAAAACACTTGTGACGGCCTCTTATTTTTGACGCGATATTCTAAGTCTTTT
>CBINHC010000025.1:0-24667 GCA_966250385.1 uncultured Sphingobacteriaceae bacterium | reverse complement strand
GCCGACTTTTACTCAGGAACCCCTGGTCATACGATCAGGGGTTTTCTGTTTTTATCCCGAGCCAACTATCTCTCCTGGCAATTGTTTCAACATTATAACCTATCACTGCACAGATACAACCATTAAATACTATCTTTGCGAATTATTAATGACCATGAATATTAGTTTCGGAGCACGGAGAGAAGTAATGATGCATATTGAAAAACATATGCTCGAAAAAATGCACGATTACCTGAAGCCTATCGATACCAACTGGCAGCCATCTGATTTCCTGCCGGATTCGACCCGGGAGGACTTTTTTGAGTCAATCAGGGATCTGCAGGAGAGTGCAAAAGGACTTTCTTATGATCTGGTTGCTGTCCTGATCGGTGATACGATTACGGAAGAAGCGCTGCCGACCTATGAATCATGGTTGAGTATGGTCGAGGGAGTTTCCAAGGACGAAGAAGGTGGCTGGATGAAATGGATCCGTCACTGGACTGCTGAAGAAAACCGCCATGGAGACCTGCTGAATAAGTACCTGTACCTTTCCGGCCGTGTCGATATGCGGCAGATGGAAATCTCCACGCAGTACCTTATTGCCGATGGTTTTGATATCGGTACTGACAGTGATCCTTACCGGAATTTTATATACACGAGCTTCCAGGAACTTGCGACGAATATTTCGCACAGACGGGTTGCCTCCCTGGCTAAAAAAGATGGTGATACCCTGCTGTCCAAGATGTGCGGGGTGATTGCATCGGATGAGGCGAGACATGCAAAGGCCTACAAGGATTTCATGACGCAGATCTTTAACGTGGACCCGAACGAGGCCCTGCTCGCGTTCGAGGACATGATGCGTAAGAAGATCGTAATGCCGGCGCATTTTCTACGTGAGATGGGACAACAGATGGGCCAGACATTCGGTCATTTTACCGATGCTGCCCAGCGTCTCGGTGTTTATACCGCTGTGGATTACGTTGATATCATGAAGCAGCTGTTGGCTGACTGGCAGGTCGATAGTCTCCGGGAACTGAACGAGGCCGGTGAAAAGGCGCGTGACTACCTGATGAAGTTGCCTGACAGATTGTTACGGGTTGCCGAAAGGATGAAGAATCCCTCCCTTGAATATAAGTTTAGCTGGATAGCTATTTAAAAAAAAAAGATGCGGGTTTGATCGACAAACCCGCATCTTTTTTTTATAGCGTCCTGATCCGGATGTTGCGGAACCAGGCTTTGTCACCGTGGTCCTGAAGAGCGATTTTCCCCTTCTTCGCTTTCCCGTAGTCCAGGTAATCTTTCCACTTCCCTTCGTTTTTGAGCTTCATCCAATCCTCACCCCAGGCCTGGAACTCCAGGATTTTTTTTCCGTTAAGCCAGTGTTCCACATGTCCTTTATTGAAAATGACCCTGCTCGTGTTCCACTCTCCGGCCGGTTTCATTTGTTTTCGGCTGCTGGCAGGACTCATTCCGTAGTCACTACCTGTCAATTGGGATTCTTCCAGTTCGCCCGGGTAACCGGTATCATCGATGAGCTGATATTCCGGACCTGTTTCGTAGGGTGCGCTGTATTTCGGGCCTTCGGTCACATGGTACATCAGGCCGCTGTTGCCGCCGGTACTGATTTTCCATTCCCAGGACAGCTCAAAATTTTCGAATTCTTCGTCGGTTACGAGATCGCCTCCTGAAGCATCTTTGGCGATACCCTGGCATAGCAGGACGCCATCCTCAACCACCCAGTTGGCGACTGGCCCCTGTTTATTGAATCCATGCCAGCCTTCCAGGGTTTTGCCGTCGAACAGGTTTTTCCATGCCGAAGCGTTGGAGGTCCGGACCGGAGCGGCGGTGATTACCTCCCGTGGTTCACCCGTGTAGGAGGAGAAGATAGTGGCTGCTGTCAGCAGTACAGCAGCTGTTGTGATTGGCTTTTTCATTATGCGTCTTTCTTGGTGATTAGTTTCATTTTTTTCGGGTCCCACCTGATCGCCCGATCCTCACGGTAGCTGTCATTGCAGAGCAGTGCCGGAGCCGCCGCACGATAGCCGAAAACAGCATCTTCAGCGACATCCTTCTTGTCACGGATGGCCATGAAGAAGTTTGCAAAATGATCATACGGACCACCGAGATATCCTTTCTCAGCCTGGAAGGTATATTCCTCCGGAGGAAGTATCCTTTTTCTTTCGCTGACCGGCGTGCCCGCTTTTTTCATCTGTTCGAGGTAGAACGGATCATCATAAGAGGTGGATTTATTTCTTTTCAGCGTAACACTGTCCCAGCTCACGTCCATAGCGCCTTCCGTGCCTACCAGTTTCAGAAATGTCGAACCGCTGGTCCCGTCTATGAAATGGCAGCGCAGGGATGCGTTGAACGCCGGATGTCCCTTTCCTTCGGGATAGTCGAACGTGCCGAGCAGCACATCAGGAACTTCCCGTCCGTCCTTCCAGTAACGGAGACCGCCGGAGGAATAGACCTTTTCCGGACCAAGAGACCCGGTGATGAAATGAAGGCTTGAAAAAAGATGGACGAAGAGGTCTCCGGCCATTCCTGTACCGTAATCCAGGTAGTTTCTCCAACGGAAAAACCGGGTCGCGTCAAACGGGATCTTCCGGGTGTTGGACACGTATGTCTCCCAGTCCACATTCTGCGGGCTGGCATCGGCAGGGATCGGGTATTGCCAGGCTCCCACGGGCGAATGCCGGGCCCAGAAGCCTTCTGCATAAGTCAGTTGTCCGATGGCGCCGTCCAGAAGCAGTTCACGGGCCTTTTCATTCCCGAGCGAGGATACTCCCTGGCTTCCGACCTGGAACACTTTACCGGTCTGTTTTTGGGCTTTGATCACTTCCGGTCCTTCCATAATGGAATGGACCATCGGCTTTTCACAGTATACGTGCTTGCCTGCCTTCATGGCGTCCACCGAGATCTGCTGATGCCAGTGATCCGGGGTCGCGACGATCACCGCATCGATATCGGGCCGACTAAGGATCTCTTTATAGACCCGGGTGGTAAACAGGTCATTCCCCCAGCGGGTCTTTGCCTCCGCCAGCCTGCCGTCATAAAGATCGCAGACGGCCACCAGCTTCACGCCGGGGACCTGCAGGGCTGTGATCGTGTCCTGAACCCCCATTCCGCCAGCTCCTATCAGGGCAAGATTTATCTGGTCATTGGGCCCGGCATGAAGGTGCCTTTGCAGGCTGTCGTAAAAGGCGGCCTTCTGGTCCGCTGCGAAGAGGTTTGTGCCTGCAGTAACCGCGGCCGTCGAGGCGGCCAGTGTTTTGATAAAACTCCTTCGTGAGGACGAATTTTTCATGGTCATATTGGTTAGGTATTTCAGGTTATGGAGGTTACTCATGCAATTCAGTGATCCGGATATTTTTCCACCGGACCTTTATGCCGCCGCCATCATGTATCTGGAGTGCGATGAAGCCATTACCCTGACCGATCTTGTCATCCCGCAGTTCCACCATCCGGGTGCCGTTCAGCCAGGTTGTGATCTTGTCTTTCTGCATCAAGACCCTGAGCTGGTTCCATTCTCCCGGCTTCAGCCTTTCTTCGTCCTTACTATCCGGGCGGATCAGCCAGCCTCGCCCATAGGATTCGTAGATCCCTCCGGTGCCGTTCCATTTGGGAGCGACCTCTACCTGCCAGCCGCTGATCTTTGTTCCTTCGATTCCGGACCGGATAAATACGCCGCTGTTTCCATTCGCCTCCTGTTTGAACTCGAGTGAAAGATCGAAGTTCTTATAATGCTTATCGGTTGACAGGTAACCGTATCCTTTGTCCGGACCGCTTTCGCAGACAAGCTCGCCATTTTCCACGTACCATTTTTCGGTTCCGTGGATGGTCCAGCCGGTCAGATCACGGCCGTTAAAAAGTTCTTCAGGTTCGGACACGCCGGAGGTCAGCGCGGTTAGGGAGAGTGAGAGGATAAGGACGAGGTACTTCATATCGTGGTGAATCAGATTTAACCTTTTGGAATGCAGCACATTTTCCTCCCAGCGATAATACAAGTTATAAAAAACACCGGGATTTTCACGAATGCTAAAAAAGTATCGCCGCTTACCCCGGAAATAAAAGAGGTCTGCTGATGCAGACCTCTTTTATAGCGTTTGGCGTCCGGAATTTACATATTCCTCCGGTATTGTCCGCCGACTTCGTACAGCGCATGGGTGATCTGTCCCAAGGAACAGATCTTGCAAACCTCGATCAGCGCCTCGAAGACATTTCCCCCGTCAACTGCCGTCTTCTGCAATCCTTTCAACGCAGCGGAAGCCACCGCCTCATTTCGTTGCCGGAAAGCGGCCAGTGCTGCAATCTGTGCCTGCTTCTCTTCCTCAGTCGCCCGGATCACCTCCCCGGGGATGATGGTCGGAGATCCGTTCTTGCTCAGGAACGTATTGACCCCGATAATAGGATATTCGCCCGTATGCTTGAGTGTTTCATAGTACAGCGACTCCTCCTGGATCTTTCCCCGCTGATACATGGTTTCCATGGCGCCGAGAACCCCGCCGCGATCGTTGATCCGCCGGAATTCTTCCATGACCGCTTCTTCCACGAGGTCGGTAAGCTCTTCAATGATGAAGGCACCCTGTAGAGGGTTTTCATTCTTCGCTAGTCCGAGTTCCCGGTTAATAATCAGCTGGATGGCCATTGCCCTGCGGACGGATTCCTCTGTAGGGGTGGTGATCGCTTCATCATAGGCATTCGTATGAAGCGAGTTACAGTTGTCGTAGATCGCATATAATGCCTGTAAGGTTGTACGGATATCGTTGAAGTCGATTTCCTGCGCATGGAGGGACCTTCCGGAAGTCTGGATGTGATATTTCAGTTTCTGAGACCGGTCGTTACCTTTGTATTTGTTCTTAATGGCCTTTGCCCAGATACGCCTTGCAACTCGTCCGATGACAGAATATTCCGGATCGATGCCGTTCGAAAAGAAGAACGAGAGATTCGGCGCAAAATCGTCAATATTCATTCCACGGCTCAGGTAGTATTCGACGAATGTGAACCCGTTACTCAACGTGAATGCCAGCTGAGAGATAGGGTTTGCACCGGCTTCAGCGATATGATATCCGGATATTGACACGGAATAGAAGTTTCGGACCTTGTGCTCAATGAAGTATTTCTGAATATCGCCCATCATTCGCAACGCAAACTCGGTTGAGAAGATGCAGGTGTTCTGTGCCTGATCCTCTTTCAGGATGTCGGCCTGCACCGTTCCCCGGACTGTTGACATGGCAGATGCCTTGATCCTTTCATACACCTCGCCCGGGAGTACCTGATCCCCGGTAACTCCGAGCAACATCAGGCCGAGGCCGTCGTTCCCTTTTGGTAGCTCACCGTTATAGCGCGGTCGCTCGAGGCCTTTTTCACGGTAGATCTCGTCAATCTTTTGAGAAACTTCCTGTTCCAGTCCATTCTCCCGGATATACTTTTCGCATTGCTGGTCAATAGCCGTATTCATGAAAAATCCGAGAAGCATCGGAGCCGGGCCATTGATTGTCATCGACACGGATGTGCTCGGGTGGCAAAGGTCAAAGCCTGAGTAAAGCTTTTTGGCGTCGTCCAGCGTTGCAATGCTGACCCCCGAGTTTCCGATCTTTCCGTAAATGTCAGGTCGCGTGTGCGGGTCTTCGCCATACAAGGTAACGGAATCAAATGCTGTAGAGAGCCGATGTGCCGGTTGGTCCAGTGATACATAGTGGAAGCGCTTATTGGTTCTTTCAGGGGCGCCTTCGCCGGCAAACATTCGTGTAGGATCCTCTCCTTCCCGTTTAAGGGGGAAGACACCTGCTGAATATGGGAACTCTCCCGGGACATTTTCCGTCAGTAACCACTTGAGGATATCACCCCAGGCTTCATACCTGGGTAACGAAATCTTCGGGATGCGCAGCTTAGAAAGGGACTCATGAAACAGGGACTGGCGGATTTCACGGTCCCGGACTTTAAAGACAAATTCATCAGCCTTGTACCGCCTGATCGTTTCCGGCCATTCCCTTAGCAGCCTTCTGCATTCTCCGTCGAGGTCTTCTTCCAGGTGGTTGTACAGCCCGGTCAGCTGGGTCACGTCCTGCCCCTTGCTCTCCAGTAGCTCGATTGTTCCCTTCAGTTGGAACATTTGCTGAGCGATCTTGCTTTGCCGGTCCACCCATTTGTTATAGTCCTGGCTTGCTTCTGCGATCTCGGCCAGGTATCTTGTCCGGTCAGGCGGAATGATATAGATCTTTTCCGACTGTTCCCTTGTGAGTTCCATTCGAGCATTGAAGTCCACACCGGTTTTGCTTCGGATAACATCCATCAGCGCAGTGAACAGGTTATTCATACCTGGGTCGTTAAACTGGGACGCCATCGTGCCATAGACCGGCAACGTCTCATCTTGAGCATCGAACAGCTGGTGATTGCGTTTGTATTGTTTCCTGACATCCCGGAGCGCATCGAGTGCACCCCGCTTGTCAAACTTATTGATGGCGACCAGGTCGGCAAAATCAAGCATGTCGATCTTTTCGAGTTGTGTGGCAGCGCCGAATTCCGGAGTCATCACGTATAGAGAAACATTGCAATGTTCAGTTATCTCCGTATCGGACTGCCCAATGCCTGAAGTTTCGACAATGATGAGGTCATAGCCAGCCGCCTTGCATATGTCAATACTTTCCTGCACATACTTTGAGAGGGCAAGGTTCGCCTGTCGGGTAGCCAGAGACCGCATATACACCCTGGGGTTATTGATAGAGTTCATCCGGATCCGGTCTCCAAGTAATGCGCCACCGGTTTTCCGTTTGGAAGGGTCTACCGAAATGATCGCGAGGCTCTTGTCCGTTTCTATCAGGAAACGGCGGACTAACTCGTCTACCAAAGACGATTTACCGGCACCGCCG
Source organism: uncultured Sphingobacteriaceae bacterium (assembly GCA_966250385.1). Lineage (GTDB taxonomy): Bacteria > Bacteroidota > Bacteroidia > Sphingobacteriales > Sphingobacteriaceae > DASWTL01. The sequence goes on along the minus strand of CBINHC010000025.1, from coordinate 17,816 downwards.
GTTCCGGTAATGCCCAATACAGGAATTGTTTTCCGGCTGATGAGCGCTTTTACTTCATTAAGGAATGATTCGGCTTCTTCAGGATGATTTTCGGCAACGGTAATTGCCGCTGATATGGCAGGAATATCTTTCTTGCAGATGCCGTTAATTTCCCCGTTCAGGGCGACTTTGGTCGCAAAATCACTTCGCTGAAGCATGTCATTAATCATTCCCTGCAAACCCATATGCCGGCCGTCATCCGGGGAATAAATTCTTGCAATGCCATATTCGTGCAGTTCTTCTATTTCAGACGGGAGGATCACGCCTCCACCACCGCCGAAGATCTTGATATGCGGAGCATTCCGCTGCTTGAGCAGGTCATACATGTATTTGAAATACTCAATATGGCCGCCCTGATAAGAGGTAATTGCAATACCCTGTACATCCTCCTGGATCGCACAGTTGACAACTTCGTCTACCGACCGGTTGTGCCCCAGGTGTATGACTTCTGCTCCTGACGACTGAAGGATCCTCCGCATGATATTGATCGATGCATCATGCCCGTCAAAAAGGGCAGCAGCGGTAACAAATCGGATCTTGTTTTTTGGTTTATATATTTCTATGGTTTGCATTGGCTTAGATTCGGGAATCCAGCAAATTTAATAAAAAATGTTGCTTGGAATGCTTTCGGAGGGGGACCATAAACAGGAAAGAGGAGCATCGCTCCTCTTTCCTGTTAAATAGATTCCGGTCGTCAAAGTAATTCGTTCCGAGGATCGTCGTCGTCGTCAAAGTCCTCGTCCAGATTATGGATATCTGGCTTTTTCTGGTCCCTTTTATTCAGTTCCGGATTTCCTTCCACCCATGGATTTCCCTGATTCTGAGGGGTGTTTGAATCTGGTTGATACTGGTATGAATCGCCTCCAGGGCGATGGGTGCCTGAGACACCCTGGCTTTCCGCGCTTGATCCGGCAGTTCCGTAAATTTCGCCTGACTGGCCGCTAGTCCCGCCAGGTCCCATGTTTCCAGCAGCCCCAGCGTCACTGTATCCCTGTCCGGGTGAGCCCTCGGTTCCCTGGTTCCAGTTGTCTTCAGCGTTTCCTGTATAATTTCCGGCCGGTTTGTTACCCTGGCTGCCATAATCGATCTGGTCTTCGTTTCGGCCATCGACGTGTCCGGAATGACCAAGTGATCCGCTGCCATGTTCTGCGGTAGTCCCGAACTGACCTTTTTCAAAATTGGGCTGATTTTGCCGATTGATATCGGCGCCTTCTTCACGGCCAATGTTCCCGGTGTTTTGCTGTTGCTGATTTTGATTTTCGGTATTGTCCGCATTTTCGCCATGCGGCCTTCTTTTATCCCATGCGTTTCCCATGCTCTATCCTTTTAATGAATACTTAGTATCTCATCTTAAGAACAAGCATTGTACCAAGATAGTTTATCCGATCTACAGCCAGTTACGCTTCTTGAAATAGATCAGTGTGATGACCGATGAGAGCAGCATGAGCATGACAGCAAACAAATACCCGTAGTCCCAGTCCAGTTCAGGCATCATTTTGAAATTCATTCCGTAAATGCTGGCGATCAGGGTAGGGGGCATAAATGCGACGGTAGCAACGGTAAAGATCTTAATAATCCGGTTTTGCTCAATATTGACAAAGCCCATGAAGGTGTCCTGCAGAAATTCCAGGCGTTCGAACGAGAATTTGTTGTGTTCCAGAATGGAGGCGATGTCCTTTATCATGATCCTCAGGAACCCCTTATATTCCTCAGGTACAAGGCTGCTTTTCATCAGGGCCGATACCAGCCTTTGCTTGTCGATTACATTTTCACGGAGCAGCATCGTCTTATCCTGGAAAGAGGAAATTCTTACAAGGACCTCCTCGTCTGGTCGTTTCTTCTGCAGGATTAGCTGCTGGTTCAGGTCAGCGATTTCTTTAGCCAGGCCTTCTATCAGATCGGCATCCTGATCAATGGAGGTTTCCAGGATCGTCAGTAAAATCTGGTAGCCATTTACGAAGGATGCGGGGTTCGCTTTGATTTTTTTGACAGACTCTCCGAATGTTTTCAGGTCATCATCCCGGTAGGTGAACAGGATACCTTTTTCCAGGATGATCGAAACGGGGCAATAGCTGAAGTCGCGGCCGTGTTGGGATAAGAAATTACTGTTGATGATCAGTTCATCTTCTACTTCACTGAATCTGGAGGAACTTTCAATCTCCTGAGATTCTTCTTCTGAGGAATATTTTATATCGAAATATGTTTCAATCGTTACCTTCTCTTCAACAGACGGATTTTGAAGATCAACCCATACGAGATCGTTCATCGGTATTTCACGTAGTCCTTCCAGATCACTCTCTTTTGCCAGACGACGATCTTTCTTGTAATATATACGGAGCATGAGTTATGGTATTTGTATCTTTGCAAAAATAGTTGTTTTGGGCACTCCAGTAGATTTTGGACATAAGAATTACAATTATTACGGGGGATATCTTCGTAATAAGTACGATGGGAAACGGGTTTTCAAGATAATTGTTGACGCGAATTTTACCTGTCCGAACCGGGATGGGAGTAAAGGATATGGAGGATGCACCTACTGTAACGTCGATTCGTTCACTCCAGAGCTCTCCCGTAAGCTTCCTACCATTCGTGAGCAGATCGAACAGGGGATGGAGCGCGCTGTCCGCGGGTATGCTGCCGAAAAATTTATCATCTATTTCCAGCCCAATACGAATACCTATGCTCCGGTCCACTATTTGAAGGAGTTGTATGATGAAGCGCTGAGTTATAATACTGAAAATATTGTCGGACTATCCGTCGGTACCCGGCCGGATTGTATCGATTTTCAAAAAGTTCAGCTACTTGAAAGCTACTCAGACCGGTTTGATGTGGATCTGGAAATGGGCATGGAGTCCATTTATGATGATACGCTTCTAAGGATCAATCGCGGGTGCACCCACCAGGAGCTCGAAAAGGCTTTGAATCTGGTATCGAATACCAGCCTCGACATTTGCGTACACACCATCTTTGGATTTCCCTGGGAAACCCGGGAGATGATGCTCCGGTATGCAGACGAAATTAACCGGTTCCCTCAAATTAAGTTTGTGAAGCTTCATCACCTTCACATTGTTGAAGGTTCGATCATGGGTGTAAAATACAAGCGGGAGCCCTTCCATGTGTTCTCCCTAGAAGAATATACGGACTTTCTTTGCGAGTTCATTCCGCTGCTTCGGCCGGATATCGTGATCCAGCGTCTATTTGGTCTGGCCGATTATGACCTTCTTATCGCGCCGAACTGGAACAAGAAAAAGGCCGAGATACAGACCTATATTGATAAGGAGTTGGAGCGCAGAGGTGTTATCCAGGGAGCCGGATACCAGCTGGTATTCTGATCTGGTTTATCACTGGATCACCTTGTTGGCACAGGCGGAACTGGCAAAGGCCTCCGGCTTTGCCTTAAATACAAACCCCATACTCAGGATATAGCCCATAGCTTCATGAAGCGCCTGGTTTGATTTGAACATCGGGTTGGTATTGATATCTGCATGTACCTCCAGATCGATATTATAACGGTCGAGCAAGGGACAGAGTGTATAGGCGGCCTCAATCGAGCGCTGCACCTCCGCGAGCATTCGTTCTTTAATTGACATTTTATAGGTGCTTCGGTCCTGACTGATAAACATGAATGCTCCTTTTTTCTCCCTTAAGAAAACGATTACTGTTGCGAAGTCTGTGACGATGCCCTTCACCTGGGAATCGGTACCAATACAAACTTTCAGTTTATTGCCTAGGAACGACTCCCTTTTTATTGCATTTTCTACTTCTTCGGTAATGGGACTTTTGATGATGTCCCCGCTAAACTTTTTCCAGGACATATATGGCGGGTTTAACATACCCAGACCAATGGCGGTGATTAAACTTCGGAGGTCTTGAAGGCATGGCAGGCATTAGATTACATGTTTGATTAACATACGGGCCGGTTGAATGTTGCGACCTGCATCCGATTCGTTTTTACAGCAGGTCCTGGGAGGCGGTAAAACGGTATACTCCCATTGGACCCATAAACAATGTAATCCATCGCTTCCTACATCCGGCGGGATTTGCAGCATTAACGTTTCGAGGCTAAGGGCGGGCTGGTCGACCGGAAACCGCTTATTAAGAGCATGGTAGGCATTTTGCAAAACCTAAGACTCGCATAGCTGTTGCATAAGGTGTACTAGATTAAACAGCCATGGCAAAATATTCCGAACTGCAGCAGGAGCTTATGCTTATGTGGAGCAGCAGAAAAAAAGAGATTAGCGGTTTGACGGAATCGGGCAGGACCTTTCCCCTGATCAAGCCGATGTTCTCCGTGCTAAGCTACAAAACCTATAAAGCGATGCTCCAGGATATGAGAAGGCAGATGCAATCGATGCGGAGACAGATGCAGAATCTCCAAAAGGAAATGAATCAGGTCCTGGAGATCTTGGAAGGTACTCCCAAGCAAATTGTGCCCAAGCAATAGTCTTCCTGATCAGTTACCAGACTCCATTCTAAAAAGAATTCAAACCGAAGCCGTCATTTTTCTGTGACGGCTTCGGTTACATTATCATACGAGTTTCTTATACCGGATCCTGTGTGGAGTTATGTCACCAGTCCGTTTCTTGCGGTTTTCTTCATACTCGCTATAGTTTCCTTCAAAAAAGTAAACCTGAGAATTTCCTTCGAAAGCCAGGATATGGGTGCAGATCCTATCTAAGAACCAACGGTCGTGGGAAATCACAACCGCACATCCGCCGAAATTTTCCAGACCCTCTTCCAGTGCCCGCAGGGTGTTAACGTCGATATCGTTCGTCGGCTCATCCAGCAGTAAGACGTTCGAGCTTTTTTTCAGGGTGATAGCAAGATGTACCCGGTTCCTTTCTCCTCCGGAGAGCACACCTACCTTCTTTTGTTGGTCCGCCCCGTTGAAGTTGAACTTGGAAACATAAGCCCGGGAGTTTACAGGGCGGTTTCCGAGAAGGATCGTTTCTTGTCCATCCGTGATGTTTTCCCACACCGATTTTTCCGGATTCAGATCATCATGGTTTTGGTCGACATATCCCAATGCAACCGTTTCGCCTACCCGGAATGTGCCTTCATCAGGCTTTTCCTGGCCGGTGATTAACCGGAAGAGGGTGGTCTTTCCAGCACCGTTAGGTCCGATGATCCCCACGATTCCTGCGGGCGGTAAGGAGAAGCTCAGATTTTCAAAAAGGATCCTGTCGCCATATGCCTTGGTCACATTCTGCGCCTCAATCACTACGTTGCCCAGGCGCGGTCCCGGAGGTATGAAAAGCTCCAGTTTATCTTCCCGGTCCCGGGTTTCCTCTGAGGCAAGTTTTTCGTAATTGCTTAAACGGGCCTTTGACTTGGCATGGCGGGCCTTAGGAGCCATCCGCACCCATTCAAGCTCACGTTCAAGGGTCTTCTGGCGTTTACTTTCGGTTTTTTCTTCCTGGGCAAGTCGCTTGGATTTCTGGTCAAGCCAGGAGGAATAGTTTCCTTTCCAGGGAATTCCTTCTCCGCGGTCCAGCTCCAGGATCCAACCGGCTACATTATCGAGAAAGTAACGGTCGTGGGTTACGGCAATAACCGTTCCCTCATACTGTTTTAGGTGCTGCTCAAGCCAGTCGATACTTTCGGCATCCAGGTGGTTGGTCGGCTCATCAAGTAGCAATACATCCGGCTGCTGAAGTAATAACCTGCACAATGCGACACGACGTCGCTCTCCACCTGACAAATTGGCTATCTTTGCATCAGGTTCCGGGCAACGGAGGGCATCCATAGCCCGCTCAAGTTTGCTGTCAAGCTCCCAAGCGTTGGTGGCATCGATCCTGTCCTGGAGTTCCCCCTGGCGGGCAAGTAGCTTATCCATCTCATCCGCGTTCTCATAAACCTCCGGCAACCCAAACTTCTCATTAATTTCTTCATACTCGTTCAGTACTGCGGTAATATCGGCCACGCCTTCCTCAACGACCTCCCGAACTGTCTTATCAGGGTCTAATTCAGGCTCCTGCGCTAGATATCCCACACTGTAACCGGGAGAAAAAACCACCTCTCCCTGGTAGGACTTATCAAGGCCGGCAATAATCTTGAGCAATGAGGATTTTCCTGATCCGTTTAAACCTATGACTCCGATTTTGGCTCCATAGAAGAAGGAGAGGTAAATGTTCTTCAAAACCTGTTTCTGGGGCGGGTAAATCTTATTTACACCTGCCATTGAAAATATGATCTTCTCGTCTGACATTCTTGCAAAAATGAAGTCCAAATATCGCGTTTTTAGTCAGATACAGGTAATTTTAAATCACCCTTCAGGGGCTATTTCCGAATTGCCGGAAATGGCTTAATTGTTGATAACTTGTTACAATACGCGTCAGACTATAAAGAAAACAAATTGATAGATTAGGACGTTCAAAACGAAGAAAGGTACATTAAATGGAAGCTAAATTTTCACCGCGCGTTAAAGACGTGATCTCTTATAGCAGAGAAGAAGCTTTACGACTGGGGCACGATTATATAGGAACGGAGCATCTGCTGCTGGGCCTTATCCGTGAAGGAGATGGCATGGCAATCAAGATATTGAAAGGATTGGGAGTGGATACCTCACGTCTTCGTCGTTCAGTGGAAGATGCTGTGAAGGGGACGTCAAGCACAACTGTAAACCTGGGAAATATCCCATTGACCAAACAGGCCGAAAAGGTGTTAAAGATCACCTATCTCGAGGCAAAAATTTTCAAAAGCGACGTTATCGGCACAGAACACCTGCTGCTATCGGTTCTTCGGGATGAAGAGAATATTGCATCCCAGATCCTGTTGCAGTACAATGTGAACTATGATATTTTCAAGGCGGAAGTAGAACAGAATAAGGAAACCTTCAGAGATGAGGCGCCGGGATCGGCGGCCGGAGATGATGATTTCAGAGAAGAGGAAAGTTTCAGCCAGCCGAAGAAGGTCTCAGATATCAAATCGAAGACCCCGGTGCTGGATAATTTCGGCCGTGACCTGACCAAGGCGGCGGAGGAAGGTAAACTGGATCCGATCGTCGGCCGGGAGAAGGAAATAGAACGGGTTTCCCAAATTCTTTCGCGTCGTAAGAAAAACAACCCGATCCTGATCGGTGAGCCGGGCGTTGGTAAGTCTGCCATTGCAGAGGGACTGGCACTTAGGATCGTTCAGCGCAAGGTTTCAAGAGTGTTGTTCAATAAGCGGGTCGTGACCCTTGATCTTGCGTCTCTGGTAGCCGGAACAAAATACCGGGGCCAGTTTGAGGAGCGCATGAAGGCGGTTATGAACGAGCTGGAAAAATCTCCGGATGTTATTCTTTTCATTGACGAGATTCATACCATTGTCGGTGCCGGAGGCGCTTCTGGATCGTTGGATGCATCCAACATGTTCAAACCCGCACTTGCCCGGGGCGAGATACAATGTATCGGAGCGACGACGCTGGACGAATACCGTCAGTATATTGAGAAAGACGGCGCATTAGACCGGCGTTTCCAGAAAGTCATGGTCGAACCGGCTACTCCTACGGAAACCATCGAGATACTGAACCGGATCAAGGAAAAATACGAGGAACACCATGGCGTGACCTATACGGAAGAAGCTATTAATGCCTGCGTTTCCCTTACATCACGTTACATTACCGACCGGTTCCTTCCGGATAAAGCAATCGATGCCCTTGATGAATCTGGTTCCCGGGTTCACCTTACCAATATCCACGTTCCGCAGAACATTATCGATATTGAAGGAAAGATCGAAGAGATCAAGGTTGAGAAGAATAAAGTGGTTCGCAGTCAAAAGTATGAGGAAGCCGCTAAACTCCGGGATACCGAGAAGAACCTGCTCGAAGAACTGGAGCGTGCGAAAGCGGAATGGGAGGCTGACACCAAGACCAAACGGTATACCGTTACAGAAGACAATGTTGCCGAGGTGGTGTCGATGATGACCGGAATCCCGGTTCAGCGTGTCGGTCAGACCGACAGCCAGAAGCTGCTCGCCATGCCTGAGACGATTCAGAGCAAGATCATTGGCCAGGATGATGCTGTTAAGAAGTTAACGAAAGCCATTCAGCGGACCCGTGCTGGTCTGAAAGATCCTAAAAAGCCGATAGGCTCATTTATCTTCCTGGGGCCCACCGGTGTCGGTAAGACTGAGCTGGCAAAAGAGTTGGCCAGGTTCATGTTCGATACCGAGGATGCTTTGATCCAGATTGACATGAGTGAATACATGGAGAAGTTCGCTGTCTCACGTCTGGTAGGCGCGCCTCCGGGATATGTCGGATATGAGGAAGGCGGTCAGCTGACCGAAAAAGTGCGGCGTAAGCCATATGCAGTGGTTCTTTTGGATGAGATCGAAAAGGCTCACCCCGATGTATTCAATATCCTGCTACAGGTTCTGGACGAGGGACAGTTGACCGACAGTCTTGGACGTAAGGTAGACTTCCGGAATACGATCATCATTATGACCTCGAACATCGGGGCGCGGCAGCTGAAGGACTTCGGTCAGGGCGTCGGTTTCACCACCTCTGCAAAAGCTCTCCAGGCGGACGCACACTCTAGAGGCGTTATCGAAAACGCGCTTAAACGTGCGTTTGCTCCTGAGTTCCTGAACCGGATCGATGATGTGATCGTGTTTAATTCGCTTGGAAAAGACGAGATCTTCAAGATAATCGATATTGAACTGAAAGGCCTGTTCGACAGGATCCAGGGACTAGGCTACGAGATCCAGCTGACAGATGCTGCCAAGGAGTTCATCGCCGACAAAGGCTATGATTCAAATTTTGGAGCCCGTCCGCTGAAGCGTGCGATTCAGAAGTATCTGGAAGATCCGATCGCGGAAGAGATCCTGAAAGGTGAACTGGCCGAGGGTGATACGATGGAGGTCGATTTCGACAAGGAATCCGGGGAGATCAAAATTGCCGGCAAACCGAAAGGAAGTAAAAAGAAGAAAGAAGAGAAAAAAGAAGAATAGTAGAAACATAAGGCTTCGGTTGCAACCGAAGCCTTTTTTTGTTCGTCTTTATTTAAATAACTCCTTTGCGTATGAAACGATTTACTATAGCGATTCTCCTGATTCTTTTTACGATAACTTCCTGTACCAAGGAATATGTGGTTCCCAACCGGACGATTATTACGGAATTAAGGCCCGGCGATTGGGTGAATGTAGACCAGCAGAGCCGGAGCTTTTATGCTGAAATAGCAATGCCGGAGATAGATGACTATGTAAATGAACATCACGGTGTACTGGTCTATGTGTCGTTCGGCAACCGCGTCTATGAGCAGATCCCCCAGGTCTATAACGGGGTGTCATACAGCTATTACACAGAGCCGGGACAGATCGTGATGGAGTTGCAGAATTCGGACGGTATTTCTACGGTAACTCCCCCCGGATCGATGACCGTAAAGGTCGTTCTCGTTGAAAGCCTCTGACGTCCCCGGTTGGGATAAACCGTAAAATCTTAGAAGGTTATGGTGTAATCAGAAGGGAGCATATCCCCGACCTTTTCGAAAGCCCAGTATCCTTCGAAGAAGATTGCCAGCGGATCCATCAGGTTACCCTGTCTGTCAAGTTCTATAGGGCCGGTATTCCTTGACAGGACAGAGGTCTGGTAATTGGGCTGGTCAAGGGGCCTCGGTATCGTTCCATTCCATACGCGGTATTCGGCCGGCTCCCGTTCCTGAGTGTAGACTACATACAGGCAATCCTCAAACTTCAGTTCTTTCATGTTTTCGGAAACCGGCTTCAGCAGGGAGTCTGTGTTGATAAGTTCATTCAATAGAAATTGGTTGACTTTTGGAAGCTTTCTTTTGCTTATCCAGTAGTCCAGAGAGTCATTGCGGCCGAGAACCACCGTTCCGTCTGCGGAACCGGAAAACCGGCGGATCCGGGCATTGATTAAAGAGTCTGATGGCCTGTCGGCGTTAGGCCGGCGGATAAGCTTCCGGATCTGGTAACCTTCCTGATAAATGGACTGGTTATATACACTGGAAAGGAAATGCTGGACCGAACCCAAATAGGCGTTCTGCCGGTTCTTGCTCCATTTACGTAAACGTGGTGCCGAACCTCTAAGTTCCTCGAAGACTGTCTTTCCCATATAGGACAGCATCCCGGAGGAAAAATCGAGCTGAAAGTCCATTAGAAGGTATTTCAGGCGGTAGCCGAGCGCCTTGTTCTCGATGATCAGGAATTCGCCGCCCGAATCGGCTTCCATTAGTCTTTTCCTTTTATCGAAAGTCAGATTCAGAATGTCAGCATTGAGAATTCTGCATTGCCGGCCGTTCAGCGATTCGCCGATAAATTGCTTAAGAAAGACCTGATAGTTTTGTTCCCTGTCCAGATCGGGCTGAACAACAACCTCCCTCAGGGCGACCGAATTAAACTGGAGGATAATATTCATTTGGATATCCTGGTCTCCGATCAGAATCTTTTTGCTATAGGGTTTGTATCCCAACAGCGAGACAACCAGTTCATAGCTTCCGGGTTTCAAGCCAGCAAGGCCAAATTTACCTGCATGGTCACTTACAACAGACTTGCTGGTTCCGTCAAGAAATACCTGCGCGCCGTATACTGGTTTTCCATCTTCTTCCTTAACAAGCCCGTTAACTGAAAATACCTGCCCGGATACGCTCTCCAGGCAGCAGATGAACAAGATTAGCGGGATCAATAATGATTTCATTTTGGGCCTCCGGTTGTCGTCTTTATACTTTATCACTAATTTGAACAATATTTTTCCAAATGAGACACCTTAAAAAATTCGTCCTGTGTTTGTTGCTGCTTCAAAACGTTACTGATGTGCATTCGCAGCAAAATCCCTATGGGCTGTCTATCGTATCCGACCCGGACGAATATAACCGTCAGGTCAAGGCCGACCGGGACCTTGAGCTGGTTGCCCTGAAAGACGTGGTGCCTGGTGTAATCTACGATATTCGTTATGCGACTGCAAACAATTTCATGGGACAGGTAATGTACGACCGCGCAGCAGCTTACCTTAGAAGACCGGCTGCCCAGGCACTCCGGTCAGTGCAGGATGAACTCAGGTCTATGGGTCTGGGACTCAAGATCTATGATGGCTACCGTCCTTATTCCGTAACGGTTGCCTTTTACGAGAAAGCCAGAGACACGGTTTTCGTGGCGTCGCCCAGAAGGGGATCCAGACATAACCGGGGCTGTGCCGTCGACCTGACCATAATCGATCTCACCTCGGGGAAGGAGCTTGATATGCCTACCCCATATGACGATTTTACGGAGAAAGCGCATGCTGATTATGGCGGGTTGCCGGAAGAGGTCATCCGGAACCGGGAACTCCTGAAGCGTCTGATGACCAAATACGGCTTTAATATTTACGCCGATGAGTGGTGGCATTATGACTACAGAGACTGGAAGAAATTCCCATTGATGGATCTGTCTTTTGATCAGCTAGGGCTATAAAAAAGCCTGCAGGTTTCTTCCTGCAGGCTTTCCTGTACGATTTACCGCGAAGCTTACTGCTGTGCTTCCACGCCTAGCCGTTCCATAACGTCCATGCTGACGCCGGTTGAGGAATATCCGCCATCATGGAACAGGTTCTGCATAGTTACCATCCTGGTGAGGTCAGAGAAAAGCGTAACGCAGTAGTCCGCGCAGGACGCAGCATCTGCATTCCCTAGTGGAGCAATAGCGTTCGCATAGTCATAAAAATCACCAAATCCCTTTATTCCGGTACCGGCTGTGGTTTTTGTTGGTGACTGGGAGACTGTATTGATCCGTACCTTTTTCTCCAGACCGTAATGATAACCAAAACTCCGCGCAATTGATTCTAGCATAGCTTTGATGTCTGCCATATCAGTATAGAACGGATAGGTTCTCTGCGCTGCCATATAGGTCAGGGCAACGACGCTGCCCCATTCATTGATCGCATCAAGTTTTTTGGCGACGCTTAACATTTTATGCAAAGAAAGGGCGGAAACATCAATCCCTTTCATGAAGTAGTCATAGTTTGACTCAGGGTAAGGAATTTTCTTACGGATATTCACGCTCATTCCGATTGAATGCAGAACGAAGTCGATCTTACCACCTAGAATCTCCTGCGATTTAGTAAACAGGTTGGTCAGGTCGTCAACGCTCGTTGCATCGGCGGGAATGATTTCCGATTTGGTTTTTTCGGCCAGTCCATTGATTTCGCCCATTCGCATGGCGATCGGGGCGTTGCTCAAAACGAAAGTAGCACCCTCTTCATGCGCCTTCTCCGCAACTTTCCATGCAATCGAATTTTCATCCAGTGCACCTGTAATGATGCCGCGTTTCCCTTTCAATAAGTTATATGCCATCGTATAGTTTTTTAGTGTCTTATTATCCGTCAAAGGTTATAAAAAAATCTGTGATTGTGAGAGAATAATTACCCTTCCAGAAGCTCTTTAGCATTTTGGAGAGCGAATTCCCCGGGGTTTTCACCGCTGAGCATTTTTGCTACTTCGAGGACACGATCCTGCGGATCCAGCCTGCTAATGCTGGTCAAGGTCCTGCCGGAGCGCTCATCCTTATAAACCCGGTAGTGTGCTTTTCCTTTACTGGCGATCTGAGGTAGATGCGTGATGGCGATTACCTGCATATTTGCAGAGATTGCCTCCATCACATTTCCGACCTTTAACGCCACTTCCCCGGATATACCTGTATCGATCTCATCGAAAATAATGGTCGGAAGTGCGGTATGCCGCGCGATAAGTGACTTTACACTCAGCATAAGTCTTGACAGCTCCCCGCCGGAAGCAACCTTGTTCATCGGCGCAGCTTCCTGACCCTTGTTCGCGCTGAAAAGAAAACGAATATTGGTGCGGCCGGATTCGCTGATTTCATCTGTAAGGCGGTTTTCGATCTTTAGAAGAGCATGTGGCATGCCTACTTCCTGCAGCGTCTGACGGATAAACTTTTCCACTTCCGGAATTGCGGCTATCCGCTTCTCGTGAATCGAGCCGGCCCGGTCATGGAGCTGTTTTCTTAATGTTTGTTCCAGTTTCTGCAGGTCTTCCAGGCGGTCGTCGCCCTGAAGGATAGCCTCCAGTTTTTCCGCTAGTCTATTCTGGATTTCAAGGAGTTCTCCAGTAGAATTTACCCGGTGCTTTTTCTCAAGCGTGTAGATCAGGTTGAGACGTTCACTGATTTCCGCGGACCGGCCTTCGTTGATTTGGGTATGCTCTGCAGCGAATGAGATTTCTGAGGCAAGATCCTTTAACTCAATAACACTACTTTTCAAGCGTTCTGATAAGGAGCTGATTCCGGGGTCGAACCGCTCAGCCTGCTGCAGCTGCTGTAGCGCATCTTTCAACTGCGCCAGAACGGCTTGTTCATGGTCGTCAAGTATAAATGCTGCTCCGGCAAGGCCTCTTTTTATTTCTTCGGCATGGGTAAGCGAATTCAGTTCCCGTTCAAGCCGATCCTGTTCGTCGTCCTGAAGCTGTGCCTTTTCAAGCTCGTCGAACTGGAACTGAAAGTAGTTCATATCTGCCTTGGACTGTTCCGTTGCTGCAAGCAGGTCTTTAAGTTCTTTTTGGGTCCTGCGATACTCGCGGTAGCTTTCCCTGTATTCTTTCAGTTGCGGTTCGTTTCCCGCCAGGGTATCAATGACCATCAGCTGGAATTTTTCATCGCTAATTTCCAGTGTTGCATGCTGCGAGTGGATGTCAATCAGGAATTCGCCCAGTTGCCTCAGAGTGGTCAGGTTGACGGGAGTATCGTTGATAAAGGCACGCGACTTACCTTCTGCCGTGATTTCCCGGCGCAGGACGGTCTCTTCCTCATAGTCGAGATCGTTGTCAGTAAAGAACCCTTTTAGGTGGAAGTCAGGAATATGGAAAGATCCTTCAATAACGCACTTTTTTTCCTGATTATAGAAGTACCTGCTTTCTGCCCGCTGGCCGAGCAGGAGAGAAAGCGCACCCAATATGATAGACTTTCCCGCCCCCGTTTCACCTGTTAATATATTAAGCTGATCGGAGAAGCTTATATCAAGATTATCGATGAGAGCATAATTTTGAATGACTAGGCGGTTCAGCATCTTGTGTTGAATTTTAGCGAAAATAACGAAAATTGGAGAGGGTTCTACCTTCCTGGTTTTAAAGCGGAATATTTGGAGGAATTTGCCGGGTCGAGTTCTGTCAGAATGTTATAAATCCGGACCTTCTCCTGGGTATCTGATGCGGAAAAGATGTTAACCAGTTCATCCGCTTTGGCCGTGAAGAATAACTGAGCCAGCATGGATCCCTGTTTTTGCTTGTCAACTTTCAGCAGATCGGGCAGGAGAGATGCTATGGTTTTCCGGCCCTTCTGGATGTTGCCGGCCAGGAGATCCATCCCATGGCGATGGTACTCATACATGTTCTCACGAAGGGCGCTGTATGATTTATTCTGAAGATTTTCGATCAGCCAGAATCGGTTTCGTAGTCCGTCAAAACCTTTCCAACCCTTGTATGGTGCGTTCTGCGCGTTATTCAGAACGGCTTGTGCGCGGTTAAAATAAGTTGTGCCGCCTAGTTTCGAAAAGGTATCATAATCGAAACCCACAATAACATAGGAATAGTAAGCGAGCAACGAACTTAGATTACTGATGTATGCGTCTTCCGAAAAGTCGAGCGGCTGCCCTTCGGCATACGCAAAGTCGAACTCCCGGTCGCTGATATTCAGGACGGTGCTGTTGTAAGAAGAACCGTATACTGGCCGGCTGGACAGAATCTGGGCCTCTGCCTTGAAGTTACTAGAACCGTCCCATTCTTTAATGGTGATGATGAAACTGCAGTCAATTCGTTCCTGCGACTGGAGCCGGTCAGATGTCCATTTCCTGTTATTTAAAAATTCCTGGATCGTCTGCTCAAGACTTTCAAGGGATCTCTTGTTGGACGCCTGAATCTGCGGGGATAATACCTGTACTCTGGCGTTCAGGTCCTGCGCGGTTACCTGAAATCCGGTAAGCATAAGGACAGTGATGATCAAGCGTTTCATTGAGCTATTAAATCTACTATTTTAAGGCAGATATCCTTTGCTACTTCTGATTTGCTTTTTAGGGTAAACTCTTCTTTTTGAAGCGCTTTGTCAATAATGGTGATTTTGTTCGAGTCGCCCCGGAAACCGGCACCCTCATCATTAAGGGAATTCAGGACGATAAAGTCCAGATTCTTCCGCTGAAGCTTGGACTCTGCATTGGAAACTTCATCCTGAGTTTCCAGTGCAAAGCCGACCAGAACCTGGCCGGGTGTCTTCATTTTGCCAAGTTCGGACAGGATGTCAACGGTTTTAACAAGTTCTATCTGCAGGCCGGCAGTATTTTTCTTTATCTTTTGATCAGCTACATGCTTTGGCCGGTAGTCTGCCACCGCTGCACTCATCACGGTGATATCCGATCCTCCGAAGTGTGCCGTGCAGGCCGAAAGCATGTCATCCGCTGAGACAACATTAATTCGTTCAATACCGGGGATTCGGGTTGACAGTGACGTGGGACCGGAAATTAGCTTGACGCTTGCGCCCATGGCCGCCAGCTGTTCGGCGACTGCAAATCCCATCTTTCCGGAAGAGTGGTTGCCGATAAACCGAACCGGGTCAATGGCCTCATGGGTCGGTCCGGCAGTCACCATAGCACTCTTACCATGAAGCGGAAGTTTTTTTCTTAGTTCATTGCGCAGAAAGTCGGTAATCTCCTCAGGTTCGGACATCCTGCCTTCACCCATAAGTCCGCTGGCGAGTTCCCCAAAGGCTGGACGGATCAACCTATTGCCATAAGATTCCAGTCTGGAAATATTTTGCCGGGTTGCCGGATGTTTCCACATATCGAGGTCCATGGCCGGGGCAAAATAGACCGGGCACCGTGCGGAGAGGTAACAAGCGGTAAGAAGATTGTCGCAGATACCGTTCGCCAATTTTGCGATGGTGTTGGCGCTGGCTGGCGCTATTAACATCAGGTCAGCCCACAGACTCAGTTCAACGTGGTTGTTCCATTCCCCTGATGCCGGGTCAAAATACTCTGAAAGGGTCGGATTTTTGGAAAGGGTAGCAAGAGTAAGCGGGGTGATGAAATTGCCCGCGTCTCTCGTCATGATTACTTTGACGTTTGCACCAGCCTTTACTAGCAAACGAACCAGAATAGCAGATTTGTAGCTCGCTATACTGCCGCAAACGCCAAGTAATATCTTTTTGCCTTCAAGCATTACGCCTCAGAACAATTATTGCTCTTTTGAAGGGTTTCTGAAATAAACCTTGTCATTCAAAAACTCATCGACAGCGATAAGCGTAGGCTTTGGCATGCGCTCATAATGCTTGGAGATCTCAATTTGTTCGCGATTTTCAAAAACCTCTTCCAGATTGTCATTCGATGACGCAAACTCTGAAAGTTTGTTCTGAAGCTCTTCCTTCATGTTATTGGAAATCTGATTCGCTCTTTTGGCAATGATAACTAATGATTCGTAAATATTGCCGGTCTTTTTGTCCAGTTGACGGACGTCCCGTGTAACGGTGCTGTTTGGTATAGATGGTTTATTGCTGCTCATTGTTCTCTTTTTTATCTTCTTTTACTTCTTTGCTTTTTTGAGTCGCCTGGATTGAAGCCATGTTTTTCTTCACGTCCTCGATGGCGGCCAGGGAATCTTTTTTATACTGCTGAGCCGGTTTCACATACTGGCTCTGGGGATATTTCTCAACGAATTCATCGGTCAGCTGGATGACTTCCTCATATCGGGACTCCTGTCTGTTAACGAAACTGTTTTTCGCATACAAATATTGCGCCTGGATGATGAGGTATTCCATTTCTTCCGCGTACTTGGTGTCAGGATAATCCCGGAGTGAATTCCGGAATGCGATGACAGCCGATTGATAATCTCCGATATCAAGGTACAGTTTCGCGTTCGCATAGGACTTGGTCTCCAGTTTTCCCCTGAGATCGGCGATCAGTCGGCTGGCCTCAGCGACCCGGTCGCTTTTCGGATACAGATTAATGAATAGCTGAAGGGCTTCGATAGCCTTCAGGGTATTTTCCTGGTCAAGCGAATAGTTCGGGGACTCCAGGTAAAAGCAATAGGCCGACATATACCGGCACTCTTCCGCTTTTGGACTGCTTGGGTAGGTGTCTGCAAAAACTTTGAAGTGATAACGGGCCGTGGTATAGTCCTTCAAATGGTAATTGGTATATGCGTAATAGTAGTAGAGGTCTTCCGCCTCAGCCATTCCGCGGTATTTCTGAACCAAAGCATCAAACAAGGTCAGGGCCTTGTTATAGTCTTTATTATTGTACAACTTTATAGCTTCCTGGTACTTTTTACCGGTATCGTTGCTAAGCCGCAGTTTTTCAAACTTGCTCTTGCAACCGGTTATGGAGAACGCTAGAAATAGGGATACTGATAATAATAATATCCGTTTGTTTTTAAACATCTTGCAAAGATAGGTTAATTAGGGAAGAACGTCAATTATTAATAATTACGTAAATGCAGCGCCTAAGGTATATAGTCACACGCTGACCTCTGCCCGGTTTAACAAACTTTAACACATTCCGGCCGGTCCGCGGTTTTTTTCGGCACGAAGGAGCGGGGGGGCAGTCCGTTATTATTGCACCTGGATTTCCGGTTATGCATGATTGTATCTATAGCCATGTGTTTAATGTATATCGAGCCATGCGTATCGTATATGGGAATCTGCAAGGAGAGGTCATCATTGATTCCTACCCGCCCTGTAAAATATGCGGATGATTATGAGGGACTTTCGGCCAAAAGTGGTGTTTTTGCCCTGAAAAGAAGCCGATCTCTTGCGGGGTATGGCTTCTTTTTATATCTTTGCACTCGCTTTCGCAAGGAAGGCGGAACTGA
>CBINHC010000024.1:0-25238 GCA_966250385.1 uncultured Sphingobacteriaceae bacterium | reverse complement strand
TGCTGCTTCAGGTAGTCAAACAGTTCCTTCCTGCTGGTCGGTTTGTGCATGTCGATAAAGTCGATCACCACGATACCGCCCATATCCCGGAGCCGGAGCTGCCGGGCAATTTCTTTTGCCGCTTCCTTATTGACCTGAAGCGCATTCTGATCCTGATTCTCGGGATGAGCGGTCCTGTTGCCGCTGTTGACATCGATCACATGGAGTGCCTCGGTATGTTCAACGACAAGGTAGGCGCCTCCCGGCAGATTGACCGTCTTACCAAACGCTGACTTGATCTGCTTTTCGATTCCGAAATGTTCGAAAATCGGTTCACGGTGTTTGTAAAGTCTTACAATCTTCTCAAGCTCGGGAGAAATGTCCTTTACGTAGGATTTGATCTCTTCATACAACGAGGGATCATTCACGGTGATCTGGGCGAAATCCGGATTAAGAATGTCCCGCAGGATCGTAGATGTACGCCCCATTTCACCCAAAACCTTCTTCGAAGGTTCCGTTGCAGGCAAACGCTTGATAAACGTTTCCCACTTTTCGATCAGGTCCAGCAGGTCCTTTTGCAGCTCACCTACACCTTTTCCTTCAGAAACGGTCCTGATGATGACGCCAAAATGCTTTGGCTTGATACTTTCAACTATTTTTTTGAGCCTGTTCCGTTCAGTGTTGCTCTTGATCTTCTTGGAGATAGAAATGCTGTCGCCAAATGGAACAAGCACAACAAAACGACCGGCTATAGACAGGTCAGAGCTTAAACGGGGACCCTTAGTTGATATTGGTTCCTTGGCGATCTGTACCGGCAACAGCATGTTGCGGTTCAGCACCTCGGAAATTTTGCCGGATTTGTTTATATCCGCTTCCGGCCTGAAACTATTGAGCAGTTTTTCTTTGTAACTGCCGTTCTTTACTATTTTGGTTAACTTAATCAGCGACTGAACCTGCGGTCCGAGATCGAGGTAATGCAAAAACGCATCCTTTTCATAACCTACATCCACAAAGGCGGCATTCAGCCCGGGCATGATCTTCTTGATCCGTCCGAGATAAATATCACCTACGGAGTAGTTGTTATTGATCTGTTCCTTATTGAGTTCAACCAGCTGTTTGTCCTGAAGTAAAGCAATAGTCACCCCGTTTGGGGTTGAATTGATAATTAATTCCTTTACCAACAGCTACTTTATAAGCTGACAAGGGCATTGTCAGACGTTAAACACAGAATAATTAGATACAAAATACGATTACCCCCACGGAATAACGAGGAGGTAATGTATATGCCAGTACCAGCGTCCTGAAGCTTATTCAGCTTAAGAGCACCGAATGACTATTTCTTTTTATGTCTGTTTTTTCTTAAACGCTTTTTACGTTTGTGAGTAGCCATTTTATGTCTTTTTCTTTTCTTTCCGCTTGGCATAGCTTTTAAATTTTAAATGTTTTTTATTGTTACTTATTTCTTTAATTCTGATATTTTCTTGTCAACATACGCTGACAGGGACGGATCGGCAGCAAGCTCCTTGCTCTTTTCGTAAGCAGCAATCGCCTCACCATTCATGCCCAGGCTCTCGTAAGTGGATGCAAGATAGAACCACGCTTCCGGATTGGGCCTATGCTCGATAACAGTCTTGAAACGGGTTACCGCCTTGTCATACTGCCCGGACTTGATTGAGAATAATCCCAGGCTCATGTTGGCTTTGATATGATCCGGCTGCAGCTTCACGACTTCGAGCAACATTTGAATGCCCTCCATCGGAGCTCCCGCACCATTAACATAGGCAATACCAAGGCCCGCCTTCGCATCCAGATTTTTCGGATCAAGCTCGGACGCTTTCTTGTACGAGGTTGCGGCATGCTGAACCATTACAGGCTGAGCCACGGAATCAGTCGAATTCTCATAGGCCTGGGTGAAGCGGTCTCCCGCGGTCAGCCAGTTTTTGAGGGTACTTTCAGCAGATGCGATCTCCTGATAGTAAAAACCCGCCGGAGCCGGCTGGTCTACATCATCCCATTTCTCAGCAAGCTGCTTCAGTATTCCGAGTTTCTCATCTCCTTCCGCCTGCTTAAGCTTTTCCTCCAGCTCGGTGATCTGCTGGGCAAGGTTTGCATTCAGCGTCGATTTACTGGCCAGGGATACAGATTCCATGTTAACTGCTGACGAAGCCTGTGCGGCTGCGCCGGCCTGAGTACCCGCATCGTCCTCTTTTACTAAACCTTTAATGTCAAGAGAAAGCAATAGCCCCATAAGCACCACTACGGCCGCTACTACTACTATTTGCTTGGTATTGAACATTAATTATTTATTTAAGATTGATTTTACTTGGTTTTATTACCGGTCTTTACTTTCTCAACGAACACCTTCGCCGGCTTGAAGCTGGGCACAAAATGCTCAGGAATGATGATCGCCGTATTCTTAGAAATGTTTCTTGCAGTCTTCTTGGCCCTTTTCTTAACTACAAAGCTTCCAAAACCTCTTACATAAACGTTCTCACCGTTAACCATAGAATTCTTAACTACCTTAAAGAACGCCTCAACAGCCTCCTGTACGTCTACCTTCTCAATTCCCGTCTTGTTAGAAATCTCCGATATAATTTCTGCTTTAGTCATGTTTATATTATAATGTATTTACCTTAAAAACTTGAATGTTTTGGGGTTGCAAAAGTATTGCTTTTATGTGAATTAGGAAAATATAAGCTCGTTTTTTTTTAATCCCCTCATCATATGAGACCAGCCTGGTATCTTTGCCGGGTCCAAAACGCATCTTCCTAAAAATCAAATGAGTTTCGCCCAAACACTGCTGAACTGGTATCAGGTTAATAAACGTGATCTTCCCTGGCGTAGTACAAACGACCCCTACATTATCTGGCTTTCTGAAGTGATCCTGCAGCAGACCCGTGTAGATCAGGGCCTGCCTTACTTTCACAGGTTCTCAGAAAACTATCCCACCGTACGCGATTTCGCCGAGGCCACTGAAGATGAGATCCTCCGGCACTGGCAGGGGCTCGGGTATTATTCCCGCGGCAGGAATATGCATAAGACGGCCCGGATGGTCATGGAAGCGCATGGCGGGTATTTTCCGAGGAAATATGACGATCTGATCCGGCTGAAGGGTATCGGGGAATACACCGCAGCGGCCATATCTTCCTTTTCCGCCGGCGAACCCCGGGCGGTCGTTGACGGCAACGTGTACCGGGTACTCTCCCGGTACTTCGGCATCAGTGTTCCGGTCAATTCTTCAAAAGGAAAAAAGATCTTCGCGGACGTTGCCTCTGAACTGCTCGACCGGGACCGGCCGGCTTTATTCAACCAGGCCATCATGGAGTTCGGTGCACTCCAATGCAAACCGCGGAACCCGGACTGCACCGGCTGCCCGTTTCGGACGGAATGCGTTGCCCGGAAAGAGAACCGGATCGCGGAACTCCCCGTCAAAATAAAAGCGAATCCGCCCCGCGTCCGGTATTTCAATTACCTGATACTTGACGACAACGGCAGGCTCGCGATGATGAAGCGGGAATCAAGGGATATCTGGCAGAATCTGTATGAATTTCCGTTGATCGAAACTTCTGAGCAGACCCTGCCTGACGAGCTTCTGCAGGGCCCGGAATTCCGGAATTTCTGGGGCGGCCCGGGTCAGGCCCAGGCCGTGACGGGCCCGGTCATCCACCAGCTCAGCCATCAGAAGATCCATGCACAGTTTATTGAGGTAACTGGATTTAAACCGGCTGACAATCAGGAGGTCCTGTGGAAATTTCCGGATGAGACGGAGGAACTTGCCGTCCCAAAATTAATTTCTGATTTTCTGAAAAATTATCTATCTTGAATTACAAAAGCAACAATATGTCAGGAGTTAACAGAGTAATCTTAATTGGGCATCTGGGCAAGGATCCTGAAGTCCGGCACCTTGATGGGGGTGTTAATGTAGCAAGTTTCCCATTAGCAACTTCAGAAACATACGTTAAAGATGGCCGGAAAGTGGAACAGACGGAATGGCATAATATTGTTATGTGGAGGAGTCTTGCAGATGTAGCCGCAAAGTATTTGCAAAAAGGCAAGCTCGTCTTTATTGAAGGCAAACTACGAACCCGTTCCTTTGAAGATCGTGAAGGAAACAGGAAATCCACAACCGAGATAGTTGCTGAAAACTTCACCATGCTGGGCCGGAAAAGCGACTTTGAACCGTCCCATAACGGTTATGGCAACGGTGCCCAGAACGGCATGAACAACGCCGTAGGGAATAGCGCCATGAACAATACCGCCCAGCCTGCCAGACAGGAACAGGCAATGGATTTCAGCGGCAACAACCCGGAGGACGACCTCCCTTTTTAACTAACCTCAACCAAATACAGATCCCTGCGGTTTAAACTACAGGGATTTTTTATTTTAACGCTTTCTGTTTCACGATATGAAAAGACTTATCCTCCTTCTCCCTTCCGTACTCCTGATATTCCAGGCACTGGCCCAGACGCCGACGCCAGCTTTTGTACGCGATGACATCGACGGTTATATCAACTGGTCAATTACCAACTGGCGGATCCCGGGTGCCGCCGTCTGTATTGTCAAGGACGGCCAGGTGGTCCTTATGAAAGGTTACGGGGTCCGGGAATTCGGGTTGAACACCCCGGTGGATGCCAATACCCTTTTTATGATTGGAAGCAATACGAAGGCATTTACGGCGACCGCACTGGCGCTCCTGGATGCGGAAAAAAAAATGAACCTGAATGACCGGGTGACCAGATGGCTTCCCGGGTTCAAACTGAATAACCGGCTGGCCGGCGAACAGGCTATCATCAGGGATCTGCTGAGTCACCGGCTGGGACTGAAGACCTTCCAGGGTGACTTTACCTACTGGACAAGTACGCTGTCGCGTTCACAGATTATTGAGAAACTGGGTCAGGCAAAAGCACCGTATGACTTCAGAACCAGATGGGGATATACCAATGCGGCTTTCCTTGCCGCCGGAGAGGTCGTTGAAAAGGCGGCCGGCCGGAGCTGGGAAGAGTACGTGCGCGAACGCCTGCTGGTCCCGCTCGGAATGAACTCGACCCTGATGCTGAGCAAGGACCTGGTGAACACGCCGAACAAAGCCGCGGCACATACGATGACGGACGGAAGGCTGATCTCGATCCGATATCCCGACATCGACAACCTGGGCCCTGCCGGAAGTATGAGCTCTTCCGCCGAAGATCTCAGCAAATGGGTACTGATGCTCCTCAATAAGGGAAAATCTGGCACCAGGGTCGTCGTACCCGAAGCCGCGCTCCAGCAAACGTGGTTCCCCCATTCGGTACTGGGAAACGGGGGCACGCTTTTTAATAAAGGCCATTTCCAGCTATACGGCCTTGGCTGGTTCCTGGAGGAGTACAGCGGCAGAAAGATTATTTCACATACCGGCGGCGTAAACGGTTTTGTGACCAGCGTGACCCTTATTCCGGAAGAGAATCTCGGAATCGTGGTCCTGACGAATACCGATCACAATTATTTTTACGAGTCGCTGAAATGGGAAATAATGGATGCCTATTTCAATCTTCCGTTCCGTAATTACAGCAAAATCCACCTGGAGAACTTCAAAAAGCAGCAGGCGGACGAACTGAAGAAAGACCAGGCTTTGCGGGATTCGGTCGCAGCCGGACAAAAGGCTGCATTGTCGCTGAACGCGTATGCCGGCACTTACCGGAACGATTTTTATGGGGAACTGACCATTAAGAAGTTCGGGGATGAATTGCGCATGACCCTGCAGCATCATCCCAATATGTTCGTGAAGCTTCAGCCATTGGGCGGGCACCGGTTCTACGCTACCTTCTCCGATCCCATTTTCGGAAAAGCCGTATTTCCATTCAGGGTGACCGGTAGAAAGGTAACGGGCATTTCCGTTAAGGTGTCGGACTTTATCGAAACGGACCCGTACGAATTTGTCAGGGAGTAGGCGGCCGGCAAGCCGCCTGCCCGCTATTTTCCGGTCATGTAGTCCACCGTAAGATTCGTAAGCGCCTCCACGCCCAGCATCAACCCGCTTTCGTCAATGAAGAAATCAGGCGTATGGTGTGAAGGCGCTTTCGCGGGGTCCATTCCCTTTGGCATTCCGCCCAGGAAAATAAACAGCCCGGGAACTATCTCCTGGAAGAACGAGAAATCCTCCGCCCCGGTAACCGCCGGCCTCAGCAGGACATTTTCGGCCCCGGCAGTCCGCCGCAGGCTCACCAGCATCTTTTCGGTGAGGGCCGGATCATTGTAGGTTACAGGATACCGGACGCTTAGCGGGATATTTACCTCAGCCGTTGCGCCCGCTCCTTCCGCTGTTTTTGTGGCGACCTGGCGGACCCGTTCGATCAGCATTTTTTCATCCGCGGGACTGAGTGCCCGGATGGTTCCCAGCATTTCCACCTGCTCAGGTATGATGTTGGTCCGGTTTCCCCCATGGATCGACCCGATCGTGACGACTCCCGGATTCTCGGTGACATTCAGATTGCGGCTGACAATGGTCTGCAGGTTATTGATGATCTGCGCGGATACTACTATTGGATCTACCGAGGACCATGGGTATGCGCCGTGCGCCGACCTCCCCTTCACGGTAATTTTCATATCGTTAACGCTGGCCATGGTACCTCCCGGGCGGTAGGTTATCCGGCCGACCTCGGTTTGCGAATTAATATGAAGACCAAAGATCACGTCAACTTTCGGATCGTTCAGCACATTCTCCTTTACCATTAACTCAGCGCCGCCTTCCTCTCCGAACGGAGGACCTTCCTCAGCGGGCTGAAAAATAAACTTGACCGTACCCCTCAGATCGTTCTTCATTTCCGCCAGGACCTCTGCCACGCCCATCAGGATGGCAACATGGGCATCATGCCCGCAGGCATGCATCACCCCGACCTCCTGGCCGTTGTATACCGCCTTTACCCGCGACGCAAATGGCACCGGAGTGCGTTCCGTCACGGGAAGCGCATCCATATCAGCACGGAGGGCAACCACCGGGCCCGGCTTTCCGCCTTTCAGTATGCCTACGACGCCCGTTTTGGCCACCCCCGCCCTGACGTCAATACCGAGTGATTTCAGGTGGTCCGCGATGATTCCGGCGGTCCTGTTTTCGTTATTTCCGAGCTCGGGATGCTGATGAAAGTCGCGGCGCCAGGCGACAACCCGCGATTCCAGGGCCGCGGCATCCGCTTTCGGACCAGGCCGGCTTGAAGATGCACTCTGGGAAAATCCCTGCATCGAAAAAAGGATCAGTCCAAGGAAGTAAACTCTTTTCATATCGAACATAGTTTCCTCTAAAATAACATATTCAGCGATTAACCCCCAACTCACAAGAGTGCCGTAAACGCAAAAGGCCCGGTTGAACCGGGCCATCATTCTGAATACCTGTCTGAGCCGCAAACCGGCCTGAACATCCTATCCGATTGTGCGGATCTTCAGCTCATCCAGCTGAGCGTCGGAAATCGTCGAAGGCGAGTCGATCATGACATCGCGGCCGGAGTTGTTCTTAGGGAATGCGATCACATCCCGGATCGAGTCCAGTCCGGCGAAGATGGATACCAGACGATCAAAACCGAACGCGATGCCGCCGTGGGGAGGCGCTCCGTATTCAAAGGCATCCATCAGGAATCCGAACTGTTTCTGCGCTTCTTCCGCACTGAATCCGAGATGCCTGAACATCAGCGCCTGCAGCGTACGGTCATGGATCCGGATGGATCCCCCGCCGATCTCCGTTCCGTTGATCACCAGGTCATATGCATTCGCACGAACGGCCCCCGGATCGGTGTCGAGCAACCCAATATCCTGCGGCTTGGGTGATGTGAACGGGTGATGCATCGCATGGTACCTGCCGGATTCTTCGTCCCATTCCAGTAACGGGAAATCCACAACCCAGAGGGGTGAAAATTTGTTTTTGTCTCTTAAGCCGAGACGGCTGCCCATTTCAAGGCGAAGTTCATTCAGTTGCTTTCTTACTTTCTCGGCGGTACCGGCCATGATCAGCAGGAGATCGCCGGGCTCCGAACCGAATGCAGCAGCCCATTCAGTCAGCTGCGCTTCCGTAAAGAACTTGTCGACCGATGACTTCAGCGAGCCGTCCTCCTGGTGCCGGCAGTAGATCAGCCCCGTTGCACCGACCTGCGGACGTTTAACGAATTCTGTCAGTTCATCCAGCTGTTTCCGGGTATAGGAAGCGCTTCCCTTCGCATTGATTCCGACGATCAGTTCCGCGTTGTCAAATACCGGAAAACCCGCTCCCTTGACCAGTTCGTTCAGTTCGACGAACTGCATTCCGAACCGGGTATCCGGCTTATCGGATCCATAAAGGCGCATCGCGTCCGCATAGGTCATCCTCGGAACTTCCCCGAGTTCGACACCCTTCACATTTTTGAACAGCGCGCGGATCATGCCTTCAAATACATTCAGTATGTCTTCCTGTTCTATGAAAGCCATCTCACAGTCTATCTGCGTGAATTCCGGCTGCCGGTCAGCGCGAAGATCCTCGTCCCGGAAGCACTTGACGATCTGGAAATACCGGTCAAACCCGCTGACCATAAGCAATTGCTTAAAGGTTTGCGGGGATTGCGGCAGCGCATAGAACTCTCCGGGGTTCATCCGGCTCGGAACGACGAAATCCCGCGCCCCTTCCGGCGTGGATTTGATCAGGACCGGGGTCTCGACCTCAATAAAATCCAGTGCGTCCAGGTACCGCCGAACCTCCTGTGCGACCTTATGGCGCAATACCAGGTTGTTACGGACCGGGTTACGGCGAAGATCCAGGTAGCGGTACTTCATCCGCAGGTCGTCACCGCCGTCGGTTTCATCTTCGATCAGGAAAGGCGGCAGTTTGGCAGCGTTCAGCACCTCGAGCGAGGAAACCTTGATCTCGATCTCTCCGGTCGGTATTTTGGTGTTCTTGCTCGACCGCTCGATCACCTTACCTTTAACTTTGATCACATATTCCCGTCCAAGCTCCCGTGCTGTCGCCCGGAGGTCCGCATCGTCTTCGGTATTGAAAGTCAGCTGGGTTACCCCGTAACGATCCCGAACGTCAATAAACGTCATGCCTCCGAGATCCCGTGACTTCTGTACCCATCCGGTAAGCGTAACTTCCTGGCCCAGATCCGCAAGGGTCAGCTGGCCACAAGTATGTGTTCTATGCATTGCTGTATGTTTTTAACAGCAGCAAAACTATTATTTTTTGATGTTACAAAAGCGCAGCCCGAGCGAAATCAGCCAATAAATGTGCGGTGCAAATAAAAAAACGTCCGGCCTTCTTAATTCCTGACTTAAAGTCTAACTTTGCTGCATCATAAGGGGTGCCTTGTTTCACAACACAAAAACAGGCTGAGATCATACCCATTGAGTTGTACTGCGGGTTACGCATGCCCTGGTCCGCTACCCGGACCAGCGCCGACCGCCCCAGGACGCTCAAGCACCTGATCCGGATAATGCCGGCGTAGGGAAAGGTAAAGTTAATGTTACTGCATGGACCCTTATCATGCAGATTTTTTAACTACAAAACACTCACAGTGAAAAAAAATCTGATTATTGCCCTTCTGGCAATCGTGCTCCCCTTTCTGGCGGCAGCTCAGCATTCCATTACCGGGACGGTAACGGCCGGCGATTCCCAAAGACCGCTCGCCGGAGCGACAATGACCCTTAACGGCACCCAGACCACCCAAACCGATGCGCAAGGTCATTTTACGTTCAGCGGCCTGAAGCCGGCGGCCTATTCCCTGGAAATCTCCTACATCGGGTATGCGCCCGGTATGCGGCGCATGAATTTAACGGCTGACACCGTGATGAACGTCACCCTTGCGGCCGCCGGCTACCTGGCGGACGAAGTGATCGTGAAGGCTACCCGGGCAACAGAAAACAGCGCCACAACTTTCAGGAACCTGAACAAGTCGGACCTTGAAAAAAACAACCTCGGCCAGGACCTTCCTTACCTGCTGAGCCAGACGCCATCGGTAGTGGTCAACTCCGATGCGGGGGCCGGGGTGGGCTATTCCGGTATCCGGATCCGGGGAAGCGATCCGACCCGCATCAATGTTACGATCAACGGGATCCCCTACAATGACCCTGAAAGCCAGGGAACGTTCTGGGTGAACCTGCCCGACTTTGCCTCTTCGGTCGATAACGTACAGATCCAGCGGGGCGTCGGCACCTCGACTAACGGGGCCGGGGCCTTCGGAGCAAGCCTGAATATTCAGACCACCACCCGGAAAGACTCTGCCTATGCGGAACTGAATAACTCTGCCGGGTCCTACAATACCTGGAAAAATACCGTAAACGCAGGAACAGGTCTGATCGGCGGCAGATTCAGCCTGGATGCGCGGCTTTCCCAGGTCAAATCCGACGGATATATCGACAGGGCCGCGTCAAATCTGAAATCCTTCTTCTTAAGCGGCGGGGTTTATGGAAAGAAAAGCCTGCTGCGCGCGAACGTCTTTTCAGGAACGGAGAAGACCTACCAGGCATGGAACGGCGTTCCTGAATCGCTGCTGGCGACAAACCGCACCTACAACGGGTTTACCTACGAGGATCAGACGGATAACTATACGCAGGATCATTACCAGCTGCTGTATTCGGCATCGGTAACGCCCCAACTGAACTTCAACGGCGCGCTTCACTATACGGCCGGACGGGGATACTATGAGGAATACAAGGAAGACGCGGCGCTTGCTGCCTACGGCATCTCGCCGGTCGTCATCGGGTCCGCCACGGTGGACAACAGCGACCTGGTACGGCGGAGATGGCTTAAAAATAACTTTTACGGTTTCACGTACTCCGCGAACTACCATCCCTCAGGCGGAGTGAACCTGACGCTTGGCGGCGCCTACAACGAGTATGACGGCGACCATTTCGGCGAAGTCATCTGGGCACAGTACGCCTCAGACAGCAACATCAGGCACCGGTACTACGACGGGAACGGCTTCAAGACAGATTTCAACATCTTCGGTCGTGCTGAATATGCCCCGGGAAAACTGGGCATTTTCACCGACCTGCAGTTCCGGGCTGTAGGGTACACCGTTTCAGGGACCGACAAGAACCGTAATCTGCTGGATGTGGATGACAACCTCCGCTTCTTCAACCCTAAATTCGGACTCACCTATGAACTGGGGCCGCGGGCAAATATCTATGCGTCCTACGCCGTCGGAAACAAGGAGCCGAACCGCGATGACTATATCAATTCCACAGCCGCCACGCGTCCCCGTGCGGAAAACCTTCAGAACCTGGAGGCCGGATACCGGCTGAACACACGGAACTTCCGCGGCGGGATCAACGGCTTCGCCATGCTTTACCGGGACCAGCTGATCCTGACCGGAAAAATCAACGACGTCGGGGAATACATCCGTCAGAACGTCCCGGACAGTTACCGGCTAGGACTGGAAATGGACGCCAGAATCCGGCTCGCGCGCAAGCTGGTATGGAGCCCGACCCTGTCGCTCAGCGAGAACAAGATCCGGAACTTTACCGAGTACGTGGACGATTACGACAACGGCGGCCAGATCGTCAACCAATACAGGAATACCGACATCGCCTTCTCTCCGGCACTCTTAGCCTCCAGCGAACTGGCATACACACCCGCCCCCAAACTGGAACTGGCATTGCTGAGCCGGTATGCCGGCAGCCAGTACCTGGACAACACATCCAGCAGGAGCCGGAGGATCGACCCGTTTTTTGTCAGCGACCTGCGGTTGCGGTACAACACCGCACTGGCCCGCGTGAAGAACGTCGGAATCACGCTGCTGGTCAATAATGTGTTCAGCGAACGATATGAGGCGAACGGTTATACGTTCAGTTACCGGTATGACGGCAACCTGACCACGGAAAACTATTATTTCCCCCAGGCAACGAGGAATTTCATGCTGGGACTGAACCTGAAGTTTTAAAGGCCGGGCTATGCGCCCGGTTGCCGACAAGTTTGTTACCTTTTTTACAATCATAAATGCTTTTATTTGCTGTACGGCACGCCCCGGCTGCCGGATTCATTACACCGTTATTGTAAATTATGAAGATCAGAATTGCTTACATCGCCCTGCTGGGTTGCCTAACCCTTCCGGGTTACGCTCAGAAACGTCAACAGTCCGCAGGCTCCGTAGACCGTCCGAAACTTGTAGTAGGAATTATGGTCGACCAGATGCGCTGGGACTATTTATACAGGTATTACGACAGGTACGAAGACGGCGGCTTCAAACGAATGCTGAAAGAAGGCTTCACTGCTGAGAATACCCATATCGACTATGTCCCATCCGTAACGGCAATCGGCCACGCTAGCGTTTACACCGGTTCCGTACCGGCGTTCCATGGGATCGCAGGTAACGATTTTTATATACAGGCAACCGGAAAGTCGATGTATTGCACCGGAGACAGTACCGCCCGGACGGTCGGAAGCACATCAAAGGCCGGCGAAATGTCTCCAAGGAACCTCCTTGCAACAACGGTAACCGACGAGCTGAGGCTTGCGACGAACTTCCGTTCGAAGGTACTGGGCATTGCTCTGAAGGACCGGGGCGCTATTCTTCCGGCGGGCCATGCGGCAAATGCGGCATACTGGTTCGATGATGCATCCGGAGGCTGGATCAGCAGTACGCATTATATGAAGGACCTGCCACAGTGGGTGAAAGACTTCAACGCACAGAAACTGCCCGAAAAATATCTGAAACAAGACTGGAACACCCTGTACCCGATCGACACCTATGTGCAAAGCTCTCCGGACAACAATGCCTATGAAGGCAAGTTTTCAGGAGCCGATTCACCGACATTCCCGGTCCGGACCTCGCAGATGATATCAAAAGGAGTGGGCGTGATCCGCAGCACCCCTTACGGCAACCAGCTTACGGCGGATATGGCCATCGCCGCGATCGAGAACGAACAGATGGGGGCGGATGACATTACCGACTTTCTCGCCGTGAGCTTCTCGTCAACCGATTATGCCGGTCACCAGTTCGGACCGAATGCAATCGAAGTGGAAGACACTTACCTGAGACTTGACCGGAACTTAAGCGACCTGTTCAAGTATCTTGACAAGAAAGTGGGCAAAGGGAATTACACAGCGTTTCTTACCGCTGATCACGGGGCGGCCCACAACCCGAACTTTCTCAAGGACAACAGGATCCCGGCCGGTTTCTGGCCCACCAAGGACATCCTGACCGCACTGAATGCGGAACTGGAAGGTCAGTTTAAGGAAAAGAATATTGTAAAAAGCCTGAGCAATTACCAGGTGACGTTCAACAACCCGCTTATCGCATCAAAGGGACTGAACGAACCGGAGATCCGTAAGGCGGCCGTAGCATTCCTGCGGAAACAACAGAACGTCCGGTACGCGATCGATATCAACGACGTGCAGGGCGCTCCCGTACCTGAACCGCTGAAACAAAAGATCATCAAGGGTCATCATACGGGCCGCAGCGGGGCGATCCAGATTATTCTCGATCCCGGAGTGTTCAGCGGATACAGCGCAACCGGAACGACCCACGGTTCATGGAACCCTTACGATACCCATATTCCGATGGTCTGGATGGGCTGGGGCATACGTCCCGGAAAATCGAATGCACCGTATAACATGACCGATATCGCGCCAACCGTGGCTGCGCTTCTTCACATTCAGGAGCCGAATGCTGCTGTCGGTAAGGTGATGCAGGAGGTCCTCAAATAATGAGAAAGTACGTTGAACGGTTTCATTACCTGACCCAGGACCTTCCCGACCGGACACACCGCGAACAGGTTCAGACGGCATGCGAATCAGGGGCAAAATGGATCCAGTACCGGTGCCTGACAAAGGATGATGCGGCGCTGACCGCCGAGATCAGCGAGCTCGCCGCCATCTGCGACGACTGGGGGACCACCCTGGTTCTGACGGATCATTACCATCTGCTCGACCGCGTCGACGCCCAGGGCGTGCATATTGAAGACTTCGGGGCTGACCTGGTGTCTGTCAGAAAGGCGATCGGAGAGGATAAGACCCTCGGCGCGTCCGCAGTCTCCCTTGAACAGATCCGACACCTGGCAGCCCTCGGCGTGGTGGACTATATCGGGTGCGGACCGTTTGCGAAGACCCTCACAAAACCCAATGATTTTCCGCTGCTTGGAGTCGACGGCTACCGGGAGATCATCAGCGCGATGCAGGCGGAAGGAATTGAGATTCCGGTACTGGCAGTCGGCGGCATCCGTCCTGAGGATGCGGGACCGCTGCTCCGGACCGGCATATACGGACTTGCGGTATCCGGCGCCATCAATCTGGCAGCGGATCCGAAGGAAGCATTTATGGACTTTTACAATAAGGTGTACTGACCGGATGTCTTCGCATCATGTCGTGAAAGAGAAGCAGGAGCCAGGACTGCTGATCCTGGATGCGGGTGGTTTCGACCGGGAGTACCTGGGGCAGCTGCTCGAATGGAGCCCGACAATCGTGGTAGCGGATACCGTCCTGGCCGGTGACGGCATACCGGACATCAAGGTCGACGGCGTCGTCACTGCAGATCAAGGTCTTCCGGTCCAGGCGCATGCCCGGCTGATCCTGTCGAAAGGAGACCCGCTGCATGCCGGGTTGCAGTACTTCCTGGAGGCCGGCTACCCGGCCCTTAATATCATCAGGAAGGGCTTCGATCCCGGGGACTATTCGGCATTCGTTGAAAAGATCAGCCTGGTCGTCTTTTCGGAGAACCGGAAGTACTACGCTATCCGCCCCGGATTTTCCAAATGGAAGACGAAAGGGGAACTGATTGAAGCTGTACAGCCCGCCCCGATCAACTCGCTCACGAATCTGGAGCCGGTCTCCGACCGCTTGTTCAGGGTAAAGGAAGACGGATTCTGCTCGTTTTCCTTTGCCGGACCTTTTATCTTTGTCGCTGAAGAATTGTGATATGAACATCCGCCCCGCCGAACCTGCAGATCTCGAACTCATCCACCGGCTTGCCGTTGAAATATGGTGGCCGACCTACCATGCTATCCTGCAGGAAGATCAGATCAGCTTTATGCTGGATAAGATGTATTCTGTTGAATCTCTGGAAAAGCAGGTGCAGGAGGGCCTCAGGTTCGTTATCGTCGAACGGGAAGGCCGGCCGGCAGGATTCATGGGATTTCAGAAAACGAACAGCCCGGAGGGAATCCTCAGGATCGAGAAACTCTATATTCTGCCTTCCGAACAGGGAAAGGGAACCGGTAGCGCCCTTATCGCTTTCGCCGCATACACGGCCCGGAATGAAGGCGCGACACTGATCGAGCTGAACGTGAACCGGGCGAACCCGGCCTTTTTCTTCTACCAGAAATCCGGGTTCACGATTTACCGGGAAGAAGATATTCCGTACTACCGGTACGTCATGAACGATTATGTGATGCGAAAGCCCGTCTGATATTAAAAAAGCCCCGGCAGCAACAGAAGCTGACCGGGGCTTTTCATTTACTGGTTATTTCTGGTATTTATTTCCTTCCTTCGAGCGGCGGGATCCTGCTGGGGGTGTCCGTTCCGTCGATAATACTCCTTGAGCTCAGGGCGATCGCCTTGATGGTATTGGTGATATTCTGAACATCCAGCGTTTCCAGTTCATCGTTGACCGTATGGTAGAACTTATCCACATCGATCTTGTCCGTAGAGATGGTATGAGCCGGTACCCCCAGAGCCGCCAGCGTGGCGTTATCGCTGCGGTAGAACAGCTGCTGCTCCGGGTACGGATCGGGATGGAACGTGAATGCCGTTCCGTCCAGGTTCTTCTGCAGAATCTTTCCGAAATCCGACCGTTCATAGCCGGTAATGAACGCGGCGTTGGTCCCGAATCTGGACTCCTTACCGATCATTTCAATATTGAACATGGCCATAACTTTGGCGGGATCAAGCTTTGATGAAAAATACCGGGAACCATAGCCGCCGATCTCCTCAGCGGTAAAAGCTACGAAGATGATCGTCCGTTCATTGTCACCCGCTTTTTTGAAATGCCGCGCCAGTTCAATGACAGCGGTTGTCCCTGACGCATCGTCATCGGCACCATTGGCAATTGAATCGCCCTCCAGGGGCTTCACGATCCCAAGGTGATCATAGTGAGCGGAAAAAACCACGATCTCGTCCGGTCTTGATTTTCCTTTAAGCATTCCGGCCACATTGAACAGCGGCGCTGCCTCGACCGAGTTGGAGAAGGCAACCTTTAAACTGGAAGGCTCGTCTCCGCCCAGGATAAACACGGCAGCAGATTCACTCTGCTGTGCCTCCTGGACGATCCGTCCTCGCTGAATATTGGCCTTCAGCCGGGCGAACGCATCCGCATACTGACGGTCCACCAGGACCAGAACGGGCTTCTGCATGCCGGTAATCTCGCGAAAACGGCCGAAGAACTGCTGCCCGGGACCGATCCGGATCACCTCCGCCTGCGAGGGATCGTTCCAGGCAATGGAAGGCTGATCGGTAACGATCATCAGGTCTGCCGGATTCACTGCAGTTCCGTTAACCTCCGCACTTTGGCTGACCGGACGGATCCGGGTCACGCTGAACGACTGCCGGTATCCGGCTTCTCCCTCCAGCGGCTGAATTCCGATCTGCCGGAACTCATTTTCAATAAAGGCCGCAGCCTTTTCAATTCCGGGGCTGAAAGCCGCCCGGCCCTGCATCTCATCTGAAGCAAGCGTATTCAGTACCCGCTGGACATTACTGACCTGAACGGTCTTCTGCACGCTTTTCTGTACAGAACATGAAGCCAGTAAGGCAACTGCCAGTGCTCCGATTCCTAATTTTCTCATTATTTTATTTTAGACGATAACCAATTGTTTCTTAATTTTTCCATAGCAGGCGTCAGCTTCCCGCCCGTTTTCTCAACAGGCACAACCTCCAGCCTGCTGTTTTCCTGCAGCATGACCGATGCCGTTTTGACCGTACCCTTGCTCTCGAAGGTCAGGCTCACGTTGTCACCCGGTTTGAAGCCGGAAAGGATCCTTTCAAGGTCTGCAGGATCTTTTAGTTCCTTGTCCCCGACCCGAAGCAGAAAATCGCCGATATCCAGGCCCGATTCATAGGCCGGTGTGCCGACCTGTGTGCCGTTGGCAAGCCGAAGCCGCCCGTCTTCGGCTACCAGGCGGACGGGACCGAGGGTCGGTTTGCCGGGTGCCGCTTTCTGCAGGACAAGTCCGGCAGCTGCGAGCAGCTTAACATAATCGTTCTTTTCCAGGCCTTCAACATATTTGCTGAAGAAGTCCTGAGCGAACCGGTCATTGGTTATGCCGGCCAGGACCTTTTGCAGATCAGGAATCGTATACGGAATCTCGGGTTTTCCATGCGCTTTCCACACCGCCTGCATATAGTCATCCAGGGTCCGGTTGAATTCTGTACGAAGCCTCAGGTCCAGTGCCAGCGCTATAGCCCCGCCGTAAAAGTAATAGGTTGTAAAGGTATTCGCGTTATTATTCTGGTCGATGGCAACCCCGGCATCCGCAAATACCGCGTTCCGGCTCATCCTCGTAGCAGGGAAGATCTTCGGTCCGGGCGTGTTCAGTACTGCGTTGACGAGCCCCGCCAGCGTGTTCGAATAGGCGTCCAGGGTCCGGCTGCCGGCCCGCTTCAGGATCAGTTCCCCGTAATACTGAGTGAATCCTTCTGCGAACCAAAGTTCGCTGCTCATATTAGCCTGGGCGAAATTAAACGGCTCAAGGCTTTTCGGACGGATCCGCTCCACATTCCAGCAATGGAAGAACTCATGGGAAAACGTACCCAGCAGCCGGTTTTCATTGCCTTCGATCCTGGCAGCCGGGGAGGTGATCACCGTAGAGTTCCGGTGCTCCATTCCGTCGCCGTGATTATCCGGGTGAACGTCCTGGAGAAAAGTATAGGTTCCGTAGTCGTAGACCGGAAGTTCCCCGAAGACGGCCCTGGACTCCCTGGTCATCCGTTCCACGGATGCGGCGAATTTCTCGACCACTTCCTGCGGGTCGGCAGAATGGGTGGACAGCCGGATGACCTGTTTTTTTCCGTTACTGCCGATATCCTCCCAGCTCACCATTCTGAACGCCGAGAGTTCAACCGGGCTGTCCATGAAGTACTGGAAGGACGGCGCCTTAAAAACATTCTTCTCGGAAGTAGGCTCCAGCTGCGTGGCGACCTTCCATCCTTTTTTATCCAGGTCGTTGAACCGGACCTGTACGGGACGGTCCGTGAGCTGCGGCGACCACAGGAACGTGGACGGTATATTGATATGGGCATGCGTCTCATCGACCTCCAGATAGGTGCCGTCGGTGTGGTTTCCGAAGACGGTGTAGGTTATTCTGACTTCCTTTCCATGTCCGGAAATCTCGTATACGTCTCCCTGGACCTGCTGAACGGGAAGACTTTTGCCTGCCGGATCAAAGGCCTTCACGTTGTAAATGTTTTTACCGAACTCATGGGTGGCGTAACGGCCGGGAGAGGACCGGCTGGCCCGGATGGTCAGGGTACCGGCCGGTGCGGCAGGAATCAATAGTTCCACCTGCGCTTCGTGATGGACCGCGTTCGGAAAGGAAACGGAGTATTGTAGTGAATTAGTTTGCGCGGCGGCTATCCCGGAGGACATGAGCAGCACAGCGAAAGAAAGGATTTTCTGCATTTGCCTTATTTTGAAACGTGAAGTTAATATTTAAGAGCAAATGCAGAAAATACCGGAGCTTATTGATGTCAGGATTCCAGGCTGTAGTCCCGTAGTTGGCGGGCGGCGTCACCGCGGATGATCTGTTTCTGCTTATCGATCTCCGTTTCGACACGCGTATCCTGCACGCCGTCAGTGACGGCCACTTCATAATCCTTACCGCGGTACGACTGGTGAATGACCGAATCTTCTACATTGGCAACAGCCACATCATAGGGACCGCGGTTGCTCATCAGCTTGACGAAGACCGGGAGACATTCAAACAGGATGAACAGAAAGCCGATAAAGGAGATGGCCAGGTAATTATCCAGATCCCTGGTGCCGTCCTCCTTGAACGTCAGCTGGCCGAGAGCCCAGTTGCGGTCCGCGAAACCGGCGACATTTGCCAGGCTGTCCAGTTGCTTGCCGCTGAACATCCGCTGATCCGCCAGGCCGTCGAGCTCCTTCCTCTGGTTAATGAACCCCTCCATCCGGGCGATCTCCTGCCGTACAGCTTCAAGCCGCTGTTCTTTCTGGAGCACAAGCGATTCTTTCTGCTTGGCAAAGGTTCCGTATCCGAACTGTCCGGACGTCTGGTTGGTCTTATCGCCGAAAATCTCCTGGTTAAGCACGTACCGGGACTGTTTGATATCTCCAGCAAGCGAGTCCCGTTCAGTTTTCAGCTCATTGATCTTACCCAGTTCCGCTGCGTACTTCGTGGCGAACGTCTTGTTCAGCGTATCGATTCTTGACCGCTGCCCGTTCAGATAGCTTGATTTAAGCTTCTGGCGGATCTCCTTATCAAAGATCTTAAGTTCCAGCGGCCGGGATATGACGATCCCGATCATGATGGCCAGCAGGATCCGCGGGGTCGCCTGCAGGACCTGCTGCCCCGACGTACCGGATTTGTTGATACTGGAGACGATATACCGGTCCATGTTGAAAATGGCCAGGCCCCATATAATCCCGAAAAAAAAGGCGAAAACAACAGCCAGGGGACTTCCCGCGAACACGAAGTACATGGCGTAGCCGCCTGAGAGAGCCGCGAACAAGGCCGTAAAAAATATGGTGGCTCCGATACCCACATATTTATTTGCTTCTGTGGGGTATTTCTTCAAGGTGTCTACATGAACTCCCGAGCAGAACCAAAAAAAATTATTTATCTTCTTCATTAAAAGCGTGTTCGTTTACTTTATCCCGAATACCGGTTAGAACGAAAGCGGGTGAGCCTTGTTACATTACTGCAAAAATAAGTCTCCTTCTATAAAGGTAAACGAACTATTTTTGTTTATTAAGCTTTATCTTTGATAATCCATAAAGAAATCATGAAAGAGATCACCGTACAGGAGTTAAAACAGCGGCTTGACAACAAGGAAGATATCCAGATCATCGATGTCCGTGAACCTTTTGAATACGAAGTTTCGAACATCGGTGGCGAAAATATCCCCCTGGCAGGCGTCCTGATCGAGTCTGACAAGATCCGGAAGGATAAGCCCGTGGTTATTCAGTGCCGCAGCGGCGCCAGAAGCGCCGCAGCGATCATGCAGCTGGAACAGCAGCAGGGATTTGATAATTTGTATAACCTGAAAGGCGGAATCCTGGCCTGGGCTTCAGAGATCGAGCCGGGAATGCCGGTATATTAACATGGTCAAAAAAATTCTGTTAAATATCTTCCTGAACATTGCCATCATCACCCTGGTGCTGAGCCTGTTCTGGCTGTTCAACAACCGC
This sequence comes from uncultured Sphingobacteriaceae bacterium, assembly GCA_966250385.1. Classification (GTDB taxonomy): domain Bacteria; phylum Bacteroidota; class Bacteroidia; order Sphingobacteriales; family Sphingobacteriaceae; genus DASWTL01. The sequence goes on along the minus strand of CBINHC010000024.1, from coordinate 4,968 downwards.
CACTATGCGGTGGGTGCAGCGGCAGTGGCCTGCCTCGGCATGTTTATCTACTTCAAGCTGCTTCTCGTCAAAAGCGTAAAGAAAGACATTAAAGAGCGGAACAAAAGCGCTGTTTAATGTCTTTCCTTTACCTACTTATGCGTAAGGCCGAGCCCGGGCTGATCGCTTAAGATCCATTTCCCGTCCCGGAATTCCGGATCCGCAAAGGGGTTGTTCCGGGTCAGAAAGGGTCCGTCCAGGTCAGCCCAGTCACAAAACGGAGCCAGTGAAGCGCCGGCGAGAGTGGCACAGCTCGTTTCGCTCATGCAGCCGATCAGGACCTTCAGACCCAGCTCTTTGGCACGGCGGATCATCCGGTATCCCTCATACATCCCGGCACTTTTCATCAGTTTCATATTGATTCCGTGATAGACGCCCGCTGCGTGATCCACGTCCGCAAGCCTCTGGACCGCTTCATCCCCGACGATGGCGACCGGCGACCGTTCAGTAATCCAGGCATTTGAATCCGGATCCTCCTTTGCCATCGGCTGCTCGATCAGCACAACGTTCTGTTCGTGGAGCCAGTGGATCAGGTCCAGCGCTTCCTCGCGGTCGGTCCAGCCCTGGTTTGCATCGACATAGATCGGCTGATCGCTTACCGAACGGATCGTATTGATCAGTTCCCGGTCATTATCACGGCCGATCTTGACCTTTAATACCCGTGCCATGTGGGCCTCTTTTACCTTCCGGATCACTACCTCCGGCGTATCGATCCCGATCGTGATCGTAGTTACCGGCATCTGCGCCGGGTCGGCGCCGAAATACTGGTAACACGGCTTTCCTTCGATCTTACCCGTCAGATCATGCAGCGCTATGTCGATCGCAGCCTTGATGTTCGGATTCCCGGGTGCTACTGAATCCAGATAGCTGATCACCTCTTCGAAAGAAAAAGGGAACTTCAGCCACGACAGGTCGGTTTCTTTCAAAAAAGCCGTAGCCGTTTCTACGCTTTCTCCCATATAGGGCACCATTGACGCCTCCCCATAACCCGTAATACCCTCATGCTCGATCTGTACCAGCATGATCGGGGTTGATGTGCGGGAAAATTTGGAAATCGTAAAAGGGTATCGGAGTTCAAGGTCGAAGGGGGTGGCGGTTAGTTTCATGCTTATATTAAAGTCGCTAATTACGCAAATTTTAAACTTTCCGGCAGCACAATGTTTTATATTAAACCGGACCCATGAAGATTTCCTTACCCGTTATCACCCTGATACTGCTCATTGCCGCCTTCGGCTGCCGGTCGAAAAAGAGAACCAAGGCGCCAGCTCAGGTGGTGCCGATCGCCATTAACATCCGGGCAGAGAAGCAGCACCAGTTACAGTCCGTCAACCTGGACATTTACCGATTCAAGATCCTGCAGGACCTCCGGCAGTTTCAGCATGTGGACCTTGAGCTCGTTGACGCGGATGAAAATCCGGAGGTGACGTTTAATCTGGACATTGATCACTTCATCATCTGGCCGCGGGATGAACGCAGCTACCGGCGCGTCTTCACGCGGACCATCGCGGTCGGAACTGATACAAAGGGGAAGCCCATTTACCAGACCGTCTCGGCAACCGTCGACTTTACCTATACCACCATCCGCTCCAACGCGCGTTTCGTCACCCGGCTAACCTACAAGGGCGCAGCACAGGAGCCGTTCCAAAGGACTTTTGTCCCCCGGTATACGTTTAACCAGACAGTCGTCGGAAACATCAACGGAGATTCCAGGGCGGTAGATCCATCCATTATGGCTTCCGGCTCGATCGGGCTGGAACCGACTGCCGAGGATTTCCTGTTATCCCTGTCACGTGAGGAAATGATCCGAAGAATCTCCGATGAGCTCCGAAAAAGGTACCGCTAGGGCATGGCAAACCGGTACTCCGGGCGTGATGTTGTATTAAAGTCAAAGTTTTAAGGAAAACACCCGGCACATGGGGATAGGTCTGATTTATTCTAATTTTGCCGCATGGCGAAATTAGGCTTCAACCCGTTTGAGCGGCTGCAGTTCTCGGGCAATTTATGTTTCCTTTCCGGAGAAAAACTGACTTCTCCCGAGGAGTCGATCCCGGTTTTCCCGGTTTGGCTGATGCAAAAGTTCAACCTCGAGGATGTTCCTTTCAAGCTTCTGGACGAATCCATGTCGACCTACCGGTCACTTCAGCTGCCCTGCTCCGCCAGGGTCTTTGAAGAATCCATCCAGCCGCTGGAGGAAACGATCCGGGCTGCATTTGAAACGGGATACGCTGCAGTCAGTCAGCTGGATCCGCTGATCCTGTTCCAGTGGATCAGTAAGCTTGTTTATGGCATGCTGTACAATGAGATCCGAATCGGCATCAGGCAGCAGCACGCGCTCGGCGAAGAGTTCACCTTCTCGCAGGCACTCCGGCATAAATTTCTGAACCTGCATAATATGCTGCAGTCGCTGATCACCCCGGTGGTCTTCGAAGATCCTAAGCCCTGGACCATCCGTGTATTTTCCGTTGAAAATGCCCCGGAAACGTTCAATTACCGGGATGAGATCAACACGCTTGCCTTCGCGCTGCGCATGAACGACTTCGGCATAATCGCGTGCCTGCAGGATAACGGGGTTGACGGGATCTATCACAGGGAGACGCTCGACCTGGTCGGCCGGGAACCCCTGCACCCGATCCAGTTTGAAGAAATATCCGCAAAATTCTTTTACACCGCCTACCTGTTTAACCGGCTGCCTGAGTATACTTACCTGCCTACGGAGGAAGCGGTATATGTCGAGCCGATGCCGCTCAAGGGAATCAGCAACAAGCCACTCTTCGATTTCTGGCAGAATAAGACATATGCCCAGGTGCTTGAGAACTTCTGGAAGCCGTGGGGCTACACGCTTTTCGAGATCCTGAAGGATCCGGAGAACCCGAAATCTTTCTTACGGGATACATCCGGAGCATTCCTTCCGGCTGAATCGATCGACCTGCCTTTAAGGCCCTAGAGGCCTCCGAAGAGCGTATTGATAAAGTGCCGGACCACGTCGGGATAAAAGATGATGGTCAGGAGCATTCCGGTCAGTGCGCCGTAGAAGTGCGCATCATGATTAATGCTGCTGGAGCGTTTTGACTCATACACGCTGAATGCCAGATAGAGGACTCCGAACAGGACCGCAGGCATCGGAAGGAAGTACACATAGATCCTTCCCAGCGGATCGAACAGGATCCAGCTGAATACCACCGCGGAGACCGCACCGGAAGCCCCCAGGCTGTTGTACCAGAAATGGTCTTTATGCTTGATCACCGAGCTCAGATCACTCAGGATCAGGCTTACCACGTAAAGGAGGGCGAACTGAATATGGCCCCAGCTGCTGTTCTGTACAAAGGTCCGTTCGAGCGGAAATGCAAAAAAGAAATAGGACAGCATGTTCACAAACAGGTGGCCCCAGTCCTTATGGATCATTCCGCTTGTTATCAGCGAATAGACCCGCTGTCCGCGGCTTACGCTGTATGGATGCAGCATGAACTTGCCGTAAACCCCGGGATTGGAAAATGCATAGAGACTTGTGACGATCGTAAACAGGAATATGATGCTGGCTACCGGGGTCTGTGTGATAAATTGTTCCATTCGCTACTTCGTTTCAAATTTGATGTCTGCCATAAAACGCGCTACAGGATAGCGCAGATATGTTTTTTCGTAATACGGAGAGTTCTTATAGATCCAGTTCAGCTGCGCTGAACCGCTCTTTGCGAACTCAGGATTGCCTTCTTTTTCCTCCTCGAATCGCTTTCTCAGCTCAGGATCGGCCTTTAACATGCCGGCCGCCTCATCCTCGAAGATGTAAGCGGAGAAGTACTCCTTCTGCCCCAGAACCGAATCAAAAAAGTTCCAGCTGAAGAACGAGTCAACGCCGCCCGGCTCCAGCGTTTCGACAATATAGCGGTTTTGTTCCTGATCGGTCGGGACGATGTAATCGCCCCTGTGGAAAACGAGCCGCTGGGTGACCGGCCGAAGCTTAGGGCCGCTGTGCAGATAATGTCCCTCATAAGGCCTCGGAGAGGTCTTGTAATCGTCCAGGTAATACATTTCGGCGTCCATCTCCATGTCGCGGGAAAGCCGCTGCATGGACACCCGGTTTAACTTGAGCAGTTCGATCACGCGACCCCATGCCTGTGGTATGACATAATATTTCGGCTTTTTCACCTCAGCGGCAGCTGTAAACGTGTTATAGTTTCGGATCATCCTTTCATACGGCTTGTTCCGGTCATAAAAAAGACGCTGCGCCCCGGATACCTCACTGGGCCGGTGCGAAGATTCATACCCTTTGAACAATACACTGTCAAACCGGTTCCGGTCCAGTTTCCATGCAACGGGGAAAATCTCCTGATTTCTTACATAGGTTTTCACCTCGTATCTGGCCTGTCGGATCTCCCGCGACTGGGCGGAAGTCAGGTCGATCGTATGCTTCATAAACCGGTAGGTGGATGCCACACGGTCTGCGAACGGCTTCCACATATGAGTTTCAGTCATGAATGCGATGGTATTGTGCAGGGCAGCATAACCGGTCGAATACCGGGGAGTTTCCAGGAACGCCTGGATTCCGGACTCGGGTGTTTCGCCCTCGAAATCGACATACGGGGTCATGTCCATCTTATCCTTCGCCATCAGCCGGTATAGTTCAGGCGTAAAGTTTTTGGTCATGTACGCGGCCAGCACCGGATTCAGCTTGTCCTTCTGGGTGTCGATAAGGGTGATCGCGTACTGATAGTCGGCGCCGTTGCTGGTGTGGTTGTCGATGAACACGTCCGGCTGCCATTCGTTGAAGATCTGCTGGAATGTGTAGGAGTTCCTGGAGTCCGTCTTGATAAAGTCCCGGTTCAGATCGAGGTTGCGTGCATTGCCCCGGAACCCGTAGGATTCAGGACCGTTCTGGTTCGCCCTGGAGACTCCCCGGTTAAGCGCTCCGCCGATATTGTAGACCGGGATAAA
>CBINHC010000023.1:0-25639 GCA_966250385.1 uncultured Sphingobacteriaceae bacterium | reverse complement strand
TATGGGATGCGGAAGCTGTTCATCAGGAGGTGGTTGTGCCCCTGCAGGCTGCAAGAGTAATGGCAGTTGCCTTACCAATGGTTGCAGTAAATTAGATGTTTACGACTGGCTGTCGCACATGGACATGCCGGCAAATTATAAACCGTTCGATATCGTTGAAGTAAAGTTCAAGGGGTCACGGAAGGAGTTTTACATAAACCACGATAACCTTTACCTGGAGGCAGGTGAGCTGGTTGCCGTGGAGACCACAACGGGTGGCTATGATATCGGCCATGTGTCCCTGACGGGAGAACTGGTCCGGATGCAGCTGAAGAAGAAGCATATCAAGGCCGCCGACGTCTCCAAGAAGATCTACCGGAAAGCTACGGCGGCCGATGTGGATAAGTGGAAGGCCGCCAAGGAAATGGAATGGCAGACCATGCACAAGGCCCGTACGCTGGCTTTGAGCCTGGGATTATCGATGAAGCTGAGTGACGTGGATTACCAGGGCGATAAGACCAAGGCTACGTTCTATTATACCGCCGAAGGGCGGGTCGACTTCAGGGAGCTTATCAAGAAGATGGCTGAGACCTTCCGGATCCGGATCGAGATGCGTCAGATCGGCATGCGGCAGGAAGCCAGCCGGCTGGGCGGTATCGGTTCATGCGGACGCGAACTCTGCTGCTCGACATGGCTGACCGATTTCAAGACCGTGTCCACGGCTGCGGCAAGGTATCAGAACCTGTCGCTGAATACGCTGAAGCTGGCAGGGCAGTGCGGAAAGCTGAAGTGCTGCCTGAACTACGAACTCGATACCTATATGGATGCCCTGCGGGACATCCCCAATAATGTCGACCGGCTCGAGACCAAGATCGGCATGGCCCGCCTTCAGAAAACGGATATCTTCAAGAAGCTGATGTGGTTCAGCTATCCGAATGAGGAAAGCTGGATCCCCGTGAAGATCAGCCGCGTGAAAGAGATCCAGTCCATGAACAAGGAAGGCATCCAGCCCGATGACCTGAAAGAGGAAGCGGCAGATCTTCCTGCAACCCAGGTGGAGAAGGTCCTCGATTACGAGAACGTCGTCGGTCAGGACAGTCTCACCCGTCTGGATGACCGGAACAGGCCGAAGAAAAAGAAAAACAACCGAAATCGGAATAAGTCACGCGGAGAAGGTGGCGTTCCTGACGTGAACGCAAACCGTCAGCCGTCCCAGGCAAAAGCGCCAGCCTCCCTGGCCGCGAATCCGAAGCCTGTACCTGCGGCGGCGGTACGCACCGAGGGATCGAAACCTGCCGGCCAGAAAGGCGGTCAGAACCGCCCTCAGTCCGGAGGCCAGCCCGGCGGACAGAACCGGAACAAACGAAGAAATAACCGTAACAATCCAAACAGACCGAAGCCGGGGAATGAGAGTGCTTAAGCCGTTCCGTTTTGCCGCGGCGTTCCTGTTGCCGCTGATTGTTTCGTGCAGCAATCCCGGTGCGGTGGTTGACACCCACCAGGAGGTAAAAGGGCACACCTGGAGTTATACCGGCAAAATACGCGTGTCCGTTGTCATTGAGGATCCGGGAAAGGAATATTCCGTGTTCATCAACCTGCGCCATACGGCTGACTACAAGTATTCCAATATTTTTCTGAAGATCCACCAGGTTGCTCCCGACGGGAAACGCGTAACAGAACGGAAAGAATTCAAGCTTGCCCAGCCGGATGGCGAATGGCTTGGAAGCGGCTCCGGCAACCTCTACAGTTACCGGCTGCCGTTCAGGGAAAATTACCGGTTCCCGGCCAAGGGAACCTATGTTTTCGAAATTGAACAGAACATGCGGGACAACCCGCTGAAAGAGATCTCAGACGTGGGACTCCGGGTTGAAACGAAGGAGTAAACGAAAGATCTACAGCAGGTTCGTCACGGTCTCCAGCTTCATTCCGCGCGACCCTTTGACCAGAACGGTACTGTTCAGGACAGGTTGATTCTTCAGGGCCTGCATGGCCTCCTCCACGGTGCCGTAGAATTCCGCTTCACTGTTTCTCACGGCAAAGAATTCCCTGCCGATGAAGATCTTCCGGCTTGCCGCGATGGCGGCTGCCTTTTCGACGATCTGGCGGTGCTCCGATTCCGACTCAGTCCCCAGTTCGAACATATCCCCGAGAATGAAGCTCTTATTTTCCGCAGGGGTACTGATCAGGTTATCCAAAGCCAGCGACATGCTGCTTGGATTCGCATTGTAGTAATCACAGATGACCGTATTGCGGCCCGTGTCCCGGATCTGCGAACGGTTATTCGTCGGGATGTAACCCGTGATCCCCCGGTCGATCTCCTGGCGGCTCAGGCCGAAGTAGCACCCGATGGTGATCGCTGCGAGTATATTCTCAAAGTTGTAGGAGCCAGTCAGCTGCGATTCGGATTCTCCGGGAACTTCCGATTCCTTTTGCCATTCAACACGCAGCGGCGCCTGGCTGATCAACCGACCGGAGACGTAGTTGCCCGGTCCGTTTCCGTAAAAAACGGGGTCCTTTACCTGGTGCTGCTCCAGCATTCCGGTCAGATGGCTGTTGTCGCGGTTCGCAAAAACGGTCCCGCCGTGCTGCGCCAGGTACTGATACAGCTCTCCTTTAGCGATCTTTACGCCTTCGAATCCTCCGAAACCCTCCAGGTGCGCCTTGCCTACATTGGTGATCAGGCCGTGATCGGGCCTGGCGATGCTGCAAAGGAATCCGATCTCTTTCTGGTGGTTTGCCCCCATCTCGATGATGGCTATTTCGGTTTCGGGAGTTATGGACAGCACCGTGAGCGGAACCCCGATATGGTTGTTCAGGTTGCCCCTGGTTGCAAAGGCGTTAAAGTGCTGCGACAGTACGGAAAAAATCAGTTCCTTGGTCGTGGTCTTTCCGTTGGTGCCGGTTATGCCGATAAAGGGGATTGTGAGCGTATCGCGGTGATACCGGGCCAGGTCCTGGAGTGCCTTCAGAACGTCCGGTACCAGCAGGTGTCTTTCGGTCATCTTCAGGTTCGGGTCATCCACGACCGCATAGGCAGCACCGGATTCCAGTGCCGGATCTGCGAAGGCATTCCCATTGAAGTTCCCGCCCTTCAGTGCGAAAAACATACAGCCGGGTGTGATCTGCCGGGTGTCGGTCGAAATAACCGGATGTTTCCTGTATACAGCGTAAAGTTCTTCAATGGTTACCATAGGTGCAATATTAAGGTTTCGTCTCAAATCCTTCATGTAAAAAGATGCTGATATGTGGAAAACCGATGTTCATTTTTCTACATTAGTTCTTTGTTAGCGGCCGGCGGCGTCCGGCCCTGTTAGTAATACGATAGGCAAATGAAAAGATTTACAATTGTTGTTTTTTTAACGATCGGACTGATCACCGGGGCCTTTGCCCAGAAGATCCAGGACCCTTCAGAGTTCCTGGGGTACCGGCTTGGTGAGCAGTTTACGCCGCATCACCGGGTAGTCGAATATTACCGGTATCTCGCCGGCGCCTCCCGGAACATCAGGGTGCAGGATTACGGCCGAACCAATGAAGGCCGGCCCCTGCTGACCGCATTTATCGGGACTGCGGAGAATATCGGCCGGCTGGAGGAGATCCGCATGAACAACCTGCGGCTTTCCGGACTGGAGCAGGGAACTGCCAGGCAGGATATGCCTGTGATCGTCTGGCTGAGCTACAACGTGCACGGAAACGAGGCCGTATCCACCGAGGCTTCCATGCAGACCGCATACGAGCTGCTCGATCCGGCGAATGCCCGGACGCAGGCATGGCTGCAGAACACCGTCGTTATCATCGATCCGTGTCTGAATCCTGACGGCCGCGAACGGTATGTGAACTTTTATAACCAGACCAGGAATGCCGTGCCGGATCCCCTGGCATCAACCCGCGAACACATGGAGCCATGGCCGGGCGGACGGAGCAACCATTACTATTTCGACCTGAACCGGGACTGGGCATGGCAAAGCCAGAAAGAGAGCCAGGCGCGGCTCGCCCTGTATAACCAGTGGATGCCGCAGGTGCACGTCGACTTCCACGAGCAGGGCATCAACGATCCATATTATTTTGCGCCTGCAGCGGAACCCTTCCATGCGCTGATCACTCCGTGGCAGCGGGAGTTCCAGACGACCATCGGGAAGAATCATGCCCGGTATTTCGATGAAAAGGGCTGGATGTATTTCACCAAAGAGCGTTTTGACCTGTTGTATCCGTCCTATGGCGACACGTATCCGATCTATAACGGATCCATTGGTATGACCTATGAGCAGGGCGGTTCCGGGCGTGCCGGACTGGCCGTGATCACGGCTTCCGGGGATACCCTGACCCTGAAGGACCGTATCGCCCATCACCACACTACCGGGTTATCGACCGTGGAGGCCACTTCTCAGCATGCCGGTCAGGTGATCCGGGAGTTCGCCGGCTATTTCAAAAACAGCCGCGACAGGCCGGCCGGCGAATATAAGACTTATGTGATCAAAGGGACGAACCGTGAAAAACTGAAAAGCCTGGAGCTGCTCCTTGACCGGAACCGGATCGAATACGGATACGGGAAATCCGGCAGCGCCCGTGGATTCAACTACTTTACCGGAAGGACCGAGCGTTTCGAAATCTCCGGGGAGGATCTGATCGTCAGCGCCTACCAGCCCAAGTCGGTTCTGGCGCAGGTGCTTTTCGAGCCTCGGACACTCGTTACCGATTCCAATACCTATGACATTACCGCATGGGCACTGCCCTACGCATTTGGCCTGCAGGCTTATGCCACCAGCCAGGATATCAGACCAGGATCCGGCAAGTCACCTGCCGCTGAACCGGCCGGTGCGGCGGTCCCGAACGCAGTTGCCTATATTGCCGACTGGAACTCCGTTTCTGATGTCCGTTTCCTGGGGGCCCTTCTGAAAGACGATATCCGCGTCCGGTATTCGGAAGTGCCCTTTGAGAGCGGCGGCAAGAAATTCAACGCCGGTTCCCTTATCATCGCCCGCACGTCGAACGAAAAGCTTGGCGATAAATTCGGTGAGGTGATCGCCGGCCATGCAAGCCGGGCCGGGGTCCGGGTTCAGCCCATCACCTCCGGAATGGTAGAGAAAGGCTCAGACCTCGGTTCCAGCCGGGTTCGGTTCATCAGCCGTCCCAAAGTTGCCGTGGTCCTGGGCGAAAGGACATCCTCGGGAAGCTACGGCCAGATCTGGCATTTCTTTGAACAGCAGATCGGCTACCCGGTATCGACCATCCGTGCCGGCGATATTTCCCGGATCCGCCTGAGCGACTTCAGCGTCATGATCTTTCCTGACGGAAGCTATGATGAGATTGTCGGCGATAAGGTACTGGACTGGGTTCGCAACGGCGGAAAACTTATAGCGATGGAATATGCCGTAGCGCAGGTCGCCGGAAAGAAGGGCTACAGCATCAAAGCCAAGGAGGAGGAAAAAGCGGACGGTAAAAAGAAAGAAGATACCTATGCGGATCTGCGCGCCTATGGGAGCCGTACCCGCGACGAATTGCGGTCAAGCATTCCGGGGGCGATCTACAAGGTCAATGTCGATGATACGCATCCGCTCGGCTTCGGACTGTCCGGGACCTACTATACCCTGAAGCTGGATGACCGGATCTATGATTTTATGGAGAACGGCTGGAACGTGGGAACGATCCGGAAGGATAATTATGTTGCAGGATTCGTCGGTCAGGAAATCAAAAAGAAACTGGTCGACGGTCTGGTGTTCGGTGTTCAGGACCTGGGCAACGGCACGGTCGTTTACCTGGCGGATGATCCGCTGTTCAGAAGCTTCTGGGAAAACGGGAAGCTGCTTTTCAGCAATGCCGTTTTTATGGTCGGACAATAATGGCCACTAAAACAATCAGATAGCAAGATGGCGAAGGTTCATACCCCGGCCGTCTTGCTTCCGGCGGTTCCGGGCTTACCCTTTTATTCTCCGGCTTTCCTCTTCCGCCGCGGTACTCCGTTTCCGGGCGCCTTTGACGCTGGCCTTGCCGAACCGGTAGTTAAACGTGATCCTTGCGACCCGTGATTCTGCCTTCTCTTCTCCCTGAACATTCAGGTTCTGGTACAGCGTGGAATACCGGTTGCACCGTGTGTTCAGGATGTCGGTAACGCTGAACCGGATGCTCGCCCGTTTTTTCAGGAGCGTGCGGCTGAGGCTGAGGTCCAGTCCGTAGTACGGCTCAAAGTCAAAAAGCCCGTAATTGGTCGCTGATTCGTACTTGAAGATCAGCTCAGCGTTCAGTTCCTTTTTGAAGCTGAAGCTGTTAATGAGATCGGCGGTATAGAAAGGACTGTGCTTATCCAGCGTGTTACCGTCGGAGAAATAGGTGAAGTGCATATAACTTCCCTGAACCGTAAAGCTTGTGTTCCACCATTTCCGCGGGGACAGGTCCGCCGCGAACTCAAGCGCCACGGTTTCCTGGGAGTTCAGATTCTTCTTGCTTTGCACCGTGACCCCGGTGAGGTCATCCTGCTTCTGGAAAGCCAGGAAAATATCCTTCACATGCGTATACGATGCAGTCGTGCTGAACTTTTCCCTGTAGACATGGCCTATTTCAGCTGTGCTGGTGTATTCCGGTCTCAGGTACGGATTTCCTTCCCTGAAATTGTACTGGTCCAGGAAGTAAAGGAACGGATTCAGGTCTTCATACAGCGGCCGGTTTATCCGTCTGCTGAACGACAGGTTCAGCTTGTGGTGTCCGTTCAGTTCGTGTCCCAGGCTAAAGGCCGGGAAAAAATCAAGGTAGCGCCGGTTCACATTATGCGGCGTCGTCAGCGAATTCGAACGGGTACGGGTGTCCTCCGCCCTCAGGCCTGCCTCGAGCTCGGTCCGTTCCGAAAGGTTGTTCTTGTAAGTCAGATATGCGGCCGTGATCCGTTCCGAAAAATTGAACTCGTCGCTTTTTGCCACATCCTTCATCCAGCCGGTACCGTTGTAGTTGTTGAAAATCCGGTTGTTCCGGCTATTCACCAGGGCCGTCTTGAACCCTGCATCCAGGGTTGAGTTCCCGGTCAGGTTAATGACATAGCCGGCCCTTGCCGAGGTTATGCCGATATCGGACGGGGAGCTGTTCTGATAGCGGAGCGGGGCCCGGTAAGGATCCATATTTGCCTTCAGAAACTGATTCTGGAGGTGTTCCATCGACGCGCGGTCATAGGTGAAATAGTCAAGGTCGACGGTCAGCTCATGCCGGCCGCCGAAGATTCCTTTATAGTTCAGATTATAGGAAGCGCTGGTAACGGTCCGTTCTTCATCGCTGGACATCAGGATATTCGAGTCCAGGAGTGCGTTGTTGCTGATCCGGGTGGAATTCTCTTCGTCCGACAGCAGGTGGGTCTGCTGACCGCTGAAAAGCAAGCCGATCGTGTGATGCGGATCAATAAAGTGATCCGCCCCGATCAGGTAACTCTGCGCCGTTCGGGTCTTGTCATCCCGGTTGGATACATCATATGAGGTGGTCGTCTCAGGATGGCTGACCAGGCGGCTCAGGGTCAGATTCTCCGGTCGCTTGTTATTGTTATAGTTGTAGTTTCCGAAAAGATTAAGTTGACGCGTACGGTGATTCAGGCTGATTCCGGAGGTTAGCTTGCCGAAGTCGCCGTATCCTGCGCCGCCGTTCAAGCTGCCGTTGGTACCGAGGCTCTTTCCTTTCTTCATCCGGATATCAATAATTCCGCCGGCTCCGCCCGCCTCGTAGCGGGCTCCCGGATTGGTGACGAGGTCGATCCGGTCAATTGCGTCGTGGGGGGTATTCCTAAGGAGCGCTGCTGCATCGGCTGCCGCCAGGTGTAGCGGCTTGCCGTCGATGAGGATCAGGACGCCGGTCTTACCTTTCATGACCAGGTTCTCATTCTTGTCGATCTGGATTCCTGGCGCCCGGTTAAGGATTTCAAGGGCATTGCTGCCGATGACGATATTGCTGGAGCTGATGTTCAGAACCGTCCGGCCCGGTCTTCGCTCGATGAACGGGTTTTTCTCCGCGATCACGACCTCCTTTAGGTCTTTTACCCTGGTCTTAAGCAGGATGTCTTTCAGGGTGACGGACCGGTCGCCGGGCTGAATGACGGCCTTCGTGCAATATGTTTTTTCGCCCAGGATGCTGGAAACCACCAGGTAAGTGCCGGGCGCCGGGATATCAAAATCGAACCTGCCGGCTCGGTCTGTGACCGAGGTTTTGACGAGCAGCGAATCTGGAAGCCTGAAAATCAAAACGGTTACCGCTTCCATGGGCGTTCCGTTCTCCGTGAGAATCCTGCCCGTCAGCACCGTTGACTCCTGTGAGCGGGCCTGTGCCGGTAACAGAAATGCTAATAACAGAATGATTTGAAAGAGCGGAATTTTGAACACCATCCAGTAAAATTTCGGGCGCTCCTAATATAGGGTTTTTCTGAAATGAAAAAGGCCGCGTTGCCGCGACCTGTTTCAAAACTTCAACTTAAACTATTTTCTTTGATTCTGTTCTCTGTTCATCAGTCTGCTCCTAATTTTTCATCCGGTTGGCTTCCGATTCGAGGCCGGTGTTTCTTCTGCGGGACGGCTTGACCTCATTTTTCCCGAACCGGTACGAAAGGGTAAGCCTTCCGACCCGGCTCTCGCCTTTTTCCTCAAAATTGAGGTTCATGTTCTGATATGTGGTGGAGAGGCGCTGTCTCCGGGCATCGAAAATATCGTTCAGGGCCAGCCTGACGTTCATCTTATTGTTCATGAATGATTTCCTGAGGCCGACATTGTTCACCAGCTGCGACTGAATCCTGAAGATGCCGTACTGAAGCGGGGACCGGTACTGCGTTGAAAACTCTGCAGTAAGGGTCTTGCCCAGTGTAAAGGAGTGATCCATATTATAGGTTACGGCGGTCTCGCCGCTGTTCAGCTCTTCGCCGGTCGACCGGGATTTAAACCGCATGTGAAATACCTGGACGTTATTGTTAATGTTCCACCATCTGGCGACCGGAACAGGTGCATAGACATTGATTCCGAATACCTCCTGTTCATCCAGGTTCCGCTCAATGGCATATGTTTTCATGGTCGCATCATCCTGCTCGGTAACGGTGGTCATCACGTCTTTTGTGTGGCTGTAATTCAGGGATGTGGTGAACGAGCCCCTGAACGTGTGGGACAGATCGAAAGAATTGGTGAATTGCGGGTTCAGGTACGGGTTCCCTTTCTTGAAGGTATATTCGTCGAGAAAGTTCAGGAAGGGGTTCAGGTCATCATAGCCCGGCCGGTCGATCCGTCTGCTGTATGACAGCCCCAGTTCGTTGTTCTTGTCAATCGTATGGGATATGGAAACACTGGGAAAGAACTCCAGGTAGTCTCTTCTGACCACTTCGTTCCTCGTGACGGAATTGCCTTCCGATACGGTCTGTTCGGCCCTCAGGCCGATCTGAACTCCGTATTTCTTAAACTCCTTGCTGAAATTCAGGTAACCGGCATTGATGCTCTCGGTATACAGGAAGTGGTTGGTGTATTCTGAATCCGGCATCCAGCTGCTTCCTTCGAGTTTGGCCAGCAGGAGATTGTTGTCGGTTTCCACACGGCTCAATTTCAAGCCGGCTTCAAACTTCGCAGTTTTTCCGAGCGGGTTGGTATAATCCATCTTCAGTGACCGGACGTTGATATCCGATGGCGCGTAATTTTTGACGAACAGCGGATTTTTTGGGGCCCCGCCTGAAACGGTATAAAAGTTATCCCGGAGTTCGTCCATGATTCCGCTGTAATCCGAATAGTCGAGGTCTACAGAAAGTTCCTTTCCGGTCGAATCGAACACCCCCTTATAGTTCATGTTATAGGCCACGTTGTCATAAGACTCATTATTTCTTCCGAGAACCAGGATATTTTCACTCTCATTCAGGTTGTTGTTTCTCAAGGTGCTGCTGTGACTGGTCTCTTCATTGGAGTTGGCATACCCGTTGACCATTACGCCGATCGTGTGATGCTGGTTGATGAAGTAGTCGACGCCGGCCTTGTACGAGTTGCTGTTCCGGCGGTTATCCCAGCCGTTGAGCTGCTTGAAGTTCGTGATCGTTCCTTCATAAATCACCTCCCGGTTCAGGTCCAGGGAGTTGATCCGGCCGTTGTTGCCGTAATTGTAGTTTCCGAATGCGTTTATTTTACCCTTCCGGTAGTTCAGGGTGGTTCCGCCGTTGTACTTCGAGGTTTCGCCATAACCTGCACCGGCTGTGAGCGTCCCGTTCAGCCCCATGCTCTTGCTTTTCCGGGTGCGGATATTGATGATGCCGGAAGTTCCGGAGGCATCATACCTGGCAGAAGGGCTGGTGATGAGTTCGATCGTCTCGATCTGGTTGCTCTGCATGTTCCGGAGCATGTTTGCGACGTCGGCCTGGCTGAGGTGGGTGGGTTTGCCGTCCAGCATGATGAGGACGCCTTGCTTGCCTTTCATGGAAATATTGTCATCCTTGTCGATGGTAACTCCGGGGGCCTTTTCGAGAACTTCCAGAGCGGTCGACCCGGCGGAGACGCTGCTGTTCTCCACGTTGACGACCAGCTTATCCATCTTCCTTTCGATAAATGGTTTCTGGGAAAGTATCCGTACTTCCTTAAGGGTCTTGCTCTGCATGGTTAGGCGGAGCCTGCCCGCATCCGCGGGTGCGGCCGTCAGGCTGACCGGTTTGCTGACCGCTTTCGAATATCCTACCATGCTTGCAGACACCAGGTACGTGCCCTGGGGCAGTCCCTCGAAGACAAACCTGCCTGCCGGATCTGAGAAGGCGCTTTTGATCACAGTGGAGTCTGCAGACTTCATCACCAGAATGGTCACGAAGTCCAGCGCTTTCTGGTTATCGTCCACTACCGTTCCGGTTAATTTGCCACCGGCCGGTTGATTCTGCGCATGCAGCTCCTGCACAAAGGCCAGCAGGATCAGGGCGGCTGAAAATGCTATCTGATATAGGTTTTTTTTCATTTGACTTATGTTTAAAGGTCCCGTTTTTTGCATGCAGCATCCCCATTAGGTGCATGAAATGCCCTTTAAGGTACTGTCAGTAAGCTTTTAGGTTTAGTTGCCGGGGTAGAACTTTACTTCATAACTGTTCTTTTCGTCGGTTCTCACTAATAGACGCTGCAGGGTGGCTGCTGGTTACACCTCTATACATTTTTAATTGTCCCAGCCGCTGTTCTTCCGGTACAGGCTGTCGTCCTTGCATTTTAATCCTTCGTTGGTCATTACCCATTCGGTAGGGACGTTGCCTGAACTTCCCTGCGGAGCACAGTTCCACAGGTAAAAGTCCTGGAAATACCGGTCCAGCCTGGTATCAATGATCATTCTGGTGTTTGCAGGCACCTTTAGCGTAAGCCGCACCTCCTGGTCTCTCCACAGGTCCGGCTTCGCCATGTCTGCCCGGCGGTTGAAATGAAGTACGGAGTCCTGCTGCAGGAACTGGTACCGGATATTCTGGGCGCTTTTTAACGCGGTCTCAAAGGTTCGCCCATGTGCCGAGAACTCCTGGACCAGTACCGGCTTGTCGGTATCGCTTTTTTCCACCCGCAGCCGGAAGTTATCGGGCATCTCCCGGTCCTCGTCTCCGACGCTGATCACGACCCGGCCGTTATAGGATCTGGAATTGATATTATACCGGACACTGTCATCATGGCTCAGGAACTTGGCGCCGTTCAGCTTCAGGTAGTAAACCGGGGATGCCTTCAGGTCTGTGGTCTGGGTCAGGCTGGCTTCTTCGTTGAACTCGGAAGCGACCCGCGTGCCGTAGAAAATGCCGCAGCTCAGGCCGATGATCCAGAGGATCAGCATAGCGAATGAGGCGTTTTTGGTAACGATCTGGCGGTTAAAAAGGACCCGTACGGCGAACAGCACCAATGCGATCAGCGGAATGAAGATCAGCAGGAAGGCGCTGACGAAAAGGATTCCGCGGTACTCCGGATTAATGGCGCTCAGCGGAAACAGATCCAGTTCGTCATGCCAGAATCCGAGCGCAGTGAACAATCCTACGATCAGGCCCAGCAGGACCATCCCGCCCACGAAAACGATGAATAACCCCAGGAGTTTAACGAGGATCTTCGCAGCGCCGCCGAAAAAAGCGCCGAAGTGTCCGACGAGGTCACGGACGAACGCGCCGAATTTCTGTAAGGCGGGCTTGGCTTCGGTAGCCGCATGGTTGAAATTATGCCGCAGGGCCTCCACCTCTTCGTCGAAGTTTTTCTTGAAATTGTGAATGTTGATCGGCTCTCCCTTCATGGCCATCTTTTCGGCACGCGTATCAGCCTTCGGCATGACGATCCACAAAATGATGTAGGCCATGATTCCGGCGCCGCCCAGGAATACGATCAGCAGGAAAAGGACACGGATCCAGCGGGCCTCAATATCAAAGTAATGGCCGATTCCGGAACATACGCCACCGATGACGCGGTCATCAATATCCCGGTAAAGCTTTTTATGCACTTTACGCGGTTCGGTCGCGAAAGTGTCCGCGTCGTCATCCGTGGCAAAGTCGGATACACTTCCCATCTGTGCGGTCACTTCCTGTACATCCTGCAACACGATGACCTGCTTGTGTTCCTGCAGCAGCCGTTCGGTGAACATTTCGGCCAGGCGGTTTTCAATGTCCGTAACGATCTCGTCGCTGTCCGGAGAGTAGGCAAAGTGTCGTTTGACTTCGGTCATATAGGTTCGGATGACCTCATAGGCATCTTCTTCAATGTGAAAGACCTGCCCGTTTATATTGATGATTATTGTTTTGTTCATAACAGTAATGGTTAGCGTTGGTTAAAGTGTTTTCTTTGGTTCTCTGCCCTGAAGGGACGTTTCGACGGCAAATGCGAGTTCTTCCCAGGTCTTGTCCAGGTGCTGCAGAACCTGCAGACCTGCCGGTGACAGCTGGTAGTATTTGCGCGGCGGGCCTGAGGTCGATTCCACCCAGTTGTAACTGAGCAGGCCGTTGTTCTTTAACCGGGTGAGCAGAGGATACAGGGTTCCTTCCACCACCAGCAGCTGTGCTTTCTTCAGCTCCTGAATTATATCTGAGGCATAGATCTCCCCTCGGGAGATGATCGAGAGTATACAGTATTCCAGTATGCCCTTCCTCATTTGAGTTTGTGTGTTTTCCACTATCATCAATACAAAGATATATGTTTAAGACTGTATTATGCAATACCAAGTACTAAATTTATTTTCGGAGACTTAAAATTGTAAAACTATCTTAAAATCAGCTTGTTAACCTTATATCAAAAACTGCAAATTGGGAAGGATACTGCTGGGAGCGACGAAGTTTTAAAAAAATCAACAAGTAAAATTCTTAATCTTTTAATTATTCAGGCTATGAAAAAACTCCTACATGGTGTGTTAGTCTTGCTATTTTTATTGGTCGTATCAGATACGATCGCGCAAGACCGTGTGGTGACCGGAACGGTCACTGCCCAAGAGGATGGCCTGCCGATTCCGGGAGTAAGTGTTAGGGTGAAGGGAACGACCACCGGCACTTCCACCTCGGCGGACGGTAAATTCTCGCTGAAAGTTACGGGTGCCAATCCGGTACTCACATTTTCATTCATAGGTTACTCCACCCAGGAAATTCCCGTTCCTGCTTCAAACCAGATCAACGTTTCGATGAAAAGTGACGCACAGCAGCTGGGAGAGGTAGTGGTAACTGCATTCGGCCTGGCCAGGACCCGTAACCAGGTTCCCTATGCGGCACAGACGGTAACCGGTAATGAGGTTGCCCAGACCCGGACAAACAACTTTGTCCAGAATCTTTCCGGACGCGTGGCCGGTCTGGATATCAAGCAGACAAACAGCCTCGGCGGCTCGACCAACGTGGTGCTTCGCGGAACCAAGTCCATCACCGGAAGCAACCAGGCGCTTTTTGTTGTGGACGGTGTGCCTTTCAGTAATAACAATACGAATACCGCTGATCAGCGGACCGCGCGCGGCGGCTATGACTATGGTAACGCCGCCGCCGACCTGAACCCGGATAATATTGAATCCATCACGGTGCTGAAGGGTGCGGCGGCAAGTGCGCTTTACGGTTCGCAGGGCGCCAACGGCGTCATCATGATCACCACCAAAAAAGGTGCGAAAGGATTCGGGATCACCGTTAACTCCGGTATCTCTGTGGGCCAGGTCGACAAGTCCACCTTTGCGAAATACCAGAAATCCTATGGTGCCGGCTATGGTGCCCTTTACGAGGATCCGTCAGGATACTTCCTTTACAGGGATGTGAACGGTGACGGAACCCCGGATCTGGTGGCGCCTATGCTGGAAGATGCTTCCTATGGCGGTCCGTTCGATCCGAACGTGTTGGTCTACCAGTGGGACTCATTCGATCCGAACTCGCCGAATTTCGGGGTTGCCCGTCCGTGGGTCGCGGCGGCAAACGATCCTTCCGACTTCTTTGAAACGCCCGTTTCAACCAACAACAGTATTTTCATTGACGGCGGTATGGACAAGGGCAGCTTTAAGCTGGGTTATACCCGTTCCGACGATGAGGGCTATATGCCGAATGCCCGCATCGAAAAGAATCTAGTCAATTTCAGCGGGTCCTATAATATCACCAGCAAGCTCACTGCCGGAGCCAATATCAACTATACCAATATTGACGGACTCGGCAGGTACGGTACCGGGTATGACGGTGCGGGCGCCAGAAACCTGATGACCAATTTCCGGCAATGGTGGGAAACCAATGTGGATATTGCCGACCTTAAGGCCGCCTACTTCCGCAACCGGGAGAACGTGACCTGGAACTGGAAGGATCCGGATGACCTGACTCCCAACTTCTGGGATAATCCTTATCATACCCGGAACGAGAATTTTCAGGATGACAGCCGGAATCGTTATTTCGGTAACGCTTCCCTGAACTATAAGCTCGACTGGCTGAACATCATGGGCCGGATTACGCTCGATTCCTTTGATGAACTCCAGGAAGAGCGGATCGCGGTCGGAAGTGTCGGCGTTTCTGAGTACCAGCGGTTTAACCAGACCTACCGCGAAACGAACTATGACCTGATCGCCAATATTGACCGGGACCTGACCCCTGATATTAACTTCAAGGCGCTGCTTGGTACCAATATCCGCCGGCAGCATACCGAAAATATCCGGGCGCTTACCAATGGCGGCCTGATCGTTCCCAGGATCTACGCGCTGTCCAACAGCCTGAACTCCCTGAATGCTCCTACAGAGTTTGACGGGATCCGGGAGGTGCACGGTATCTACGGAGGTGCGACATTCTCCTATAAGGATATGTTCACCCTGGACGGAACGCTGCGCCGGGACAAATCCTCTACCCTGCCCAAGAACAACAACGTGTATTATTATCCGTCAATCTCCGCCGGATGGACCTTCTCCAGGCTCGTTCCCGATGCGACATGGCTGACCTACGGCAAGTTGCTGGCGAACTACGCGGAGGTTGGTAATGATGCGCCCCTGTTCAGTGTGACTGACGTGTATGCCGGTGTTGCGCCATTCGGGGCGAATCCGCAGTCGTCCGTATTTGGTACCAAGAACAATCCGGACCTGAAGCCGGAACGGACCAAGAGCTATGAATTCGGTACCGAGCTGTCCTTCTTTGATGACCGGCTGGGCTTCGATGCTACCTATTATAATATGGAGACGGTAGACCAGATCATTCCGGTGGTCGTCTCCACCGCGACCGGATACAACTCCAAGTTCCTGAACGCGGGTACCATTGAAAATAAAGGCTGGGAGCTCTCCCTGTCGGCAAAACCGGTACAGACCCAGGACTTCTCCTGGAATATCAACTTCAACTACTCCAGGAACCGCAACAAAGTGAAGGAGCTTTTCGAGGGGGCTGAGAATCTCGTGCTTGGCGACTTCCAGGGCGGTGTCTCTCTGAATGCTACCGTAGGGCAACCTTACGGCACGATCCGCGGCTCCGACTTTGTCTATACCAACGGTCAGAAAACTGTTGGGGCCAACGGCCGGTACCTGATCTCTGCGGCTTCCAATGCCGTTATCGGAAATGCGAATCCCGATTGGGTCGGCGGCGTGAACAACGTCCTGCGGTACAAGGATCTTTCCTTAAGCTTCCTGGTGGACACCCGGCAGGGCGGGGATGTCTTTTCCCTGGATCTCTACTATGGAATGGGAACCGGCCTTTATCCCGAGACGGTATTCACAAACGACCTGGGCAATCCGTCCAGGAGTCCCGTGGCTGAGGGTGGCGGTCTGATCTTCCCGGGAGTGAAGGAAGATGGCACGCCGAACGATATCCGCCGTGCGAACAATGTGGGCACCCTGGGATATGCCCAGCCGAACGCCGGGTTCGTTTATGATGCGAGCTTCATCAAATTGCGAGAAGCTACCCTGACCTATAGTCTGCCGTCCAAGCTGCTGAACCGGATCCAGTTTGTAAAAGGGATCGATCTTTCACTGATCGGCAGGAACCTGTGGATTATCGACAAGAAACTTCCCTATGCGGATCCTGAAGAAAGCCTGGGAGCAGGTAACTTACAGGGCTATCAGAGTGGTGCTTATCCGACCATGAGAACATTCACACTCAATGCCAAAGTCAGGTTTTAAAGCGAAACATCATGAAAAAAACACTATATATCATAGCGGGGGTTATCCTGATGATAACGGCCTGCACCAAGGACCTGGAAGAGCTGAACGTGGATCCGAAGAACCCGAGCACAGCTCCCTCCTATGCGCTCTTTACGAATGCGCAACGGGCCCTGACCAATACGCTTTCATCATCGAACATCAACCTGAACATCTTCAGGCTGATCGTGCAGCACTGGAACACGACCCAGTATCCCGATGAAAGTAACTATGACCTGGGAAACAGGACCATCAATGACAACGTATGGGATGCGTTGTACCGGGACGTGCTGCGGGATCTTCAGGAAGCGAAAAACCTGGTGCCCAATGACGTATCCGACCCTGCCGTTCAGCAGAATCAGCTGGCGATCGTGGATATCATGCAGGTGTACACCTATTACTACCTGGTCACCACCTTCGGTAATATTCCCTATACTGAAGCTCTCGATGTCGAAAACCCCTTCCCGAAATATGACGATGCGGCCACCATCTATACCGACCTGCTGACCCGGCTGGATGCCGATATAGCGGCGCTGAGCGATGCGGCTGAGGGAATCGGTTCGGCGGATCTGATCTACTCGGGCGATATCCCCAGCTGGCGCCGGTTCGCCAACTCTCTTAAGCTGAAAATGGGAATGACCATTGCGGACGTTGACCCCGCTACCGCCCGTACCGTGGTTGAATCGGCGGTCGCCGGCGGAGTCTTTACCAGCAACGCGGATAATGCTGTTCTGGTTTACCAGGGCGCTCCGCCCAATACGAACCCCATCTGGGTGGATCTGGTCCAGAGCGGCCGGGATGATTTCGTGATTGCCAGTCCGCTTGCCACCAAGCTGGACAGCCTGAATGATCCGCGCATCGACAATTTCATGACCACCGGACCTGGCGGTGCCTATGTCGGTGCCGCGCCCGGGTCGCTGGCCGCCTATGCGCAGTTTTCGCATGTGAATCCGACCATTACGGCACCTGCGTTCCCGGGCCTGCTCCTCGACTACGCGGAGGTTGAGCTCCTGCTGGCCGAAGCTGCCGAGCGCGGATTCAATGTGGGCGGAACAGCAGCGACTCACTATACCAACGGTGTAGCCGCTTCAATTACCTACTGGGGCGGAACACCGGCGGAAGCCGCCACCTACCTGGCGCAACCAACCGTCAGCTACGCGACAGCCGGCGGCGACTACAGGCAGAAGATCGGCCTGCAGAAATGGCTCGCTTTATATAACCGGGGCTGGGATGCATGGATCGAGTGGCGTCGTCTGGATGCTCCGAATCTTGCGCCATCCGTAGAGGCGATCTCCGCCATCCCTTTACGGTTCCCTTACCCAGTCAATGAACAGAATGTGAACCGGGCCAATTTTGAAGAGGCGTCTGCCGCCATCGGGGGCGATGATGTCGAGACTGCGCTCTGGTGGGATACGCAATAAAACACCGGTAAACCAAAAAAAAGGCTGTTTCAGGTTGAAACAGCCTTTTTTTTGTCCTGTTCCGCCGGGACGCCCCCGGGTGATTTATAACATTTTAACAGCGGGAAACCCTTTGATCCCTGAATGGTGTTAAAAAATGTTAAATTTTATTCCGTTGATTATCAGATAATTATCTCGCTGTGTAAAGAAACCCTTACAATTTGTTTTGGTGATAATCGCACACTTCAGCTATCTTAAGGCCCAAATAATCAAATATTCAACTTTAAACTATTATGAAGAAACTGTTACAAAGTTTATTTCTCTTGATGCTCTTTGCAGTCACTGCAATGGCTCAAGACCGTACCGTAACAGGTACTGTTACTGCCAGGGAGGATGGCTTGCCACTTCCTGGGGTAAGTGTTAGGGTAAAGGGTACGCAAATCGGTACTTCTACAGCAGTAGACGGATCGTTTCGCCTAACCGTACCTTCCGGTCAGAAAGTTTTGACCTTCACGTTCATCGGTTATACCACCCAGGACGTAACGATTCCTCAGTCTGGAACCCTGAAAGTTTCTATGGTGTCCGATTCAAAACAACTGTCTGAGGTTATCGTAACAGCGATGGGCCAGACCCGGGATCAGAAATCACTTCCTTACGCAGCTGCGAAAGTGGATGGTGACGATCTTACCGTTGCGCGGAGCAATGACATCAGTACTGCGCTTGCGGGTAAAGTTTCCGGTGTTCAGATGAACGGATCTCCAAGTTCGTCATTTGACAACGGTGGTATCATCATCCGTGGTGTGAACGGATTCACTATCGGTGATCCTCTTTTCGTTGTTGACGGAACTCCTACATTACAGGAGAACGTTAACATGGACAACGTAGAAAACGTAACAGTCCTGAAAGGTGCTGCTGCAACTGCTCTTTACGGTCAGCGCGCCTACAACGGTGTCGTTGTGATCACCAGCAAGAAAGGTTCAAGAAAAGGCGGAACTTCAATCGATTTCAATTCCAGCTACACTGCTGAAAACGTTTCTTTGCTGCCTGATTACCAGAATGAGTATGCTGGTGGTTATTCTGCAGCCTGGGACACTTTCGAGTTCAATCCTGCAATTCACCCTGCAGCCTGGGCATCTTTCGATGGTCAGAAAATCCTCGATTATGGTGCGGATGCCAGTTTCGGTCCAAAGATCGACGGTTCATTGTACCGCCCGTACTACAGCTGGGCTGAAGGCGAAGACTTCGGTAAGCTGGTTCCCCTGACTGCGCAGCCTGACAACGTAAAACAATTCCTGCGTACCGGTCACAACGTGAACAACACCCTGGCTTTCTCCGGCGGTGGCGAAACTTACAACTTCCGTATCGGTTACACCAACCAGAACAGAAGCCTGATTCAGCGCAATGCTGACCGCGTAATGAACATGTTCAACGTAAACGGTAGTCTGGACATCAACAAGTACATCACCGTATCTACTGACTTCCAGTTTGCAAAAGAAGCACGTAAAGGTCAGCCATACGAAACCTACAGAAATGACGGTCTGAACATCGTTCAGGGTTTCAACCAGTGGTTCCAGCGTCAGCTTGACATGAACTACATGAAGACTCACCAGCTTCAGCCAAACGGTAACCCGACTTCATGGAATATCGGTGCTCCGAACGGAACCGGTGATCTTACAGAGATCAACACTCCTCAGTACTGGGATAACCCATTCTGGGTTGCCGAAAACAACTATCGTCAGGACAAAAGAAACCGTGTATTCGGTAACGTTGGTCTGAAAATCAATTTAACAAGCGACCTGGCTGTTCAGGCTAACATCAGAGGTGATGTCAACAATGGCCTTGGCGATGAGCGTATGGCTACCGGTGGTCTTCAGTTAGATTACTACAAGACCAGACAGTTCACCAACAATGAGTTCAACTACGAACTGAATGCTACTTACAAAAAATCCATCGGCGATTTCAGCTTTGATGGTTTAGTGGGTGGTAACCTTCGTAGAGAAAGACGTGAAGACCTGCGGGTTGAAACCAATGGTGGATTGAGTTTCCGTAACTATTTCCACATTGATGCATCTCTTGCTCGTCCGATCGACGATTTCATTTACTATGAGAAAGAAGTTAGATCCGTATTCGGAAAAGCTTCATTCGGCTACAAAGGATTCGCATACATCGATGTTACCGGAAGAAATGACTGGTCATCAGTATTCTCTCCAGGCTTGAACTCTTACTTCTACCCTTCAGTTTCAGGTACGTTCATCGCATCTGAGTTCTTCCCTGCAAGCTGGAGAAATACCTTCTCATTCGCTAAGGTACGTGCTTCTTACGCTCAGGTAGGTTCCGATATGGATCCATACAGAGTAGCTTTACAGTTCAACACTGCAAACGGTTACGGAAGCAATGCATCCCTGAACATCGGCGATCAGCTTCGTGACGGTCAGATCAAACCAGCGCTTACCGGTTCATTCGAAGTCGGTGCTGATCTGAAATTCCTGAACGACCGTATCGGTCTGGACTTCTCTTACTTCCAGAACGACAACAAGAACCAGATCCTTTCAGTAACCCTGAACGGCGCAACCGGTTACAGCAGCAACCTGATCAATGCTGGTCAGTTAACCAATAAAGGTTTTGAATTTGCTTTAAGCGGTAACCCGGTAAGAACCAAAAACGTTGACTGGAACGTGAACTTCAACTTCAGTAAATCGAAAACGATGGTTGATAAGATCACTGAAACTCAGAAAAACGTTATTTATGATAACTCAACATTCTTTACAAACAGTCTGAACCTGAGAGAAGGTGAGGAGTGGGGTTATGTTACCGGCCGTAAATTCAAACGCGATGCCAATGGTAACCTGATCATCCTTGCTAACGGTCGTCCTGACTTCCAAACCAACCAGTTCATAGGTTATGCCCGTCCTGATTTCACAGGTGGTGCTTACTCTTCACTGCGTGTGTTCAACTTTGACCTTGGTTTCTCTCTGGACTTCCAGAAAGGTGGTTTATTCAACTCAACTACCAGAGCATTCAACATGGGTAGCGGTCTGTCAATGGAAACCGTTGGTGTGAATGACAAAGGTATTGACTGGAGATTACCAGTATCTGAAGGCGGAGGTTACAAATTCGAAGGTGTACTTGCTGACGGTACTCCGAACAACCGTTACATCGAGGCTTCTGTTGCATTCTACAATGGTATGCAGAACGGTGCCGGGGAGATGTTCATGATCGACGCTTCTTACCTGAAACTGAGAGAAGTCAGATTAGGTTACAACATCCCGACCCAGTTCCTGAAAAGCAAAGCAAACTTTGTTAAGAACGCGAACCTTGGTCTGATCGTTGGTAACGCCTGGTTGATCTCTGCTCCTGGTAAAAAATATGGAGTTGACCCTTCAGAGATGGAAGGTTTCTGGGAAGAAGGTGGACAGCTTCCGCAAACCCGTACTTTTGGGGTTAATTTAAAAGTTGGGTTTTAATCATATATATAGTAGAAAACCATGAATAATTTTAAAAAGTATATAGCACTGTCGCTGGTGAGCATGGGTTTGCTTGCTACGAGCTGTGAAAAGATTGAAGATTTCGGGGACACAAACGTTGACCCGACTAAAGTTGCGGTTGCGTCAACCCGGTCGCTGCTGACCAACGCGATGCAGAACAGTACAGGTCTGTTTATTGGCGGAGGTCAGCAAACAACCATGTCGCAGCATTTCTCAGAAGGTCCGTATCTGACCAGCTCTGGTTATGGTGACGCTATCGGAGGACAGGCCTACTCTGGCTGGTACACTTCTCCGCTGATCCAGCTTCAGAAGATCATTGATTACAACGAAGCCGGTACTGTTGAAGCAGATCAGGGAGCAAACGGGTCCAAGAACAACCAGATTGCGGTTGCACGGATCATGAAGGCCTTCATCTTCTGGAAACTTACCGACCGTTGGGGAGACCTGCCCTATTCTGAGGCGTTAAAGGGCGGTGATAACATCACTCCTA
The DNA here is from genome assembly GCA_966250385.1 of uncultured Sphingobacteriaceae bacterium. GTDB lineage: Bacteria > Bacteroidota > Bacteroidia > Sphingobacteriales > Sphingobacteriaceae > DASWTL01. Next base: position 3,764 of record CBINHC010000023.1, on the reverse strand, counting down.
AATACGACAAGCAGGAAGATATCTATATGGATATTTTAAAGGAGCTGAAAGAAGCCGCTGCGCAGATCGACGGTGGTAAGGGCATGCAGGGGGATATTATCCTTGACGGAGATATGGACGCCTGGAAGCGTTTTGCTGCAACTCAGCGGATGCTGATGGCCCTGCGTATGTCGAAGGTATATCCGAATGCAGGCCAACTCGCAGCTACCGAGTTTGCTGCTGCAATGAACGATGCGATCTCTTCAAATGCAGAGAACATCGAGTACAAGTTCATCGCCGGTGATCCTAACAACTACAACCCTTGGTATAACAACTATTCTATCAGTAACCGTAATGACTATGCGATCAGCTTAACATTAGTGGATTACATGAAAGATAACGGAACCGGTACGGATCCACGTTTACCAGTGTACGCTGAGGTCCTTGCGGGTGGAGTTATTAAGGGACTTCCTTACGGAAACACCCTGCAGACTAACATCCCGAACGCTTACAGCCGGTTAGGTGACGGATTACGTGAGCAGGGTACACCTGCAAAAATCTTCACTTTCTCTCAGGTTCAGTTTGCAAAGGCTGAGGCTGCTAAGTTAGGATGGATCGCAGGCGGTGATGCTGCTGCAAAAGATTTCTACGACAGCGGTATTGACGCGTCTCTGGAGTACTATGGTGTTGCTGATCCTGCTTTCAAGAATGCAACCGGTATCGCTTATGACCCTGCGAATGCTATCGAGCAGATTGCAACTCAGCGGTGGATCCACCTGTACCTTGACGGTTGGGAAGCTTGGGCTGAATGGAGAAGAACCGGATTCCCGGTACTGACCGCTGGTCCGAACTCCGCGAACCCTGCAGGTATCCCTAGAAGACTGGTTTACCCTGCTGCAGATAAAACTGTAAACACTGAGAACTACAACAAAGTAGTCGCTCAGCAAGGTCCTGATAACCTGAATACCCGCGTATGGTGGGATAAACAATAATCAAGATCCTTACTTTCTGAAAGGGGGCTGTCTGAATAAGGCAGCCCCCTTTCGTATTTACGGAATCCGGTGAGCCGGTCCGGGTTGCGGAGGCACGGCCGGTTTACTGCAAACTTCGGTTGTAAATCCGGAGGAACCTTCCGCTGGTCTTTAGGCGATGATGTTCCGGCCCGCTTTTTTATCGGAAACCCGGAGTGCGGCGATTTCGTGCATTACGGTATTCGGGAAGGAAATATAGGATCTATCAGATCCGTTTTTCGAGGACTATTTCGACACGCAGATTCTTGAGACCCTCATGCGGGTCTTTCGTGTCGATCAGGGGAGCTTTCCCTCCGAGCCCCGTACAGGAGATCCGGTTCGCGGAAATTCCGTTATTAACGAGATACCGTTTAACCGAAACGGCGCGGTTGAAGGAAAGTTTCTGAAGATAGCTCGCATCGGCAAATACGTTGTTGTTTGAGTGGCCGATAATTTTGACCTGCCATCCCTCTTCTTTCCTTAGAAAATCCAGCAATCGTTCGAGGTCGGAGGAGGAGTTGGGCAAAATGATATCCTTGTTCGGCTGGAAGTGGATATTATAAAAGATCAACTTATTCCCTTTCTGTACCGAGTCCAGTAAGAAGTAAACCCGGCCACTATCCCGCGGTGTGATTAGCAGGTCTTCTGTGCCGAGCAGGAAGCCGGGGCTGATCGCTGTTCCGTTGACAGGCCGGAAAGCCGGGAGCAGGGTCCGGAAATATCCGGCGCTGTTGCTGGTCGTCCTGGTTATGAGGAACGATGTGGAGTCGTCTTCGAAGAGTATTTCAGCTTTTAGTGGCTGGTTGGTCACCCGGTCTTTCACATATCCCTCTACTTGCTGATACGGTCCGGCGAATGTGGGCTTCAGTTCTGTCCTGAGTTTAAAGCCCTGCCCCTTATCATAGATATTGTCAATGATCAGGTAGTATTGTTCGCCCCTGTTTACAGGAAGCGGTTTGGAAAAGGCCGGGTTGGGACCTGGCGGCGTGTGTTCATTTTCGAAGCCTTCTTTCATTCCCGTCAGGCTTCCGGCGGCGGGGTTGTTCCTGGAGTTGTTGGTTCGAACGGGTATTGCGGTCCCGGCAGAAATGTCCCGGTCAATACCCGGCGTAGCTTTGAACAGCATCCAGTCATAGTCATCCTGGAGGCGGTCCGGCTTCAGCTCGAAAGTCAGTGTTCCACTGTAGGGGATGGTCAGAATGAACCATCGGCTGTTCCTTTCTTCCCTGAAAAGGTTCCTGGGGCGTCGCGGGTCAAACGGGAATTCCTGGATCCGCCCGTAACCGGACGGGGATTTAAGGGAAGTGACCTCGGTATTGACCGCGATCCGCTGGGCCCCTTTGAGGTCGGCCGGGCCCGGTTTGCCTGTTTGTGTAAAAGCGACCGGCGTGGTCAGTAGAGAAAAAGCAATATAGGAAATGCTTTTTCTCATTTTTTATCCACGCTGTATTTACCGGGACCAATAAGGATCAGCGAAAAAAACAGGAAAGCGGCTTCGATGGCGTGGGACGCACCGGAAATGCCGTCCCCGCGGGAAATATGATTAATTGCAGCAATGATCATGGTAAAGGTCAGGGCGAGGCAGACCGGCCTGAATGCCAGACCCAGAATGAACAGGAATCCGCCGAACGTTTCAGCGGCACCCGCCAGGAATCCCCATAATGGGTGAAAAAAATCAACCCCGATATGTTGCATGGCCTTTCCGACATTAGCCCATCCTTCGGGTCCGTTCAGAAGTTTTGGATAGCCGTGCAGGATGAACATGGTCCCTATTCCAATCCGAAGGATCAGCAGACCTGTGTTTCGGTACTTGCCCAGATTAGAAAGAATCGCCATTTGAATAGGTTACGCTTACAGATTGATTATTTACTATTAAGTTAACTTTTTTTCCGAGAACCAGGGCAAGGTTTTCGGAAATATGCCCGGCCGGAAAGTTGTAACAAACCGGGAAGCCGTATTCCTTAACGCTGTCAGCGATGATTTGTTCAGCCGTTTGCCCAAAGGGAATCTCGTTGTCCTTCAGTTCCGTGAACCCGCCGACGATAAGACCTTTCAATCCCGCCAGGATTCCGGCGCGCTTCAGGTTCCACATCATGCGGTCAACCGAATACAGGTATTCGCCCACGTCTTCAATAAAAAGGATCTTGCCGGAATAGTCCATTTCCGAGGCGGAACCTGCCATCATCACCAGGAGGGTCAGGTTACCTCCGATCAGTTCGCCGCTGGCTTCGCCTGAACGGTTCTCATGAACGGATTCGTAGCTGTAGGACACCGGCTCGCCGAATAGAACCTTCCTCAAGGATTCCAGTGACGGCCTGGTGCCGTCCGGAATGTTGATCGGCATTTGCCCGTGAATGGTCTGGATCCGGAAATTGGCAAAAATATGGCTGTGGAGTACCGTGATGTCGCTGAATCCGATCAGCCATTTCGGATTACGGGCAAAGGCGGTGAAGTCCAGGTTGTCGATGATCCGGATCGTTCCGTAGCCTCCACGGGCCGCGAAAACGGCCTTTACCGAGGGGTCATCCAGAAACCGCTGCAGGTCCCTGGTGCGGAGACCGTCGTCGCCGGCAAACTGGTGATAAGAAGCGTTTACCGTCTCTCCGAGGAGTACCCGAAGGCCCCACGATTCGAGGAGGTTGACTGCGTCTGTAATATCTTTTGGTAATTTCTTTGCCGGGCAGGTTATGGCAACGGTATCACCCTTTTTTAATGGTAGGGGTTGAGAGATCATCTTTCAAAAACACTTATCTTTGCCAAATTATAAAAAACAGC
>CBINHC010000022.1:0-30411 GCA_966250385.1 uncultured Sphingobacteriaceae bacterium | reverse complement strand
TAAAGTCTGACACCCTGCCCGGAATTCCATTTACACACTTTTCTGGATACTGTCGGCCTCTCTTATGTCATTAGGAGATAGCGGCCATGGGCATCAGCTCCAGTTCCTCATTTTCAAGCTGTTCAACCAACAGACTTAGTTTTCCCAATTCACCTGCCTCTTGCTGGCTCAAAGCATGGAACCACCACCATAGGTAGCTCTTTGAAGATAACACTCAATCATAGCAATCACTTGATGATATCGCTTTTCGTTCGGTATCCTGTTAATCATAGCTTTCGTAGGAAAAGAAGGCATCAGCCAATTTATTAAACGACATTCGGGTCATCGTTTACCGCCGGATACTGGCAAAGGTATTCTTTGTTTCGGATATGAAATGGGTCTAAGTGATAAAACCCGGGGTATGTGAGCCGGTCTGGCCTATCCGAACAAAACTTTCGGTACGGTTAATATGTTATCTCAATACCACCAGATTCCCTGGTGATCTTCATCGCTTGCCGAATCCGTGGTCGGCTCAGGCCACTTATTGATCCTTTCATCTATTAATTGTCACTGCAGGGAGACTCCGGCCGGAAGAGGTTTCGTGAGTCGCGCCATCGTAAGCACTTTTTCTATACAGGTTTGCACATGGAAACAATAGACAGAATGCTCTCTTTTCTGGCATTTGCCCGCCGGACCGGGGTACAGTTGATGGACCTCAGGAATCTGAAATATTTTCACCTGATTTTCAGGGGTTTTACTCCGAATAAGGGTTACTATTATGATTTCAAGAAATACGGCTACGATAGTTTTGTGACGGACACGACCAGATATCTCAATACAGTTTTTATCAATTATCCCAATCGGGATATGCTGAATGACAAATACGCATGTTACCTGTTCCTCAAGGATTTTACCGATCATGTGGTTCCCGTGTACGGCCTGATCAACAGTGGCTATTTATTTACCGTAAACAAGTACCGGGATGCTGACGAGCTGTTTGAGCACGAACCTAAGGTTGTGCTCAAACCCCGCAAGGGAAGGGGCGGGGAGGGTGTGATCGTCCTGGAAGTCGAACGCGGAAGATTCACCATGCCCGGAAAAGGAGAAGTCGATTTTCCCACTGTCATTCGGAAACTCAAAGATTACGTGCTGGTTCCCTATGTTTACCAGCATGAATATGCGTCCAGGATCTTTCCCGGCACGCTGAATACGATCCGGCTGATGACCTGCATTCTGGACGATAAGCCCGTTCTGCTTCGTGCCGGCCACCGCTTCGGGAATGTACATACCGGCAGCGTTGACAATTTCTCTCAGGGCGGGGTTTCCACAATCATAGACCAGGACAGCGGAACGCTTCAGGACCCGGTCATATGGGACAGCAAGAACCGCAGGCGCGTTCCGGTTGATGTGCATCCGTCAACCGGTGAACAAATTCTGGGGGTCCGGATCCCGCGATGGCAGGAGGTGAAGGATCGCGTCCTTGAACTCCATGAGTCCATTAAGTTCATCAAATACGTGGGGTGGGACATCGCCATCACCATGGATGACTACAGGATTATCGAAGCGAACTACGCTTCCGATGTAGATGGTCTTCAGATGCACCGGCCGCTGCTGGTCGATGAACCGACCCGCCAGTTTTTCTCCCAGTATCAGTTCAGTCCCCTGAAAGGTCTTTTTTCCAGGTCATCGAAATAGACACTGTATCGAATAAGGGATGAATCCCCGGAGCCCGTCCCGATAGCCGGCAGGAAGGTGTCCGGCAAGAGTTTTCCCAAGTTTCTGTCTGGTTGTTCCGCACGACGATTCCCGTTCTCTTTCATGTTTGTTTTTCGCGGTCCCTATCACTCAATGAAGAACCATGTTCCTGTCGCTGAAAAGTGAGCGGTCGGATAGCGTAGTGTGAAATCGGCCCTTCGCAGAGGTATTATCCCGGCGGGGAGATGAAAGTCAGTGTTTTACCGGTGGGCATTGCACAGCGGGAACGAATCTTGCGGGTCATGGACCGCCCGAATCCGGCGCCGGATCATTGGGTCACTCCAATGTTAAAAAACGGTCGGTCACGATTTTTTGACCAAAGAACTTTTGATATAGTTATAGTTTTGGCAGCTTCAATTCAACTGAATCTTTTATGAAAATTCATCATTCAATGTTGGTGTTTCTCACCTGCATCCCTCTTCTTCTGCCGGGATCGGGTGTGGCGCAGGATTATGCCAATGGCAGCAACGATTCAACCGTGTTACGAAACGCTACCCTTGAAGAGGTTATTGCTTATGCCCTGAAAAATAAGCCGGAGATCCGTCAGGCCCGGATCGACGAGGAGATCGGAGAGCGTGAGATCAAATCAGCGCTCTCAGGCTGGCTGCCTCAGATCAATGCCGACGGAGCCTTCAATCATAACCTGAAACAGCAGTCCAACGCCATAACCACAAACGGAGAGACGTCCTACATTACCTTCGGGACCAAGAATACATCCAGTCTGGTGTTCCAGGCCGATCAGCAGTTCCTGAATGCCGGTCTGATCCAGGCTTCGAAGTCCGCCAGGTTCTTCCGGGAGCAATACCGGCAGAGCACCGAGAATACGAAGATCACGACGGTGGTGGAAGTGAGCAAGGCGTTCTATGATATCCTGACCAGCCAGGAACAGCTGAAGATTGTCAATGAGAATATTGCGCGTCTGGAAAAGCAGCTGAAGGATGCCCGGGCCCAGTATGAAGCGGGAATCGTGGACAAGACCGATTACCAGCGGGCCCAGATCAGCCTGAGTAATTCACGGGCTGATAAGAAACGGACCGAAGAACAGCTCCGGTACAAATATGTATACCTGAAAGGCCTGATCGGGTATGCTGCGGCGGGGGATTTAACACTGTCGTTCAATAGCCGGAATATGGAGCGGGAGGTGGTACTGGATACGACTCAGGCACTGAATTATCAGAACCGCGTCGAGTACCGTTTGCTGCAGACCCGCAGGGAACTGCAGCGGGTCAACACCAACTATAATAAGCTGGCCTATCTGCCCACCCTGTCCGGGTTCATCAATTACAGTTTTAATTATATGAATAATGATTTCGGCAATTTGTACCAGGACAACTTTCCGGGCTCCATAGTGGGTCTGAGGCTGAACATACCGATATTCCAGGGAACCAGACGGATCCAGGAAATCCGGCGGTCACAATTGCTGGAGGACAGGATCGACCTGGACCTGACGGATCTCAGGAACCGGATCAATACCCAGTACCAGGGCGCCATGGCTAATTACAAAGCAAACTATAACGACTGGAAAACTGCCCGGGAAAATGTTCAGCTTTCTGAGCAGGTGTACCAGACCATTAAACTGCAGTATGATGAGGGGATCAAGGCCTACCTTGACCTGATGACCGCGGAGACGGATCTGAGAACGGCCCAGTTTAACTATCTGAACGCACTATACAGTTTGCTCTCGGCTAAACTGGACGTGCAGCAAGCAATTGGAACGATCACCATTAATCAATAATAAAAATCGATGACTTTGAACTCTATAAAATCAGGCTTAATCATTCTGGGCTCAATTACTATAGCCTCCTGCGGAAACTCCGGCCAGCAGGCCCAGCAGACCGCACCGCCGCCGCCTTCCGTTACGACCTATACGGTGGGTGAGGAGGAAATGACGACCGTTGATTCGTATCCGGGGGTCGTAGTGGCTCTGAACGAGGTGGAACTGCGGGCTGAAGTGGGCGGATATATCACGGGCATTTTTGTTAAAGACGGCCAGCAGGTAACCAAGGGTCAGAAATTATATGAGATCGACCGGACCAATTACGTTTCTGCCTACCGGACCGCTCAGGCGAATCTGGAGGTCGCGAAGTCGAACCATACCCGGGCGAAAAAAGATGCCGAGCGGTACACCAGTCTCGCTAAGCAGGACGCCATCGCCAGGCAGCGTGTAGACTATGCGATGACCGACCTGGCCAACGCGGCTTCCCAGGTTGCAGCCGCAGAGGCGGCCCTGGCTGTCGCCAATGCCAACCTGAAGCGTTCCGTGATCGTATCACCCCTTAGCGGAAGGATCGGCATCTCCCAGGTGAAAATGGGAGCATTGGTCACTGCGGGTGCCACCCTGCTGAACACCGTATCCACGAACGATCCGATCGGGGTCGATATTTCGATCAACCAGAAGGATATTTCCTGGTTCGTGGCCCTTCAGCAGAACCCGGGAACCGCCGTTTCGAACGGCGTGTTCACGATCGAGCTCCAGGATAAAAAGACGTACCAACTGCCGGGAAGGATCGAGGCGATTGACCGGGCGGTGGATCCCGGAACAGGCACCATCAAGGTAAGGATCAGCTATCCGAATTCATCGGGTTCGCTGGTAGCCGGGATGACCTGCAACGTGAAAGTTTCCAACCGGTCAGAAGGCAAACTGCTCACGATTCCTTATAAAGCCGTGTCTGAGCAGCTGGGCGAATTCTCGGTGTACGTAGTCGGCGACAGCAGCAAGGCGGAGCAGCGGATCATTAAACTCGGCAGTGAATCGAACGGGAAAGTAGCTGTGCTGAGCGGATTAAAAAAGGGGGAGGTGATTGTCTCGGAGGGATTCCAGAATGTGAAACCCGGCGCCGTAGTTAATCCGACAGCTTCAGCGGACAGCGCTGCAAAAAAATAAGAGTTCCAAGTAGCTAGAAAGACACATGATTTCAGAAGTATTTATCCGGCGTCCGGTCACAGCCATCGTCATCTCCATATTAATTGTCCTGGTGGGTACCATAGTTCTGACGGGCCTCCCGATCAGTCAATATCCGAGCGTGGCGCCGCCGACCGTTACCGTCAGTGCGAACTATACCGGAGCCGATGCGCAGACCGTGGAACAGACGGTAACCACCCCGATCGAAAGTCAGATCAATGGTACTCCCGGTATGAAGTATCTATCTTCATCCAGCAGTGCTGACGGACGCTCAACCACCACCGTAACATTCGAAGTAGGGACCGATATCGATATCGCCGCGCTGGATGTCCAGAACCGTGTCGGGATCGCGGAACCTTCATTGCCTGAAGCGGTAAGACGCCTGGGTGTGACTACCAAGAAGGCGAACACAGATCTTTTGATGGTTCTGGGACTGGTATCCCCCAACGGAACCTATGACCGCAAGTTCCTTTCCAACTATGCCAATATCTATGTAAAGGACGCATTATTGCGCGTGAAGGGCGTGGGGGACGTCATGGCGTTCGGCCAGCCATTCAGTATGCGGATCTGGCTGGATGCGACCAAAATGGCCACCCTGGGGATTACCCCTGCCGAGGTCTCGGCTGCAATCCAGGAGCAGAATACCCGTATTCCCGGCGGTAGCGTCGGCGGCCCGCCCCAGCAGAACAACCAGACGTTCGAGTTTTCAATCGTTCTGGACGGCGCGTTAACAACGGAAGAGGAGTTCAGGAACATCATCGTCAAGACCTCTGCGGATGGTTCGGCCGTATACCTGAAAGATATTGCCCGGGTGGAGCTAGGGGAGTTCGCTTACGGCGTCAGTTCGAAGATCAACGGAAAAGTGTCGTCCATGATGGGCGTGAATCAGACGCCCGGCGGAAATGCCGTAGAAACGGCGGAAGGAATCACCCAGGTGCTGGAAAAGCTGAAGAAATCGTTCCCTGCGGACATGGATTATGTCATCGGCTACGAGACAGTATCCATTGTAAAAGTTTCCATCGACAGCGTGGTTCATACGCTGATCGAAGCATTGATCCTGGTGACTATCGTGGTCTTCATTTTCCTTCAGAGCTGGCGGGCCACGCTTATTCCGGTACTGGCAATCCCGGTCTCGATCATCGGTACGTTTATCTTTTTCAACCTCCTGGGTTTCTCGGTAAACGTACTGACCATGTTCGGCTTCGTACTGGCTATCGGCATTGTGGTCGATGACGCGATCGTGGTCGTTGAAGCGGTACAGCATTATATTGACCATGAAGGTTTGTCGGCGAAAGAAGCGACCCGGAGAGCAATGAAGGATATTACAGCGCCGGTTATTGCGATCGCACTGATTCTGGCCGCGGTATTCTTCCCGGTCGGATTCATACCCGGCATGGTCGGACAGCTGTATCAGCAGTTCGCCATCACCATCGCCGTTTCGGTGCTGATCTCAGCTTTTGTTGCGTTGTCTTTAACCCCGGCGCTTTGTTCGCTGCTGTTACGGCCGAGCACGATCAGCAAGGACTCCAGGGGCATCAACCGGTATTTCTACCGGTTCAATACCTGGTTTGCAAGAGTCAGTCACAGCTACTCTAACGGAGTGAAGTGGAGTTTGAAAAAGGCGCCGCTGGTCATCGTGATCCTGATCTGCATTTACCTGGGCACGGTAGGGATGTTTGCCACCAAGCCATCCGGATTTATTCCCAATGAAGACGCGGGAGTTTTCCTGATTGGCGCCACGCTGCCGCAGGGCTCATCCGCTGTCCGGACCGAGGCCTTCGTTGACCGGGTTACCGAAACGATCCGCAGGGAAAACCCGGAAGTAAAAAGCGTGACCTCCGTTTCGGGTATCAACATTCTGAACCGGGATTTCAAGTCGAACGCTGCCACATTCTTCGTTCAGCTCAGTCACTGGGACGAACGTGAAAAGGATGTTACCCAGGTACTCGCCAATGTTTCCCGCGCTTTTGCCGGAGATAAGGAGGGCACGATCATGGCGGTCCAGCCGCCTCCGATCCCCGGACTGGGCGTCAGCGGCGGGTTTTCGATGCAGATCCAGGAGCAGCAAAGCGGCGACATCAAGAACTTCCAGGCGGTCGTCGGCAAATTCCTTGCTGCCGCCAACCAGCGGCCGGAGATCGGCATGGCCTATACGCTGTTCAGTTCCAATACCCCGAATTACCGGATCACGGTCGACCGCGACCAGGTAAAGCGGATGGGCGTTTCCATCGGTGCGGTATACAGCACCATCTCATCTTATTTCGGAAGCAGTTATATTAACGATTTCACCAGATACGGCCGGAGTTTCCGGGTGGTTTCCCAGGCGGATACCAACTACCGGAGTGCGATCGGGAACCTGAATAATCTGTATGTGAAGAACCTCAAAGGGGCCTCGGTTCCATTGGGCTCCATGGTATCCTATCAGAAGGTTGAGAATCCATCCCTGATCAACCACTATAACCTGTTCAGAGCGATCGAGATCAGTGGTTCAGCCAAACCCGGATATAGCAGCGGGGACGCGTTAAAGGCGCTGGAAGAGGTGGCCGCCCAAACGCTGCCGGCCGGATATACCTATAACTTTTCCGGGTTGAGCCAGCAGGAGCAGGAGGCCGGGAACAGTACGACGGTCATCTTCTCGCTGATCATCGTGGTCGTGTTCCTGCTGCTGGCCTCCCTGTATGAGAGCTGGTCGGTGCCGTTCTCGATCCTGCTGAGCGTTCCGCTTGGCCTGTTCGGGGCGATCCTGGCGCTGATGTTCCTGCCGCATCTGGATAATAATATATATGCACAGGTGGGACTGATCACGCTGATCGGACTTTCCGCCAAGAATGCGATCCTGATCGTTGAGTTTGCAAAGGAACGGGTAGACTGGGGGATGGAGCTGGTCGCTGCAACCATCGAAGCGGTTAAGCTGAGACTGCGGCCGATCATCATGACGTCGCTGGCGTTCATCCTGGGGGTAATCCCATTGATTATATCCAGGGGCGCCGGAGCGGTTTCGCGCCAGACCATCGGCTGGACAGTAGCTGCGGGAATGCTTGCCGCGACGCTGCTTGCGCTGGTGATCGTTCCCGTGCTGTTCGTACTGATTACCCGGCTGGCTTACGGTAAAAAGAAACTGGCGGAGCTTCAGGCGAATTACCACCCGGAAGACCATAAGGACGTGCTCCATGTGGATGAGGACGATCCGGATGTCCACCCGGAAACAGGTAAACACTAAACCCAGTTCAGCCCATACGATTTATTAAACAAAGCCTCTGATCCGATCAGGGGCTTTGTTCATATTGCCGGATGTTATGTATTGTCCGTCCGGTTCAAATACGGCAGGGATCGAAATCTTTCTTTTACTCGGACCAGACGGCCAGCTCATTCCCGTCCGGGTCGATGAAATGAAAACGCCGCCCGCCCGGGAAGCTGAAGATATCCTTCGCGATCGTTCCGCCGGCATCCAGGATCTTTTGCTTCGTCGTCTCAAGATCGTTCGAATAGATGACGATCAGGATGCTTCCTTTAACCGGGGTACCGGTCGTAAAGCCACCGTCGACATGATCACCCTCGAAAGCCGTGTAGTCGGGACCGTAATCAGTGAAAGTCCAATCCAGTGAAGCGGTGTAAAAGTCTTTGATTACCTTGATGTCTTTCGTTAAGAATTCGACATATTGTATTTGTGAGTGCCTCAGTTTATTTGTCATGTCTGATAAGTTAAAGGTTATAGTCTTACGCTAATTTACATGTTCCGGCGATGTGGCGGAATATTTTCAGGGCCTTTCTGCAGGCTATCCCGGAAAGGAAAATTAAAAAACTTTTTACCGGTCAAACATTTTTCGACGGTCGTTGTTAACCAACCTGAGTTTAGAAACCGGTGTGCTTCAGCACTCCGGGATACCTTTTTTTATGGTTCCCGTTATGATTTGGTATGATGTCCGCACCAGGCTTTAATCACTAGGGCTGTGTAAATAATAATAGTAATAATAATAATCAAATAATCACGGGTATCTGATTCAGTCCTGTCTTGTACTAACCTTGAATAGAATGATAATGACCACCACAACAACGACTATTTCCAAACGAAACAATGTCAGAATTCTCGGAAAAGGAGAGAAGGTGATGCTGTTTGCGCATGGCTTCGGATGCGACCAGCATTCATGGCAGTTTATGACCGATGCATTCAAAGATGACTACAAACTGGTGCTCTTTGACTATGTAGGCGCCGGGAAATCAGATCTCTCTGCTTACAGCCCGGAACGCTACGGGAAACTGGACGGATACGCTCAGGATCTTTTGGAGATTTGTGATGAGCTCAAACTGAAGGATGTCTTGTTTGTGGGCCATTCGGTGAGCAGTATGATTGGTCTGCTGGCGGCCGTCCGGGAACCGCAATATTTCGAAAAACTGGTTTTTGTAGGACCGTCGCCGCGGTATCTGAATGACGAGGGCTATCATGGCGGGTTTGAAAGGGCTGACCTGGAAGGATTGTTTGAGCTCATGGATTCAAATTACCTGGGGTGGTCGAACACGATGGCGCCCGCGATCATGGGAAATCCTGACCGTCCGGAACTCGGGCAATTCCTGACCAGCAGCTTCTGTTCAACGGATCCCGAGATCGCGCGGGAATTCGCCCGGGTCACCTTTTTCTCGGATAACCGCAGTGACCTTGCAAAGTTAAAGACCGAAAGCCTGATTCTGCAGTGTTCCGATGATATCATTGCGCCGGTTTCGATCGGTACCTATATGAAGGAGAACACGCCGATGAGCGCACTGGTCAACCTGGAGGCTACAGGGCATTGTCCGCATATCAGCCATCCGGAAGAAACAACAGCGGCAATAAAAACTTTTTTTCGCAACGGGAAATCTTGAGTATATCGTTGGATAAGCAGCTACTGGGTTCATTGATCGATACGGAAGGACTGTATCAGAATGCTCCATGCGGGTACCTCTCGTTCCTGACTGACGGAACGATCGTAAAGGCCAACCGTACGCTGCTGAACTGGCTGGGATATTCTTCCAGGGAGCTCCTTTTTCTGAAGAAGTTCTCCGACCTGTTGTCAAAGGGCGGGAACCTGCATTTTGAGATGTTCTTTCGCCCTTTGATCAACGCCAGCGGCGCCATCAATCAGCTCAGCTATGATGTTCTCCGGAAAGACGGCACCGTACTGCCGGTTTTCGTGAGTGCCGTCGCCGGTAAGAACCCGGAAGGTTCCCTGTTGGCGGTCCATGTCACCTTGTATGATATTTCCGAGCGGAGACTGTATGAGCAGGAATTGCTGCAAGCCAGGAAGAAGGCGGATGCTGAACGCAGAAAGTTTGAATTTCTGTCGGACTTCAACCCCGAAATTATTTGGACGGCGAATGCCGCAGGACAGATTGATTATGTCAATAAGCGGTATTTTGAGTATTTCAGGGACCCCGAGTTTCAGCTGACCCTGTTCATTGAACGGGTTCACCCGGCTGACCGGTTCCGGCTCCTGCGGACGTGGATTACCGGGATTCCCGGCGGCCAGGATTTCCGGCTGGAGATCCGGCTGCGTAATCAGTCCGGTTCGTATGAGTGGCACCTGCTGAAGGCCGTTCCGTTCACCGGGGATGAAAGCAACCTGTCCAGGTGGATCGGCTCCTGTACCAATATTGACAGCCAGGTCCGGTCGATCCAGAAAAGGGATGAGTTTGTGAATATCGCCAGTCATGAACTGAAAACCCCGCTGACCAGTCTGCGGGCGTATCAGCAGCTGCTGCAACGGATGGACCTTCCGGATGCCGCCCACAAGTTTCTGACCCGGGCCGGCAATTCGCTGAATGCGCTGCAGTTCCTGGTTTCCAGCCTGCTTGATGTGTCCAAAATTGATTCGGGGCAGCTGGCCCTGAACCTGGGTATGTTCCGGCTGGACGAGCTGGTTCTTGAATGCATCGACCTGGTGTCCTTCAGCCGGAATACCCATGTGATCACCCCGAGATTCAAAGGGACCGGACAGTACTGGGTTTATGCCGACCGGGAGCGGATCCTGCAGGTCGTTACCAATCTGATCGGGAACGCTGTCAAGTATTCTCCCGTTTCCGACCGGGTCGACGTTTACCTGGAGCGAAGCGAGAATGGCAGGCTGGTCAGGTTTGAGGTCCGCGACTACGGGATGGGTATACCTGAAGACAAACTCGACCGGATCTTCGATAAATATTACCGCGTTACCGACACGCTGAATAACAATAAGGCATCAGGGCTCGGACTGGGTCTTTATATCATTCAGGGTATCCTGAAACAGCACCAGAGCCGCATCTATGTCAGCAGCGTTCAGAACGAAGGCAGCTGTTTCTATTTCTCATTGCCGGTATCCAAAAGCATTTACGAGCGGTAACAGACGCCCGGAGCCTGCTGCCAGACTGATGAAGAAGTGCATCTTAACGTGCCTATATTCCTCCTTGCGGTATTTTTCAGTAGCGTGCAGTTTTCTTTTCCTGCGTACTGCTAAAAGGAATTATTGGCAGTCCTGCCGCCTCTGAGCCGGTGGCTGAAATAACCGTGTGATTCTGTTTCACAGAGAATCCGTCAGTCTGCCATGGTCGCCGGCCCGATATTTAACCTACCTTTGCAGAATGATCAGGCAAGTCTTGGAACGATTGAAGATTGCTGCATTGAATGAGATGCAGGAGGCAGCTATACGCGCTGCCGAAAAAAGCGATGTCGTCCTGTTGTCGCCGACAGGCTCGGGAAAGACCCTGGGTTTCCTGCTCCCGGTACTTCAAAGGTTGCAACCCGGCGTGCCGACCGTCCAGGCACTGATATTGGTGCCTTCGCGGGAACTCGCCCTGCAGATCGAACAGGTGTTCCGTGCGACCGGCAGTCCCTTCAAGGTGAACTGCTGTTACGGAGGACATGCCTTCAGGACCGAACTCAATAACCTTTCCCATCCGCCGGCTGTGCTGGTCGGGACCCCCGGACGCATTGCCGACCATCTTCAGCGGGAGAGCTTCAGCACCGGGACCGTTGAAACGCTGGTTCTCGATGAATTCGACAAGGCCCTCGAACTGGGGTTTCAGGAGGACATGCATTATATTATCAGTAAACTGCCGTTACTCAAACGGCGGATGCTGACTTCCGCCACCCGCATGGAGGCGATCCCGGCATTTACCGGACTTGCTGAACCAGTGGAACTGGACTTCCTGAAGAATGCGGCTACGGTTCCGGACCTGCAGGAAAAGATGGTGCTTACCGTAGCGGCCGATAAAGCGGATGCTCTTTTTGGCCTGCTCTGTAAACTCGGAGACCGGCCCGCCCTGGTGTTTTGCAATCATCGTGAAGCGGTGGACCGGGTCAGCGACATGCTCTACGAACGTGGAATGCCGCATGACGTTTTTCATGGTGGTATGGAACAGGAGGACCGGGAGCGTACGCTGATCAAATTCCGAAACGGGAGTCACCGGCTGCTGATCACGACTGATCTTGCGTCCCGGGGCCTGGATATCCCGGAGATCGAAAACGTGATTCACTACCAGTTGCCCCATACCCGGGAAGCCTATGTTCACCGGAACGGCCGGACGGCCCGGATGAACGCCAAAGGAACTTCCTACCTGGTCCTGACCGCGGAAGAAAAGCCGAAATACCTGGCGGAGCTGCCAGCACAGGAGGAGATCCCCGAGTTCCCGGTTCTGCCACCCGAGTCGCCCTGGGTAACCCTTTATCTTGCTGCCGGCAAAAAGGATAAGGTCAACAAGGTGGATATCGTCGGACTGCTGCTGAAAAAGGGTGGTCTGGCCAAAGACGAGCTGGGCAGGGTTGAGGTGCTGGACAAGGCGGCCTATGCCGCTGTGCCCCGGGACCGCGCGGAGCAGGTCCTGGAGATGATCGGTAACGAAAGGATCAAGAACAAAAAAATCAATATTCAGATTTCCAGATAAGATACACCTATGAGTAATAATGATATCATGAAGAAGCTGCGGGTAGCGTTGAAATTAACCGACGACAACATCGTTGAGATCCTCGCGCTGGCCGATTTCCGTACGACCAAGACCGAGATCAGCGCCATCTTCCGGAACGAAGAACATCCGAACTTCAAGAAGTGCGGTGACCAGATCCTTCGGAACTTCCTGAACGGCCTGATCATCTACAAGCGCGGTCCCAGACCCGAAAGGGCGAAGGCTTCCCGTCAGGATAAAAAACAGTCAGAAGAGTAGTGGCTTTGCAGACCTTCACCGACCAGATGCAACGGACCGTTCAGGTTGAGTTCCCGCCGAGGCGGATCGTCTCCCTGGTGCCTTCCCAGTCGGAACTGCTGTTTGATCTGGGGCTGGATGCCGAAGTGGTCGGCATCACCAAATTCTGCATTCATCCGCATGACCGGTTTAAGGCCACACCGAAGATCGGCGGAACGAAGACGCTGAACATGGACCGGATCCGGGAACTTCAGCCCGACCTCATCCTCGGAAACAAGGAAGAGAACGAACGGGATCAGATCGAGACCCTGATGCAGGAGTTTCCGGTATGGATGAGTGATATCCGTACGCTCGAAGACGCACTCGGTATGATCAGAGCGGTCGGAGCCATTACCGGGAAGGCCGCAGAAGCAGCCTCAATGGCCGCCGGGATCCGGGTCGCTTTCCGAAAACTGGCCGGAACGGCAGGGAAGGCCGACGGGACGCGCGCACTCTATTTGATCTGGAAGGATCCGTATATGGCGGCCGGCACCGGGACGTTCATTGACGAAATCCTGCAGGCCGGGGGCTGGATGAACGCCGTCCGGGCGCCGAGATATCCCGAACTTTCCGCCTCAGCTCTCCAGGAACTCAACCCGGACGTGGTCTTATTGTCTTCCGAGCCATATCCGTTCAGGGAGCGGCACCTGGACGAATTCCGGCAGTTATTTCCCGGCTCGGCCGTCATGGTGGTGGACGGAGAACTGTTCTCCTGGTATGGCAGCCGCCTGAGAAAGACGCCTGATTATTTGTTTTCCCTTCAACAGGTTGTAAATCAACAGTAGTTTGATTTTAATTAAAATTTGTTTTGCAGATGTGGATGTATTTGCTACTTTTGCAGTCCTAAATAAATCCTAACTGCGGAAGTGGCGTAATTGGTAGCCGCACCAGACTTAGGATCTGGCGCCGAGAGGCGTGGGGGTTCGAGTCCCTTCTTCCGCACTTATTTTTTTCCCTCCGATCCATTCGGGGGGTTTTTTATATTAACAGTATTTTAAAAGTCCAAATATGAATATCACACAGGAAAAAATCGACAACCTGAATTCCGTGCTAACCGTTAAGATTGAGCCGAAAGATTATCAGGAGCGGGTAGAGAAATCAATCAAAAGCCAGGCTAAAAAGGCTAAGCTTCCAGGCTTCCGCCCGGGCATGGTACCTCCGGCACACATCAAGAGAATGTATGGTAAAAGTATCCTGGTTGATGAGATCAATAACCTTTTAAGTGATTCTTTAAACAACTACATCACTGAAAACAAGCTGGAAGTTCTTGGTCAGCCCCTGCCAAAGGTGGATGAGACCCGCGAATTCAAATGGGACTTCACCGACGAGTTCGAGTTTAACTACGAGCTGGGTCTGGCCCCTGAGTTCCAGATTCCTTTTTCAAAGGATGATAAACTGACCGAGTATGTGATCAAGATTGATGAGCAGACGCTTGCTGACCGGATCAAGAACCTGCGTCGCAGCTATGGCAAGATGACAAATCCTGACGTATCGGCAGCTGATGATGTATTATATGCCGAATTGAAGCAACTGGCTGCAGATGGTTCCGTTTTTGAGGGAGGTATCAGCAACACCGCTTCTATCCGTCTCGACCTGATCACAGACAAGGACATCCAGGCTTCCCTGGTAGGTCTGAAGAAGGATGATGTGGTCACGTTCGACATCAAGAAAGCATTCAGCGATGACAACGCGCAGATTGCCCGTTTACTCAATATCAGTGAAGAAGATGCTGCAGAACTGCAGTCCGCATTCCAGCTGACCGTTAAGAATGTAAACCGCCTGGAAGAGAGCGATCTTAATCAGGAGTTCTTTGATAAGATTTTTGGTCCTGAGCAGGTAACTACCGAGGAACAGTTCAGATCCCGGATCACTGCCGAGCTGGAAAGCATGGTCAGCCAGAACGCAGAACAGAAGCTTCAGTTCGATCTTCAGCAGTTCGGACTGGGCAAAGTAAACCTGGTATTGCCGGATGAGTTCCTGAAACGCTGGTTAAAAGCAACGAATGAGAACCTGTCTGACGAAGAGATCGAAAAAGGTTACGACGATTTCGCACGGAACCTGAAGTGGACGTTGATCGAAAACAAGATTATCAAGGACAACAACATCGAGATCAAGTACGAAGATGTATTTGAAACGGCGAAAAGCCGCCTGGATGCCCAGTTCCGGATGTACAGTCCGCAGCCGCTCGAAGATGAGCAACTGGGACAGTATACTGTTCAGTTCCTGCAGAACAAGGAAAACGCGAACCGGATATTCGAAGAAGTAAAAGGTCTGAAAGTATTTGATTACCTGAAGACTGTTGTTACCTTAGAGAAAAAGGAAATCGATTATAACAAGTTTCTTGAGTTAAAATAAGAGTTACGGGTAAGAAGAGTTGCGGCGGGTAACCAGAAACTGAAAAAATGATTTCCTTAAAACAACTCTTTATAAAATAACTTAGTAACTTAAATAAAATTAATTCATGAATATTGACAAGAACGAATTTCGCAAGTATGCTGTAAAACATCACCGGATCGGTAGCCAGCACGTGGATAAATTCATTGCCGGAGTCGAAAAAAGTGCGATCCCGATGTCAATGACGCCATATATCATCGAAGAACGTCAGCTGAACGTTGCCCAGATGGATGTGTTCTCCCGTCTGATGATGGACCGGATCATTTTCATGGGTGACGCGATCTATGATAACCTGGCTAACATTATCCAGGCCCAGTTGTTGTTTCTGCAGTCTACGGATGCCAAAAGGGATATCCAGATCTACATCAACTCACCGGGCGGTTCTGTGTATGCGGGTTTAGGAATCTACGATACGATGCAGTATATCACGCCTGATGTGGCTACCATCTGTACCGGTATGGCGGCCTCCATGGCAGCTGTATTATTGTGTGCAGGTACTGCAGGCAAGCGTGCAGCGTTAAAGCATTCACGTGTGATGATCCACCAGCCACTTGGCGGCGTTCAGGGGCAGGCCTCTGATATTGAGATCACTGCGCGAGAGATCCTGAAACTGAAAAAGGAGCTGTATGATATTATATCGCAGCATTCAGGTCAGGATTATGAAACAGTTCACAATGCCTCCGACCGCGATTACTGGATGATCGCGAGCGAGGCGAAGGAGTTTGGAATGATAGATGAGGTGTTGACGGGAACTGTCGATAAAAAATAATGAGTAAGAATAATAAAGATATTAAGTGTTCCTTTTGTGGTTCCGGTAAGCAGGATACGCTAATGCTGATTGCCGGGCTGGATGCTCACATTTGTGATAAGTGCGTGACCCAGGCTAATCAGATCCTGGCAGAAGAGTTAAGTGTAAGGAAAAGCAAAACAGCCCAGTCCACAGTTACCCTGCTGAAACCGACGGAGATCAAGACTCACCTCGATCAGTATGTAATCGGACAGGATGACGCGAAAAAGGTTCTATCTGTTGCGGTTTACAACCATTATAAGCGGCTCAACCAGAAAGTTGACAAGGATGAGGTAGAGATTGAGAAATCGAACATCATCATGGTGGGTGAGACCGGTACCGGGAAGACGCTGCTTGCCAAAACGATCGCCAAGATCCTGAACGTTCCGTTCTGTATCTGTGATGCGACCGTCCTGACTGAAGCCGGTTACGTGGGCGAAGATGTCGAAAGCATCCTGACCCGACTGCTGCAGGCCGCGGACTATGATGTCACCGCCGCCGAGCGGGGGATCGTTTACATCGACGAGGTGGATAAGATCGCACGTAAGAGCGATAACCCGTCCATCACACGTGATGTGTCCGGCGAAGGTGTTCAGCAGGCATTGCTGAAGATCCTGGAAGGAACATTGGTGAACGTGCCGCCGCAGGGCGGTCGTAAGCATCCCGATCAGAAAATGATCGCGGTGAACACCAATAATATCTTGTTTATCTGCGGAGGTGCTTTTGACGGCATCGAAAAGAAGATCGCCAGCCGGTTACGGACCCAGACGGTAGGATACAAGGTGAACCAGGACGAGGTCATTCTCGACATGAAGAACCTGTATAAATACATTACCCCGCAGGATCTGAAATCGTTTGGCCTGATTCCCGAACTGATCGGTCGTCTGCCGGTGATCACACATTTGAATCCGCTGGACCGGGATACGCTGATCAGCATCCTGACGGCTCCGCGGAATTCCCTGATCAAGCAATACAAAAAGCTGTTTGATTACGAGAACATCAAACTGGAATTTGAGCCTGAAGTCATGGAGTTCATCGTCGATAAAGCGATGGAGTTCAAGCTGGGAGCCAGGGGGCTGCGCTCCATCTGTGAAGCTATCATGCTGGATGCGATGTTTGAAATGCCGACGGTCAAACACAACAAGGAGTTGTTCATCACGCTGGACTATGCGATGGACAAGTTCAACAAGTCCGATCTCAAAAAGCTCAAAGTAGCTTAAGAAATAACGAGCCCCGAAGAAATTCGGGGCTTTTTTGTAAATAAACGATGTACGTATGAATGAAGAAATAGATATCAAGAAAGATCCCGAAATTGTCAAACAGGCCAAAAAGGTTAAGGAAGTTGAATCCCCGGTCCGCTCAGGACTAAAAAGCAAGGAAGAGATTGTTTATAACTGGCTTCCGAGGTATACCGGGCGGCCGTTGGAGGAATTCGGGAATTTTATCCTGCTGACCAATTTTTCCAAGTACCTGCAGCTTTTTTCCGAGTGGCACGATAATGCCCCGATCATGGGGCTGGACAAGCCGATGCAGAGCGTCTCGGCCGACGGGATCACGCTCATCAACTTCGGTATGGGAAGCCCGGTGGCTGCGACCATGATGGACCTGCTGAGCGCGATTCATCCGAAAGCCGTGCTGTTCCTGGGAAAATGCGGCGGACTTAAAAAGAAGAACAAGCTCGGGGATCTGATCCTGCCCATTGCGGCCATCCGCGGAGAAGGAACCTCCAATGATTATCTCCCTGCCGAAGTCCCGGCATTGCCGGCATTCGCTCTGCAGAAGGCAATCTCAACCACGATCCGTGATTTCTCCCGCGATTACTGGACGGGAACCGTTTACACCACGAACCGCCGGGTCTGGGAGCACGACAAGAACTTCAAGAAATACCTGAAGACCCTTCGCGCTATGGCCGTGGACATGGAAACCGCAACCATCTTTACGACAGGGTTCGCGAACAAGATTCCAACGGGCGCGTTGCTGCTGGTTTCCGATCAGCCGATGATCCCTGAAGGCGTAAAGACGGCGGAAAGCGACTCTAAAGTCACCGAGCATTATGTGGAGACCCACCTGCGCATCGGCATCGAATCGCTGAAGCAGCTCATCAATAACGGTCTGACCGTTAAGCACCTGAAATTTTAGGAAAGACAAAATTTCTGAAGACAGATGTTTGATAGAATTTTATTCTGTGAAACGTCATGTCTTTTTATTTAATCATTGTTTTTGGACAAAAAACGTACTTTTGCAGCATGTGGTATAACAATATCTTAGAAACGATTGGTAACACTCCCCTGGTCAGACTTAACCGGGTGACGGCGGGTGTCAGAGGAACCATCCTGGCCAAGATCGAAACAACGAATCCCGGCAATTCCATCAAGGACCGGATGGCGCTGAAGATGATCGAGGATGCGGAGAAGGCGGGCTTACTGAAACCGGGCGGGACCATCATTGAGGGAACTTCCGGAAACACCGGCATGGGATTGGCGCTGGCTGCCGTTATCAAAGGCTATAAGTGTATATTCACCACCACTGACAAGCAATCCAAGGAAAAGGTCGATGCACTGCGCGCTTTTGGCGCTGAGGTGATCGTCTGCCCGACCAACGTAGATCCGGAGGATCCGCGTTCATATTATTCCGTGTCATCCCGGCTCGAGAAGGAAGTTCCCAACTCCTGGAAACCGAACCAGTATGACAACCTTTCCAACTCGCAGGCTCATTATGAGCAGACCGGTCCGGAGATCTGGGAACAGACCGAAGGTAAGATCACGCACCTGGTGGTGGGAGTGGGTACCGGCGGTACTGTTTCGGGAACGGCCCGGTACCTGAAGGAAAAGAACCCGGCCATCCAGGTCTGGGGTATTGATACTTACGGATCCGTCTTCAAGAAATACAAGGAGACCGGCATCTTCGATAAGGATGAGATCTATCCGTATATCACGGAAGGTATCGGGGAAGACTTCCTCCCGCAGAACGTGGACTTCAGCCTTATCGATCATTTCGAAAAGGTGACCGACAAGGATGCGGCCCTGATGACGCGCGAGATTGCCCGTAAGGAAGCGATTTTTGCAGGTAACTCATCCGGTTCGGCAGTGGCAGGGCTTCTGCAGCTGAAAGACCGCCTGAAGGATTCCGATGTGGTGGTCATTATCTTCCCGGATCATGGTTCCCGCTACATGGGTAAGATGTACAACGAGGACTGGTTGAGGGAACGCGGCTTTCTGCAGGATGAAAAGCTGACTGCTGCCTCCATTCTTGCGCGCCGTACCATGCAGGAGGTGGTGACTATCGACTGTGAGAAGACCGTGACCGAGGCGATCAATATCATGAAGACGCTGAATATTTCGCAGCTGCCGGTAACTCAGCAGGGTATGGTGATCGGAAAGGTAACTGAAAGCGATATTCTGAATTCCCTGATCGAGAATCCTGCGCTGAAATCGAGCCGGGTAGAGGAGATCATGACCAAGTCGCTGCCGTTCGTGGATCTGAATACATCGATCGATAAGATCTCTGCCATGATCAGCAAGGACAACAGTGCCGTACTTGTCGAAGATCAGGAAGGAAAGATCGAGATCATCACCCAATACGATATCATCAACGCGATCTCAGCATAAAAGGAACGGCGGTCATGATCGCCGGGATATGAGGAAACCGGTAGTCTGCACGGCAGTTACCGGTTTTCTTCGTCTTTAGCCATCCTGTACAGGGAGTTGATATCTTTCAAAGGATAGGACAGGAGGAATACTTTCGTGCCTCTTTCCCGGGCCAGCGGCTCGGTCACCTCACCAATAACTTTCACATCCCGGTATAGCGGTACGAGGTCGGAGACATCAGTATCCACGTAGATCAGGTGCTGGGTCCGGATGCTGTCGGGAGCCCACAGCGCGAAACTGCTGTTGAGGCATACCGTTTCCGGCAAGCTGACCTTCACGAGGTGCTCCAGGGCGCCCGCCTGACCGTAGTTATCCGCAATGACCGTCGTATTAGCCCGTTCATGTTCCGGGATCAGCTGAAAGGCCTGCGCCGAGTAATCCGCCATATCCTGCCAGCCGAACATATCGCCGTAGTCCTGGGTAGTGGCATGGATGCGCTGGTCTTCCCACTTCAGCGGGAAGCTCAGCCCCCCCGATTTCGCCACCTCAAAGAACTGGAGGGTAGTCCTGACCGGCAGGATGGGGATGACCACCGGAATGAAGACCAGGCATGGAACCGCCAGCACGACCATGGAGGCTTTTACGAAGTTTTCGGATAGGAGGCGGGCCCCATACTGGAATGCCATTCCGCCTGCTGCGAACAGCATCGGGATAGCCCCAAATGCATAATATACCTTTCCCTGGAGCTGCAGCATCAGCGTGATGATCAGCAGGAAAGCGATCCCGATGAAACGGAACCTGCTGTTGCGCTTGCTGACCAGGATATACACCAGGCCGAGGATGGCGACCAGGCCAAGCGTTCCATGCACGACAAAGCTCTGGATCAGGAACTCCTGCGGCTTGATATAATCCAGCTGGGTCTCCTTGAGTTCACGCAGGTGTTTAACTACCGGCAGATCGTGCCGGATCTGCCATATCAGGTTCGGCAGAAAAATCATCAGGGCGATTCCCGCTGCATAAAGCCAGTTCCGGTTCCATAAGAACTTCCGCTCTGGTGTCACCAGGATGCCGAGCAGGAGCGCCAGCATGAACGCCGCCATGGTATATTTATTCATCATCCCCAGTCCGGCCACGACGCCCAGGAGTAAAATATATTTGGTCTTGTGTGTCGCAATATAGATGACCAGCAGAAAGGCGGCTGCCGTCCAGAAAAGCTGGTCGAACACGACCGGCTGAAGCAGGTAGTTCGAGGCCAGGAACGCTGGGGAGAAAGTCGTTGCCAGGCAGGCCACGGTGATGGCCGGCCGCTTGCCGTTCAGTACCAGGACCATCAGGCCGGTCAAAAAGACGATCATCGCCCCGGCCAGCGTGGGCAGGATCCGGAATGCAAAGACGCCGTCACCGAAGACTGTCTGGCTCAGCCAGCTGATGCCCGCTATGAACGGGGGTACTTCCATGAATCCCCAGTCCAGGTGCTGTCCCAGCGCAATGTAAAGCAGCTCGTCCCGGTGGAATCCGAACCGGCTGTTCGCCAGTAAATGCAGGGCAAGCTTCAGAACTACAAAGAAAAGAATCAGGTGTATTTCCCGTTTATGGCGTCTATAATACACAGTACTTCAGTTTGGTTTGAACTAAACTACGCAAAAAGCCGCGGAAAATACAAGGGAAATGCCGGGTGATGCGTCAGCGTGGCATAACGCCCGCCATACGCAACAATTCCGGGGTCTGCTTATTCAGGCCCGCACCGCCGTCACGACTTCGGTTTCACCCATCGGAACAGGGAAGAGCAGCTTCCGCCCGTTCTGGCCCGTTGCATGCTGACAACCGCCAGGAACTCCAGGGTAAGCCCAAGTCCTGACAGGAATCCCCTCAGGTAATCGGGAAGCGGATAATGGCGTGCGGCGATGGGAGTGAGGCTTAGCAATAACAGGCCGCTGACAAAGAGGATCAGTGTGTTTCTGGACATTGTTTTCATATTACTTGAGTTGATTTGAGATTTTTTCGATCCGGCTGCGCAGTTCTTCCAGCTCCTTTTGATTTTGCTTGAATACCCGTGGCCGGATGACGAACCAGGAGACCACCAGCCAGCCGAAAGTCGTCGCCAAAAGGATCAGGGTCCACCGGAGGTCCCGGGTCGCGGGTTCCAGCAGGTACAGCAGCAGCCCGACCGAACAGAGGATCATCATGCTGACCTGCGTCTTCTTATGGAAATGGATCTGGTTGATACGGGTTCGGTCGATGAATTCCAGGAACTCGCGGTTGCTGCAGTTTTCAAGGGCTCTGAAACGTTTCAGTGATCCGATATTGCTGAAGACGAGCAACATGGCCGCCGCTGCAATGAGTATGCCGCCGACGTACGTGGACACGAGCCTGAACGCGCCGGTGGCCAGCGTGACAACCATGAGCAGGGCCATTAAACCCGCCGTCAGGATCACCATCCATTTTTTACGGAGTCTTTGGTTCCGGAACTTTTTAACCTCCCGGAGCACCTGCCCGGCGTCAGGCAGGCGGGTGGTATCGGTCGTTTGCCACAGGGCTTTCAGTTCAGTTAAATTGTCCATGACGTTTCAGTTTTTGCGCTAATTTTTCCTTGATGCGGTGAACCTTGACACGCAGGTTACCGTGACTGATGCCGACAATGGCCGCGATCTCGGCCTGGGGCAGATCCTCCAGTACCAGTGAAATGATGATCCGGTCGGATTCTTCGAGTTCGGATATGGCCTTATGCAGGTAGCGAACCCTTTCATCGGGGGATTCGGTGACCGGGTCCGGCAAGTGAACCGGCAATTCGGATACATGGGCACGCCGCGCCTTTTCCAGGGCACGCAGGCAGTTGTTGGTAGCGATACGGAAGATCCATGTGCTGACGCGGGATTCATTCCTGAAGGATCCCAGGTTTCTCCATACCGATATGAACGTTTCCTGGACGAGGTCCTTCGCCTGATCTTCATCGTTGGTATAACCCATGCATACCCGGTAGATCTGGGGCGCATACTCGTTATATATTTCTTCGAAATCAGTCATCCGGTGCTATGGTCGTTTTATTGAAAATGCGCTGTTAGATACGGGCGGATTCTGAATGTTACACTTCGGGCAGCTCTTACGCCTCTCCGGTTCGGAGTATCGGCTGGTTAGTCCGGAATTGTATGTGATCGTGCATATAAATTCGGCGTCCAACGCTATGTTATATATAAGAGGATATAATTCTGTAAGTTTTCCTTTGTTTATATGTCTTTACATATAAAGTGGCAATCTTAAGTCTACCAAGGTAATCTGAAATGAATCGATTAGCAGAATTTCTAAAGGAAAAAAGAAAGGAAGTGAACATGACTCAGCGGGAGTGTGCGGATCGGGCTGGAGTCGCGCTGACTGTTGTACGTAAGATAGAGCAAGGTAACGGGAATTTGAATATGGATAAGGTGAATCGTACTCAAGATGTTTGGGCATGAACTGGCACCGGTAAACCGTAAAGAGGTAAATTAATGCAGCAGGGAAGAGTCTTATATAAGGATCAGCTAGAGGGATCATTACGGCGACCGACGACTGGGAAATTACTTTTCAGTATGATTCGGAGTATGTGAGGAAGTATCCTGCACAGTTTCATAGCTTTCACTATGCCTGTCACTGAAAGGGCGCATAAAAGTCCCTTACTCAATTGACCAGATGGAAGTATTGGCAAAAGAGGTTGTGGACAGGGGTGTTTCCCTTCCGGGTGTTCAACCAAAACTATCCATGTCTTTAGTAAAGGAAACGCAGTTGAACTCGGACACTCGACTTACAGTGGCGGGTGCTCTTGGGGGAAACTACATATTTAAGCCGCCCTCTGCTGATTTCACAGAAATGCCGGAGAACGAACATCTCACGATGCGATTAGCAGCAGAGTTCGGTCTGATAGTATTTCGTGAAGATACGGAAGAACCGGCACTTACTCTTGAAGGGAAGAAAAGGAAACTGAGTGGGGGCATTTTGAGAGGTTCGGGAAAGGATTGGGCCTGACCGATCAACAAGTGGCAGGAGCGTTTACCATTCGAATGGATCGGGAAATCTTTCCTGTCAGCCGCGCTGAAAAGTGCGGAGCTTATAGAATCAAGGTACGGACAGCTGTCATTGTAACGTCTCTCAGGCCCTCTAAATAAAAGAGCCCTTTCCCGGTCGGCGAGACCTTTGAAAGGGCTTTTTTCTCACATCGCTGCGGTTCCGGGCCGCAGAAAGGGTAGTCACTAGTGCTTGGCCGGAGCAGCGTCAATACGGGTGATATCAGCACCCAGCGCTTTGAGGCGGGCATCGATATCCTGGTATCCGCGTTCGATCTGTTCGATATTGTGAATGATCGATGTGCCCTGGGCTGAAAGTGCTGCGATCAGCAGGGAAACACCGGCACGGATATCCGGGGATGTCATTTCAATTCCTCTTAGCTGAACTTTCTTGTCAAGGCCAATGACGGTTGCGCGGTGCGGATCGCACAGAATGATCTGCGCGCCCATATCGATCAGCTTGTCCACGAAGAACAGGCGGCTTTCGAACATCTTTTGATGGATCAGTACGTTTCCTTTTGCCTGGGTCGCTACCACCAGGATGATGCTTAACAGGTCAGGAGTAAAGCCCGGCCATGGCGCATCGGCGATGGTCATGATCGATCCGTCGATGAACGTTTCGATCTCATATGATTTCTGAGCCGGAATGAAGAGGTCGTCCCCCCGCCGTTCAAACTGGATCCCCAGGCGGCGGAATACATCCGGAATGATTCCCAGTTCCTCGAAATGGACGTCCTTGATGGTGATCTCGGATTCGGTCATCGCGGCCAATCCGATAAATGAACCGATCTCGATCATATCCGGTAACAGCCGGTGTTCGGTTCCGCCCAGACGGCCTACGCCTTCAATGGTCAGGAGGTTTGAGCCAATACCGGTGATCTTCGCACCCATGCGGTTCAGCATCTTGCAGAGCTGCTGCAGATACGGTTCACAGGCTGCATTGTAGATCGTCGTCGTGCCTTTCGCCAGGACAGCTGCCATCACGATGTTGGCCGTACCGGTTACAGACGCCTCGTCCAGCAGGATATAGGTTCCTTTCAGGTTCGTCGCATCGACATTAAAGAAGTTGGTGTCTTTATCAAATACGAATTTGGCGCCCAGTTTTTCGAATCCCAGGAAGTGGGTATCCAGACGACGTCGTCCGATCTTGTCACCGCCCGGTTTCGGGATGGCCGCCTTGCCGAAACGCGCCAGGAGCGGCCCGACGATCATGATGGAGCCACGGAGACTGCCGCCTTTGGTTTTGAAAACCTCGGAGGTAAAAAAGTCCAGGTTGATATTTCGGGCCTCGAATGTGTAGGTGTCTTTGTTCAGGCGTTCAACGGTGACGCCCAGATCTCCCAGTAATTCGATTAATTTATTGACATCCTTAATATCGGGGATATTACTGATGGTTACTTTTTCTTCGGTAAGTAATACTGCTGATATGATCTGAAGGGCTTCGTTCTTCGCTCCCTGCGGAATGATCTCGCCCTTTAATGGCTTGCCACCAACAATCTGAAATGCGTTCATCTGTTGCTTCTTGTAAGAATAATAAATATGAGTGTATGCAGAAACTACGGGCTCTTAGTACCGTTTGCCGCCGCCGCCATTACGCTGGCGGTTCTGGTTCTGGCCGCCCGACTGACGACCGCCGCCGCTTCCCGGACGGTTCTTCTGGCCGCCCCGGCTGCTCTGGTTGCGGGTCGGCTGGTTGACCGGCCGAACCTCCACCTTGTTCAGGTTGAAGTTTTCCTCGACCTGCAGCTCGCCGTTGGAGAAATCAAGAAGGTCCTTGATGATGGTGTCATCGGTCACGGTATCCTTGTTCCAGGTGACATACGCCATCTTCATGAAATTGGCGATGGATTGTACCATCTGCTGCTTGCGGGCCGGATCTTCGATGTTTTTGGCTTTCTTGATCATCAGTTCGATGGTCTTGCCATAGTGCTTGTACCGGATGCGGTGCTGCGGGTAGGCCAGGGGCTCCGGCTTCATATGGATGGCTTCTTCCGAAGGTTTCGGATACGGGGAATCCACGTCGATTTTGAAGTCGGAAATAATATGGAGGTGATCCCAGAGCTTATGCTTGAAATCCGCCACGTCACGCAGGTGGGGATTCAGGAATCCCATCAGGTCGATAACGACCTGCGCATGGCGGTTGCGTTCTTCCTTGGTGGGCAGGGTGCAGATATAGGCCACCATGTTCTGAACGTTACGACCGTATTCGGAAAGGATCAGTTTTTTCCTTGTGGTATTATAATCAAAAGAATTCATGTTATCCATTTATGCGACAAAAACGAAATTGCTGTCGCAGTAATAAGTTCGGAGGTTAATTTACTATACGAAGTTTAGCAAATTTAAGCAAAAGTTGTTTTTGTCCTAATTCTTTAAAAAATATCGTCGCTTTTATATCGGGTTTGTTCCCTTCCAGGTTGACCACCTTTCCGAATCCGAACCGTTCGTGCTCGACCTCCATTCCCACCTGGAGTTTCGATGTATCGGAAGGTGCGAAGCCTGCAGTCGGCACGTGGGCCTTGGGCAGGATAGAGGTGGTCTTTACCGCAGGTTTCGGCTTGGAAAACGAATCAGACGATTTCGACGTCCATGGCGTTTTCTCGTCGTCAAAGAACGGATTTCCGGCCGGTTTCTGCTGCGGCTTGAAGTCCAGTTCCAGGTACCGCGCATCGATCTCATCGATGAACCTGCTGGGTTCGCAGCTGGTGAGCGTTCCCCACCGGTAACGGGAAGTGGCATATGACACCACCAGTCTTTTTTCCGCACGGGTTATGGCCACGTAGAAAAGCCGCCGTTCCTCCTCAAGGTCACTCCGCGAGTTTAATGACATCTGGGACGGAAAAAGGTTTTCTTCCAGACCCACAATATAAACATGGGAAAACTCCAGGCCCTTGGCCGAGTGTATGGTCATCAGGGAGACCGTATCGGCATTCGGATCCTTATCGTTATCGTCGTTGGTCAGCAGCGCAACGTCCTGCATGAAAATATCCAGACCGTGGTCCTCAATGTCTTCACGCTCACTGAACTCCTTGATCCCGTTCAATAATTCCTGGATGTTCTCATACCGGTTCAGGCCTTCAACGGATTTGTCGGCATACAGCTCTTTCAGGATACCGGAATGCTGGGCGATATGGAGTGCCGTGTCATACGCGGAATGCGATTTGGTCATCACCTGGAAGCTTTGGATCATGGTCCCGAAGTTTCCAACTGATGTGGCGCTGCGGGAATCGAGGTAGGCAGACGCATTCACGACCACGTCCCAGAGGGTAGTGTTGTTCTGATCTGCGGCGATCATCATCCGTTCGATGGTGGTATCGCCGATACCTCTCCGCGGGTAATTGATCACCCGTTTCAGCGCTTCCTCGTCATTCGGGTTGAAAGTGAGCCGGAAGTAGGCGATCAGGTCCTTGATCTCCTTGCGCTGGTAGAACGAAAGTCCGCCGTAGATCTTATAGGGAACGTTCAGTTTCCGAAGCGCTTCCTCCATGGCCCTCGACTGGGCGTTGGTACGATACAGGATCGCGAAGCTTTTGTAGGCAAGGCCTTTCAGCGCGCGCTGCATAGCGATGTCCTCCGCTACGGTCTTGCCTTCCTCGTTATCGCTGAATGAGCGGATTACCTTGATTTTGTCACCCGGTTCGTTTTCAGAGAATACGTTCTTCTTCAGCTGGTTCTTGTTATTGGCAATGATGCTGTTGGCAACGTTCACGATGTTCTGGGTCGAACGGTAGTTCTGCTCCAGTTTGAATACTCTCAGGTCCGGGTAATCCTTCTCAAAATTCAGGATATTCTGGATGTTGGCGCCCCGGAAGGCGTAGATGCTCTGGGCATCGTCACCCACCACGCACAGGTTCTCATTGATGGCCGCCAGTTTCTTGACGATGAGGTACTGGGAGTAGTTGGTATCCTGGTACTCGTCCACCATCAGGTATTTGAATTTATTCTGGTATTTATACAGGACATCCGGATGTTCGCGCAGCAGGACGTTGGTCTTGAAGAGTAAGTCGTCAAAGTCCATGGCTCCCGCCTTAAAACAACGCTGGGTATACGTCATGTAGATTTCGCCCAGCCGGCCGCGGCCCGAGGAAGAGTCCTCAGCCTGGATATGTTCATTCTTCTGATATTCGGCTGCAGAGATCAGGTTGTTTTTTGCAGAGGAAATACGGTTATATACGAAGTTCGCATTGTATAATTTATCATCGAGCTGCATTTCCTTCAGGATCGCCCTGAGCAGGCTTTTGCTGTCGTCAGTATCGTATATGGTAAAATTGCTCGGATATCCGAGTTTCTGTGCCTCAACCCGGAGAATCTTGGCGAACACGGAGTGGAAGGTTCCCATCCAGATATTCTTTGCCTCCGTACCGACCACCTTCATGATCCGGTCACGCATTTCCTTGGCCGCCTTGTTCGTAAATGTCAGTACCAGGATACTGAACGGATCGACACCCTTTCTGATCAGGTGGGCGACCCGATATGTAATAACGCGGGTTTTGCCCGAGCCCGCACCCGCCACAATCATTACCGGACCTTCAGTCTGTTCCACTGCAGCCCGCTGCGATTCATTTAATCCCTTTAAATAATCCAAAATCTACTTCTTTTTCCGCTTGCGAAATTACTAATTAGGGGCCAAACCGAGTCCCTGAAGAAAGGAAAAACGATTCTTTTTTAAACTTCTACCTTGAAACCGGGTACATTGGCGTCATTCAGGCTTTTATTGATATTGATGATCTTATCGTCAATATCGCCCACGCATTTGTTGATTTCCTGGACGAGTTCCCGCTGATCGATCAGGTTATCCTTCTCCAGGAGCATCAGGCCTTTAAGGGTCGCCACCGGACCGCGGATCTGATGGGAGAGGTGGGAAGAGTACTCGGAGAGTTTACGGTTCTTGATCTTCAGGTCGCGGGTGCGCTCTTCGATGATCTCTTCCAGATTATGATTTACGCGGTCAACATGCTCCTTCTGCTGGGAGATCTCCAGGTTCAGCTCCTGGAGCAGCTTGTTGCTCCGCGCCTTTCTCCGTATACTGGTGACCAGGACCGCTGTCAGCACCAGCAGCAGCGCAGCTACAATCGTGCTGGAAATAAACAGGATTTGCGTGTTCTTCTGTTTTTCAATGGTCAACTCATTTTCGCGCTGTCGCTGGAGCTGTTTGAACTGCTCCTGCTGCAGCCCCAGTTTGGCAGAGACGTTATTGTTATAGTTGGTGCTGTCCGTCGTATAGACCTGTTTCAGGTATTCGAGCGCTTTTTTGTAATTGGCGCGTTTATGCTCCAGTTCGTAGGCCGTATAGAGGTAATCAAATTGTAATTTCGAATCGTTGACGATCTTGGAATAGCTGATTCCTTCCTGGATCGCTTTCTCGGCGTCGTTGAATCGTTTCTGTGTGATGTATACCGATCCGAGTGTCAGGTTCGAACTCGCAACCACAAAGTTCAGGTCATTCTCTTTGGCCTTGGCGATGGCCTCCAGAAGATATTTCTGTGCTTTCGGTAGGTCGTTCAGCCGGTGATAGGTAACTCCGAGATTCTGCAGGCACTGGGTAATCCCCGTATGGTTGTTTAGTTCCTTGAAGATCTTAAAGCTTTTCTCATAGGTCATCAGGGCCTTGGAATAATTCTTCTTCTTCTGGTAGATGTTGCCAATGTTCAGGTTAAGACCGGCGATCAGGTCGGTGAGCTTAAGCTTCTCGGCGATTGCCAGGGAGTTATTAAAATACTCCAGGGCTTTATCAAAATCAAAGTCGCGATAAAGGTTTCCGATATTGTTGTAGACCTTTGCTTCTCCGTCCAGGTTCTTCGCCTGTTTGAAATAGGTAAGAGAGGTCAGGTAGTTCTCGATAGCGTCGTCACTCTGGTTTTGGTAATACTTGCCGATACCCACCACCCGGTAGGCCTCGGCGATCCCGTTCGTGTAGTGAATCTTCGTAGCCAATTCCAGGGCTTTCTTTCCGTAGTCGACAGTCTGTTCCGGGTCGACCAGTCTGTTGTCATACCCGTTAGCATTTAATTTGTTGATCTCTAAAGTGTCAGCTCCGGTTTGGGAAAAACTGGTGTCGGAAAAAAAAAGGCAAAAAAACAGGAAAGAGAAAATAAACCAATTTTTCATTTAAGAGCTCTGCATCAAATGTAGCCGTAAGTTTACGGAATAATTTTAAAATTGGAGGATTTTTAGGAAGAGATTTCGGGGTATTTTTTCTACAAATCGGGTAGGAAATTCCCCTTGGGAGAATAACTTTCAACAAAGCTTTTTTTAATTGAAAATTTCGAAACATTTGCTTGGAGAACGACGTAAACATTAATTGTTTGGATAACAATTAATGTGATACTCAATTTTTAGTCGTTGAGTGTCATAAACTAACGTCGTTCATTTACACAAACAAGTTAATTAAAAATTCATATTTAAAAGAAGTAAAATGAAAAAATTACTAGCATTGATGGTCCTTTCTTCCTTCGTATTTGCATCCTGCCAGAAAGAAGAAACAGCGCAACCAGAGAAACAAACATTTAAGTCCGTTAGCGAGAAGAAAGACGTAAGCGGTTGGGATTAATCGTCCGAATCAGCTTAGATCATCAAAAAGAATCAATCGACAATCAATCGACCACCGTTAAAAAAGATTCACCATGAAAAAAGTATTAGCCGTTATCGCATTAGCAGCATTCACCTTCGCATCCTGCCAGAAAGAAGAAACAGCACAGCCAGAAACCAAAACACTGAAGTCCGTCAGCGAGAAGAAAGATGTAAGCGGTTGGGATTAATCGTCCGAATCAGCTTAGATCATCAAAAAGAATCAAT
>CBINHC010000021.1:0-31168 GCA_966250385.1 uncultured Sphingobacteriaceae bacterium | reverse complement strand
TGACAATAATCCTGTTTGATGACCATTCAAGCGAAAGCCTTTTACCTTTAACCTTCACCAGGCCAACCGCGGATCTGCGGGTCGGCATTCTCACCATAGCCGAAAAATGGGAATCTTGTCTTAAAGCCAAAGCCTTTTATAAAACGGCCGGCTACCTCCAGGAAAAGTATCCGTTCGGCAGCTCAGACACCAACCTGCTGATTAACGGTTCAGTCTGCCCGGATCAGGGCCTGCTGGAAGCCGTCGACAAGCTCAGTGAAGGGCGTGCCCTGATCAGCGGGGAGACCCTGCTGGCGCTGAAGCTGAACGGTTCTTCGGCCCGGGACTTTGATGCGGCCGACCTGTCCCGGTACGACACGGAAGCGTATCCTGGCACGTTCAATAAACTGACCTTCCCGGAAGACATCTTTTCGCTCAATGACGCGGAACTGCGCAAGGATTTTGCGATGATCTGCAAAGGGCGTACCTCTGCGGCCATCAGCAGTACGAATACCGTCATTGGCGACGCTGTCTTCATCGAAGATGACGTGGAGATCGAATGTTCGACGCTGAATGCCAAGGAAGGCCCGATCTATGTGGGCCGGAAGAGCCAGATATGGGAGGGTTGTCATATCCGCGGGTCGTTCGCGCTGTGCGAGGACTCCCAGGTTAAAATGGGCGCCAAGATCTATGGCAAGACGACGATCGGGCCGCACTGCCGGGTAGGCGGGGAAATCAACAACGTGGTTATCTGGGGTAATTCCTCAAAGGGCCACGAGGGGTATCTGGGAAATGCCGTTCTGGGAGAATGGTGCAATATCGGCGCCGATACCAATAACTCGAACCTGAAGAACAATTACGCGGAGGTCCGCCTGTGGGACTACCGGAAGGAGAGCTTTCGCCGTACAGGGCTGCAGTTCTGCGGTCTCATCATGGCTGACCACGCCAAATGCGGTATCAACACCATGTTCAATACCGGTACGGTGGTCGGGGTAAGCGCCAACGTATTCGGGGCCGGCTTTCCAAGGAATTTTATCGCAGATTTTGCCTGGGGCGGTTCACAGGGCTTCGAGGTATACACGCTTAAAAAGATGTTTGAAACCGCAGAAAAGGTGTATGTTCGCCGGAACCGCGAGTTCGATGAGACCGAGCAGCGGATCCTGACGGAGGTTTTTAATTTAACAGAAAAATATAGAAGATTTTAACATGAGAAAGAAGATCGTTGCCGGAAACTGGAAAATGAATATGGACTATACCGCGGGGATGAGTTTATTCTCCGAGGTCGTCAACATGGTGAATGACGAGGTCATGGGAGACCAGCAGGTGATCGTATGCCCCCCCTTTATCCACCTGCACAGCCTCGTGCAGCTGAACAAGGCCGGCGGAAGAATGGCCATCGGCGCCCAGAATTGCCATCACCAGGAGTCCGGAGCCTTTACCGGCGAAGTCTCAGCCAGTATGATCCGGTCGGCCGGCTGCGAATATGTCATCATCGGTCACTCCGAAAGGCGCCAGTATTTCGGTGAAACCAATGCCCAGCTGGCTTCGAAGACCCATGTTGCCCTGAAGTCCGGACTGACGCCGATCTTTTGTATCGGGGAGACCCTCGAGGAGCGGAATTCCGGTCGGCATTTCGACGTGATCCGGCAGCAGCTGACCGAAGGACTGTTTCACCTGTCAGAAACCGGCATCCAGTCCGTGGTAGTGGCCTATGAGCCGGTATGGGCCATCGGGACCGGGTTAACCGCCTCCCCGGAACAGGCGCAGGAGATCCATGCATTCATCCGGGCGGAGCTGGCTGCAAAGTACTCGGAAGCACTGGCCGGTGAAATCTCCATCCTGTACGGCGGAAGCTGCAACCCGAAGAACGCGTCCGAACTGTTTGCACAACCTGATATCGACGGAGGACTGATCGGCGGAGCTTCGCTGAAGTCCCGTGATTTTACCGACATCGTTAAATCGTTCAGCAAGGGATGAATTATAAAGAACTGATATTTACCATCGTCGCCGGGGAGGATTATCACCGGGATCTCCTGATCAATGCACTGGGAGAGATCGGGTTTGATACCTTCGAGGAGACGGACCTGGGCTTTACCGCCTATATTCCATCGGACCGGTTCGATCAGGAGCGTCTGGATGCCGCGCTGGATCCCTATAAGGAGTCGGTAACCTTTTCCTACGAGGTGAATCTTATACCGCACAAAAACTGGAACGA
The DNA here is from genome assembly GCA_966250385.1 of uncultured Sphingobacteriaceae bacterium. Taxonomy (GTDB): domain Bacteria; phylum Bacteroidota; class Bacteroidia; order Sphingobacteriales; family Sphingobacteriaceae; genus DASWTL01. The sequence goes on along the minus strand of CBINHC010000021.1, from coordinate 28,974 downwards.
GATCTGGGAGAGTAATTTTGAACCCCTGCAGATCGGGGACACCTGCTATGTGCGGGCGACCTTTCATGAGCCGAGGCCCGAGTTTACCTACCAGATCGTCATCGATCCGAAAATGGCCTTCGGAACCGGCCACCACCAGACGACCTCCATGATGATGGAGCTGATGCTGGAAGAGAACCTGCAGGGACTGAAGGTCCTTGATATGGGCTGCGGCACGGGTATCCTGGCGATCCTGGCATCCATGCTGGGCGCCGCCGAAGTGATGGCGATCGATTACGACCCGGTCTGCTTTGCGAGTACCGAAGAAAATGCCCGGATCAACCAGGTTTCGAACATTCGGGTTGCCTGCGGATCCAAGGAGGTCATTCCCGATGAGCAGTTCGATTTCATCCTGGCCAATATCAACCGGAACATCCTGCTCGATCAGCTTGAGACCTATGTCAGCGTGCTGAAGCCGGGCGGAACCCTCATGATGAGCGGCTTCTATGCGGATCCGGACCTGGAAATTATTCAAAATGCCGCCGCCCGGCACGGGCTGAAGTATGCCGGCCACCGGACCCGGTCCGCCTGGGTAGCCGCGAAATTCACATTCTAATACAGTAAAACATGCGTGTTCATTTTATAGCCATCGGCGGAAGCGCGATGCATAATCTTGCCATAGCTCTGAAAAAAAAAGGATACCAGGTCACCGGATCTGATGACGTCATTTTCGAACCGTCCAAATCCCGGCTTGCTGCTCATGGAATCCTGCCCGACGGTGAGGGGTGGGACGAAGGCCGGATCACGCCGGACCTGGATGCCGTGATCCTGGGGATGCATGCCCGGACGGATAACCCCGAACTTCAAAAAGCCCGGGAACTGGGCCTGAAAATCTATTCGTACCCGGAGTACATCTACGAGCAGTCCCGGGATAAGATCCGCGTGGTGATCGGGGGGAGTCACGGAAAGACGACCATCACCTCGATGATCCTGCATGTCCTTAATTATTATAACAGGGATTTCGATTACCTGGTCGGAGCGCAGCTGGCGGGATTCGATACCATGGTCCGGATAACAGCCGATGCGCCCGTGATCATTATTGAGGGCGACGAATACCTGGCATCGCCGATCGATCTGCGCCCTAAATTCCACCTGTATAAGGCCAATATCGCCGTACTCAGCGGCATCGCATGGGATCACATCAATGTCTTCCCGACCTTCGATAGCTATGTGGAACAGTTCAGGCTGTTCCTGAAAACCATACAGCCCGGCGGGACAATTGTATTCTCTTCCGAAGATGAGGTCCTGCGTGATGTGGTAGAACACACCACGGCTTCCCTCGAGAAGATTCCATACCAGACTCCGGCGTATTCGGTGGAGAACGGAGTCACCAGTCTGCTGACCGAAAACGGGGCCGTTCCGCTGGAGGTTTTCGGGAAGCATAATCTTCAGAACTTAACTGCCGCTAAAGAAGTTTGCGGCAAACTGGGCATCGGTCCGGCCGAATTTTACGAAGCCATCACCAGCTTTAGAGGCGCGGCCAAACGGCTTGAGCTGCTTGGAAAGAACGCTGATACGGTGATTTTCAAGGACTTCGCGCACTCGCCGTCCAAGTTGCGGGCTACGATAGAAGCGGTGAAAAATCAGTTTCGTAATAGGAAATTAATTGCTATTATTGAGCTCCATACTTTCAGCAGTTTGAATAAAGATTTCCTTAAAGAATATTCTGGAACTATGGACATGGCAGACGAAGCGATTGTGTTCATTGACGAAAAAACTTTTCAGCAGAAAAGGATCGAGCCCTATGGCGAAGACGCGGTTAAAACCGCTTTTGGTAACAATGAGTTAAAATTTTTCAATAATGCCGAAATATTGGACGGATTTTTGAGTTCTATTAATTATAAGGGTAAAAATTTATTGTTAATGAGTTCCGGAAACTTTGGCGGAATGGACTTACAAGACTTGACGAACAGAATTTTGAACATTTATTAGCGCCTACTTAAAATTTAAACACAGGGTAATGAAAACATTAGGAAAAAAAATCAGGCTACTCAGACATCAGAAGGGTTGGAGCCAGGAGGACGTAGCAAAACGATTGGATATCTCTATTCCTGCTTTTTCCAAAATTGAGACCGGTATTACGGATGTTAATCTTTCCAGACTGGAACAGATAGCCACGTTATTTGAAATGAGCGTGGTTCAGTTGCTGACATTTAATGATAGCGAACAACAGGAAAAATACACTTCTGAAGTGGAAACACTCACCAAAAGGCTTCAGGAGCGGGAAATGGAGGTCATCGATTTGCAGAAGAAAGTGATCGAACTCTATGAAGAGTTACGGGTACACAATGCCCAGCACAGTAAAAGAGCCTCCTAAGAGGCTCTTTTACTAAAATTTTTTTCTCATTGTCACGTGCTTTTTCCCGAAGGTCGCCCCGGTGGCCTCATGCAGGGACAGCATTTTGTCATTAAAATCCCCCACCCAGGACAGTTCCAGTTCCTCGTACTGCTTCAGCGGCAGGACGTATTCCTTCAGTTTGATGAACAGGGCGGATTCGATCCCATGGTTCTGGAATGCTTTCTTGGTGCCCATCACTACTGCGCGCATCCGTTTGGCGCCTTTCCAGCGATAGTACAGGAACTGCAGTTTCTGGATGATGCCCAGTTTTCCGTTCAGCGGTTTGATGAATTCGTTGGCATCCGGAAGGATCACGACGAACGACACCGGCTCGTCATTGATATAGGCGAACCAGATCAGCTTTTCGTCCATAATCGCCTTCATCTTCTGGAAGGTTTCCAGGATGGTCTCCTTGGTGATCGGTACGAAGTTGTCGAAATCCTGCCAGCCGTCGTTGTAGATCTCGATGAAGTCTGCAGCGAACTCGTCAAACCGCGAACTCTGTAAGTGCTCAAACCGGTACCCGGGCTTTTTGGCGACCCATTGGGCGATCCTGGTGAATCTTTCCGGGAAGGGCTTGTTAACGTCCAGGTGATTGGTGATCTGTTCGTACAGCACCCTGAACCCGTATTGTTCAAAGAGCGCCCGGTAATAGGGCTGGTGATAGTTCATTCCGAACGAAGGGGGGGTGAACCCTTCGACAAGCAGGCCCCAGAAGGAATCGTTCTCGCCGAAGTTGATCGGCCCGTCCATAGCCTTCATACCCGCTTCCTGTAACCATCCCCGGGCGGTATCAAAAAGCAGGTTGGCCGCCTGCTGATCGTCGATGCATTCAAAGAAGCCGATCCCACCGGTCGGCTGTTCATACTGGTAGGCTTTTTTTTCGTTGATGAACGCGGCGATCCGGCCGATCAGCTGACCGGAATCGGATTTGAGGATCCACCGCCGGGCGGCACCGTGCTGATGAAAATTATTCCGCTGCGGGTCGAATATGCTTTCAATCTCATGATCCAGCGGGCAGACCCAGTTGGGGTCCGTCTGATAAATCTTTCTCGCTACATTTAAGAATTCGGTCCTGCTCCTGCGATCCTTTACTTCAGTTATCATCATAATCAGGCTCAAATATAAAAAAAGCATCCAGTGCTAACTGAATGCTTGAGCAAGTATCTACTGCGCATTAAAATTCGTCGTCATCGTCAAAATCATAGTTCAAATCCTCAAGGCCGTCATCCAATGACAGGTCCAGATCATCCTCATCCTCTTCATCGTCCGGAAGAGGATTCCTTGTCCTGGGGTCAGCCAATCTGGAGCTCCCGCTTCCAGTGAACTTAGAGGCGGCTGTGGCCCGACTTACTGGTGTTTTCTGCGTTTTCATTTTTGCTCAATAGTAAGGGAATAATCTATTTCTATATTAAAATAATGAAGTTTTTTAAATAAAAATAATTTTGAAAAAAATCGTGAACCCATTCCCGGTCCCCGCGGCCGGCTATTCCGCCGGGGGCACGCCAATATCGTTGGTCTCGGCGGCGAGGTCCTTCAGCTGGGGGAGATCGGCGGCACTGTTGATCCCGAAGTAATCCATGAACAGCGGACTGGTGGTGTAGAGCAGCGGCTTGCCGATTGCAGGCGATTTTCCGGCAATAGTGATCAGCTCTTTTTCCAGCAGTTTCTGAATGGTGTAGTCACAGTTGACTCCCCGGATCTGTTCGATCTCCAGCTTGGTGATCGGCTGCCGGTAGGCGATGATCGCAAGCGTTTCGATCGCTGCCTGGCTGAGTTTCTTCCGCGCCTTGAAAATCTGGAGGGACTGGATAATGCGGTAGTATGCCTTTTTCGTCAGAAACTGGTATCCGCCGTTCAGTTCCGCCAGGCCGATGGCAAATGAGTCGTCCTCATATTTTTCCCGAATCCGGCCGACGGCCGCCCGGATTTCATCTTCGGCCGTCTCCGACTGAAAGGTTTGGTCCACGATCATCTTGATTTCCGCAGTTCCGAGGCTCAGCTCGGAGGAGAAAATGAGGGCTTCGATATATTGTTCCAGGTTTTCCAAGTTGTCCAGAAAAAAAGCAAAATTAGAAAATAGCGGGTGATTCCGAACCGGGAGCGGGAAAATAGGTGCCGGTACCCAAAAAAAAGGGCAAAAAAAAGCGGAGAAGCTTTTGGGGATGCTTCGTCCGCTTTAAACACACACCTATATAATCATTAACTCTTTTTTTCTAACTATATTTTATACCCCGCTGATAAAGAAAAAGTATAAAGCCGAAAACAAATCTTATGTACCTCTGCATACCGTTACGCCTGCGATCTTTTGTTGAACAAATGTAGTCCGAAAAGAACGGCGCCCTAAATTTATTGAGTGAACGGTATCAACTTTTGAGTAAACGGTTAAACAAGCGGAATAATGAAATTGACGCGGGTTCCGGTGTCGCCCATTTGTTCCACATTCAGGGTAATGGGCTTTTTCAGGGTTTTGTTGAGTAGCCTGATCCTGTCGTTGGTCAGCTGCATTCCCCGGCTGACATGGCCGTTGCTCTTGTTTTTCTGGCCGTTAAGCACCCCGATACCGTTGTCAATGATGTCGATCACAATGCTATCCTCATCGGTCCGGGTGAAGTGGATTCCAATATTCCCGCCCGCCTCCATGGGCATAATGCCATGCCAGATCGCATTCTCCACAAAAGGCTGGAGGAGCATGGAGGGCAGGAAGACGTCTTCCGTATCGATCCCTTCGTCCGTCTCGATGGAATAGCTCAGCCGTTCGCCGAAGCGCAGCGATTCCAGGGAGAGGTACAGTTTAAGGTATTCGATCTCCTCCTCCAGCGTAATGAAGCTTTTCGTGCACACCTCCATATTGGTCCGGATAAGCCGTGCAAAGCCCGTGAGGACCTTATTGGCTGCCAGATCGTTCCGGGTATTGATGAAATGCTGGATCGAGTTCATCACGTTAAAGACGAAGTGCGGATTCATCATGGCCTGCAGCGCCTGCTGCTCCAGGGCGATGATCTTGTTCTGGACCAGGAGTTCCTCTTCCTCATGCATTCGCTGTGCCTTGATATAGGACCGGAATCCCCGGAGGACCAGGAAGGCTACCAGCAGCGTCGTCAGGACGATAAAGGACAGACTCCTCCAAAACGGAGGAAAGACCATGAACCTCAGGACAATGGGTTTGCTCCAGACGCTGTCCTCGCTTCTGGCCTGGATCTCCAGCTTATAGTCTCCGGGTTCCAGCGACCCGAAGTCAATGCTGCTGTTGCTGATCTGGATGAACGGATCATTCGGGCGGAGTTTGTACCGGTAGCTGATCTTGTTGGCTGAGTTGTAGTTGATCGCCGTAAAGTTCACGCTCAGGCTGTTCTCATGGTGCTTGAGCTTCAGCCCGGAGGTGTCGGTGACCAGCCGGCCACCGATCCGAAGACCGGTCAGGAAGAGCGGAGGAGGCACCGAATCGGGAAGATGCGCATCATCTGTCAGGACGGTCAGGCCGGCGTTGGTGCCCGCGTAGATATCCTCCGCGTCGATGAAGATGTCATTGACCTCGTTGGAAAGCAGGCCTTCCTCAGTCTGATAGTTGTCAATATGGTATCGGCTGCCTTCCAGACGGATCTTGCTGACCCCCTTGTTCGTTCCGGCCCACAGGAAGCCGTTGCGGACCTTCAGCCGGGTCACGATGTTGCTCGCCAAACCCTTCCTGGCCGTAAAGTGGTGCAGGATCCTGCGATCCCGGACGAGCAGGATCCCGTATCCGTAGGTCGAAAACGCCATGGTCCCGTCGGGAAGCTCCCTGATGTCCGTGACCCGTTTGGTCAGCACCGGGGAGATCGTGCTGCAATCCGTCAGTGTATCGTTCCGGTATTTGAAGAGCCCCTTGATGTTGGAGAACCACAGGGTATTCGACGAATCGAAGAACACCGTAAAGGCGCGTAGCGGAAAGTATTTCTGCCGGCCCGGCAGGTCTTTCCCCGCCTGGAAGACGAGTGGTCCGTTCTTGTCCGGCAGCACGTAAACGCCGGATGCCAGCGCGAACGCCAGCTGTCCGTCGCCGCTCAGGCTGAATGATTTCATGGCAAAGATCTCATTGTCCGTTTCCCGGAGGTACCTCGATGCGGAAAGATCCTGCCGGATCTCACCAAGGGAATTGTTCGTGGCGAACCACATGGAGCGCCTGGCCGAATCCGGGGTCAGGATCTTGATGGGATTATAGGGGTTGGCCGTGATGCGGAGATCTCTGAATGATCTGACTGATCCCTGAAGGAGATTGACGCCGCCATTACGGAGGCCCAGCCAGAATTGTCCGTTCCGGTCGCGTGCAATGCTGTGAACCGCCGCGTCGGTCAGTCCGAACCGTTCGGTGTACTGGACAATATTCTTCGTGTTTTCGGACAGGAAATACACGCCGTCGCCGATCGTGGAGATCCAGATATTTCCGGAGCGGTCCTTGATGGTATGCGAGACGTACCGCCCGGGAAGGTAATTATTGGTTTTACGCTTTCTATTGAACCGGGAAATTCCGTTTCCCATGGTACTTACCCAGATACTGTTGTCGTCATCGATGAAAAAGTGCCCCAGCCCCTGCTTGATAATGGCAGGCTCCAGCGGATGGACGAGCCGCGTACGGCCGTTGATGAATTCGACCAGGCCCCTGGCTGAGATGAAGAGCGTCTGTCCCGATGCGCGGTCGGTATAGAAAGATTTGGGGGAGACCGGGTAGTCATCGATCCTCTCCTGGATGAGCTTTTTCCCGGCTACGCTGAAGGCGTTCCGGTCATTAAGTATCCAGATCTTTCCGGTATGGTCCTCGGTCACGAAGCTGTTTGCCAGCAGGTATTTCCCGGGCAGCTTGTAGAACTGCACGAAGTTCTTCCCGATCAGTACGATCTCCTGCTGCGTGGTGCAGAGCCAGATCCGCTTTTTGGAGTCCTCGAAGAACGAGATCAAACTCGCTTTGGGGCTGGCTTTTCTCAGCAGTTCGCTGTTGGAGGGATTGTAGAACCGGTTCTGGAAATAATAACACAGCTGCCCGTTCAGCGTGAGAAACCAGATCCGGCCCTGGGAGTCTTCCTGGATCCAGAGCACCTCATTGTCGGAAAGGCCGTCTTCGATGGAAAAGGATTCGAACCTGGATCCGTCATACCGGTTTATGCCGGACTCGGTGGCGAACCACATGAAGCCCCGGCTGTCCTGGTAGGTAAAGTAAATGGTAGAACTGAGCAGGCCGTCATTGACGGTGAGCTGCTTGAAATTAAGGGTTTGTCCGGCGGCAGACAGTACGTGGGCAACCAGGAAAAGCAGGCAAAAACAGCATTTGTAAAAAGGTTCGGACAGGCGCACGTTTATTGTTTCTTGAAATAATTCTGGAGCCGTTCCAGGAAGTCCCCGTACCGCCGCCGCGAGACCGGAAGCTCCTTGTCGTTGTTCAGTTTTACACAAAGACCGTTGGCGTTTGAATAGTTTTTCAGGTAGTTCAGGTTCAGGATGATCGATTTGTGAATCCGGACAAAATAGCTGAGCTGAAGGATCTCCTCGAATTCCTTGAGCGATTTGGTGGCCACGATCACGTCGTCATTTTTCAGATACAGCATCGAATAGTTACTGTCAGCCTCGATATAGACGATGTCCTGGACTTCCACGATATGAAAGCCCTGGGAGTGCTGGATGGTCAGCTTCATATGCTGTGTCCGGCCCAGGTTGTCCTGCAGAACGTTCAGGGCGGGCTGATGCTTCCTGTCTTTCGGCTTATACGCCTTCTTCCATTCGGTAGCCTTGGATACCGCAATTTTAAGCTCATCGATATCAATGGGCTTCAGGAGATAGTCCACGGCACTGGCTTTCAGTGCGCGCAGGGCGTACTGGTCATAGGCCGTGATGAAAATAACAGCCGAGTTGTCGCGGGAAATATGGGGCAGCAGTTCAAAGCCGTTTTCCTTGGGCATGGCAATGTCGAGAAAGATCAGGTCGACCGGCGAGCCGTTCAGAAAGTTTCTGGCCTCGGCGACCGAACCGGCGATCCCGCTTACTTTTACATTGGAACAGTTTTCTTCCAGGAGATAGAATAAAGACTGCCGGCTGAACTCCTCGTCGTCAACTATAAGGGCAGATAATGTCATTGCGGAAAATACTTAAAATCCTGGAAATTTTTCCTGGCGGGAAAAGAATTTGGAGTGGTGAACTCCATCCCACCTGGAATCGGAGCAGATCATGGCCTGTGGTAAATACCTGCGATCCGCGACCTGTTCTCCGGTGAGTCAGGCATCAGTAATTGATCACCTGTTCCTGCATCTCGGGGAGCTCCCGGAACTCGTATTTCTGGGTTCTGAGCTGCGGCTCGAATCCCGCCTCGCGGATCGCATCCTGGATGGACCGGGACGTAAACCGGTGCGGCGCCCCGGCGGCTGATACGACATTCTCCTCGATCATGATGGACCCGAAATCGTTCGCTCCGCCGTGCAGGCAGATCTGCGCAACGGCTTTTCCGACCGTCAGCCAGGATGCCTGGATATTCCGGATGTTCGGAAGCATGATGCGGGAAAGCGCGATCATCCGGATGTATTCGTCGCCGGAGACCTGATTGGTGATACCCCGTACGCGGCGCAGGAGCGTTCCGTCATCCTGGAATGGCCAGGGAATAAAGGCGGTGAATCCATAGTGGCCCTCCGGTTTCTCAGCCTGGACCGAACGGATCCACACGAGGTGTTCGAAGCGCTCAGCGATGGTCTCGACATGCCCGAACATCATGGTGGCGGAGGTCGGCAGGTTCAGCTGATGGGCGGCCCGCATGATGTCCAGCCATTCCTGTCCGCCGCATTTTCCCTTGGAGATCAGCCTGCGCACCCGGTCGTTCAGGATCTCCGCGCCGGCGCCCGGAAGCGAATCAAGGCCGGCCTGCTGGAGCGCAGACAGCACATCGTAATGGCTCATCCCTTCCAGTTTGGCAATATGCGCAATTTCCGGGGGGCCCAGGGAGTGCAGTTTAAGCGACGGATAGAGTTCCTTCAGTTTTTTGAACAGGTCGGCATAGAACTGCAGTCCGAGGTCGGGATGATGTCCGCCCTGCAGGAGCAGCTGGTCACCGCCGTACCGGAACGTTTCCTCGATCTTCTGCTTATAGGTTTCGATATCGGTGATGTAACTTTCGGCATGCCCCGGTCTTCTGAAGAAATTACAGAATTTGCAGTTGGCGATGCAGACGTTGGTGGTGTTGACGTTCCGGTCGATCTGCCAGGTCACCTTCCCGTGCGGAACCTGTTTTTTTCGCAGCTCGTTGGCTGTGTACATCAGCTCGGCGGTTGCCGCATGGTGGTAAAGGAAAACTCCTTCTTCCTGGGTAAGGAAGTCAAATTGTAGTGCCCGGGATAACAGATCTGCAACGTTCATCGCTGCAAAGATACGTACTGGCAACTGAAAGTTGAAGCATTCCCATCCCGCGCGCTTTTTGTATTTTAGCGGCATGCTGAATGAAAATCTGGATCCGAGCCGGGAAAGGCTCTCAAGTCCCGAACGTGACCTGGAGAAAGTTTTGCGCCCGCAGGCGTTTGAGGACTTTACCGGACAGGCCAAGATCCTGGAAAACCTGCGGATCTTCGTTCAGGCGGCAAAACTGAGGGGCGAGGCCCTGGATCACGTGCTGTTGCACGGTCCCCCGGGACTCGGAAAGACGACCCTTTCCCATATTATCGCCAACGAAATGGGCTCCGGGATCAAGATCACTTCCGGTCCGGTACTCGATAAGCCCGGCGACCTCGCCGGACTGCTCACCAACCTGGAGACGGGCGATATCCTGTTCATCGATGAGATCCACCGGCTGAGTCCCCTGGTGGAGGAATACCTGTATTCCGCCATGGAGGATTTCAAGATCGATATCATGCTGGAGACCGGACCGAATGCCAGGTCCGTGCAGATCTCGCTGAACCCGTTTACGCTGGTAGGCGCCACCACCCGCTCCGGACTGCTGACAGCCCCGCTGCGGGCCCGGTTCGGCATCAACAGCCGGCTGGAATACTACGACGCAAAGCTGCTGACCACCATCGTACTCCGGTCGGCCGATATTCTTCATACGCCCATTACCGAGGAAGGAGCCTATGAGATCGCCAGACGGAGTCGGGGAACCCCCCGGATCGCCAACGCACTTCTGCGGCGGACCCGTGACTTCGCGCAGATCAAAGGCAACGGCAGCATCGACACGGAGATCGCCAATTATGCGCTGAATGCCCTGAACGTCGACCAGCACGGCCTGGACGAGATGGACAACAAGATCCTTCTGACCATCATCGATAAGTTCAAGGGGGGGCCGGTAGGGGTAAAGACCATTGCAACCGCCGTAGGTGAGGACGAAGGAACCATCGAGGAAGTCTATGAACCGTTCCTGATCCAGGAAGGCTACCTCATGCGCACCTCCCGCGGACGGGAATGTACCGAACTTGCCTTCAGACACCTCGGCCGGCTGAAGCCGGGCGGAACAGGATCTTTATTTTAGACGCGCGAAATACTGCTTCTTCAGAACCCGGTCGTGGCCGTAGATGTCATCACGGAAATGGGCGTTTCCTTTTTCATCTGCCCAGGCAGTGAAATAGACCAGGTACACCGGCAGCTTTTCCTTCAGCGGGATGAACTTTTCCTCCCGCCTCCGGATCTGCTCCTGGATTTTCTCGCGGCTCCAGCTGCCCCCTTTGGCGTTCTTTAACAGATATTCTGCCAGACGGATCGGTTCTTCTACCCGTACGCACCCGTGACTGAAGCCCCGCTTGGTCTGGTTGAACAGTTCATCATTCGGCGTATCATGCAGGTAGATGTTATCAACGTTGGGGAAGATGAACTTGACGTCGCCGAGGTCGTTCCTGGGTCCGGGCCTGCGTCTGACGATGTATTGAAAATTCTTATCGGGAGCCGCCGACCAGTCGATGCTGTAGGGATCGATGACGTTCTTATTCGCGTCGATCACTTCCATGTCCAGGCGTTCCAGGTAGCCGGGATCCGCCTGAATTTTCGGAAGCATTTCCTTTACCAGGATGTTCTTGGGAATATTCCAGTAAGGGGAGAGGACGACGTATTCCATTTTGTCGCTGAAGATCGGCGTATTATTGAGTTCCTTGCCGACAATGACCCGCATGGTCATAACCTCCTGGCTGTCCTGGACGACCTTCAGCCTGAATTCAGGGATATTGACCATGATATAGTCGGCCTCGAAGCTTTTCGGGATCCACCGCCACCGCTCCATATTAATGATAATCTGGTTGATGCGGTCCCGGACGGGGACATTCAGAAGCCGCCTGGTCTCGGCGTCCACGACGCCGTTCGCGTTCAGGCCGTTTTCCTTCTGGAAGACCTTAACGGCCCGCACCAGTGCGGGATCATACCGGTCGCCTGTACCGGGTTCGGACATGAAGAACTTCATCCGCTGTCTCAGGGCGGCGACAACCGCGCCGGTACCGCCCGGCTTCAGAGTTCCGGCAGGAATCTGCGGCCAGCCTCCGGCGGCCTCGATCTTCCGGTATCGGGCCAGGGCGGTCTTCAGATGAGCGTATTCCTCATGCAGCGGCTTGAATTGGTCGTACGGGTACTTGCTTTCCCGCTCTTTCAGAATAGTGGCAAGGGCTTTATGCAGCTTGATCTTATTCCGTTTAACATCCCAGTCGATCAGGTTCGGATTCTCCCGGGGAATCACCAGGCCCCGGTAATAATCCGATGCCCAGTTGAAATAGGTAGCCGACAACGCCACATCGATCTTGCGTTCGAGCGCATTCCTTTCAGCTGTATCCCGGCTGCCTTTTTCATGCTTCTTGAAAAGCTCCTCGAAATCGACGACCCGGTAATCCTCAGGATCGAGACCTTCCTCTTCGGCCTTGCTGATCACCTGCAGGACTTCCCGGGCTTCCGGCCGGATCCGGTGGTCTTTGAACCAGCCCAGTTTAAAATTTCTTTCACGGTAAAAGTTTTTCGCCCAGATAATCTGATCGCGGAAAGCGGGTTCCGACTCCATGTATTTAACGATATACGTACTGTCCAGGGTCGGCTGCGGTCCGCGGTTCTTCTTTCCGCAATGCAGGCTGGCCGCCGAAAGCAGAACAATCATCAGAAAAAAGGGTCCAAGGTGCCTGAAATGCAGTACAGGGCGGAACTTAAAGGATAATCGGGGTAGAAGGTCTTGATTCATTGGCAGTCCTGAATGTGTGTTTCGCATACCAAAACAAGAACCAAACCAAAAATTGCGCCTGGACCGCGGCGGACGGCCCTTCCGCTGCTGACGGCCATGAAAAAAGGCGCCTCTCGGGCGCCTTGAATGCTGTATTAACGGGAGTAGTTCGGAGCTTCCTTGGTGATGGTGATATCGTGCGGATGGCTTTCCCGCATCCCGGCAGCTGTAATCCTGACGAACCTGGCTTTCTGCAGATCCTGGATCGTGGCTGCGCCGCAATATCCCATGCTGGCCCTCAGGCCGCCGATGTACTGGTACATGACCTCGGACAGGGTTCCTTTATACGGAACGCGGCCGACGATGCCTTCCGGGACCAGTTTCTTGATATCGTCTTCCACATCCTGGAAATAGCGGTCCTTCGATCCGGATTCCATGGCTTCAATGGAGCCCATTCCGCGGTATGACTTGAACTTCCGTCCTTCGTAAATGATGGTTTCGCCCGGTGATTCTTCCACCCCGGCAAACAGGGAACCGGCCATGATGGAACTTGCGCCGGCAGCGATCGCCTTGGAGATATCACCGGTATGCTTGATACCGCCGTCCGCGATGACCGGAACATCCCGGCCGATCAGGGCCTTGGCACATTCATAAACGGCATATAGCTGGGGAACGCCGACACCTGCGATGATCCGGGTCGTACAGATGGAACCGGGACCGATCCCGACTTTGACCGCATCGGCTCCCGCATCAGCAAGCGCCCGTGCCGCATCACCGGTCGCAATATTACCTGCGATCACCTGCAGGTCAGGATATTTCGCTTTAACTTCTTTCAGCTTGTCGATCACCCCTTTCGAATGACCGTGCGCGGTATCGATGGCAATGACGTCCACGCCTGCTTTTACCAGGGCGTCAACCCGCTCCATGGTGTCCGCAGTAACGCCCACCGCTGCGCCAACCCGAAGGCGGCCATGCTCGTCCTTACAGGCTGTCGGGTAGTTCTTGAACTTCTGGATATCCTTATAAGTGATCAGTCCGATCAGCATTCCCTGTCCGTCAACTACGGGCAGTTTTTCAATCTTTTTTTCCTGAAGGATCTCTTCCGCCTGACCCAGGGTTGTTCCGCCCACTGCAGTTACGAGGTTGGTGCGGGTCATCACTTCCTGTACCGGCCGATTCGGATCTTTTTCAAAACGAAGGTCCCGGTTGGTGATAATGCCGACCAGGCGGTGATCATGGTCAACTACGGGAATGCCGCCGATCCGGAATTCCTTCATGATCTTGAAGGCGTCGCCCAGCACCGCATCTTCCCGGAGGGTTACCGGATCCTGGATCATACCGCTCTCTGAACGCTTTACTTTACGGACCTCCTCAGCCTGGCGCTGGATGCTCATGTTCTTATGGAGCATACCGATACCGCCCGACTGCGCAATGGCGATAGCCAGCTCAGCTTCGGTCACCGTATCCATGGCGGCAGAAACGATCGGCACATTGAGACGGATCTTTTTCGTGAGATACGTTCGGGTATCTACATCACGGGGCAGAACTTCAGAATAGGATGGGATGAGAAGGACGTCATCGTAAGTAAGACCTTCAGCGACGAATTTTTCGGGATCGAGTTGCATGGACAAATAATTAGGATTTATTATTTGCCGGACAAAGGTAATGAAATTTGTTGAATGGTACTACAAACTTATCATTTGCCGGCCAGATGCTTCGTCAGAGAGGATGCCGGAAAGTATAAAGAACCGCCAGGGCTTTTGTTACTCCTGAGCCCCCGTATCGGAGAACTAAATAACCGGAAACTTAGACGATCTTGGCCAACTTAATCAAGCATTATTCTTATGGCTTGAGCCGTTGTTCATTGGCTATAGGTTAACAATACCATGAATTTTCAAACCGGGTACCCGACTGAAGTGCTTCTTATTCAAGGTAACAACGGGTAGCTCGTTAACTATGCATGTGGCGGCTATGAAAATATCTCTAAACTCAATCATCTGATCTTTCAGGCGAAGGTTATGGTATACTTATGCAGTTTCAGAGCAATCGCATTTGTGAAAGGAAGGACCGTGAAGCTTTCGGTGATCGTTTCGACGTGCGCTTTCTTATCCATGGTAGTTGCTCCCACATGCAGTTCATACACAGGAACAGCAGAAATATGGATGTCTTCAATTTCCGGGAACCTATAAAGATTGGAAGACAGGTTATCTTTTGCACGGAGGTGCTCAATGAGAATTCCTGTATCTGCTACCATTCGGGAAATCTCAGGCTATCAAAAACATGGTTCAATTCTCACTTTTTTCCGACAATTACACGGTTCAGCGATTCCAGGTCCAGGTATTTGTTCGCCAGCTGCTGGACTTCCTCCGGCGTTATCGTTTCCACAGTCCGGATGTACCGGTCATAATAATCGTAGCCCAGACCGTACGGATAAATGTTTTTGAACTTATCCGCGTGGGAGAATGCATTTTCAAGACCGCCGAGCAGGGAACCCAGCATGTAGTTGCGCACCAGAGCGAGTTCTTCTTCCCGAACCAGCTCTGTCTTCAGGATGGTGATCTCCTTTTCAATTTCCGTCAGGGCCGCTGAGCAAACGTCCACGCCCACCTCCGTTGCGATAAAGAAGTAGCCGCTGCTGCGCAGGGAAACCAGGGCGGATCCGATCCCGTAGGTAAAACCCTTGTCCTCCCGGATATTCGCCATCAGCCGGGACCCGAAATAGCCGCCGAGAATCGTGTTTACCACCTGAAGGCCTGCGAAATCAGGATGCGTACGGTTTATGGACACCTTTCCGATCCGGATGGCGGACTGAAGCGCTTCCGGCCGTTCAATGTAATATTCACGGCCCGGCACTTCGCCGAAAGCGAACTGGTTAGGCGTTGCCTGCGGGGTACTCAACGGCTCCTTTCCGAACAGCTCGTTGAGGATGGAGGTCGTCTCATAGGTCACCTTGCCGGATACGACGATGGTGCAGTTGCTGAGCTGGTAGGCCGTATGGTAATACTCCAGGAGCTGTTCCCGGGTCACCTGGTCGTAATCGGACGCCTCTATGGTGTACCCGTACAGCGAGTTTCCGAACAGCGCATGATTGAACTGCCTGCGGCCGACAAAGTCATTCTTCTCCAGGTTGACACTCAGACTCTGCTTATGGTTCCGGACAAATGTATCCAGTTCCTCCTGCGGGAAAATCGAGTCCGTGAGGATGGACCGGACCAGCGGCAGGGTGTTGGAGAGGTGCTTGTTCAGGGAGTACAGGGTGACGGTCGAGTTGTCATAGTTGTAGTCAGCCTGAAGGAAGGCACCGTAGTAGTCGATCTTTTCGGCGATCTGTGCGCCGGTCATCTGCGTGGTCCCGTCGGTCAGCATGGAGCTTACCGCAAAGGCCTGCAGGGGCTTTTCCGGCTGCCAGGCCACATTGTCGAAAATGAACTCGATCCGCACCAGGTCCTGTTCGCCAGCGTCCACCACGTGGAGGCGGAGACCGTTGTCGAGCGTGTATTCTTTTGCGGGAATGAAGTTTATCTGGTCAACCTGCCGGTAGGCAGGTGCTGCTGTTCTGTCTAACATATTATTGCTGTGCTAAATAATGAAGGGTGGAAGCATTGGTTTTCCGGAAGATCCGCTGCGCTTCTTCCTGCAGATCGCCGGCAGTGACCTGCAGATACCGGTCGGTTTCCGAATTCAGCTGTCCGGCATCGCCGAGCAGTTCGAAATAGGCCAGGTTCATGGCCTTGTCCAGCAGGCTCATCTCGGCAAAGACCATCGTGGATTCGACCTTGTTCTGAACCTTGGTCAGTTCCTCGGCGCCGACGGGCTCGTTCTTCAGTTTTTCAAGTTCCGCCCAGATGGCTGCTTCGGCTTCTTCGATCGGGATTCCGGCAACCGGCTTTCCTTCAATGACGAACAGGCCCTTGTCGAGGCTGCCGGTCAGGTACGCATTGATCTCGCTGAACTGTTTCTGCTCCTTGATCAGCTGCCGGTAGAGCCGGGAAGAGTTACCCCGGGAGAGAATATCCGAGATTAGGTCAGCATAGTAATAGCTCGGTTCCATCCGGGACTCCATATGGAAGGCGATATAGATCGCGCTCACCGGCACCGGTGCATGAACCACCTCCCGCCGTTCTTCGGTCTGCGGCGGTTCGGCCGGCAGCTCCCGGTGATATTTTGTTCCGGCCGGAATCGGGGCGAACCATTTTTCGGCCAGCTGCTTCACTACTTCGGTTCTAACAGCCCCGGCGACCACCATGATCGCATTGGAAGGGCTGTAGTGTTTCGCAAAAAAGCTTTTCACATCTTCCATGGATGCCTGTTCGATATGCTCCAGCTTTTCCCCGATCGTGGCCCACCGGTAGGGGTGGGTCTTGTAGGCCAGGGGCCGGAGACGCAGCCAGACGTCGCCGTAGGGCTGATTCAGATAGCGCTGCTTGAACTCCTCGCAGACCACGTTCCGCTGTACGTCAAGGCTTTTCTCCGAAAAGGCCAGGCTGAGCATCCGGTCGCTTTCAAGCCAGAACGCCGTTTCGACATTTGCGGCCGGTACCTGGATATAATAGTTGGTGATGTCATTGCTGGTGAAGGCGTTGTTTTCGCCGCCGACGCGCTGCAGGGGTTCGTCATAGGAAGGGATATTGACCGATCCCCCGAACATCAGGTGTTCAAACAAGTGTGCAAAACCCGTTTTTTCAGGATCCTCATCCCGTGCCCCCACGTCATAAAGGATATTGACGACTGCCATGGGCGTTGTGTGATCCTCGTGGACGACGACCTTAAGGCCGTTGGTTAGGGTGAAGCGTTCAAATGATACCATATAAATAGGTTTGGTGCTAGTATTAACAGGACGTAAAAGTAAGAGTTTAGACTTAATTGCGAACGATGGTAACCGGGCAGGGCCGGAGCGCCGAAACCGCACCCTGCGACCGGATCAACGGACCGTTCCCCGCCGCATGGCCAGCAATCCCAGGATCGGACCGATTGCCAGGAAAAGGTACAGCTTGTCCGCCGGAACGAAACCCTTCAGCCACGTCAGCACCATGATGCTGACGATCGTTATGGAGAATCCCAGGCAGTTCACCATGGTCAGGGCGGTGCCCCGGGACTCTGCGGGGGCTGCACCGGCCACGAGCGTTGAAAACTGCGGCGAATCGGCGATGACTGCCATAGACCATAGCGCGAGGAACGCCAGGAACAAACCGGGGGGAAGAAGGAAGGCTACCGGCGAGAACAGGCAGCAGAGCATGGAAATGAATAACACGGCCCGTGCAGTGCGGAAACTCCCGATGCGCCCGGACATGTATCCCCCGGCCACGCACGCGGGAAAGCCTGCAAATACGAGCAGGAACGATAGCAACGCCACGGACCAGCTTGCATGGGGTTCCTGATAGCTGGTCAGGATGACGGGTATGAATGCCCAGAAGGTATACAGTTCCCACATATGGCCAAAGTAGCCGAAGGCCGCAGCGCGGAATTCCCGGATTCTGAAGATGCTGCCAACTGTCCTGAGCTGCATCCGCGATCCCGGCTTGCGGTACGGGCCGTCCGGTACCAGGAGCAGGATGAGTATGCCACCGGCTGCCGCCAGGACCGAGGTCCAGATCAAAACTCCCTCCCAGTTAAACAGGCCGGTAAACGCTTTCAGGAGATGCGGAAAGGAAGTTCCGATGACCAGCGCGCCCACCAGGAAACCCAGTGCGCGGCCAAGGCCTTTTTCATGGTGATCGGCGGCGATCTTCATACCGACGGGGTAAATGCCGGCCAGGGAGAACCCGGTCAGCGAGCGGAGCAGGAGCAGGGAGGTGAAATCTTCCGCCCCGAGGACCGCCAGGTTCGAGGCGGCGGCTACCAGGGCGCAGGAAAAAAACACCCGTGAGGGCGGGTACCGGTCCGCCAGCTGGAGTAGCGCAAAAACAAGTGTGCCGGATATAAAGCCGAACTGGACCGAAGAGGTCAGAATCCCCAGCACGTCTGCCGGCAAATGGTAAAGCCCGGTGATTTCGCCGAGAACCGCGTTCGTCGCAAACCATACCGAGGTTCCGAAGAACTGGGCGAGTACGATGATCAGCAGGATGACTCCCGTACTGAGGCGCTTTTCTCTGGGGTGCTGCATGGAATCCTGGACAAAGTACGGAAAAGATCCCGTCGGGCAAATCGTCCGCTGGTTGCCCCGGTCCCTTATTTTCGTGGGTAAAATAACAGGCGGACCGAGCGGCTCAGTCCTTTTTCGCTCAGCGTATAATACCCGGACATGTCATCGGCGAAGGCAACGGATTCGCCCTGCGGCTCCATCCGGTGGCGGAGCTGACGGGGTTTGCCGGACAGCGCCTGGTCGATGGACTGGTTCTCCCGGCGCGGGTAGTGGAAGATCTCGCCGTAGGTCCTGACGACGATTTCTCTTCCGTCCTTGCTGATCGTGGCTCCAGTCACGCCGTTATACGGCAGTTTCATCACCCTGACCAGGGTGTCGGTCTTCATATCACTGTACGGATAGGCGAGTTTGTAGACGATGGAACGCTGGTCGCGTTTGGTAATAATGAACACGTCCCGGGTTTCAGGATCGACCAGTAACGCCTCCGCGTCGTGAGGCCTGTCGGGATAGGCAAAGCGGATCGTCTGGTAGTTCACAATGCTGTCGGCGGCGGGATCCGGTTCCGCGAACCGGTAGATCGTACATGACTTCCGGCGCCTGAAATTGTCGCCCGTGTCAGCGATATAGATATCGCCGTCCACCAGGATCATCTCCTCCCAGTCGGTGCTGGTCGCACCCCGGAGCGGAAACCGCTTTACGGAGCTTCCGTCCTTCCGGAGTAGCAGCAGGTCGGGAGGATTGCCGCTGTCTTCGATGACCCAGAGGGAATTCCGGTCTTTCGTACAGTCCGCAATACCGGATGCCTCGTTCAGGCGCACCCGGAGGGTAGTGATCTCCGGCTTACTGGCGAAAACAGATCCGGCGGACGCCAGGTCCTTCCGGCTTCCGCAGCCCGCCGTCACGGCAAAGGCAGCAATCAGAAACAAGCGGTCAGTGATTCTCATGGTGCGTGAACTATCCTTATAAAAGCATGATATAACGTTTTTTTAACCCTGCTCCGGCAGGAAAGTTTCAGGAAGCCTCCGGTGAGCCGGCTGAAGCCGCATGCGGGTATTTCCTGAACAAGCTGGTCAGCTTCATCTGGATCACCCCGAGGAATGCCTCACGGAAGATCTTCGTGCTCATCTTCGAGGTGCCTTCTGTGCGGTCCGTGAAGATGATCGGAACCTCCACCACTTTGAACCCGTGCTGGATAGCCGTAAACTTCATCTCGATCTGGAAGGCGTACCCGACGAAGCGGATCCTGTCCAGGTCGATCGTTTCGAGGACCCTTCGGCGGTAGCATTTGAACCCGGCGGTGGCATCATGAATCGGAATGCCGGTGATCACCTGCACGTACTTGGATGCGAAGTAGGACATCAGGACCCTGCTCATCGGCCAGTTGACCACGTTAACTCCCTTGACATACCGGGAACCGATGGCCAGGTCGGCTCCTTCTGCGCAGGCCTGTTTCAGCCGGGTCAGGTCCTCGGGGTTATGGGAGAAGTCACAGTCCATTTCAAATATGAACTGGTACGGGCGCTGCAACGCCCATTTGAAACCATGGATATAGGCCGTTCCAAGCCCCTGTTTTCCTTTTCTTTCTTCCAGGAATAACCGACCCGGATACTCCCCCTGAAGCCGTTTGATGATCTCTGCCGTACCGTCCGGAGAGCCGTCGTCGATGATCAGTAAATGAAAGGTTTCCGGTAGTGAGAACACCTTGCGGATCATCCGTTCGATGTTTTCTTTTTCGTTATAAGTAGGAATAATGACAAGGCTGTCGGATAGCACGGGCATCAAATTTTATGCGAAGATATGCTTTTAGAGCAAAAGAACCTGCACGGATGCGTCCGGCAGGTTCTTTTGAAAGGTTTTTTAACGTTTATTAACTGACTCCGCTCATCAGTCTCTTCAGGATCGGAGAAAGGATCAGCAGGATCACCCCGGCCACAATGGAGGTCAGGGTGAGGAAGTTGAACAGTTGCATATCCGGCATGTAATTCTTCAGAACCGATTCCAGAACGCCGGCCACGTAATTGGCCAGGGCGATTGATCCGAACCAGATTCCCATCATCACCGACACGATCTTCTGTGGTGACAGTTTTGAGATCATGGATAAACCGATCGGTGAAAGGCACAGTTCCGCGACGGTGTGCAGGAAGTAAACCACCACCAGCCATAACGGGCTCACCAGGTTGCCGTTGCCGGCTGCCGCGTTTGCCGCACTCATCACGACGAATCCAAGTCCCAGGAAGATCAGGGCAAGGGCGAACTTGACCGGGATGTTGGGATTCTTGCCGATCCGCGACAGGCTCAGCCACAGGGCCGAGATGACCGGCGCCAGCGAAATGATCCAGATGGAGTTCACAGACTGGAACCAGGCTGCAGGGATTTCCCAGCCCAACAGGCTGCGGTTCGTGTTGTGCTCAGCAAACAGGTTGAACGTGCCTCCGGCCTGCTCGAATCCTGCCCAGAAGAAGACGTTGAAGGAACAAAGGACGATAATGACGCCGACCCGTTTCCATTCCACGGCACCTTTGGTATTGCTGAAAATAATATATATAAGCGCCAGGGCGCCGACCACCCACAGTACGGTCGTTAAGGTTGATTTCAGTCCTTCACCCAGAGTCCCCCACATTGCCAGGAATCCGTATGTGATCGCCAGGCAGGCAACGATATAGATCAGGATATCCATCCAGTCTTTCTTTCCAAGGGTCAGTTGGTGACTGACATCCGTGTTGGTCTTTGGAGAGAACCCGACATTGCCGAGCAGCCGGCCCTGAACAGCGAACCAGACGGTTCCCAGCAGCATACCGACACCGGCAGCGGCGAATCCATATGCCCAACCCATTTCGGCCGCCAGGTAACCGCACGCCAGGGGAGCCAGGAATGCGCCCAGGTTGATACCCATATAGAAGATCGTGAACGCGGAGTCCTTGCGGGGATCATGGTCTGAATAGAGTTTTCCGACGATCGTAGAGATATTCGGTTTAAAGAAGCCGTTGCCGACAATCAGGATACCAAGACCCAGGTAGAGCAGCCAGGTACGGGCGTCTGAATTGCCTGTCTGGGACGCTGCCAGCGTGAACTGGCCCAGCGCCATCAGGATACCCCCGATAAAGATCGCTTTCCGTTGTCCCAGGACCTTGTCGGCCAGAAAGCCGCCGAGGATCGGGGTCAGGTAAACCAGCCCCGTGAAAATGGCATAGATTTCCAGCGCATTTTCCCGGGCGAGCTGAAAGCCGCCCTCGGCAAGTTGTGCCGTAAGGTATAATATTAATAGGGCACGCATGCCATAGTAGCTGAAACGTTCCCACATTTCAGTCATGAATAATACGTACAGCCCTTTGGGATGTCCTTTCTGGACCTGTGTACTTGCTGTTGAATCCATTTGTTATCGTTGTTTATCGTATGGTTTATGTATGCTGTGTAATGATGTTCCGAAGCCACCTGAGCATCGCAAAAATGACACCTCCGGCAACCATACAGATCGCAAAGTTTACCAGGAAGAAGTTGGTCTTGTTGTCGTAGCTGTCCCACATGGATGCCAGGACTCCGGATAACTTATTCCCGATCGAGGTGGCCAGGAACCAGCCGCCCATCATCAGGGAGGTGATCCGCTGGGGCGATACTTTGGAAACCAGGGAGAGGCCGATAGGCGAGAGGAAGAGCTCGCCGATGGTGACGATCGCGTAGGATGTGATCAGCCACCAGGCAGAGGCTTTATCTGCGGAGATGTCGGTGTTCAGGACCGCTGCGGCCATCACCAGGGTCGAAAAGCCGGTAATCAGCAGGCCCCATCCGATCTTAGCCGGTGTGGAGGGTTCAGCATTCCGGCGCCGCATGAAGCTGAAGAAACTGATCACCAGGGGTGTCAGGATGATGATGAAGAAGGGATTTACGGACTGAAAGATCTCTGTGGAGATCAGGGTCAGCCCCCTTTCCTCATTCTCCGGCCATTGATCCTTTGGCAGGTTCTTAAAATAAGGGTTTGTCGAAAGTTCCTTGATGACCTTCCCGGAAGCGTCCTTTTCCGCCCGGAAGTAATTGTCGTACTTAGGGAAAGAGTCCTGCCTGGTGGTCATTTCCTGAAGCATGCCGAACGGTTTCATGACGGGTGCGGCACGTTCAGGGATCTGGCGGTCCGTGTAGGTCTCCGCCCAGGTGGTGAGGGCCGAGGAGTTCTGTTTGAAGACCGCCCAGAATACGATAACGACTGCAAATATGGAAAGCAGGGCAGCCACCCTGGATTTGTCCTGAGGGTTGGACCTGGTTAACAGGTACAGGAAGAAACTGATCACCGGTATACAGGCGACCAGGAATGCATCCGTCGAATCGGAGCCGAATACATTGCCCGGGAGGAACCAGCCAATGGCCCCGAAAACAAGCATAGGAAGAAAGACTGTGTACATTACCCTGGATACCGGCATGTCTTCCGGGTTGGCCGGTTTGCGGATATCGGCCTCCCTGATATGGCGCGTACCCAGCAGGAACCAGGCCGTGCCGATCAGCATGCCTACGCCGGCAGCTCCGAAGGCATAGCCCCATCCGTATTCATTGCGCATATAGGCCGCCACGAAATTGCAGACGAAGGCGCCCACATTGATACCCATGTAAAAGATGCTGTAACCCGCATCTTTCAGCGGTTTCTGTTCATCGGTGGAATACAGGTTACCCAGCAGCGTGGAGATATTCGGTTTAAAGAATCCGTTACCGACGACCAGCAGAAGGACCGATCCCCAGAAAAAAGTCATATCAGGGACGGCCAGACCGAAATAACCGGCTGCCATCAGGACCGCTCCGATCAGGATAGATCTACGGTAACCCAGGATCCGGTCAGCCAGCAGGCCGCCAAGGAATGGTGTCAGGTAGACCAGACCGAGGTAGGTGCCCACAATGTCGGATGCTTCCGCCCGGCCGAGACCCATGCCGCCTTTGGCCGTATCGGTCAGGTAGAGCAATAAAATGCCGAGCATCAGGTAGTAGCCGAATCGCTCCCACATCTCGGTAAAGAATAATACAAAAAGCCCTTTAGGATGCCGGGGTCTGGGTGTTGTCGTCATGAGAAGCTCCTAAAATAGAAATAAAAGTCAAAAAAAAGGTCCTGCCGGATGAATGGCAGGACCTTTTTAACAGGATTGTTAAAGTCGCCGGATAGGCGGTCCGCCTTTCAGCTTCCTCGGATCATTGAAATCGTCGTCCTGGTCAGTAGGGGCATTTTTCATTTCGATATCCTCCTGGAGCTTCCAGCGTCCGTTCAGTAATTTATATCCGTCGTATGACATATCGGGGCCGTACAGGTCGAATCTTCCCTTCAATTTTGGATCCGGGGGAGCGAGATGGTCGAAGACGATCATCGACTTGGTAGGATCGTAGTTCAGGTTCATCGACACCTGCCTGGTATATTCGAAGATCACTCGTTTTGCGCCGGGATTGTCTTTGTCGCCGTCAAATACCGGCATACCAAAATGAGCCTTGTTATCCCTGAAGTGCAGAACCTCGATGACCTTCTTGGTCGTTTTGGGGGTGTTTCCCTTCCAGCCCAGGAGAATATAGTATGGGACTTTGACCGAATTGGTCACCGGTATGATCTTATAATACTGCGCACCGTACCATTTGTCCGCCGTGGTGACGCTGTCGCCCGGCTTTTTGAACCCGGCGCTGAAGTCGACCAGCGGGTGCATGACCAGTTTTCCTTCGGGATCATTCATCTGGATGGTTCCGTAGTAGCGGTAACTTCCGTCATCATTCGGAACATGCCAGGTAAAAATCCTGAAACGCCGGTCCGGCGCCGTCTGGATCGATACGGTCCTGAGCGAATCAAATCCAAAATTGAACGAGCGCGGGGTTTTCAATGCGCTGATCAGCGTCCTGATGAACGTATAGTTTGAATTATAGCGTTCAGGCTCGGTCGCACTGTTGTAGATCCGCGTGCTTAACCGGATCAGGCTGTCCTGCATCTGCAGCATCGTCTGCCGGTTTTTTACCTGGTCGGCAGGCTGTGCAAAGCCGGTCTGCAGGAAAAAGAGTAAAAGAAGGCCGGTTCCGGTTAAGCGCAGTTTCATTCGTGGTTTTCAGATGTAGTTAACGGAGATTTTCAACAACTATTGCACTTGCACCTCCGCCGCCGTTGCAGATTCCCGCCACGCCGATCCTGCCGTTGTTCTGCCGGAGCACGTTGAGCAGGGTCACGACAATCCGGGCGCCGGAAGCTCCCAGGGGATGTCCGAGCGAAACAGCTCCGCCGTTTATGTTGACATTTTGGGGGCTCAGATTCAGCGCCTGGTTATTGGCCAATGCCACGACGGAAAACGCCTCGTTGATCTCATAGAAATCGACGGCATCAGCAGCGATGCCCGCATGGGCGAGCGCGCGGGGAATCGCTTTGGCGGGAGCTGTGGTAAACAGCTCCGGTGCCTGCTGGGCATCAGCGAACCCAAGGATCCGGGCCATCGGCTTCAGACCCAGTTCTTCCGCTTTTTCCCGGCTCATCAGCACCAGGGCAGCCGCCCCGTCATTCAGCGTGGACGCGTTTGCCGCGGTGACCGTGCCTTCTTTTTTGAAAACCGGTTTCAGTGAAGGGATCTTGTCGAATTTGACAGCCCGCGCTTCCTCATCCTCGCTGAACAGCGTAACTTCGCCTTTCTTATCTTTCAGCTCGACGGGTACGATTTCATCGGCAAACTTCCCGGCGGCGATCGCAGCCTGGGATCTCTTATAAGATTCTACCGCATAGGCGTCCTGATCCTCGCGGCTGATATTGCAGTCGGTTGCGCACAGTTCCGCAGCTGATCCCATGTGGTAGTCATTATAGACGTCCCACAGGCCGTCCTTGACCAGTCCGTCTGTGATCTGTCCATGACCCAACCGATAACCGTTCCGGGCCTTGTCGAGGTAGAACGGAACATTGCTCATGCTTTCCATCCCGCCGGCAACGATGATATCCTGGTTTCCCAGGGCAATGCTCTGAGCGGCCAGCATGATGGCCTTGGTGCCTGAGGCACATACTTTATTGACGGTGGTCGCCGGGATATCGGGCAGTCCGGCGTAACGCGCCGCCTGGGTAGCCGGAGCCTGGCCCAGATTGGCGGAAAGGACATTTCCCATATAAACCTCCTGGACGTCTTCAGGCCGGATGCCGGCCCGCTCAACGGCGGCTTTGATGGCGATGGCCCCGAGCTGGGTCGCCGTGAATCCTGACAGGCTTCCTCCGAAGCTGCCGATAGGCGTACGGGCAGCAGATACGATATATACTTCTTTCATGGTTGTTAGGTTAGTGGTGCAATTTAGGAAATTGCCGGAAATTGCATGCACAATGCCCCTGCCGGATAGCATAACAGACGCTGGGATGACATGCTCAGGCTGCGGCAAGGTGCTTGCGCCGGCCGACCAGTACCAGGTGCAGGGCCAGCAGGGAGAGGAGCGGAATCAGGGGATTGGCGACCACCTTGTCGTGGATTTCCAGGGAGGCTACCTTTCGGGAAAAGTGCTGTCCGTTGATGGTCAGGATCTTGCCGCGTTTCAGGTCTTCCCAGGAGAAGCTGGAGTTCCAAAACGACTCCCTGACGAAGAACAGCTGCTTGCCGCCGTTCAGCGTCAGCGCTGAACGGTTCCTGAGCCAGCCCAGTTCAATGGAAGCGACCTTTTTATCTTCCTTATTGCAAACGACTACTCTGCGCGGAAAGAAGCCTTCAAACCGCAGGGTCCATACGGCTTCCGAGGTTTCGGCTACGGCGGACTGCCACATGAAGCCCTTATAGGTCAGACGGGCGTACGTATAGGTTCCGTCGGTTATTTCATAATCAGGGGTAAACCATCCGCTGCGGATAATAGTTAAACTGGGGGATTTAAGCTGTGAAAAGGATCTGAACATGGTGGATATATTGCCTGATAACACCCGGAAGCAGGAATCGTTGGCGTGAACCGTTTTTATTTCCGCGGGTGGCGCGAACCTGCCGGGCCTGCATTATTTTATGGATAACTGTATATTTATGCCTTAATGAAGGATTTATAGTGGCAAAAATAAAAAGAAATACGCACCTTATTCTCCTCAGGCGCTACACCTCCCGGATCAGGTATATCATGATGGCCATATCCATCGCCATGATCACCTTTTTTCTTCCGAAGCAGGCCCGGTTCCGGTATGAATACGAAAAAGGGAAGGTCTGGATGCACAAGGACCTGTACTCACCCTATAACTATGCCATCCAGAAGTCCCAGGCGGAGATCGAAAAAAACAGACGCGAAATTCAGGAGTCTCTGCTTCCCGTCTACCAGCTGGATGAGGACGTGCAGGATCAGGTCATCGTCGAATTCAATTCCGAGTTCGAGGCGATGTGGAACACCTCCGGGCTGCCGGACCGTGCCAAAGATTCCTATAAGAAGATTGCGGCCAGACTGATCCAGGATGTTTATAAAAAGGGCGTTATGACCCTGAATAAAAGATATCAGCGGGAGAACGACAGTTATAATTTTAGCCTGCTCTCCGATAACGTGGCCCGGGGAATGAACACCCAGGCTGTCTTTACCCCGGAAACCGCCCGCCAGTACATCATCTCGGAGGTGAGCCGGGAGAAGGGAATAACGAACAAGGAATGGCTGGTTAAGCTCGTTCAGGATCAGATCCGGCCGAATTACATCTTTGACCAGCGCTTATCCGAGGAGGTCGAACAACAGGCCATCGCCGGTATTTCGACGACCCATGGGATGGTGCAGAAGGGCGAGCTCATCGTGGGCAGCGGAACGCTGATCAACGATGAGGCCTACCAGAAACTGGAGTCGCTGCGCATTGCATACGAGGACGATTCCAGGGCGGTAGGGAACCGCAACCTGGTGCTGGTGGGCCAGTTCCTGATCGTAGGGCTGGTGATCTCGCTGCTCATGGTCTTCCTGTACCTGTTCCGGAAGGATATCTTCGCCGATAACCGGCAGCTTGTCGTCATCCTGATCGTCATCACCTTCATGCTGATCACGTTATCCTGGGCGATCCGGATCAAGATTCCGAGCATCTACTATATTCCGTATTGTGCCGTACCGATCATCATCCGGATCCTCTTTGATACCCGTCTGGCGCTCAATATCCACTTGTTGGTGGTCCTGATCGGCTCGTTCTTCGTACCCAACAGCTTTGAGTTCGCCTTCCTGCAGATCACCTCCGGAATGGTCGCCATCTATAGTATCAAAAACTTCGTCAAGCGGGAACAGTTCCTGATCTCCGCATTACTGATCCTGGCGAACTATTTTGGTGCTTACCTGGGGATATCGCTGATCCGGAACGGTTCCTTCCTGGAAGTGGACTGGCTGAACTTCGTGCCGTTCATATTCAGCGTCCTGCTTTCGCTGCTGGCCTATCCGCTGATCTATGCGTTCGAGAAAATGTTCGGTATCACGTCCGACATCACCCTGATGGAACTGACCAATACCAACTCCAGGTTGTTGCGCGACCTGGCCTTCAAGGCTCCGGGAACGTTCCAGCACTCCCTGCAGGTCGCCAACCTGGCCGAAGCGGCCATCTTCAAGATCGGCGGAAATGCCCTGCTGGTCCGGGCCGGAGCGCTGTACCATGACATCGGGAAGATGGAGCATCCGCAGTATTTCATCGAGAACCAGAATAAAGGCCCTAACCCGCATGATAACCTGTCATACGAACAGAGCGCCCAGATCATCATCCAGCACGTCACCAAGGGAGTGGAGATCGCCCGGAAGAACAACCTGCCGCAGCTGGTGATCGATTTTATCAGGACGCACCACGGCAATACCCGGGTGGATTATTTTTACCAGTCCTTCCTGAAGAACTTCCCGGAAAAGATCGTTGATGAGAATACGTTCCGGTACCCTGGACCGATCCCGTTCACCAAGGAAACTTCGGTACTGATGCTGGCTGATTCCGTCGAGGCGGCCAGCCGGAGCCTGAAAGAACCGAACGCTGCCAGTATCTCGGACCTGGTTGACCGGATCGTGGAGTACAAACTGGAACAAAATCAGCTTACCAACAGCAGTATCACCCTGAAGGATATTGAAACTATCAAATTGATTTTCAAAACGATGCTGATGAGCATCTACCACGTGCGTATTGAGTACGAATTAGAGAATTAAAAATATTTTTGAAGAGATAGCTGATTTGCTATATTTGCAGCCCCGCCGGTTAGTTGCTGGGAAATGCGGCTTCGGTTGCGGAGTTCTTTATATTAACTAGTAGGTTTTGGAGAGGTGCCTGAGTGGCCGAAAGGAACAGTTTGCTAAACTGTCGTACTGGTAACGGTACCGCGGGTTCGAATCCCGCCCTCTCCGCAAAACTTTATAAAAGGAGCAAAAAATGCGGAATTTTCCGTATGTTTGCAGCTCTTAAAAGATACCGTTCGGGGTGTAGCGTAGCCCGGTATCGCGCCACATTTGGGATGTGGAGGT
>CBINHC010000020.1:0-33616 GCA_966250385.1 uncultured Sphingobacteriaceae bacterium | reverse complement strand
GTATATCTTTTCCAAAGGCAATGAGTTTAGAAAATGTAAATTATAGTGAGGACAGCATCCGTTCGCTGGACTGGAAAGAACATATCCGCCTGCGACCCGGGATGTACATCGGTAAGCTGGGCGACGGCTCCGCATATGATGACGGGATCTACGTGCTTCTGAAGGAGATCGTCGACAACTCGATCGATGAGTTCGTAATGGGTTCGGGAAAAACCATTGAGATCAGCGTGAGTGAGCATAAAGTCTCCGTACGCGATTACGGCCGTGGAATTCCGCTGGGGAAAGTCATCGACTGCGTCTCCAAGATCAATACCGGAGGTAAGTATGATTCCAAAGCGTTCCAGAAATCGGTCGGTCTGAATGGTGTCGGTACCAAGGCAGTGAACGCACTGTCCAACAGCTTTACCGTACAGTCCTACCGGGACGGCCGCAGTAAACGGGCCGAATTCGCCAAGGGCGAGCTGATCAACGATCTACCGGAGATCGACACGACCCAACGGAACGGAACGGCGATCAATTTCATTCCGGATGATACGATTTTCCGCCATTATCGCTTCATCCCGGAGTTTGTGGAGAACATGATATGGAATTATGTTTACCTGAATTCCGGTCTGACCGTCAATTTCAATGGTCAGAAGTTTTTTTCAGAACGGGGCCTGTATGACTTGCTGAGTAAAAAAACGGATGCCGAGACGCTCAGGTATCCGATCATCCACTTAAAGGGTGACGATATTGAGATCGCAATGACCCACGGCCAGCAGTACGGTGAGGAGTATTACTCATTCGTTAACGGCCAGCATACGACCCAGGGGGGAACCCATCAGGCGGCATTCCGTGAGGCGCTGGTCAAGACTATCCGGGAGTTTTATAAAAAGGAATTTGATGCGGCCGATGTCCGGGCATCGGTGGTGGGGGCGATCTCCGTCCGGGTACAGGAACCGGTATTCGAATCGCAGACCAAAACGAAGCTCGGATCACTTAATGTGGCTCATGACGGTCCTACCGTGCGAACCTTCGTAAACGATTTCGTCAAAAAGGAACTCGACGATTACCTGCATAAGCATCCGGACGTAGCCGATGCCCTGCTGAAGCGGATTCTTCAGTCCGAGCGTGAACGCAAGGACATCGCCGGCATCAAGAAACTGGCGAATGAACGGGCCAAGAAGGCTTCCCTGCATAACCGGAAACTTCGGGACTGCAAGGTGCATTTCGACGATAATCACGAGCGTAAACAGGAAACCACCCTGTTCATCACTGAGGGAGATTCGGCCAGCGGTTCGATCACCAAGTCACGCGATGTACAGACCCAGGCGGTCTTCAGTCTGAAGGGAAAGCCGCTTAACTGCTACGGACTGACCAAAAAGATCGTTTATGAGAACGAGGAGTTCAACCTGCTGCAGCACGCCCTCAATATTGAGGACGGTATCGAGTCCCTGCGGTATAACAATATCGTTATTGCAACCGATGCCGACGTCGACGGTATGCACATCCGGTTACTGCTGATGACCTTTTTCCTGCAGTTCTTTCCTGACCTTGTCAAAGCCGGCCACGTTTCAATCCTGCAAACGCCGCTTTTCCGGGTCCGGAACAAAAAAGAAACCATTTACTGTTACAGTGAGGAAGAGAAGCGGGCTGCTGTATCCAAACTGGGAAATAAACCAGAGATCACCCGATTCAAAGGACTGGGTGAGATCTCCCCGGATGAGTTCGGGCTCTTTATCGGAAAGGATATGCGCCTTGATCCGGTAATCCTGAGGGATTCCAATGTCAAGGGTATTCTTGAATACTTTATGGGCAAGAACACGCCTGATCGTCAGCAGCACATCATACAAAATCTGCGGATCGAACTCGACGTGGTGGAGACCACCGAAGAGGTGCTTGCCGAGGCCTGATGGATAGGTACTTAGGACGGACCGGAAGTCGTCTTTTTTGATTTTTTCCTTATATTGTCGCCCCCTTTTGCCGAAGTGGCATCAGGAAGTGAAAATTGAAATGCTGAAAAAAGAAATTAAGATCCAGTTTGAGGAGTATCACGGAAAGGGCGGCCTTTCTGAAAGGGACCTTGCTCTTTGTAATGAAGCGGAAAAGGCTTTGTCTACCTCTCACTCCCCTTACTCCCTGTTCAGGGTAGGGGTTGCGGTCCGTCTGAAAAGCGGAAGAATTGTCTACGGAAGCAACCAGGAAAATGTGGCGTACCCGTCTGGACTTTGTGCAGAAAGAGTCGCCCTTTTTGCCGCCGGGGCGAATTATCCGGAGGATGAAATCGAGTCGATGGCGGTCACGGCTCATACGGATAACTTTACCATCGCAGAACCGGTAGGGTGCTGCGGAGCCTGCCTTCAGGTGATGGCCGAATATGAAAACAAGCAGGGGAAACCCTTTGCAATCCTGTTGCATTGCATCAACGGCCCGGTTTGGAAGACCGTAGGGGTAAGAAATTTTTTACCTTTTATGTTCCTTGAGACCAGACTGTCGAAAAGGTGATCAGGAAGTTGCTGATACTGAGTGCTGATGGTCGGTCAGCAGTATAATTTTAAGAAATGAGCGAGGATATAGAACAAAATTTCTCTGAGAACAATGATTCGGTAATGCAGAATGTTACGCCGATCAACGGTTTATATGAAAACTGGTTCCTGGATTACGCATCATATGTCATTCTTGACCGTGCTGTCCCGCATATTCATGACGGTCTGAAACCGGTTCAGCGGAGGATTCTGCACTCCCTGAAGGAAATGGATGACGGGCGTTTTAACAAGGCGGCTAACGTGATCGGGAATACCATGAAGTACCATCCTCACGGTGATGCCTCTATCGGCGACGCCATGGTGCAGATTGGTCAGAAAAACCTGCTGATCGATACCCAGGGTAACTGGGGAGACCCGATCACCGGAGATTCCGCAGCGGCTCCCCGTTATATCGAGGCCCGCCTGTCCAAATTTGCCAACGAGGTCGTGTTCAACCCGGATACTACGGAATGGTCGCTGAGCTACGACGGCCGTAACCGCGAGCCCGTTACCTTGCCGGTCAAATTCCCGCTGCTCCTCGCCCAGGGAGCCGAAGGGATCGCAGTGGGTCTGGCGACCAAGATCATGCCCCATAACTTTAATGAATTGATTGAAGCATCCATTGAGGTCCTTAAGGGCAACCGGCCGGATCTGCTTCCCGATTTTCCGACAGCCGGGATGGCGGATTTTTCCAACTATAACGAAGGTCAGCGCGGCGGAAAGATCCGGGTTCGGGCCCGGATCGTGGAGCGTGATAAAAAGACGCTGGCCATCACTGAGATCCCTTTCTCAACGACAACAGGCGGGTTGATCGACAGTATCATCAACGCCAACGACAAAGGCAAGATCAAGATCAAGAAGATCGAGGATAATACGGCCCAGGATGTTGAGATCATCGTCCATCTCGCCCCTGGTATCTCTCCGGACGTCACCATTGACGCTCTCTATGCCTTTACCGACTGCGAAGTCTCCATCTCTCCGAACACCTGCGTGATCAAGGGCGAGAAACCGCACTTCATGAGTGTGAATGACATCCTTACGGAGAGTACCGAGCATACCAAGAATCTTCTGAAACAAGAGCTGGAGATCCGGTTGGATGAGTTGAAGGAGAAGATATTCTTCAGCTCGTTATTGAAAATATTTATCCAGGAAGGGATGTACAAACATCCCGATTATGAAGGATCCGGAAACTTTGAAGTGGTTATCGAAGTCCTGGATCGTTTGTTCGAGCCGTTTTTGCCGCAATTCTACCGAACCATTCTTCCGGAGGACTACAAAAAGCTGATCGATAAACCGATGAGCAGCATCACCCGGTTTGACGTGAAGAAGTCGGACGAGCAGATGAAAGCCCTCGAAAATGAGATCAAGGAGGTGAAACACAATCTGAAGCACCTTACAGACTACGCGATCGCCTGGTTCGAAAAACTGAAGAGCAAATACGGGAAGGACCGTGGTCGGAAAACGGAGATCCGGATCTTCGATAAGGTGGAGGCCGCTAAGGTTGCCCTTGCAAATGTGAAGCTGTACATGAACAGGGAGGACGGTTTCATCGGAACTACCCTGAAGAAGGACGAGTTTGTGTGTGACTGTTCCGATATCGATGAGATCATCGTGTTCCGGGAAGACGGCAAGTTCACGGTAACGAAAGTTGCGGAGAAAAATTTTGTCGGTAAGGGCATCATCCATGCGCAGGTATTCAAGAAGAACGATGAGCGCACGGTTTATAACCTGATCTATAAAGACGGTCAGAGTGGAACCGCCTACGTGAAACGCTTTTCGGTCCTGGGGGTTACCCGCGATAAAGAATATGACCTTACGAAGGGATCCAAGGGTTCCAAACTGCTGTATTTCACAGCAAACCCGAATGGCGAAGCCGAGATTATCAATATCCAGCTGAAGCCGCACTCCAAACTCCGGAAACTCCAGATGGATGTGGATTTTGCGGAGATCGCCATCAAGGGCCGCGGTTCGCAGGGAAACATTGTCACCAAGTACCCGATCAAGAAGATCACCCTGAAGGCAAAAGGCGTATCAACGCTCTCCGGCCGGAAGATCTGGTTTGACGATATCCTGAAACGGCTGAATGTTGACGGACGGGGAACCTACCTTGGTGAATTTGACGGCGAAGATAAGATCCTG
Organism: uncultured Sphingobacteriaceae bacterium; assembly: GCA_966250385.1. Taxonomy (GTDB): domain Bacteria; phylum Bacteroidota; class Bacteroidia; order Sphingobacteriales; family Sphingobacteriaceae; genus DASWTL01. The sequence goes on along the minus strand of CBINHC010000020.1, from coordinate 28,973 downwards.
ACCGTAAACAGGAATGGGGTCTATGAACTGACGAGCTTCGACCTGACCAATCATTTTGATGACGACCTGATCCTGATGGAGAAGTTCGATGCGGAAAAGGTATACTCGGTAATCCATTTCGAAGGAAAGGCGAAGAACTACTATGTGAAGCGTTTCGTATTTGAGAATGCCGCCATCGGCAGGAGGACCAGTATCATCAGTGAAGAAAATGGCTCTAAACTGATCCTGATCTCTGGAGCTGCACAGCCGGTCGTGAAGGTAGACACACTGAAAGGCAAATCGCAAACTCCTGAAACCGTCGAACTGAATCTTGCTGATCTTATCGATGTCAAAGGGATGAAGGCACAGGGAAACCGGCTGAGTCCCAACGATGTGAAAACGATCGAACTGATCGCTGAACATGACGATCCGGAGGATGTGCCTGATCCGGTTCCCGAAGTTTCGCTGGAGGAGGTTGTCCGGGTAGAGAAGCAGGATCAGGAAGCGAGTAAGGATATTACTCCTGAGCCGGAGCCCGCCTCTGCGGAGCAGTCATCCCATCAGGCCGATCCGAAGCGGAAGCCGATCGATTTTGAGATCACCAATCCGGAAGACGTGGATATAGATGATAAGGGGCAGATCGGACTGTTTTGAGAACTGAAACCATTTTGATATTTACACAAAAAGCGGACTTACTCACGTAAGCCCGCTTTTTTCTTTTCCGGTCTGCTGTCGGTTATGGTCCCGAACCATTTACTTTCGGATGTCCAGCTTGTCACCGAACTCGGTAATAAACTTTTGAAGCTTGGGCTGGATCACGAACGCGCAATAGGGCTTATTGGGGTTGTCGTTGAAATAGTTCTGATGATAGTCCTCAGCCTTATAAAAGTCGGACACGGGCAGTACCTCTGTCACGATTGGCCTGTCATAGACGAGTTCCGTGGTTAAACGGTCGATCATCTGGTTGGCTAGCTCCTTTTGTTCCTTGTCGTGGTAAAAGATCACCGACCGGTACTGGGTTCCGACGTCATTTCCCTGCCGGTTCAGCGTGGTGGGGTTGTGCGTCTTAAAAAATACAAGAAGGAGGTCGTTGAGTGTGACTTCCTCATCGTCATACTCGACCTGGATCACTTCAGCGTGACCGGTATCGCCGTTGCAGATCTCCATATAGGTCGGATTCTCGGTGTGACCGCCCATATAGCCTGATACGACTTTCCGAACGCCTTTCAGATTCTGGAAAACGGCTTCGGTACACCAGAAGCAGCCGCCCCCGAACGTTATGCTTTTTAATGCCATGTGCTGATTTTTGAGATGAATGACGGCAGGATGCGAAAGCCTGCCGTGGTTAAGTAATAAGCGGTAAAAGTTCGCAAAAGTTTTATTTTTTGAACCAGCCTGGCGCAAATTCCCCGAAATAAGAAGACCCGTAAGGCAATGCTTACAGGTCTTTTTACTCGTTGCCGGAATTACTGCGCGCGTCTGGCTTCCTGCATCGGATTAGTTCCGGTTGATGCGCCCCGGACAGTGCTTTGCTGTTTGAACAGCTCGAACCGTGAAGGAACGGCCTGGCGCGGCCAGCTGTTGTTGGCCTCGTTGATGTCGGCCGTTTCACGGAACGGATCCAGTCTTACCGAGGTCACTGCTTTATCCTTCGCAAAGACTTTGGTGATGTTGTTTTCATTCTTCCTCCAGATATATGCCGGGATGCGCTCTACCTCTTTGGTGCCGTCGCTGAACGTCCATTCCAGGATGATCGGCATGACCAGTCCGCCGACGTTGGAGAACTCCAGCTCATAGAAGTTCTTGTTGCTGTTATACAGTTTTTGTTCTTCCGGGCTCAGGGAGTTATAGTACGCCTCGAATTCCTTCTTCGAATCTGCTGTTACGGCGAAACGGTCCCACTTGCCATAGAAATCAACCAGACTGGAATCCTGCTCGACGGCAAACTTCGTTCCTGCCGCACGGTTCCGTTCCCTGGAGATGATATACTGATCGTTGTCGGCTATCCTTTTGTTTTCCTTGGTCTCAATGTCCGGGTTCATGGTGTTCATGCGGAACGCCCGGACATCATCCAGGGAAATGTCAACCGGTTCAGTGGTGTAGAACCAGCCTCTCCAGAACCAGTCGAGGTCAACTGCCGAGGCATCTTCCATTGTTCTGAAGAAATCGGCAGGAGTCGGATGTTTGAAAGCCCAGCGACGTGCGTATTCCTTGAATGCATAATCGAACAGCTCACGGCCCATAACGGTTTCGCGGAGTATGTTCAGCGCAGTAGCGGGTTTGGCATAGGCATTCGGACCGAAGTTGATGATATTCTCGGAGTTGGTCATGATCGGCTCCAGCTGGTCTTTGGGCAGCTTCATATAATCGACGATCTTATGTGCGGGTCCGCGCTGGGAAGGGTAGTTGTTGTCCCATTCCTGTTCGGCGAGGTATTGGCAGAAGGTGTTCAGCCCTTCGTCCATCCATGTCCATTGACGTTCGTCGGAATTGACGATCATTGGAAAGAAGTTGTGTCCCACCTCGTGGATGATCACCCCGATCATTCCGTATTTGATGGCTTCACTATACGTACCGTCCTTTTCTGCACGGCCATAGTTGAAACAGATCATCGGGTATTCCATTCCGTTGGCCGCTTCTACGGAGATCGCTACCGGATATGGGTAGGGGATGGTATGTTTGGAGTATACCTTTAATGTGTGAGCAACCACCTTGGTGGAGTACCGGTTATACAGCGGGTAAGCTTCAGGGCCATAGTAGGACATCGCCATGGTTTTCTTGCCGTCGATGTACGTCGCCATCGCGTCCCAAACCAGTCTTCTGGAGGAGACGAAAGCGAAATCGCGAACATTCTCAGCGACATAGGTCCAGGTCTTTTTGGCGGTCGCACGACCGGTTATGGATTTTTTCGCCTCATCCAGCGTAACGATCTCAACCGGTTCCCTGGCTGTCTGGGCCTTCCGCCAGCGTGACATCTGACCCGCGGTCAGCACCTGCGAATAGTTCTGGCACTCTCCCGTCGCGCCGATCACATGATCTGCAGGAACCGTGATGTTAACCTTGAAATTCCCGAACGGAAGGGCAAACTCGCCGGATCCGATGAACTGCTTGTTCTGCCAGCCCTGGAAATCAGAGTACACCGCCAGCCTCGGATACCATTGGGTGATCGTATAAAGGTAATTCTTGTCCTCCGGGAAATACTCGTAACCGCCCCGGCCGCCAACGGTCATCCGGTTTGAAATGTTATAATACCAGTCGACCTTGAAAGTGAACCGCTCGCCCGGTTTTAATGTCCGCGGAAGTTCGATCCGCATCATGGTCTGGTTGATTGTATACTTAAGTGCAGAATTTCCGCCATCCGTTACTTTCAGGATCTTCACCCCAAGATCTTCCTCAGAACCGATGATCTTCTGAAGGTCCTGTGCACTCATCTTTTCCTTGATGCTGCTTGTGCCGGTCTTTTGCATGGGGTTGTTCCGGTCATGCTGATTCTCGTCCAGCTGAAGCCAGATATAGGTAAGCGGGTCCGGGGAGTTATTGAAGTAAGTGACAGTTTCTGAACCGTTGATCCGCTGTTTCACGTCGTCCAGTTCCACATTAATGTTGTAGTCAGCGCGCTGCTGCCAGTATTCGGATCCGGGCGCACCGGATGCTGACCGGAAGGTATTCGGATCCTGCAGGATCGTTCCTAACTGCTCAAAGCGGTTTCCGTGATTCGACCCGGGATTATTGGGCGAATGCTGGGCAAAAGCTGATAGGGAAAGCGACACACATGAGAAAAGAGTAATAAAACGTGCTTTCATTTAAATATTAGTTGTTGGTTGTTTACGATAAGGTTGTTAAGCGTTCAAGCGCCATCAGGAATGCGATCCCGAAAATGGCAGACGAAAGGAAAAGGTTCCATTCCCGGCGTTTCACGTGAAAAACCTGTACGGTCAGAAACGATATGCAAAGGATGACGGCCACGATAACGATCTGACCGATTTCCAGTCCGATGTTGAATGCCAGGAGTTCCTGAATGATCGAGGTCTCCCTCCCCAGCAGGCTTTTCAGATAATTGGAAAATCCCAGGCCATGGATCAGCCCAAAGAGCAACGCCATGATATAATTGAACGTGATCTTGTTCGTAGCGTTCTTCTTGTTGAAGATGTTGGTCACTGCCGTGACCACGATGGTTACCGGGATCAGGAACTCAATCACTTTAGTGTCAAACCGGACCTGGTCATAAACGCTGAGGGCCAGGGTAACGGAATGTCCGACTGTAAACGCGGTAACCAGGATCAGTACTTTCCGCCAGTCGCGGATCAGGTAGATCCCACAGAGTACCGCCACGAAAAGGATATGGTCATACCCCTGCAGGTCCAGGATATGCTGCCATCCCAGTTCAAAGAATAAGGCAAAATTGTCCAAGGAAGCGTATTTTGTAATTTTTCGCTAATAATAACGTTTTTCCTTCTAATTACGTGTCTAATTGCGTTATTTGCCAGAATGTTACAATTGATTCCTGCCTTTTTTCTCGCCTTCTTTCATCCTTTTTTTGTCTCTGTTACCGAAATCCGGCACAATGAAAAGTCGAAATCCATCGAAATTAGCAGCAAGGTGTTCTTTGATGATTTTGAGACCGCCCTTGAAAAGAAGTACCAGACGCGGATCGATATCCTGAAGCCGGCGGACCGCAAAAAGGTCGATCAGCTGATTCAGGACTACTTGTCGAAGCATCTCAAGCTGGTCGTCAACGGGAAGCCGGTTACGATGAACTACCTCGGCTATGAGATCCAGGAAGACGGTGCGTGGTGTTACCTTGAAGTTCCCAAGGTCAGCCGGATCTCAAAAATAGAGATTACCGATGATATTCTTTTTGACGAGCACGACTCCCAGGTCAATATGCTGCATGTTACCGTAAACGGGAATCGGAAAAGTACCAAGCTGGATAACCCGGAAAAGAAGGTCAGTTTCAGCTTCTAGGCAACAGAAAATGATACATAACAAGACAGGCCGTCCAATAGGACGGCCTGTCTTGTTTATCGGTTGTTTCGTTTTACTGGTACTGAATATAGACCGGAAGTGGTTTCAGTTTCATCAGCTCCTCCGGAGTCATCATCCGGTTAGGCGCTTTTTTCAGGTCGTTCTTGTAGAACAGTTTGAAACCCGTAAACTGAACCGGCTCCGAGTAGATGAAATGGCGGTACGTTCCTTTTTTCAGTTCCGGTTCGCCCCATCCGTCCATGTGCATGACCACCTGGACTTCCGGCTTTAGTTTGATGGCCGGGGAATTCGTGACCATCTTCTTGGTGAAGCGATGGACAACCAGGATTTTTGGGGGCAGATTGTTCTCCCTGACGAGCTTTGCCAGGTAATCCGAGCAGTAATTGATATCCGCCGCATCATACGTTCCGATCCTGGAGCCGGGTCTGGCACCGGTCTTCATTGAAAATTCGGGATCGATACCCAGATGAACGTTTGGCAGCTTCAGGTATTTTTCCAGCAAGGGCAATTCGGCGCGAATGTCACTAAGCGATACCTGGATGTCGAGGAATACGATCATTTCAGGACGCATCTTCGCAATGGTGAGTACTGAATCGATTTGTTTGGACGGCATCCGGAACCTGTATTTGCCATCCTTTCCCGGGTCACCCTGAGCGACCACGGCGATATAATGCAGCGCCGGCTGAACCGGCGTCTTGGGATCGGCTTTCTCCCAGCGTTTTACTTCCGCATCCAGCATGGCGAGCATCTCCTTCGGAGCGTACTCTCCCAGGACGCCCATCCGCTTGGAATACAGGTTTCCGTAATAAGCGATAACCCGCTTATTGGGAAGGATAGCGCCCGGGAGCGGATATGGTGTGTTTTTGACCGGCCATTTGCCGGTGGTGTCACCATTGGCGAGTTCCAGCATTTTCTGGTCATAGACAGCTTTGTCAACCGGTGGAAATGCATTCACTTCCTCTGCCGGCTTATTGACCGTGCTTGCTGCCAGTACTTTTGCTTCTGATTTCTTTTCTGATTTTGTTTCGGTCTGTGGTGTTGTAGTTCCCGTACAGCCTGCCCATCCTGCACCCATTGATGCAAGCCCTGCCCAGAGGGCCACTCTTCTAAATCTCATCCTTGATTGTTGTAATCCTTTTCCCTATAAAATTGCCTTTGAATTGTACGGTAAACCAGATCGGGCCCTTTTCTTCCCTCATCTCACGTTACCAACAGCGCTTCCCTGCATACGTCATTTCGCGCTGCTTAGTTTCATTAACAGGCTCCTTTCCTGAAATTGCCTGAGGCTGAAAACTTAAGCAAGTTACTCTACATAAAATGCACTGCCAAAAAAGGTTTTCAACGTTTATGCGCCTTTAAAAAACTTGCCGAAGACACCGAGCGGAAGCTTGCTTCCGGCAGTAGCCTGGAGATACAATTCGCCGGTTTCAAGGTTCTCTGCCTGTGGAAAAGAAGACCGGATCAGGTTTTCAACGATCACGGAAGAAAAGCCCAGCGAGTAGGTATTCAGGATCAGGAAATGTTCCTTTTCATCCAGCAGTCCTACGACATCACCCATCATTTCCTGGATATGGTCCTCGAGTTTCCACTTTTCTCCGCTTGGCCCATGGCCGTAAGCCGGTGGATCCAGGATGATGCCATTGTATTTCTTTCCGCGTTTAAGTTCCCGTTTAACGAATTTCAATGCGTCTTCAACTACCCACCGGATGTCAGACAGCCCCGAAAGTTCCTGATTCTCGTTTGCCCAGGTCACGACCTGTTTGATGGAATCCACATGTGTGGTATCCGCTCCGGCGGCCCGTGCGATCAGGGATGCTCCCCCGGTATAGGAGAACAGGTTCAGCACCCGGGGGGCCGGTGTCCTGAACCTTCTTACGCAGCTGCTGATATAGTCCCAGTTAACAGCCTGCTCAGGGAAGATGCCGACATGTTTAAAGGAAGTCAGTCCAAGCCGGAATTTGATCTCCACATCGTCGTTCTTATAGGAAACATGCCAGCGGTCCGGCGTCTTGGGATTTTTCTTGATCCAGACCCCGGAGGTAGCGGAGCGGCCTTTGAACCGGATGTGATGGGCCCGGGTCCACTCGCTTTCCGGTAAGGATTTTTTCCAGACCGCCTGTGGTTCAGGCCTGATGAGGATGAGGTTGCCGAACCGTTCGAGTTTTTCAAAATCACCGCAGTCGATCAGTTCGTAGTCTTTCCAGTGGGTCGGTGTAAGAAGCTGGATGCCTGACGCGGCACTTCCACTGGTATTTTTCGTGTTGGACATTCTTTATAAGTATAGGTTGACCGGCCTCTGCCGGTCATATTTTATTCTTGGCCGCTTCCAGGAATTTGCTCGCGAAAACGAAGTCGTTCAGTTCCTTGTTATCAGTATGCGCGATATCCTGCTTAGATCCTTCCCACCATTTCTGGCCGTCGTAAAGGTAGATGATATTATCGCCGATCCCCATAACGGAATTCATGTCATGGGTGACCACCACCGTGGTTATCTTGAACTCTTCAGTGATCTCATTGATCAGTTCATCAATAACGATCGCCGTCTTGGGATCCAGGCCGGAGTTCGGTTCATCCACGAACAAGTATCTGGGCTGCATGGAAATGGCCCTGGCGATGCCGACCCTTTTCTTCATACCGCCGGAAAGTTCAGAAGGGTAGAGGTCGTTCTTGCCCTCCAGGTTGACCCTTTCGAGGCAAAAATTGACCCGCTCTTTCTTTTCCTTCAGCTTCTGGCGGGTGAACATATTGATGGGAAACATGACGTTTTCCTCCACGGTCATCGAGTCGAAAAGCGCAGAACTCTGAAACAGCATGCCGATCTCCTTGCGGATCTCGATACGTTCTTCAAAATTCATCCGGGTGAAATCCCTGCCGTCGTAAAGCACGGATCCCTGGTCGGGTTCATGCAGGCCCACCATGCATTTAAGCAGGGTGGTCTTTCCGGAACCGGAGCCGCCGATGATCAGGTTGTTCATGCCTTCTTTGAAAGAAGCAGTGATACCCTTCAGGACCGTGTTCTCACCAAATTTTTTGTGAATATTCTTGACTTCGATCATAAAAGCAGCTCTGCTACGACGTAATCGGCAAATAAAATCATGATGCAGCTGATCACAACACCTTTCGTACTTGAAATCCCGACTTCATAAGCGCCGCCGGAGGTATAAAATCCCTGGTAAGCTGAAACCGAGGTGATGATAAAGGCAAAGATAACTGCTTTGATCATGGAAACGGTAATAATGAAGCCCCGAAAATCCTGGGTTGTTCCCAGAATGTAATCGGAGCCCGTGACCGCTCCTGACAGCGTTCCGGCGATATAGCCGCCCCAGATACTTAACGCAATGGATATGATGACCAGCAGGGGAATGGTGACCACGGCGGCAATAATCTTCGGCAGAATAAGATATCCCGGTGAGTTGATGCCCATGATCTCCAGTGCATCGATCTGCTCAGTGACGCGCATGGTACCGATCTGGGAAGCAATACTGGATCCTACCTTACCGGCCAGGACGATTCCCGAGATGGTCGGGCTGAGTTCCAGTATCGTCGAATCCCGGACGATCGCACCGATGATGGAGCGCGGGATCAGATCGCTGACCAGCTGGTATGCCGTTTGTACAGTGGTTACCATCCCCAGGAAGGTCGAGATGATCGTGATGATGCCGATGGAATCGATCCCGATCTGGTTCATTTCCTTGAAAATTTCTTTCCTGTAGATGTTCCATTTCTCCGGTCGGCGGAAAACAGCCTTCAGTAGTAAGATATATTTGCCTAATGCGGTAAACATGTAATCTGGAAACTTGAAGCAATATTAAGCATTAATAAAATCATTGAAGTACTTCACATAAACTATAAAGGCCGGAAATTGTGTGAATTCGAAATCCGGCATTAACTTCACCTGACCAAATCAGACAACCATGAATGCAATCGTAACCGGGGCAACAAAAGGTATGGGCCGAGCCATTGCCCGCCGTCTTGCCGAACATCATTATGACCTCTTCCTGTGTGCCAGGAGCCAGTCCGAACTGGATGCCTTCCGCCAGGAACTGCTCGATGTTTTCCCTTCGCTGACTATACGGACACGGGAGACCGATCTGGGGGATATGGCTGACCTGGCCGGCTTTGCCGACTTCGTCAAACAAGACGGCCGACCGGTGGATGTGCTGATCAATAATGCCGGCCTTTTTCTTCCTTCGGGCATTCTTGATGAGGCTGAAGGTGCGCTGGAAAAGCAGTTTGCACTGAATGTCAGGGCACCGCACTTCCTGTGTAAGACATTCGGAAATGAAATGAAGGTGCGCAGGTCCGGACATATGATCAACATCAGTTCCATTGCAGCCGTTGATCCGGTGAAATCAGCGGGTTCCTATACTGTAACAAAGGCAGCGTTGCTCAGTCTAACCAGTGTATTGCGTGAGGAACTGATGGAGTTTGGGGTTAAGGTCACAGCGATACTGCCCGGATCTACATTAACCGGTTCATGGACAGGGACGACCATCCCGGCCGACCGGTTCATTGATCCGGATGATATTGCAGACGCAGTCATCCTGTGTCTGCAGGCATCCAGGGGCTGTAACGTCGACGAGATCATCATCAGGCCCACGCTTGGAAACATTTAAACACACTAAAAAGAAATAGCATGGAAAAGAGACTGTATCGCAATGAGCATGACAAGATGATTGCCGGGGTCTGTTCCGGGCTCGCCGAATACTTTGACATGGAGGTCACCTGGATGAGGATCATCTTTGTGTTCGCCTTCATTTTCGGATTCTCCGGATTTATCATCTACCTGATCCTTTGGATCGTTATTCCGCCCCGCCCGAGTGTTGCGAATTATACCGGCTTCACGGCAGATTACAGGGTATATGAAGAAAGGACCGGCAGCCCGCGTCCTGCCGGGGGATCCATACCGACACCGATGCCGCCTCATATGGCGAAGCGCAGCCCGGGCAGCGGCAACGGCCGCCTGATCGCCGGTCTGATCCTGATCGGTCTGGGCGCCTACTTTCTGCTGGACGAATTCGACATTATACCTTACTGGGTGGATCTCGGTAAACTCTGGCCAATGGCGATCATCGTCCTGGGATTGCTGCTGATTACCCGCACAGGCAGGAAGACGGCCGCAGAAGTGAATGCCGACGCCGATATTGCAGCCGATGCCGGCACCACCGGCACCAGCAGTACCACCACATCGACCAGCACGACGACAACGACTACCAACGAAAATCCGGAACAACCTTTAACTTAATTAGATATGAAAAGCGATAAAATAGTATGGGGCCTTATCCTGGTTTTCATAGGAACGATACTCCTCCTCGATAACTTCAATGTGATCAATTTCTACTGGGGGGCGGTTTGGCGGCTCTGGCCGGTGATCCTGATCTTGTTCGGCGCCGAAATGCTGTTTGCCCGGAGTCATAAGACCTCGGGCCCATGGATCGCCGGAGTGATTACTCTTGCCGTTCTGGTCTTTGTAGGCTGGTACGGGTCCACCCACCGGCCGGAGCATGCCCGTTGGAGTTTTGACTGGCATAATGATGACGACGATTCAAGCGATTCGGGCGACGTCCGCAGAAACACGTTCACAGAGCCGTACCTGTCGACCATCAGCCGCGCCGAACTTAACGTAAGCGGCGGTGCGACTTCCTATGAGCTGAACGATACGACATCGAACCTGTTCTCCGCCGATATTGAACAACGATTCGGCAATTATTCGCTGACCAAGAGCAGTCGCGACAGCATGGAGGTTCTTACCTTCCAGATGAACGGCAAGCACCGGACCCGCGGAAGGGGTAATTTCTCGACCAATAAAGCGGTCCTCCGTCTGAACAGCAACCCGGTATGGGATATCAACATGGAAATGGGCGCCGGTGAGACGAATTTTGATCTTTCCCGGTTCAAAGTGGCCAGCCTGAAGCTGGAAGGCGGTGCCGCATCGTTCGAAGTCAAGCTGGGCGAGCCGGTCGGTACCACCAGTGTAGATGTGCAAACCGGCGTGGCCGATGTGGACCTGGACGTACCTTCGTCAGCGGGTTGCCGCATTGAAGTCGAAACCGGACTGTCTTCAAAAAGCTTCAAAGGATTCGAAAAACAGGCGGACGGCGTTTACCAAACCAGTAACTACCAGTCCGCTGCCAAAAAGATTCATATTAAACTACAGGGAGGTATTTCGGACTTCACGGTCCGCCGCTATTAATATGGCTCCAACTTACTATGTTGTCATCAACGGGAAGCCCCAGGGCCCCTATACGTCCGATGAACTGAAAGAACTGGACATAAAGCCTTCCAGTTTTGTCAAGACGCCGGAAATGGATGATTATAAAGAAGCTCACGAGATCGAAGGATTGCGTGAGCTTCTCGGCTATAAGAAATTCGCCACTGCGCCCCAGTACTTTGCCACCCTCGACGTGCGGCTGCTGGCCGTTGTAATCGACTATGTCATCCTTTTCGCCTTTTATGCAGCGATCACGCTGGTGGCAATTGCTCTTATCGATGAGAAGGTCATGCAGATCGCTGTTTCAGTCACCGGACTGCTGCTGCTGCCGGTAGTAAAGATTCCCTACAGTATCGTGATGGAATCCTCCGCCCGTGAGGGTACTTACGGCAAGTCGTGGCTTGGCCTGAAAGTAACCGATGAACATGGGGAACGCCTGAGCGTATCGCAGGCTACCACCCGGAATCTGGCAAAGCTCGTGAGCAAGCTCACGTTGGGGATCGGCTACCTGTCAGGTTTTTTTGACCGGAAACAACAGTGCCTCCATGATAAGATCGCACACACCATGGTGATCAGAGACCGGCTGATGTGAGAAAGAACATGCACCGGAGACGGTGCATGTTGTGTTTGAATGCCTGTGAGGCCTAGATCTTCCGGCCGGTGTTGATGACGTTAACGCCGTTGAAGCGGGTTGTCGCACAGCCGTGGGAAACCGCACTAACCTGGGAAGGCTGGCCTTTACCATCAAAGAAGGATCCTCCCAGCCGGTAGTCGTTCTTACCTGCAATGGAGGCGACGGAATTCCAGAATTCCTGAGTATTGGACTGGTAGGAAGCGTCTTTAACCATGCCTGTGATTTTCCCGTCGCGAATCTCGTAGGCCAGCTGACTGCTGAACTGGAAATTGTACCGCTGCTGGTCGATCGAGTAGGAGTTCCTGCCCAGCATGTAAATCCCTTTTTTTACATCTTTGATCAGATCATTTGCCGTCAGGGCTGACGCGGAAGGCTTCAGTGAGACGTTCGGCATCCGCTGGAACTGAACGCTGCTCCAATGGTCCGCATAGCAGCAGCCCTGGGATTCTTCAAGCCCGAGGATATGCGCCTGATCCCGGATGGTTTGATAGTTGACCAGGATACCGTCCCTGATGATATCCCAGTTCTTCGTTTTTACGCCTTCGTCATCAAAACCGACAGCGGCCAATGAACCTTTCTGGGTCTTATCCGCTTCAAAATTGACCAGTTTATTGCCGAAGTTGAACTTTCGTGTCTGCCACTTGTCGAGCGTGACGAAGCTGGTGCCGGCATAGTTTGCTTCATATCCAAGGACACGGTCCAGTTCGGTGGGGTGCCCTACCGACTCGTGGATGGTGAGGAACAGGTGGGTCGGGTCCAGTACCAGGTCATATTTTCCGGGCTCCACCGGTTTGGCTTTCAGCTTTTCATCCAGCTGCCGGGCGGCAACTTTCACGTCTGCGACCATATCATACCGGTTCCGGTAGAGCGTGATAATTCCGTCTATCTCTTCGCTCTTATCCGGCTGCAGGTATTCGTAGCCCATGCCCATAGGGGAGCTGAGCGCATTCCTGCTCTGGAATTTTCCGGAAGCCGCATCTACCCGGGTGACGGTAAAGGTTGGCCAGATCCGGTGAATATCCTGATCAATGTAGGAGCCTTCGGTTGACGCAAAATACTTCTGTTCGTTGATCTGGTACAGGTTAGACGTTACAAAAGTCGCTCCATTATCCAGGGCTGCCGCATTCACGCTCAAAAGCAGATCGATCTTGTCTTTGATCGGCACTTCAAAGGCGTTTTTTTCGATAGGCGTTTTCCAGGAAACTTCCCCGTACCCCTTCTGCGGCGCCAATCTGACCGGTTCGCCCATGATCCGGGCATTCACCTTGGCGATCTGAACGGCCTGCGCGGCCGTTTTTGCAATGCTGTCGGGGGTAAGATTATCGGTTGCCGCAAATCCCCAGCATCCGGACGCGATTACCCGGATACCGATCCCGTAGGACTCCGTATTGGAGATATTGTCCACCTGTTTTTCGCGCGTACCCAGGTACTGGTTCAGGTAACGGCCGATACGAACATCGGCATAGGTCGCTCCGTTGGATACCGCGGCGTCCAGGGCTGTGTCGGCCATTTGTTTTTTTATCCGGGGATCGATCGGGGTGAGCGCCTCCTCAATGGAAACCGCTGATCCCAGTACGGGTATGCTTTGAAGCATTCCTGCACCGAGACCTAATCCGGACAGGTATATAAAGTCTCTTCTTTTCAATGGATTGGTGTTTGAGAGTTGCCTGACCGGGCAGGCAACTCTGGTTTCATTAAATGAAATGATCAGACTGCGTCTGAAAGCGAAGTAAAGTTGAAGTCCCGGATCTTCATCGGCGGAATGACCAGGTTTCCGATCCGTTCAGGTTTTCCAAGCTCTTCCACGTTGTTCAGCATGATAACCGGGCTTTCATTGAACCGGAAATTCTTGATCGGGAACTGGATCTTTCCGTTTTCAATATAGAAAGTACCATCCCGGGTAAGTCCGGTCAGCAGCATGGTCTGCGGGTCGACCATCCGGATATACCAGAAACGGGTGACCAGGATTCCGCGATCCGTACCTTTGATCAGGTCTTCAAGCGACTTGCTCCCGCCTTCCATAATCATCCGGGATGCGGATGGCAGTGGTTTAACGTTCTTTTGCTGGGCCCAGTACCGCGAGTAGCTCAGGTTCTTAACGATCCCTTTGTCTACCCAGACCGTTTTTTCCACCGGGATCCCGTCCCCGTTCCATGTGGACGAAGGCAGTTCGGGATGCAAAGGGTCCGAATAAAGGGTCACATTTTCACTGAAAAGCTGTTCTCCCAGCCGGGTACCGCCGCCTTTTTTGCTCAGGAAGCTGCGGCCCTCCTCGGCGCTGCGTGCGTCAAAAGAGCGAACCAGGTTGCCAAGCATATCGCTTGCAGCCAGCGGCTCCAGGATAACCGTATACCTTCCTGGCTCAATGGCGCGGGCGCCTGCGGAGCCTGACGCCTTGGAGGCAGCGATTTTGGTCAGAGCATGGGTATCCAGCTTGCCCGCGTCATTAAAGGACCGTTCGGTGTATCCCGATCCCGTACCGGCCTGGTTGCGGGTGGTTACCGAGAAGGACACATCGGTACTCTTGTTATACGCAAAAAGTCCCTTCGAATTCATAATGGCACGGAAGTCGGTGGAATTCTCGAGGAAGCCTGCGGCCTCCAGTTTGTCGGCTTTGGACACGGATAAGCTTTTCGCGACCATTTCGGCGCGCTTTTCAGGAGTCAGGTCATCGGTTGCCTTGTTGTAGGAAACTGATTCTTTAAAGGTTTGCGGACCCATCAGGGGTACGTATTCAGGGTTTTCAGGAGCCAGTTTGGCGAGTTCCTCAGCCCTGCGGACCACCTTCTCAAGGGAGGCATCGTCGAATTCATTGATGGTCGCGGTTCCTGACCGTTTACCGAATGTGGAGGTAACGGCCAGACCCATGGTGCTGATCTCGCCCGCTGTGGAAACCGCATTCCGTGCGTAACGGATATTGCCGCCTTTAGAACCGGATATGCTTACTTCGCACTCGTCGGCTTTGGAAAAGCCAAGGGTTTTTTTCAGGATAGCCTGAGCTTCCTCTTTAGTTAATATTGGCATCTTTTGTTCAGAAAAAGGTTCATTAAAAGTTAATTATCCGATCTTACGGGCGGTGTTGATCACATTGACCCCATTGAAACGGGCTGTCGAACTTCCGTGGGACACGGCACTCGACTGGCTCGGTTGCCCTTTACCGTCATTGAAGGATCCGCCCAGCCGGTAGTCGCTCTCATCAGCGATCGCTGTGCAGGAGTTCCAGAATTCCTGTGTATTGGACTGGTAGGCCACGTCGCGCAGCATCCCGGCGATCTTGCCGTTGCGGATTTCGTAAAAGGTCTGGCCGCCGAACTGAAAGTTATAGCGCTGCTGGTCAATCGAGTAGGAGCCGTCTCCTATAATGTATATTCCCTTCTCGACATCCTTGATCAGGTCGTCTACGCTGAGTCTGGACTTTCCAGGAAGCAGCGACACGTTCGGCATCCGCTGGAACTGCACGTCAGACCAGCTCTGGGCGTAACAGCAGCCATGAGACTCTTTTTCCACGATGATATGCGCCTGGTCGCGCGTCGCCTGGTAGTTGACCAGCGTGCCTTCCCGGATCAGATCCCATTTTTTGCATTTAACACCTTCGTCGTCATAGCCGACGGCGCCCAGTGAGCCTTTCTGTGTCTTGTCGGCGACAATATTGACCAGCTTGCTCCCGAAGTTGAACTTCTTGCTTTCCCATTTATCGAGGGTAAGGAAGCTTGTTCCGGCATAATTGGCTTCATAACCGAGGACGCGGTCCAGTTCGGTCGGGTGTCCGACGGATTCATGAATGGTCAGCCACAGGTGGGAGGGATCCAGCACGACATCATATTTCCCGGCCTCGACCGATTTTGCCCGGATCTTCTCATCAACATTTGCCGTTGCATTCCGGATGTCTTCCAGGATATCGTACCGGTCCTTGTACCGGGTGACCACACCGTGAACCTTTGCTTCCGCTGTCGGAATCAGGTATTCATAGCCCATGCCCATCGGTGCGCTTAGCGAGCCGACAGAGTCGAATTTTCCGCTTGCACGGTCAATTTTGGTAACATTGAAAGTCGGGTAGATCCGGTGAATGTCCTGGTCGATGTATGAGCCGTCCGTTGATGCGAAGTACTTCTGCTCGTTCACTGCGAAAATTCCGGAGCTCACGAAATTTGCGCCGTTCTTGAGCGCGATCGCATTGGCTGCCAGCAGCAGGTCTACCTTTTCCTTTACGGGGACCTCGAAAGCATTTTTTTCGATCGGAGCCTTCCAGCTCACCTCTCCGTAGCCCTTCTGCGCAGCGAGCTCCACCGGTTCTCCCTGGATCCGGGCATTCGCCTTGGCAACGGCAACGGCCTTTTCGGCCGTTCTGGCCAGGTCGTCCGCCGTCATACTGTTCGAAGCCGCAAATCCCCAGCAACCGTCGACAAGAACCCGGATACCGACGCCATAGGATTCCGTATTGGCAATCCCCTGGACCCTGTTCTCCCTCGTCGACACGAACTGGTTGAGGTAACGGCCGATCCTGACGTCGGCATAAGTGGCTCCTTTGGAGCGGGCGGCATTCAGTGCCACATCTGCCAGCTGTTTCTTTAAGGCGGCATCTACCGGGTCAAGTGCAGCAAGCGGGTCGATCTCCCGGCTGAAGGCAGGCAGCGACGGAAGCATGGTCGCTCCCAGGCCCATTCCCGCCAGATACATAAAATTTCGTCTTTTCAAGATTTGATCCTCCTGTTTAAGGTATTAAGTTTTAGGTCCCTTAAACTACATATTTTTTCGTCCGGCGTAATATCCGCCCGATAAAATTTTTGCTTCGTACCAGAGGAACCCGCAACAGATCAGGAAGATCAGAAACGGCCAGATCCGTGGGAAAGGCTTTTCCATAATGACAGCACTTCGTTCAGAAGGCAGTTTTCTGCCAGCCGCCGAAGCAGCATTCCGGGTGTGCTCAAGACGTTCGTGGTACCGGACTACCTGCCAGTCATCCGGACTGTAGATAAATACGGAGTCGGGTTCCCCACCGGTGGTTTCAACTGTAGCCCATCCCGCCTTTTCAGGCCAGTATACCGAGCGCCACCGGTCATAAAGATCCGGATGCTGTTCCGGCGCCAGCCTGGTGCCCCCGATGGCGATACGAGGGATATTCCCGGATGGGGAAGAAACTTCCAGCTCCGCCGGTTCATTGACCCGGGGAAAGAACGGCCGGATCACCTGCTCAGGCGCCTGCTTTGCCGGCGCTGCGGCCGACAGGATGGCTGACCATAACTCTCCGTACGATCCCCTTCGGCCCTGCAGCGCGAGGGAGTAGGTGTCCTGAAGGGTTGTCGCCACAACGTATCCCGTCCCGAAAAGCCGGCTGCTTGCCAGAACGCTCTTTGTGTTGCAGGTCAGCACAGCCCTGGTCCCGCGGGCAGGAAGAATGCTAAACCGGGATGACGTCTCCAGACTGATCGTTTTATCCGGATCGCCTGCAAGCCGGATTTGCGCGGACTGTTCGGGACCGGTAACGGGCCGGACCGGGAAGTGGCGGGCATAGAACCCGCCCTTCAGCACCGAGTCGGTCAGCACCACCAGTCCGACGCCGTTCCGTTGTACCGCATCGGACAGTATGCCGGGGGACACAGCCTGAAGCTCAGCATGATCGCCGATGATGATATCGAAGCCGGATAATGTTTTCGCCGAGATGCGGTCAAGATTGATCTGGCGGGTGTTGATGTAGCGGAAATCGTACTTGTCCCTGCTGATCCGGGTACGGACGGCTATTGCATGCCCTTCCCCGGTGAGCCAGTTCGTAAGAAACCTGGATTCAAAATTCGGGGCAGAGCTCAACAGTAGGATCTTCACAGGGTCCGGTGCTTCGATGGTGACCGGAACCGGGTCCCGGGAGATTGTGTCCCTGCCTGAAAGGCCCACCAGTGAGAGCACCGACCGGCCCAGTTGCCGGGGAACGGCAGTTAACTCGAACGCGGAACGGCCGGTTCCCAGCACGACGGAATCGAGGGTGGTTCCGAAAGCATTCAGGACCAGCCTGACCGGCTGACGGCTGGGGTTATGATATACGCCCTGTAATCTGAAGGTGGCGCCCTGATTGAGCTTCACCGGCCAGTGCACGGTACTTATTCCGCGGGGATCGCCAGGCGGATGAAATCTGACCGGGTTTGCTGTCAGCGGTTTCAGATCGAACGGTTCCAGACCAAACCCGAAAATCTCGACCTCCCGGCCGGGATACACAGCGGCGAGATAGTCGGTTCCTTCGATCCGTTTCGCTCCGGATCCCTTGAAGCGTTCGGCCAGGACCGGATCCGTAGAAAAGACCGGGAGGTTTTGTCGGCCGATGAACTTTTCGACCGATTCAGGCCTGGCGCCGGCGGTGATCAGGATCAGCGGGTCCTGCATCCGGGACGGACCGGTGATTTTATACGATAAAGGGAGCGCCATGGCGGCAAGGCAGCCGACTGCCAGAACCGAAGCCAGGATCCGCAGAGCCACAAACCTGCGGTCGGGCCGCCCGGATTCCTTGAGAATGAGTAAAGTGATCAGCAAGATGCTGCATCCGGTGATGAGTAGGGGCCATAGCATATCAGTTCATTTTATCCAGGTTCCTGAAATAAAGTTCCGACAGCGGCGTTTGCGGGCCGGGCCGGCGGGCCGCACGTTTTCCGGAGGTTTCTGGGAGCATGCGGTAAAGTGCCGCCTGCACCCGAACCACGTCCGAGGAGGATACCTTGGCGTTCTTATCCTGCATGATGCGCTGCATGGTCCGGACTGCCGGAAGATAGAGGCCCGGTTCCCGGACGGCATGCAGGCTCAATGTCCGGCTGGCATCCCTGAGGATCCCATAATGGTCCGCCGGGATAGCTGCTCCGGTCTTTATTTCCCCGAGGATGCCGATCGCTTTTCTCACTGCTGCAAGCGGATCCGCGGCCGGTTTTTCTGTTTTCCGGCTGATCACATCCCGGACCTTTTCAAGTTCCCCGGTCAGCCGTTTTTCCGGTTTCAACAGCGGTGGTTTGATGGCGGTTTTCCCGACATAGGCCCGGGATTGCTGCTGGAGGTCCTTGAGCAGCCGGAGCGCTTTATATTCAAAAGGCAGTGCTGCCTGCGGTTTAAAGGTTCTTAGCTGGAGCTCGGCCTTCCACATTTCCGTCAGCACGGCCTTAAGCTGCGCCTTTTGAGCCGGTTCAAAGAACGTCGCATCCTCGGAGTTGTCATGCTTATGGGACACCGCGTCTATCATAGCGACCGGATCTCCGAACCGGACCGGTTGCTCATCATGCTCATCTCCGTGATAATCTTCACCAACTTCGCTTTCCGATTCTTCACCCAGGAATTTGCCGTACCGCAGTCGCAAAAGCTTCTGGTCCATGCCCAGGTTATTGCTTCTGTTGCGGAAGTCCGTCGTGCGCAGCGTATCCCGCTCCTTCAATAATTTCTCCGTATCCAGGATAATCTGCCGCTGGCTGCGGAAATATTCGGGCATCAGGTTTACCCCGGTGCTCAGCCCTTCCAATGTCATCAGCTCAGCCGTATCCGGCATGGTGACCGTATAAATATCCGTACGGGAAACCTGGCCGAGGTTATCAGTTGCCGCCGCGTAGAAAAATAGTTCGTCCCCCGGCTTCATCTCCAGCTGCTTCAGACGAAGGGCATCAAGGAGTTCAGCTTTCCGGCTGCCCCGCACAAATCCCCTCAGCGGCAGCCGATATTCTTTGAAACCAACCGATTCGCCTTTTCCGGAAGCCAGCGTTGCCACCAGGGACGCATCGGTAAGTGCGTAGTCATCAGTGACGAAGATCTTCAGGTCGACAACCTCGGGCATTCCGAAGTCAATCACGGTATGGGGGGGCGGTGAGTTGACCCGGATCTGCGGTGCCAGGTCCGGAATAACTTCCAATTGATACGGCTCGGACAGTTTTCCTGCTGTTTCGAGCTGGTAAAATCCCGGAGATCCGATCTGCCGCTTCAGGACCCAGCGGGTTCGGGCCGTGTTGGCAGGGGTAAAGGAGACTCTTTCCCTATTGTTGAGCAGCAGATGCAAACGCTTCACAGGCCGGGTGGTCTCCAGATTCCAGCTGACTCCGGATCGCGCTTCCGCTCGTATCGGTAACCGGTATTGGGACCGGCTTTTTTTGCCGGTATATGCAGGCGGCCGGATCGTGATAACAACGTTCTTTATTTCGGGCGGCAGGCTGACGGATGGCGCAATAGTCCTCCCTGCGGGCAGCTCCCCTGAAAAGCGGTCCGCATGAACGGGGATCTGGCAGACCAGATAACTCAGGATCATTGTTGCCGAAACGGCTGCAACAGTTTTGATGACCTGGCCCGTCGGGTCGGCCGGCATTTTCAGGCCGGAAAGCTTTTCACTGATCCGTTCGAGCTGCATTCCCTCCAGGGTATTCAGTGTCTGCAGTGGGCGCAGCAACAGCTGTGCACTATCCTCAAGCTCCGGAAAAGTCTGGTTGAAGCGCCGGACCACTGCCTGATCGGAGATCCTCCAGAACCGGCGATAGGCTGCCTGGCAAAGAAAAACCATCATGAACAGTGTCGGCGGAAAATAGCTTGCAGGCATGAACCGGTGCAGCGAAGCAGACACGAATACCGTCAATCCGAGGGAGGTCAGCAGGGCCGTAATGACCGAAAAAAACATCCAGCGGCGTTTCCACCTGCGCAGATGCGCCAGTCCTGCGAAATTACCCATGAGACCTCCTTTCATGGAAATACGAGATCATCCTTTCAAGCGCGAATAACAGAAAGGCTGCCAGGTACAATGGTTTGTCAAGCGGTATGTTCGCCGTTCCCAGTTTGTCAGGGGATGCCTTCGGAACCAGCCGTCTGCCGGGAAGAAGTTGCGTTGCCTTCCGCAGATCGTTCGCTCCGGGAGCAGGCGGATCGCCGAAAAGTATCCCGTATAGTATGGCCGGGAACCGGGGACTCCAAACCAGTTGATTCCAGGCAGGATCAAAGCGGCTGTAAAACAGGTAATCCGCCGAGCCGGTTCCGGGCCGGACAGCCAGCACCGGGGCTCCGAAGCCGTCCGCCCAGACGGATTCGGTTTTTTCTTCCCCGGGGGGGCTCACTTTTCTGAACAGGGCCAACGGCTCCGGACTGAATTCCTCCTGCGTCCGGATCACCGAGGCCCGGGAATCTACCCGGCCTGTCTGATAGATGAAACGGTTGCGGGCTTTCAGGGCCACCGGTACCGGCTTTTCGGACAGCCAGAAGATCCAGTCCTCGTGCTGGTCGATCTGTCCGGCATCCCGGCGATAGCGAATTCGGATGTTTCTTTGGGAATAGCCGGTAATCGCATCAAGGGCCGCACGCAGATAGTTCATATCATCTCCGGCCAGATCCGAATATACCGTGATCCGGGTCTGCAGGGTATCCGCAGGAACCAGGGACCGGGAAGTGTCATTTTTTAGGAATACATGCAGGACACCCTCCCGGAAGGTCGTTCCGATACCGGCCGTGCCGGCCGCTGGGATGACCTGCGTAGTGGCGGTGATGGCCTCGCTGCTACCCGAATTCGTGGTGACCCTGATCTTATCCGGCCCGAGCAGGGCTGCGCCGGAAATCCAGGCCGCTTCACCGGGCAGGGCATAAGTTTCCCAGCGCAGGTTCAGCCGGATGTCCGGCCGCCTCCCGGCCAGGCGGCTCAGCCTGTTCGGTGTAAAAAGGCGAAGCTCAATATCCGGTTGCACCTGGCGTTCAAGTTCCTTCAGCAAGGTCCAGTAGGAGGGCAGGGGACTGTCGGCAGGCTCATTCTTTGCGAGTGCTTCCGTCGGGTTGCCGGCTTTTGAAAAACCGGGATTAAAATCATGCAGCTCGTACCCTTCCTTCAGGAGCGAGTCGATCCGGTGCCTAAAGACGTCGTAGGTTTCTTTACGGCTTTGTTTTTCGATCAGAATCCATCCTTTTCCGGCGCCGGCCGCCAACACTGTTCTCCAGGAAGGCCCGGCCAGAATGACGGCGAGCAGAAGGATGATCAGGCAACGTATGACAAGGAGCAACAGGTCCCTTAACTGCAGACTGCGGCCGTTCTGACGGGAACTCTCCTGTAAAAAGGCGATGCTTCCAACCTTCATGGTCTTTCCGCGTTTCACATTCCAGAAGTGGATCAGTACCGGGATAATCATTCCGGCAGCCGCTAAAAGCCATATGGACTGGAGGAACTGAAGCACTAGATTGATAATTTATTTCGCTGATTCAGGAAGTCACGCAGAGCCTGGTCAAGCGGCTCATCCATAGCGACGAGGCGATAGCTGATATTACGGTTAAGGCAGGCGTTCCTGACTGCCGCCAGGTGCTGGTCCAGTCTTTCCCGGTATGCTTTCAGGCCGGCCTTATCCGCCTGGATGACCGCACCTGTTTCGAGGTCTTCAAAGGAGGTGTGTTCGGGATAGTTCATTTCCAGCTCGTTCTTTCCGATAATATGAAAGATCAGGATCTCGTGCCTTAAGGCAGCCAGCCAGTCCAGTATCCGGTAGATTTCATCGTTTTGCTGATAAAAGTCAGTTGCGAATATGAGCAATTCCCGGCGCTGGCTCCCTGCAAGGATGTTGCGGTAATGTTCAGGCGGGGTGAAAGGCCCGCGGGCCTCCGCGGTTTCCAGCTGGTGAAATAGCCTGGAGAGCTGCTGAAAGGATTGCCGGGGCGCCAATGAAACGAGCTTTTCCTGCAGCAGGTAGAGGCCGATCGCATCTCCCTGGAAATTGGCGAGATACGCCAGTGAAGCCAGGAGGTACCTTGCGTAGTCAAACTTGCTGTAGCCTTCGTCGATGTGGTTCATGGAAGCACTGGCATCCGCCATCAGGCGCACCGAAATGCTGGTCTCGATTTCCGAATCACGGACATAATACCGGTCGGACCGGGCAAACATCTTCCAGTCCAGCGACCGGAGGTCATCTCCCGGCTGGTAACTGCGGTACTGACTGAATTCGATGCCGGCGCCCCGGAGGAGGCTTTTGTTCATTCCGGTCAGGTAACCGTCGACGGTCGTTCTGGCCATGAGGGACAGGTCTTTGATCGCCATGATGATCTTGGGGTCCAGGAACCGGCTCATAGGGTGACGTTAGGTGAGTGCGCTTTGCGGCCGTTTGACCGCTTTGAGCAGCTGCTCCGTTACATGGTCAGAGGTTACGTTTTCAGCTTCGGCCTTGAAGTTCATCAGGATACGGTGCCGGAGAACGGGAAAAGCCATCGTATGCAGATCTTCAGGGATCACGGCAAACCGGCCTTTCAGCAGCGCACGCGCCTTGGCGGTCAGGATGAGCGCCTGACCGGCCCTGGGACCAGCTCCCCACCGAACCCATTCCTTCACATAGCCAGTCAGTGTGGTTTCCGGTCGTGTTGCCCGAACAATCATACTGGTATATTCAACCAGTTCTTCGCTGATCGTGACTTCGCGGACTAGGCCCTGCAGGGCAGTGATCTCGGTTCCTCCCAGTACCGGATCCACGGCCGGTCTTGCCCCGCCGGTGGTCGAGCTCAGTACCCGGATCTCCTCCTGTTCTGTCGGATAACCAATCTTAACATACAGGAGGAACCGGTCCAGCTGCGCTTCAGGCAAGGGGTATGTTCCGGCCTGTTCGATGGGGTTCTGGGTTGCCAGGATGAAGAACGGTCTGTCCAGTGAGTAGGTCTTGCCCGCATAGGTGACCTCGAATTCCTGCATCGCTTCCAGTAATGCGGACTGCGT
The DNA here is from genome assembly GCA_966250385.1 of uncultured Sphingobacteriaceae bacterium. Classification (GTDB taxonomy): domain Bacteria; phylum Bacteroidota; class Bacteroidia; order Sphingobacteriales; family Sphingobacteriaceae; genus DASWTL01. The sequence continues at coordinate 5,492 of CBINHC010000020.1, read as the reverse complement.
TTTAGGCGGGGTACGGTTGATCTCGTCTGCAAGCAGAATATTGGCGAAAACGGGCCCCTTATTGAACTTGAAAAACCGTTTGCCGGTGGCATGGTCCTCTTCCAGGATTTCAGTTCCCAGAATATCAGTTGGCATCAGGTCGGGAGTGAACTGGATGCGCCGGAATGAAAGGTCAAGTGCCTGTGCCAGTGTGCGCACCATCAGTGTTTTGGCCAGGCCGGGTACCCCTTCGAGCAGGCAGTGTCCGCCCGCCAGCAGGGCCACGATGATCTCTTCCAGGATGTGGTCCTGGCCGATGATGACCTTCTGGATCTCGTTCTTCAGTTTGGGGAGCCTGGAAAGCAGCTCATGTACGGTTTTTTGATTCGTTTCCAATTCGTTTGATTTTTCAGACCGTTTTACGCCGATTAAGATAAGCGAATCATGGGGGAACTCGAAAGCGGCAACAGCTTTCTAACTAAAAAAATACACAGAGCGGCCGCTGCGCTGTTTGATTGACAGCTTTAAGAGAGTACTTTTAGCACCATGTTCAGTCGCCGTTTTACTTTCATCCGGCTCCGTTACCGTTCCGGGGATTGGGATACCGATCAGCGGATGCCGTCCAATATTCTTAATTCGCTGATTGAGTATACCACCATTCCGGTGAATGTGGAGGAGAAGGTGATCGACCTGGGCAGCCCTGAAATCTTCAACTACCCTTTTTGTTACCTGAGCGGTCACCGGCTGGTACAGTTTACCGCTGCCGAGAGAGCCAATTTCAAAAAGTATGTGCAGAACGGCGGGTTCGTTTTTGTGGATGACTGCAATCACGATATAGACGGACTGTTTGCCCGGTCATTCGAGAGCCAGATGGCGGCACTGTTTGGTCCCCGTGCCCTTACCAGGATACCCGGCGACCATGAGATCTACCGGTCGTTCTTCACGTTTGAAAAGGGGCCACCCACCACATCTTTTGAACTTAACGGCTGGGGTGATGACCTGGTTCATGATTACCTCAAAGCCGTGATCATCAACGGACGGATCGGCGTGCTGTACAGTAATAAGGATTACGGCTGCGAATGGGACTATGACTTCCGTAACAAGCGGTTTATGGCTGAAGACAACACGAAGTTTGCGGTAAATATCATCGTGTATGCCATGGGCGCCTGAACTGCATGTCGGGCCGCTTATCCATTGTCAATCTTTTCCGCTGTTGCTTCAATGCCGTCCCGGATGGCCGCTTCCAGCATGTTTGTACGGATGTCTTCGAGCTTTCTGAACCTGATGCAGTATCCCGTTACGGTAGCCTTTCCGATTACTTTTCCATAGGTCAGCGGTAGAAAGGCCTTATCGGCAATTCCGAGGATATAGACTGACAGGCCCGTCGTATTGGGGCTTAATCCGATCTGAAACCACTCTCTGGTATTTCCGCCGGCATAGCGCACGGTTTGTATGCCGTATCCGATCGTGGGATTGGTGACGACCTTGCCATCACTGTTCCGCCCCTTGTCGAACCACAGCTTCCCGGAAGGCAGCATCCGGGTAATCAGCTCGTGGAGTGTCTGCATTTCACCGCGCCTGGGTTCCGGCTGACCGCCGATGAATTGTTCTACCTCCTCCTGTACAGTCATGGATATTCTAATTGGGGGCTAAAGTTTCCGAAAGTTCGCGTTAAAGCCGCAGGTATGCAAATTCGCCGGCTGATAAGTCTTTGCGGAAACCAGACGGCCGCTGGGGATCACGGCTTGCGCCACCGACGCCTGATTCCCGCCTGTTTTTAACATCGTTTTCTTATTTTTGTGCATTAATCCGATTTCATGAAGGCTGAGCCGTTACAAGTGTTGAAAGGAACTTACTGCAATTCACTGACCGAATATTCGCGGTTTGTTACCCGGGAAGTTAGCGTTGGAGATGTGCCGCTCGGGGGGAATAATCCTATCCGGATCCAGAGCATGACAACGACCGATACCATGGATACCATCGGTACGGTGGAGCAGTCCATCCGGATGGTGAATGCAGGGTGCGAATATGTACGGATCACTGCGCCAAGCATTAAGGAGGCGCAGAATCTTGCCGAGATCAAGAAGCAGCTTCGCCTTCGGGGATACCAGGTACCCCTGGTTGCAGATATCCACTTCACTCCGAATGCGGCGGAAGTGGCTGCACGTATTGTCGAGAAGGTTCGGGTGAACCCGGGTAATTATGCCGATAAGAAGCGGTTCGAAAATATTGAGTATACCCAGTCGGCCTATCAGGCCGAACTGGAGCGGATCTACCAGAAGTTTGCGCCCCTGGTGAAGGTGTGCAAGGAGTATGGCACCGCGATGCGGATCGGAACGAACCACGGTTCCCTGTCCGACCGGATCATGAGCCAGTATGGCGATACGCCGCAGGGAATGGTAGAGTCCGCGATGGAATTCATCCGGATGTGCGAGGATCTGCACTACTACAACCTGGTTATCTCCATGAAGTCAAGTAACCCCCAGGTCATGGTGCAGGCTTATCGGCTGCTTGTGGAAACCATGGTAAAGGAAGGAATGAACTATCCGTTGCACCTGGGTGTAACGGAGGCGGGGGACGGCGAAGACGGGCGCATCAAGTCGGCGGTTGGAATAGGGACGCTGCTGGAAGACGGCCTTGGCGATACGATCCGGGTCTCCCTCACCGAAGATCCGGAGTTTGAAGCACCGGTCGCCATAGCCCTGGCCAACCGGTACAAGCAAAGGGCAGAAGCGCAAACCGGTTCTGCCGGAGGCGCCGCTTTACCGGTGGATTTCAGTCCTTTTGCGTACAAGAAACGGACGTCTGCCGAACTGAATACGTTTATCGGCGGTCATCAGGTTCCCAGGGTGGTCCTGGACCTTTCGGCGAAAAACCTGAAGGACCCGGCCGTGCTGAACGATGCCGGGTATATGTACTCGCATGCCCTGGATAAGTACAACATGGCCGATCAGTCCGTGGACTTTGTCTACCTGGCTGATCAGCTGCCTTCATTCAACTTTCCGGGGAACCTAAAGCAGCTGTACGACTATGATACCTGGTTTAAACTGACCAGTAGGAGCAATTGCCACCCGGTCTATACGCTGAACGAGTATATCCATGCGGCACAGAAAGATGCGTCGTTAAATCTCGTTCGCATCAACGGTTCCGACCTGATGTCCGAGGCATTTGAGCAGCTGCAGCCGGACCACACGCTGGTATTTGTTCTCGAGACTACGTCCGGCCATGGGATGGCGGATCAGCGTCAGGCATTTTTCCGGCTGATGGACGCAGGGATCGATGTTCCGGTGATCATCCGGCGGAGCTATGAGTTTGCTGCTGCTGCGGACGATACCGATATGGCTACCCGGTTTCAGCTTTTTGCCGCCGCTGATTGCGGAGCCCTGCTGGTGGACGGTCTCGGAGATGGCATCTGGCTGGATGCCCCGCGGATCCCGGCAAAGACGATTGTTTCTACTGCCTTCGGCATCCTGCAGGCGACCCGCTCGCGTATTTCCAAGACCGAATATATTTCATGCCCGAGCTGCGGTCGTACCCTGTTCGACTTACAGGAGACCACCCAGATGATCCGGAGCCGGACTGATCATCTCAAAGGTCTGAAGATCGGTATCATGGGTTGTATCGTGAACGGTCCGGGCGAGATGGCCGATGCGGACTACGGATACGTGGGAACCGGACCCGGCAAGATCACCCTTTACCGCGGAAAGGAGGTCGTCAAGAAGAACGTGAATACGTCCAATGCTCTGGAAGAGCTGATCGACATTATCCGTGAAGACGGAAACTGGATCGAAAAGGCCTAATCCGGGAATTTGAAATAAATGGGAACCGTATAGCGGATACTGACGGGCCGGCCGTTGAAGACTCCGGGAACCCATTTCGGCCCGGATTCGATTACCCGGATAGCCTCCGCCTCCGCTCTCCTGGTCAGGCCCCGCTCAACGTGGATGTTGCGCAGCGAGCCGGTCTTATCCACCACAAAGCTTATCAAAACGCGGCCTTCGGGCGTTCCGGGAGGAACGATCAGATTCTCCCGGATGTACCTGAGGAAGGCATTGTTGCCTCCGGGAAATGAGGGCTGGACGTCCGCGGCCCCGCCGAAATCTTTTATGTCCTGCATGGCCTGTTCCGGCTAAAGTTGTGGAGCCTGCTGGCCTTTAGCTTCCGGAGAAATCAGCGCGGTGATCAGGAGCAATACTGCCGAGGACCACCTGCTCCACCACGGAGCGGGTTTTAACTGCTCGGGAGCAAAGGATCCGCAGAACGAGCTCCCCCTTTTTTCGAAGAATTCCAGCAGGTCGTCCAGCGACTTGTCGCTGAAATCGTAAACCGTCTTACTGCAGTGCGGGCAGAATTGTCCGTCCGCCGCAGGCTTAAAGCTTTTGGGGTCCTGTCCGCACCTGAACTGCAGTTCGAAGTTTCTTATTTTTTCCATGTTGCGGCGTTTCTTTACGGATGCCGCGGCAAAGGGATTTCTATAAAAGCGGGCCGGAACTAACTGCGGTTCAGCTGGCCCTGGAAAAAGGCCACCGTCGCTTCACAGGCTGCAACGAGGTCCTTTGGCATGGTCGGTTCCGTGTAGGGATGTTTGGCCCCGAATACATGATCCGCGCCCGGGATGATCTGCAGGCGTGCATTCAGATGTATTTCATTCAGCTTCCTGGCGACCGAAACATCGACATTCACGTCAGCATCGCCATGAAGGATCAGCCAGGGAATATTCAGGCTCTTAGCCGCTGCTTCCACATTGTATTGTTCCGCGTTCTGCTCAAGGTCTTCCAGTAAAGTAGCGTTGACCGGCATTTGCTCGTGCGTTCTCGCATTCTCAATGTGGATTACCCCGTTCTTACGCCACTGTTCAACCTGTTCCGGCTTCCAGAGACTTCTGAAGTCTGCTATCGATCCCCATGTGGCCAGTTTATCGATGCGCGGATCGTGGTTTGCCTGCAGGATGCCCAGCGCTCCGCCGCGGCTGTGACCGATCAGATAGACGTTGCTTATCGCATTGAAATTCTCCTTGTCGCAGGCAAAGGATATCACCTGGCCCAGGTCATAAAGTTCTTTGGAAACGGTATTGCTGGCAAATGATTCGAGATCCGTCACATCATCCGGCTTGTCGTCTCTGACCCCGTTGTGTGAAAAGTTAAACTTCAGGAACCTGAATCCGCTTTGTGCGAAATAGTGTGCGATCAGGTTATGTGCTCCCCAGTCTTTGAATCCCTTGAATCCGTGAACGAAAATTACCAGCGGCAGTGTCGGATTGGTATCATCAAAAGTGATATCGCCATGAATTATTTTGTTCGCCGAGCCTGTTAAACTAAATTTGTCCTGTCTGATCATGTCGCAATTTTATACGTTAAACAGGGGAAAGATTTTAATGGTTTGCCAGAATATCAGCTCGCTGGACCTATTTAAAAACGTTCTAAAGACTGCCTTTTACAAAGAGGTGACAGATGCCGGAAAGCTTAATTAGTACTTTTGTATCGTTAACTAGAAAACCTCGAGTTGAAACTTCT
>CBINHC010000019.1:0-37726 GCA_966250385.1 uncultured Sphingobacteriaceae bacterium | reverse complement strand
TATATTCTATGGGATTATTCGACTTTTTCAAGAAGAAAAGCAATACTGTCGAGGAGCAGGAGGCACTGGACAAGGGACTGGAAAAAACCAAAGAGGGAATATTTTCCCGGCTAACCAAGGCTGTTGTCGGTAAATCGACCGTCGACGACGATGTACTGGATGAGCTGGAAGAGATCCTGGTAACTTCCGATGTGGGCGTGTCCACTACCCTGAAGATCATTGAGCGCATTGAAGCCCGGGTCGCCCGCGACAAGTATGTCAATACTTCTGAGTTGAATGAGATTCTCCGAGAAGAGATCCAGGCTTTGCTTGCCGAAAATAACAGCAACGACTTCGAAAATTTCGAATATGGCAACCATAAGCCTTATGTCATCATGGTAGTGGGTGTGAACGGCGTTGGCAAGACAACGACGATCGGTAAACTCGCCCACCAGCTGAAGCAAGCAGGAAACAAGGTCGTACTCGGAGCCGCAGATACCTTCCGCGCCGCAGCGGTAGACCAGATCAGACTCTGGGGGCAGCGGGTTGATGTGCGGGTAGTTGCGCAGCCGATGGGTTCGGATCCGGCCTCCGTGGCATTTGATACCCTGCAATCGGCAGTTGCAAATGGTGATGATGTCTGCATAATTGACACCGCCGGGCGTCTGCACAACAAGGTTGCACTGATGAATGAACTGACGAAAATCAAGAATGTCATGAAAAAGGTCGTTCCCGATGCACCCCATGAAATCCTTCTTGTTCTGGATGCTTCAACCGGACAAAATGCCATTGAGCAGTGTAAGCAATTTACGCAGGCGACTGACGTTAATGCATTGGCATTGACCAAGCTGGATGGGACTGCAAAGGGCGGAGTAGTGATCGGGATTTCCGATCAGTTCCGGATTCCTGTGAAGTATATCGGTGTTGGCGAAGGCATGAACGACCTGCAGTTATTTAATAAAAAAGACTTCGTAGAGTCCCTGTTCAAATAGGACACTACTGTTCCGGATGGGAATTCAGCCCTCATGGCTGAAAGTGAGAGTCACTGGCGAAAGACCGGTGTACTGTGAATTGATATAAGAATGAAAACTAAGATTAAAAGCCAGCCTGCACCCGTTAAACCCAAGGTAAATGTAATCACCCTGGGATGCTCCAAAAACGTTTACGATTCGGAGGTCTTAATGGGGCAGCTTCGGGGGAACCAACTGAATGTCACCCATGAAGCGGACCAGGTTGGGAAAGACGATATTGTTGTGATCAATACCTGCGGCTTTATTGATAATGCCAAACAGGAGTCCATTGATACGATCCTTCAGTACAGTGAGCTGAAGGAACAGGGCAAAGTCGGGAAGGTCATCGTTACCGGCTGCCTATCAGAACGCTATAAGCCTGAGCTGGAATCAGAGATCACCAACGTTGACGCCTACTTCGGCACCAACGACCTGAATAATATCCTGACGTCGCTGGGTGCGGATTATAAGCATGAACTGATTGGAGAACGGTTACTGACCACTCCGCAGCACTTCGCCTATTTTAAGATCGCCGAGGGGTGCAACCGGCCATGCTCCTTCTGCGCTATTCCTTTAATGCGCGGCAAGCACGTCTCGCGGCCTATGGAGGATCTGGTCAGAGAGGCAAAGAACCTTGTAAAAAACGGCACCAAAGAACTTATTTTGATCGCGCAGGATCTGACCTACTACGGGCTCGACCTCTATAATAAAAGAAACCTGGCTGACCTGCTGAGGAACCTTTCGGATGTGGACGGCGTTGAATGGATCCGGCTGCAGTACGCCTACCCTTCCGGCTTCCCGATGGAGATACTCGATGTCATGAAGGAACGGTCGAACATCTGCAACTACCTGGATATGCCGCTTCAGCACATCAGTGACAATATGCTGAAGTCGATGCGCCGCGGTATCACGAAATCGAAGACCGTCGACCTGGTCAATTCAATCCGAGACCGGCTTCCTGAAATTGCCCTGAGGACGACTCTGATCTGCGGATACCCGGGAGAAACAGAAGCGGACTTCCAGGAGATGAAAGACTGGGTGGAAGAGACCCGGTTTGACCGTCTGGGATGCTTTACCTATTCACATGAAGAAAAGACTCATGCCCATTCGCTGAACGATGATGTTCCTGAGGAAGTCAAGCAGGAACGAGTGGACACTATCATGGAAATTCAGCAGGGCATTTCCTACGAGATCAACCAGTCCCGGATCGGACAAACCTACAAGGTTCTGATTGATAAAAAGGAAGGCGACTTTTTTGTCGGAAGAACGGAATATGATTCTCCGGAAGTCGACAATGAGGTACTACTGGACGCAAGCAAAGATTATGCTTCAGTCGGAAGCTTCGTGCAGGCCCGCATCGAACGGGCAGAAGATTTTGACCTCTATGGAGCCATTGTCAAATAAAAAACATCGATAGGGGAATTCGTCAAATTCCCCTATTTTCGTTGCGGATGAAAGCAGCCTACATCGATTATAAGGAAACATGCAGTTTTTCCCCGGCGGTGATCCGTTATCTTGAAAAAGACCCGCAGCTTGAATCCTTCGTTTCACATTATCCTGATCCCGCCGGCTTTACAAGAATAATTTCTGATCGGAAGGTACTGGGCGACCGCGCAATCCTCACTGATGTGCTGCGGAACCAGTATGATCAGACAGGCGCCACGCTTCAACCGGCCGTTCTGGCAAATCTTCAGAAGCTGACAGAGCCGAATACATTCACCGTCACAACAGGCCATCAACTAAATATTTTTACAGGACCACTGTACTTCGTTTACAAGATCGTCACTGCGATCAAGTTGTCTGAGGAACTGAAGGCGCAGTTCCCCGACAGGAACTTTGTCCCCGTTTACTGGATGGCAACCGAGGACCACGATTTCGCCGAGATCAACCATACCCGAATTAGCGGAAAAGAGATAACCTGGGATGAGGCCGTTTCCGGAGCCACCGGCAGGCTGAGCCCCAAAGGGCTGGCCCGTGCAGTCAAAGAGTATAAAGCGGTCTTAGGCCTGAATACATTTTCTCTTGAACTTTCATCCATTATTGAGACCGCTTACGCGCAGCCTACTCTTGCACTGGCTACCAGGTATCTTGTTAATGAATTGTTCGGCGAATATGGACTGATCATCATAGACGGCGATCATCCGGAATTAAAAAGTCAGTTTTCCGGGATCATTGAAGATGATATTTTCCACCAGCACAGTTACCGGTGCATCGAATCAACGATCCGGAACCTTGACAGTGCGGGCATCAAATCGCAGGTCAATCCCCGTGAAATAAACTTCTTTTACCTGAAAGACGATCTCCGTGAACGAATAGTCCTGGAAAATAACCGGTATTATATCCTGAATACGGAAAAATCGTTCAGTCCTGATGAACTGCGGCGGGAGATCCGGCAATTCCCCGAACGATTCAGCCCCAATGTAGTCATGCGGCCGCTCTTCCAGGAAGTCATTTTGCCTAATATCGCCTACATCGGCGGCGGAGCGGAAGTCATCTACTGGCTGGAACTCAAGAGTACCTTTGACCACTATCAGGTGGACTTCCCGATTGTCATGCTCCGCAATTCGGCCCTGGTGTCCGGCGAAAACCTCCGAAGCCGGCTCAGTCGGGCAGGCCTGGATTACCCGGCCATTTTTCGGGATCCCGCCCTGCTTAAAAACCAATGGGTCCTGAATAATTCCGAGGCGGACCTTCACCTTCACCAGGAATGGCAGGAGCTCAGCCACATCTTCGAAAAAATGAAGGCCAAGGCCGGGATAATTGACAAAACGCTGGAGCCGAGTACAGAAGCGATTTTGGCCCGCCTGAAGAAAGCGTTGGACAATCTTGAAAAGAAGATGCTCCGTGCTGAGAAGAGGAAGCATGAAACTTCGCTGAATCAGGTCCTTTCCATTAAGGACAAATACTTCCCCGGGGGATCACTTCAGGAACGCACCGAAAACTTCGGGGTGTACTACGCAACGTATGGCCGGGATTTCATATCCGGTCTGCTCGATGCCTTCCACCCCCTCCAATTCAAATTCAGTATCATCGAATTTGAAGAAAAAAATTAACAATGACCTATTATACTTTTTCAGAAGACCAGCTCAGGAGCTTTACACGTTCGATATTCCTGGAGATGGGATGCTCTGACGAGCATGCCAGCCTGGCAACGGATGTACTCGTCAGGTCGGACCTGCGGGGAATTGACTCCCACGGCGTTGCTCGGCTCAGCGGGTATGTGCGCCTTTGGGAAAAAGGCAGGATAAACAGCACCCCGAATATCCGGGTCGTGCATGAAACCCCGACGACGGCCACAGTGGACGGAGATGCCGGACTCGGCCTTGTCGTTGCGCCTTTTGCCATGCGGGTAGCTATTGAAAAAGCCCGCCAATTTGGATCCGGCTGGGTATCGGTCCGGAATTCGAATCATTTCGGGATCGCGGGATATCACGCGTTAATGGCAGTTGAGCAGGATATGATCGGCTTTTCCATGACCAACGCCAGTCCGCTGGTCGCGCCCACATTCTCCACGGAACGCATGCTGGGAACCAATCCCATGTGCTACGCCTTTCCCGCGGGTAAATACCCGCCGGTAATCGTTGACATGGCCACTTCATCCGCAGCTAACGGGAAGTTGGAAATCGCCCAGCGATCAGGTAAAAGTGTCCCTGAAGGCTGGATCCAGGATAAGAACGGGCAGGTATCTACGGACCCTCACGAACTGAAGCGGGGCGGCAGCCTGCTGCCTTTAGGCGGCGACCGCGACCACGGCAGCCATAAAGGATTCGGTTTGAGCGCCACCGTTGACATTCTGTCTGCAGTGCTCTCCGGAGCGAACTATGGTCCCTGGGTGCCGCCATTCGTAGCGTTCATGGAACCTTCGGCGAACCCTGTAGGAACCGGTATCGGCCATTTTCTGGGGGCTATGCGTGTAGACGGCTTCAGGCCGGTTGAAGAGTTCAAATCCCATCTCGATAACTGGATTGACCGATTCAGCGCAGCCACCCCGGCTTCAGATGAACAACGGGTGATCATCCCGGGGCAGCCCGAACGGGAAGCTGAACAGGAAAGAAGAACAACCGGAATACCGGTCATCGAGGCTGTCGTATCAGACCTCAACGAACTGGCCCAAAAAATGGGTGTAAAGGGCCTCCTGTAGACCACACAGGTCCGACAAAAAGAAAGCCCTGTCACACGTGATGTTACAGGGCTTTCTTTATTTGTTCAGGGTGTATCAGTTGATCCCCTTGAATATCCTGCTCCAGCGTATCTTGTTCAGGAACGATCCGTTCTCATTCCAGCTCATCCAGATGAACAGCGCCTTCCCAACGATATGATCTTCCGGCACAAACCCCCAGAACCGGGAGTCGAGGGAATTATCCCGATTGTCGCCCATCATCCAATAGTAATTCATCTGGAACGTATAGGCATCTGTCTTTTTACCGTTAATGAAAATATCCTGCCCGGAGGTCTTTACCTCATTATTCTCATACAGTTCAATGGCACGGCGGTAGATCGGCAGATTGACGCTGTCCAGCTTTACAGTCCATCCTTTTTTCGGAATAATGATCGGGCCCATATTGTCGGCATTCCATGCGAAGTCGGTTCCCGGAGGAAAGATGGATGGTTCCCGCTGCCCTATGGCGGCAATACGCTGTTGCACAACTTTTACATTGGCCCAGCCTTTAACGATCTCAGCCTGCTCGCGGGTCATCTGGAATCCGTACTCGTCTACCGTACTGCGATAGGCCTCTATTCCCATATCCTGCAGGGTCTGCGGATTGAAATCCGTCCCGTCAGACTTTACGTAATATATTTTCTGTCCCTGCGGCGGATTCTCGATCGGCTTACCGTTGAGGGAGATCTGCGCGTTGACAATACGAAGGGTATCTCCTCCGATCCCGATGCAGCGCTTGATATAGTTCTCCCGTTTGTCTACAGGGCGGAAAAACGGCGAGTCAGCCTCCATCGGGTAATTGAATACGACCACGTCGTTCCGCTTTACATCCCCGAGGCCCGGCAAACGGTGATATTTCCACTGAACCCCGTCCCAGTATGCCTTGGTGCCAAGGATCGGCATAGTGTGATGCGCAAACGGAAAGGACACAGGCGTCATGGGTGTACGGGCACCGTAATTCACTTTGCTCACAAAGAGGAAGTCACCGACCAGCAGCGTCTTTTCCATGGAGCCGGTAGGAATTGTATAAGCTTCAATGAAGAGACCCCGGATCAGTGTCGCCGCCACCACTGCAAATATGATGGCGTCAAACCATTCCCGGCCCGCACTCTTTTTCTTCTTCCTGGTAGTCTTATTAGGGGCTTTTTTCCCCCAGCGTGTAATAGCCATTAAATACAAATATTTCGAAATATAGCGCTAATTAATTAAAATCAAAGATATCCTTAACCGAATAAAATCCCGTCTTCCCGTTCAGCCACTCGGCCGCAACTACCGCTCCCAGGGCGAAACCGGCCCTGCTGTGGGCTTTATGCTTGAACTCAATATCGTCCACTTCGGAGCTGTAGATAACCGTATGGGTACCCGGCACATCCTCAAGACGATGTGATTCGATCAGCAGCTGGTCGGCCCTGGCAATAACTTCCTGGTAATCCCCCACTACCTCATTCACCCACTCCTTCTTACGGTCAAGGCTGTCAACAATGCCTTCCGCAATGGTGATGGCGGTTCCGCTGGGAGCATCCAGCTTCTCCGTATGATGGATCTCCTCAACGAGCACATCGTACTGCGGATACCGGTTCATGATCCGGGCAAGAATCTTATTTACATGAAAGAACACGTTGACTCCTATACTGAAGTTAGAGCCATAAAGGATGGTCTTGTTACGCTCCCGGCACTGATCTTTGATTTCCTCGAGATACCCGTACCACCCGGTAGTTCCCACGACCACGGGAACATCTGCATTAAAACACGCTTCGATGTGACCCAGCACGGTCCCCGGGGTACTGAAATCGATCGCCACGTCCGCCTCGCGCAGATTATCCGGGGTCAGGTCATCCGGGTTGCCGGAGGTTATCTTTAAAACAATTTCATGACCGCGGTCCAGCGCAAACTGCTCGATGATGCGGCCCATTTTACCGTAACCAAGTAGGGCTATCTTCATGATGTTCTTAATGTGAAAGTCCGAATCTCTTGACCGGCTTTCCCAATGATAAGGAAAATTTAAGAGTCGGCGTAGCGGTGGGGGTATACGCATAGGCTGACTGGGCCGTCTGCAGGGAAGGGGTCACCTTCAGGGCCAGGTCTTCACTGACGTCGAACCTGAAAAATTTGGCATCCACGTAGGCCTCAATAATATTCAGTGCATAAAAACCGACCATACCGATGATTGTGAGGTCGCGGTCCCGTCTGTAGGCGTCCTTGATCCGGATGATCCCCTCGTAGTCGATGTTCACGAACCTGGGATCCTGCGGCTGCTGATTATGTTCAAGCCGGTACTGCGCTTCGGTAAGAAACGTCTTGTAGTTGTTCTGGTTCCAGGAGTAGATCCCGGCCAGGGTTCCGAGGCCTCCATAGATCACCGGCACCTTGATCCACCACAATCCACCGTTATATATCTGCCCGAGGCCGGGCAGAATCGCAGAACGAATGGCGGCCTTTCTGGGCATCGCCTCAATGGCGAGCCGGGCGGAATCCTTAACTGGTGCCTTCGGCTGGGCTACCGCGGCGCGCCTGACAGTATCCCTTCGTATAACAGGAACGGTATCCTTTGCCGTCGGAATCGTATCCGTTATCTGGGCGCTCCCGGATTGGAAGATCAACAGGGCAGAAAAGAATACCGTTAGAAATCGAATTATCATTACCAGTCCAAAAGTTCAAGGATCCGGTTCAGGTCATCTTCAGAAAGGAAGGGTATTTCGATCGCCCCGGTTCCTTTTCCCTGGACCTTCAACTTTACCTTGGTTCCGAATTTCGAGGCCAGATCGTCCTGTACCTTCTGATACTGAAACGACATTACGGGTGCTTTTGTGTTGGTATTTTTCCTGGCAGCCGCATTTTGCAGGTCCCGGACAAGTTCTTCAACCTTCCGGACTGAAAGCTGTTTGCTGATAATCTCCTGGTGAATGAACAGCTGCTTGTCGGCATCTTCCACATTGACCAGTGCGCGCGCATGTCCCATGGAAAGCTGACCGTCACGGATTGACGCCTGGATGACAGGCGGTAACTTAAGCAGCCGGAGGTAATTGGTTACCGTCGACCGGTTTTTGCTCACCCGGTCCCCGAGTTCTTCCTGTTTCAGGTTACACTCGTCCAGCATCCGCTGGTAACTGAGGGCAATTTCTATGGCATTCAGGTTTTCACGCTGAATGTTCTCGATCAGCGCCATTTCCAGCATCTGCTGGTCATTCGCCGTCCGGATATAGGCTGGTATCTCGGTCAGACCGGCCAGTTTGGATGCCCGCAAACGACGCTCGCCGGAGATCAGCTGATAGCTGTTCTGTCCCGCCCGCCTGACGGTGATTGGCTGGATAAGTCCCTGCAGTTTAATCGAGTCCGCCAGTTCATGCAATGCCTGCTCATCAAACTCGGTCCGTGGCTGAAACGGATTTACTTCAATCTGACTGATCTTTACATGATTGATACTTCCCAGGCTTTGTCCGCCTGACACCGTATTCGGTTGCGGCTTGGGAGCCTGTACGGTATCCGTATCATCCAGCAGTGCACTTAATCCTTTTCCTAATCCTGTCTTTTTCTGGTACATGTAGTCTCTGTTATGCTATTTCTTTTTTAGCGGAATCCTCTTCTTCAATTAATCCGTTTTTCCGGATGATCTCGCGGGCCAGATTCAGGTAATTGATCGCACCCTTACAACTCGCATCGTGCATGATCACCGAAACTCCGAAACTCGGGGCTTCACTCAGTCGGGTATTCCGCTGGATGATTGTTTCGAATACAAGGTCCTGAAAATGGGTCTTCACTTCTTCAACCACCTGATTGGACAAGCGCAGACGTACATCATACATCGTCAGCAAAATTCCCTCGATCTGAAGGTTGGTGTTCAGGCGATTCTGAACGATCTTGATCGTGTTGAGCAGTTTCCCCAGACCTTCCAGCGCGAAATACTCACACTGAACCGGAATGATCACTGAATCCGCAGAGGTCAACGCATTGATGGTTATCAGACCGAGTGAAGGTGAGCAGTCGATGATAATGAAGTCGTAGTCATCGCGTATGCTGTCCAGGACGGATTTCATCTTATATTCCCGCTCGTTCAGGTTGATCATCTCGATCTCTGCCCCTACCAGGTCGATATGGGCCGGCAGCAGGTCCAGGTTCGGGGTATCCGTTTTCTGGATCGCCTCACGCGGATCGATATCATTGATGATACATTCGTATATGCTCGCCTTAATATTACGGGGATCAAACCCGATGCCAGAGGTTGAGTTGGCCTGCGGATCTGCGTCCACCAACAACGTCCGGTATTCCAGTACCGCCAGACTGGCGGCAAGATTGATTGAAGACGTAGTTTTCCCTACTCCACCTTTTTGATTAGCTAACGCAATGATCTTACTCATTCTTCATTTAATTTATTCTTCATCAGGACTTAAAAAGCGGCAACTCATCATCCGGGGACCATCAGAATGCTCTTTCCGGGTCTTCCCAGGGCTTTTTAACAACCGACTAAGATACGAACTTTAAACTATTTAATTTCCGGCTCACCGGATCGTTTTACACATATTATCCACAGAAACGGCCGCCCTGACAGATATACGTTAAACTTGGCGTATGGTTATAAAAAGATGTCTCCTGGCACAATTTCGACGGAGAAATGGACCACGGCCGGATGCGCAGTACCGGACCGGTAGTATGGAGCGACCCGTGTGAACACTGGGTTCAGGAACGCTCCGGATCCCCCTTTGAAAATAAATAGCGATTGGAGAACGCCCATGGCAGATTCTCCGGCGGCTATCAGCCTTGTTGTTGCTTCCGGGTGGCTGTGATCGGTCAGGAATTCAGTTCGAATTTAACCCAGCCCTCCCCCTCATAGCCGAAAACAAATTGTTTGGGATTGATAATCTCCGCCAGAATTTCCGTGCTGTCGACGATCCTCGGCCCTGGCCGATTGAAATAGTGATTGCCGTCGGCGATATAGACCCGGTTATTTTTGACTGCCGGGAGCTCCTGCCAAACCGGCAACTCCAATAAAAGACCAATCTCCGATAATGTTCTGTCCACGGAGAACCCGCAGGGCATGATGACAATTACTTCCGGGTCGGCCTGCTGCAGTTCCTCGGCCGAGATTTGCGGGGAGTGTTTTCCCTTCTGGGACAATACAGGGACCCCGCCGGAAATACTCACCATCTCCGGGGTCCAGTTACCAGCAATCATGAGCGGCGATAGCCATTCAATGCATGCGACACGCGGTTTCTGTTCAATAAATTTCAGCTTGTGCCGTATGATCTCCAAACGATCGCCGAGCTCCTCAACCAGCACCTCAGCACGTGACTGCACACCCAGACTGGTTGCAATACGCCGGATATCGTCAAAGACTCCGCTGAGCGAGCCGGCTTCCATGGAGACGAGCCCGGTATTCTGATCCAGAAGACCGCGCAGTTCGGCGGTAACCTCCTCCAGACTAACAGCACAAACCTCGCATTGAGCCTGTGTCAGCACCACGTCCGGCCGGAGATCCCGGATCAAGTCCGTATCAATGGCATAGATGGACAGCGCTTCGCTCAGGAGCGACCTTACTTCCCGGTCGAGGGTCGCACTGGCCGAACCGGCAGAAAGCCTGGCAGCGGTGCAAACCGGCAATTGCCTTACCGTTTCCGGATAGTCGCATTCATGTGACCGGCCCACGAGTTGATCCTCAAGACCCAAAGCGCATACAACCTCGGTTGCAGCAGGAAGAAGCGACACGATTCGATTTTCAGCCATGCCGCAAAGTTAACAATCCGGAATATCAAAAATCCGGGACAAAAAAGAAAAGCTCGTCATTCGGAATGATTATTGAAATATTTCCAGAACATGAAAACCCTGATCATAGTAGACATACAGAACGATTTCCTTCCGGGAGGCGCACTCGCCGTTCCCCACGGAGACGAGGTCATCCCCGTGATCAACGGAATTCAGGACCGCTTCGGACTGGTGGTAGCCACGCAGGACTGGCACCCTGCCCGCCATGGCAGCTTCGCTTCCAGCCATCCGGACAAGCAGCCATTCGACAAGACGGATTTGTTCGGGCTGGAACAGGTGCTGTGGCCGGACCACTGTATCCAGGGAACTCCGGGCGCTGAACTGTCGCCTCTCCTACACAGCCGGCGGATTGAAGCCATCTTAAGGAAAGGGACGGACGCGGCGGTCGACAGTTACAGTGGATTCTATGATAACGGGCATCAGAAAAGCACCGGCCTGGCCGGCTACCTCCGCGACAAAGGAACCACGGACCTGTTCATCTCCGGGCTGGCTGGCGACTACTGCGTATATTACACCGCAAGGGATGCGATCCAGGAAGGGTTCCAAGTGACGGTCCTGGAGGATGCATGCAGGCCGATCGATGCCCGGAGGTATCAATTGATCAAACAGGACATTCACCAGCTGGGCGGAAACTTCTCGGGGACTGAAATACTGTAATACAAAAGGGCCGGCTAATCAGGCCGGCCCTCAAGAAACTGTATTGATGCTGATTACTGACCTTGTCCGGCCTGCTCCCCCTGTTTCAGGTCATCATTATTGATCCGTTTTTTTCGTCCTTGCGGAGCGGCGGTCAGCTTACCGAAACGATAGCCGAAGCTGACGCCGACAGACCGGAAAGGCAGCGAGAAATTACTGCTTTGCGCGAAGGATCCGGTTGTTACATTCTGGCGGAAGTTCTTACGCTCATTCAGCGGATCCACTACGGTGATTCCCAGTGATCCCTTTTTGTTGAACAGCTCTTTTTTCAGACCCATGTTCCACATATTGAAGCCGGGATTCTCCCCTTGCGAGGTTCTCCTTGATGAATGGGCCACCAGGAATGACTCTACGGTAAATCCTTGCGGCAGATTCACTGTGGCTGAAATAAATGCGTTATACATCATATACACTTCATCATTTGCTTTAGCAGAAGCGAGCGCATTGGAAGTGGTGATGTCATAGGAATAGATATTGAAATTTCCCCGGAACGTTAGAGGCTTGATCGGGTTAATCTGGCCGAAGAAGTTGAAACCGACTGAATTATTGGTTCCGATGTTCGCAAAGGTGGTAAGTGAACCGGTCTGCGTCTCGCCCTGGGCATTGGTAAAGTCGACCGGACGAACCAGGCTTTCAATGACATCTTCCGTCTGCCTGTAGTAGAGCGATGCATTGATAACCGTTGACTTGATAAACCTCGAATAGTTCAGATCAACATTGTGGGAAAGCTCGGGACGCAGGCCCGGGTTACCCTGCTGCTGGTTAAACAGGTCGGAAGAATTAAGGAACGGATTCAGGAACATCAGGCTCGGGCGCTGAATACGCTGATTATAGCTTAGTTTCAGCGTTGAATAGTTCTTGAATGTCCGGGATATCACCACACTGGGAACAAAGTTCGTATAATCGCTGTTGAAGGGCTGGGTGAAACTGTCTGACGTACCGATCGGGTTGCCGGTGATTGACGTTGCCTCATAGCGGACACCCGCCTTCAGGTTGTATTTCTTACCCAGGACGAAGCCCAGCGTAGTATATCCGGCAAACACATCCTGATTGTAGTCGTAGTCGTAATTTCGGCCAGCGATAGCGGTATATGCATTATTGGCCGGATCAAAGTTCTGGGTAACCGCCTCGCTGAGAATATCCCGCAGGATCGATTTTCCGCCGATCTCGACGGTCACTTTCTTCAGCGGCAGAACATAGTCCACCTGGAAGGTATTTTCTGACTGATCGTTGTTATTGGTCCCGAGCTCGTGGAGTGGATTGTTACTAAAAATGGAGGTATAATCGTTGTTCAGAAAACTTTTGCTTAACTGGTAGGCAAAAGAGATTTCATGCCCCTGTTTCTTGAATTTATGCACATAATCGTTACTCCAGTCGAAGCCGTTCATACCGATCTGATTGTCCGTATTCCGCGTGAAGTCATAGGAATCTGCGCCGGCAAGCGTCTGGCTTAAATTATAACCGTCAACTCCGGTCTCAAACCAGTTTAGGCGGATATTTGAGCTTACCGAATTGTAGCTGTTGAAATCATAGTCAGCGCCGATCGATCCGTTTGTCGCCAGACGATCCGTCTCACTCTCGCCGGTCTGAATCAGCCTGGTACCGTCCGCTGCGTTGGTCCTTTCAAAGCTAAGCAGACTCCTGGCAGGCCATGAATAAAAGCCCCCTCCGTTGGCGGTAATACCGAGCCTTCCGGTACGCGCGTTCAGGTTAAGGTTGCCGCTGTTCTGACGGGTGCCGACCCCTGAATTTACCGAACCGTTTATGCCCGCCAGATTATTCTTTTTTGTAATGATGTTGATGATACCTGAAGTACCTTCCGCATCATATTTGGCCGAAGGACTGGTGATCACCTCGACGTTCTTGATCTGATCAGCCGGAATCGATTTCAGTGCATCTCCGACGTTGGCAGCCATGGCACCTGAAGGTTTACCGTTGATCAGGACTTTGACGCCTTCACTGCCCCGAAGCGAGATCTTTCCGTCTGTGTCAACTGAGAGCAGGGGCACCTTCCGCAACACATCTGCAGCGGTTCCGCCGGCGATCGCAACATCTTTTTCAGCGTTATACACGATCCGGTCGATTTTATTCTCAACGACCGCCGCCTCGCCCTGAACCACGATTTCTCCAAGCATCTTCTGGTTAGGCGACAACAGGATCCGGCCAACGTTCAGATCAGGTTTCCCGGGTGTTGTTTCCACCGGGTCCAGGACCTTGGTCACATACCCCATAAAACTAATCGTCAGCCTGTACGCACCGGGGGTTACATTATCGATCTTGAATGAGCCTTTCTCATCGGTCAGAGAGCCGTTCGTATTTTTCGCCGATCTACTACGCCCCATCGAAACGGTAGCGTAGTCCACCGGTTTCCCGGAAAGCGAATCAATGATCACCCCCGAAATCCGACCCTTGATGGAGGTTCCGCCGCCTGCCGCAGGATTCTGTGCACTCACACTGGCAGCTCCAAAAATGGCTATTAAACCAAGTAATATTCTTTTCATCTCCTTATATTTTGCTCTTAGAAGGCGAAAATATGGAGAATGTTACAGGCGATCTTGAATTGGTGGCGTAACAACTAGGTGACAGAGTGATCGGGGCGGCCTTGGAACAAATGCCGCTGATTAAACGCGAAAAGGTCCGGTACGAAGAACGCTGTACCGGACCTGGAATTTCTGGGATCAGATCACTATATTGACGATCCTTCCCTTGACGACGATCACCTTTTTCGGCGTCTTGCCGTCGAGGTAGCGCTTGACATCCTGGTTACTCAGAACGACCTGCTCAATCTCCGGAACATCCAGCGACAGCGCTATGTTCAGGTTCATTCGCATTTTCCCATTCACGGAGATCGGATAGGCAAATTCGTTTTCAACGAGGTATTCAGGAACAAACTTTGGATACGGAGCGAAGGAAAGGGTTCCCGGCTCATTGCCGAGCAGGGTCCAGAGTTCCTCTGTAATATGTGGTGCATACGGCTGAAGAACGATTACCAGGTCCTGCAGGATCCGGCGTTTGTTACACTTCAGCTCGGTCAGCTCGTTCACACAGATCATAAAACTTGACACCGAAGTATTGAACGAGAAGCGCTCAATGTCCTCCTCCACCTTCTTGATAATCTTGTGGAGCGCCTTCAGTTCGGACGGAGCCGGTTCTTCATCCGACACTGCGAACCTGAACTGATCATCGTGAAATAGTTTCCAGAACTTACGCAGGAACTTGAATACTCCCTCAATCCCGTTGGTGTTCCAGGGCTTGCTCTGCTCGAGCGGTCCGAGGAACATCTCATAGAGCCGCAGCGTATCGGCGCCGTACCGTTCAATAATATCGTCGGGGTTAACAACGTTGAACTTGGACTTTGACATCTTTTCTACTTCAACGCCGCAAACGTATTTGCCATTCTCCAGGATGAATTCGGCGGTGGCGAATTCGCTCCGGAATTTTCGGAACGCTTCCAGGTCGAGGATGTCATTTTCCACAATATTCACATCCACGTGCAACGCAGTTGTCTTATGCTGGTCACGAAGTCCCGCAGAAACGAAGGTATTCGTGCCTCGGCCCTGTTCGTCGATAAGCCGGTATACGAAATTTGACCGTCCCTGGATCATTCCCTGATTGATCAGTTTTTTGAAAGGCTCCTCTTCGATTACGTATCCGAGGTCCTTCAGAAATTTATTCCAGAATCTGCTGTACAACAGGTGGCCGGTTGCATGTTCGGACCCGCCGATATAAAGGTCGACATTTCTCCAGTATTCAATAGCTGTTTTCGGCGCAAACACATTCTCGTTTCGCTCCTCCGGCGACGCCATATAGCGGTACCAGTACCAGCTGGATCCCGCCCAGCCAGGCATTGTGCTCAATTCATATTCGAACTTACCGTGATATTTCCAGTCGTCGGCCCTTCCGAGCGGCGGCTCACCTGACTCGGTCGGCAAATATTTATCGATCTCCGGCAAAACGAGCGGGAGTTCATCCTCACTGATCAGCCGCGGCATACCGTCTTCAAAATAAACCGGGACCGGCTCGCCCCAGTAACGCTGACGACCAAAAATTGCGTCCCGTAACCGGAAATTGACTTTTGCTTTTCCCAGGCCCAGTTCCTCAAGCTTCTCTATGGCAGCGGCCGTGGCAGCGCGGTAATCAAGACCGTCAAGAAAACCGGAATTTATGTACAGCCCTTCCTTCGTCGGGTCTGCCGATTTATCCAGTTCCTTCTGCGCGTCGGAGATTTGCGGGATTGGCAGGCCGAATTGAGTGGCGAACAACCAGTCCCGTTGATCCCCCGAAGGTACCGCCATCACAGCTCCCGTACCGTATCCGGCAAGCACATAATCTGCAATCCAAACGGGCAGCGGCTCGCCGGTAAACGGATGTTTGGCGTAGCTGCCGGTAAATGCACCGGAAACAGTCCGGGTATCGGCCATACGATCGAGTTCCGACTTTTTGCGGGTTTGCTGTATATAGGTTTCGATTTCTTCCTTTTGGGCGGGGGTAGTAAGTTCCGCAACAAGTTCGTGCTCGGGAGCGAGAACCAGGAAACTGACTCCGAATATGGTGTCGACACGGGTCGTAAAAACCGGGATCCTCGCATCAGTGTTTTCAACATTGAACGTGACCATAGCTCCGACGCTTTTTCCGATCCAGTTTCGCTGCATTTCCTTAAGCGGCTCCGGCCAGTCAATATCCTCGAGCCCGCGAAGCAGCCGGTCGGCATAGGCGGTGATCCGCATGCTCCACTGCATCATTTTCTTTTGTTCCACCGGAAATCCACCGCGTTCGGAAAAGCCGTCCTTAACCTCATCGTTTGCAAGCACCGTCCCCAACGCCGGGCACCAGTTCACAGTACTTTCCCGAAGGTAGGTAAGCCGGTATTTGAGCAATTCTTCCTGCTTTTCTTTTTCTGTAAACCGGTTCCACTCCTCAGCGGTGAAATTCCGGGTATCTTCATCCGACACGGCACGAACACCGGCGCTGCCGGAGGCTTCAAACCGGGCAACCAGGTCCCCTATCTTTTTTGCCTTGTCAGCTTCCTGGTCATACCAGGAGCTGAACAGCTGCATAAATATCCACTGGGTCCATTTATAGTACCCGGGGTCACTGGTCCGGACTTCACGGCTCCAGTCAAACGAAAAGCCGATCTGATCGAGCTGCCGGCGGTAAGTCTTTATATTCTCCTCGGTGGTTACTGCCGGGTGCTGGCCGGTCTGGATCGCATATTGTTCGGCAGGAAGCCCGAAAGAGTCATACCCCATCGGATGGAGCACATTGAATCCCTTCAGTCGTTTATACCGGGAATAGATATCAGAAGCGATATATCCGAGCGGATGCCCAACGTGTAGTCCTGCGCCGGAAGGGTACGGGAACATATCAAGTACGTAATATTTTGGCTTTTCGGATTTGTTATCAACTTTATAAGTCTGGTTTTCGGCCCAAAACTGTTGCCACTTCTGTTCTATTTCTCTGAATTGATAATCCATTGTTTCTGACGCTAAAACTGCGAAAATACAAAAACATCGGCTCACACGGCTATAACTTTACGTGGCAGCCAAACACTTCCGGCATATTATTTACGTTTATAACCTGAAATCTTTATTTTCGCAATTCAATCAGATATTATGGAAGAATTTGAAGTAAGCACTTCTTCTAAAAAAACGAAAACTGTCTATATCTCAACCGTGATCAGCATCGCTCTAGTGCTGCTGATGACCGGTTTACTGGGTCTGATCCTGGTTCATGCCAAGAACCTGTCCAATTATGTTAAAGAAAATATCGTACTGAATATCATTGTGAATGACGGAGCTAAGGAGGTGGATGTGCTTGCGCTTCAGAAACAGCTTGACAATCACCCTTTCGTTCTTAAGACCCAGTATGTCAGCAAGGAACTTGCCGCAAGGAATCTGACGAAAGACCTGGGCGAGGACTTCGTGGAATTCCTGGGCTATAACCCCCTGCTTTCATCTGTCGATGTTTACATGAAGGCGGAACATGCCAACAATCAGAGTATTGAGGCATTCACAAAAGAGCTGGCCAAAAACCCGCTGGTCAAGGAAGCCATTTATCAGAAGTCCCTCATTGACATGGTGAATCAGAATATCCGGATCATCGGACTGATCATCCTGGCTTTCGCGGGAATACTTACCATAATTTCAATCGCACTGATCAACAATACCATCCGGCTGGCGATCTACTCCCAGCGTTTCCTGATCAAGAGTATGCAGCTGGTCGGCGCTACCAAGAGCTTTATCCGCCGTCCGTTTATCAACTACGGCATCATCCATGGTCTTCTTGGCGCACTGATTGCGATAATATTCTTACTCTTAACGCTTTATTTCGCACAAAAACAGGTTCCCGAGATCGCCATCCTGCGGAACTGGACCGAGTTCGGGATCGTGTTTCTGGGTATCATTGTCCTGGGCATCCTGATTTCAGGGTTAAGCACTTATTTTGCAGTGAGCAAGTATTTACGTTTACAATCTCATCATTTATACCGTTAATGGCACAAAAGAACAGTCCGGACAATACCCCAAAGCAAATTGACTTTGTATTTGGTCGAATGAATTACATTTTGATGCTCATCAGTATCGCTATCGTGGTACTCGGTTTTATTTTAATGAGCGGAGACAAAGACATCTACAGTTTCACAAAGATCGTCCTCGCGCCAATTGTGGTACTTGCCGGATTTGCGCTCGGCTTTTTTGCGATCCTGAAAAAGCCTGCCCGGAATAACTAATGAATATTCTGGAAGCTATTATCCTGGCGGTTATTGAAGGACTGACCGAGTTTCTCCCTGTGTCTTCAACCGGCCACATGATTATTGGATCCTCCCTGATGGGAATCCAGTCTGATGAGTTTGTAAAACTGTTCACGGTAGCTATTCAGTTCGGAACCATCCTTTCGGTGCTGGTTCTTTATTTCAAACGCTTCTTCCAGAGTTTCGACTTCTACTTCAAGCTGCTGGTTGCGTTCATTCCAAGCGTTGTTTTCGGCCTGCTGTTCATGGACCTGATCGACAGGTTACTCGAGAGTCCGCTGGCTGTTGCCATCTCGCTTGTACTGGGAGGACTGGTGCTATTGTTCGTAGATAAGATATTCACAGGCAACAGCATGGATAATGCAAGTGAAATCAAATACCCGACCGCCTTTAAAATCGGCCTGTTCCAGGTAATCGCAATGATCCCCGGAGTCTCCCGCTCAGGGGCAACGATCATCGGCGGAATGACCCAGAAACTGACACGGAAGGCGGCGGCTGAATTTTCGTTCTTCCTGGCGGTACCGACGATGCTCGGCGCTACGGTGAAGAAAACATATGATTTTTACAGCAGTGGATATAGTATAAACCAGGAGGAGGTAAATCTCCTTATTATTGGTAACGTCGTCGGCTTCCTGGTTGCCATGGTCGCCATCAAAACGTTTATCGGATTCCTCAGCAAAAACGGATTCCGGATGTTTGGCTGGTACCGGATCATCGTCGGCGGAGCCATCTTAATTTTGATGTTGGCAGGATATGACCTGCAGGTAGTGTGATGGATAGCGAATTGAAGAAAACAGAATTTCCGGATTTTAACTTTGCAGCGGGAGAACTCCTTCTGATCAATAAACCGTATCACTGGACCAGTTTCGACGTCGTCGGAAAGATCCGTAACTCTTTCAAACCCCTGAAGTTAAAGGTCGGGCATGCAGGAACCCTGGATCCCCTGGCAACCGGACTGCTGATCGTCTGCACAGGTAAGCTTACCAAGAAGATCGATGAGTTCCAGGCCCAGGAAAAGGAATATACCGGCACCATGGTACTGGGTGCGACAACCCCGTCCTACGATCTGGAGACCGAGGTGGATCAGACATTCCCGATCGACGGGATCACAGCGGAACAACTTTTGCTGAACTGCACACGGTTTACAGGTGAACTTGACCAATATCCGCCGGCGCACTCCGCAGTAAAGGTGGGCGGTGAACGGCTTTACGAAAAGGCACGCCGCGGCGAAACCGTGGAACTGAAAACCCGCAGGGTGGTTATAAAGGAGTTCGAGCTTACCCGGATCGAGCTTCCGGAGATCGACTTTCGGGTAGTCTGCAGCAAGGGCACTTATATACGATCCCTGGTCCATGATTTCGGGAAAGCGCTGAATAACGGGGCGTACCTTTCGAAGCTTCGCCGGACCCGCAACGGAGAATTCACCATAGATGACTCCTACGAGGTAATGGAACTTGTTAATCATATCCGCGGACTTAAAGAGACCGCTGAGTTGAAGTAATAAAAAGATGAAGGTATATCATGATCTGAATGAATTTAAGCCGGTCAGCAATGCGGTGGTCACCATTGGAACCTTCGACGGAGTCCATGTAGGGCACCAGCATATACTTTCTAAACTTCGGGAGATCGCCGCTGAGATTGGCGGAGAGACGGTCATACTAACATTTTTTCCTCATCCGCGAATGATTTTACATCCGGAGGATCAGAACCTGAAGCTGATTTCCACCATGGAAGAAAAGGCCGAACTTCTCGAGAAGGCCGGGATCGATCACCTGATCATCACTCCGTTCACCCGCGATTTTTCCAATTTAACTGCAGAAGAATATATCCAAAAGGTCCTGATCGACAAGATCGGCACCAAACGCATCGTCGTAGGCTACGACCACCGTTTCGGGAAGGACCGGCAAGGCGGCCTGGCAGAACTCATCGCCAAGGGTCCTGTGCACGGATTTGAAGTACTTGAGATTCCGGAGCAGGATATCCATGCGATCGCCGTGAGTTCAACCCAGGTCAGAAAAGCGATCCTGGCCGGTGAGGTGACCCTGGCCCACGAGTTTCTCGGATACCCGTTCATGATCACCGGAAAAGTGGTCCGCGGAGATCAGATAGGACGGTCCCTGGGCTATCCAACCGCGAACCTCTTTGTCGAGGAAGCCTATAAACTGATTCCCGCAGACGGAATTTATGCCGCCCGGGTGACTGTTGGAAACCGGAAATTTTCGGGAATGGCTTATATCGGTCACCGGCCCACTATCAATGGCATGTACCGTAACATTGAAGTCAATATCTTCGACTTTGATGAAGACATCTACGATCAGACGATCCGGATCCATTTCCTCCACTTTCTCCGCGGCGATGAAAAGTTCACATCCCTGGAAGACCTGAAAGTACAGCTCGGAAAAGACAAGCACGACATCATGGCCATGATCTCCTGATGATTTATTAACTTAACAGCCTCACATGGCTCCACTAAACGTTGATAAGCAGGAAGCTGAAGTGCTGGATGAAGCGATCAGAAGCTGGGAAGAAACCCAGCTGATTGATCCGCCAACTGCCGAAAAGCTCCGTGCATCCTACCAGGTTAAAGGCTTTGACTGGGGCCGCCTCGCCCAGTATTCATTCTGGATAGCCCTGGTTTGCGGCATAGTCGCCATCGCTTCACTCATTATAGACGATGCCGTTCTGGAATATGTGCGCAGGATTTATAATACGCCGGATATTGTGATCAGCATCATTTCAGGAGGATTGGCGGCCTTGCTGTTTATTGTGGGTCAACGGAAGAAAAACCAGCATCCGGAACGGATCTTCAGCAATGAAGCCATTCTATTCACAGGGGTTCTGTTTACCGCCAGCAGCATCGCATACCTCGGAAAGACATTTGACAATAGTTCCGGTCATTTTTCGGTCCTGTTCCTTATTTCGGTATTCGTGTACAGTGTCCTAGCTTGGTATTTCCGGTCCCGGCTGATTTGGGCATTCGCCCTGATTTCACTGGGTAGCTGGTTTGGCACAGAAACAGGATACCAGACCAAATGGAGCAACTATTTCCTGGGGATGAACTATCCCCTGCGATTCGTGTTTTTCGGCTGTCTTCTGGTCGTTTTTAGCTTTTTGATCCGCATGCGAAAGCAGCTCAGCGCGTTCAGCAACCTAACCTATGTGATCGGCTTGCTCTACCTGTTTATCTCTCTGTGGCTGTTATCTATTTTCGGCAACTTCGGAACGATAGAGGATTGGCTGAAAGTCAAACAACTTGACCTGATCTACTGGGCCGTGATCTCTGCAGCAGCTGCTGCCGCTGCGATCATCTACGGGTTAAAAAGAAAGGACTTCCTGGCCCGGGAATTCGGGATTACCTTCCTGCTTCTGAATCTGTATACCCGCTATTTCGAATATTTCTGGGATCTGACGGACAAGACGATCTTCTTCGGCATACTCGCCGTTTCATTCTGGTTGCTCGGCCGGAAAGCTGAAAAGATCTGGAATATAGGATCTCTGAAAAAATGATCAGCCGGAACAGATGGTCAGAAAGAAAAAGATCCCGGCCACTCCGGCGGGATCTCTGAGGTTTTCCAGATCCGCGCGGATCTGGCAAGCAAAAGCTCTGCATCTACGGACTGAACAGCCTAAGACAGTTCCAGCTCGTAGGTGATTTCAACGCCACCGTTAGCCAGCATGTCATGCACCGAACAGTACTTTTTCACGGCCAGTTCAGCCGCCCGTTCGGCCTTCGCCCTGTCTATCGTTCCCTGCAAATGGAAGATCATATGGATCTTGGTAAAGAACTGTGGCGTTTCTTCTCTGCGGGTTCCGTCGACGTCGACAGAAAAGCCAGTAATTTCCTGGCGTTGTTTCTGAAGAATCGACACCAGGTCAAGCGAACTGCATGACGCTAGAGCCATCAAAACGAGTTCCATCGGCCGGGCTCCAAGACCTTGCCCGCCGATATCCGCCGGTCCGTCGATATGCACTTTAACATCAGATGATGCACCGGAACCTTCGAAGTGAACGGCCCCGTTTACCCTTTTTAATTGTACTTTCATAACTAATATTCTGTGGCTGCCCGGAACATCAGGGCACCCACGGTGAGGTTCGTACGGCTGTCGACGAGAATCGCGCCGCCATTTCTTTTATTTTCCTGGTACAGGTCCACCGGCAGTGCGTCAGCCGTTTTGATAATAACGCGACCGATGTCATTTAATGAAAAGGATTCAGACTCTACTTTTTCCAGATTATTAATATTCACCTTATAAAGGATCTCCTGTATTTTACACTTGGTGAGTTTACTGTTATGCTGAATCAGATAAGTTACGCCCGGATCCAGTGCCCGGGTATCCATCCAGCAAAGGTCGGCTTCGATCTCGCGTGACACCACCGGGGCCTTTGCAGAACTTACCAGCATATCACCCCGGCTAATATCAATATTATCCTTCAAATGCAGGGTTACAGACATTCCTTCAACCGCCTCGACCGGTTCTGCCCCATACATTTCGATCCTGCTAATCGTCGAAGTGAAGCCGGACGGTAGAACGGTTACCGGATCCCCGGGCCTGAATGCCCCGCTGACCACCCTGCCGGCATATCCGCGGTAGTCGTGCAGTTCGTCGGTTTGAGGTCTGATTACCCACTGGACCGGAAAACGGGCGTGGATCTTTTTATCATCGACCTCGACGATCACCGTCTCAAGATGCTCCAGGAGGCTCTTACCGGTATACCACGGCATGTGTGGGGATCGTTTTACGATATTATCGCCTTTCAGTGCGCTTACCGGGATAAAAGTCACTTCATGCAGCTTCAGTTTGGCAGCAAGAGCTTTATAATCTGTTTGAATCTTGGAAAATGATGCACTGTCATAATCCACCATATCCATTTTATTTACGGCGACGACCACATGGGAAACACCTAGAAGGCTCACCAGGAAACTGTGCCTGATGGTCTGTTCCACGACGCCGTTTCTTGCATCGATCAGAATGATAGCCAGGTCGGCATTCGAAGCGCCGGTCACCATATTCCGTGTATACTGGATATGCCCCGGGGTATCCGCAATGATGAACTTCCTCTTTTCCGTCTGAAAATATTTGTATGCCACATCAATCGTTATACCCTGCTCCCGTTCCGCCTTAAGGCCGTCGGTAAGAATGGCCAGATCGATGGTCCCGTCTTCGTTCCTTCTGTTTGCGCGCTGAATAGCTTCCAGCTGGTCGTCCAGAATGGATTCGGTATCATACAGCATCCTGCCGATCAGCGTACTTTTGCCGTCATCGACACTTCCGGCGGTAAAAAATCTTAATATGTCCATTAGAAATAGCCTCCCTTTTTTCTGTCTTCCATCGCAGCTTCCGAAACTTTATCGTCCATCCGGGCACCGCGTTCGCTTACCTTTGAATTACTGATCTCTTCGATAATATCGTCGATCTCCACGGCAACGGATTCAACCGCGGCAGTACAGGTCATATCGCCGACGGTCCGGAACCGAACCCTTTTGGTTTCAATCCGGTCATCTTCGTCGATATTCAGGTACTCCGCCGCTGCCATTAACTGGCCGTTCCTGGTAATGCATTCACGTTCATGTGAAAAGTAAATGGATGGCAGCGGGATATTTTCGCGGCGGATATAGTTCCAGACATCCAGCTCAGTCCAGTTGCTGATCGGGAACACCCGGACATTCTCACCCTTATGGATACGCCCGTTGTATATGTTCCAAAGTTCCGGCCGCTGACGCTTAGGGTCCCACTGACCAAATTCATCCCGTACCGAAAAGATCCGCTCCTTTGCGCGTGCTTTTTCTTCATCCCGGCGGGCGCCGCCAATACAGGCGTCAAACTGGTTGGTCGCGATCGTATCCAGCAGCGTTACAGTCTGCAGAGCATTCCTGCTGGCGTTCTTTCCCTTTTGTTCGATCACCTTTCCGGCATCAATCGAATCCTGCACATAGCCGATGATCAGCTTTTCACCGATTCGCTCGATCATTTGATCGCGGTATTCGATCGTCTCCGGAAAATTGTGACCGGTATCGATGTGTACCAGAGGAAAAGGAAACTTTCCCGGCCGAAACGCCTTTTCGGCCAGGCGAACCAGGGTGATCGAATCCTTCCCCCCGGAAAACAACAGGGCCGGCCGTTCGAACTGGCCCGCCACCTCCCGCAGAATATGTATCGCCTCAGCTTCTAACTGGTCCAGATAGTCAAAATATCGCTTTGTCATTAATGATTAGATGTATGTAGTCCACATTCTTTTTTATTCTGATCTTCCCACCACCACCGTCCGGCCCGGAAGTCCTCGCCAGGACGTACGGCCCTGGTGCATGGTGCGCAGCCGATGCTCGGAAATCCCTTGTCATGCAGCGGGTTGTAAGGAACCTGGTATTGCCGGATATAATCTTTCACTTCTTCCAGACTCCAGTCGAAAATCGCATGAAACTTGATCAGGCCATTTTCAGGGTCCCACTCTACCGAATCCATACCCGACCGGTTGGCTGACTGCTCCGCCCTGATCCCGGTGATCCAGATGCTGTTCCCTGCAAGCGCCCGTTTGAGGGGCTCGATTTTCCGAATGCCGCAACACTCCTTGCGGTTTTCCACCGATTCATAAAAGCTGTTCGGGCCTTTTTTATTGACCATCTCCTCCAGCAGATCCGCTCTAGGGTGATAGGCATGGATCGGCTTACCATAGGTTTCCAGGGTCCTGTTCCATGTATAATACGTCTCGGGGAACAGTCTGCCTGTCTCCAGCGTAAAGACCTTCACCGGCAGGTCATGGGAAAAGATCATATGGGAAATGACCTGATCCTCCCACCCGAAGCTGGTAGAAAACACTGTTTTCCCGTCAAATTCCTGCGACAGGAACCGCATGGCTGAAACCGGATCAAGCCCGGCAATCTTCTCCCTTAATATATCTTCCAACTCCATGGACTGTATATGGTCTCTATATATTCGCTGAACTCCTCAGGGCCTGATCGATATCATTGAGGATGTCGTCCAGATCTTCCAGGCCCACTGAGATCCGGATACTTCCCGGCTGAATGCCGATTTGTGCCCTTTCCTCGTCCGACAACTTCGAATGGGTCGTCGAGGCAGGGTGTGTTGCGATGGTACGGGTGTCCCCCAGATTGGAAGTGATCAACACCATCTGCAGGGCGTCAAGAAACTTCCTGGCCCGCTCAAGACCGCCTTTAATTATGAAGGTCACGATCCCTCCGCCGGCTTTCATCTGCTTCCTCGCAAGCTCATACTGGGGATGCGATGGCAGATACGGATACCGTACGACTTCTACTTCATCATGGCCTTCCAGCATTTTTGCAACAGCTAATGCATTGCTGCAATGCCGGTCCATCCGCAGGGTGAGGGTTTCAAGACTCTTGGATAGTACCCAGGCATTGAAGGCAGACATCGCCGGCCCCGTATGGCGGATAAAAAACATCATTTCCTCGATCAGCGCCTTCTTGCCGACCACCACGCCGCCAAGTACGCGACCCTGGCCGTCAAAATATTTAGTAGCGGAATGACTTACCAGGTCTATGCCGTATTTCAAGGGCTTCTGAAGGTAAGGGGTCGCAAAGCAATTATCCACGTTGATGATAATCTGCGGGTACTTCTCCTTGAACTTTCCCAGCCACTCCAGGTCAACAAGCTCAAGACCGGGGTTGGATGGCGTTTCCAGGAAGATCATCCGGGTTTCAGGCCGGATCGCCGCCTGCCATTTTCCCGGTTCTGAAGCATCGACATATGTTGACGTGATCCCCCAGCGCGGAAACAGGGTATTCAAAAGCTGGTGCGTTGACCCAAAGACCGACCTGCAGGCGATCACATGGTCGCCATTTTTAAGCAGTGCAGCCATCGAAGCAAATACCGCGGCCATTCCCGAGGAAAAGGCAAGTCCGTCCTCTGCACCTTCAAGGGCACAGATCTTTTCAATAAACTCCGTCGTGTTCGGATTCGAGTACCGGGAATATATATTCCCATCTTCTTCACCGGCGAAAACTGCCCTCCCCTGCTCCGCATTGTCAAAAATAAAGCTGGAAGTCAGGTAAAGGGGGACCGAATGCTCCCGGTTGGAGGAGCGTCCGGTCTGGGTCCTTATTAATTGTGATTGTTCTTTCATGATCAATTGTGCCCCCAAATTAGACATTTTTTGAAGCACCCCTAAGGAGTGGCTCCGGTTGGTCCTCTTTTTCGGCATATATCAGAATCCTCGTGATCTCGTTCAGCTTTTGAACCTTCGCTGCGAAATCGCCGGACAATGTATTTCTAATGGCATTTAAATTTTTCAGTACCTCATCCAGTTCCTCCGGCAATGCTTCATGGAGAATCTCTTTCAAACGTCTGGCCGCTGTGGGTGACTTTCCGTTCGTCGAGATACCGATCTTCAGTTCACCCTTCTGCACCACCGAACCGAGGTAGAAATCGCAAAGTTCCGGTTTATCAGCAACATTTACCAATAACCGTCGCCTTCTTGACTCCGATCTGACCAGCTCATTAACGGCCGGAAGGTTGGTAGCTACAACCACCAGATCCGCATCATCGAGGTCCGCAGCCCTGAAAGGTCTTTCAATAACGTTCACCGCCGGGTAGCCTTTCGCAAACTCCGCAAGGGGTGCTGACACCTTTGTACTGACCACCGTGACCCGCGCATCCGGAGCGTTGCGAAGCAGGGCAGTAAGTTTCTCCATACCGACCTTTCCTCCACCGACAAGGACCGTATGCAGGTTTGTCAGCTTCAGGAATACCGGGAACAGCTCGTTTCCCCGGCTCCCCGCAGATTCAGTGTTCTTCTGCAAATTCATAGGATCTGAGGATCTGCTGAAATTCAGAGTGGAGTGAAACGACTTCTCCAAAAACCAGGATCGCCGGTGCTTCCACTTTTTTGTCATTTACAGCTTCAACAACAGAATTGACCACGCTGACCATCACCTTTTCTTCCCGGGTTGACCCTTTCTGGATCACGGCAACCGGCAGCCGGCCTTTCCCTGCCGACATATAGATATCCGCAATTTCCCGGATCTTCTTCAGCCCCATCAGGACGACTACAGTAGCGTTCGACCTGGCCGCCTGATACAGATCGCCGGATACTTCGCCTGAAGTGGTCGTCCCGGTAATCACCCAGAAGCTTTCACTGGTACCCCGGTGTGTGACCGGAATCCCGGCAAGGGCGGGCACCGAAATGGAACTTGAGATCCCCGGAATCACGCTGGCCGGAATACTATAGGCAGCTGCATGATCCAGTTCTTCATAGCCCCGGCCGAATACAAACGGATCTCCCCCTTTAAGCCGGACCACATGGCCATAGTTCAGGGCGTAATCAACCAGCAGCTTGTTTACGGCCTCCTGGGAATATGAGTGGTCGCCGGACCGCTTACCTACATATACTTTAACGGTATGCGGCGGAGTATGCTCAAGCAGCTCCTCGCCGACCAGCGCATCATAGAGTACAACATCGGCCTCTCTGAGCGCCTTTATACCTTTCAGGCTGATCAGGTCAGGATCTCCGGGACCGGCGCCAACAAGGGTTATTCTTGGTTCTTTAACTGTTTTTCGGATCACGGTTTGAATCATAACTGAAGCAACTCCTCTCTTTTGGCATTAACTTGTTCAATAAACTGACCGGCCAGCCGGACATATCTTTCGGCAAACTCCTGTGATGGCTCTTCTTTGTTGATCTGCAAAACCAGCGCCTCGAAGTCGGCAAATCCCGGGTAAACGAATTCCCCCGCGTATTGGCTGCTGAATTCACGGATGATCCCGATCTGTGTGCTGCTGTTGATACCTTTATCAAGCAACATCGCTTTCGCAGCATTCACAAACGAACTGTATGCATGATAGATGGCGTCGGCGTAATGGAATACCGCAAGGGATTCCCGGGATAGTGCCAGCTTTTCCTCCGCATCGAGGATGAGCGTGGCTACCAGATCGATTACGACTCCGGCACACTCCCCTACACCGATGGCCGTATTATAGATTTCGGCATGCCCCCAGTCTACGTAGTCCTCGTCCCGGAGCGAAGTAAGGTCGGACAGCGGCTTCAGCAACTGGTAAAAATGATCTTTTCCCTTCCGGTCATAATATGTATGAAAAGTCTCACCGATCCCGGCTTGCTGCTGATAATCATTCAGGACGATCCTTAAGACATCAGGGGCCCGCTTGGTAGGCACTTTGAGCACCTTTTCCGCGGCCCGGCCGAACCCGTCGCCGACGGTCCCGCCGCCCAGGAGGACCTGAACGGCTGGGAGGACCTTTCCGTTCGCCTTGAGGGAACTTCCGTGAAACCCGATGTGCGCCAGCCCATGCTGCCCGCACGAGTTCATACAGCCACTGATCTTGATTTTAATATCCCTGTTGAATACAAGATTCGGATATTCTTCATAGACGAGGTCCTCAAGCACCCTGGCCAGTTCCGTACTATTGGAAATCCCCAGATTACAGGTATCAGTTCCGGGGCAGGTCGTCACGTCGGCTACACTGTCAAATCCGACATCGGCCATTCCAAGTTCCCTCAGCCTGTTATAGAGCAGCGGCAGGTTTTCTTTCCGTGCGAACTTCAGTAGCAGCCCCTGGTTCTGCGTGATCCGGATCTCTTCGGCAACAAGCCCCCGGATACTTTTAATGAAGCGGCGGGCCTTTTCGGTAGGAATATCTCCCACCGGAACCTTGATATAGATGCCGAAAAAGCCGTTCTGTTTTTGTTCAAATACATTGGTGACGAGCCAGTCGCGGTAGTGCGTATCATCCACCGGAGTAACCGGCGGTAAGTCTGCCGGCGCAGGTGCTTCCGGTTGCGGAACGGCATCCCGGTCGATTTTGTACTCCTTGAACC
This sequence comes from uncultured Sphingobacteriaceae bacterium, assembly GCA_966250385.1. Lineage (GTDB taxonomy): Bacteria > Bacteroidota > Bacteroidia > Sphingobacteriales > Sphingobacteriaceae > DASWTL01. The sequence continues at coordinate 8,568 of CBINHC010000019.1, read as the reverse complement.
GGTTTGCGACCCGTTCATCTTCGACAAGCCGCAGGACCTCTTCCAGTCCCATCTTAGCGATCAGAAACTTCATGCGGGCCTTGTTCCGGTTGTTTCTCTCGCCATGCCGGTCAAAGACCCGGATCACACTTTCGGTGAAAGGTATGATCAGATCCTCGTGCAAAAATTCATGCACGACCGAGGCGATCGCGGGCTGAGCTCCCAGGCCGCCGCCGAGCACGACTTTGAAACCCCGGATTTCCCTGCCGCCTTCGAACCGTAGCTTTGGGATAAATCCCACATCATGGATATAGGAAAATGCTGTATCCTCCTGACTGGAAGAAAACCCTATCTTAAACTTCCGGCCCATTTCCTGGCAGATTGGATTCCGTAAAAAGTATTCGAATGCAGCGTGCGCATAAGGCGAAACGTCAAAGGGCTCCCGTGGATCGATACCGGCCACAGGAGATGATGTCACGTTCCGGACGGTGTTACCGCACGCTTCGCGGATCGTAATATCGTCCTCATCAAGCTTAGACCACAATTCAGGGGTGCGATCCAGGCTCACGAAGTGGATCTGAATATCCTGGCGAGTGGTCAGGTGCAGATTCCGGCTGGCGTATTCGTCAGAGATATCCGCGATCCTCAGTAACTGTTTAAACGTCACTTTTCCAAATGGAAGTTTGATGCGCACCATCTGTACACCAGGCTGACGCTGGCCGTAAATCCCCCGCGCCAGGCGCAAACTCCTGAATTTTTCATCGGGGATTTTTCCTTCCCTGAATTCCCGGATTTTCTTCTCCAGGTCAATGATGTCCTTTTCCACTACTGGGTTTTCCAGTTCGGTCCTAAAGCTTTGCATAATCAAATTGTGATAAAAATGCCTCAGCATGGTAGGCGGAGGCGCGTAACTAAATACATTATTTCTCGGGTACTGGTTTTAAAGGCAGCTGCAACAACCCCACATCGAGTGTGAAAAATGGAAAAAGGTGAGAAAGTATTTGTCTTTCATAACCATCCAAATATATAAACTATACAGAGTTGGTAGACTATTTGTTTAAAAAAAACCTACTCGGCTGACAACAAGTTGCCTCCCAGTAGATTAGACTCCCTGTCGATGATATCCTGTACACTTGTTTCCGACAGAATCTTTAGCGTGGCGTCTCTGACATCGACAAAGACATCCCGGATACCGCACGTTACTTCATCCCTGCACTCAGCACATCGGTTGTAGAAATTAAGGCTGACGCAGGGTACCATGGCGATGGGACCATCGGTAATCCGCATCACCTGTACCAGGAAAATCTCTTTGGGATGCTTGCTCAGACTGTACCCTCCTCCGGCACCTTTCTTACTGTGGAGCAGCCCGGAATTGCGCAGGTAAAGCAGGATCTGTTCAAGAAATTTCTTTGGAATCTGTTCCTCCTGCGAGATCCGGAGGATCTGCATGGGTTCCTTTCCGTAATTCTTTCCCAGGACAACCAGTGCCTTGATGGCATATTTAGTCTTTTTCGACAGCATAGTTCAGGCAATAATACATATAAGAAACGGTGTAGCGGCAGCCAAATTACAAAAGACGCTGTTTCAGGAACTGCCCCGTATATGAATTTTCCAGCAGGATCAGGTCCTCCGGCACACCGGTAAAGACAACGGATCCGCCCTTATCACCCCCCTCAGGGCCTATGTCAATGACCCAGTCAGCGGACTTGATCACATCCATATTGTGTTCAATAACAATGATCGTGTTACCCTGCTCGATTAGTGCGTTAAAGGACTTCAGCAGCTTCTTTATATCGTGAAAATGAAGGCCGGTGGTCGGCTCGTCGAATATAAAAAGAGTCTTGCTGCTGTTGTTTCCCTTTACCAGAAAGGACGCAAGTTTTATCCGTTGGGCTTCTCCTCCTGAAAGCGTATTGGACGACTGCCCGAGGTGAACATAACCGAGACCTACATCTGCCAACGGTTGGAGCTTGGCCATGATCTTAGGCTGATCGCGAAAAAAGTCAAGTGCTTCTTCAATGGTCAGGTCGAGGACTTCCGAAACGTTCTTATCCTGATAGGTGACATCAAGAATATGTTGTTTGAACCTGTTTCCCCCGCATGCCTCACATGTGAGAAAAATATCGGCCATAAACTGCATCTCAATTTTCACTTCTCCCTCACCCTGACATACGTCACAGCGCCCGCCTTCCACGTTAAAACTAAACGCCGCCGGCTTCAGGCCGGATGCCTTCGCCGACGACTGGCTGGCATACAGATTACGGATTTCGTCCCAGGCCTTGACATAGGTTACCGGATTGGATCGGGATGATCGTCCGATCGGATTCTGATCGACCACCTCAACGGCCTGGATCATTCCGTAGTCGCCGTCAATACCGTCGTATGCGCCAGTCTGTTCGCCCGAATAGTTGCCGATCGCTTTCTGTATGGCAGGCTGAAGAATCCGCTTCACCAGCGAGGTTTTACCGGAGCCGGAAACACCGGTTACACAAGTCAGAACATTCAGGGGAAACTTCACATCGATACCCTTCAGATTGTTTTCCCGGGCACCACGGATCTCGATGGAGTCATGCCATTTCCGGCGCACTGCAGGGATCGGTATCTCCTCCCGGCCGCTGAGATACATGCCCGTAAGGCTTCTCGCATCGTTCAGGACTTCATTATAGGTCCCGGTGAAGATCAGTTCCCCGCCATGGGTCCCCGCCTCAGGGCCGATATCAATCAGGTGATCCGCAGCCTGCATGATCTCTTCCTCATGCTCCACGACCAAAACCGTGTTGCCAACATCGCGCAGCGATTTAAGGACGCCAATCAGGCGATGTGTGTCCCGGGGGTGAAGTCCTATACTCGGCTCATCAAGCACATACACGGACCCCACAAGAGAGCTTCCCAGCGAGGTGGCCAGATTAATTCGCTGGGACTCTCCGCCAGACAGCGTATTGGATAACCGGTTCAGAGTAAGGTAGGACAACCCTACGTCATTCAGGAACCGGATTCTATTGGTGATCTCGAGCAAAAGTCTTTTTCCAATCTTCATTTCGCGCTCATCGAGCTCTAGCGTGTTGAAGAAATGCAGCGCGGCATCCAGCGGCATCAGTACGATATCGGTAATGGATTTCCCGTTCACCTTTACATAGGAGGCATCCTTTCGCAGGCGGCTCCCTTTACATTCCGGACAATTCGTTTTTCCGCGGTACCGTGAAAGCATCACCCGGTACTGGATCTTATACGTATGGGACTCCAGCTCCTTAAAGAACTCATTCAGGCCTCCAAAATACTGGTTCCCGGTCCACAAGAGTTCCTTCTGCTCAGCGCTAAGCTGGCTGTAGGCCCGGTGGATGGGAAAATCGAACTTCAATGCATGCTTGATCAGTTTATCAAGCCACTCACGCATCTTTTCACCCCGCCATGGTGCGATAGCTCCGTCATAGACGGACTTGCTCTTGTCGGGGATGACCAGGTCTTCGTCAATCCCGACGATCCTTCCATAACCCTCGCAACGTTTGCACGCGCCATAAGGGTTATTAAAACTGAAGAAGTTAGGCGTGGGCTCCTCAAATTTCAGCCCGTCCAGTTCAAAGCGATCGCAGAACGTAATGATCTCCGAACCGGTATCTACGATACAGTCTCCCCGGCCTTCAAAATAAGCGGTCTGGACGGAATCGGCCATCCTGCTCAACGTTTCCTCCTCCTGACTTACGGTAATCCGGTCGATCACGATCTTGACACGCGCATCATCGCTCAACTGTTCATTTCCAAGGCTCTCATCCTCCAGCACCTCTTCGATCCGGCGGATACGGTCATCCAGTGAAATCCGGTGAAATCCCTTCTGCATTAGGACCGCCAGTTCCTCCTTGATCGAGCGGTTGTTGTGCGGATGAAGCGGACAAAGGATCGTCACAGCTGACTCCCCGGGAAGGGCTGAAATGAAATTGACCACGTCCGTCACGGTATCCCGCCTCACCTGCCGCCCGGAAACCGGTGAAATGGTTTTCCCGACCCTTGAAAACAAGAGCTTCAGGTAGTCATAGATCTCCGTGGAAGTTCCCACGGTAGACCTTGGATTGCTGGTGATGACCTTTTGTTCGATGGCGATGGCGGGGGCAATGCCCCGGATGTAGTCCACGTCAGGCTTGTTCATCCGGCCCATGAACTGACGCGCATAAGCCGACAGGCTCTCGACATACCGTCGCTGCCCCTCGGCGTACAGGGTGTCGAAGGCGAGGGAGGATTTCCCGGAACCGGACATCCCGGTAATGACAACCAGCTTATTCTTGGGAATGGCAACATCAATGTTCTTCAGGTTATGCACCCGCGCGCCCTTTATAACGATATATTTCTGTGGATCTTTCTCCGATTCTTTGCTCATGGGCTGAAACCTCCCGCTCTTTGTCTTCGTATATAATAATAAGGTAAAGTTACTACAAACGAGACCGGTCTGACGTTTACAAAAATAACTGTCTGTAACTTTTTTAAGGCATTATTGATTTTAAACTTTGATGTTGGTAAAAAAAATGCTTAATTTGATATAGCAACAACACACACTATTCACCAAATCTAAAAATCATAGGAGACCGTATATCGAGAAAAACTCTACTTAACACACTTATTATTTATTTAAAGGGGAAATAAAGTAGGAGTCCTATGAAGCTTCAAACTCAAAATGACCAAGACCTTATTCATGCCTATATTGGGGGGCATGAGCCGAGTCTGGAGGAACTCATCCGTCGGCATAAGGCAAAAATCTACACATCCATCTACCTGTTAGTAAAGGATCAGTACCTGGCGGAGGATATATTTCAGGACACTTTCATCAAAGTAATCAATACCCTGAAGGCTGGGAAATACAACGAAGAGGGAAAATTCCTACCATGGGTCATGCGTATTGCGCACAATTTGGTCATAGACCATTTCCGCAGGGAAAAGCGGACTCCCGTTATAACCAATGTGGACGGTTTCGATATTTTCGATGTCATTAAAATCTATGACGAGAGCATGGAGGACCGGATGGTCCGCGAGCAAACCCACAAAGATCTCAAGGCGATGATTCACCTGCTGCCTTCTGAACAGAAAGAAGTACTGATCATGCGCCATTACGGAGACCTCAGCTTCAAGGAAATTGCGGACATCACGCATGTCAGCATCAATACAGCCCTGGGACGCATGCGTTATGCGCTGAACAACCTCAGAAAAATGATGCAGGCGAAGGAACTTGCGATTAAGAATTGATGCGGATTCAAAAAAAACGGATGGGGTAAAATATTAAATTAGCGGTACCGTTTTATAAACAATGAAGCATCAAATACCGCTTATGACAGAAACCTTTACTCCCTTTTTTCATTGTCCTCTCAATGAAAAAGTTGAAGCCGGTTGTTCTGCTGAGGGTTTAAACGAAGAAGATTCGACCTTCTACAACTCTATCCAAACGGGTTTGGATAAGTTGGTTAAAGTACCGTCATCCGATACGATCGAGAACATTCTCAACTATTCCAGTTCATTGTGAGGGACAAGCGAAGCCATCTTTCTGAGGTGGCTTCGCTTTTGACGCCCTTTTTCTTTCCTTCCAGTTGCCGTATCTTTGGCGATGCTCCGAAAAGACCGCTATCACGCTTTTATTGAGTATTTCTCCACTCACCAGCCGAATGCAGAAACAGAACTGCAGTATTCCAATTCATATGAGCTGCTTGTAGCAGTGATCCTTTCGGCACAATGCACCGATAAACGGATCAATATGATCACCCCGGCGCTCTTTCACCGGTTTCCGGATCCGTATGCCCTGGCTAAGGCTGATCGGGAAGAGATCTTTGAGTATATCAGAAGCGTGAGCTATCCCGGAAATAAGTCCAAGCACCTGCTCGGAATGGCACAGGTTATCGTGAATGAGTTCAATGGTGAAATCCCTTCGGACATTGACGATCTTCAGAAGCTGCCCGGTGTCGGAAGAAAGACAGCCAACGTAATCGCGTCGGTGATCCACAACGCTCCGGCAATGGCTGTGGATACACATGTATTCCGGGTGGCAAACAGACTGGGGCTGGTGAACGGCAAGACGCCCCTTGCCGTTGAGAAGCAATTGGTCAAGAATCTTCCGGAAGACAAGATCTATATAGCACACCACTGGTTAATCCTCCACGGGCGTTACATTTGCCTGGCGCGAAAACCTCAGTGCGATAAATGTCCTTTAACCTTCTTCTGCAAGTATTACGAGCAGCTGCAAAAAACAACGGCCCGGACGGCACAAAAAAAAACCCAGGCCGCACAGAAGAAAAAACTGGCGAACGCAGCAGCGAAAATCCTGGATAAAGTCCAGGGAAAACAATAGAATTATTAATATATTAAGGAACGATATCAGGGAAATAAATTTGATAATATTTTTAGCAATTTAAATTCCCTTGTTTTATATTTGACTTTTTATCAACTAAAAAAATGAGCAATACAGACAAACTGAAGGCGTTACAGCTAACGCTTGACAAGCTTGAGAAATCGTACGGAAAAGGAACCATCATGAAGCTTGGCGATACAGCTGTAGAGCCGATCGAGTCCATATCAACCGGGTCTCTGGGCCTTGATATCGCACTTGGCATCGGCGGTGTACCCAAAGGACGGATCATTGAAATTTACGGTCCGGAATCCTCCGGTAAAACTACGCTGGCTACCCACATCATTGCGGAAGCTCAGAAAAAAGGCGGTATTGCTGCATTCATTGATGCTGAACACGCTTTTGATAAATATTACGCGAAAAAACTCGGGGTAGATATTGAAAACCTTCTGATCTCCCAGCCGGATAACGGTGAGCAGGCGCTTGAAATCGCTGACAACCTGATCCGTTCGGGAGCGATTGACGTCATCGTTATTGACTCCGTCGCTGCACTGGTTCCCAAAGGTGAGATTGAGGGAGAGATGGGTGATTCAAAAATGGGACTTCAGGCTCGCCTGATGTCACAGGCGCTCCGGAAACTTACCGGCACAATCTCGAAAACAGGATGCTGCTGCATTTTCATCAACCAGCTTCGTGAAAAGATCGGTGTGATGTTCGGAAACCCGGAAACAACCACCGGCGGTAATGCCCTGAAGTTCTATGCTTCAGTTCGCCTGGATATCCGCCGTATCTCCCAGATCAAGGATTCTGATGAGGTTTCAGGTAACCGCGTCAAAGTTAAAATTGTAAAAAACAAGGTGGCACCTCCGTTCCGGATTAGTGAGTTTGACATCATGTTCGGAGAAGGTATTTCGAAAGCCGGTGAAATTATTGACCTCGGGGTTGATTTTGAGATCATCAAGAAATCCGGGTCATGGTTTAGCTATGGCGATACCCGTCTGGGGCAGGGTCGTGATGCAGTAAAGCAGCTGATCCTTGACAATCCGGATCTGATGGATGAACTTGAGGCAAAAATCCGCGAGACCGTTACCGGCGAAAAGCTGGAAGAACGGGTTTAACTCGAATTTCAGTAAAAAGAGAAAGCCGGTCACTTCACTAAGAGTGACCGGCTTTCTCTTTTTAATATGCCGTGGTTTTTAAATGGGCATCCGGGCTAACGGAGCGGTATCCTGACCGATAAAATCGTTTTTAAGAAATTTATAATAACCGGCGACGGCAATCATAGCCGCATTATCGGTACAATACTCAAACTTTGGAACGAACAGCCGCCAGCCGTGCTGAGCAGAAGCTTCGGTAAATGCCTGCCGGAGACCGGAATTTGCGGACACCCCGCCGGCGATCGCGATTTGCGTGATCCCATGTTCCCCGGCCGCCTTACGCACCTTGTTGAGCAGGATCGTGACGATCCTGTGCTGCACCGACGCACAAATATCATTCAGATTGTTCCGGACGAACTCCGGGTCTTCTTTGACCCGATCCCGGACGAAGTACAGAATATTCGTTTTCAGTCCACTGAAGCTGAAGTTCAGGCCCGGGATCTGTGGCTCAGGAAACTGGAATGCGGTCGGATTCCCCTGAGAGGCATGCCGGTCAATCAGCGGGCCGCCGGGGTAAGGCAACCCCAGGATCTTCGCCGTTTTATCAAACGCCTCTCCCGCAGCATCATCTATGGTCTCGCCTATCACCTGCATATCAAAATAGTCGCGCACAAGGACGATCTGCGTGTGGCCGCCGCTCACCGTCAGGCAGAGGAAGGGAAACTTCGGCTTTGGATCATCAATAAAATGCGCCAGAATATGCGCCTGCATGTGATTTACTTCAATCAGAGGAAGATCCAGGGCGAGCGCAAAAGACTTGGCGAAGGACGTGCCGACGAGCAGTGATCCAAGCAGCCCTGGGCCACGTGTAAAAGCTACTGCATCAACGTCATTTTTATGTATTTTAGCATCCGTAATTGCACGTTCCACCGTTGGAATAATATTCTGCTGGTGAACGCGTGACGCGAGCTCAGGAATGACGCCGCCATAGCGCTGGTGTACATCCTGGTTCGCAATAACATTTGAGTGGATTACACCGTTGATACACACCGACGAAGAAGTTTCGTCGCAGGAAGATTCAATGCCGAGGATTATAGCCAAAACTCTGAAGTTTAATTGTTGTTTGTCTAACTGAAACTACAAAATTATCAAAAAACTACTTAAAATAACGCT
>CBINHC010000018.1:0-42539 GCA_966250385.1 uncultured Sphingobacteriaceae bacterium | reverse complement strand
AAGATCCGAGCTTATCACCCGGATCCCATTTACACAGTTTCTTAGATACTACCGAGCCGGATCTTAACCCGGCTCTTTTGCATTGCTCTAAAAGATCGATGGAGGTTACTCAATCAGCTTTCCATCTTTTCCTACTTTGATGGAGCCTTCTTTATCCTCTTTCTTAACGTTGATCTGATAGTATTCGTTACCGTTGGCTTCTTTAACCAGCCATGCTTCGGTGGCTGTCCATGATTTCACAGGCTCTGTCTGCAAAGTGGTTTTTACAGCTTCAGGCAGTTCTTCAAGTTTTACAGGAGTTCTCTGTACGCTATCCTGGACTGCAACCGGCATAGCCGTTTCCTTCATTGTTTCAGCTTTTAACGTTGTTGCTCCTGCCAGCGCTAGGACTGCCACCGCAGATAAAATGAACTTTTTCATGTTTTCTAGAATTAATGTTATTAATGGTGTTCACTACGGGATAATGGTGCCAAGAGCGGCTGTTTTATAAAAAATGCGTTGAAAATCAACGATTTAGTGGGTTTTATAAAAATTAAAGGTGGCCACGTAAGGCTGCACAGGTGTTGTCTATATAGGGCAAAAATGCCGGGAGGTACATTATTTGAGGCAGGGGATCGGGACCGGAAGCAAATTCCGTTCTGGCACAATAGCCGCGTTCCCGGGGAATATTTGCCGGTTTTCCGGGTAATCAACAACGTAAACGACATGCAAAAGACGATTACATTTCTGATGTTCGCCAACGAGCAGTGTGGCAAAGCGGCGGAAGCGATCGAACTCTATACGTCCGTATTCGCCGACTCGGAAGTCATAGACATTGAATATTTCAAGGCGGGGGAACCGGGAGGCAACGAAGGAGAAATCAAACAGGCAATCTTTACACTGGCTGGCCAGGAGTACCGGGCCATGGACAGTGCCATGGGGCACCAGTTTTCTTTTACACCATCCATGTCAATCCTGGTAAACTGTGATTCCGAAGACGAAATAGACCGGATGTTCAGGCAGCTGGCCGAAGGGGGAGCGGTTATGATGCCACTGGACGAATATGCCTTCAGCAGGAAGTTCGCGTGGGTCGCAGATCGATTCGGCGTATCCTGGCAACTGAACCTGGAATAGCGTGCTTTTACGCGACGTGGTCTTTCTTTCAGAATTCCGGGATTTTTTACTTTTGGGAAAAACTGCGATCTGAAATGAGACCTCCTGTCGTACGCTGGATAGCCGGCTTCCTGGTTTTATGCCTGTATGTAAATGTCATTCCGATGTATCTGGCTGCTGACAGACTGGAACAGTGGATCGCATATTGGGGCGGATTCTTCGCGCTGGTTTATGTGATCACCAGGTTCTTGCTGCGCATCAACGGCATTTCGGACCTCGGTCTGACGAGAGCTGCGGGCTGGTCGCAGGACCTGACGATCGGATTCCTGGCCGGGCTTCTGGTCTACGCTGTGAAGTATGCTCTTTTTTTCGGCTTCGGAAAGTTCGTGGTTGAAGGTATCATGCCGACCGGCCATATTCTGCAGACATTACTGCTGGGGGTGTTCGCCATGCTGTTTTCTTCAATTTTGAATGACGTGCTCATCCGGGGATACGTGTTCTCCGCATGGAATCATCTCGGCCTGGTGAGGTTCTTTCTGCCGGTTTCAACGGTTATGTATGTTTTGACCGACTCCCTGCTGGCGGGTTTTACATGGGTGAACATTGTGTTTTCGGGTATATTGGGACTGGTGTTCGCCTACAGCGTTCTGAAAACCGGATCCATATGGATGTCATTTGGCTTGCACTGGGGCGGAAACGTGATGTTCCGAATGATGTACGGGTTCGGAGGGCAGGGTTTATTGAAGACCGGCCCGCAGGCAGACCATATCGGATATGATCTGCTCGGCCTGGCGGTGACCGCAATGATGTTTCCCCTTGTGTATCTGATCCTAAGAGACCGCCGAACGACTGCTTTCATCGAACCCACTCTCTCTAAATAGAGTATATGGTAGAGGTTGCCTGCGCGATTATTTTGGATGCAGATGGCAGCGTGCTGGTTGCCCAGAGGAGCCACGCAATGTCATTGCCCGGTAAGTGGGAATTTCCGGGAGGTAAGCTTGAGCCGGGAGAGTCGGCCGAAAACTGTCTGGTTCGTGAGATCCGGGAGGAGCTGGACATTCAGATCCGTGTAATAGACCGGCTCGAACCGAATATTCATTCCTATGCGACAACGACCATTCGCCTCATACCGTTCACGTGCCGGATCGTTTCCGGGGAGATTCGGTTAAGGGAGCATCGTTCCTTCCGGTGGCTCCGACCGGGCGAACTGCTGGCGCTGGACTGGGCGGGTGCCGATATTCCGTGTCTGCTTAATTTTCTCAGAAGGGTTTCAGGGGCCTGAAATCCCGTCTGCCCGAAATCGGCAGGCGCTATCTGATGAGTACGACAGCCTTCATACTCGGGTGAATAGAACAATGGTAAGGCACTGTATCGGCGACGGAGAATGTATGTGTATAGGTTCCCCCGGTCTGCAGGGCCGGACTGGTGAAGCTTTCGTCATCCGCAGTGACTGTATGCGGGAAACTTTCGAGATTTGTCCAGATGACTGTGGACCCCGGGGCGACGGTTACGGTATCAGGTACAAATGCAAGATGGTCAATGCTGACGGCAGCTGGTATTGAATCAATCGCTTCAAGCTGGGTAATGATAGTAGATCCGATGTTCAGAATCTGTACCAGTCCAATGCCGCTTGCATAATACTGATGGGTCGTTGCCAGCGGGTCCAGCGCGGTGCTGTCGTGGATCCGGACGCAGTTAGTAAAGGTGCCGAACGGTACGACGGCCGTGCGCGTGGTATCGTGTACCAGTCCCTGGTCCTCTGCGATCCCCAGGGCATATTCCTGATAGTAAAGTTCGCCGAGATGGGCCCCTGGATTCGCGTGCATCTTGATTCCGGCCCGGGCGCTGTCTATTCCGGCCAGCCAGGATCCTTTGGGATCTGGCACGTCGGCTGTGAATCTCTTGCGGTGTTCTCCAAACTTCCAGACCGTGCCGGTCAGGTCCTGTGCATAATAGGAGATTACCTCCTCCAGCCTTGTCGTATCTTGCTTGGCAACCTCCCTGACCACCATGCAGCTGACGCTGTCGATTGTGCGGGTTTCGTGGGTTACCTGGACTTCGACATGCTGGAGGACCGTATCCGGTCCATTTGCGATCTTTCTGATATACCGGAGAGAGCGCCCGGGTATCAAAGGAAAGTAGGGATTGGGGACCCCGGCCACAAAGTTGGCCGGGGTAATGCTGTCGGGTGCAGGAGTAACGGAAACCGCCCGGTCGGAAACTTCAAGTTCCGGATCCTTTCTGCAGGAAGCAAGGCCGATGCAGAGGAGCAGAAAAAGATATATCCGCTTTTTCATACCGCAAGTGTTTGATAATGAATAACTTAAATTAGTAATTTTCTTGTTTTGTTCCAAGAGGAAGTGATACGGAATACGGCCCCGCCTGCTTCAGATAACATCACGGGGTTTTTACAGAAAACATCTTGAACAAATTCTATCTTGCAGTAAATTAAGAGGAGATATGAAAAAACTATTGTTTGCCTTCGGAATCATAGGGCTGATGTATGGAGGTCCGGCCGAAGCTGCTAAACAGCCGGAACTAACCTATGAGGTCAATTTAAATGACCGTGCTGATGACCTGTTTAAAGTTGTCCTGAATGTCAGGGGACTGGCGGCCGAAAATAATGTCTTTCAGTTTGCTGCCACCGCTCCGGGGACCTATCAGACCATGGACATCGGCCGCTTTGTACGCAGTTTCAAGGCCTATGATAAGAAGGGTCGGGAGATTCCCACCAGGCAGCTGAATACCAACCAATGGGAGTTGACGTCACCTAAGAAGGTCCGGAAAATTGCCTATCAGATCGCCGAGACCTGGGATACGCCGGTGTCCACGAATAAGATCTACAATATGTGCGGCACGTCGCTGGAACAGGATCATGCGCTGATCAACGGACAGGGCGTTTTTGGTTATCTGAAAGGGTTGCAGAGTGCACCCATGAAGCTTAAGCTGGATTATCCGCAGAATTGGACGGTCGGGACGGCACTGAAAACAGATGATCAGGGTTATTATCTGATCAACAATTATGATTATGTTGTCGATTCCCCGATCATGGCCGGAAGTTCTCTGACCAAAGCCGATACGACCTACGACGGAACCCGGATCGAGCTGTTTACTTATTCCAAGACGGGGAAGATCAAATCATCCGATCTGCTTAGTAATATGACGACCATGCTGAACGCGGTTCACAAGTTCGTCGTCAGGTTCCCGGTTGACCGGTATACTTTCCTTTTTCATTTCGAGGACCAGGACTGGGGCGCATGGGAGCATTCCTACAGCTCCGAGTACGTCATGAAAGAGCAGGACTTTAGCCCCGCCTTCGCCCACAATGTGACCGACATAGCTTCGCATGAGTTCTTCCACATCATCACCCCGCTCAATATCCACAGCGAGATCATAGAGCGGTTCAACTTTGTTACGCCAACTCCTTCCCAGCATTTGTGGCTGTATGAAGGCACCACCGAATGGGCTTCGGATATTATGCAGCTTCGGGCAGGGATGATCACCCTGGAGGAATACCTGAAAGATATGCAGCAGAAATTATACTTTAATGATCAGTTCGGATCTGATTACAGCCTGCTGGAACTGAGCCTGACCTCGTATACCCCGGAGGGACAGAAGAGATACGGGAATATTTACAACCGCGGGGCGGCTACTGCGGCCCTGCTGGATATCCGTCTGCTGGAGCTTTCCGGCGGTAAGAAAGGGCTTCGTGAAGTGATCAATGAACTATCCAGGGAATACGGGCCGTCAAAGGCTTTCCCGGAGAATGAGTTTTTTTCCATTTTCGCTTCCAAAACCTACCCTGAGATTAACGATTTCTTCAACCGGTATGTCAAAGGCAAGGAACCGCTTCCTCTGAAGGAATATTTTGGGAAGCTGGGCATCCGGTATACGGCTTCCCTGAAGACGGACAAAAGAGTAAAGGACCTTGGTTATGAGATCTTGGCACCAGGGGGTGTTCTGACCGTCGTGAAAGTGAATGATATCCAGCAAAAGGCGGGGCTTGCTGATGGCGATCAGATCATTTCGGTAAATGGAACGAACATTACCCTGGCGAACGCGAACGAGGAGCTGGGCCGGGTGTTTCAGATGGCCGCCGGAGGCAGCTACACCATGGTTGTGAATCGGAAGGGCAAACACGAAACGCTAAAGCTGATGATGCTTGACAAACAGGAGGAAAAACGCCATATTTTCGAGCCGGAAGCGGATGCGACGGCTGAGCAGCTCGCCTTGCGCAAAGCCTGGATGGCGAATCTGTAATCTGAAAACGAATCGATGATTTAAAAAGGGCCCTTCATTAGGGGCCTTTTTTGGTTATGCATGTATCGAATATGTACCTGTGTTAAAAAAAGTTAAAATCCTTTTTGCTTACGAATTTGTTCGTACTATTGTATACGAAAGAATTCGTAGATAATGGAAATTAAACCAACCGATAGTGAAATTGAGATCCTGCAGATCCTTTGGTCGAAGGGGAGCTGCACAGTCAGGGAAGTGAATGATATCCTTTCTGACGAACGTGGTGAAATCGTAGGTTATACCACCACCCTCAAGCTCATGCAGATTATGTTCGAGAAGAACATGGTGGAAAGGGATACAACCAACCGCAGCCATGTGTATAAAGCATTGTTGAATCCGGAAAAGACCAAAAGCACCATCGTTAACAAGTTCATCGAAGATGTATTCAACGGCTCGGCCGCCCAGCTGGTTATGCATGCCGTGAACAAAAAATCCTCCAAGCAAGAAATTGAAGAGATCCGGAAATACCTGGATCGGCTAGAAAAGAAATAGTGTCATGGAAACGTTTTTCATTCTGACAGAAGCCATGTATGAGTCCCTGGGACAGGCGATCGTGATCTATCTCGCCTCTAGACTGGTCCTCTTAAGTTTTCCGCAGCTTACTGCTTCGGCCAGGTATAATTTGCTGCTAATTGCACAATGCCTGGTTTTCCTGCTGTTCTGCCTGAATATCTTCGATGGAATCAGGAACTGGGACCGGTATTCAGCGTCGGCAGCTTTCGCCCTCCAGGATTCCGAACCCGTCTCCGCACGGTTTTTCAGCCTCCGGATGATGATCATGTCAAAGGCGGATCTAATCGGGAAAACATATTTTATAGGGCTGGGAATACATTTCCTGCTTTATGTCTTCGGGCTTATGCGCGTGCGCAGCCTGACCAGGGGTGAGGCGATCACTTCAGGGGAATGGAGCCGAAAGCTTGAAGCATGGCGTTTCCGGTTGAATATCAGCCGCCGCGTCGGTTTGGTGACCGGAGAGAAGACCGGAGTTCCCTTCACGGCCGGATTCCTGAAACCGGTCATCTATTTCCCGGTCACCGCATTCAATAGCCTGACAACCGAACAGGCCGAAGCGATCCTCCTGCATGAGCTGGCTCATATCCGGAGGAATGACTACCTGGTTAATCTGATTCAGAAGGCCATGGAAATGGTGCTGTTTTTCAACCCGGTATGCTGGAGCCTAGGAGCAGAGATTCGCAGAGAACGCGAATTCTGCTGCGATGACCTGGTGGTCGCCCACACATCGGATCCGCATGCGTACGCACATGGTCTGTTCATTCTGGAACAACAGCTCGCATTTGCAGGGCCGGCTTTATCGGCTACGGGTCAAAAGTCCGGTACCTTACTTGAACGCATCAAAAGAATCACACATATGAACAACCAAAGATTAGCCCTGAAACCCGGCGTGTATGCATTATTAGGCTTCCTGGCTGCCGGATTATCCCTGGCCTGGATCACCCCGGCTACAGAGGCCGACCTGCAGAAAGACGCCGGAAAGGTCCCCACCTCCATTAAGCCTGCTCTTAGGAATGATCTGAGAACGGGTTTCGTCGATACGGTCCCCGCTCCGGACAGCAATGAAGTAAAGAAGTATTTCAGCAGCCCCGAGTGGAAGAAGAACCAGGCGGAGATCAAAGCCCAGTCGGAAAAGCTCAGAAAGCAGTTCGTGAGCCCTGAATGGAAGCAACATATGGCCGACATTCAGAATAATTCGGAAGAGCTGAAGAAATACTTCGACAGTCCCGAGTGGAAGAAACACGACGAAATGATCGCCCGGCATGGTGAGAAAATGAAAGCGTATTTTGAGTCGCCCGAATGGAAGAAGCAGGTGCAGGATATTGAGAATAAAGCCAGGGAAATGAGCAAAACCTTCGATTCCCCCGAATGGAAAGCCAAGATCAGGAGCTTCGAAATGAACGGGTCGGAACTTGAGAAAATGTTCAACTCGCCGGAATGGAATAGCAAAATGAAGGAAATCGAGATGAAAAGTGAGGAATTGGCGAAAAAATTCGATTCTCCGGAATGGAAAAGCAAAATGAAGGAAATGGAGATGAGCAGTCAGCAAATGGAGAAGATGTTCAACTCGCCGGAATGGAGGAATAAGATGAAGGAAATCGAGCTGAGCACGCAAGAACTGGAAAAGAAGTTTAACTCGCCGGAATGGAAGAATAAGATGAAGGAACTCGAACTGAGCACGCAAGAACTGGAAAAGAAGTTCAATTCACCCGAATGGAAAAAAAAGATAAAGGAATTGGAATTTAAAGAGGGAGAATGGGAAAAAAGATCCGCGTCTCCGGAATCATCCAAAATAAAAAGTGCTGAACCTGCAAAGGAATCATTTCAGGCCGGGAAACAATAAATGGGATCCTCAAGTGACGATCCTGCCGCAGAAAGGAGCCTCCGGGCTCCTTTCTGCATTTGGCGGGCAGCCGCTTATCGTCCCGGCTGTTTCAGCCACTTCAGCGCCGCAAGGACCGCATAATCGGTCAGCAGGCTGTTGAAGTGATCGTTGTTCCTAAGGCTGACGTCCGGCACGATCGTGTCCGGGAGCGGCTTTTTATTCCTGCCGGCAACCTGGGAGGTGGTCAGGAGGAAGTAGCTGTTTTGGTTGTTGAAAAGGAATCCTTCCGTGGAGTTTGTAAAACCGGCGGTCGGTTCACCGAACAGACGGCTCCGCTTGCGTTCCCTGAGCGCTGCCGCTACCCCCTCACCGGAGCTGCCGGTTCCCGGGCCGGTAAGCACGGCGACCCTTACCCGGTGAAAACTGCCGATCTTCCTGTTAATGGTCGCCTCGATCAGGGTATTGTTACTCACATAATTGCCGTTTTTAAAGCCGGAATAGCCGGTAACCTGTCCATCGCGGTCCAGTTCATAGGAGGTAATGGCATCGCTGAAGAAAGGAGCCAGGGCAGCCATCATGGGGCGGATATTGCCCCCCGCATTTCTTCGCAGATCAATGATCCAGCTTTTCGGATGCCTGGCGGCAAGCGAAGCGATACTGTCATACAGCCTGTTGGCAAATGCGTCCACCTGTTCCCTGTTGAATGCGTTCACGTTCGGCATCCTGAAATAGGCTACGTTTCCCAGCATCGCCGTCTCAATCCTCCAGCCTTTACGCCATTCGGCCTTCAGGGAGTCGGACAGCCGGTTCACTAATGCGCTGTCCGGCAGGCGGTATTGTTGTCCGTATTGTCTAAAGAAGCCGTGCCTGTCGCCGAGCCTGCCGAAAGCCTCTGCGATCGCGTCAAACGTTTCTTTGCGGCTGGTAGCTGAGGCGGCTTTTTCAAGCATCACGGCCCTGGTCTGCTCCCAGTTCACTTTCTTGTGATAGAGTGATTTCTCCTGGAGCAGCAGGAGTGCTGAATCGAGGTGCGTGCGCACAGAATCGGGAATCTGTGCTTTGAGAGTCAGGGTAAACAAAATGAAAATTGCTGCCGGCAGGAGTCGTTTCATGAATCGGTCCGTTTTTTCATAGGACGACATCGACCCGTATTTGGTTGCAGCTCAGCGCAATTAAAGCCGGGGACCATGAGCATCGCGGTCTTCCTGACCGTAAACGTCAGCAGGATCAGGTAGAGCAGACCAAAAATGGATGTCAGCAGCTTCGGGTCAGTTTTCAGCCGCCTGCGGGGGGCGGCAGGACCAGCTACCTACAAAGGGAGGTGCGGGGCAGGAGGATATTGATGAGGATCGTTATCCCGGCTTACGGGCTGCTGAACCGGCCCGGTAGCCGTCAGGTAAAAGCGGGGGGAAACGTCGGCGAAAAATACTTTCGTGATCGGACGGACTTATTGTCTCCGCTTCCCGGCAATTTTTATATTCGTATTATGCGAATTCCTGGGAATAAAATAGTTGATCGCTGCTTAACGGAACAATATGGGGGGTAATACAATTATTGGTGTTGATCTCGGCGGCACGAACGTCCGGAGCGGCCGGATAGAAGCCGGAAGGATCCTTCAGACTTCCTCCCTGAGGATCCGGTCTGAAGGCGCGAAAGAGGAGGTCCTGGAAGACCTGATCCGGTGCATTGCTGAGGTGATGCGGCCCGGAGTAGAGGCGATCGGCGTAGGTGTTCCTGCCGTTGTCGATACCCGTGAAGGAGTGGTCTCAGATGTGGTGAACATCCCGTCATGGAAGGAAGTTCCCCTGAAAAGGGTCCTGGAAGACCGGTTCGGCCGACCGGTCTGGGTAAACAACGATGCAAATTGCTTCGCAGCCGGAGAGTGGCATTACGGCAAGGGAAAAGGGGTTCCCAACATGGTTGGTCTGATCCTCGGGACCGGGGTTGCCGGCGGCCTTATCTGCAATAGCCGCCTGTATGAGGGGAGGAACTGTGGCGCAGGTGAGTTCGGTATGCTGCCTTACCTCGACCGGAACCTCGAGTTCTATGCCAGCGGCAATTTCTTCCGGTATTCATGCGGACAAAGCGGCGAGGACCTCTGTCAGCAGGCCCTGTCCGGTGATCCCGGTGCCCTACAGGTCTTTCAGGAATACGGGCGTCATGTCAGCTGGGTGATCCGGTCTGTGCTCTTTACCGTTGATCCGCAAATGATCGTTCTGGGCGGATCCGTCAGCAAGGCCTTCCCGTTTTTCAGAGATTCCCTGTGGGATCATTTGCAGGACTTTCCCTATAAACCGGTGATCCGGAACATCCGAATTGAATCATCGGAGACTGAAAACATTGCGTTGCTTGGTGCGGCGGCCTTGTTCTACACTCAGTCGGTCACATCCCCCGATCGAATCTGATATGAAAAGGATCCTTACGAATCTTACTTTCCAGGTCATCGCCGCTATCATCCTAGGGGTCCTCGCCGGAGTTATGTTTCCGGCATTTGCACCGGCCGCGCAAACGATCGGGAGGACCTTTGTGAATATGATCACTATGCTGATCGCTCCGATCATCTTCTTCACGATCGTTTTGGGCATCGCCCGGATGGATGACATGAAGAAAGTCGGCCGGGTCGGCGGAAAGGCCCTGCTTTATTTTGAGATTATTACCACGCTCGCAATTGCTATCGGACTGCTTGTAGCGAACGTTCTTCAGCCCGGGAAGGATGTGATCCCCTTGGGGAAGAGCCAGGGTGTTCCGGTCCCGCCGGCACCCGGGCTGAACTGGGTGGAATTCATGACCGGGATCATACCTAAGAATGTTTTTGCGTCGTTCGCGGCCGGCGACATTCTGCAGATCCTGTTTTTTGCCATCCTCTTTGGATATGGACTCAGCCGGATGGGTGCCGCCGGTACTCCGCTGATCCTTACGTTTGAACGGATATCCCAGATACTTTTCAACATGATGAAATTCATCATGAAGCTTGCTCCTGTGGGTGCTTTTGGTGGAATGGCCTACACGATTGGCAATTACGGGATAGGGAGTCTGGTGTCGATGGGGAAGATCATGGCGGCAGTGTACCTGACCTGCTTCCTTTTCATCTTCGGGGTTCTTAACCTGGTCTGCCGTCTGTACAAGTTCAGTCTGTGGCAGTACCTGAAATATATCCGGCAGGAGTTGCTGGTCGTGCTGGGGACAAGTTCATCCGAATCGGTCCTGCCGAGCATGATGAGCAAAATGGAGAAGTTCGGGTGTTCCAAACCCGTCGTAGGGCTGGTAATCCCGACCGGGTATTCGTTCAATCTCGATGGTACGTCTATTTATCTAGCCATGGCGTTCATGTTCCTGGTCCAGGTCTTTCGTGTCGACATGACCCTTGGGCAGCAACTGACTGCCATGGGAATCCTGATGGTGACTTCAAAGGGCGCGGCCGGTGTTACCGGCAGCGGTTTCATCGTACTGAGTACCACGCTGGCCTCCATGAAGGTCATGCCCGTGGAGAACGTGGCCATTTTGCTTGGTGTAGATCGCTTTATGTCCGAGGCGCGGGCTCTGACCAATCTGGTCGGTAATGGGATCGCTACCGTTGTGGTAGCCAAAAGCGAAAATGAGTTCAATGAGGAGAGTTACCGGCACGCCATCAGCGGTAAACTGGAACATGCGGCTTTCGATACGCCGTTCGCAGAAATGACCAGGGCGGAATCCACCGAAGGAGAGTCTGTGTCCTAAGCGTAAACCGGGAGTCAGAGACCGACAGGTTTAAATAGCAAGACCCGTTATGCGGCATAACGGGTCTCTGCTGGAAAAATTAGTTTTTCATTCTTCGCTGCTCTTCTTCAAGGCCGGTGGAACGCCGGCGGGCCGGCTTGATCTCGTTCTTGCCGAACCGGTAGGAAAAGGTGACCCTGGCGATCCGGGTCTCATGTTTCTGAACCAGGTCATAGGTCAGTCCCTCATATACACTCGAGATCTTCTGCTTGCGGGTATTGAATACGTCGCTCATTGCCAGTTTGAGACTGGCTTTTTTATCCATGAATGACTTGCTTAAGCCCAGGTCGATACCGTACTCAGCCTGGATCCGGAGTGCTCCGTACTCCAGTGGAGCCTGGTAGTCGGCGCTGAGTTCAGCACTCAGATCCTTGTTCACGATAAAGGTGTGCTGAGACTTGATCTGGTAGGCCACCTTACCGGTGTTGAGCTCCTTGCCCCGGAGATTTTCTGACCGGAATCCGAGGTAGAAGACCACCAGGTTATTACTGGCGCTCCACCACCTGCTGAACGTTACCGGTGCATTCGCACTGAAGCGGTAATTGATCTGTTTGTTCAGATTCTCCATGGTCTGGAACAGCGCCTTACGTGTCGTATCCGGCAGCAGGACCTCCGTGATCACATCGTTGGTAAGGCTGTAGCCCAGTCCGAATGCGTATTTCTTCTTATACATGTAGTTCACCTCGAAATTATTGGTGTACTGAGGCGTAAGGAACGGGTTTCCCTGGTTGTAGGTATACTGGTCCAGGTAGAATTCGAACGGGTTAAGGGCATCGTAACTTGGGCGGTCGATCCTGCGGCTGTACGAAACGCCCAGATTATGATTTTCCGACAAGGGATGGTTGATGAAAACGCTCGGGAAAAGGTCCAGGTAGCTGCGGTCCACTTTTTTTCCGGTCGTGATCAGGTTCCCGGTGGAATTGGTTTGCTCTGCCCGGAGCCCGGCCTGCACGCTGGTCTTGCCGAACTGGTTGTTGAGGTTAACGTAGACCGCATTCACGTTCTCGTCATAGACAAAGTGGTTGCTGCGGCGCGGATCGTTGGTCCAGTTGTTGTTGAAAAGCTGTTCATATTTGAAGTTGTTGTCCGTTTCAACCCAGCTGCTTTTAAGGCCCGCCTCAAGCTTTATCTTTTTGTTCAGGGATTTGATGTAATCGACCTTGAACGCCTTGATGTCGATTTTAGAAGGGGTGCCGTTCCGCACGATTTCCCGTGGTCTGGACAGGGAGCCGTCCGCATTATAATATTCGGTATCATACGCCATATTGTCGTTTCCCCGGTAGGTTGAGTAGTCCGCGTCAAAAGACAGTTCCTGTCCGCTGGAATCGAGGACGACCTTGTAGTTCATATTGTAGGCCATATTCCGGTACTCATCGGCGCCGTTATTAACGGAGATGAGGGATGAGTCCTGGATGGTGAAGGAGGATCCGATGCGGGTGGTGTTATCATCCAGGACATGGCCTGAATTCAGGTAGCCGTTTACCATAAAACCCAGGGTATTTCTCTTGTTCAGGGATATGTCGATCCCCGCCTTAAAGTTATTATTATCGACGTTACGAAGGGAAGTTCCCTCCTGGCCGAAGAACGTGTTCTGTTCCGTTTGGGAATTGATCCGGTTGATCGTCATGTCCTTTGCCCGCTTGTTGTATCCGTAGTTGTAGTTTCCAAATAGATTGATATTGTTATTGCGGTGGTTCAGGACGATGCCTGCATTCGTCCGGTGGTTGTCACCCAGGCCTGCGCCTGCGGTAAGTGAGCCGTTGGTTCCCCCTTTCTGGCTTTTCCTGGTCCGGATGTTGATGATACCGGAGTTTCCGCTGGCGTCATATCGAGCAGAAGGGTTGGTGATCAGTTCAATGCTTTCGATCTGAGTGCTCGGCATTCCCTTCAGGAGGCTGGCGACATCGCTGTTGCTCATGTAGGTTTGTTTGCCGTCCAGCATAACCAGGACTCCTTGTTTGCCCTGCATGGAGATATTGTCATTCTGGTCAACCGTGATGCCCGGCGCCTTTTGAAGGACCTCCAGTGCGGTGGAACCTGCGGCGACGCTGCTGCCCTCCACGTTTACGACCAGACGATCGACTTTACGCTCCACGAAGGGCCGGCTGGAAACGACCGTCACCTCTTTCAGGATCTTGCTCGATACGCTTAGTTTTAAGATGCCTGCATCCGCCACCTGGTGCTTTTCATCAATCAGGAAAGGTGCGGACACCGCCTTAAGGTAGCCCATCATACTGGCCGAAACACGGTAGTTACCCGCGGGAAGGTTTTCAAACACAAATTTTCCGGCAAGGTCGGATACGGCGCTTTTTATCATGGATGAGTCGGCAGCATTCATGAGAATCAGGGTCGCGAATTCCATAGGCTTTTGTTCTTCATCCTGGACAAGCCCGGTCACCCTGCTTCCGGAGATTTTAACCTGCGCTGTTGCAGGCAGTATAAACGGCAGGAACAAAAGGGCAGGTAAAAATAGTCTGAGGTACTTTTTCATAACGTATATATTAATTCGCTGGTGAGCGAGTTCCCCATTAAGACGGTCGGTTTTCCCCATGGTTACAGGAGGCCTGACAGCCCGGCCGGAAAACTCGGTGGACGCCCCGCTTCCGGCGGTGGACGGCCTCGATGGTCCGGTGAAAAGACCGGTGTCAACGTCTTCCTCCCGAAACTTTTTCCGTTCGCAAAGCTTTTCTTATACAGGTCTGTGGAGATAAAGACACGTGTAACATGAAAAAAGCAGGGATAATTGTTCTTACGGCACTGATCAGTGGAGCGGCTGCCATCGGCGCCTACAAGGTAATCGGAGAACGAAACGGTGCCGAAGAGGCGTTAAGCGAGGATCAAAAGGTCTTTTTTGCGAATAATCGCAACGATAACCGGGTGCCGTCGGCGGGGGGCGATTTCGTTGACGCAGCGGCCGCCGTAACGCCCGGCGTGGTGCATATCAGGACCATGTACGAAAATACGGCCGCCAGGAATCCCTGGGAGGAGTATTACGGCGCTCCGCAGGGAGTGGCCAGAGGGTCCGGATCAGGCGTGATAATCACTGCTGACGGGTATATTGCTACTAATAACCACGTCGTCGAAGACGCCTCGTCTATCGAGGTGGTGCTTCCGGATAAGCGCACGTTCAAGGCCCGGGCGGCCGGATTCGATCCCAATACGGACCTGGCGCTGATCAAGATCGACGGAAATAAGTTTCCGGTGGTAAAAATGGGAAATTCCGATGTCGTAAAGGTCGGCGAATGGGTGCTTGCCGTCGGTTATCCGTTCTCGCTCAACACCACGGTAACGGCCGGCATTATCAGTGCGAAGGGAAGGAGCATCGGTATCCTTGATGAATCCCAAAGTGGCCGGAGGCAGCAGACGAGCGTGGCTATTGAATCCTTTATCCAGACCGATGCGGCAATTAATCCGGGAAACAGCGGCGGCGCACTGGTCAACTCTCAGGGTGAGCTGATCGGAATCAATTCTGCGATCGCCTCCCAGACCGGCAGTTACGCCGGTTATGGGTTCGCCATTCCGGTGAACCTGGCAAAAAAGGTCCTGGAAGACCTCATCAAGTTTGGCCGGGTAAAGAGGGCTTTTCTCGGCGTCACCTTTCCCTCTCCGCTTGCCGAGGAGCAGTTCTTCAAAGAACAGGGCATTAACCCGGGAGCCATCAACGGCGTCTACATCACCGGGGTTCAGAGCGGAAGTGCCGCAGCTGCAGCCGGCCTGCGTGCCGGAGATGTGATCAAGAAGATCGATGGGGTTGAGGTCTCCTCTTCAGCTGAATTTTCTGAATGGATCGGCCGCCACCGCCCCGGCGATAAAGTGGCCCTGAGCTATGTCAGGGGCAATAAGAACCTGAACGCCCAGGTTACGCTCAAAGGCGGTACACAGGAGTTGGCCGAGAATGCGGAAAATTCCACCTCCGAAGCTTTCTCGAAACTCGGCGCCAGGTTCACGCCGGCCAGCGATAATGTGAAGCAGCGATTAAGGGTGCGTTCAGGCGTTATTGTGACTGAAATTATCCCCGGCGGCTTTTTCGATTATATCGGACTCCCACGTGGTACGGTGATTACCGGTATGAACGGCGCGCCAGTAAACAGCGAAGCAGACGTTCGCGCGGCCCTGGCAAGAGCCAAAAACGGCGTCGTCCGGGTTGATGCGGTCATCCCGGATGGTTCACGCCTGGTGTTTAACCTTTCGTTGGGTGCCTGATCAGTCCGCTGAGGAGGTCAGTTGAAGAAGGAGTTCCGGCTCGTTGGTCGTAATGAAATCGAAACCGTTTTGCAGGAGCCAGTCCATCGTCTCACGGTCGTTCGCAGTCCAGGCGTTCAGTGTCAGATGATGCGCTCGGGCTTCCCGGATCAGCGCATCGTTCTTTTTGAATACGCTGTAGTGGTAATCCAGGCCCCAGAGCTTTGCAGCCGCAAGCTCTTCCGGCGACTTATCGCCGTTCAGGTAGGCAACCCTTGCGGAAGGATCCAGCCTGATCAGCTCCCTGCATATATCGAAGTCGAAGCTGATATAATCGATCCAGGCCTCGGCATGGAGGTCCCGTACCACCTGCAGAACCGATGCGGCAACGTAGCGGGCGCGCTCCGGTCCCATGGTGGTAGGTTTCACTTCCAAAATGAGCCGGGTATGGTTCTGCCCGAGTCCGGCCTTCAGGAATTGGTCCAGGGTGGGCAGAAGTTCGCCGTTGGACAGGCGGAGCGTCGATAGCTGTGCTGCCGGCGTTTTTTCAATGACCAGGCCATGTATTGCCGGATCGTGGTTGATGAACAATATGGAGTCCGCTGACATATGGACATCGAATTCGCTTCCCTGGCACTCCAGTCGAATGGCATTCTTCAGGGCGGCAATGGAGTTTTCGGCGGTTCCGGCGGCTTTCCAGGCCCCGCGGTGGGCGATGACCCGATTCCGGCCAAACTCATCATGCACAATCCTGAAATTCTGCTTCAGCGGTTGTCCTCCTGCTTTTGCTTCGATCACTACATCGTACCATTGCACGCCCGGCCTGTTCAGGGAAGGCTGGATACTCAGTTCATGGTCTGCAGTCAGTAAAAAGTTCTTCGAAGACGGCCCCGTCAGCCTTACTCCCCCCAGGGAGGAGCCGTCGGTGGTCGTTACCCGGCCGATCACATTCTTTCCTTTTGAAAAAGAATAGCCGGTCAGGATCAGTCGGGTTCCTGGTTGTCCGTACATCGTCAAGCAGCTGCCTGTTAAGAGCAATAATATAAGGGTTCGGAGAGTCATTCTGAAATCAGCCGGGTTTGCCATGATGTTTTTTTGTGAAAAGTACAAAATTTTCCGGGCAGGAACGGGATGTGTCCCTATGGTGAAAACGTGCCGAATTGGCTATCTTGGTCAGACATGGATGCAAACGGAAGGAGACCGATCAGAAAAGGGGCGGCGGCTGCCCTGCTTGCGCTCTCTCTTATCCTGATATTGACTGCCGGAAGAAACCCCTGGCTGGTTGAAAGGTTCTATTCCGAAGGACTATACCGGCTTGTCCGCAACCTGGTCCCCCTGGTCCTCAATACCATGCCCTTCAGTGTTGGCGATCTGCTGTACATGCTCCTCAGTGTCTGGTTGTTGGTGTATGCAGCCCGGCTGATCGTCGGCCTGGTGAATGGGCGGTTCGCCTACGCAGGTGTTCTGGCCTTAAATCTGCTCATCACAGCCGAGGCGCTGGTTATTTCTTTTTACCTGCTGTGGGGGCTCAACTATTTCCGGCCTTCCGCTGCTGTCCGCTTGCAGCTCACTGACAGCGTCTTCAGTAAGGCGGAGCTTCTGGAAGTGACCGGGCTGCTGATCGACAGCGTAAACAGGATCCGGCAGGAGCTGCCTGTCTCAGCGCTGACGACGGATAATGAAACCCTCCTTCAGCATTCCCTGGAAGCAGTCCGCAAACTGGCCGGCTCTTCGAACGATTTCAGACCTATCCGGCCGAAAGTGAAAGTGTCGCTTATCAGTGTACCGGTAAGTTATCTGGGTACAGCGGGATACTTCAACCCCTTTACCTCTGAGGCGCAGATAAACGGCATTATGCCGGTCTGGCTCAAACCGCTGACTGCGTGCCACGAAATGGCTCACCAGATGGGTTTCGGCCGGGAAGATGAGGCAAACTTTGTGGGTTTCCTGGCGGCGAAAGACTCCCGCGAACCCCTGGTTAAATATTCCGCTTACTATATGGCTGCCGGGGAGTTCCTGTTCGACGTGATGTTACGGGACTCGGTCGCCTTCCTGCAGCTGCGCAGCCGGATATCTGCGCCGGTTCTCCGCGATTACGAAAACGACCGCGAATTCTGGCTGTCCTACAGGGGTGCAGCCGGGCAGGTGAGCAGCATTTTTTACAACAATTATCTGAAGCTTAATAATCAGCCTGAGGGGCTGCGGACGTACAACCGGATGGTCGGGCTCACTCTCGCATGGTATAAGAAGACATCCGGAAAGCTGGGAAAGGGACCGGCATCAACAGCCGGGAAGTGGCAGTGAATACGGGGATCATGTAACGTTTTCCGTAGTATCCGGTCTTAGTGAGAAACAACCGTTATGTCCAGATACAAACTTATCTTGCTCTTAATCATAGCCCCTTTTATTTCCTGTGCCCAGGAGCTGGTAAACGGAGTATCTATGGTGAATGTCAACGGGATCCGGCATTGGGTTAAAGTGTCCGGTGCGGAGCACCGGACGGTTCCCCTGGTGATCATTCACGGCGGACCCGGCGGTAACCATTATGTCTTTGAGCGGACGGCGGGGGCAGGGCTCGAAAAATTTGCAACAGTGATCTACTATGAGCAGCGCGGCAGCGGCCGCTCAGACCGGCCGGCGGACGGTAAATACACGGTCCCGCTTATGGTCAGTGATCTGGAGGCGATTCGAAAGCATCTGAATTTGAAACAAATCGTGCCGCTGGGGTACTCCTTCGGCGCTTCATTGGCTCTGGAATATACACTTGCGCATCCGGATCAGGTCAGGGGTCTGATTCTTGAATCATTTGCGACCCTCCAGGATTCCTCCGTCCTTCTGAGTCAGTTGGCCAATTTCTACTCCCAGGCCAATGCTCAAACGCGTCCGAAAATGGACAGTATTCTCAGGAGCCCTGCTTCGTTGTCGGATAAGAATATGGCCTTCTGGAATCTCGCAGGCCGGGAAGATGTGATCCGGTTTCTTTTTAGGGACACTGCCCAGGGCCGGAAAGTATTCGATATGTGGCGGGAGAGCGGGATCGGTAATACAGGGGAGGTGATGAAAGCGCTTATGATGCAACACAGACCGGTCAATCTTTATGAGGATGCCCACCGCATCAATTCACCCGTACTCATCCTTACCGGGGTTTATGACAGGAACGGAGCGTTGCCGGCAGCTATTCGGATCAAGGAGGAAATCGCGGGTTCGCAGATCCGGTTCTTTGAGCGGAGCGCCCATTTTCCGGATGTCGAAGAGACTGCCGAATTCGTTCGGTGCGTCAAAGCATGGTATTCAGCGCTTGAATGATCCATCCGGATGGCTGATATTTGTTATGACTTCCCGGTATCATGGTCTTTTACCGAAACAGGTACCGGTTGCACTTTGGATTTGCTGATCCGTGCGCGGATACCGGCCACTACCGGCGGGATCGTCGCAAGCACGGTAATCGCAACGATCACCACTGAAAAGTTTTCTTTTACAACGGCCAGATTACCGAACAGGAATCCGGCGGCCAGGAAAAATACGATCCATACCAAGGCGCCGACCACATTATAGAAGGTGAAGTGCGACCACTTCATTTTGCCGACGCCGGCAACGAATGGAACAAATGTCCTGAGCACCGGGAAAAACCGGCTGAATATAACCGCCTTGCCTCCATGCTTTTCAAAAAAGACGTTGGTAGATTCGTAATATTCGAGTTTGAGGATGCGGTTCGTAGGCTTAAACACCCGCTGGCCCAGGGACCGTCCGATGGTATAGTTCGCCGCATTTCCCAGGATGGCCGCGCCGATAAGGACCGCTCCCAGTACATAGATGTCAAGTCCTGTCCCGCCTGCTGCGATCAGGGCGCCGGCTGCGAAAAGAAGCGGATCGCCTGGCAGGAACGGGGTGACCACCAGGCCGGTCTCTGCAAAAATGATCAGGAACAGGATCAGGTATGTCCACATCCGGTAATTCTGTATGATCTCATTCAGATGATCATCGATATGAAGAAAAAGGTCGAAAGCGTTTGCTATGAGTTCCATAAATAATGCGGCGAAAATACGGCTTAAAGTTCAACATGTCATGGTAGCCGTAAGTACTGAAACTAATAATGCCGCGTTTTATGGTCCTTTGGGTAAATTCTGACGTAACTGTTACAATGCCGCGGGGCGGCGGCCCCGGAATTTTTTGCCTACCTTCAGATCTGATGACGCTGCATGAAACCATGGACTTGCTGCAAAGGCTGGGCGATGAGGCCTCTGCATCCGGGATGGCGCGATTTGGCATTACCGGGAACGAGGTGCTTGGAATCCGGATGCCGGTGCTTCGGGGTCTTGCCAGAGAGATCGGGCGCAATCATACGCTGGCCCAGCAGTTATGGGACACTGGTGTCCACGAAGCTCGTCTGCTTGCTGTTCTGATCGGCGATCCCCGCGAGCTCACCGAAAGTCTGATGGACCTGTGGGTGGGCGACTTTGATTCCTGGGACATTTGTGACCAGGCCTGTATTAACCTGTTCATCAAAAGCTCGCAGGCCTATGAAAAGGCCGCAGAATGGACGGCCCGTGCGGGTGAATTTGAAAAACGGGCAGGTTTCGCCATGATGGCGGCACTGGCCGTCCATGACAAAAGAGCTCTGGACGCCCGGTTTATCGGGTTCCTGCCGCTGATCTGCGAACATGCCGTTGACGGCCGGAATTTTGTGAAGAAGGCCGTCAGCTGGGCATTGAGACAAATCGGGAAAAGAAACGGGCTGCTCCGGGAACTGGCCATTCAGTCCGCTCTCCGGATCCGGACGCTGGAAAGCCGCCCGGCCAGGTGGATCGCCTCAGAGGCGCTCCGGGAACTGAATAAACCTTCCCGCTCAGGTAAATAATCTGTTACCATTGAAACATCCGAACGCGAAAGTCGACCAACCTTAAAGTTTAACGTGTATGTATAAAACCTTACTTTCAATGGCTCTGCTGGGGTTGCTGGGCACCACTTCAGGGTTTTCCCAAAAAAGAGATACGATTACGATTAATGCTTCACGGGTGAATACCGCCCCTCTTAAACCGGGGGTAAACCGGTACCTCGTTTACTTTAAAAACGGCCGGGACAGCAGCCGGATCGGATACCAGATATGGACCCGGACAATCAACTTCCTGAATTACCGCGGCAGGGATGCGGTCAGCATCCGCCAGGAGTGGGAAGACAATACATCGGTCACTCATCGGGTGTATTCGGTGAATGACCGGAAAACGTTTGCACCGTTGTTTCATGACACCTGGTGGAAACGTTCAGGTTCCGGACAGTTCGACTTTATCAGCAGGACTGCCCGTTTTCGTGATACGATACTGAGCAGCTCGGATACGGTACCGGCGAAAAAGAAGATGTTCGAAGCTTTCTCGCAGGCTCTTGACCAATATGTGCTGAACTGGCATCTGGACCTGGAAGTATTCTCTACGCTTCCGTATCGGGAGCATGTCTCCTTCCGGATCAATTTCTATGACCCGGGTTTCGGAGCACCGGCGGGCCAGGTTTATTCAGTGACCGGCAGCGGATTTCTTACCGGGTACAATGACCAGAAAATTGATTGCTGGTTGCTCACCCATAACTCCGCGAGCGGAAAGGAAACGTTCTGGATAAGCAAGAAAACCCGCGAAGTGCTGAAACTTGAGCAGGAGTTTAACGGAAGGTTCCGCTATAAGGTCAAGCTAGGCTTCAGCAGCTGACGGGTTTCAGATGTCCTCCCGTGACGCGTGGTAAAGTTCATACCAGTCCTGAATATCCATATCGATGTTGAACGCATTGACGATATTCCGGATTCTACGCTCGTCGGTCGTCCCGATAAGCGGGAGGGCACCCATTTTGATCAGCCACGCAACGGCGACCGATTCGATATCGTTGTGGTGCTTGACCGCCATCTCATCCAGCTTTGCGCGCAGCCGTGCAGGCAGGTAGCCGGTGTCATTGGCGATCCTTCCTGCGGCCAGCGGAGCTGAAG
Source organism: uncultured Sphingobacteriaceae bacterium (assembly GCA_966250385.1). Lineage (GTDB taxonomy): Bacteria > Bacteroidota > Bacteroidia > Sphingobacteriales > Sphingobacteriaceae > DASWTL01. The sequence continues at coordinate 20,907 of CBINHC010000018.1, read as the reverse complement.
CGAGCGGCCGCATATAGCCCTGCTTGATGTAGTCGATCTGCCCGTTGTCCAGCGCAGCGGTATTTAGTAAGTTCAGTTCGATATGATTCGTTACGATGGGCATCTGCAGATAGGAGGCCAGTAGCTGATGCTGAAAAACCGAGAAGTTCGCAATCCCGATGTTCCTCACTTTTCCGGACTCTTTCAGCTGCCTGAGGGTATGAGCTGTCTCTTCAAGGTTGCTCACCGGGTCGAGCTGGTTCAGCAGGAAAATATCGATGTAATCGGTCTTTAATTTCCGGAGCGAGTTGTCCAGGCTCCGAAGGATGTGCTCCCTGGAGGTGTCCACATGGGGAGTCCGGATCTCCGGATGATCCGGATGCGGTACCCGGAGTCCGCACTTGGTGAAGAGGACGATATCCTCCCGGCGGAACGATCGCTGGCTGTTGAGCCGTCCGAACAGCTCTTCGCACTGGTACGAACCATAGATATCTGCATGGTCAAAGGTGTTGATCCCGAGTTCTAAGCAGAGATTGACGATCCGCTCCATGGTCAGGCCAGGCTTTTCAACCTCGTTCCAGCGGTAGAATCCATAAATTGCGGGAGAAACTTTGGGGCCGGAGTCGCTTAAGTAAATTTTTTCCATCGAATAGTAAGACATTTGTGGAAGCGTTTTTGTGTGACCTCTTCCTGTTCCCCGGCAACACGTCCGCTGATGTACAGCAGGAAGTGTCCCTGAATGAACTTTGCAGGTTTAATTCCGTTAAAACGAGGGGAGGAATAGCTTACTTTGCTGAAACAAATTTGCATATCGATGATCGGTCTTAGGAAGATCCTGAGTGGGGTACTGCTGGTCCTTATCCAAACCAGTTTATATGCGCAGGCGAATTATTCGGTTAGCGGAGTCATTAAAGATGCCCGGTCAGGGGAATCCCTGATTGGCGTGTCGGTCCGGTTCTCGGGCAAAGCTCAGATCGGTACCGGCACCAATGCCTATGGCTTTTATTCGGCCAGACTGGCTCCCGGCGACTATATGATGAGCGTCAGCTATGTGGGATATAAGACCGTAACCCGCATGATCCGGCTTTCGGAGAATCAGCGCGTGGATCTCGCCCTGGAGCAGAGCACCGTTCTCTCCGAGGTCGTCATCAGCGGTGAACGGCGGAATGAGAACGTATCGGATGCGCAGATGGGGCTTGCCAGGGTTAACCTGGCGGAAGTCAAAAATGTGCCGGTTCTGTTCGGGGAGCGGGATATCCTCAAGACGATCCAGTTGCTGCCGGGCATTAAGCCTGCAGGGGAGGGGAACAGCGGATTTTACGTCAGGGGCGGCTCATCTGATCATAACCTCATACTTCTGGATGAAGCCACGGTGTATAATGCGTCGCACCTGCTGGGATTCTTTTCCACCTTCAACTCGGACGCCATAAAGGATGTGGCGGTATTCAAGGGCGGAATGCCGGCGGAATATGGCGGGCGGCTCGCCTCCGTGCTGGATATCAAAATGAACGATGGCAACAGGAAGAATCACACGGCAGAAGGCGGAGTCGGCCTGATCTCCTCCCGTCTCAAAGTCGAAGGGCCCCTGGTCAAAGACAGAAGTTCCTTTATGGTCAGCGGGAGGAGGACCTACGCCGATGCCTTCCTGGCTCTTTCCTCGGACTCGGCGATCAATGACAATACGATCTATTTTTATGATCTGAACGCCAAGGTGAATTTGCAGATCAATGATAGGAACGTTCTGTATCTTTCCGGGTATTTCGGGCGCGACGAGCTCGGTCTGGCCAGAACCTTCGCGTTTGACTGGGGGAATTCAACAGCTACGCTGCGGTGGAGCAGCCTGGTGAACAGCCGGCTGTTTTCGGGAACTTCCCTGATCTACAGTAATTACGACTACAGTATTGAGAACTTTCTCGAAGAGAACGGGTTCAGAGTCCGGTCCGGTATCAGAAACTTCAACCTGAAACAGGATTTCCAATACACGGCGGGAAACCGTCACGACCTGAAGTTCGGGATCAACGCGATCCATCATACCATTATGCCCGGCCGCATCGATTCTGACGAATCTTCGAGCGTGAATAACATTGCGATCGAGAACCGCAAGGGCCTTGAGATCGCAGCCTACGTTTCGGACGAGTGGGAAGTGAACAGCCGTCTGCGGCTGGTATACGGCTTGCGGTTCAGTGACTTCCTGTGCCTGGGGCCAGGTCTGTTCCGATCCTATGATGCCGAGGGGAACACCGTGAGCTCGCGCGAGTACGGGGATTTTGAGCCTGTAAAGAACTACCTGACCCCGGAACCGCGGATATCAGCCAGTTATACGGTCAACCCGACCAGCTCTGTAAAGGCCTCCTATACGCGGAACAGCCAGAATCTTCATCTGATGTCCAATTCGACGGCCACGTCGCCAACCGACCTGTATATTATGAACAGCAAGACGGTCAGACCCGAATTAGCCGACCAGTTTGCGGCCGGCTATTTCCGGAACTTCCGCCAGGACCAGTATGAGTTTTCTGCGGAGGTGTACTACAAATGGATGCAGAATCAAATCGAGTACCGAAGCGGGACCGATCTCCGGGGAAACAGCAATGTGGAGGCCGACCTTCTTTTTGGTGACGGGCGTTCGTATGGGGTTGAGCTTTTTCTTAAAAAACGATCCGGAAGATTCAGCGGCTGGGTCGGTTATACCCTGTCCAGAACGGAGCGCAGGTTTGATCAGATCAGCGAAGGGGACTGGTTCCTGGCGAAGCAGGACCGAACGCATGACCTGTCCCTGGTAGGAATCTACCGGTTGAACCCCCGATGGACTTTTTCGTCGACGTTTGTTTTCAATACGGGGAACGCTGTAACCTTTCCGGCCGGCAAATATGTGCTGAACGGCGAGACGGTGTTCTATTATGCTGACCGGAACTCCAACCGGATGCCGGATTATCACCGGCTTGATCTTTCCGCCACACTGGAGGCCAAGCCGGGAAAGAAGCTGCAATCCAGCTGGTCTTTCGGGATATACAACCTATATAACCGGCAGAATGCTTTCCTGATTGATTTTGAAGAGGACCCGTCGAATCCTGATAGGACCCGGGCTGTACGGACCTCTCTGTTCGGGATCATTCCCTCGGTTACCTGGAACTTTAAATTTTAGCATGATGAAGAGACTCCTGAAACATTTGATCCTGGCCGGGATAGCAGGCGTCATCCTGACGGGCTGTGAAAAAGTGATCGATCCTGAACTTGACAACGCGGATCCCAGGATCGTTATCGAGGCGAACCTTAGCGACCAGTCAGAAGCCCAGGTCGTCCGGGTATCGAAGAGCATCCCGTTCCAGGACTCCTCCGGCTTCAATCCGGTGTCCGGAGCGGTCGTCTTGCTGCAGGGGCCGGGCGGCATCCGGGTTACTTTTCCGCAGGTCGCCCCCGGAATTTACAGGAGCGCGCGTTTCCGTGGGGTCCCAGGATCTTCGTACACGCTGAATGTGACCGCTGAAGGGACGACCTATTCGGCAACATCCCAAATGCCCGAGCCAGTGAAGCTCGATTCACTCACGTTCACCCGCCTGACGATTTTTGGCTCCGCAAACACCTATCCGGTGGCAAACTACACGGATCCGGGCGACCGGGAAAATCAGTACCGGTATATCCTGAAGGTGAACTCGATGCCGGTGCTGGATGCCGTTACTGAAGACCGGTTCAACAATGGCAACCAGGTCGCGGACGTTATCTTCTACGAACTGGAGGACCTTTCAACGAATGACCGGATCGATCTGGAGCTGCAGTCCATTGACCGGAACGTCTTCAAATATTTCTTTGCACTCCAGCAGATCAGGGGCGAAGGCGGCCCGCCGGTAGCGCCGGCAAACCCGGTTTCCAATTTCAGTAACGAGGCCCTGGGCATATTCAGCGCGCATACCAGCAGCCGGTACGGCGTCTTTGTCAAGCTACGTGGGGAGAAACCCTAGCGAAGTGTTAAAAAACAAACTTAAGCGCGCTGGTATCTGTTAGACCTGTACTTAAACTTCATCATATGTTCGAGGATGAGTACAAAGAACCGACACGCTGGTGGATCTGGTTCCTGGTTGCCCTGGCCGGCATTCTTTCCTTTCTCGTGATCTATAGTACCCGGCCGTTCAGGTTCGGTTCCGGAGAAAAGGACTTCGCAGTCCGGGATTCAACAAATATCTCCGGGGGAAACGATCTGGTTACTCCGGTTACCCTGACGGCCGGATCAGTCCGTTTCGAGGAGGTTACTTACCCGGGAATTGCCGTAAGCGGGAATGATGAAATCGCCATGTACACCGTAATTCTATTTGATCCGGGGAAGGCTGCGCTCGCAAGAGAGGCCCGTCGTAAGCTGATGCAGATCTCCCGGTCTGTTACCAGGCGGTTCAATAACGGTCTGCTTAAGGTTTACAGCTATGCCGATACTGCCGGTTCGACAGCGGATAACCTGGCACTTACCCGCAGGAGGGCTACGCAGGTACGCAACTGGCTGATACAGCAGGGCGGGATTCCTGCTGCCAACATTACCATCTATCCTCAAGGCGAATCGGCCGGCGCAGCGACACGGCCTCCGTTCAGTCAGCCCGATTTCGACCGCCGGATTGAGATCGTTGCTTCCGTGGACCGATCCGGTCTGACGCCGTAGTTTTCTTGAGTGCAAGACTGAGCCACCTTTCCGGGGTTTCAGGTCGGGCACCGGAGGGATATGCGGGGGGCCTTTCTCCCGGCTGGTCCAACTGAAACATAAGCCGGAAGCCGCTATCCGCAATGCGGCTTTTTTCCAGCTGGAATTCCTTCGCCTCATCCTGCAGAAAACGCTGACCTTCGAAGCTATTGAACCGGGCTACATTAGCCGACCATTGCCGATGGTTCCACCAGGTCCATTCTCCGTAGCTCCCGTCTTGCCAGATCCGTTCTCCCAGTTTCGCCGAAGCATGGAGGTTCAGGATGGTATCTCTGAACGCCATATAAAAGTCTACGCCTGAAAGGTGCCCGCTGCGGTCTCGCAGACACCAGTAAAAATAGTCGCGGTCCTGCTTCAGATGGAGCTCGAGAGAGTCATTGACGTGAATCACATGCGCCCCCTGCCACTCCTTGGCGGAGAACCTGCCGTCGAGCAGGACCGCCCTGCTGGTTTTCGGGACAACTATTCGCTGTGCGGAAGCGGCAGTCAGCAGCAGAGCAAAACAGATCAAAAGACAAAATGATTTCATACGAACACTACTGCCAAAATTAATTTTTTCCGGTGTTCAGCCCATTGTTAATAAAATATTTTCTTAAGTATCAGCTGACTAACTAAGGTATCGTCATGGCGGAAAACTAACGCATTGTGAATGCCGTTAAGTTCCTTTTTTATCATCGTGGTGACTAAAGGCAAAATTATGCATAAGGGACTTTTTTCCGGACTTTTCTTTTTCCTGTTGTGTATCATGCTGACGGGCTGTTCCTCCATGTACGTTCCGAACGTACCCAATACCCCGATGCTCAGCGCTGACGGGGAGCTGCATGCTGCCGCACACATTTCGCTCAAAGGGAATGCGAGTTTTAATTCGGCTTACGCGGTTTCAGATCATTTCAGCGTCATGCTGAACGGATCATTTATGAACCGTGATCGCGAAAAACGCGATTTTTCTCAGAATCTGCTGGAGTGCGCAGGAGGATATTATACTACGTTCGGCAGTGAAGGTACCCGGATCCTTGAGATCTATTCCGGCCTCGGCCGCGGAAGTTCACTTCGGGTTTTAAGGGAGGTTACGACCGAAGGGCTCATCAGCAACGAGCGGCAGCAGATGTCATTCAGTAAGATCTTCGTGCAGGCAAATTATAGTTCGAAGCGGAAAAAATCGCTGAAGCTGTTCGGTACGGCCTATCCGATCAATTACGGTACGGCGTTGCGTATCAGCCGGATGAAGACGCGGGATTTTAAGGTCAACGATATTAGACAGGAAGGTGAAGACAATATATTTTTTGAACCGGTGTTCTTCACCCGCCTTCAGCTGAATAAAGCTGTCCAGCTCCAGTATACTTCGGGAAGCAACTTCGGCCTCAAAAACCGGGATTATCTGACCGCAGGGTCTTCTGTATTTACGCTGGGGGTAGCTATTAATGTAGGCGGCCTGGTCCGTCCGTAGGAATGATCAAAGGGTAAATCAAATTCCGTATCTGGTTGGTTAATAAACTATCAAACCAATGAAGTATGAAAAAAGCAGGATTTACAATTGTGACCATACTGGCTGTTGCTGCAGCGACATACACCTACTTCAACTACATGTTCGACAGTCTTTCAGATACTTCGCTGTTTGATGATAACGAGATGAACGGGTACCTGTAGTACTTCCTGAACGAACTGGTTTTGCGCCGGAGCGTTCTTTCCCTCTAAAACCGTATTTTTACCCCATTATAACTGGTACCGCCGCGCGGGCCAGCCTTACATCACCGGTATGCAGGAACCAGATCATTACCAGTTACGGTCAGTAAACGTTACGAGATATGTCACCCCGCTCCGGGAGGGCGGATCACTGCCAGCGATTGCCGAGGCGGATGATGATTTTCTGTATGTGCTGAAGTTCCGGGGGGCCGGGCAGGGTGTCCGCGCACTGATCGCGGAACTGCTTGGCGGGGAGATCGCCAGGGCTGTCGGACTTCGGGTTCCCGAGATTGTCTTTGCAAATATTGATGAAGCCTTTGGCCGTACAGAGCCGGATGAAGAGATCCAGGACCTGCTCAAGTTCAGTGTCGGCGAAAACCTCGCTTTGCATTACCTTTCCGGGGCCATCACCTATGATCCGGCCGTCAATGAGGCGGACGAGGAGCTTGCCTCCCGCGTGGTCTGGACGGATAGCCTGCTGACCAATGTCGACCGCACGGCAAGAAACACCAACATGCTGATGTGGCATAAGGAACTCTGGCTTATCGACCACGGCGCTGCGCTATATTTCCATCACTCATGGGATAACTGGCAGGAACAGGCCCGAAAGCCCTTTGTACAGATCAGGGACCATGTTCTTCTTCCCGGCGCATCCCGGATGGAAGAGGCTGATGCGTTCTGCAGGGCGGTGCTCAGTCCTGAGCGCATTCGCTCCATTGTGAACCTGATCCCGGAAGACTGGCTGCTCAACGGGGATTCCATAACTGCGCAGGAACGGCGGGATGTATATGCCGGCTTTCTTGAAAGGCGGATCGCCGCATCAGATATTTTTGTAAAAGAAGCACAGAATGCAAGATCAATACTTATTTGAGTACGCCGTTATTCGGGTGGTGCCCAGGGTTGAGCGGGAAGAATTCCTCAACGTTGGCGTGATCCTTTTCTGTGCGAAGAAGAAGTTTTTAAAAAGTATTTGCCGGATCGACGAAGACCGGCTGAGAGCCTTTTCCCCACAGGCTGAACCGGAAGAAGTAAAAGCGCATTTGATGTCCTTCGGCCGGATCTGCAGCGGCGGTCCGGATGCTGGTCCCATTGGCCGACTGGACGAAGCCTCCAGGTTCCGGTGGCTTACTGCGACGCGCAGCACAGTGCTTCAAACATCCAAGGTCCATCCAGGACTTTCAGCTAATCCTGAAGAGACGCTGAACCGGCTGTTCGCCCAACTGGTCCTGTAGAATGCCCCAAATGAAAAGAGGCCTGTTCCTGCAAGCCCCTGTCGCGGTTGACCGTTAACGTTTTTTAACCCTGATGGCATTGAGACCTTTTTGTCCCATCTCCGTCTCAAAGGTCACCTTGTCGTTTTCCTTCACAGGCTGGGTCAGGCCGTTGATGTGCACAAAAATGCTCTCCTGGGTCTGATCGTCCCGGATAAAGCCATAACCTTTGGATTCATTGAAGAACGTCACTTTCCCCTGTCTGACCGGATCCAGCTCTACAGCTTCCTGTTTGGCTACGCCGATCTGGATATCCTCCGCATTGATCTTTTTCTTCTTGGTCGGATCAGGAGGAGTTGAAGTGATGTTTCCGTTCTCGTCCACATATGCAAGCATGTCCTCCAGGCTTTTTCCTTTAGTTGCATTTGCTTTCCGCTCTTCGAGCCTTTCTTTCTTCTCCTGCTGTTTCTTTAGTCTCTTTTTCTCTTTTTCTTTTTTATTGAACGTTTCCGTTGATTTGGCCATATGCTTTACTTCTTTTGGTGCCTTGTGCGCTCTTATAAAGGTCGGGAAATTTCACAATAATCCTGTTATACAATTTAAAATCCTGGAAAAAGTTCCGGCACCCGGCGTTTTACTTCTTTTTCCCCGATACGTACAGCGAAATGACGCTCGGATGCCTGTACCCGAGCGTGCTCCCCGGAGTCACTTTTATCAGGTTTTTCAGGTAAACGTCGATAATGCCCCGAACCACCCGCGTTCTTGCTTCGAGGAATTCAGGCTGCACCTGCTGCAGGAACCGGTTGAACTCCATCCCGCCCTTTTCATCGACCCGGACTGAAAAGTAATACCCGAAATCACGGTATGCGCGGTCGATCCTGATTTCATACCTGGGCAGCATATACGTGTCCATCCGCTCAATACCCGCCAGCACGTCTTCCTGTTCCTGTACCTTCTTAACCGTGAGGGCCGGGCTGATGCTTTCCATCCGGACCGGCTGGCGTGCAGGAAAGGCCTGTTCCGGGTCCGCAATAGCCCGGGCGGCCTTCGAGCTGATATACAGACTGTCGTTCCGGTTTGGTTTCCGGAGCGTGGCCGCCTCCGTTTTCAGGACCTCATGGATATACTGGTCGGAATAAAAGGTCATGTAGACCCGCTGTGGTTTTTTGAGGATGACCTTATTTTCCACTTCCAGTAATTCAAAGACCAGGCTGTCCCGGCTGATTCTTTTGATCCTCAGCCATTCCCGCGCGAAGTTAAATACGGTTGCATGGCTGTAGTACATCGGGTAGTGGATATAGGTTCTCTTTGCCGGGCTGTAGATCTTGACGGTGCTGTCGGAAGTGAAGGTCAGTTTCCACTCGGGTTCCAGCTGGAAGCCGGTGTAATGAAAAGAAAGACCGTTGTCGAAGGCTCTCCGGACCTCGGTATAGGATCTGCCCTTAATTTGTTCAAAGGACGGCCGCGGGACCGTTTTCTTAGCTGTCGTCACGTGCCTTCCCTGGCTTTGCTCCCCTGATTCCTGCGTCTGGCAGGAGGAGACTGCTGCTAATAGCATCAATAGGACAGACCGGATTCGTAATATCATGCACCGAAAGTAAAAAGACCCTTTTACAAATGGGTGAAGCGCCTGTTATTCTTTGTGCCGGAGTATGTCCCTGATCGCCCTGACTGAGGCATGATAACCGCACATACCGTGAACGCCGCCTCCCGGAGGAGTGGATGAGGAGCACAGGTAGAGCCCTTTTGCCGAAGTCCGGTAAGGCGACCATCTTAGTGCCGGCCGGGTAAACAGCTGGCCAAGGTCGTTCGTTCCGCCGGCGATGTCACCGCCGTAATAGTTGGGGTTGTAGTCCTGGAGCTGTATGGAGTTCATGGTATGTCTGGCGAGAATGCGTTCCCTGAATCCCGGCGCGAACCGCTCCATCTGGGACTCGATCGCTTCGCTCATATCTCTTGGTGAACCGTTCGGCACGTGGCAGTACGCCCAGGCCGTTTGTTTCCCTTCCGGTGCCCGGAGCGGATCGCAGACACTTTGCTGGGCGAGCAGCACGAAAGGATGTTCCGGGTGCTGCCCTTTCCAGACCGCGCGTTCGCCTGCAGCGATCTCTTCAAAGGTATTGCCCAGGTGGACTGTACCGGCCTTTCGGCACTCGGGCGCTGTGAACGGGATCGGGCCGTCGAGAGCCCAGTCGATCTTAAAGACGCCCATTCCATGGCGAAACCTGCTCAGTTGCCAGCGGTATAAGGTTGAAAACTGATGTCCCGCAATTTCCAGGAGCTGACGGGGAGTCACATCAAACAGTACCACCCTGGAACTTGGAAGCTGGGACAGTGAGCTCACGTGGACCGATGTTTCAATGGTTCCGCCGAGGGATCTGAAGCACGCGCCAAGAGCATCCGCGATCCGCTGGGATCCGCCAGCTGCTACCGGCCACCCCCGGGCGTGCGCTGTCGCAAGGAGTACCAGGGCAATGGCAGAAGTTGCCGGCGTTGATAATGGGAGAATGGAATGTGCCGCCATACCGGCCCACAGACCTTTTGCGTTCCGGCCGGCGAACCTCCTGGACAGACGGGCGGCAGATCGCAGGGCGTCAGCCGCGAACCGGATCATGCTGACCGGGTGCTCAGGCATGCGAAGGGGACCCAGTATGTCTCCTGCGAGAAGCTCCCAGTTTTCGGCAAGGGGCCGGACCAGCTTCAGATAAGATTCTTCGTCGGCGCCAAGCAGGCGGGCGGTTTCCTGAATGTCCCGGGTTACAACGGCAGCATCTCCGGTCGCAAACGGGTGGGCCACCGGAATCTCGGGGTAGATGAACTTAAGACCATGTTCTTTCAAAGGAAGGGTCGAAAAAAAAGGCGATCCGGCAGCGAGGGGGTGGATGGCCGAACAGGCGTCGTGCACGAAACCCGGAAGGGTGAGTTCCTTTGAACGGAGCCCGCCGCCGATGGTGTCCCTGCTTTCCAGCAGCAGTGTGGAATAGCCTTCTCGCTGCAGGTTAATTGCAGCCGCCAGGCCGTTCGGGCCGGAGCCGACCACTACGGCGTCAAAATCGGGTTTTTCGTTTTTGTTCATAATAGTTGATCACTGCCGGTCCGGGACAGAATATGTCGAAAGTCCGGACCCGGTATGGCATATTGCGGTTGCCTCCGGCTCAATGTATGAGATATTTTCTTTTTAATAAATTTTTGCAACTGTGAAATGGCGTGCTTTTACCCTTTTGTAAATATTTGCGTGAAAATTAGTAGTTTTCCTGCTTTTTAAACGCTCTCTCTCTCATGCGATTTATTCTACTGCTTTTCGTCCTTTCTGGACATTCCGGTGCTTTTTCCCTGGATCACGGTATGGCACTCCCGGAAAATATAATCGACTCAACCGATGTCGGGAAGAAAGTTGCATATTTTATCGACCTGAGCCGCCGGTTTCAGTATGAGAATCCGGATTCTGCTATTTTTTTCACCCGCCAGGGACTGGATATAGCCAGGAAAGCAGGAGACCGCCTGGGCGAAGCTATGCTGATGGGACAACTCGGAACGCTGAATGAAAAGCATGATAATCTGACCATGGCGAAAAAATATATGCTGGAATCTCTGGCGATCTACCAAGAGCTTCGCCATGACGCCGGGGTAGCGGCTCAGTATAACGGATTGGGCATCATCGAAGGCAAATCCGGAAACTACCAGGCTGCGACCAGGTACTTTATCACGGCCCTGCAGCTGAATGAGAAGGCGAAGAACACGGCGGGTATCGTTCAGTCCTACATCAAACTCGGGGTGGTGAACGAACGGAGCGGAGACCTGGATAAGGCGTTGGAATACTACCTCAAGGCGCGCGATCTCAACGGCGGAGACCCAGCGCCGCTCTATACGCTTCTCAACAATATCGGAATCGTTGAAGCAAAGAAAGGAAACGTCAGAACTGCACTTAACTATTTCCAGCAGGGAGCAGCCCTGAGTGACTCCAATGCATATGCACCGATGCATCTTAATCTGGCCATGAACGCTGCCAATGCCCTGAAAGAGCTCGGCCAGCCGGAAAAGGCGTTGGGGATGTTCCGGTCAGTTCTTGAAAAATCCCGCAGATACCATCTTCCTGAAATAGAAGCCCGGACCCTGATCAACCTGTCAGGAATCGACAAACCGAACGGCACCCTGTATTTAAAAAGGGCGCTTGACATCGCCCGGAGAACCGGTCAGAAGGAGTTATCGTCTGAAGTGTATCTGGCCATGTCGGAACTGCACAAGAGCTCAGGAAACTATCAGGAAGCAATTTCTGCGCTGGATCAGCACTACAAACTGAAGGACAGCGTCTTCAATCTCAACAAAAGCCGGGAAATCTCCACACTTCAGGCGAGCTATGACCTGGATAAATCGAAGGAAAGGGTTCAGAACCTGGAACTTGCCAATGCCAAACGGACCGCTGAACGGAATGGCGGAATGGTCGTTATTGCCCTGATCCTGGTGCTTTGCGGGGGGCTTTGGTACTATTTGAGAAAGGTCCAGCGGCTCAACCTGAAGCTGCAGGAGTCGAATTCGGTGAAAGACAAGCTGTTTTCAATCATCGGGCATGACCTGCGGAGCCCGATGGGCAGTATCATTCAGATGGTGGATCTGATGGAGAGCGGACTGCTCAATGAGCAGGAAAGCAGGGAGATGCTGCAGGCGCTTAGGAATCACAGTCAGGTTTCGCTGGAAACCCTGGACTCGCTTCTTCTCTGGGGTAAAGGTCAGCTTCAGGGTCTGGTAGTCAGGAAATCAGGTTTTGAAAGCAAACCGGTAATTCAGAAAAATGTTGCATTCTTCCAGCGGCAGGCAGAACAGAAAATGATCACGATTCTTGACGAAACTCCGGCGGATCTCCGGCTCTTCGCTGATAAGGATCATATTGACTTCGTCCTGAGAAACCTCATCTCCAACGCGCTGAAGTTCAGCTTCCCGTCGGGCCGGATCCGCGTGTGCAGTGATCTGAACCGGTTTCCGGGTTTTGCGGTATTCAGTGTTAAAGACCAGGGGAAAGGGATCCGCAGGGAACTCCTCAGCCAGCTGTTCCATCCGATAATGGATTCCGGGAACGGGACAGCCGGCGAAAAAGGAACCGGACTGGGGCTGATGCTCTGCAAGGAGTTCCTGGCCGCAAATGGCGGTGATATCTGGGTACATAGCACCGAAGGACAAGGCGCTGAGTTTTTCTTTTCAGTGCCAATCCCCGCGGTCCGGACCCGGTTGCCGGAAGAGCAGCCCTCGGCGGCTGACATGCTATGACAGAAAGCCGGTCAGTAGGCTATCTCAGGATCGATACGGTTGTTTACCTCCGATGCGCTCATCTGATTCAGGGTATCGGTATGCAGCGTGGTTCCGGATTGCTGTTCAGTCATCGCCGCTTTCACATGGCAGAAGCCGGTCATCCCCCGATACATCAGGGCACCACTGATCCCCAGTTCCAGAAGCGCCCTCAGAGGGTGGGAGAACAAATTTCCCAGGCCACTCAATCCAATGAATGCGCCGGCACCCAGGGACAGCATTCTTTCAGACTTCTGAATATTGGCGTTTTCATTTTCCTGCAGGAACGATCCTTCAAGGGAATTACTTATCTCGTTGATCAATGCATTCATATTATCAGTGCGTTAGGTATTAGGATAACCTGCATACCGGCCATAGTGTTTACCCTTTTTTGATTCGGCGGGTCAGTGCGTCGTTTTGCCTTACAAGTTGTTTTTTTATCTTTAGCCGGTACACCTCTTAAGCATGAGAAAAATTTTACTCCCCCTTGCGGCGGCAGGCTTCCTGATGTCCTGCTCCGCTAAAAAGTCTGCTGATCTTCTGGTTTATAACGCCCGGGTCTACACGGTAAATGACGGCTTCACTGTTGCCGAGGCTTTTGCCGTTAAGGACGGGAAGATCCTGGAAGTCGGAACCAGCCAGGTTATCCGGGACAAATACGACGGAAAGGAACTGCTGGACGCTGAGGGAAAGCCCGTTTATCCCGGTTTCATTGACGGGCATGCCCATTTCTATAACTATGGCGAAGGACTCCAGTCGGTGAATCTGGTCGGAACCGGCAGCTGGCAGGAGATCATTGAAAAAGTAAGGACGTTTGCTGCGGGGAATGGCAATTCCTGGATCCTGGGCCGGGGCTGGGATCAGAATGACTGGACCGATAAACAGTATCCGACCAATGAAGAGCTCACCCGGCTATTTCCGGATCGGCCCGTATTGCTAAGCCGGATCGACGGACATGCTGCGATCGCGAATGAAGCGGCGCTTAAACAGGCAGCTGTACAGCCTGGTCAGACGATCCCGGGGGGAGAGATTGAAACGATCAACGGGAAACTGACCGGGATTCTGGTTGATAATGCGGTGAACCTGGTCGCGTCAAAAATACCGCCGGCCAATGACCGCCAGATGAATGAGGCGCTTCTGGATGCGCAGAGAAACTGTTTCGCGGCAGGCCTGACCTCGGTGGTCGATTGCGGCCTGGATTACCAGCTGGTGAAAGTGATTGACGACCTGCAGAAAAAGGGCCAGCTGAAAATGCGGATGTATGTGATGCTTTCAGATGCGAAGCCCAACTACGATTTTCTTTTTTCAAAGGGAGCCATCAAGACCGACCGCCTGAATGTCCGGTCGTTCAAGGTTTACGCAGACGGCGCTCTCGGATCCCGCGGTGCCTGCCTGTTGCATCCCTACAGCGACCGGCCGGGTACTTCCGGCTTCCTGTTAAGCGATAAGAAACATTTCGAAGAAGTAGCCCGCCTGATCGCCGAGAAGGGTTTTCAGATGAATACGCATGCGATCGGAGATTCTGCGAACCGTATGATCCTGAATACGTATGCAAAGGTATTGAAGGGGAAGAATGACCGCCGCTGGAGAATTGAACATGCCCAGGTCATCAATAAAGCGGATTTCAGTTTATTCGGGCAGCATAACATTATTCCTTCGGTGCAAAGCACGCATGCGACTTCCGACATGTACTGGGCCGGAGACCGGCTGGGTGCCAAACGGCTTAAAGGCGCCTACGCGTATAAGCAGCTGCTGCACGAGAATGGCTGGCTGGTCCTGGGAACCGATTTTCCGGTTGAGGACATAGACCCGATGCGGACATTTTACGCAGCGGTTATCAGGAAGGACGCCTCCGGCTATCCGTCGCAGGGTTTTCAGCCGGAAAACGCGCTCAGCCGGGAAGAAGCCCTGAAGGGAATGACCATCTGGGCTGCAAAGGGGAGTTTCGAAGAGAAGGAGAAAGGCAGTATTGAAACCGGGAAATATGCGGATTTCATCGTACTGGACCACGATATCATGACCATGCCGGGTCAGGATCTTTTGAAGACACGGGTTTTAAAAACATATGTAAATGGAGAAAAAGTATATGAAAAGTAAGTTTAGACGGGTCGCCTATCCGCTCCTGGCCGTCGCAGTTGCGGTGCTTTCAGGAGCAAGCTATATGAATGCCGATCAGCTCAGGACCGAGCGGAAGGTGCTGGATCTGAAGAGCGTCGAATCCAATACGGTCCTGTTGAATAACCAGGGAATGGTCATCCCGCTGAAAGGACTTAATGACCTGCGGGTGGCCAGTGTAAACATGGGGTCAGCCCATGCATCGACTTTCGACAGCCTGCTGAACAAGTACACGACGATCACCAGCTTTACGTCGACCGGATTCAAGGGGGACTCCCTGAACTACAACGACCTGCTGGATGAGCTGAAGTTTCAGAGCACCGTTATCGTGCAGGTTACGGACAAGTCACTGGAAGATGGCGAAACGCTCCGCTTTTTAGCCGACTGCGAACTTAATAAACAGCTGGTGGTAGTGCTGTTCGGACATCCGCGATCGCTGGCCAAACTGAACAAGGTAAAGGCTCCGGTCATTGTCACTGACCACACGGATGACGGCGCCGGTTTCTCCGCCCAGCTCATTTTTGGCGGAGTCGCTGCCAGCGGAACATTGAAAGCCACCGTTTCATCGTCCTATACGAAAGGTGACGGATACACGACCCAGAAAACAAGGCTGAAGTATACGATACCCGAAGAAGTCGGTATCCGCTCGGCGGATCTGAACGGTATCGACGCGATCGCCCGGGAGGCGATCCGTGAGCACGCCACGCCGAGCGCCGTGGTCATGGTGGTGAAGGACGGATCCGTGATCTACAACAAGGCTTTTGGTACCCATACCTATGACGCAGACGCCCTGCCGACCCGGATCACGGACATCTACGACCTGGCCTCGGTTACCAAGATTTCCGCGACGACTATGGCGGTCATGCGCCTGCTTGAGCAGGAAAAACTAAAGCTGGACACGAATGTCGGCGCCTACATCCCCAAGGCGCGAAATACCGACAAGATCAATATACCTGTTCGTGATGTGATGCTGCACCAGGCGGGATTTATTCCGTTTATCCCTTTTTACAACCACATCAAACCGGAAGACTTCAGCCCGGACTCTTCCTATGCTTTCCCGGTTAAGGCGGCAGATCATTATTACATGCGGCGGAACTACTTCAAAGACGTCATGTGGAAGCAGATGCTCGAATCGCCGGTTAAGACCCCGGGCAAATACGTGTACAGCGACCTGAGCATGTATTATATGAAGGAAATGGTGGAACGCCAGTCCCAGTCACGGCTGGACCAGTATGTTCTTGAGCAATTCTATAAACCGCTTGGAATGAAGACCGCCGGGTTCAATCCGCGTTACCGTTTTTCCGAGGATGATATCGTGCCAACCGAAAATGATACCTACTTCCGGAAAACCCTGCTGCACGGATACGTGCATGATCAAGGTGCGGCAATGGTTGGCGGAGTATCGGGTCATGCCGGCCTGTTCGCCAGCGGAAATGACCTCGCGATTCTATACCAGATGATCCTTAATGGCGGAAGCTACGGTGGTGAGCAGTATTTCCGACCGGAAACGGTCAGTATGTTCACTGCGAAGCAGTCCGATGTCAGCCGCCGTGGACTCGGCTTCGACCGCTGGGATCCGCAGAGCACAAACGGTTATCCTTCCAAACTGGCATCTCCGCAAACCTACGGACATACAGGCTATACAGGTACCTGTGTGTGGGTTGATCCGAAGTATAACCTGGTCTATATCTTCTTGTCCAACCGTGTTCACCCGGTCGTTACCAATAAGTTATCTGATCTGAATATACGCGGGCGGATTCAGGATGTCATCTATCAGGCGATCGAAAAAGAGGGTTCTGCCCAGAGCTCCCTCACCCGAGGCGGTAAATAATAATCTCATGATGAAAAAGGAGTCCCATGCATTGCATGGGACTTTTTTCTTGCAGTAAAATCCTTTTACTTTTTCTTTAAATACCGCTTTAAATTGACCGTAGGAAAACAAAAGGTTCCTGGATTAATTTTTAATTTGTGTCATGAAGATCGGTATCGTATGTTATCCTACTTTTGGTGGTAGCGGCGTAGTTGCCACAGAACTGGGAAAAGCCCTGGCGGATAACGGACACCAGGTGCATTTCATCACCTATTCCCAACCAGCCCGGCTTGACTTCTTTTCAGCCAACCTGTTCTACCATGAAGTAACGATCTCAAAGTATCCCCTTTTTGACTATGTTCCCTACGAACTTGCCCTGGCAAGTAAACTTGTGGACGTGGTGCGGTTCGAGGAGCTCGACCTGCTGCATGTTCACTATGCTATTCCGCATGCATCTGCAGCCTATATGGCCAAACAGATCCTGGCGACCTACGGTATCCGGATCCCGGTTGTAACCACGCTGCATGGTACCGATATCACCCTGGTCGGCAAAGATCCGACTTATAAACCGGTCGTTACATTTTCCATTAATCAGAGCGACGGAGTAACCGCGGTATCGCATGACCTGAAGGAATCAACCCATAAACATTTCGATATTCACCAGGAGATCCGGGTGATTCAGAACTTCGTGGATATGAATCGTTTCAGCCTTAAAGCGAAACAGCATTTCAAGATCGCGATTGCTCCCAATAACGAACGAATTATCGTTCATACCTCCAATTTTCGGAAGGTTAAGCGGACACAGGATGTGATCCATGTTTTTGAAAAGGTGCACCGGACAGTTCCCTCAAAGCTGCTGATGGTCGGCGATGGCCCCGACCGGGCTTACTGTGAACAGCTCTGCAGGACGCTGGGGATCAGTGAGGATGTCCGGTTCCTCGGTAAGCAGGAGGCCATTGAAGAGATTCTCTCGGTGTCTGACCTGTTCATCATGCCCTCAGAGTCCGAAAGTTTCGGACTGGCAGCCCTTGAAGCGATGGCATGCAAGGTTCCCGTCATTACTTCAAATGCGGGCGGGTTGCCGGAACTGAACCTCGACGGCATTACGGGGTTCCTGGATCCGGTTGGCGATATCGACGCGATGGCAGCTCATGCCATTGAGATCCTGGAGGATGACGAAAAGCTTAACTCTTTCAAAGAAAATGCCTTAAGCCGCGCCAAAGAATTTGATCTGAGTCTGATACTTCCCCTGTATGAAGATTTTTATAAGGAAGTCCTGGACCGTACAGCCAGCGCGGTCTAGTTGTTTTTTACGAAGACGAGACATACGGGACTATCCACAGCGATCTTTTCTCCCGTCAGCGGGGTGAGCTGTCCGGTTTCCTCATTTCGTGCGAAGATCGTGACGTCATTGGATTTCTGATGGGCCACCAGTAGAAATTTTCCGGAGGGGTCTATGGTAAAGTTCCTGGGGCCGGTTCCACCTGTGGCCTGTTTGCCTGCCGGGGTCAGCGTTCCGTCTTTTTCATTGATGGCATAGATGACCAGTTCGTTGAGGTCTCCGCGGTATGAAGCGTACAGGTACTTACCGTCCGGTGATATTCTGATATCAGCCGCATCGGTTTTCCCGATGTGATCCTTTACCGGAGAAGTGTTCTGAAGCTCACTGAATTTCCCCTTATTTAATCGAAGAGCTGTAACATCCCCGGAAAGTTCATGGACCAGGTACGCGACCGGCAGCGACGGATGGAAGGTCATGTGTCGCGGACCGGAACCTGGCCGGGTCTTGTAGGTGCTGAATTCCTTCAGGGGCCGGGCGGCATTTACATCATACCGGTAGACAGTTACCTGATCCGTTCCCAGGTCGTTGGTGATCAGATACTCTTCATCAGGAGAGAGGATCGTCATATGAACATGAGCCTTTTCCTGCCTTTGCTTGTCCGGACCGGACCCGGTGTGCCGGATGACCTGAACCGCCTGCTTAAGCGTCCCGTCTTGTTCAACAGGAAAAACGGCCAGGCTCCCCCCCGAATAGTTTGCGACAAAAACATGGCGTGTGCCCCGGTCGGTTTCTACATAGCACGGATCGTCGCCTTCAGATGAAACGTTGTTCAGGAAGGTGAGGCTTCCGGTCGCGGGATCATAGGAAAATGCGCTGACGCCGCCCTTGCCGTTACCGGACTCGTTCACAGCAAAGACGTGTTTCCGGTCATCCGATACTGCCAGGTAGGAGGGGTTTTCGGTGCCCGGTGCCTTGCCCCGGTATCCGAACCGTCCGGTCATGGCATCAAAGTCATATACGTAGATTCCGTCACTCTTTCCGGTAGTGTAGGTGCCGATCAGTAGTTTGTATTCCTGGGCAGATGCAGTCATAGCCTGTAGCGTGAAAACGGTGCAGAGGAGCAGGGCGAAACTTTTCAGGTTCATGACTAAAGGTAATAACTTCCGGCAATAAAAAGGCCCCCAGGAAGCGTTTAACTTTCTGGAGGCCTTTCGCGGAGGGTCGCTCCGTTTTATTTCATCAGGTGCTTCAGCTGAATGATCTCTTTTTCGTCCAGGTATCTCCACCGTCCTCGCGGCAGATCTTTCTTGGTGAGATTAGCGTAGACCACCCGGTCGAGTTTTACCACATCGTATCCGAGATGTTCGAACATTCTTCTGACGATGCGGTTCTTTCCGCTGTGGATCTGGATGCCGACCTCCCTCTTACTGCCTCCCTGTACGTAGGAGACACTGTCGGGTTTAATCGGACCGTCTTCCAGTTCGATGCCGAAACTGAGTTTATTGAGGTCGCCCTGTGAGAAATTCTTGTTCAGTTCTACCTGGTAAATTTTGGTGATATTATTTCTCGGGTGCGATAATTTATCAGCCAGATCACCGTCATTCGTCATCAGGAGGAGGCCGGTCGTATTGCGGTCCAGACGACCTACGGGATAAATGCGCTCGCGCGAGGCTTTTTCAACCAGCTGCATTACGGTTCGGCGTTCATGCGGATCGTCCGTTGTGGTAATGTAATCTTTCGGCTTGTTCAGTAGCACATATACCATTTTTTCTCGCTTCAGGGTCTCGCCGTTATAACGGATCTCATCCTTTGCAGGATCCACCTTGAAACCGAGCTCGGAGATCACCTGCCCGTTAACTGACACGACTCCCGCCTGGATCAGTTCATCGGCTTTCCGGCGCGAACAGATCCCTGCATTGGCGATGTAGCGGTTCAGGCGGATCATTCCGTCTTCTTTCGGCAGAGCGGGTTTCTTGCTGCGGTTTCCGGAGGAGACGCGTTCTTCAGACGTCCATTTCCGGTCTTCGCGTGGCCTTCCCCTGAAATCGGCACGATCCCGGTTGAAGGGTCTGTCGCCGCCGGTCCTCCGGTCACTGTCTCCGAAATCTTTCCGGTCTCCGAAAGGTTTTCTTTCGCCGCCGAATTTCTTGTCTCCAAAGGGTTTCCGGTCGGCGTAAGGCTTCCTTTCATCGCCGAACCTGTTGTCTCCCGGGTTTTTCTCCCGGTTACGGTCAGATTTTATATAAGGTCTGGGGCTTTTATCTCCGAAGGGTTTTTTCTCAAAACGGCTTCCGCCTTTTGTTCCGCGTTCAGTGCGGGAATCCGATCCCTTTTCTGAGGACCATCGGGCGGATTTTTTATCGCCGGAATTACGGTCGCTGCCAAACAAATCCTTGTCCGGCCTGTTACCTGTACTCGGCCTTTCTGAATTAAAACGATTGTTCTTTGATTGGTTAACCGGCCGTTTGCTTTTTCCGGATTTGTCATCACGACTGTTCCTGTTATTGTTGATCGGCATAAATTTTTCCCATATATGAACGGGGTGCAAAGTTAACAAAATAACAGCAACACAGTTCTTAAAAAGGATTTTTTTTGGAACTGATTTAATCAGGAAAAGTAGTACAAACTTATCGTTTTGTCAAGGGCATAATTGATAAGAATTTGACAATTAGCGTAATAATTAATACTTTTGCGCCTCTTTTATTAATTTTTAACCATAAAGCGGATCGAATGATAAAAAAACACTTGATTTCCTGCTCGGTTGTTCTGGTACTGTTCCTCATCACTAAGATGTTTATCTTCAGTACCCCCGCAGTGCCTTCAAGCCAAGCAATCATTCGGGCTAAGATGCCTGAAACAAATTCCG
>CBINHC010000017.1:0-53872 GCA_966250385.1 uncultured Sphingobacteriaceae bacterium | reverse complement strand
CTTCATCAATTTTAACAGCAGTGTAAGCACTGTACTCAGTAGGTTTAAAGCCCTCTTCGCCTTGAATTCTGAAGGTTGCAGGATCAGTTAAACTACCGCCGAACGTGATAGATAAATCTTCTTCGCCTGTATAGCTGCTACACCCGCGCACCGTACCATAGTCCCATTTAGGCTTCAGTCCACTTTGTAATAACATCGTGTTATCTTTCAAACAATCGGACATTAGAGGAAAGATTTCCGTTTCAAAGGTGCCATCGTTATTATAGTCAATGGCAGGAGTTGCAATGACAGAGGATAACTGTAAGGTTTTACCCTCCAAGGTCTTCAATTCTGCTTCGATTCCTTTATAGGGCGCCTTTTCATAAGGATCTGCATTTTCTATAGCATCTAAGGCACCATCTTTCTGACAAGAGGTAAATAGGGCTGAAGCGACAAGTAATGCGGAAACTGATTTAAATTTTAACATAGCTTTAAGTTTTAATAGTTATTAATTGCGTTTTCTTTTCTTTTTGTTACAACAAATATATGTATAAATATATAATTATACAAATATATAAAACAAAATATTTCACTGTTTGTCTACAAAATCTTTAACCAGGTAAGTGATCATCGAGCTGGCCGGTCGCGAAACTGTAGATAAAAAAACGGCAGCGCTTTCCGGAGCGGCGCGGATCTCCGCTCTCCAGCTTTTCAAATCGTCTACTTTCTACTATGCGACTTAATAATTGCGCTCACCTCCCCATTCTTTTGTTAAGCCACCAATCCGCTAAGTAGACCGAAGCTGTCAAGAGACCGTGGAATAAATGGACCGTGAGAAGATGGCTCGGAGGGTTTATGCCGCGAAAGCTCTTTACTGGTGGGGAATACGACGGACCTTTGCTAAACAAAAAATGGCGGGGGTATCAAGAAAAAGAGAAATTTCCCGAAGAGAGAAGAACTTCCGATCCTAACCCCGATAGGAGTGGTAGCCCGGAATGCAATGAGGACTAAAACGGATAGCGGGACACAAAGGAACCGAAGAAAGAGAAAGTTCCGTTCCCCCTAGAAAACATCATCTACAAAAAGAGAGCCCTGGAGAAGCATTTTGGATCCTCCGGAGCCCGAAATTGTAGACCAATTAAAATCCTGAAACTCGGGGCCGGCGCGGATCTGCACCAGGTAACAGAAATATTTGTCTACAAAAAAGGGCCCTCTTAAAGGCCCTAAATGCATTAAAACAGCTCATTTAAATCGACTTCCTTGGTTCTTAAAAACTTCAGATACCTAATAAAACTGTTATCGTTCCGTCGCTCAATATAAGAAAGACTTGGTTGTGAAATGTTCAACTTCTTACAGACGTCTTCCTGAGTCAAAGCCAGTTTTTCCCGTGTACGTTTTATTCTACGTCCAGTGTTCATTAGAAATCGAGGAAAGATATTGCTGCTCCAATTTTAAATGTATTTCGGAGTGCGAGATTTTGTCCGCTCGGCATAAGAAAAGCTGTATCGAATCTTATCCGCTTATTACCAAAATCTTTAAAATACCCGATCCCTATTGTCGAATGTGATAGCCGCCCATAGGTCTCATTCTCGTATTGATAACCCGCTCGAAGCATCAGGCAATTGATTAAAGCAGCCTCAACCCCAAAATTGAAACCAACCTCCTTAAATTCCCCTTGCAACCCATTAGGGTTATCACGGAAAGAGTTCAAAAGTGAAGATACGACACTTTTGTCGGGATCTTCACCCTTCAGGATCTTTCCGGATTCATCATATGTTGGCAGAGAAGGAACCAACCCCTTACCTAATTCCAACCCTGCAAATATGTAATTTTCTTCATCGAGCATGTGCCTATAGCCAGTTCCAAGCTTAATACTCATTGGTAGAAAAGACTTTTTCCCGAATGAAGAGTAGCTCATTTTAGTTCCAACGTTATTAAAAGCCAATCCAACGATCAAGAAATCGTTATTCATTGGAATATCGGCCTTTAGGCCGATATCCGAAGCAATTGCAAATCCGGGACGAGTCTCTTCCCCGTTAACCGCGACGCCTCCGGTGATATTTGAATAGATACCTTTTATTGTGACTCCTAAAGCGAAGAAGTCAGACAGGCGCTTACTATAAAACCCACCTAAGGCCCACTCATTCGGCCTTACAAAGCTGCTTTCATTGCCCTGTTGGTCGGTCAGAGAGACGTCTCCAAGAGAAAAATATTGAAACGTGACACCTGCGTATTGATATTGATCGAGGGACACATATCCAGCCAATGACATAAGTTTAATGTCCTTACTTATTCCCGGAGCAACAGGATTAAAAGAAGCGGCAATTTCGCCTAAGTCGTAATCCTGAGCGAATGCTATTCTGGCGGGGTTGCCAAAAGCCGAGTTGGAATCGTGAGCGGGAAGAGTTGTAAGGTTTCCCATCCCAGCCGCCCGTATATCCGGGGCAATTTTTAAAAAAGTGGCTACTGTGGGAGCCTGTCCAGAATAGTTAAAGTCCTGCGCGGAGGACCGGATTGACTGGGCTGAAACAGCCAAAAGAGAGAAGAGAAATATAAATAATTTATTCATGAAAGAGAAAGTTTAAGAGACCAATACACGGATTTCTTTAGATGCAGATGCCGCCCCATTATTATCGAATGCTACTACCTTAACAACATAGGTGCCTGGGGCAGAAAAGACGTGTCGAAACTGAGGCAGGGCCGATCTAAAGCGGACACCAGCAACTGTAAATTCGAAAGATTCTACCCGGCCGCCGAAGCGCTGATCAAGGTCATATGATGCAGAGGCGTCGAACTCATATTCAAAAGGGCCGATTGGCGTAACGGATAGTTCGGCTACGGGGAGTAAGTTACTAAAGCAGAAGAGCCGGACTTTAACTTCTGAGGTTTGCTTAAAACGATCTTCAGCAACTATTCGAAACTCATTAATTCCCAAATTTCTCGGTACTGCCGATAACTCCACCTCTGGAACATCTGCCCGGATGGAAGGGTATGCTAAAGGCATACCCTGATATAAAAACGAAAGCTCCCCTTCATCGACCACATATTTTACTTTCCAGTTATTGGCATCTTTATCGATAACCTTGACTTTAAAGTTGTATACGACTTGTTCGCCCGGGAACAGGCGGATGCTATCTACTAAAGAAGTAGTAAGCGAGTCTTTCACCAAGTATATTTCAGGTTTATGGTTCAGCGTCTCCAATCCATCTATTCTATCAGAGCAGGAAAAGAGAAACAAGAGCGCTATTAAAAAGCAATGACGATATCTCATAACACTAACATTTTATATGATTTCACCACAGAATTGATTTTCACAGTAAATAAGTAATAGCTATTTGCAGCTAGGAAATGCATATCAGTAAGAGCGATTTCCTGAGACCCGGGACCAACCTTGAACGTCTTTCGGTTCAACAACTGGCCATTAATGGTATAGATCTCGACTGTAGTAGTAGTTTCAGATTCACTCTTATTATAGACCCGTAGCGTGGCCTGGCCGTTAGAAACCGGATTCGGGAAAATGAAATTCGTCTTCATCCCATGAGGGTCAATAGATGGCTCGGTTTCCGGTTCAGCCGGGGCATGGGCGACTGGTTCTTCAAAAACGGTGATATAATTAGCTTTCTGCACTACGAGAACACAGCCATCCTTGGAAATGGCGGTTAGCTTCACCGCGAAAGTTCCTGCTCCATTATAATAATGGGTTGGAGCCTCTTCCTTTGAGGTGAAACCGTCCCCGAAATCCCATTCGTAATTAGTTGCTCCTACGACGATCGGCGTAAGCTTAACAAAACCGCCCTGTGGAAGGAGCCTTGCAGTTGTTATAAAATCTCCTTCAGGATTTGTCGCCGAGATCTTTACTTCCGTCAGGGAACTTTCACAACTTCCCGGAAGGGTAGACTTAGCAGAAACATAGATTCTTTCAATACCCGTGATTTGATACGTTAGATCTTTACCTACAAAGAATGGCTGAACAGCTCCCTTTTTGAACCATTGAAAAACAATGGGAGTGTTGCCTTCTATATCCGACGTTGCACTGAGGCGTATAAAGTCCAGTCTACAACCTTCTGTATTGCCTGAGACTACCGGAGCGTCGGGGGTTGCGTTAACCGTAATAATTCTATTCGCTGTTGTCACGCAACTGCTTTCATTGATGTATGTGTATAGGATTTCATGCTTACCAACTCCCGCTTCTTTGGGCGAAAATTTGTTCCCATCGACTCCTACGCCACTGAAGACAACGCCATCGGGAATACCAGGGTGAGTTAGAAAAAAGGAAGCTGAAAGGTCGCAAACTACAGTGTCTTTCGCGGGAACCAACTTGGTTAATGGTGTAACAACAACTGTGAAATACGCTTTACTCTCGCATCCGTTCTCGTTAGTGTAGGAGTATTCTATCTTATGTCTTCCGACATCTGCCGTAACAGGGTTAAAGACGTTTCCTGAGACACCCAAACCGGAGTATTTACCTCCGGCAGGTTTTCCTTTATCCAAAGTGAGCAGGCCGCCGTTGATGCAAATATTTTCATTCGGGATATATGGCAACGGGGTAGGTTCATAAACGACCACCCTGATAACCTCAGAATACTCATAGCACCCAAGTTCATTAAGCACTTGAACTGAATAGCTCCCTGGCTTCGTAACGGTAATAGATGGGCTTTTGGCCCCCGTGGACCACACGTAATAGTCGCCGCCTGAGGCATTCAGCAAGACGCTTCCACCCTTGCAAAACTCCGTATCGCCAAAAACTTCGATCTTAGCCTTCGGTTTAGGATAAACCTTAACCTCTACGCTGTCCGAAAGTTCGGAACAACCGGAACTATTAGTAACCGTCAAGGCATATCTACCTGGAGTAGTAACGGTTATTTCCTGCGTCTCTAAACCATTAGACCATTTATAGGCAGCCATTCCATCCGGGCCACGTAGGACCACGCTTTCATTCTGGCAAAGGGTGGTAGGACCGGATTGACTGATAGTAGCTTTTGGTCTTGGATTAACGACGACGTTTATTGAACTACTTTCTTTAAAGCAGCCATTTTCATTATATACCATTACGGTGAATGTTCCAGGTTCGGTTACCTTAATGGACTGCGTGTTTTGGCCGTTGTTCCAGGTGAAAAAATCACCCATTGAAGCGGTCAACAAAGCCGTATCGCCCTGACAAATGGTTATAAGCGAGTCTTGCGAGGTGAACATTGGCTTCCGGGATACATGAGCACCGGAAGGCAAAGAACTTGCATCAGCTTGAAAAATTAAGCCACCAACGGCAACAGCACACCAAAGTAGGCCAGTTAAAAATCGTTTCATACACATTAATTATTTCTACCGAGTCTTCTTGAAGAGATGGTTGGTTTAGGACTTGGCTTAACTGTTATTTTTATGGGGTCGGAAGTGTTTGAGCACCCGTTAGGTAAAGTGGTTATAACTGTTAGTGAATTGCTGTTACTAACGGTTATATCCTGAGTGGTCGCCCCATTACTCCAGAGGTAAGAGGCCATACCCGCTGGTGCTCGTAGAATAACGTGCTCTCCTTGACAGATAGTTGTCGGACCTAATGCGGTGATTGAAGGTTTAGGGTTGGGTCTAACCACTACAGTTAAGGCATAGCTGGCTCTCTGACAACCTTCCGCATTACTTACATATCCTATATAGGTGCCTCCGGTCTTAACAGTAATAGACTTGCTAGTTTCTCCTGTACTCCAGCGGTAAGATGCAGCGGATTCTTTAATGGTTAATACCACACTATCCCCCTGACAAATATCCGGTGCCCTATCTGTCTCAATAGTAGGCACTGGTATAGGATACACGGTTATCGATTTCACTGCACTGACATTCTCACAACCATTTGGAGTCCGGGAAATAACAAAGTAGTCACCGCTCGCCTTAACCTTGATCGAAGTTGACGTTTCTCCGGTATTCCACTCATAGGTGTAACCAGCCGTCCTATTTACCTGCAAGATCGTGCTATCACCCTCGCAGAAAGTTTCAGGTCTTGTAGAGGTAATTACTGGAACTTGATTTGGACGTACCATTACCTCCAGTAGCGCAGACTCCCGTTCACATCCCTGTGAATTCTTAATATACGCTCTAAATTTCCCCGCAGTCTTAACAGTAATAGACTTGCTAGTTTCTCCTGTATTCCAGCGGTAAGATGCAGCGGATTCTTTAATGGTTAATACCACACTATCCCCCTGGCAAATATCCGGTGCCCTATCTGTCTCAATAGTAGGCACTGGTATAGGATACACAGTTATCTGTTTCGCTGCACTGACATTCTCACAACCGTTTGGAGTCCGGGAAATAACAAAGTAGTCGCCGCTCGTTTTAACCTTGATCGAAGTTGACGTCTCTCCGGTATTCCACTCATAGGTATAACCCGCCGTCCTATTTACCTGCAAGATCGTACTGTCACCCTCGCAGAAAATTTCAGGTCTTGTAGAGGTAATAATTGGCTTTGAATTGGGAAAGACTACTATATCGAGTGGCTCAGCCTCTCGTTCACATCCTTGTACATTTTGAACATACGCAGAGTATCTGCCTGGTGTGTTGACAAAAATTGATTTAGTGGTTCGTCCGTTACTCCACCTGTAAGCATGAGCGGTTTCATTGATCGTTAACTTGACACTGTCTCCCTCACAAAAATCGAGTGAACCTTCAACTGTGACCGTTGGTTTAGGTATCGGATACACTATTACTTGAAGGCTCTCAGAGGAAGCTTTACAATCTACATAATTGGTAACCTCGACGTTATAATAACCCGATCTCTTTACGACGATAGAGCGTGTTGTTTCTCCTGTGCTCCAAATATAAGATGCCCCTAAACTAGAAGTAAGAATAACGCTATCGCCTTCACAAAAGGTCGTATTTCCAATCACCGAAATAGACACAAACTTGTTATCCTTAACGGTTACAACAGTTGGTTCTGAAGGTCGCTCACAGCCCTTATCGTTAAGTGTATAGGCAACATAAGAACCAGGAGTCGTCACTGAAATTGATCGTGTTGTTTCACCTGTACTCCATCGGTAAGCGTGGGCGGTTTCATTGATCGTTAAGATCATTGTATCGAAATTACAGATGGTCAAATCT
The DNA here is from genome assembly GCA_966250385.1 of uncultured Sphingobacteriaceae bacterium. Lineage (GTDB taxonomy): Bacteria > Bacteroidota > Bacteroidia > Sphingobacteriales > Sphingobacteriaceae > DASWTL01. The sequence continues at coordinate 46,810 of CBINHC010000017.1, read as the reverse complement.
GTGCTTGCGCTAATCGTAGGTTTAGCAAGAGGATAGAGAATTATATCCTCAGGAGTTGAGATCGCAGCGCAACCATTACTATTTTCCGCTGTAACGAAGTATTGTCCCGCTGTCTTTGCATAAATAAAAGTCCCGATCTCACCAGTATTCCATCGGTAGGTAATGCCAGACCGTGGATCAGCGACTTTAATGCGTACACTATCCCCCTCGCAAACAAATCGTGCTCCCTCAATTTCAATAAGAGGGATCTTGTTTTCCTTTACAGTTACGACAACGGGGTCGGAAGCGCGTTCACAACCATTTCGTTGGATATAAGCCACATAACTTCCCGCTTCGCTAACGAATACATCGCGGCCTGTCGCACCGTGTGACCACCTCACCTGATCCGTTGCAGCCAAGTTGGTAACAGAAAGCTTTACGTCACTTCCTTCGCAAATAACCAAAGGGCCGGACGCTGATATAAGCGGAATGGGTATTGGCCTTACATTTATGGGAATAGGGTCTGAGAGCTCCGAGCATCCATTAGAGTTTGTTGCTATTAGATAATAGGTTCCCGAAACGGTTATTTTCGCCTCCGGACCGGTTTGTCCGTCCGACCAAGAATAAGTCGTGTTGGGTTGAATATTCGATACTGACAATGTCGCATCTGTCCCCTCACAAATATCTGTGCTAGTCGCTACGATAATAGGCTTTACATTTTCCTTTACTGTAACCCTAACGGTATCGGAAGCCCTCTCGCATCCATTCTTTGAGAGGTAGGCGACATATGAGCCGCTGCGATTAACAACAATGGAATTACCCGTTTCCCCCGTACTCCAGCGGATTGATGCTCCCTCCGGGTTTGAGACGGTAAGTCGGACGCTATTGGGTTGGCAAAAAGTTAATGGGCCAGAAGCAGTGACATTAGGCTTCTGTATCTGTTTTACAACGATGCTTACCGGGTCGGAATTATAAGCACAACCATTTGAATTTGTAGCAATAACGAAATAACTTCCTGCGGTAGATACTTTGGTTGTAAGTCCGGTTTGTCCATTTGACCAGGAATAAGTGGTATTCGCCTGAGGGTTAAAAACGGTAAGCGTTGCCTCTGATCCTTCGCAAATAGACGTATTGGTTGCGGTTATTTCAGGTTTTGTCATTGGCTTTACCGTAACCGTAACAGGATCGGAAGCTCTCTCGCATCCATTCTTTGAGAGGTAGGCGATGTACGAGCCGCTGCTATTAACAAGAGTGGAAATACCCGTTTCCCCCGTACTCCAGCGGATTGATGCTCCCTCTGGGTTTGAGACGGTAAGTCGGACGCTATTGGGTTGGCAAAAAGTTAATGGGCCAGAAGCAGTGACATTAGGCTTCTGTATCTGTTTTACAACGATGCTTACCGGGTCGGAATTATAAGCACAACCATTTGAATTTGTAGCAATAACGAAATAACTCCCTGCGGTAGATACTTTGGTTGTAAGTCCGGTTTGCCCATTTGACCAGGAATAAGTGGTATTCGCCTGAGGGTTAGAAACGGTAAGCGTTGCCTCAGAACCTTCGCATATAGACGTATTGGTCGCGGTTATTGCAGGTTTTGCTATCGGTTTTACTGTAACCGTAACGGGATCGGAAGCCCTCTCGCATCCATTCTTTGAGAGGTAGGCGATGTATGAGCCGCTACTATTAACAACAATGGAATTACCTATTTGCCCTGTAGACCACCTGACTTTACTTGCCCCTTCAGGGTTAGACACGGACAGGGTTACTGTATTAGGTTGGCAAAAAGTTAATGGGCCAGAGGCCGTGACATGCGGCTTTTGAATTGGGAGAACCGATATGCTAATTGCAGTTGAACTAGTTGAACAACCATTCGCGTTCGTTGCAATTACATAATAAGATCCCGCTTGTGATACTTCGATTTGATAGCCTGTGTCTCCATTTGACCAAGTGTATGTTACTCCTGATTGTGCATTAGAAACACTTAACTTAGTGGTTTGTCCCTCGCATATCGTTGTAGCCCCTGTTGCCGTGATCTCCGGCCTAAGGTTTGGCAGTGTTGCAATATTAACCACATCTGAGGTTCGTTCACAACCAGAACTGTTTGCAGTTGTAACAAAATAATTGCCTGACTCACTGACCGTAATGCTTTGAGAAGTGGCCCCGTTTGACCATTTGTAAGAACTTGCCGGACTAGATGTTAATGTAATAGAGCTTCCCTGGCAAAAATTTAGGGGGCCATTCGCAGAAATAGTTGGTTTTGCAACTGGCAATACATTCACTACAACCGATGTACTGGTTCTTTGGCAGGAGTTGCCATTGGTTACAGTTACAGAATAAATCCCCGAGGTGGTTACTGCAATACTAGATCCGGTCTCACCTGTACTCCATAAATAAGCAGAAGGACTTCCAGAGCTTTGAGCGGTTAGTATAATAGACCCGCCCTCGCAAAATGTAGTCGGCCCGGAAGCTACGACAGTGGGTTGAGGATTGGGAGAGACCGAAACAGTAACTGGACTGGCATAATCCGAACAACCATTTGATCCAGTGACAATAACGTTGTAGGTACCGGAGGTGCTGACATTGATTGCCCTTGCACTACCGACTACCTGACCATTTCCATTTATCCAGGTATAGGAGCTTCCTGCCGAGGCCACTAGAGTCACTTGTTGTCCATCACAAAGAGTCAATGATCCAGAGTAGGTTATTTCCGCCTGAGGAGCCGGAAGAACGCTAACAGTTACAGAGGGGGCAGTAGTAGAACAGCTCTGATTGGTGACAGTAACATTTACAACCTGACTTGAAGAGACGACGATCTGCCTGCTAGTCTCTCCGGTACTCCAAGCATAAGACCACGTTTGACCCGCCGGGGCCTCAGGAGCAGATAGAGTTACCGACCCGCCCTGACAAAATGTTGTTGCTCCAGAAGCCGAGATAACGGCCGTTGGTTGAGATATAATTGTAATAGTCTTTGACTCACTATATGCACCATTATCATAAACCTTTGAGGCTGTAATAATGTGATCGCCCTGGCTCAAAGAGGCAGGATTTAGAACAGAAGCAGGAGTTCCGTCAATGGTGAATTGAACTCCTGTCGCTCCCTGGAAGTAGTCCCTAAGATTTATTGCTCCGGCCGTTGTACATAGATACCGGATTGATGAGAGATCCAACCATCGGGGATCTTCAAGGGTTATATTAAAAGGCTTTACCGGGACATCATATTCCCAATAAGACGATCCGCTTCCTCCCCTCAAGTTACAGTCGGCTACTATGCTCACCGCATACACACCTGGGTCAAAATCCGCTGGATCGAATAAAATATTATCCTCTTTATCCGGGCTGAACTGATCAAATTTATAAAAGACCCATATTCTGAAATAAGGGTTACCTCCTCCGGAAACAGACCCTAAGTTTTTGAATTGGAAAGGAGTTCCCCCTTTAAAAAAAGTTTTATTAACGTAGTAAGGAACCTTCCTTGTCCGGGCAGAAGCGTTACTTCCTGGGTCTCTTACAATATTGACCCAATTATTACAGCCGTCTATGGTACATGGATCGGCCGTTGTAGCTTCTATCCAATCCCCTGTCGGTGTTTGTTGCGAATAGGATGACTGGAAACAAAGAAGAAAAAAAACGACAAAAGAAGCCCTAAAGGCCCAAATTAGCGAGCTTTTTAACATATTAAAAAGATTAAAAATTAGCAAAACTAACCCCTGAGAACCAGGGGTTAGATTAGATCTGTAGACTACCTACAGCGAATAGACAACCCGAAAGGTGACTGACTTGTCCCGGTTCGTTCTGGTTAACTCAACCTTCCCGGCTGCTTCATCAATTTTAACAGCAGTGTAAGCACTGTACTCAGTAGGTTTAAAGCCCTCTTCGCCTTGAATTCTGAAGGTTGCAGGATCAGTTAAACTACCGCCGAACGTGATAGATAAATCTTCTTCGCCTGTATAGCTGCTACACCCGCGCACCGTACCATAGTCCCATTTAGGCTTCAGTCCACTTTGTAATAACATCGTGTTATCTTTCAAACAATCGGACATTAGAGGAAAGATTTCCGTTTCAAAGGTGCCATCGTTATTATAGTCAATGGCGGGAGTGGCTGTTACAGCAGATAACCGGAGTGTTTTACCTTCCAGTTTCTTTAACTCGGTCTCTAGCACCCTAAATGGCGCCTCTTCGTAAGGATCTTTATTTTGTTCATCGTCTGAATTCTTGCTACAACCTGTTCCGATCAGGCTCAATCCAAGAAGCAACGCAGGGTATATGTAAGTTCTCTTCATAAATTAAACTATTAACGGTGCAAATATAATTATATAAATGGTCATAAATATAATTGTATAAATATATTAATATAGATTCCTTGTATATGCTTAGTTTGTCTACAAAATCTTTAACCAGGTAAGTGATCATCGAGCTGGCCGGTCGTGAGACTGTAGATAAAAAAACGGCAGCGCTTTCCGGAGCGGCGCGGATCTCCGCTCTCCAGCTTTTCAAATCGTCTACTTTCTACTATGCGACTTAATAATTGCGCTCACCTCCCCATTCTTTTGTTAAGCCACCAATCCGCTAAGTAGACCGAAGCTGTCAAGAGACCGTGGAATAAATGGACCGTGAGAAGATGGCTCGGAGGGTTTATGCCGCGAAAGCTCTTTACTGGTGAGGAATACGACGGACCTTTGCTAAACAAAAAATGGCGGAATTAATTCAACCCAAATCTGACCGTTATTCCTGACTCATAAAAGGACTTTCCTACTAGAGTTTTTAGGCCGATCCCTTGTGAATAGAATACCGATAATGAAGCCTCTGGGGTAACAAAATATTCTACCTCCGCTCCTCCTTTTGCACCATAACCAAATAAGGAGGTTTTGGGAGTTAGGAATTTAGACACCTTCTCATATGCAAAGAATCCACCCGCTTTCAATCCAATATAAAGTTGATCGGACATATTTAGAACCGCGTACTTTGCATTGACGTCAACTCCCCTTTTTCTATAAAGGGTTTGGTGGGGTCTGCCAGATTCGAACGATAAGCCCGCCTCTATTGCTAACTGTCCCGTTATATAGGACGAATACGATGAACCAACAAGTAAGCCCATGTCTGTTTTGCTGGCCGTAAGTCCTAATTGTGACCTTCCCACAACATGGCCCCATTGAGCAAAGGAAAGGAAAGGAAGGGTAGTTAATACAACTAGTAGTAATCTCTTTCTCATAACGCTTTTGCTTTCAGAACTTCAAAATTTGTTAGCTCTATATCAATACTTCTTCCTGCATTCTTCTCGCCTAACTCTATGGATAAAACTCTATCCTTATCGAGTGTGAATTTGTCAAAGGCAACGACAAACGTTTCCAGCTTGCTCTTGGCCTCTATCGTCTCAAAATTTCCATATGTGTAGATCGGACTAATTTCGTACTCCTGGAAAGAAGCCCTTGAGAGCTTCTTCCTCGCTTTCACAATAAATTTTAGGTAATCGACATCAAACGGAATCGCTGAACTATTGAAAAAGGTGAGGTGAAAAAAGAGCCTATCTTCCGAAAAGTAAAGCCCTTTTACTCCGGCCCCTATCATATTTCGAACCTTAACATTTTTGGTGGACTCCTTTTTAGAACGAATAATGACGTTCTGCGCCTGCTCATTCAACACGGCCATTTTGGTATCGGCCTTTACCTCAGACCTCACTTCGTTCACTTGGGAGCCGAAAAAGTAGTTGAGGGTATCGGGGTTCTCTTTAAAATTCACCAGAAGAGAATAATACTGCCCCCCCTTGGTTAATAGAGTAATATTAGTTTCATCCATTCCGGGCTGAACAGCCTTTAACTTTACTATATTTCCCAGGTCGGTGCGCTTTAACATTACATCCTGACTCCCCACATCGAAATACTGGATGGAGTCCGGGGTGACTTTATCCGCCTTAGTAAAGATCAAAAAGGTGGTTTTAGAGGTAGATACGCTAATCCGTTTGCTAATAAGCTGGCTTTGAGAAAAAGCTGTATTAGATAATATTAAAAAGAACAATAAAAATCTCATCATCTTAAAATCAATTTATAGTTTGCGGAGATCACCACTCCTCTTGAATGTCTCTTCTTGAACATACTTGTCGCAGTCTGGGACAGTGAACCAATAACCGGAATTGTCGAGACTGTGGTCTGATCAAGCGCAGCATCGGTAGCAGATCCAATTCCCTCTTCTACATCATCAGCAACTTGCTTTCTGTCCAATTTTAAACCTTTGCTTCCGTCAATCTGATCATAGGCAACCAGAGATACATCAAGGAGCCTCCCTCCTGCCCTTATGCTACTGATATTTATAGTAACCCTTCTATCGGATACCTCAACATCACCGAAGACAATGGTATTGGACGGAACTACCGTGCCTGAAATAGTGGAGTTACTGGTTAATCTCAACTTGATCGTCCCACCGTCTACTATCACTTGATCGCCATGAGTAACGGCAGGGATATTACTGGCATTAACTGGAGCAGGATCAATGGAGCTATCAATAAAAACGCCCCTTTTTCCCGATACTGGTCTTGGGTGGCTGTTTGCAGGTGGCGTCGATTTCGCTATGCCATTCACCGAACGATTGGACGGCATTACGGGTGTACGCTTTGCACGAGCAGGGGCGTGATGAACAGCGTCTGACTCAGATACCGTTTCAACTGGAACTTCTGGTTCAGTTATCGGAATATCAGCGGGAGCGGCAGGCGCCGACTCAGTTTCAGGAGCAGGAGACCGGTTCCCCTTCTCTGCCTCAATTGCCATCATATCAGAATAAGTAAAACTTTCCTGTACTTCTACAGATGGCGTGTTTGCGACCTGATTCTCACTGCTGCTATTATCCCCGGCTGTAGCAAATAGATAAACTACTATCGAGGCCATCAGAAGAATTACCGCAATAACGATTACTTTCGATTTATTCATCTGCCGATATCTTTTCGTAAGACTGGGAGTAACTTTTAAAATATAGTCCAAAAGGATTCTCTGGATACTGAGGCGTGTGTCGGATCAACTCACCTTGTGAAGTAATTAGAAACTTTTGGACAGGTTGGTTATTATCCATAACGCTCAAAACACTGGTATAAGTAACCTGATACGGTTCCTTGTCAGTAGACAAGCTGACTACATCCTTAAGCTCGGCCTGGTAGATTACGCCCCGGTCCAGAGCGTCACCATAATTTCGCTTTTCGTTATACATTGCGAAGATCCGTTCTGCGTCAGGTCTGCTGACTAAAAAAAACGCTTTGGCCTGATTCTCCTTTATCGTTAACCTATCGAAACTGTTCAAATAGTAAACAGCCGTAGCACATTGGTTCTTGATTAGTGTCTTTATAAGTTTATCCTCACTCTGTAGGGAAGAGTTTAAGGCAGACCCATATTGATTAACAACCTTTATCTTATCAATCGAGGAGATGTAAACGGAGAAGGACCAGATCAAGCTTCCTATTACAGCGACAATAGCCATTAAACTTATCAGCCTTATGTATAGAGTGGAGCTTTTCTTACTCTCCAGTAGGTCGTCATACCCCTTTAGTAAATCATTTTCTTGCATATCAATTAGATTAGGTTATTAATTTTTGAAGCGACCACCTTATACAAATAGAGCTTTAGCATTAGGATAAATAGAAGCGAAAATGTTGAGATAGACATACTTTGAAAAAGAGTGGAACGCGTAGCTTCAGCAACCACATTGGCTATCATGAAGCCTGGTACCAATAGATAGCATACCATCATATGCTTAACCCATGTATGGAAATAGGCTTCTGTCTTTTCATATAATAAACAGACAATTGCAATAGGTGCAACAATCTCCAGAAGAAGTAGATAGACAAACCTCCCCAAAACGGCCATTGTGTATAAATAGTGATCAATGGAGGCAATGGTCGGTTTAAGGATCATCACGCCAATGAAGTCCAGAAGGACCGCCAGTCCGTCCATGATGGATACGGTGGGATGTTCTGTTAAGAAGGTAAGGAGCTCCTTCTTTAGCGCCTCAGTTATGTTACTTGGAGCCACTCCAACCGCACGAAACGCATTCTGCTCTATCTCGCCAAAAGTGTTTTCTACTGCGGAAATAATAAATGGCATTCCAATAATGACAGCAGCGTACAAAATCAAAGGATAAACCGACTCCATAAAATCCTTTATGTCGGGTCGGCCAGTATTACTTTGATAAGCTTTTCGGTATGCCTGAATTAACCTGATTACGATAAAACACAATGAAAGGCTAATAGCAAAAGTTAGCGCAATTGAGGTAATTCCCGATGTCTTCAGTTGGTTATAAATAACAGTGGCCTCTTTATAGCCCATGATTGTTTCGTTTCCCATTACTTTCTTTTTAATAAGTTGTCATACATTGCGGTTGCAGATACTCCCAATTCGTTCTGAGCACGGATCGCATTTAATTCCTGAAGTTTTTCCTTAGTGGAGTCTTTAACCTCCATGATTAGCTCAAGCCGTTCAGCATCCTTCATCTTGAACCCTTCAGCAAGTAGGTTCTGTAGTAAAGAAACATTGGTCTGATTCTCCTGTAATACCGACTCAACCCTTCCTTTCATAGCTAAGTACGCAGACGTGTTCGTGGCCTTTCGACTGTCTTTAAGAATCTGAGCGGATTGTTTTATTAATAGAGCCTGTCTATTCAGCACGTCCTTCACTACCAATGAACTTGTGATCTTTGAAGAAACCTTACTGTATAATTCATTAGCCTCTTTCAGGGAATTTGCTGTATTGGTCAAGAAAGCAGACTGCTTTATAGACTCGCCGAGTTGCTTTAGCTGACTCGCATTTTCTTTGGCCTGCAACACTTCCAATGTTGGGGCGCTCACCACCATCTGGCTATAGGACTTCAAGCCGATAGAAATAAATAGGATACTAAAAAGGTATTTCATTTTTTTTGACCATTAAGTTTTTAATTGATTGAGGCAAATCTCTTGTCTGCTGATAATCAGAGTGCAGAAATTGCCAGTCTGAACCATCGGTTTGAAAGGCATAAAATTTCCTTCTCGAAAATTCTAGTCTTAAAGCAATAGCATATGTATCAAGGAAGCGGATAAAGATCTCTGAATATGGCCTGGCTGATGAAAAGCTGTTTTTAATGGACTTCATCAGACTGATATGCGCTTCGTGTTTTATGTGAAACGCTTCTATTACCTGGTCATAAACTGATTCGGTGGTTGGAAGGACGTACAAAAGTTGAGTATTGGCAATAATCCCCTTGGTGTAGTTATTGTCCGGAAGCTGCGCTGGTGACTGAATAATAGTCATAACCGCCCCGTTTTCTTTACGCATTTTTTGATAGGCAAATGCAACGGTAGAGTGGATATCGTCTCCATTGAATACATCAACCATTGCCTGCGTTTCCGCATATTCATCAAAGACAAGCATTCCTCGCTTTGACCGGTCGGATAGAATTTTGTTCTCAACTGTGTCAAAGAGAATACTCATGACAATGGACACCAGAAAAGGATCTTTTTTGATTTTCGTTAACTCAAACACAATAAGGTCATTTCCCCGGATCTTATCCTCGGTTGAAGAGTCTACCTTACATACATTTTCATAAATACCCCCCTCGATAAAGTCACTACACATATGGATGAAGCTCTTTAGATCAAAGTACTCTTCCGGGATCTCCTGTCTGGAAAGGATTACTGAAGCATTACTCCTTACATAGAAGTAGAACGAGGGAAAGGAATGGCCCTCAAACACATTCTCGTAGTAGTCGCGAATAATTTTTGTTAGAGAGTTAATTTGATTCGGATTCTCCTTGACCTGGTTAGATCGCCAGTATTTTAGAACGATGACGGTTAAGGTCTTTATTTTTTCAACGGTCAGCTCACTTTGGTCCTTGATGTAGAAAGGATTAACACCTAAGGCGCTATTACCATCATAGTCAATATGAGCGGAGATCTCCGGGTAGAGCTTGCATAGCTGGTCAAAAGACTTCCCAAACTCAACAATAATCATCTTTACACCTTGCTCGATGTATTGTTGAACGATGTTTAATGTGAGGGACGATTTACCTCCTCCTGTAGAGGCGATTACCATTGCATTTCTAGCAGGTATTCTATTCTTATTTTGATCCCATATATCCTTTCTCAACGGCACCTGAAAGATTCTATCATTAAATAGAATTCCTTCATCGTCATCCTTAAAAGTGGAATAATTTAGGAATAGGCATAAACTAACGGCCAGGTCCGCCATAAAGAAATAGCTTCTATCCAGCTTGGCCTCACGGCCTAAAACTGAGCCAAGAAATATGTTTTGGAGACCATCATAAGAAGGGGAATAAAATCGAATATCCTGAAGCTTCAAAACCTCCTTTACCCGTTCCTCTAACCTTTGGAGAACCGAAAGATCCTCGTCCCACACCATTATGTTAATATGGGTTCTACATAGTAGGACCTGATCCCTGACTACTTCCTTTTCAAATTCCTCCAGCTTCTCGTGTGTAGCTTCAATAGTTTTAGAGAACCCTTTATGTTGGCCGAAAACTTTACGTCGGTTCTCTAGTTGGCCCTTTAGCTTCTGGTGTCCGTCGAAATGAAGGATTTGGTTAACAATATGGTTACCCTTAAGATGGACCCCTAGCTTCTCTAAAAAGCCCATTTGAAGCACCGAATTAGAGACTTCTAGGGTATCATCTACGACAATGTTTGTTAAGGTATCGGGTAAATACGTTTCATCAGATATGGAAAAGAAGCTTGCGATATTGTTCCCTATGGTCAGGCGTTGCTCAAAGCGTATATCCCTTAGACCATTATCCTCTGTGAACCCATTAACGAACCGAAACAAGTAATATTTAAGGTCGTCATTAGAAAGCTTAAAAATCCTGGTACTAAAGGAATTTTTGAGAACCGATACCGCGCCATCAACGGAGTCATAAAACTCTTTCAGTCGTTCCTGATCGCGCTTACTCAACGCTTCTTTATAAGAGAACGGGTTAATTTGGTATGCCTTGTCTAAGCTGTCCAGTCTGGATATGGTAAACCCTAAAATGCAGTAGTGTTCTAAGTACTCCTTACCCTGAAAGTGCTCGGCCTCAGCAAGAGAAATAAATGTGTCGGTAAAGATATGTTTGCGGGGATCATAACCCTTTCTCAAAAACACATCCTGCTTGTGAACATAAGTGTCGAAAGGCATGTATTTAAGTGCCTTAAACCAATCTCCGTGACGTGCCTCCAGATGAATAGCATCAAGGGAGTAGGGTTCTGGATTTTCTATAAAGTATGCAAGCGTTATGCTTCCGTCTTTACATAGGACTGCCTCTCCCAATACACCGAGTATTGAGTATGCCTGTTTTGCGTAAATCATAATTATCTAAGCTGTTCTAAAAAATCACGGTTTGTAACCTGGGAGATTCGCTTGTTGAACGAGTGTTTAGGACTATTGGCTTTAGAACTAAAAAAGGAGGCAAGAACTCCAATAGCGACTATACCTATTATAAAGTATGCTACAATCGCAAAAAAGCTACCACCACCTCCGACTAGCGACATTAGGAGGACACCTGTCAACACGGCATGAGCAATAAGGATGGCAAGTAATATATAGAAGTGACGCAATTGAAACCCGTAAACCAAAAGTGGCGACTCCATCCCCTTCCGCACTTTAAACTCTGCCATCACTATAGTTTTATTGTGGAACTTTTAGCAACAGCGACTACCGCTGCTAGAATTGCTCCTCCTAATGCAGCATAACCGATTATGTAGGCCACGTTGATCAATCCTTCTTTTCGGCGGCCAGATCCACTAGAGTCGTTGATGTTCTCCCAATTCTTAAGGATTCCGGTAATGGCCCCCATTAGCACAATGAGCATGTAAATTGGGAGTAGGTAGTTATCCACTATGCTTTGCACCTGCGTTTTAAAGCTTCCAGTTGCCTGAAGCAAGATCGTTGTAAGACTATAAATTTTCATATTCAACTATTTTCTTACAAATATAGAAATATTATATATTTATATAACTATATTTTTATATTAATATACAACTATATAGAAAATAGCCTCCCCCGAACAACTTCTAAAATCTACAAAATCTTTTACCAGGAACGTGATATCCGGGCTGGCCGGTCGTGAACCTGTAGATAAAAAACCGGCAGCGCTTTCCGGAGCAGCGCGGATCTCAGCTCTCCAGCTTCTTAATTCGTCTACAATACTAGATTAATGAAGTCACTAGATTAACGAGATTTCGGTATTCCTTTTCAAGCATTTCGTTAGTAACAGCATTAAGCATAGGAACCTCCGCATCCTGGGAATCGTCATAAATTTTAAAACGTTTATGGAATTCAGAAATATTGGCATTGGCAGTTGTACCGACAAACTCCCCTGCCTTTAAGCCTGTGAAGAAGTGAGATTCGTATCGGTCCTCCTTATTGGTGTTCGTAGTAACGCTCTGACTCCCGCTATGAGTGCTTTCGCCAACTGTATAGCTCCTTTTAATTGCCTCTTTCTTAGAGAACAAATGTCCGTAGTTGCGAAGCGCCACAACATCCTTGGTTCGACCGAGAAAAATATTACTAAAGTTACTCTCGATTGAGCTCTTTGCATTCTTCCCATAAACCGCCTCGATCTTACTCCCGCTCTGAGTGATCAAGACGAAGCTACATAAATACTCCCTGAGAACAGATGGCATCTTTTCAAAATCGCGGATCTTGAACGTTGTCGCCTCGTCCAGAAAATAACAAAATGGGACTCTATTTTTCATCGTGAAAGCTCTTGAAGACATACTCACCATTAAGGATACTAATGGTGACGTAATACTTTCCGTTTGATAGCTATTTACGATGGTTACAAGTTTCGGGTCCTGGGGATCAATTAAATTAAAATTGAAGTCGTCGCCTGACAAAACATAGCTTACCTTTTTGTTAAAAGCGATATCGCCGATATAGTTGGTTAGGGAACTCAGCAGGGAAGCCATTGTCCTAGGGGAATCGACAGAATCAAGGAACCCCTTAGCCAGGGCTTTGCTCTCCGGATGACCAATAAGAAACTTATATAAGGCGTCTTTATCGTTGTGAACGATGTAATTCATTACATTCGGGATATTGCAGTACTCTGGGTAATCTTTATAGAACCGGATAAAAACACCTTTCAATATTCCCAGAGCACCTAAAAACCATTCATCCTTTTTTCCAGATTCACCAAGCATCGAACTCAAAAGGTCATCCGCAAGCTGAATTAACAGATACTCGTCTACAAGACCTGGCTTAATAGGATTAACGCGGTGGGACCGATTAATATCATTAAAACTTAAGTAGTAGAACTTATGAGGGTAGTTATGCTTTTGAATGAGACTATATGCCGTCTTTGTGTAGTCGTAATCCTTATAGTCATACAGCAGCATACCGAAACCGTTCCTAATATACTGTTCTAGTAAAGGCTTGCCTATACTCTTAGTCTTTCCAGAATTCGCCCCGGCATACACGAGAAAGTTATCAAATGGATTATTAAAAACTAATTTCTTTCCCTGGCTACTCTGCAACTCGAATCGGTAGTTCACGGAAGAAGGCTTGACCTTGGTTGCAGGGACTGATCCTATAAAAAATCCATATATACCTATACCAGCGACGACCAGCAGACTTAGAGTAGAAAAGTCATTCTGAAAGTATATACTAGCCACCAGTGTTACAATAATTGATAAAACGAGGCCAGCCAAGAAGTTTATCAGTCGGCTGAAGCCATAATTAATTGAAAAAGCGACCAGCTGTAAACAGCTCTGAATCACAACTGGCAAAAAAGATATAATTATATTTTTATACATTTATATAGAGTCATTTAGAAAGAACATTATCGGCCTGAAGGATTTGTTTTATTTTGCCTTTTAGCTTTGAAGCTATGGTTTGAGTAGGATTATTAAGCAAGGAAGCAGCTGTCTTAACCGTATTGAGTACCTTTCTTTCATCCCTGAAATCATTCCCGACCACCTGACCTTTTACCTGATTAACAAGTGCGTTTGTTCCCGGCGCCGATTCAAGCGTAGTGTGCTGCTCCCGTCCTCTGGCGTACGCTTTAGGCTTATAACTATCATTGAAGGTAGATGTGTATCCAGTCCTCTCGTTGAACTTTTCCCCGGCCTTCACTTTGAAAGCCTCATGATCAAAACCCTGTTTATATTGTTGTCCAACTCTTCCACCATTAAGCTTTTGAAACCCTCCCCTACTCTTACTGAAGGGAGAAAGCTTCGTTGTTTGCCCCTGATTGTTCCGACTAACCACAACATGAACATGAAAGTTTAGGCCAGGCTTCGTCATACCTGAGGTAATGACTTTTCCCTCTACTCGGTGATACTGAGATTCAAGTTGTCGGATCTCACTCAACGCTCTATCTACTCCTTCTTGACTATTATTTTGCCGATGCTCCTCCAGCTCAACACGAGCTCCAATAATCCTATGGCCAATCGCATTATTCTCCTTCACAAATCGATCATAATGCTTGTACGTTCTCGACTCTTCAATTTTAGCAAAATACACTAAGTCGTTACCGTCCCGTACATTCTCCCGCCCAAAATTTTGTGCGTAAATGTCCATCACATCTCTAGTATAGTCTCGAAGCGCTACCTTAAATTCTTCCTTCTGTCCCGGCGTCAGTTCATGAACATCCTCTACGCCCATACCTGAAATCCCACGCAACATATACGCTTGTTCAGACTGAGAGGGGTTGATTGTTACCATAAAGAATTTGCTATCATTCTTGCCAATACCTTTGTTGTTTTTATCCAGAGATTCAACAGCTACTTTGGCCTCAACAAGGTTAGCTTTGTGAGAAAAAAAATACTCCCGATCCCCATTCTCCTTATCCTTATTCTCCTTCTCTAAGTAGTTAATTAGACCCTTAGCTGAACCCTTATTACTACCTGCTGGAACAGACTTAGGCGCATGAACTTTCACAAACATTATCTAAGTAGATTTTTAATTGTGGTAATAGTAGAATTGAACAATGACGGACTAATGGACAGGTCAGAGGAAAAGGCACCTTTGCTGGCTCCGGCTTCTAACTTGGCAATGGCGGAAAGTATGGAATCACGAGCAAGAGTATCATCCGTAGAAACTGCTGTTACTTCAACATTGCGCTCATGATTAAGCCTCGATATTTCCCTTTCCAATCCCTCGATCTTCAGATTTAAACTATCGTTAATCTTCACCACTTGTTCCATTTCTGCCACTGAGACTGCATCAGAATTTCTAACGTTTTCCGCCTCCATAAGGGGGAGATTGGGGGGGCTTTCGAGGAACTGTTCAATCATCTTTTGGAGAGGAACAATTCGATCCTTTTCAATAGATCTTACCACCTTAATAATACGCTCACCGACACGCTTTGTCTCCTCAACAGGAGAGACAACATGACTTCTGGGATCGACGCCAGTGATGTGAAAATAATCTACCATTTGGCTGATTATCTCGTCATAGTTCTTGTTTTTATTAATCTGCTTTACCCTGGCGGCAGTAGCAGGGGAAACGCGGATTGTAGTTGTGTCTTTACTCATATACAAATATATAAAAATATAAATCTACAATTTGCATACAACAAAACAACTTGATTAACAATAAGATAAAAGGAAAAGGTATACTGGGTTTATACAGCCTGTATACAGACAAAAACGCAACTACACTGTCAATCAGTTAGTTACTATTATTAACCGTACTCTGTACGGTTCCTGCTTGCTTTTCCTTTTCTCGTACCTCAAAAAGAAAAAGCACGTGACGCCAATGCATAGTCGCATACCGACTCGACGGCCCATTGAGCGAAAAAAACAACAATTGAAATTATGTAAGAAAAAACCGTAATTGTATAAATATATTTTGTATATTAGCCATACAAGAATTCATGCCAAAAGCAGGATCTTCTAAGGAAGGGCCAGGTTCATTACAAATAAATAGGTGGTCAATTAGAAACGGGGATTGACAGAGATGAGAACAACCAGGAACAACAACATTGAGCACGCTCGTGCCCTGCTATCACTCTCTACGTCGTCCGAGGTTTTTTCATGTTGCAATCTAAAAAATGTCAACCACGGGCGAGGGATTTTTACGCGAATTATATAATTATACATTTATATGTGATTGTATAAATATAATTATACATTTGTATAAATATACATAAACAGAGAGATGCCTAAGATAATTACACTAGCCCATCAGAAAGGTGGCGTAGGGAAAAGTACAATCAGCCTTAACCTGGCCTTTGCCTTTTCTGGCGACTTACGAGTTGCACTATTAGATACAGATATTCAAGGAACAATTTCACAACTAAAACCCCTAATTCAAGGCATCGACATACTACCCTCAAACACACCAATAGTAGACCTCCCACACTTGAAAGAGTATGATGTTATCATCGTCGATACTCCTCCATATTTATCAAAGGATCTAACGCCGTTAATGAATGTTTCGGACCTGATTATCGTCCCAACAAAGGCGAGCATTCCCGACCTCTTAGCTATTCGCGCAACCATTAAACTAATTAAAGAAGGGCTTGCCAAGAATACGAAACTTAGAACGGCTGCACTCATCACAATGGCCGTTCCAAATGCCGGGTTGAATGATGAAATTATGACTGATATATCTCAGTTAGGAGTAGATGTTTTAAAGACTTTGATTCATCAAAGGGAGAGTTACAAAAGGTCAATGGTAACAAATGGCGTAGCAAATTTGAATGATAAAAAGGCTATTCGGGAGATCACTTCGCTAGGGGAAGAAATCATTGAAATGTTATAAGGATAGACACACACCGAAAATGACAAAGCAAAAGAAAATTACACTAAGTGGCCTTGACAAACTTCGAGAAGTGGTACATTCGGAAGTTCCCAATACACCGCTCCAAGAGATTAAAGAAACCAAAAAGAAAGTGACCGAAACTCAGAAACTCTTTCATCTTCACTTGATCGCCACCGTTCACAAGCAATTAAAAATCATGAACGTCAACGACCAGGGAAGTGTAAAGGAACTAATTAATAATGCGCTCAACGAATACTACCCGGATGACAATGCTACGCCTCCTGAAATAGATCAAGAGCTTTCTAACCAGGAAGAGAGCAAATACTCGTTTCATATGGAACCCTCGATGCACCAGCGGCTGAAGATGATCCATGTAAAAACGGATATTTCAATAAAGGATCTGATCAACCGAGCGGTAATAGCTAAGTATAACCTTACGGTTTAAGAGGGTGGTTTAGGGAAAACTTTGTATAAATATACATTTATATACTAATATATTTATATTAAAATATATTTGTATAATTATATATTTCTGTTTATCTTTATGTCAATAAAGAAAACGAAATATGCAAAGAGACTTCACATTTGAATTTACTGGTAGATTAACGGCAGATGCTCAATTATTCAACCGGAATGATCGGCAACTTATCAAGTTTACCGTCGCTGTTAGCTTTCACTACAAGTTGAGAGAACCAAAAGACGGACAAAACTATGGCACAAAAACAAGCTTCGTCAATTGTACGATTTGGAACCCATCTGAGGCACAACTTAAAAGGTTAGCAAAAGGAGCACTGGTTTCAATAGATGGATTTATGACAGCGCGGGCCTTTCAGTCGGAACAACAACCGGAACCGGTAGCGGTCCTGGATTGTGACGTATCCTCCTATAAGGTCTGGAGTAAGGGAGCAACAGTAACAGGATAAGACTATAAAGCCTACCGACAAAGTAGGCTTTTTTATTCTAAAGGACAATAAGATTGGTCCATTCATTCTTCTTTTGCATTCCATATTAACCTACGAGTATATCCATAACCAACGGCCCCGCTAAGTATCTACAAAATCTTTAACCAGGTAAGTGATCATCGAGCTGGCCGGCTGTGAAACTGTAGATGAAAAAACGGCAGCGCTTTCCGGAGCGGCGCGGATCTCCGCTCTCCAGCTTTTCAAATCGTCTACTTTCTACTATGCGACTTAATAATTGCGCTCACCTCCCCATTCTTTTGTTAAGCCACCAATCCGCTAAGTAGACCGAAGCTGTCAAGAGACCGTGGAATAAATGGACCGTGAGAAGATGGCTCGGAGGGTTTATGCCGCGAAAGCTCTTTACTGGTGGGGAATACGACGGACCTTTGCTAAACAAAAAATGGCGGGGGTATCAAGAAAAAGAGAAATTTCCCGAAGAGAGAAGAACTTCCGATCCTAACCCCGATAGGAGTGGTAGCCCGGAATGCAATGAGGACTAAAACGGATAGCGGGACACAAAGGAACCGAAGAAAGAGAAAGTTCCGTTCCTCCTGAAAACATGATCTACAAAAAAGACCTCCGGCAGCAGCAACTTGGATCCTCCGGAAGCGGAAAAAGTAGATTAAATTTTCACCTGGTGGACGTGGCCAGCCCGGATCTCAACCAGGGAACAGAAACATTTGTCTACAAAAAAATCATGGTGGAAAATTTTCAATTATACAAATATATAATCTATCTTTACCTCAGCCATCTGAACGTATAAGCTCTGCTGAGGAGCAACTTAAAGGATAGGATGGCGCAACTCAAAAAATGAGAGGGTTATGGTCTAGCGCCATGACCCCTTTTTTATTATAACCCAATTAAAAGCGCACCATAGGCGCAAAATAAGGCCGTGAGACGCCAAAACCGGGCCGCAACCAGCAGTTTCACTTTAAGAAGAAAAAGATCGCTCCTAGGGCCTTAAATCGGGTCAACTCATTTTTTAGATTGCAATATGAAAAAACCTTGCGGGGGGTTGGGGGTGCAAAACCCCCATGTGTATTAAAATGCCGATTTTTAGAGGAGGAAATCTCAAAAATCTAACAAATCTGTTCCAAACTCTCCCTCAGTTAATATCTATGAGATTAGATAGGTATTATAAAAAGGGGGAGTGTTGGGAACAAATTAAGGCGATATTTCACGGATTTCTGCGGGAAAAGGGTATCCATAGGGGAGTGTTGGGGACATATTCGCTAAAAAGGGGAGAGTTGGGAACAGATTCAATAAAAGATGCTATCTGAGTTGAAAATCAAAACGATAGGTGAAAAATGGGGGAGACTTGGGAACAGATTCCCCAAAAAAGGGAGAGTTGGGAACAAATTAGGGGGAGACTTGGGAACAAATTAAGTCGGCAAGGGGAGCCTGGACATGGTTTCTTGTCCGGGCTGATCCTCGGGCCTAATATAAATGTATAATTATATAAAAAAAATGGGGGATTATGTAAGTTAAATGTAAGAGAGGGGAGTTTTGATAACAGATTCGCCGCGATGTATAATTGTATAAATATACACACTACTCGGGAGAAGTCGGAATATCAGTCTTCTTCGTGAGCCGCGATTTAAAGAATAACTCTGCTTCTCTGTCCATGAGAGCGACGTCTTCCCCATAAATGTACCGTTTTGTTTTCTGGTAGTATTCAGACTTAATATCTAGGTCTAATGGCCCCTTCCACCAACTTTTGAACGAAAGGATCTCATTCTCAGTAGACACCTGTGGGAAAGTGTTTTCTTTGTACGCTGCACGGAAATAGTTCTTCAAGTCATATATCAGGCGGACGTCAAACAGTTCGTGCATGTTATTGAACTTCGCCTGATCATCGACCGGCTGGTAGTTAAAATCTATGTAGACATCGGTCGCGACGTTATCAGTCTTCCGTCCTTTCACCCATTTATAAAGTGCTAAGGACAGGGTTTTGTCTTTCTCCTGGATCTTCTTAAATGCTTTATTAATGGCCTTTTTGTTATCTTTAAAAGCACTACAGTTAGTATTAACCAACTTGCACAAAAGCTCGTAGTACATTACCTTCTCACCTTTAAAGCCTGGTCGGTTATACATATCCTTCAGGTTGTATAGGTAGGATAGTAGCTCTTGATAGTCGGCCAGCTCAATCAGAGCCTTAGCATTTAAGTCGTTATACCACTTACTTAAATTGTTGATGATTTGCGGATCAAGCTCAAATGTATGGTACTTTCTTTTGTTCGTCTTAGAAGAATGGTATTCGATCCCGATACTCCTCAATAGGGTTCCCGACTGAACTTTGATAAATTTGTATTTATCAGAGGTCAATCCTCCGTAGGAATACTGAAAAACCACTTGATTGAGGTTGTATAGCAGATTCTCGAAATTTGTTTTAAAAACCATGTCCTTATCAATCGGCTCCTCGGGACCACCGGTGGAAATAGCTTTCGTTTTCAAATCAATCAAGTGCTGTGGGTTCTCATGAGCTTGACGCATTCGAGCGTAGGAAACGCCCATAGCCTTACAAAAGTCCTGTACGTATATCCTTCCAAAGTTCTCGGGATGCCGAAAATACTGGTCACATATATAGTACATCAGCATTCTGGCATAGTGCACATCTTTGCCGAATACACGAAAGTCAAGTGTGTTTAAAGCAAGATTCTTATCTATTCTAATTACCTTTTCCATGTACCGGGGCAAAAATAAGATTAAAAGACTGAATATAAGAGACTAGACTATCAAGGAGCATTAGCAGATGATAGATACAGAACGACAGGCCGCATGTGATACAGTCGATGGCGTAGTAGAACACCTTAAAGACTATAAAGATACTGCTTAAGACTTTGAACGCGGACCGAAAAACAAGAAGTGCGATTACAATAAAGAATATCAAAATCATAGTATGGATAGTAGAAACGGAGAAATTCCGGGCGGGGAAGTAAAGCTCCCATGACAGGAGCTTTAAGAAAAACGCAAATTGACTGTTAAAACTAACGGCCGCCCAAATGTATAAATATATTATTATATAAGCTTACCTTTTAAGACTCTGAAATAATGCAGTCTTTTTTTGTTGGCTTCTGCCCTCAGCCTCGAAACAATCGACTACCTCTTCAATAAGAGCCTGGTGTTTCCTGGTCAGGTCCTGAAGGCTCGAATAAGCATCCGTCAGATCCTTTCGCAATTGCTTTACTTCGTCAACTTTCCTCAAATATCCATTGATAGCTCTCTTGGCCGCCGCTGTTCCGGTTTTCTCGTCGAAATGGCTCATTAAGGCATGAATCGTTGCTTCATCCTCCTTAGTGAGATCCCGGAGATATAGTTGTGTGATTGACTTAAGTGATGTTGTTGTTGTACTCATATCTAAATTTAAGAGATTGGTTAGAATTAGCCCCCCGAAGGGGGAGTGAATTTATGCAGCTTGTAGCGTTTCTGTTGCGTGGGTGCCGCCTTCTGCACCCGCATTTAGAATATAGCCTGCCGCCTTTCCCGCCTTAGAGGCCGCATAATACAACATTTTCTTATCGTTCTTAAGTGCGCTTAACCACCCTTCAAGATAGGCTGCTGATTGATGAATGGTCTCTGTAAGGATACCGGCCTGAGCTGAGAGAAACGAGGCCCCCATTTCTGCAACCAATTCCTCTTTAGAGTATTTTTCATTCCCGAAGATGGCGGCTCCTTCCTCTTCATTGAAACGGTCGAGGCGAGAGCGGTGGCCAGTACTATGAATCAATTCATGGAACAGGACCTGATAAAAGGATTCGGAGGTCCTGAAGGTGTCAATTGATGGAACCTTAACCAGATCCGAACTAGGTGAATAGAAAGCCTGGCTCCCCCCGAAAGTGATCAAAGGTGCGTTTGGCATTTCTGCAACGATCTGTTCACATTCAGCAATTATACTCTTCTCTTTGGTCTTTGTTTCAACCCCGGCGAACTGAATGCCTTCTGTTTGATCCACATTAAAGACAGTCCAAAGAATCGGAGTAAAGGTCTTTTTAAAGATCTGATGTTCTTCTCCATCCTCGGTTGTCTTGGTCCCTGTAAACCTGTTTTTAATGCTCCAAAAGACAATCTGATAACCTTTTTCACCTTTCTTTATATTGCCGCCTAACTCAGCAGCTTGCTTATAAGTCAAGAATCGGCCAGAAGAGTATTTCTTTACAAAAGTCACCATCCCAAGATAAAAGGCATTAAACCCATCATAGGATCTATTAGAAACAGCATTACAAACACCTCCCTGCATAATCCAGGGCTTTTGCCACGCCACTGTACCGGTCTCTAAAAGAGAGATTACCTGATCTGTTACTTTCTCTACTAAGTCGTTAAACTTCTGATTTGCGTTCATTTCTCTTGCGTTTTTGTTATACAAATATATGTATAAATATATAATTATACAAATATATAAAATAAAATGTTTCACTGTTTATCTACAAAATCTCTAACCAGGTAAGTGATCATCGAGCTGGCCGGTCGTGAGACTGTAGATAAAAAAACGGCAGCGCTTTCCGGAGCGGCGCGGATCTCCGCTCTCCAGCTTTTCAAATCGTCTACTTTCTACTATGCGACTTAATAATTGCGCTCACCTCCCCATTCTTTTGTTAAGCCACCAATCCGCTAAGTAGACCGAAGCTGTCGATAGACCGTGGAATAAATGGACGGTGAGAGGATGGCTCTGAGGGTTTATGCCGCGAAAGCTATTTACTGGTGAGGAATACGACGGACCTTTGCTAAACAAAAAATGGCGGGGGTATTAACTTAGATTGAATAGGTGGGGGGGGAATGCTCGATAAAAAAGGGCTTAGAGTAGCCCTTCGTCTGCGAAGGAATAGTACCCTTCAGCGGTTAGAATGATGTGGTCAAGAACAGGTAGGTCGAGCAACGAACCTGCATTCTTTACTTTCGTCGTCAGGGCGATATCTGCTGTACTCGGCTTTAGTGCTCCGCTAGGATGGTTATGCGCTAGGATAATACCGGATGCAGCACCCAACAAGGCAGAAGAAAAAATTACTTTAGGGTCAGCAACTGTTGCGGAATAGCCACCCTTTGAAACCTCTACAATTCCTAGTACCCGGTTCGCCCGGCTTAGAAGTAAAATTTTAAACTCCTCAACGAATTCTAAGCTTCCGCGATCCCAATTGTTATACAGAACATCATAAGCACACCTAGAAGAGGAAATAATTGGACTCGCCGAAGCTTTACGTTCTGGAGTATAACTAAGAGAGATTTTAGAAACCGCGAAGAGAGAAGTTTGAGTAGTGACCATAATAATTTAAAATTTATGTGAACGATTAATTAATTATGGCACCCGATCCGGCTTTGGGCTTAATTAGCGCAAAAGGAAACGGAATAAATGAAGGGTAGAAGGGAAGGGTTGTGTTTATGCCGTAGTCTTTTGCTGGCGTATTAAGACCACAAGCCTAACTTTGTGATATAATTAATGATTGTACATTTAGAGATAGGAGAAATGTGCTTTTGATACTCGATGTATCATAAGCACAAACACTAGGGGATGGTTGAAAGAGGTTTTTTCATTTGACAATCTAAAAAATTCCCATTCCCCGAAGAGAGAAGAACGTTAAATGTAACCCCGATAGAAGTGGTTAGCCCGGAATGCAATGAGGACTAAAAACGGATAGCGGGACCCAAAGGAACCGAAGGGAGAGAAAGTTCCGTTCCCTCCTGAAAACATCATCTACAAAAAAGACCTCCGGCAGCAGCAACTTGGATCCTCCGGAAGCGGAAAAAGTAGATTAAATTTTCACCTGGTGGACGTGGCCGGCCCGGATCTCAACCAGGTAACAGAAATATTTGTCTACAATCTAGTTATGATAGAAGCAGAACTTTATCTCTGGCCTATAGTGAAAACCTTTATAGCGGGACGGATAAGAAAGTTCAGTATAGTTATCTAGGACAGTTTCAAAACAAGAAGCTTGCGTATTATCTCTATCTCGTTTATAGGAATTCTTATTTCTTTCTTCCAAATCAATAATCTCCAAGAGCAAAAGAGGGGAAGTTTTAAATGGCTTCATTATATAAGATTTAGACTACCAAATCAACGTGCTCCATTTTATTAGCAATTGCATGGAAGCCGTCAACAATACGTTTTAATTGACTTTCTGAAGGATTTTTGACACCCGAAGCATATTGGCGCAATAGGCCAGGATTGATTTCAATAAACTTAGCAAACTTCGAAATATTGATAAAGTCAAAATCCTCAAATAGACTATACACATCATACGTTTTAGAGAACTCTATCTCCTCAGGAGACAAATTCTCAAACGATTCCAAAAGCGCAAGGACTTTGGATTCCAATTCCACAATACTAGGCGCTGAATCGGTAAGCAAGTTATCATTATAACTTACGCGTCCCCAAAACTCACCCTTCTCGCCTCGCTCAATGACTAATTCTAAAACTTTCTTTTCCATGGCTTTTTTGGCTTTTAAAAATTAAAGTAAACAGGACAGGACTATTTAAGCCCTGCCTGTTTTAAGATTGAGTTCAACGTTCCTTTCGGAATATCGCCCCCATGTACCGGAACGGTAACCTTGCCCGGTTTAGAAGGATGCTCTAGTTGGAGGTGGCTACCTTTCTGGGTTTTTTCTACCCATCCATCCTCTTTTAACAACTGAAGCATTTCCCTTACTTTCATAATCAAAGGTAGCAAAAATGCTACCAAAAGTATTAATTATTCGACAATATCATTGAGACAACTCCATATCCCCCGGCTATATTTCTCTGTCGAGCCTTTTATGTACGTACGAAATAACGGTCATTATATCCAAGGCATCCTCTTCATCAATGGGGAACTTGATTTTAGGAGTATGAGCAGTAGGATTTCTAATCAGCCCAAACAGCCCTTTTATTGTATTTGATAGTCCTAAATGCTCGCTTCTGTCTGTTTCATTTTGGAGTAAATTTATTCGGATGAGCGGGTTGGATGTAGAAAATACTGTTTCAATTAACGAATTTCCGTCTGCATAAACACCTGTTCGTTGTCTGATCCGGTCTGCAATGCTTTTTACACCTTCAAATACCGAGTGAAAGTAGTTCTCTTTTAGAAGTTCTTCATTACAGTATTCTATTAGCTTCGGATGGACATTCCTATTTTGGAGTCTAACTTTGAAACGACTGGCGCGCTGCTGCGCCTCCGAAAGTGTCGTAGCGGATTGAACCTTCATAAGTGTTCCCCTCTCAGATATTTCCCAACCAATAAAAGAGAGTCTCTGATTCAATTCGTGTAGCCTGGAATGGAAGAGATCCTCCCTACCAACATATCGTGAAGGCTGCATTGCGTGAATTAGAAATTGTAACACCTGATTTGAACACTGGTGTTTATTCTGAGATCCGACGAATGCATTGTATACTCTAACCCACTTTGTTGCTCCTGGTTCCTTATCAGGAATTCCCACATCGGCCAAGATTTTTCCGATTTCAGAATTTGTGAGACCTCCCGCGGTATCCGCGATGGTCTTACATAGGGCCTCTAAATGATACGATTGTATAGTACGTTGCCTGGTGACGCTCATTATAGCTTTTTTAGAGTCACTTCATTAATTCTCTCCAGCTCTAGTTCTGTAAGATAGCTGCAAGTTCCCATGATCTTCGAAAACAGCCTTTATTCAACTGTATATGGTAACGAGATTAGAAGTTTCTCTGCCAAGGTATAAAAAAGAATAACTAAATGTGTGGCTGTTTAGAAAGCTTCGCTGATGCGTAGCCATCAATAAGGCCGATTATACAGCTTGTAATTTCTGTCATGCACTCAAGAGCTTCTAGCCTGGCGCCAATAGAAACATTAACATCGTATCTACTCAGGTTCCCTGACACGATTCCCTGCTGCTTATCTTTTATTTTCATCCCTGAGAATACCTGTTTTCTGCTAAAATGTATAAAGCCCGAAGTCTCTTCATATACGTTTTTAATCCAAGGATATTCCCGGGTAGCTTTAACCTTCAGATACGCATCGGTAAGGAATTTTTTCTCTCGACATTTAAGCTTATTCACTTGTTCGCCAGCCATCACCCTTGCAGCAAAGTCGTGGGGGTGTTCGACTAACCAAGCCGCATACAAGCGAAGGAAATTGTCCAAATGGGGTCTTACTAAGTGGGCGGCCGTAATAAAGTTTCTAGACAGTAGTACGGTTTCAAACCCATACAGAAGTGAGAGAGAACGATTTACTATCCCTTGAATGTAAAAATCTAGATGAAATAATGCATTTCCTGCCATCCACATGTTCCGAAAGCTTTGTAAAAGCAGTTTTTCATTTTCTCTAAATACTGCCAGAGATGGTTCTAATGGTTCTTCGTCGACAAAAAGTAATTTCATGACAATGAAGGTCGCTCTTTTATACTGAAAAAGATATTTCCAAAAGGAACGGAGTTACGAGGTGTCAATGCCGTTATGAACTAATCCGTTCGATGGAGGTCTTAAATTTTTCAAGGCGGATAACGTGATATCGGGGTCACCAACCAGGTCAGGATTCTTGTCAAATATATCTGCTAACTCAGGCGAAAGCGTTTCGCTAACGATAGTGACTTTGCCCGTTATATCTGTTGTTTTTATGACCAGCAGAACCCCGATTCTCATACTAGAGTTGTCAGCTCCGTTTAGTGAGGCAACAAGTGCGGCGGCCGATGTGGCCAGTGATGCAGTGGCTTCTGCTACCGGCTTGTTTAGATAGTGAGTTTCTAAAGCCAGCTTAGAAGAATTGTAAAGTTCTGTCGATTCTTTCCTGACAACCGGATTATTAAACAGGTTTTTGAGTCTTCTGAGGATAGCGAACATAGTACGGTGATAAGTTGTGTCAACCCTTTAGCTTGACAACCACCGTCCTAGTGGGTATTTAGCGCCTTGTGAGCGCTATAAATATAACATAAAAGCCCACATTTCCAAAGGACACAAAAATCAGAGGTTTAATGTAATAGAAACACGCCTGGCAGATCCATAATGAGGCGGCCAAACTCCTGATCACTGATAAATCTCTCCTGTCGTTTACCAATTTCAAAAAAAGATGAAGCTTAGTGAAACGATGAACCAATTCCAAGTATAATGACTTCAAATCCGGCGCAGATTCGGCAATTGATTAAAATATCAACAACGGACTTTTACTTGACAAAACCGATATAACGCGAGAAACGCCGAATGAATAATACCAATCGAAGCATGAGCAAACTTGACAAGCTGACTGGAAAGCATACAGTTAATATTATTATTGCTGTGCTTTTCATTGTAACACTACTCGCCTTGGTCATCATGACCTGTGTCGTAGGCGATTTGCCGGAAAGTACCAGCTCGATACTCTCCAACCTTTTAATGGCCATGATCGGATTATTCGGCGGAAATAATTTTCGAAAATGAAATCAACAGGAAAAGTCCTGCCACCTTCAGCGGAGCGTTTTGATTCAGCATTCCTTAGAATATCGTTACGGCTGGTTTCGGTTGGCCGAAGTAAGAGTGATCATTCCCTGCCTCATGCCTTGTTATATTCCGAGTAGTCTCGCTTATTTCGTGTGGTTTTGAAAGTTCCAACTATCAACTAGGAAATCAGCGATTGTCATCGAAAGGTTCACTGCTAGTCTTGCATGATGCTTCCTGGTTATGAACTTTGTTGCATGCCGATCCCCGCCATTATTGCTCAGTCCAGCAAAGCCTTTCAAACAGGTATCTATTCCCGCTAAGATCTGAAAAACGTAGTCTGGCAATGTTTCCTTCTGAACCTCAAGCTTCATAATCTTCTTCACCCGACTCCAAAGTGCATCTAAGTTTCCATCGTTCTTGATTTCTTGCTTTTCGTGCCGTTCAATGATCTCTATAAAAATTGCTTCGACGAGTGATCGGGCGTTCGTAATAGCTCCATTGTAGTCCTCTTCTACTATCTTCCTCTGGCACTTCATAAGCTGCTCTCCAATGAACTCGTGATCGACCTTTTTGATAGATTCGGCTTCAATAAGGGCACCCGACGTGTTGAATAATTTGAAGAAATTACCGACTTTCCTCAGCTCCAGGCTATCAAATTTCAGAAATTCATTGATCTTTAATACCGCATCGTCAGCGCTTATGTCTAACACAGCGTGGCCGATATGAAATCGTCTCGGGTCTACTATATCCTCTATTAAAGTTTTTAAATGAGGGGAGCCATTTAGCTCCCTGATCTTATCCTCTGCATATTTCCATCTCGAAGGGAACCCCTGCGCGTAAACATCCTCAAATCCGTACTTATTGAAAAAGAAAACTAAATCGGGGCCTGACAGGTATGGGGTATACCGAGCGTCACCACATGCGGCTTTTGCAAGAGATTTAACGGTGTATTCTGATATTCTCATCCTATAAATATAGGGGTAGAGTCGCGTGCTTCAATGCAAAGTCCTGCTTCAACCCAACTTCCCATGTCGAGATCCTCGCCAGCTGTCAATCTCAATTCCTTCATGCCTTAAATAGTTGTAGATAGTCGTATTACTTCCAATTCCTAGATGTTCTCGAATCTCATTTATGGACTTTCCCTCTTTGTAAAGAATAGCCACAGTTGAAGCTTTGCTCTTTGCCTTTTCGGTTAAACCTTTCGGTCGCCCTCCGATCCGTCCTCTGGCTTTGGCAGCAGCAATCCCTTCCTTTGTTCTACGAATAATACGTTTACGCTCACCCTCCGCTAAGACGCTAAAGAACTTGAAGATCATCTCTCCCATCTCTGTAGTTGTATCAATGAATGGTTCTTGAATGGATTTGAATTGTATACCCTCTTTAATCCACCGTTCCACCAGCAGAACCATTTCAATCATTGTACGACCTAAACGGCTCGTGTCCCAAACAACAACTGTATCGCCGGGCCTAAGGATATGGAGCATCTTTTGAAATTCCGGGCGCTCTTTAGCCGCCCCACTTACCTTCTCAATAAAGATCCTATTGCACCCTAATTTTTTGAACTCATCTACTTGAAGGTTGTAGTTCTGTTCCTGTTTTGAAACTCTGGCGTATCCGACTATCATTTGACAATTAAACGTCCCGGTGTAAATATAATGTAATTTGATTAAGTGTAAAGCTAAAGTGTAAGTCAGAAAGTTCATTTTCTGCTAATGCTGTGAGTTTTATTAGTAAAATAGCACTTAGTTTTATCGGAAATTTGGCACTTTAGCTGGGCAATCATCCTGGTTTGGAAATCATTTTTGTATTGAAATCATTATTTAAGCATTTGCTTAAATACGTTTTTATACATTTGTATCCATGGAAATTCAGGAGAGGTGTATACGAGTTCTAGCAGATGGCAGTCAGATAAAAGGGTGCAAAGAACTTTTACAGGCGAACCAAGTTATATTTTCAGGACTCAGCAATATTCTGACGCTTGCCGGAAACGAAGTACGACTAAAAATCCTGTTCCTTTTAAAGGAAGAGGGGGAGCTATGTCCTTGTGACCTGGCTGATATATTAAGCATGAGTATTCCTGCCATTTCACAGCATTTACGGAAATTGAAAGAAGGAGGAATCATAAAAGCCCGTAAAGTAGCTCAAACCATATTCTACTCTTTGGAGCACAGCCACCTGGAATTATTAGAACCCCTATTTACACATATGACAGCTTCAATTAAAAAAGCAGAACAGTTATGAAAACAAAAGAGAAATCAGGAATAGTAGGAGCTGGGCTGTTAACAGCCTTAGCAGCATCTATGTGCTGCATTACCCCCATTTTAGCTCTTTTTACTGGTGTTTCAGGTTTAGCTTCTACTTTCTCATGGATAGAGCCTTTCCGCCCTGTATTAATAGCCCTTACCCTGGCCGTGCTCGTCTTCCTATGGCACCAGAAGTTATTTGGTAAACCAAAAGAAGAAAACTGTGAGTGTGAGCCTAAAGAATCATTTATGGAATCGAAAAAATCACTAGTAGTAATCACGCTTGCTTCAGCCCTACTGCTTACTTTCCCTTATTATGCATCGGCTTTATATGAAGCTCCTGCACCACAAAGCACTATAGCGATGCAGCAAAGCGAGCTGAAGTCTGTCGTTTTTTCTGTTAAAGGAATGAGTTGTGAAGCTTGTACGAAGCATATTGACGGAGCCATTTCTGAGGTCCCTGGTGTAGCTAAAAGCTCCAGTTCTTATGAAAAAGCACAAACAACGGTAAGTTATGACCCTAAGAAGGTTTCAGTAGATAGCTTACGGGCAAAAATTAGCCAAACCGGATATCAGGCAACGGACATTAAGTTAAAAAGTAAATGATGGCAAAGGAAATTCAGTTACACTCAACGATTACGTGCCCCCATTGCGGATATAGCAGAGAGGAAGTAATGCCGACAGACGCCTGCCAGTACTTTTATGCTTGCGAGAACTGTAAAACTCGATTAAAACCACTCCCTGGAGATTGCTGTGTGTTTTGCAGCTACGGAAGCGTACCTTGTCCTCCGATCCAGGAAGGGAATTCCTGCTGTTAATTTTTCTAACCCTTTAATATCTCCAAGCGGCCTTCCTATTCATTGTATATAAATCAGAAACTTGAACTTCGTAGCCCTCTTTCAGCACCCTGACTGCACGTCCTTTAACGTTCCCTTTAAGGATTTCGATTCCAGATGGGCATAAATAATAAGAGCATTCATTTCAGATGTATTACCTATACTAACAGCAATTTACCCTGCTTCTGAATTTGTTAAAAATCAAAGCAGGTCTTTTAAAGCATACAAAAACATGTAATAGTCCCATGAATATTCCTCCTGGAATCAGGTTTTCAATCAACCATATGAAATCATTATAAGCAGATGTTTCTGGAAATGTCGCATGGAGTTGGTATCCGTTCGCTGTAAAATCGACTTTTAAAACAAGGAACACCGCTATTGCTGCGAAATGGAACCCGTTTACAAATAGGTGTATGATGTATTCCCAGCGCGGTAATCCACCCATAAAAGCTCTGCTGTCTTTTTCCATGTAAGCATCGAAGCCAAGGGTTATGATATCAAGGCTGACGAAAGCTAGTCCCAGATAAAAGGAGGAAACAGAATTTTCAAGGTATAGAAAATATAGTATGACTGGAAATAAAACAGCTCTTATTGTATGAGTCAGATGTTCGAACCTGCTTTCTGGTTGCTCGTAAAGGCGGTATTTGAAAATATGTAGATAAATCCCATCATAAGTAGCCAACACCCCGAATAGAATCATTAGCACCATTAAAATTATAAATCCTGTTTCCATTTCTTTTATTTCAAAGTTAGCCGGAGACATACAGATGCCGTTTGACATTTGTCACATAATTTGTGAGGCAATCTTTTTTCTGATTCGGCTTAATGTTTCACGAGTAATAC
Organism: uncultured Sphingobacteriaceae bacterium; assembly: GCA_966250385.1. Lineage (GTDB taxonomy): Bacteria > Bacteroidota > Bacteroidia > Sphingobacteriales > Sphingobacteriaceae > DASWTL01. The sequence goes on along the minus strand of CBINHC010000017.1, from coordinate 15,892 downwards.
CCAAATAAGAAGCGACATCTTGCACGGCTGCTTTCTGCAAAATATAGGGCTGTTCCTTCTGCAATCTCAGATACTTTTGAATAGCGGTTTCTGTGTTAAGGCTATAAGCATAGTTCCACAACGATAAATACTCCTTTTCAGCAATGAGCCGGTTTATTTCCTGCCATATTGGAACACTTTTATAAAGAGATTGAAGCCTTGAATAATTAATCGTTACCAGTTCGCTTCGTTCAACAGCTACAATAGTTAAGTGTGACGAACTCTGAGTAATAAAGCTTTTGAAGGAAGTAGACATTTGGCCGGAGACACAAAAGCAGGAAGTAACTTCATTACCATTTGAATCATGATAAAAAGAACGAAGCATTCCGGATTTAATAAATGCTATCTCACGACAAGTAGTGCCTTTTTTTATCCAATTTTCATCTTTTTCAAGCGTTTTCAATTGAAAAGAGCTTAAGCTTTTATCGAACTCACTTTTACTGAAAACAGCTATGGTCTGCAAAAACTTGTAAAAGGATTGAAATGGTTCTGTCATACTTCCGTTATTGTAACAATCCCCCAAACCCCCGAACTTGCTGGTACTGATTTGCAAAATAAACTAGCAGGGAAATTCATTTTACGCGGTTAAGTTAATATGCTTTCCGTAATCTGTCTGCAAATTCATCTGGTAGCGGGCTGTCCTCTATGGCTTTTGCTGCCTTTTCTACATCATATTCGAACCTCACAAACTCGACTCTAATGCTTTCCTGTATAGAAAGTCTACTGTCTTCGTCCAGGGATAGTAAGACATAGCCCCCTCTCGGATCTCCATCTTTTGGTTTACCTACTGAACCGGTATTGATGATATGGGCAAATCCAGGTTTTTCCGAAGCGTGTTCAAGAATACGGTGGTAGGGTTTATGAGAATGGCCGCAAAAAAGAATATCTGTTCCTGTTTCAAATAGTAATCGCTTCAGATAATGATCGTCTGTATCTACCAAAAGATATTCATCATTACTCCTTGGACTACCATGAACCAGCAGGATATTAAGGCTTTCTTCGTTCAATTGATACTCTAAACGAATGTGAGCAGGAAGCGCCTTTAGATACTCCCTGTTCTCTTCCCCGATGATGTAATAGGCGTAGTCTTTTCCTGTTGCATCCGTAGGAACCTTTTTCACTTTTACATCATGATTTCCAGCTAGAGTGACTATACCTCGTTTTCTGATTTCACCAATAACCTCATTTGGCCAGATATTATATCCTACCAGGTCACCTAAACAATAGACAGCATCAGGCTTTTTTTCGTCGAGGTCCTTTAAGAAAGCCTCAAAAGCTGGAAGATTGGCATGTACGTCTGAAAATAAAGCGAATCTCATTTAAGCGCTTCGTAACATATCAGCAAATCCATTAGGTAGTGGGCTGTTTTCTACCGCCTTTGCTGCCTTTTCTACATCATACTCGAACCGCACGAACTCTACTTGAATGGAGTCTTTATCCAATACCGAACTATCAGGATCAACCGTAAGAATTACATATCCTCCTCGCGGATCTCCGTCCTTTGGTTTGCCAACAGAACCAATATTAATAGCATGACGGAAACGTCCGCTTTCTTCGGAAACAACGCGATGATAAGGCTTATGGGTATGGCCAAAGCACATGATATCAGCATTGGCCTGTTCCATAATGCGCAGCAGACTTTTCTCCTCACGGTCTTCAAACAAGTATTCGTTTACTTTCCTTGGGCTTCCATGAACCAAAAGCAGGTTCATTTTATCATCGTTAAGCTGATATTCCACACGAATATGCGAAGGAAGGGTTCTTAGATAAGCTCGTTCGGCATCGCCCACAATTTCATTCGTATAGGCAATGGAAACTTTACCCATTTCCTTTTCTAAATCCGTTTTATATGCGCAACCGCATTCGTCTATATTTCTACCGATCCCAAAATCGTAGTTTCCGGTAATGGTCGGAATGTTACGTCTTTTGATTTCATTAATAACTTCGTTCGGCCAGATGTTGTAGCCGACTAAGTCACCTAAGCAATAAATGGAGTCAATTTCTCTTGAATCTACGTCTGCAAAAAAAGCTTCCAATGCTGGAAGATTGGCGTGTATGTCTGAAAATAAAGCAATTTTCATTGTAAGTATACGGGGGATAGGATTAATATTATTTAGCTAATGCGGATTCGTGTTTATAATATTTATTGCGAAGCCAGAAGGCAACGTTCACCAGGGCAATTAGAGCAGGTACCTCTACCAGCGGGCCGATAACGCCGGCAAAGGCCTGTCCGGAGTTAATACCGAATACTCCAATGGCAACGGCAATGGCAAGCTCGAAGTTATTACCTGTTGCGGTAAAGGCTATCGAAGTGCTTCTGGAATAGTCTGCTCCAAAGGATTTACCCATGAAGAAGCTAACCAGGAACATAATCGCAAAGTAGATCACCAATGGTATAGCAATCCGAATCACATCCATTGGAATTTGAACAATCAGTTCTCCTTTTAGGCTAAACATCACCACAATAGTAAACAGCAAGGCAATTAGCGTAATTGGAGAAATAAAGGGTACATATTTTTTCTGGAACCACTCTTCGCCCTTAAGCTTGATTAAGGTATAGCGGCTGATAATTCCCAAGGCAAATGGAATACCTAAATAGATGCCTACGCTTTCGGCAATCTGGCCTATGGTGATATCAACCTGAAGGGATTCAAGACCAAAATAAGGAGGTAATACGGTAATAAAAATATAGGCATACACACTATATAGTAATACCTGGAAGATACTGTTTAGGGCAATCAGTCCTGCCCCGTACTCGCGGTTACCTTCAGCCAGTTCGTTCCAAACCACCACCATAGCAATACATCGAGCAAGACCGATCAGGATAAGGCCTACCATATACTCCGGGTAATCCCGCAGAAAGAAGATGGCAAGAAAGAACATCAGTAATGGCCCTACTATCCAGTTCAGGAATAAAGAGGCGCCTAGTACTTTGGTATCTTTAAATACTTCTCCCATATTTTCATACTTCACTTTGGCAAGGGGTGGATACATCATCAGGATTAAGCCAATTGCCAGGGGGATATTGGTTGTTCCTGACGAAAAGGAATTGATAATTCCGGAGGATGATGGCATAAAATAGCCTATGGCTACCCCAATGCCCATGGCAAGAAAAATCCATAAAGTTAAATACCTGTCCAGGAATCCTAGTTTTTTACGTTCTACTGCAGGAGCGCAGTTTGTTGAAGACATATGTTGTTCTTGATTTAATGATAATTTACTTTCTTGCTTCTTCTTTCCAATAATATCGTATCCCGCCACACCCCCTTCAATTGACCTATCTTTTCCCTATGTCCTATGCTTCTAAAGCCGCATGTATGATGTAAGGAGATACTGGCGACATTCTCGGGAAACACCCCGGATTGTAAAGTCCAGTAGCCTGCATTTTCACTTTCTGCTATCATATGTTGCATTAGTGTATATCCAATTTTTTTGCCTCTAAAGCCGCTTCCAACATACACACTGACTTCAGCAACCCCTTGGTAAACACATCTGGAAGAAACGGGCGAAAGAGCGATCCAACCCGCTACCTGACCTTCGATTGTTGCCACATATCGCAACCCTGGCAAATGAGACTTATCCCAATCTTGCCACCCATGGGATGATGTTTGAAATGTAGCCTGACCTGTTTCAATCCCCTCCTTATAAATTCTGATTACGGCATCGCTATCAGAAACATTCATAGGTCGTATTTCCATACAAAAATATCCTAACAGCAGCCAGAACCTGGTGTACAGCTGGATGTAGCGACTAAGTTGTTTAACTCAATCTTAGGCTTTTCTACGGCTGCTGCAGGGGTGCAACACTCCTCGCCTGATTCCGTTGTACCACAGCTTCCGCCACGACCGATAGCTTTACATTGAACTGCATCCGGAGTGAGAGCTACAATCAGGTTTTCTCCATCTACGGTAATTTCACCGGGGTATAATTGACGGGTATCGAATCTGGAATTTCCAAACTCAACTTTCACTTCTGCATCAGGGTTTAAAGGCAGGACCTTTTCTACGAGCTCGATAATGGAAAGCGCTTTACGTGCTTTCATGGCACGCTCTTGTTGCTTTACGCCGGGCTCCCAAAGCTGAACAATTACTTCTGTCCATTCATTCTTTACGCCGCCACAGTCCACAGAAGTGATAGGTGCTTGCTTAATTTCAGTGATATGGTAGGACTGGTCAACCCATTTACCTTCCTCATATTCGAATTGAAGGTCTAAGCCTGGGTTATTTACTAATTGCTCCTTGAAGGTCTTCCAGGTTAATGCATTTGGATTATTCATAGCTTTAATAGTTTATTGCAATATTACGATACAGGACTTAAATTTTTTTAGCAGCAGAAGTTTTCTGCCCTATAGGATTGAAAGAAGTTCTCAAGCTGAGTTTGTAACAAATTCCAGTTCTCGGGGTTAATACAATAGCATACGCTTACCCCCTCGATAGTTCCCTGTATAAGTCCTGCATTTTTAAGTTCTTTTAAGTGTTGTGAAATAGTTGCCTGAGCCAGTCCCAGTTCGTCCACCAGTCCCCCACAGATACACGTTTTACTTTTAATGATTTCCTGCAGGATAGCTATTCGGGCAGGGTGTGCCAGTGCTTTGAGCATTGTGGCAAGCTTGTTTTGTTCCTCGGTAAATATTTCTGTTTTAGTAACACCCATAATCAATCGCAATAATACGATATATTATAATTTTGGTCAATAGCTTAGTTACATCTTACCAAGGAATGACATTATTTTTACCTTAACATCTTCGATAAAACTCATGAGTTTATCTATAATCTTATCCGCTCAAACTGTATCCCTTTTAATGCTATTTTTTCTCATCCAATTGCTAAGTGTTGGTTCGGTAGCGTTATAACGTTTAGCAATAAATTTCTGAGAAGAACCATTTTTAAGCAATGCTTCGATTTCCGGTCGAAAAGCATCCAGTTTACTTTTTCCTGGCCCCTTAGGTCGGCCTAGTTTTGCTCCTGATTGCTTGATTGACTGCAATGCCTCTTTCGTTCTCTTACTAATAAGGTCGCGCTCAATTTCGGCAGCCATGGAAAAGACCATGGCCATGACTTTACTTTGAATTGTATTGTCCAATTGCCAGCCCCCTTTTACCGTATAGATTTTAATGCCTTTCTCGACAGCAATGGAAATTATCTCCATGCATTCAAGCATACTACGACCAAGACGTGAAAACTCGCTGAGTAAAATGGTGTCTCCCTTTTTTAGTTCATTAAGTAACGGCCCTATTTTGCGCTGCTTCCACGACACTTTTCCTGAAATTTTTTCCTCGACAAATTCTACCTTCCCAAGGTTCTTGTCATTTGCGAGGTGCAAGATATCAGCCTTGTTTTTTTCCAGGTTCTGATCTAGTGTAGATACCCTTAAATAAGCAATTGTTCGAGCCATTTTTACCCAATTAGAAGAAAACTCAAAAATAGTAGTTTTATGATAAGAAATATTATAAATTAACTTACAGCTTTCATCTAATTATTATTACTGCAAATACGAAGGTTTTTATTTTAATTTTCCTGACACAGAATAAGGTTAAAAAGACTTAGGGTCATCGGGTAAAAACGATCGGCTAACTTTCAACATATCTTCATTATAAAGTCCAGGTTTCTTAACTTTAATATTGACCGTATATTAAGGTATAAAATAGAAAGGAGTAAGAATTATGAAAGACCTTTCTGCCCTGGAAAAATACAGAATTATACTTCCCATCCTGGAGCACGAGGTCCCAGCCACTTCAGTTGCAAAAGACTTAGAACTTTCAGTTAGGACGGTTCGCTCCTGGATAAAGAACTTTAAAAGTAAAGGTCTTTCAGGACTAGAACATAAAGCCAGAAAAGACAGGGGGGTAATAAAAATTGAGCCCGCACTATTTGAGATGGCAAAATCACTTGCCCTACAAAAGCCGCCTTTAACTTGTAAATCCATTTACCGAAGACTAATTCAAATCGCAGACACAAAGTCTTTGAAGCCCCCTTCCTATAGTACAATATATAAAGCGATAAAATCCATAAACCCTGCTTTGTTGACTCTGGCTCATCAAGGAGGAAAGGCATATCAGCAGAGGTACGAACTTATTTATCGAAGAGAGTGTGCAGAACCTAATGAGGTATGGCAGGCTGATCACACCGAACTAGATATTCATTTAGTCGATGGCAAGGGAAATTGGAGGAGACCATGGCTTACTACCATTATCGATGACTTTAGCAGGGCCATTTGCGGATACTATTTATCTTACGATTCTCCGAGTTCTGTAAATACAGCCTTAGCCTTAAGACAGGCTATATGGAAAAAAGACAATCCTGACTGGCAGGTCTGTGGAGTTCCAAAAACGATCTATACCGATCATGGTGCTGATTTTATGTCCGCTCATATTGAGGAAGTGTGTATAAAACTGAAAATTAGAAGAATAAATTCTTTAGTGGGAAGGCCACAAGGTAGAGGAAAGGTCGAGCGGTTTTTCGAAACATTGAACTCTGAGGTACTAAGCTCGATGCCAGGCTTCATTATAGAAGGGAAACCTGCTTCAGAACCACAAGCTGATTTAACCGAGCTACAATTAGTAATAGAAAAATTTATTATAGAGAACTACAACGTCAGAGTCCACAAAACAACTGGTCTTCCACCGAATATTAAATGGAGCGTCAACGGATTTATCCCTCAGTCTCCAAATTCTATTGATGAATTAGATCTTCTCCTTTTAGCTATTGAAAAGCCTAGAAAGGTTCAGAGGGATGGAATACAATTCCAGGGCCTCCGGTATATTAGCCCCACATTAGCGGGATTTGTAGGAGAGGCAGTTGTAATAAAGTATGATCCAAGGGATCTAGCTCAAATTAGAGTGTACCATCAGGAACAATTTTTATGTAAAGCAGTCTGCCAAGATATTGCTGAGCTCGTAGTAAGTCTAAAGGAAATTCAAAAGGCTCGGTCAAAAGTGAAAATTGGGCTTTATCAAGAGATAAAAAAAGCAAAAGCTTTAATCAAAGAACTAAAAAACCAAAAGGGAATTGTTACAAAATCAAAACAATCTGAACCAATCGAGTACGAAAAGCATAAGCTTAAGAGATATGAAAGCGATTGAAGAGATAAGGATGGAGGTTGGGTCAATCAACGAGTTTATTTTGACCAAAGAATATAACAGGTTCCAGGAGTTTGCTTCTGCTTGTTTGGAATATGGATATATAGGTCTTTGTTATGGAGAATCAGGGGTTGGCAAGTCCTTGGCCGCAAAATATTTTTCTAAATGGAATGAAATCATTATTCAAGAAAACCTCGTCGACGAAATTACGGAGGAACGCAGGAAAACTATAAATGAGTGTAGAGGGATATTAGTCACAGCTCCCGTTACTAATACTCCAAAGATTATGGAAAACTTAGTCAGTCTTAGAGCTAGTCACTATGGGTACGCCTACTTAAAGGCGACTGGTGAGAAGGATATTATACAAATAGCTTTTAACGCTGGCAAGAGTTGCCCCTTAGTAATAGTGGATGAAGCGGATAGGCTAAATATTAGTTCCCTTGAAGAACTACGTTATTTATACGATGAGAACAGGTTTGGATTAATTTTGATAGGTATGCCAGGAATCGAGAAGAGACTCGCTAGATATCCTCAGTTGTACTCAAGAGTCGGATTCTGTCACGAGTTCAACACTTTAAGCAAAGATGAAATGCAGTTTATCTTTCCAAAGATATGGAAGTCATTAGAGCTCAACTATGATCCTAATCACTTCCCCGATGTTGAAGCATTGAATACATTAATCCGATTTACAAACGGCAATTTCCGACTAGTTGATCGTCTATTTAGCCAGATTAAAAGGATCATAAAGCTTAATAAGTTAGACAGGATTACAAAGGAAGTTGTGGAGACAGCCAGAAAATGTCTGGTTTTTGGTGATCCGGAATAAGACTCAAGGGATGAAAAAAGGATACGCTCAGGTCCTTAAAGACAAGAGCTTGAATGAGCAACTACGGGTTTTGAAGAACCAAGGTTGTGAAAAAATATATCAAGAACAACTAGCTAGTTCATGGGAAGAGCGGACACAGCTAGCAGAATTAATTGCAAATCTAAGATCAGGAGATGTCGTTGTTATTTGTCGATTTAGTGTAATAGCTAGATCCTTGAAACAACTACTAGACCTGGTATCTGATCTTAAAATCAAACGTGTAGAATTCATAAGTATTCAAGAGCAAATTGACACCACTACCCCGACAGGAGTCCATGTCTTTACAGCCTTTTCCTCCCTTTTGGAGTTTAAAAGAAAAATATGGAAAGAAAGAACGATGGAGGGATTAGTAGCAGCAAAAGCTTGCGGAAGAGTGGGTGGAAGAAAAAAGGGATTGTCGAAAGCTGCGAAAATGAAGGCTGCTACTGCCAAATGCTTATATGCTGAAGGAAAAAAATCCATCCAAGAAATCTCTGAGGCTTTAAGGGTAAGTAAGACTACGATTTACAGGTACCTCGACTATCTCAAGGTTAAAAGATCTTTAAGACAAAGATTCTGGAGAAGTGAAGAAATGATAGATAATCCATTATGAAGAAGTTACAGACTATTACCCCAGTTTAAGCTACCATTTATCTGCAAAATAACCCGCCATTTTATCGTTAAATCTTACACTAATGCAAAATGATCCGGACTGATTTGAATACTTTACTCTTTAACCATCGTTTTTTTGTAAAGTGTCTCTACCTACGAGTATCGTTCTGCGAGTTGAACTGGCGGCAGAGTATTCTAGAATGCAAAAACGCACTTACAAAGGAGTTATTCTTAAGGCAACAATGGATAAGAATGTAGAGGATTTTAGGGTGGGCTTGACTCGTAATAACGGACCCGGAACAGCTTAAATGAGAATGGGAGGCGCTTGACATAAGCGCCTCCCATTCATGTCTGTTAGCTTTAGTTGACAATCGATTCCTCTATCCGCTGCGAAGAAAGTATTGGCAGCATAATGGCGCTAGTCCTGAAATCTTCCTTGTTAAATTGAAATGCTTTAGACATCCGATCTGGGTCTATTGATGTTCGGGCGCACTTTTCTGAAACAATGGAAATGTAGATGGGCATTAACAGAGTGGCACTTGTTAGTTTTCGTTTGAGTGCTAACTTTTCCAGCGCACCTGTATTCAACTTCTTGACTATAAATACGAATTCCATATTAAACAGGGGATCCGCGCTATCTGAGAGAATAATATCTTTAACCTTACCATTTCCATCTATCTCCGCTTTTAATACAGTAAAAGTTGATATGCAATTCTCCTTCAACAGATTGGGATATTGCAAATTTTTTCTGATCGACCACTGAAACTCATTAATTAAGCTGTCCGATGTTTGAGCCGCGCTTACCAAGTTAGTCAACAGGAGGATAGCGAGAGCCAGATTTTTGAAAGATTTAATCATACTAATAATCTATGAAATTTATAACAATATCGAGTCTTTATTGACATCTCGTACCAGCTCCATATAAACGATAACTCGCATTTATTACGCTCACATCACCGATCATAGTTGGAAGCCTACTCGCATCTATATTGAAACTCCATGTTTTTTCGAGCCCGCCGACAGATAACCCCCATGCCTCGTTCTCAGTTAAATTAGGATACATTGCCTTTAGAGTCGAAGCTATTGTCTGCGCGTACCCAATATACATGGCCTCATGTTGCATAGCCCCTAGGTTTCCTTGTTCATACATATAGGCATGAACCGCCTCATGGAGGATAGTTGCCGCTATATACTCTTGAGACGCATTCTTTAAAACGGTCCGGTTAAGTGTAATAACAACATCAGCTTCAAGTACCATAGGATTAGTCGTCGTATTTAGACTAGCGGTCGTGATTCCATCAGTAGTAAATGCTATCCTCTCACTATCCATTATCCTGAGGTTAAAAACAGTTTGTTGATTAAAAGTTCTTTGGATTAGGTTACTAATAACACTTTGTGGACTTCTGAATAGCACGTGGTTCACCATATACTGGAGACAGGGATCTTGAACTTGGTTTATTACGTCAGTAGGGGGGGTGCTAGGGTCAGGGTCATCACACGGGTTGATGGCCGAGACCGATGGAGAAGAACTTCCGTCACACGGATTATTGGGATCCGATGGAGGATAATCTCCTGGATTAGGTGTACCACCACCACCACTACCACTACCACCACCACCACCGGTCCCTGGACTTCCACCACTGGATGGATCCCACGATTCGCAGTAAGAATCATATCCGCCAACCTGGCAATACCATGCACCGTTCCCGTACCTGGCGCAGGTGCTCCATTCAACTGTATAACAATGTTGCATCAATGCCGAAGTGCTTACTCCGCCACTTTCTTGGGGAAGCGTCAAAGGGCGAATTCCATCTTTTCCAAATCGAAAGCCTTTAATGAAATTTCCTTGCCAATCTTCAACAATGATTGTTCCTCGATACGGCTTCTTTTTACGAGCTTTATCATCCCAATACTCGTCATCGGGGATCCAGGTTACAAGCTCAGCGTACATTTTGCCATCTACCTTATTAGGATAAACCATTAAATAGCTTAAGTTCTCAAGAGCCACTGGTCTCTTCGCTTTCCCACTCTTGGTGTAGACTGTACCAGTATATTTAAGAGGAACGGTTACTACATCTCCTATTGATATTGTTTTAATCTTCGCCTGATCCCATAATGCAGCCTTTGCAAATTCACTTCGGAATGACTGCTTCTTTTTAGCAAGCGTTTTAGTGCCCTTATCACCCTTTAGAACCTGTCCTTCAAAGAAGCTCTTTGCATCCGAAATCAGAGTTTCTTCGCTATCGACGTTGGGAACAGAGGAATCCTTCTGACATGAGTTGATAAGCATGAACACCGACAACAGAAGAAATAGCCGGATGCTAATAATTAATTTTCTATTCATACGCGAAAAAGTTTTGGTTTCTTGTAAAAATAAACGCCAAGTGGCTAACTCTTAAACCGTTCACTAAATAAAAGATACCGTTAACACAATGTCTCGACTCGTAGTTTGGAAGAACGGCTGTATTTCCTCTGGATGGGAGACGGTGCCGACTGTCCTGGATTCTACTTTAAAACCATCGTTTTAATGTAACGTTTCAACGATCAGTGGACGAACTATTAAAATGTTAATGTGGAAGAAAATAAAACTTGCGTAACAATAGCAATTAACTTTAAAAAAATTTGCTATTAATAATTAAGTAATTATATTTATTATAACTAAAAAATCTAATTCTTTAACATTATGAAAAAATCCGTAATTTTAATTCTGTTCATGGGACTAGTACTTGGCCTTTCGTTTTCTAAGTCGTCCTTGGCAAATGAGAAAAATTCCCCTGAGAAAGTGCTTCTTTCTTCGGAGGGTAGTAAAGCTGCTGTAACCAGCTATGCAAGAGAGTTGTACTATATACTCTTTGACGATGGTTGTTACCATCTTGGCGCCGTTACTGCAATGGGAGATGGATCGGTTTGGTGGATTCCTTGTGAGGCAAATGAGGTTATCGGAGTTCCTAGGACAATTTGTATGAGTATGGACGAATACGCGACGTTATGTTAGAGTAACTATTTTAATCATCTATCTATGAAATTCTTAATACTAATCCCGATGGTGTTTCTTAGCCTCCAGTTAATGGCGCAAAAGAAACCTGCTATTGACTCGCTTAATTATAAGGACTTTCCATATGGTGACTTTCCAAAAGAGGGGAGGGGAAATCCGAATGTTCCCAAGGTAAGATTATCTCCAGAATTGTTGTCAAAGGAAAAGCTTATTGTAATTGATGATAAAATCTATAGGGCTGACGATGGTTTATTAAAAAAATATAAGCTAGCTGATTACACGTTTATAATGAGTATCAATGACGAAACATCTGATTCCGGCATTAAGAGTATCACTATTTACAAGACCAAACGAAAAGATAAATGAGAAAGCTAATATTTGTTGTAGTCTTCCTCTTGTTCAAGAGTGCTTTCGGACAAAACGTTTCAAAAGATTATGAGGTTTATTCAAAAACAGCTGATAAACTATTTAAAAATAAAGAGTATTCAGAGGCGGTTAAATTTTATACGAAGGCGTTTAACTCCAACAATGGCCTTGCAACAGTAGCACATAGGTATCATGCCGCTTCTTGCTGGGCACAAATTAATCAACCTGATAGTGCTTTCTTTCAACTGGAAAAAATCGTGAACAGAGGAAAGTTTAAAGACTTAGATCTAATTGCATCAGATTATAATTTGAAACCTTTGCGCCAAGATCCTAGATGGCGTAGTATTATTGAGAAGGTTACTAACAATAGGAATTTGTAGTCTAAATGACAATAACCTTCGCTCTCCCTTTAAGTCGCAGAAAGTTCCACTGCTCTTTGCCCCTTTTCGGCAGCCCTACCTTTTCTCTTCATTGTCCGTTTTAATAACTGACAACAAAAGAGACATAGATTTTGGGGCTACCCCCCTTTAAATCATCTACAAAATCTTTAACCAGGAACCTGATATCCGGGCTGGCCGGTCGTGAAACTGTAGATAAAGAAACGGCAGCGCTTTCCGGAGCGGCGCGGATCTCCACTCCCCAGCTTTTCAAATCGTCTACTTTGACATGCGAGGTACACGACGGATCTTCACTAAACAGGGATCGCGGTGGTATCAAGCGTAAACAGGGGAGCCCAGCCCCCCTTCCGATAACCCTTCTTCTTAAGAAGTAAGAATTCACCGTTACCAGCTTCAAAGCTAAAAGAAAATGTTAAAATTGCCTATGTAATTATACAGATATATATGACCTCGTTCTTGATCAGAATATTTCCCTTCACGCTTTATGGCACTCTTTCTTCCCTGCTGATCTGGCACGTCACCTTAGATGCCCCTGTAACGTCGTTGTGGTTCGGCTTGATGGGAAACCTGCTGTTCACCATGATGGATTATAAAATTTGGGAGGAGATAAGGGCCGACAACACGCTAACTTTCCAGTCCATATTAGATATTGTCTTTGCAACGGCATGGAGTCTTGTAGTCATCCACGTGAGGGTTGGGCTATGGTTTGTGGGAGTGGTAATAACAATCTTTCAAATGGTTCTCGGATCAATGCCCCGACGGTAAACACTTTCACAAAAAACCCGGAGCCTGTTAAGGCGTCCGGGCTAATTAAAACTAAAACTTATCAATTTCTAAGGCTATTTCGTTGGCTTTACAACCTCGCCTCGGATGGTCAGTTCCTTGATTGGCGTTGTTGCGTTGGATGTAACAACGATCTTTTTGATAAAAGGCATGATAACAGCAGCATCATATGTGATTTGAATTGTGCCCTTTTGACCTTTCATTATAGGAGTCTTGGTGTAGTTTGCAACAGTACAGCCGCAAGTAGGCTGCACATTAGATAAAATGAGCGGTTCTTCACCGGTGTTGGTGAAATTAAAGACGTGGGTTACAGGAACGGCCTGGGGGATTTTCCCGAAATTGAACTCTTCTTCAGAGAATTTAAAGACTGGTTTCTCCTGAGCTGCTGCGCCCGCTGTCAAACCAACGACTAAGGCGAAAAATAAAAACATGCGTTTCATAAAATAATTAGTATAGATTAAAATTTAATAAGACTGCTTAGTGAATTGACTACCTGGCAACCCCTTCTATTCCCTGCCTAACGAGTCGCTGTTGAAGGATTTGTTTTGCTCTGCTGATTCTCGTTTTGACGGTATTAATGGGTAGATCCAACTCTGTTGCTACTTCCTTATATTTCAATTGAGATACCAGGATTAGCACTAATGGTTCCTTCAATCTCTCGCTTAACTTATCAACCTCTTCTAAAACTAGCCTGTAAGTTAATTTATAGTCGTACAGTTCATCGCTTCTTAAACAATGATCAGGAATGTTTACCGGAGCACCCTCAATACTATAGGTCAACCTGCTTTTGGTATATCTAAAATGATCAATTACCAGGTTCCGAGCTATTGTAGAAATATAGCGTGCTATAGAAGTGCTGTCCACATGATTGTACCTGTCCAGACTTTGAATAAACCTTTCAAAAGTGTCCTGAGTGAGATCCATACAAAGCTGCTTGTCATTGCCTATCTTCTTGCGTATTATGGCCAAAACGATAGGTCTATACTTCTTATAGATGTAGTCCCACCCCTTTAAATCACCCTTTCGAAATATGGCGATAGCCTCACCATCCGGATCTACACTCGCACTTGTCAAATCGCTAGTATTCATTAGGAAGGGTTAGACAAAGAACAGGGTTATTATCAGGATCAATCCCGGTTATAAAGGATAGGTCTACCCCGTCAAAAGGGAAGTCCGAAAAAGGAATAACTGTAGACGAAAAAACTTTACCGTTTCTGTCATCCCCTGACAAGATGAATGTATTACCGCTTCCGTTCCTCCGTAGTTTCCAGGATTGAAACGATACTTGCTTATTGCATCGAGCGAAGATTTCAATTAATAACCAATAGCTCTGGCATTCCTCCGTTAACTGCTTGACACCATCTGAATAAAGAAAACTTGGGAACATTGGCAGAAAATGCCACTGTTCGGTATTACAAAAGCTTGCGAACCTATCGGCTTCATGGGCCAGAGATAAGGCCGTCTGATTTAAATGTTGAATTTCCATCTGTGATTTAATTATACAAATATACATTTGTATTTTATTATATTTATATAATTATATAACATTTATTTTGTTCTCACCTGGTAGTGGAACGAGCTGGTGGTTGCGAGTTGTAGATAGTAAAGGGGAGGACTGTTCTAGAGCTATCCCGGATCAGTCTTCTCAGGGCTTTGAAAATATCTACAAAGGACAAAAGGGGCTTATTCGGCCCCTTCACATTTATCCAATCTGGCATTAAGAGCATCCCACTCCATCAACAATGAAAGATCTTTAGGAGTATACTGCTCGGGATGATCGCTAAAAGAGGGATTAATATTTACGAACTGTGATTCTATTTCAGCAATTCGGGCTTTTAATGTCTCCTTCTCCGTCATGGCCTATCGTGTATATTGACTACCCAAGAAATCAATTCTCTCACCCCATTCGATCGGTAATGGCCGAAAGGCATAACCAGGTGAAGCTGTTTTCCCGATTGAAAGATATCGCCCACACTCACTGAACGTCGGGGTGGTAGTTCTTGGGACAACATCCACGCTTCGTCTAGGTCTACCGCCTGTAGCGTGGTAATTGATCTATAGTCCTGCTTCAGGATTTCCATTTCGGTTTCGAGGATAATGGCCGCATTGTATCTTTCACGTTGGAAAACTCTAAATGGAGAACGCGCGACAAGCTCGCCCGTGATCGATATATGTGTATTAGAAAGATTCATATTATAGAATTTAAAATGTCTTTATTCCTTATTTAGGCGTTGATAAACGGAGAAGAGTAAGAGGCTAAGAATGACCACAAAAACCCCATTGATAAGCAATGGAAAGAAGTCTAGCCGGGGACTTATGCTTATAAGCACCGTATTGAACGCGCTTACTTTGCCTGGAAGATATAGACAATACAAGAAGCAGACCGCTTTCAGAACAATAAGTAAGGATGCGATTGAACTACCACCCCGGTAAACCCTCTTCCTTTTCTCTGGAAACCGTCTAGCCAAAAAGACAAGTAGGCATATAATCGAAACCATGAGAAGAGTTAGGACAGGTAAGCTAACCACTTCCTCAAAATAGGTAAATAGAGAGGGCGTAAAGTAGGTTTTCATCATGTTGCAATCTAAAAAATGAGTTTATTCACTAAGGGATAGTAGCCCCCTGAGAGGGCTACTGAGTTAATCCTATTTAATCCGGTAGATGACCTCGTAAGTGCGGAAGTTCTGTCTATCAGTTCTGGTAAGATGAACGGTCTTTTTAACTTCATCAATTTTAACAGCAGTGTAAGCACTGTACTCAGTAGGTTTAAAGCCCTC
>CBINHC010000016.1:0-57328 GCA_966250385.1 uncultured Sphingobacteriaceae bacterium | reverse complement strand
CACTAAAATATTTGTCTGTAAAAACAGAACCTGTCAATTGCCCGTTACAGAGGTAGCTGATGCTTTAAAGCAGATTTATTAACCGAAGTATGAGGAAGGGATGCCAGATCCCGACGTCTGCCTCTCTCACAATCAGAATATGAATATACAACCAAACAGTGTAGTAGCACTTACGTACGATCTGTACACTACTGAAGATGGACAAGAAGTGTTTGTTGAACAAGCTACACAGGAAAATCCATTGGTGTTCCTATATGGTGTCGGAATGATGCTGCCGAAGTTCGAAGAGAACCTTAGCGGACTGACTAACGGCGATACCTATGATTTTCATCTTGCTGCCGCTGACGCCTATGGTGAAAAAGACGAATCTGCCGTAACCGACCTTCCGGTAAACATGTTCCAGGACATGGAAATGCCTGAAGTAAACTCCGTACTGCCGCTGCAGGATAACCAGGGTAACCAGTTCCGTGCACGCGTAACCGCGATCAGCGATGAAGCGATCACCGTCGACCTGAACCACCCGATGGCAGGACAAAACCTGCATTTTAAAGGAACGATCCTTGAGGTCCGTGAAGCAACTCAGGAAGAGTTGGCCCATGGTCATGCTCATGGAGTTGACGGACACTCCGGTCACTAAAAAACTGCTGAACCTGATCCCGTCACAGACGGGGTCAGGTCCGGCAAGTTCCTGTCAGTTCCTCAGATCGCGTTCCACCCGCTCCGCAGTCCTTTTTCCGGGCAGATACACCTGGAATCCAACACCCAGGCTCAGGTTATGAGCATATGGACTGCTTCCAAATCCCACAACGCCGTTGTATTTCAATAAAGCCTCGAGTCCGATCGACCGGGTAATAAAGTAGGTAAAGCCCGGGCCGGCGCTGAAACCAAGTCCGTTTGTTGTTCCACCGGTTGAGGGATTAATTCCGGAAAGGCCGAGAGTCGCTTCCCCGAAGAACATTGAATTGTTTACCACCTCGTCCTGGCCGCGGCCGCTGTATGTGCGGGCCAGTGCCGCAATACCGTAGTTGATATCCGAACCGGCGCCTTTTGCCGTGCTCAGGCCGAAGTTTACGTCACCACCAAGTGCAAAGCCGTCCATGATGAACCAGGCCGCTTTGGGGTTAATATTCAGGGAGAACACGTTGGGGTCATCCAGACCAAAGGAAATGTTCGAGATATTGGCTCCGGCCAGGACGTTCCCCGCCTGAATTTGTGCATGTGAAGCTGTGAAGGCAACTGTTGCCAACAGAACGGAAAGTACTAACTTTTTCATAATCAGCAGATTGATTGTTTTAATCGAAACATTATGAAAACGGTTTTTGTTCCGTTTTTTTGCCATCGGTCCGCGCGTCAGGGGTCCTGCCGGGTGCCGCACTGATGGCAAAACCGTGCATTTTCCGGATACACGACCGCGCCACAGTTCGTGCAGTGTTTACGGCCCTTTTCTGCCTGCCTCGACATTTCGACGGTGACGATTCCGGTCGGCACGGCGATGATCCCGTATCCTGTGATCATCAGCAGGCTGGCAATGAACTGGCCCAGCGGTGTGACCGGTGAAAGATCTCCGTAACCTACGGTCGTGATGGTGACAACAGCCCAGTAGATCGATACCGGGATACTCGTAAAGCCGCTTTTTTCACCTTCTATGACATACATCAGGGTGCCGGTGATGATGACCAGGGTAACCACTGAAAGAATAAAGACGGTGATCTTGTGAAGACTGGCCCGTAGGGCACTGGCCAGGACGTTGCCCTCATTCAGGAAACGGGTCATCTTAAGGATGCGGAACACCCGTAAGAGCCGGAGGGACC
The DNA here is from genome assembly GCA_966250385.1 of uncultured Sphingobacteriaceae bacterium. GTDB lineage: Bacteria > Bacteroidota > Bacteroidia > Sphingobacteriales > Sphingobacteriaceae > DASWTL01. Next base: position 55,517 of record CBINHC010000016.1, on the reverse strand, counting down.
GGATAACCAGCGCGTACTGGAAGCCCGGGACGAACAGGCTCAGGTAGGTGGGGATGATCGAGAGCAGATCGATCACCCCGTAAAAGCTGAAAATATAACTCAGCCGGTTCCATGAGCTGTATATCCGCAATCCATATTCAATGGTAAACAGGATGGTGAATACCCATTCCATAGCGCGCAGCGTCGTGCCATATTCTTCCCGGTAGACGCGGGTGCTTTCGATGATGATCGTTACAATGCTCAGAAGGATCAGAACCAGCAGGATCAGGTCGAATCTTCTTCCATCCCGGGTATCCGAGTGAAAGATCACGGAGTTCAGCCGGTCCCTTCGGTAAAAGGTTTGTCTCTCCACTTGACAATAATAAAGATATAAGCCGGGTTTTGACAACCCCGCCGGTCAACAGAGGAGAAACATCTGTTCGCGGGGGAAGTTTCAATGGCGGGCGCGACGCTATTCCGCAAAGGTCTCCCGGGAGGGGGCCGGGTGGCGTTGCCCCGTGCCGGGGGAAGCTGCCGGATCATCTGTAGTTCACCTGTTCCGTAAATGGCTACATTTGCTCCATGGAAATTGGTCTGTATTCTTTTGCTGAGGTCACTGTGGATCCCGCCACGGGTAAGAAGGTTTCGGTTCATCAGCGCCTCCTTGATCTGCTCGAAGAGATCGAACTGGCGGAACAGGTAGGACTCGATGTATTTGCCATAGGCGAGCATCACCGGCCGGATTATGCTGTTTCTTCGCCGGCCGTCGTACTGGGGGCAGCTGCGGCGAGGACTAAAAAGATCCGGTTGTCCAGCGCGGTGACCGTATTAAGTTCCGATGATCCCGTGCGGGTTTTCCAGGATTTTGCGACGCTGGACCTGTTGTCCTCCGGCCGGGCCGAGATCATGGCCGGAAGGGGGTCGTTCGTCGAATCGTTTCCGTTGTTCGGTTATGACCTGAATGACTACGATGAACTCTTCTCGGAAAAACTGGACCTGCTGATGAAGCTCAACGAGCAGGAAACCGTCAGCTGGGAAGGAAAATTCAGACCCGCGCTGCATGGCCAGGGTGTGTACCCGCGGCCGGTGAGGAACAAACTTCCCATCTGGATCGCCATAGGCGGCACTCCGGCATCGGTGGTCCGGGCGGGGAAGCTGGGCCTGCCGCTTGCGCTGGCTATTATCGGTGGGAATCCGGCTCATTTCGGGCCGCTGATCCAGCTGTACAGGGAGACTGCCAGAAGGGCGGGACATCAGCCGGCATCACTCGGCGTCGGCCTTAACTCGCACGTGTACGTAGCCGACACTTCGCAAAAGGCAGCAGATGAGTTCTACCCCTCCTATGCCCAGGTGATGACCAAACTGGGGCAGGAGCGGGGCTGGCCACCCATGGATCGCCCGCATTTCGAACAGTTGCGCTCCAGGTCGGGCTCCCTGCTGGTTGGCAGTCCCGAACAGGTGATCGAAAAGATGCTGTATGAGTACGAGATCTTCCGAAATACCCGGTTTCTTGCCCAGATGAGTGTGGGAACGCTTCCTCATGCTCAAATGATGCGGTCCATCGAACTATTCGGAACCAAGGTAGCTCCCGCCGTGAGGAAGCTGGCCGTGTAGGGCGTTACCCGTTAAAAGTTACACAATGGCGAATAGGTAGCATCTTTTGTATCCTGCCGGAAGATGCTCATTCCCCCCCCGTATTACTCATTTTCCCGGTTGGTGTTCAAAGAGTTTGTACAAGGATCCGGCAACCATCAGATTGTTACTGAGGCCGATGGACTGCTGTCTTTTTACAATGGTTCTTAAAAAGATTCGGCAGGGTGAGCCGAAATAAGTAATTTCGGGGTCCGAAACGCTCCATTTATGCAGTATCAGCCTGAAATCATACCAAGAGGATTCACGATCACCAGGGAAGGTGCCGAAAAGACCACCCTGCTGATCCACTTCGGGATATCCTCGGCTTCATTCTGCATGCTGGACAGCCGGGGCGGGCAGGTGCTGGTGGTTGGTGAAACAGCCATGGAGGATCAATCCCCTGATTCGCTGGAGAAACTGATGTCGGCATGGGATTTCCTGGGTTACAGCTATGAAGAAATCAGGATCAGCGTTGATACATTCCATTTCACATTCATTCCGTTGGTTCACTACAATCATGTATACCTGGATGACTATGTGCGGTTCGCCAGGCGGGGTGCGGGCGAGTCTGCCCGTGCGGAACGGATTCCGACAGCCGGGCTGGTCAACGTTTATGCCATAGATCGTCAGTTTGAAAATGCGTTGAACCTGCACTTCCGGAACCCGAAAATCTTTACCCAGATCAGCCCGTTTCTGAATGGTGCCCGCCGTATCAGCCAGTCAAGTGTCCGGTGGAATATCTTCGTCAATGTGAAGCCCGGCGCTTTTGAGATCGCTGTGATCCGGGAAGACGGGCTGCAGTATTACAACCTATTCCGGTTTACCGGCCCAGAGGAATTCAATTACTTCGTTCTTCTGGTTGTACGGAACTTCCAGCTCGGCAGTGAAAGCACGTTCCTGACGATCAGCGGCTGTATTGAAGAGAACGACGTGCTGTTTTCGATCCTCAGGAAATATTTTGACCGGGTGTTGCTGGCGCCTGCAGAAATGATCTATAACCTCCCGGTTCCCCTGAGGAACCAGCTACCATACAGGTACTATTCCCTGTTTAGTCTGCAGCTTTGCAGTTAAACCTGCAGGCTGCCTGCCCCTGCCGTTTCTGCAGTAATTTTCTTACTCTTTCCGGAGCGAAGCCCCTGACCTGGTGAATTATAATCCAGATGTATTTATTTTCCCAAATAAATTTTCGAAACATTTATTGATTATCTTTGTAAAGGAGTATTTTTATTCCTATCCGATTAAAGGGGAGCTAGTTACTGAAACTATTTTACAGGGGTACATGGGGAAAAAGATTTTGATTGTTGATGATGAGATCAGTATTCTCAAACTTCTGAATTTCATACTAAAGGACGAGTACGAGCTGGTTGTAAAGACCAACGGAGCCGAAGCATTGTCCTGGCTCGATGACGGTAACTATCCGGACCTGATCATTTCGGATATGGAAATGCCGTACATGAACGGTGAAACGTTTATGTATTGCCTGAAATCAAGCGGATTCTTCCGTGATGTACCCGTTATTATGCTTTCGGGCGCGGATAATCTGGAAGGAATCGTGAGTTCATTTCCTTTTGACGTCACTTTCTTTAATAAGCCCTTTAATCCAGTACAGTTTAAAGCTGCCGTTGCTAATGTCCTTCATGCTGAGCTCTCCGGAACTACACTTTAATTTTCCTGTAACGGTTGACCGGGTTATAAGAGTGGGATATGCCGGTAATTCCTTCAGGTCTGTGTTCGGCAGGACGTCCGGCGGATTCCACGTCGATTTTTTTAGCTCGGTCCACGAACTGGACGACCATGTCGAGCAGCTCGCTCTCAATGACCTCCCTGATGTCCTCATCGTAGAAGATACCAAAGCCGAAACCTGGAAGGCCTTCGCGAAGAAGATAAGAAACAATGTTCTTCTTGAAGGGCTGATCCTGATCGTTCTTACCGATCGTCCCGTTTCTGAGGTTCGCGGCAGTGCGATGCAGCTGAAGGTAAATGATGTCTACGGCGCGCCGGTTCCTGCCGAAGATCTCCTGAACCGGATCCGGTTCCTGGTCAGGTTCAAGCTTCTTAAGCCGGAACTGAAAAAACTTGAATTGCGCCAAAACCTGGATTTCAAGATGCGGTTCGGCAAGCGGTTGTTCGATATCTGCTGTGCGTCCTTAGCACTGATGTTTTTGCTGCCGATACTGGGCCTTATTGCGCTGATCATCAAACTTGAATCGAGGGGGCCGGTCTTCTACATCAGTAAACGGGTCGGCACCGGCTATAAGATCTTCGACTTTTATAAATTCAGGACGATGAGGTATGGGGCCGATCAGGAACTTGACATTGTCAAGCCCCTGAATAATTACGATAAAGGAAGCAACGAAGCGGTTTTCGTTAAGATCCACAATGATCCCCGGGTTACCCGTTTTGGTCACCTCCTTCGGAAATCCAGCCTTGATGAGCTTCCGCAATTGTTCAACGTGCTGAAAGGGGATATGTCGCTGGTAGGAAACCGACCGTTGCCGCTGTATGAAGCGGAAATGCTTACCTGTAATGACTGGACCATGCGATTCCTTGCGCCGGCGGGAGTCACCGGTTTATGGCAGATCAATAAGAACAAGGATACGATGACCTCGATGCAGCGAAAGAAACTGGATAATTATTATGCCAACCATTTCTCTTTCCGGCTGGATCTTCGGATCATGTTCTCGACGATCCCTGCGATGTGGCAGAAAGAGGATGCGTGAGATTAATTAACAATAAGGAAATTTTCAACAACTCCTGGTTTCTGAAGGGAAACAGGCAGATTTGGAGTATCTTTCTTCCGGTTTAGTGCGGTGAGATGAAGTGCGGAGCAGCCCTGCGGGGCAACCTTAAATTTGTGGCTAGAATGATCTATATAAAGAAACCAGTACTGGTTTTTATACTGTTTATCTCATTTTGTATTCCTGTAAAGGCGCAGGAGACCATGATCGACCAGGTGTCGTATCTTTATCTTGAGAAGCTTATTGCTGTTGCCAAGCAAAATTACCCGCGGGTAAAGGCGGTCGACCTTCAAACCGAGATCGCAAGAAACAACGTCGCCAAACAGAGCGTTTCCTGGTTCAACTCATTTAACTATTCTTACATATACCAGCCGAACACGACGTTCAACGTCGTGCAGCCAACGGTTTACAAAGGCTATCAGCTCGGTGTTTCTGTGAACCTGGGGAGCATTCTGAGCACGCCGTTCAATGTCAGGCAGGCAAAAAAAGAACTCCAGGTGTCGATTGAAGACCAAAAGGAATACAACCTGACGCTGGAAGCAGAGGTTAAGCGGAGGTATTTTAACTATGTTCAGGCGTTAGCGGTATTGAAAGTCCAGTCTAAGCTCCTATTGGACGCTCAAAGTATTTACAAGGATGCCCGGATCCGCTATGAGAAAAGTGAGCTCACACTATCGGATTATACGGAGGCCTTGATGAGCGCCTCCAATGCCGGCCAGTCCAAAATACAGGCGGAGTCGGCATGGCTGACTGCCAAAGCCGCATTGGAAGAATTACTGACCATTAAACTGGAAGAGGTGAAATAGATGGAGGAAATCGTAAAGTTTTACCAGTTCCTTCTTCGCTACAGGGTCGTTCTTATTGTCGTCCCGGCAGTCACGACCATCATTGCGTATTTTTTGGTGCGGAATCTGCCGAACGTCTATGTTTCTGACGCTCAGATTGCAACGGGTATAGTCGACAATTCGCAAACCTCCCTTTTTGCCAAAGCATCCGGTCTTCAGGAATCGAAAATCAACCAGGATTTTGGTAACCTTCTGCAGATTATGCAGATGGACAGGGTAGTAGGTCAGGTGTCCTACAAGCTGATGCTGAACGATCTGACGACGAACAAGCCGTTTCGTCCGAAAAGTCCATTGCTGAAGGAACTTAATGCCGGCGCCCTAAAGCATGCGGTGGACGTTTATAATCAAAAATATAAGGCCCGTGAAAGTCTGAATTTGTGGGATCCGGATCAGAATGGCCTGCACCGGGTGCTTTCATCGATGGGATATGACCCGGGATCCCTGAAGGGTAAGCTGCGGACGTTCCGCCTTGGCAGCAGTGACTTCATCCATGTAGAATTCGAGTCTGAAAATCCCGAGCTCTCGGCTTTTGTGGTCAACACCCTGACCAGGGAGTTTATTGACTACTACACGTCACTGACGAACGAAAATCGGATCCGGTCACTCGACTTTCTTAAAAAGCTTACCGAGACCAAACACCAGGAGCTGAATAATAAAGTCCAGGAACTGCAATCGTATAAGATCGAAAACAAAGTGCTGAATCTGGATGAACAGTCCAGTCAGCTATATACACAGATTCTGAATTATACAAACCGCAAGCAGGAAGCCGTTAAGGACGTAGCCTCCTACCAGGGGGCGGTTAACAACATAAACCGGCAGTTTTCTCCAACGGACCGGCAGTACGTTGAAGCAAGCCTGACTCGCGTAAACCAATCGATTCTTCAGAGCAAACAAAATTTGCGGACGCTGTATGACCGGTACATCGACAGTGATTTCGATGCCCGCTACAAGAACGCCATTGATTCAGTCCAGGACGTACTGTCTGAGCAAATCAATACGCTTTCCGACAAGTATATCGTAAATCCGCTCAATACCAAGCAGAGCCTGATCCAGCAAAAGCTGAATCTCCAGATTCAACTGGACCTTGCGAAGTACAGTATTGGTGCTCTGAACAAGCAGATTAGTCAGTTAAATACCCAGTTCAACAATCTGGTCCCCCATGAAGCGGTGGTACAATCCCTTGAACGGGATATTGAGGTTGCCAGCAAGGAATACCTGGAGGTGTTACAGCGATTCAACCAGGCCAGTATGGAAGCGGATTTTTCCACCAAGCTGAAACAGGTGCAGCAGGCCACCCCAGGTTTCCCGCAGGCGTCGAAAAAACTGTTGCTGGTGATCCTGAGCGGGATGATAAGCATGGTCTTCTGTATGGCCGTGATCTTTCTGATCTTCTTCTTCGATAAATCGATCCGCCATCCGAAAGAACTAGCCAATCAAACCGGCCTTCCGGTACTCGGTTACGTGAACCTTTTCGAGAATTTCTCGCTGGCGTTTATCCGGAACAGCGATCAAAACGGTTCTCTGGGAAAGCTGAGGGATCAGCTCAGGTCGCTCCGATTTGAGATAGAAAAGGAAATGGCAGACGGCAGCCGCATCTTAGGTGTAACGAGCATCGTGCCGCTGGAAGGTAAGACCTTTTCCATCCTGGGTCTTGCCTACTCCTTTTCCCAGATGAATAAGAAGGTGCTCGTCATTGACGGGAACTTCACCCAGCCGGTGATCAGCTCCGTAAGTAAGCCTGACGCTTTTTTCGAGGATGTCGTCGCAACGAATTCACTGGATTTTATCTCATTCAAACCGATTACCATCCTGGGAAACCGTGGAAGTGACCGGTCGCTTCTTGAGCTGACAACTAAGGAAAAGATAGATAAACTGCTGCAGGTGCTGCAGCCGCATTTTGATATAATCATCATTGAAACGCCGGCCCTCAATGTAGCCCTTCAGGGTCGTGAATGGTTCCAGTTTACTCAGAAAATGCTCGCCGTTTTTGAGGCAGGAAAAAGTATAACTGATCAGGAGCAGGAATTTATTGACTACTTCAGGTCACTTAAGGGCGCATTTATCGGGTGGATCTTTAATAAAGTCCCCATCAAACGTAGGAAAGGGAATAAGGAGTAACCATGGTTGAGATTGGCGTCATATTTTGGTATGCGGTTCAGATCGCAGTCGGATACCACCTCGTCCTCCCGGTTGTTCTGTATGTGGCCAGTCTTTTTAAAGCCGGCACTTTGGGCAAAGCAAGCCCTTCGGACGAAACGACGATAGCCGGCGAGGCGGACTATGCAGTCATTGTAACAGCATACCGGTATACCGATCTGCTTTCGGAAGTAGTAGACTCCCTGCTGAACATGAACTATATCCGGTATAAGGTTTACGTTGTTGCCGATAACTGCAGTCCGGTTCAGCTTCGGATTGACGATCCCAGGGTCGTTATCCTGTATCCGGAAGAGAAGCTCGCAAGCAATGTCAGATCCCATTTCTATGCAATGGACCGTTTTACCCGCAATCATGACCGGTTGACGATCATTGACAGCGATAACATTGTTCACCCGGAGTATCTCAATGAACTGAACAGGTTTTTTGATCAGGGATACCTCGCCGTGCAGGGAATCAGGCTGCCTAAGAACCTGGACACCACATTTGCGTGCCTTGATGCCGCCCGCGATATTTATTATCACTTCTATGATGCAAAGATCTTGTTCAGACTTGGATCTTCGGCTACATTGTCCGGGTCCGGAATGGCCTTTACGGTGGGTTTCTACCGGGATTGCCTTTCATCGGCAGAGCCGAACGGGGCCGGTTTCGACAAGGTTCTGCAGGCTGAGATCGTGCGAAGGAATCAGCGCATTGCCTTTACTGAAAAGGCGATCGTCTATGATGCGAAAACGTCGAAGGCGGGTGAACTCGTCAGTCAGCGGTCCCGTTGGATCGGAACCTGGTTCAAGTACCATTTATTAGGATTCAAACTGCTTGCCGCCGGCCTTTACGCTTTGCGAAGAAATCAGGCCTTATTCGGCTTAATACTGTTACGGCCGCCGTTATTTATTTTTTTGATACTGTCTGTCGTCATCCTGGTCATCAACTGGGGTATTGGGTCGGCATTGGCATGGGCCTGGGCCATAGCGATGGTGTTATTTGTCCTCGGTTTTGCCATTGCGTTGTTTGAGTCAAAATCCGACAAAAGGATTTACCGCTCGCTGGCTGGAATTCCCCGGTTCATGTTACTGCAGGTCCTGGCTTTATTCAGGGTCGTCCTCAACCGGCAGTCTTCCATTTCAACAAATCATTCCTAATCATGTCACCAGCAGATGAGGTTCGATCCGAAAGACAAAATAGATAACGATGCGCCCGTTGCGGAGCGTTTTGGAAAGATCATGGCTTTGATCCTGGCCTTTGTAAGCGTGTTCGCTTTTTTTCTTAAAGTACTGTTTTTTTAACTGCATTGAACCGGTTTTCGATCACATCAAAGACACGCTTTTGGGAAAAAGCGGGGGAGGGGCTGAGGTCCCCCGCAGGGATCGGCGTGATGTTGCTCATTTCCGTTATTATCGCGGTTCTGACCGCGAAGTTCGGGGTTATTGCCGGTGGAATGGCCCTGATGGCACTTATCGTCCCGGTAACGGTGGTTGCATTGATCGCTTTTCCCAGGTTCGGAATTATTCTGTTGCTGATAGCTGCTTACTTCATCATGTGGGCGATCCGGATGGAATTGGTCAATTTCCCGCTTGGTACGATCATGGACGGACTGGAGGCCCTCCTGATATTCGGATTTTTCCTGCACCAGAAATTCCGCCCGGACTGGAAGATTTATCGCAATCCGATTACCCTTCTGATATCCATATGGATAGCGTACAATCTGTTCCAGGTTGCAAATCCCACGGCGGAGTCGCGGTTAGCCTGGGTATATACGGTGCGCTCCGTTGCTGTGGTCATGCTGATGTATTTTGTATTCCTGTACCACATCAATTCCGTGCAGTTCGTCAGATTATTGCTGAAGATCTGGCTTGCATTGTCTGCTTTCGCGGCGTTGTATGGATTGAAGCAGGAATTCTTCGGATTTGCCGCCTTTGAGGAGGCCAGTATCGCTAATCCGCTTCAGCAAGCGTTGCTGTTTATCGGGGGACACTGGAGAAAATTCTCAATCTTTTCTGACCCGGTAGCCTTTTCCTACAATATGGTTAGCAGTGCGTTGTTGTGTATAGCCCTGATTTCCGGCCCCCTGTCTGTTCCGAAGAAGGTAATATTGGCGGCCATTGCAGGGTTGTGTACGTTCTCCATGCTGTATTCCGGTACGCGCGGAGCATATGTGTTGATTCCTGCCGCCATGGTACTGCTGGTCCTTCTGAAGTTCAACGTTAAGATAGTTGTGGCTTCCGTGGTTGCAGGGATTCTCTTTGCGGGAGTAGTTTTCATGCCAACTGCGGATCCGGCTGTTCAGCGATTTCAGTCTGCATTCAGGCCGTCAGACGATGCCTCCTTTAATGTCCGGGTTCAGAACCAGAAGATGATTCAGCCCTATATACACTCGCATCCGCTGGGAGGCGGACTGGGCGCCACAGGCGTTTGGGGAGTCCGGTTCGCACCTAATTCGTTCCTGGCGAGTTTCCCGCCTGACAGCGGCTATGTCCGTGTTGCGGTCGAACTGGGCTGGGTAGGACTGCTGATTTTCTGCGCATTCATGTTTGTTGTTCTTCGGGCCGGAATCCTCAATTATTTCGCCATCAGGGATCCCGAACTGAAAAGCTATTGTCTGGGAATGGTGCTGATCATCTTTGCATTGAATATTGGAAACTATCCCCAGGAAGCGCTGGTCCAATTTCCGACCAATATTTATTTTTATCTTGTGATCGCTCTGATAAATGTATTGCTCCGACTGGATCAAAGCCGGCCGGGGCATCCGTCAGCCGTAGAAGAAGAACATGCTTAAAACAGTTGCGTCATACATACGATCGATCAAGTTCCTGAAAAAAGCCGCGCACTGGCTGCTCGTTCCTAAAAACGAATATCGCCCAAGAGGTTGGGTAAAGGCTGTCGCGAACCCGGTGGTCCATTCCACAGGGAAGAATGTCATTATCCGCCCGACGGTCCGTAAGGATGTTTTTCCGTACAATGAGTTCTATGTGGGCAATGATTCCCTGATAGAAGATTTTACAACAATTAACAACGGTGTCGGAGCAGTCCGGATCGGTGATCGTACGATTGTCGGCATCAGCAGTGTGCTGATTGGTCCGGTTATCATTGGCAACGATGTAATGCTTGCGCAAAACGTGGTGGTATCCGGGCTGAACCACCAGTATGAAGACATCAACCTTGCTCCCAGGGACCAGCCGGTTAGCCGGGATATGATCCGGATAGGAGACCGGGTATGGATCGGGGCCAACAGTGTAATTACAGCGGGTGTGCAGATCGGAAAACATTCCGTAATCGGGGCGGGCTCCGTCGTTTCAACGAATGTCCCCGACTACTCGGTCGCAGTCGGTAATCCGGCCCGGGTCATCAAGAAATATAATTCCGAAAAGGGGCTTTGGGAAAAGGTACAGTGATGGAAAGGGATGGCCACGCCATATTTGTTCTGGGCGCTGCAAAGTTTGACAGTCCCATAGAATCGACCAGCTTCACCATGGCAAAGTATCTCGCCCGAAAGCATCGCGTTTATTATATTGACTATCCGTTTACCTGGAAAGACTGTATCACCCTTCGGAAAACCGGGCAGTACAGGTTAAGAAAGCATGCTTTTTTCAATTCAGGGAATGCGGTTCAGTCCACCGGCGTACCGGGTCTGAAGATTGTAATCCTGCCGCCGGTCGCTTCGATCAATTTTCTGCCGGAAGGCCGGCTATACCGGTATCTGCTCAAAATAATTGAACATCGCATCAGGGAGCAGATCAGGAAAGTCATCTCTGCCGAAAGAATCAAGAGCTTCATCTACATCAACTCCTTTAACTTTCATTACCCTGGGGTAGCAACGGGTTTGTCGCCGGAACTGACAGTCTACCATTGCGTGGACCCTTTGGTTGTACCCTATGATCGGAGACATGGTGTACGTTCGGAAGAACAACTTGTAAAGCAGAGCGACCTGGTCATCTGTACCAGCAAACAGCTATGGCAGGAGAAATCCCTGATGAATCCGAATACTCACTTTATTCCCAACGCCGCTGATACGAGTCACAGCCAGAAGGCGCTGGAACCGGAACTGCCAGTGCATCCCCGACTGAAGGGAATCCGGAAGCCGGTTATCGGTTACTTCGGGAACATTGAGAGGCGGATTGATTTTCATATGCTTCAGGAAGTAGTCGCAATGAACCGGAACAAAAGTTTTGTGTTTGCAGGTCCCTATTCGAGGGATGAGTTACCAGCCTGGCTTTTCGCTGCCGAAAACGTTCACCTTACCGGACGCATTCCGTATGATGAGATGCCTGCGATGATCAAGGGTTTTGACGTTGCTCTGATTCCTTTTAAAAAGGACCAGTACAGCCGCACCATCTTCCCGCTGAAGCTGTTTGAATATCTGGGCGCAGGCAAGCCGGTCGTAGCGACGGATTTCAATCCTGATTTGAAAGAATTTACCGGGTCTACGGTTTCATTTGCCGCATGTGCACCGGCATTCTCTTCGGCCATAGCGCGGGCTTTGCAGACCGAAGATCCGTCAGCGGTGTCGGCCAGACTTTCCGTTGCCCGGGCCAACACATGGGAGCAACGTGTTACGGCGTTTGAAGAGATCTTAAACAATTCCCTTTCCTGAAACGGTTGCCGTCAAAGCGGAAAACGGGCATAACGTTATGCAGACCGATCAGCTGACGTCTCCCTGTGCGGACTCCTGAAGAACTGCGCAACATACCGCGAATAGAATTCGGGGTAGAACCTGCCCATGTGGGTCAGGGTACTCAGAACGTTCACGCCTAAAATCCTCCGGAGAATGTACTGGCCGATGGCAAATCCGATCAGGTTGGAAAGAAGTGTCGCATAGGCAGCTCCCATTACTCCATACCACCGGATGAAGTTGTAATTCAGGAAGAGATTCAGCGTAGCTGTCAGTACAACGATGTAGAAGGATATTTTTGGTTTCCCGATAGAACTCAGGATCACCCCGAACTGCCTGCCGAACGGAATGAGCAAGCAATAGCACAGCGTGACATGGAGCAGCGGAATACTGTCGCTGTAATTCTTACCGGCCACCAGATAGATGACGTGATCACTGAAGATAAACAGGGTCAACACAACCGGGAACAATATTGCCAGCACCGTTCCAACCGATTTCTCGTAGAGGTACTTAATAGACTCTGTTCCTTCGGTTTCCATGCGGCGTGCGCTTTGGGGAAAGACGATGGTAGCCATTGCGTTGGTCGGTATATCAATAATGTTCGTAATCTTCACCGCGATGTTGAAGGCGCCGGAAGCGGCAGCTGAAATGAGCCCGCCTAACATCAGCTGGTCAATCGAGCTGGACAGGATCGAGCTGATGGAAGTTCCGAACGAAAATTTCCCGTGTCCGAGAAGTTTTTTTACCCAGTCCTTTGAAACCGACCCGGAAAACCGGAGATGCTGTTTCACGTGGTAGTATGCTGCTATTGCACATATGAGGAAGCCGACTGTCTGAACGTAAACCAGAGACAACAGTGAGATCCTGATGTTGAACAGATAGCAAATGAGAACGAAAAGAAAGAAGATGCCTGACTTCAGAATATTTGCGATGAAAATTCCCCGGAAGCTTAGATTCGCGTATTCAATATTATTGAACAGGCTCAGCACTCCGGAGAACACGTAGCATAAACTATAGCTGTAAAGCATGACGGGCAGCTCTGGAATCTCCCAAATCCGTGCGAGCACAGGGGCGAGGGATGCGCTGACCAGGATACAAAATAGTGTGAGCACTCCGGAAATCGAAAAAGCCGCAGAGATTATTCGGGCATGTTCTTCTTTCTTAGCTGAGGCAAGGAATCGAGTAAACGCATCCTGGATGAGGCCTCCGCGGACTACTTCCAGGAGGGTGACTGTGGTCAGGAATAGCGTCCACGCTCCGAAGCTATGTTTATCCAGAACCCTCACCAGGAAGAAAAAACTACCGAAGGAAAAGAAAACACCGGAGAAGTTCTGAACGATATTGATTAAGCCTGACCTAAGCCAGTACGAGTTTTTGATGTTCCCCATTACATTTCAGCAGCAAAAAGATGATCTACTTTTTCCAATAATTCATCGTCCGTCTTTACGTGGTGGATCCTGGCACCGGATAATTTAGGATATAGTTTGTTATAGCAATCGAAGTAGTGTTCAGGACCTTTTTTGGAAAGGATGATATTCGTCCCTCCGAAGTAGCTCGCAAGCGCGGCAGTTCCGCCGTGAACCGATATGAAATGATCGGCATTGGCGTAAATCATCAACTGCAGGTGATTGAAATTTCGTGCTCCGCCTTTGTTTTCCGCAAACAGGTCGTTCATTAAAATGACGTCCGGGTGCGCTTTTCTCAGCCAGTCGTATTCGTTCAGGTCATAAATAGCGCTGTTATCTCCGGTGATGTTTGCTGCATGCGGCCGGTTGTATACGATCGTGAACCGGTCTTTTACGCGGTTGATGATGTCATCCAGCAACGCTAACCCGATGAAACTGATCGGCGGGCCGTCCCATTCTGTGTTGTACCGGTTAGCGATAATGAGAAGCGGCTTTTCAAAAACATAGACTGGGTTTTTATACCGGTCCTTCAGGGGAACCGGTTCCCACTTGCTCATATCGTAATCATGGCTATAGAGCACCCGGGGGACTTCAAAATTGTAATTGGCTTCCGGCAGCCGTTGCTCGAAGACTTCCCGGTGATCAGGCGAGAAGAAATACAGTTCGGATGTGAACTTTGACGATCTGGTTTGCCTCAGCGTCCCGTTCTTGAAGTGCCAGTATGCAAACGGAAGCACAAATTGTAATTCGGGTGCGAACTCACCCTGGAAGGAAATGACCTTGTATTGCTTTTTGACAAAATAGTCTCTGATGAAATAGCCGAGGTCCGTCACCTTACAATAATAGGTATCGCGGCAATAGTACCTGAGGTCCGCGGGAACCTGGTAATGACGAATCTTCGTATATAGTCCGAGTAGTTTCTTGATCAGGTAAGTCATCGTCTCTTATGATAGTTTGTCTTACGGTCCGAAATTACTTCTGTTTCCCTTTTACAAAATGCAGGTCCCAATTATATTTCACCTGCCTGTACAGGTCACGAAGCATACCGATAAGAAGATTGTTGCTGTTTCTCCAGCTGCGGCGATCCATGGTGCTCGGCTCGGCTGATGAATTTTTCTGTTGAAAGAGCCCCTGATAGTCATTATAAAAGAGCCCCTTTCCATTATTCTGGATAAAAGACAGGCACATCAGATATTCCGTCCGGTCTCCCGCTATTCCTTCGGCATACGTGCCGAACTTCCTGGTGAAAGAATCCCGCCGCAAATGCGGGTGATCACTGTAGCAATAGATTTTACGGTAGTCCGCGCCCCACGGTACGTACTTTATTTCGGAATACCCGTTACGGTATTCCTTCAGGTACGGATATCTCAGGTAGGCATAAAACCGAATGATATCCAGATCCGGCCGCTCGGCCAGCATGGACAGTGCTTCTTCAAGCCGGTCCGCAAAGCCGGGAGCCGGAAAAAAGTCTTCCTGAATGTATAAGGTAAACGGGGTGGATACGGCTTGTTGTCCCTTGTTCATATTATGCCCCAGCCCCCTGTTGCGTGAAGAGGTCAGCAGCGTGAAATTCAGCTCCCTTTGCAGGTCCCTAATCCTGTCGATATGATATTCACTACTGCTGTCATCGGAGACAACAATCTCACCAAAGGAGCAGCCCTGCTGCGCAATTGTGGTAAGCAGGCGGGTCAGTGACTCACTTCTGTTGTAATGAGTGATCAATAGCGTTACATCTTCAAAATGCCGGAGCCTCATAGCTGGTAATTTACTTCTTCTTCCTGTTTATCGGTTTCCCCTCCAGGTTGCTATGCCAGTAATGGAAAAACCGTTTTGCTTCCTGTTTTATCCTTTTTAGAAATGCATCCTTCAATGAGCCGTCCCGCTGTAAGGCCCTTGGCCTGGTCCAAACCCGGGCAGTCTCCTTCCGAAGCCGCACGATCCTGCCATACTGCATGAGACCCAGACACATTTTTCCGTCTTCTCCCCAAAAGTCTGACATGACGAATCCTACTTTCAAACCGTATTCCCGGGGGTACCCCATACTCATTCCGTAGCAGTTCAGGTATGGGCGGTTCAGATCGCGGATCTCAGCAACACAATCCTTTAATTTCTCGTAGAGGAACAGTTGCCACCTTGGAAATCCCTGCTCGCCTATGAAAGCGTGCCGTCCATACACGCAGGCGACACCCGGGTCCCTGAGAACATGAACCATATCGTCGAGCCATCCGGCCGGATAAAAGCAGTCGGCATCGGCCAGAAGAACATATTTCCCGGATGCATTTTCCTGTCCGAGCTGCCGGGCGGGGCCGCATCCCTGGATGTTCTGAGAAAGACCACGCACATGGAGCCTGCGGATCGTTTCCTCTGTCCGGTCGGTAGAGTTGTTATTGATCACGATGATTTCAAACGAAATCCGGGTTTTCAGGCTTGAAAGACTCGCGACACACCGAAGCAGGTTCAATTCTTCATTCCATGCCGGGATGAGGATACTAACTTCCGGGGGCGATGTATGGTTCAGATAGAGTCTGGAATTGATTTCATTCCAGACCCTTTCCGGAACATCGTCCAGGGATCGATATGGAAAAAGGAACGGGTCCAACCAGGAAGGGTTTCTGAACATATTTGCCATAGGGAACGCTCTGTAACTTTCTAAAAGCAGAAGTTAAATCTTCTTTTTGTGCTGTTAAAAACCTCTTTTAACAACCATCTGAATCCGTTCTTTTTGGTCTTGTTAACAGTCTTCTTCAGCAGCCATCGATATCCTGGAATCAGTTTAAACCCGCGCCACTCCGTTTGTCTCAGATAGGATAAAAAGATTCGTTGGTAATCGGAGTTCGCATTGTAAGAACTGAATATCGGTTTGATCCCGGTGAAGTGAATGATAAACGGATCGGAAGACTCGTAAATGGAAAAGCTGTTCCACCTGGGATCCAGTTCGACCCATTGGTTGTATAAAATGACATTCAGACCGTATTGGTCCGGGAACCGGGTATGCTCAAAATTATCGGTGATTGCCTCAAGTACTTTTTTGGCGATATGCTGATGCCGCCATTTCTGGGGATTCAATAAAAGAAGCCCGGAATTGAAGTATTTGGTTTCCTTTGGAATTCCGAGTTCCGCATAATTGGGTATCCCGGCCCATGGGGAACACACGGTCCCGCAAATATCCTGAACCGCTGCAAGTGGGCGGTCTCCCAGGTCTGTATGCCAAAGCTTTGCAATGTCCTCTCTGACGATCATGTCAACATCGAGATACAGCACTTTAGTTATGTCATGAGAAACCATGTCCGGTATAAAAATCCGGAGTAATGCCGTTAACGGGAACCACGATGAATCTGCAGGCAGCTGGTAGCTCGCAGGGACGACCTTAGAGACCGGGATCCAGGTGATGGAGATATCCGGACCGGCAGACTTTCTTATTTTGTTCTTATTCTTCTGTGAAACTGAATCATCAATAACGATAAACTCCAGCTTCTCGTCTGTCTTATGATTAACTTCGATTGACTTCAGCAGGGCGGCCAGCAGACTGATGTAAAAGTCGTTTGTCGCAACTACAATGAGGATCGGCTGTTGAGAAATGTTCACGCTCAAAATCGGCAGATAGGTTGATGGGAGTGATTATTAGTTGGTGATTGCCAAAACGGCCCGGAGCTTCCTGTTAAGTTTCGTGATGCGGGTTCGGATCTTTTTCATGGTAATGTGATACGTGCCTAGAGGACGGAAGTTCGCAAACTTTGTCTGGTTTAAATAATGATAAAAGATTTCGCGGTATTCAGCCAGTCCGTTATATGATCTGAATATCGGTTTGGTCATAATATAGTGAATCAGCTTCGGCTGTTCAACCTTTACATCCGAAAAGGAATTCCATAACGGATCGAGCTCCAGCCATTGATTATTCAGGATAACATTAAGACCATACTGGTCAGGAAGGCTCGCAAACCTGAGGTTCTCCTGGATGCACCGGATCACTCTGGCGGGGATTTCCAGCTCCTGCCATTTCTTTGTGTTGATCAGTAACAGGCCTGAATTGAAATATTTCGATCCTCCGGGAATTCCAAGATCGGCATAGTTCGGTATCGTGATCCATCCCGAAGACGCTGTGTTATCCCGGTCCTGGACGGCAGCGACGGGATGGTCGCCCAGATCCGTGTGCCAAAGACCGGAAATATCAGCCTGAACGATCATGTCGACATCCAGGTACAGGACCTTTTCCGCCCCCGGGGGAATGATAAGTGGCGCAAAAAGCCGCAGAAGTGCGGTATCCGGGAGCGATGAGTTATCCAGCGGGAGCGTCACCTTCTGTGAAAGGATCTGTGCGGAGTCCACCCAGGTTAACGTGTTTTCCGGAGACTCGATCGCACTTTCGATTCTGCGTTTGTTTTTCCCGGAGATGTTATCATCGATGACATAGAAACATAAGGGCTCACCGGTATGATGATTGACTTCGATGGACTTTATTAAAGCCGCAAGGAGAACCGCATAGTGATTATCCGTGGCGGCGACGATAAGTATCGGTTGATTGGTTGAAGAAACAGCAGCCATTAGCAATGATTTTTTGTACTTGTATTATTGACCGCAGTCCAACCGTGACAGGTTGATCCCGTTCACAACGATATCGAATTCAGTTCTCCGGTTTAGCTGCTGGTCGGCCTCGCTGCATGGCACTCCCTCGGTGCAGCGATTCAGTAACCGGCTTTTTCCGAAGTATTCCACCTGGATGCGGCTGCCGGCAATTCCTCTGGTTATCAGGTAATTTCTGACTGAACGACCGCGCTGCAGTGAAAGCCGGCGGTTGTATTCCCTGGAAGCCCGGCTGTCGCAGTGACTCGCTGTGATGATAGTTATTTCCGGATGTTCTCTCATCAGCGTAATGAGTCGCTCAAGAACCGGTATAGCGTCCTGACGGATGTCCGACCGGTCCAGATCATAGTAGATCTCCGGTATATAATATGCGGATTTCAAAGAATCACAGTGATTGACCACCCACTGCTGGGCAGCTTCCGCGGTGTTCATTTTTAAGGTAACCCGGATCAGGGAATCCTTTTTCAGATCGGACCTGGTATCAATAAACACGCGGTCGCCGTTATATCCCGTACGATGACCGGTGATCTCATAACCGGTGTTCAGTTCAAGTTCCTTATAAAATTCACCTTTCCGGCTGACCTGCAGGGTGTCGGTCTCGCCATTTGCGTGGAGGTAAACGGCAGCGCCTGATAACGGCAGGCCGGTCCTTCCGTCCACAACGGTTCCGGCCAGGCTTACCTTGTTCATCTGTCGGGTAAAATAAAAGATGTCGTCATCCCCGTTCCGGTTCGAACTGTAGTATCCGCTCCGGCCGTCCGCATGCATGATGATGCCGAAATCATCGGCTGATGAGTTGAACGGAGCGCCGAGATTTTTGGGAACGGACACAGGTTTTAGTTCTTTTAGGATCACCTCAAAGATGTCGAGTCCGCCGAGTCCGGGATGCCCGGTCGAGGCAAAGAGCAGCCTGTCATCCGGAGTAAAGTACGGGAACAGCTCATTTCCCGCTGTGTTGATGCGATTGCCCATGTTTACCGGTCTTCCCCAGCGACCGTTCCCCACCCGTACAGAGTAGTACAAGTCCGACCCGCCGAATCCGCCCGGCATATCGGACGCGAATATCAGGACACTGCCGTCACGGCTGATAGCAGGATGTCCCGTTGAATATTCATCGCTGTTGAAAGGGTAGGGTGTTACCTGGCTCCAGTTCCGGTTAACTGTGGTGAACAGCTGCAGTTTGTGTACGCCCGTACTGCTCTTTCCGTTCCTGCCGCGGAAGAAGTTGTTCCGCGTAAACATAAGGTTCCCGTCGGGCAGGACCACGGCCGGACCCTCATGGAATTTTGAGTTCACGTTTCCCTTAAGCCTGTACGCAACCGACTCTCCGGTACGGGACACCGTCCGCATGAAATCGCTGCTGAGGTTTCCTACTATCCGGCTGTCGTTACTGCTGGGCTCGGTGTCATCATCATTGAACCGGTAGTCTGACTTTCTGCGGTTAGCTGTGTCTGCCGAATAGGCCTCGGCCGATACCGTCTGAACGCTGCTGAGGCTGTCCACCCGGTAAAGGTCAGAAAATGGCGTCTGGTCCCAGCCGAAAACATTCCTTGTTGTTTTCTGCGGGAGACGGTTGCTGACAAAAACCAGTCCCCCTTTATAGAAGATCGGCGAATATTCCGAAGCACCCGTGTTGATATTAACGGGTTCAGATTTCCACAGCCGGCTGTTTTTCGAGAAGGACTCCATGTCGGCCGAGGCAAAATCGAAACCTCTCTTATCAGATGGCTGCAGTTCGAGGTACTTCCGGTACCACATCTCCGATTCTTCGTAATTGCCCAGGTTAGCCAGGGCTTCCGCGAAGTTCAGCGCCCAGATGGGCTTGAGGTTCTTTTGTTTCGACAGCTCACGGTACCATCTTTCCGAGGCGGGATAGTTGCGGACATTTCGGTATGCTGACGCCACCATCTCCATAGCGATGGTGTTCGCCGGATCTTTTTCAAGTGCTTTTTCCAGATACCGGGCTGCTTTCAGGTAGTGCATGGCCTTATATTCGGCCACTGCTTTCTTCATTTCAGGCGAGTCCTTGTCCTGAGGGCAGGTACTTTCCGGAAGCAGCGCCAGGGATATTAAAACTACATAGAAAAAAGAGTGCAGAATTTTCATATGTACCTTAATTAGAAATAACGGGGGGAAATAAACTTCTGACGATCATAGCCGAACTCATACCGGAGCATGAACTCATGACTTCCGGAATGGTAGTTTCTTAGATTGGTCAGGCTGTAGTCGTAAGCATAACCAAGCCGGATCTGCGGGGTTGCCTGGACCTCGAGCAATCCGGACATTGCTGCGCTGGTCCGGTACTGTGCGCCGATGGCAAACGCGTCCTTTATCCAGAGCGTCAGGTTCAGGTCGCCCTGTAGGGGGGCGCCCTGTACAGCTTTTACCAATACGGAGGGCTTCAGAGTGAAACTGGTACCCAGCGGCAGGACATAGCCGGTTGCCAGGAACAAATGCGGTAAATTGTAGTTTCCGGTGACACTCGTGCTGTCATTTACCCTTTTGTTCAGGAACTGGGGACTCGACACTCCGGCGTAGAACCTGTCGGAGTTGTAGTATATGCCCGTCCCGAAATTGTAGAAGAACTCATTCACATCATTCCTGAAAGCCGGATCGTCCAGGCCGCCTCCCGGTTCAAGGATGACTGAAGATAATCCGGCACGGTATTGTCCGAGCGTTCCCTGGACTCCGAAAGAAAGCGTACTTTTTTCCATGCGGATCCGGTAAGCGTAGGAAATGACGCCGCCGGAGGTTTCCGTGATCCCCAGCTTGTCGTTGAATACCTGTAATCCGATTCCGAACTTCTTCTCATTAAAAGGGGCGTCAATGGTAAACGTCGCCGTTCTTGGAGCGCCTTCTAACCCTGACCACTGCTGCCGGTACAGACCGGTTGCAGAGATGACGTTTCTGCTGCCTGCATAGGCGGGGTTGATCGCCAGCGTATTGAACATATACTGTGAATACAATGGGTTCTGCTGTGCCACCACCGGTTCCGAAAAGGCGGGAATAAGGATCAGCAGATAAAATATCAGTTTCTTCATTACTATCGGTTGATGGTTATATAGCCCGCTCTTTTTTCCGTCCCGTCAATGACCACGACATAATAGTAGGTGCCGTTAGTGACCTGTTCGCCGGCAAAAATGCCTTCGGTGCACCTTCCGTCCCAATCATTCTGGTAGTCCGCCGATTTATAGACAAGGCTCCCCCAACGGTTAAAAATCTCCAGGGAAATGCGCTTGGTGATTTTGTTCTGAATCACGAACAGGTCGTTGATCCCGTCATGATTCGGAGAAAATCCGCCCGGAATAAACAGGGACGGAGCCAAAAGCTCCAGCGGTGTGGGATCGGAATAACTAACATCTCCTTCTGCGAGGGGATCCGGCCTTAGACCATTGGTAGACTGGTCCTGGACTTCGGTATCAAAGAAAGCCGAAAATGCGCGGACAAATGCGGTGTTGTTGAATATTCCTTCCCGGGAGACCAGCCTGATATTAACGGATAGCGCCACCAGTTCGATAGATCCGCCGGCAAGACCGCTGGCAGGAGCGAGCAGTTCCGTGTTGCTTATTCCGTTGAACGCAGGGTTTGCGACCAATCCTGAACCGACGACCTTAACGTCCCTGACCCGTATTTCGGCTCCACTGAAGGCACTTCCCAGGTCGTCCTGCAAAGAGATGTTTTGCAGCGGATCGCCCCCGAAGTTCCTGACCGTGAATATGAAGTCCACATCGAAACTGCCGTTCAATGCCTGCTGGATTCTCGCAGCAGCTTTGGCAAGTCCGATTTTAGGGGGAAGCAGGACCGTTATCTTTACGGTTCCGGGTTGGGAGGTCCCGCCTTTGTCGTCACGGACCACATATTTAAAACTGTCAGGTCCGAAGTAGCCCGGATCCGGCGTATAGATGATCTTTCCTGTTACCGGATCGATGGTCAGTTTTCCATGCTGGGGTTGTTCGATAATTTCCACGGTTCCCTTTACGATATTCCCGTCTGCATCCGTATCGTTTGAAGTGACATCGATCTCTACAGGCCCGCCGGAACTTGGCGGAGCGACGTCGTCCGCTGCAACCGGCACAATATTAACGGTAATACTGACCGGGATCGGATCGGAGGTAAGTCCTTCAGAGGTCGCCAGGGTATAGGTAAAGGTGTCAGGGCCGTTGTAATTATTGGCCGGAGTATAAGTCACCGTCCCATCCTGGTTGTAAGCAACCGTGCCATGCTGTGGAGCCGTCCCGCCTTGCACTGTTGTACCTTCCGCACTCGGATCATTGCCTTTTACAGAGATCGTTGCCGGTGTGTTTACCGGAGTCACCACTACATCCGGAGCACCCAGGGGCCGGACACTGACCGTAACCGTGGCAACATTGGATGTTTTTCCGTTTGTGTTACTTACCGTATAGGTGAATGTGTCCTTTCCGCTGAAACTTGGACTCGGTGTGTATCTCACCTGGCCCGTTCCCGCAACCATGGAAACAGTTCCATGGGCAGGATTCATGACAATACGGATTGAACCGGCAGCTGCGGGATAGTTCTCAAAAGTATCGTTCGACAGGACTGGGATCGTTACAGGCTGGTTCGGAACCGTGGACGCTGCATCGTCAATTGCGGTGGGAATGCTCGGATCGGTCACCACGATCTCAACCTCATCAGCCTGCGTGCACCCTCCGGAAGCTATAGTCCATCGGAACGCGTACGATCCCGGAGTTAGGTTCGAAACAGTGGCACTTGCTGAATGCTTATCAGAGAAAGTTGCTGGGGGACCGGACAGCTGACTCCATGTGCCCGTGGAACCTGCAGGAAGATTGCCGGCGAGCGTAGCAGACCCGGCTTCATTTGAAACCTTTACAGTCTGGTCGGGTCCGGCGTTAGCGACAGGGAGTGGGATGAGTGTCAGTGAGATCGATCCGATATTCGAGATTCTGTTTGCATCGTCGGTTACCGTATAGGAAACCGTTACGGTCCCCGACACCTCGGCACTGGAGGGGATAAAGGTGAGGCTTCCGTCACCGGTCAGACTGAAAATTCCCTTGTCACTGGTGTAAGTGGTCTGTCTGCCCGCTACTGACGGATTCAGGTCCAGTGTTGATCGGTTGATCACCGCACCGTTGAAAGCCCGGGTCAGTCCTGCGAGATCCGTCGTGTACGTGTCGTATGAACAGATGGTATCGGCAAGACTTCCTGCTTCGGGTGCTTTGTCGTATACGTCAATGGTAATGTTCCGGATCTCATGGATGTTAACCTCAGTCCCGGTGGAGGATGCAATCCCGTAGGCAAGGTTTGGCGGGGCCGGTTCTGAGTAGTGGTATTTGTCGATGACGTTGTAGGTGCTCGGGACGGCTCCGCCGGTGATGATCCTGACCGTGATCAGGTATCCGGTTTTTCCGGCGCCGGCAGGCTGCAGGTCCAGAAATACCTTACGGTAACCCGGATCGGTCGGGTTAGGCTTTCGGGAGCCTCCCGTTGAAAGGGGAAAGCCTAACGTATCGGTCCGGACACTTGTCAGATATTTATAATTATTGGTATCGAGCGCTGCGCCATTGCCTTTTCCCCGAAGCGTGACCGAGCTGGGACTGCGGCCGTCGCCTCCGGGTCCGATTACGCCTTTCTGGCGCCCCTCGGTGGGGTTCGAGAAGTTGCCGTACTCATCCAGTCCGATTCCCAGGTACCCTTTGCTGACGCCGGGAGAAGTGATTTTGGTTGCCGGATCGGTATATTGAGCATAGCCCAGGGAGCCACCGAACCCCCCGATCTGGAATTCATTAAGAGCCTCTGCATCAAACAGGAAAAAGGTGATGCCGTCAGCTCCCATACCGGCGCCGCCATATATGTAATATTCTACCTCCACCCGGAGACCATTGGCTGATGGAAACGATGTGGTACTGTAAATATAACCCTTCTGAAATTGCTCTGCTGTCGTCAGCCTCAGGTAACCGTCTCCATCAGGGTCCTCTCCCGTACTTGCTGTTAAATACGCCTTCTTGGGCTCTCCCCCGAAGTTGATGCCTTTTGCGGTGGCATTCCTGAAGCTTTCGTTGTAGGGAAACTGTGCGAACGTGTACTGACCGGAGAAAAACAGCGTAAAAAGGGCAAGAAAAAACAGAACACGTTTTAACATGAATGAAAGCGCAGACGAAAACGTTAATGAAGGTAAACTAAACTCAGTGCAAAACTCCGGGAAGCTAAGCGCCACAAAGTTAGCAAGTTTTGAACCAAACCGGGCGAAGTTGAATAAATTTTGCCATTTTCGCACTTCTATTCATCAGGTCTTCGGTCGGTGGGATTCCGGAGTTCAGAAATGAGTCTTTTTCTGTGTATTTTTTTCCCAGCCTGTGTAATTGATTCCCCGGCAGTCTGGTGGTAAAATTGCCCAGGAAGTGCCCATTCAAGGTTTTTAATCGTTGGAATGGAATTTGAATTTTAACGCTCAAAGGGGAATACTTTTTTATGAAACACTTTTATTTTAGGAAGCTGGCGATCTGCTTATCGGTTGCCGGGACTGTCGCTGTTGGCGGGTGCCAAAAAGAACTGGTGCCGACTGACCCGATCAGCCCTGGTCAGGTGAACAAAGTTGCTCCTGACGGTTTTAACTACAACACATCAAAGACGGTCCAAATTGAAATCCGGCTACTTACGAATACCAATCAGCCGATAAGCGGCGTGCCGGTAAACTTTTTCGATCCGAAATCGACGTCTTCAACCCAGTCTCTGTTTAAGGCGATCAGCGATAAAAACGGAAATGTAACGGGCACGCTGACTATTCCGGGTTACCTGGATACCATGGTTGTCAGGACCAGCTATATCGGTTTACCGGTCGATGTAAAAGTTAAGCTTGTCAACAATACCCTTTTGGCGACTATCGGTGGCAGCAACGGCGTATCCGGTAATGTGGTAGCCGATGTTCAGGAAGAAAGCGGCTACGGCAAGATCAGTCTTTCTGCGTCCACCAAGGCAGGGACAGACTTTTCATATCCGATTAATACAGATTATCCCAATCTCTTTGATGTATCCGGCAGGTATGTTCAGAGTGACGGACGTCCGTCATACCTTGCAGGGAAAGATGCGGTGTCAGCTTCACTCCTTGACAATATCAATGCTTCGCTTCCTGAGGGACAGGAACTTGGATCTACCCATCCCGACTATATGGCATCCTCAGCCGTAAATACAGTCAACATGGTCAAGGCCTCGGAAGTATGGGTGACCTTCGTGCATGAGGGAGCAGGATATAAAAACAGTCTTGCCTATTATGTTTACGATACGAATAATCCCCCTACCACTGAAAATGCCATAAAGGAGGCAACTTACGTATTTCCGAATGCTACGACCGGAGTCGACGGAGCGCTTGAAACGGGAGATAAAGTAAAGCTCAAAAATGTACCTGCTGGCAAGTCGATTGGCTTCGTGCTGCTACAGGATGCCTGGAGCGCCAAAAAAGGGCCGAAAGGTAAATATTCGAACTACTGGGGCGTGAACACGGGCAGCCAGAAATTCTATTCCAATACAGCGATTAATCCCGAGTCAACGAAGAAAAAACACAGCATCATGCTCTATGATGACGAGAACGATCTGTTCGTCATGGGATTTGAGGATCTTAACCGGGAAAGTGCAAGCGCGAATAACGGTCTCGCTTCAGACAATGACTTCAATGATCTGGTGATTTACATCACTTCCAATCCGGTAGATGCAATATCGACAGATGGAGTGCCGATCATCGATAAGGCTGATGATGCAGATGGAGACGGAGTAAAGGACAATTTTGATGAATTTCCGAATGATCCGACCCGCGCCTACAAAAACTACTATCCGGCACGTGACGCCTATGCAACTATTGCATTTGAAGATAACTGGCCGAAAACCGGAGACTACGATCTGAATGACCTGGTGATGAAATATCGGTATACCTATGTTACGAACGCTCAGAATAAGGTAGTGGAACTTTTTGCGGAATACGATGTTGCCGCATCCGGAGCCGATAACAAGAATGGCTTTGGTGTCGAGTTTCCGTTCAGCTCTTCCCTCATAAAAGAAGTCACCGGTCAGAAGATTTCCGGTTCTTATATTCAGTTTGCCGCCAATGGCACAGAAGCCGGCCAGAGCAAAGCCGTAATCATTCCGTTTGACAGCCAGGATAACGTCGTCAGAAATCCGGATGGGGTTCAGTTCGTCAATACGCTTATGGAACAAAACAAGGTGAGCGGCGAAGTGATCAACCTGAAAATCAGCTTTAATTCTCCTATTGATGCGAGTACTTTAGGTGAAGCTCCGTACAATCCATTCCTGATTAGTAACGGGCAGCGTGGGGTAGAGATCCACCTTCCGGGCTACAGCCCGACCAACAAGGCCGATAAGTCCTTATTCGGCACGGAGGCCGACAATTCTTCAGAGACAGCAAATCGCTATTATCTGACCACAGATAACAGGCCTTGGGGATTGAACTTCACCGAGCAGTTCGATTATCCGGTGGAACGCCAGAATATCGAGAACGCCTACCTTCACTATATGGATTGGGCCCGGTCCGGCGGAAAAACCTTTACAGACTGGTATAAAACTACCGGCTCTGAGTACCGAAATACAGCCTATATTTATACTAAATAAGGCTTTTGGTAACACCTGACAAGCAGAGTCTATGCTAAGCAGCATAGCCTCTGCTTTTTTTGGGGATCCTGTGAAGCCTGCGCCGAATTGGTTTGAGCGTCTTAAAGATACAGAAGCCGCGCCAACAGCGGGCGGCCTCCGCCTGTGTGTATGGCACCGAAGGAGGCTGTCCGGGGAATACGTAATAATAGCTGGTGTTACAGATTTACCAGCGACCGGAAGAGGTTCAGGCCGGTTTCAGGCTGGTACTCATAGTAGAACTGGTCGGACGCCTTGGTGATCATCAGCAGGCCGTAGTGTTCCATTAATCCATCCACTTCAAAAAATTCGGTAATGGGATAATCCTGGACCCCGAACCTCAGTGTGTGGTTTCCTTCTCTCACGACGAACAGTTCCGACATCGGGTCGGCGGTAATGACAATCTTTTGGTCATGAGCTTCCCCGGAAGCCATCCCGGGATGCTGCGTATGGTGCGGAAGGAATAGCTGGCCGTAATCTGATTTGACCATCTGCAGGAACGAAGGCTCAACCACCACGGCTACCGTGGTAGGAGCAACCCCTGCGTGCTTGATCGCATTGGTCAGCATTTCAGTAAGGATGATGCTGCACCGACCCGATATTTTCTGATCAGTGACCCGGCCTGAGGTGCGGATGAACGTCATCATATCCTCCAGAACGGGGTATAGGTTATCCGCCTGGTTGTTAAATGTGAATTCCTTTTTCACCCGGGCTACTTTACTTCCTCCAGACGGTCATAGATCTTAAACACTTTATCCATACGGATCAGTTCAAACAGGTTCCTGATATCCGCATTCAGGTTGACAACCACAATTTCCGACTTTTGGGGAATCGCAGCTTTTAATCCGGCGACCAGTGCGCCAAGGAAGGAACTGTCGACATAGGTCACTTTCTGGAAATTTACGACGATCAGTTTATGGCCGGCATTGACCAGCGCGATCAGTTCGGTCTTAAATATCTCTGAAATGGTCAGATTGGCTTCTTTTACATTCAGATTGGCGATCAGGAGATTGTCCTGCAAAACGGGCTCAATTATCATCGTTGGTTTTTTCAATATATATTAAACTTCGGTCGTCTACCTGGGAGCGGTCTCCCTCGGGTCTGAACTGTGCTGAGATCCCATCAAACGGTTTCCCGGTTCCAAGGATAGGGGTTACCAGTTCCTGAAACAAGTTAAAGTCCGTTTTTTTACCATGCTCATCTTCAAAATCAATGATTCCGTCGGTCAGCATGATCAGCTTATCGCCGGTCTTCAGGGAGAACCGGTGTTCAAGGTATTCGCTGTGCGAAAAAAGTCCCAGAAGGAATCCTTCAGAGTGGATCCGGGTGCAGCGCTGTTCGTTCGTGTCGTAAAGCAGTAGCGGGAGGTCACCGGCTCCCGAGTAGACCACATTTCCGGTCGTATGATCGATCGAAACCAGTGAGACGATCGAGAAGATGTCTTTCAGTGCCGGATCATCACAGATCACCTTGTTGATCTTATCGATAATACTGCCGGTAGACAGATTGCCGTCAAGCGCGCAAAGGCGGATGGCCGTCCGGATATAGCTCAGGAAAACGAAGGAGAAGAACCATGCGCCCCACTTTTTGCCCATCACATCTCCCAGGACGATGATCGTATGGTCCTGTATGCTGATAAAGTCGATGAAATCCCCGCCCGGGTAGTCCTGGTAGGATTGATGAACGAAATCGATCCTGAAGCCGGGAATGACCGGTGGAAAGGCCGGGACGGTCTTGATCTGCAGGGCTTCCACACCCTTGCGCAGCTCAGCAAGCGACTGCCTTTGCTGCTCGCGGACCGTGCTGAGTATATTGTCAACCTTTGAAACGATCACATCCGGCCGCGTTTCCTTGCTGATATAGTCAACTGCCTTCAGATTGAGACCCTCTATCATCATTTCTGAATCCGAGAACGAGGTAAAGAAGATGAACGGGATATTCTGAAATACCGGGTGGTCCATCAGCAGCTGTCTGAACTGGAAACCGTCCATTTCCGGCATGCTGTAATCCGAAAGGATAATATCCGGCACTTCCTGCTGGAGGAGTTCAAGCGCATCGGTTGCCGATTCGGCCGCCATGCATTGGAAGCCGTTCTGCCTGAAGGTCGCCCCGATCATTTTCAGGATCAGCTTGTTGTCGTCGACAAGAAGAATCTTTTTATCAGGGTTCAGGACAGTCATTTATATTCCAGGTTGTTCCGTTGTTTAATCAGCGAATCAACCAGTAAATATACACCTGTAAATATAATTAACAACGAGATCAGGTCCATTAATGTAACCCCGTCATCACGGGTGAAATGAAAAATGGTAAACATTTCGAATTCAACCGGCGCGGGGAGGATAACCATGCCGAGCCCGAGCGTAATAAATGTCAGTGAGATCAGGAACTGAACGGTCTTTTTTATTTTTACGGAAGTGAGGTATTTTTTTGTTTTAGCGGAATC
The DNA here is from genome assembly GCA_966250385.1 of uncultured Sphingobacteriaceae bacterium. GTDB lineage: Bacteria > Bacteroidota > Bacteroidia > Sphingobacteriales > Sphingobacteriaceae > DASWTL01. Next base: position 26,520 of record CBINHC010000016.1, on the reverse strand, counting down.
CACGGGGTGCTGTGCAAGCAGCATGCCCAGGTCTTCAAGCATGTCGAGACGCGGCTGATCCTCGTCCAGGACCTGATAGGCCTCCAGCTTCTTTTGAATCGGATATTTGTGAAGCGCCTTATTGACCCGCTCGGTCACCATCGTTGCCTGCCTGCTGTCGAGTTTGGCGGTTTCCAGGAGGACTACCAGGTGATTCAGACGCTTGTCCAGTTCGACATCCAGCTGGTCCAGTGTTTGAAACGGAAGGAGCTCTTTTTCTATATTATTCTTGTTGCTCGACATTAAGTTTTATTTTCACCCAATTGATACGCCCTGATGCCGCTTGTCTCCGTTATCACTATCAACTATAACAACACTGCTGTAACCGAAGAATTGCTGGCTTCTTTGCCGGCCGGGGATGATACGGTTCAGCTGGAGGTCATCGTCGTTGACAATGGCAGTGAGTATGACCCTGTACCGGCCTGGAACCTAAAATACCCCCAGTTTACCTTTATACGGAGCGATATTAATTTAGGTTTCTCTAAAGGTAATAATCTGGGAATTAAAAAATCCTCCGGAGATTTCCTTTTTTTGGTCAATAATGATACCGTATTTACCGACCAGCTTATTCAGCAGATGTTAACCGTATTCGACCAGAACCCGGTTGTCGGCATCGCTTCTCCGAAGATCCGGTATTTCGATCAGGACCGGCTGATCCAGTATGCGGGATTTACGCACATGAATCTGCTGACCTGCAGGAACCGGTGTATAGGGCAGTTCGAGGAGGATGCGGGTCAGTATGACCACCTGACAGGCCCGACGGGTTACGTTCACGGGGCAGCTATGATGGTGCGAAGGGAGGTCGTCGAAAAAGCCGGTCTGATGCCCGAGGAATTCTTTCTGTACTATGAAGAGGTGGACTGGTGTGAAAGGATCCGGAAGCATGGATACCAGATCTGGGTCGAACCCAAAGCGGTGATCCTCCACAAGGAGTCGGTTTCGGTCGGAAAAAACAGCCCGTTGAAGGAGTATTATATGAACCGGAACCGGATCCTGTTCATCCGCAGGAATGCCGGCTGGCTGACCCGGTTAGGCTTCTACCTGTATTTCCTGGTGGTCGTCACCCCGAGGAACATTCTTAATTATGTAAAAAATGGCCGCACCGGGTTGATACCGGTCCTGTTCCGTGCCATCGGATGGAACCTGGTGAACCCCGCCCGTTCGGCGCCAACTGAAAACTTGAATATTCATTGATGGAATACCTGTTCTGGATAAGTCTCTTTCTGGTCTTTTACACTTTTCTTGGCTACGGGGTCCTGCTGCTGGTCCTTGTAAAAACAAAACGGTTGTTCAGGAAGCCGGCACAGGAAAAAACTGAGCTCCCGTCCTGTACGGTGGTGGTTGCGGCATATAATGAAGAAGAGTTTATCGAAAAAAAGATCCTGAATACCCTGGATCTTGAGTACCCGGGGAATTTGCAGTTTATGTTCGTCTCCGACGGATCCTCGGATAGAACGCCTGAAATTGTCAGCAGATATCCGCAGGTACAAGGCTTTTACGAGAAGGAGCGGAGAGGCAAGATCCATGCGGTCCACAGAATCATGCAGCATGTGGAGACCGAAGTGGTCGTGTTCACCGACGCCAATACGTTGCTGAACCGGGAGGCTTTACTCAAGATCTGCCGTCATTATGCCGATCCGAAGGTAGGAGGGGTAGCAGGGGAGAAGCGGGTCTGTTCGGACGGCACTGCCGATGCGACAGCCGGTGAAGGATTTTACTGGAAATATGAATCGGCCCTGAAAAAATGGGACTCGGAGCTCTACTCCGTCGTAGGAGCCGCAGGTGAGCTGTTCAGTATTCGCAGGGGCCTTTACGAACCGGTACCGTCTGACAGTATCCTGGATGACTTCATGATCTCGATGCTGGTCGCCGAGAAGGGCTACCGGATCGTCTATGAACCGGAGGCATATGCTGCCGAAACGACTTCCGAGAATGTGAATGAAGAGCTCAAGCGGAAGATCCGGATCGCAGCGGGTGGAATCCAATCTATTATCAGGCTGAAAGGACTTCTGTATCCGTCAAAGCCGGTCCTTACTTTTCAGTATATCAGTCACCGGGTGCTCCGTTGGACCATCACTCCGTTCCTGCTGATTCTGGCGTTCATCCTCAACTGCATCATCGCTCAAAAGGACGATCGGCTGGTGTATCAGCTGTTATTGCTCGCGCAGATCCTCTTTTATACGGGAGCCGCCGCAGGTTGGCTACTCGCACGGCGCAGGTTGAAAATAAAGGTGCTGTTTATACCCTACTATTTCTGCCTGATGAACTATGCGGTGCTGGCGGGTATTCTTAGATATTTCCTTGGGGAACAGAGCGTCCTCTGGGAAAAGGCAAAACGAAAGCATTAGGCTGGCCGACCCAGGAGGACGGCTTGACGGGCTGGATCGCATACCACCGGATCATCTCAAAACCGGTTTGCACAACGCGCTGCATGTTACCCTGTGCATGAAAAAGACCGGAAAGGCTAGCCGGAGAACATCGCTTGTGCTTCGGCTTCAGCTGAATGTTAAGGCATAGAGGTCGAGTTTTTACCGGACTGAACTGCCGGCGTTGCTGCCCGGAACCATACGAATACCGTAACAATATTCACGATTCCGCTTAAGATCATGACTTTGAAATAGTCAGTGTGGTAATGGTCATAGATCATGAAGACCATCACGGCATAAAAGATCAGCAGTCCGATAAGGGACTCAGAAAAATGATTCCTGTTGGCCGATACGACTTTCGGCAGGTAATACGTGAGGGCAGGTGTGAGTATCAGCCAAAAGAGTATGAGGGTCACTGAATTCCACCCGATCAACATAGAAAATGGTACCAGTACCACACCAAGGCCGATTGGAACAATAAGTATTGCTTTAAACTTTTCCATAACGATCGATTTGGGGACTGAATTGAATAAGATATGCTTCATTAGGCGCATAAGCAGGCGCTTAACCTAAAATTAAGCAACCTTATTTTATTTTCAACTATTTATTTCAAAACGAACGCTTACGCTTTTTTAGGTTCCTCGAAGGCGCGTTGGTGAGGCCACACGACCGAAGATATTTCCCTTGGGACGCCGGCACCATAGTTTTTCTATTGTCGTGTAAGTAATATAATAGTATGATACTATTATATTACTTAACGTGTTTATTATTAAATACGATATCATGTTATCACTTATATCTGTTTCCAAAGCGCAGTCTAGATTGGCTGAGCATGTTCGCGCAAGGCGGCTTTTAATTAATTTAACACAAGAAGGTCTGGCGCAGCGATCGGGTGTACCACTGCCAACGCTACGAAAGTTTGAGCAAAAAGGCTTGATCTCTTTAGAATCCTTTTTGAAGCTCCTGATGGTCGTTGGCGGCATAGATGAGACGATTGCTGCGCTCAAGCCAACAAAACCAAGGTTTACCTCCATCGATGAGGTCTTGAAGGAGCCGGAAATGCTGACGAAAAAACGGGGACGTAAAAAATGAATTATCCTGTAAATGATTTGAAAGTGGGGTTGAATTTCGGGGCCGGTGTCCAGCCGGTGGGGCGGTTGGCTATACGGGGGCGGATGATATACTTTGAATATCATCGCGAATTCATACAATCGGGTCTCGAAATATCGCCATTTAGACTTCCAATGCAAGCCGGTGTGGTTGAACTGCCCCCGCGGCCATTCGACGGACTCGCCGGTGTTTTCATCGACAGTTTACCAGATGGCTGGGGGAAACTGCTCTTTGATCGTATGTTGAAGTCTCATGGCATACTTCCAGGCAGCATCTCGCCGCTTGACCGATTGGCCCATGTGGGAATCCGGGGCATGGGAGCCCTGACATATGAGCCGGATCAAAGTCCAACCGGCGAACAGGGGCATCTTGGTCTGGATCAATTAGCATTGCATGCAGAACAAGTTATGCAAGGTGCTCCTGAAGAAGTTATCGACGAATTACTGGCTCTGAACGGATCATCAGCGGGGGATCGCCCGAAAGCGCTTATTGGCGTGGGGAAGGATTTTAAGGATATTTCCCATGGGGTGGACGGGCTTGCCGAAGGTTTTGAACCGTGGCTGGTCAAATTTTCTAATTCACACGACGGTCGGGATGCTGGGGCGATTGAATACGTGTATGCATTAATGGCGAAAGAAGCGGGGGCTTAATGCCTGACGTACATTTATTTCATTCAGAGAAAGGCCCAGGCTACTTTGGGGTAAAACGTTTTGACCGACACGGGAATAATAGATTACATACGCATACAGCCAGCGGCCTGTTGCACAGTGATTTTAGAACGCCGGCTCTGGATTATGAGGATTTGCTCAATTTGACAGCCGCTCTTACCACAGATATGCGCGAAGTTGAAAAACTGTACCGGCTTGCCGTTTTCAATGTGCTTGCTCATAATCGTGACGACCACGCGAAGAATTTTAGTTTTCTGATGGATGAAAGCAGCGCTTGGAAACTTGCTCCGGGCTATGATCTGACTTTTTCAAGTGGGCCGAATGGAGAGCAAAGTACAATGATAATGGGCGAAGGCAGAAATCCGGGAACCAGCCACTTGCGGGAATTAGGTTTGGCAGCAAAACTTTCTAAGACGCTCATCGAAGAAATTATCGACCGGACGAAGGATTCGATAAGCCGTTGGAAAGATCGGGCTAAAGAGCATCAGGTGGATCCGTCCAGTATTAAGCTGGTGCAGCAGGCTGTTGACAACCGGAAATGATCCGAACAAACTCAAGAGCTGCAACTCAACCCGGGACCCGGCACCCATGGCAAAAGGAACATGGCATAGGATCTCGGTCTGAATGCCTATTATTGAGAGAAATTTTTTAGTTCATGAAGTTCAGGATTTTTCTTGCGCAGCTTTTCATCTTTACGGCTTTCGTTTCCGAAGCGCAGGAAATGCGTAAGACTACCTTACAAAACGCTGTACGGATCCTTGTCATCAGCGATCTGAATTCCAGTTACGGGTCGACAAGCTATAGTGAAGAAGTAACCTCGGTGATCGGTCAGCTGGATTCTATCCGGCCGGACATTATTCTTTGTGCCGGCGACATGGTTGCGGGGCAGAAGAAATCGCTCACTGAAGACCAGGTCCAGGCAATGTGGGCCGGCTTTGAAAAGAACATCCTGGTACCGGTCAACCGGTTGCAGATCCCGTTCGGATTTACGGTAGGCAATCACGATGCCTCGCCCTCCTTCAAACTGGACAGGACCCTGGCTGAAAACTTCTGGAAAGAAAGGGCCGGTCAGACCAACCTGGAGTTTGTCGATTCCACACATTACCCGTTTTACTATTCATACCGGAAGGATCATGTCTTCTTCATCAGTTGGGATGCAGCCGGGTCCCAGGTACCATCGGAGGTTTATGCCTGGATGGGGAAACAGCTGAAGTCGAAAGCCGCGCGAAAAGCAGGTCTGCGAATCCTCCTGGGCCACCTTCCGCTTTATCCTATAGTTGAGGGGAAAAATAGGCCCGGCGAAATCATCGCATCAGCAGACGCTGCGCTGGCGTTCATGAAGAATAATCATATCGACCTGTACATCAGCGGTCACCAGCACGCGTACTTTCCTGCAAAAAAGAACGGCGTCAGGCTGCTGAACGCCGGCGCTGTCGGGGACGGTCCGCGGAAGCTTATAGGCCATCCGGCCGATCCGCGGAAAGCCTTTACGATATTTGAAGTGCCGGTCCGGAACCCGAAGGATTTTGAATATCGTACACAGGTCCCTGTTACCGGCGAGGTAATTGAAAAGGCTTCGCTTCCCGCCACCGTTACCGGGATCAATGGGCTGCTCGAGCGGGAGTAGGGCCGACAATACGCCCGGCGGGACCTAATCTGTCACAACGGGAACCGTTCACGGCCCTTTCCGGCCAGTCCGCGGATCATCTTCCTTGTTCATGTAAATGATATCGAAAGGCCCGGTTCCATTGACCTGCAGGATCAACACACTACGGGTATAGCCAAAGTGCGGAGTCTCGGGCGGAATCGCTACAAAGCCTCCCTGGTTGAGGATCAGTGCGGCCTTTTCGCGGCTGAATTCTTTCCCGGTACCGGCATAGAGTTCACCCTGGATAACCGTCACATGTTCGATCCCCGGATGCCGGTGCGGTTTGATATCGAAGTTAGCCGGAAACCGGAGTCTGACGGTAAAGGGGCCCGATTCTCTTGGACTGCCGGCCAGTATGGCCATTTCAGCGCCGTCTCCAAGCTGGGGTGCCGATACCCATTTAATATCGGCAGTGTTAAACGCTACCGGCCGGGCAATGGAGTCCATTTTCTGTGCATACCCGTTTGCGGTCCACAGGATTAACAGGACAAGTGCCCATTTTGACAAGTTTTGCATGATATCAAATCAAATACTGATTTAGTTTACCTGCAGTCTGCCTAAGCAGAGCATTAAGAAACGGAAGCCGGACAACCGGTTCCTTTCCGGACAGGGGTTTTCTGTTATTTCGCTGATGCTGCTACCGGAGGCTCAGGCTCGGGAACTACGTTCTGGATTGGCTTGATGCTTTTCAGATACGCAAAGATGGCCTTCAGCTCATCGTCTGACATGTTACTGTACATCTGCCAGGGCATTGGCGGAAGCAGGTCCCGGTTTGTTTCGATGCCTTTGGATTTTCCCTTTCGGATAGCAGTGATAAAGTCACCTTCCTTCCAGTTTCCGATACCGGTAGAGTCGGGAGTAAGGTTTGCTGCGTAGGAGACTCCCCATGGACCGATCCATGCGGTAAGTGTTTGAGTCACGACCAGCCCTTTGCTCTCCATCTCGTTGCGGTCAACCTTGGGAGCCGCTGTTCCCTGCGGATGACCCGAGAGGGCTTTGGAAAAATCAATATCGATCCCTTTTTCGGTCATCAATTTGGGGCTGTGGCAGTCATGACAGGCCGAGGTCAGAACGAGGTGCTCACCCCACTTCTCCGTGCTTTCAAAGCCTCCATTGGAGGCGGTTGACCGACTGGTCTCTGAACGTTGACCGCCCATGTCCTGACCGCATCGCCAGGTGGCCGTGAGCCCGGCTAAAGCCAGTATGCCCAAAAGAACTTTTGATGTTTTCATAAGTCAGAATTAAGTAAATAAATTTACCGAATCTGATTTGTAAATACTTGATTTTCACGTAATTGTGTATTAAATTGTGTCTGTATCGACGTGCTGTCCGCTTTAAGCCCCGGAGGATACAACACACTACACAAAATCTTCACTATGGTTAATATGTTGTTTTTCAGGTTATTATATTTTGTAAATTCGATAGTGACAATCGGCATTTAACTCCAAAACAGATTTATGGCTGACAAAAAAATCCTAACTATTTTCGGCGCAACCGGAGCTCAGGGTGGCGGGGTTGCACGAGCTGTTCTGAGTGACCCGAATTCAGAGTTCGGCGTCCGGGCCGTCACCAGGGACACCAGTTCAGAAAAGGCCGCTGCCCTCAGGCAGATGGGGGCCGAGGTCGTCCAGGCGGATATCGATGATCCTGGGAGCCTGGACAAGGCTCTGGAAGGCGCCTACGGGGCTTACTTTGTTACGTTTTTCTGGAATCACTTTTCAGCAGAAAGGGAAACTGCTGAAGCCAAAAGCATGGCAGAAGCGGCCGGTAAAGCCGGTTTACGCCATGCCATCTGGTCAACGCTCGAAGATACCCGCGACTTTGTCCCGCTGGACAGTGACCAGATGCCAACCTTACACGGCAAATATAAAGTGCCGCATTTTGACGGTAAAGGGGAGGCCGATCATTTCTTCACGGACCTCCGTGTCCCCACAACGTTTCTGAGAGCATCCTTCTACTGGGATAACTTTATTTACTTCGGATCCGGTCCGAAGAAGGGGCCGGACGGAAAGCTTTACCTAACCCTTCCCCTGGATGATGCCAAAATGGCCGGGATTGCCTCCGAAGATATCGGGAAATGTGCCTGCGGAATTTTCAGACGGCCGGAGCTCATCGGAAAGACGGTGGGTATTGCAGGCGAGCATCTCACCGGTCCTGAAATGGCGGCAGCCCTTTCAAGGGCCATCGGACAGGAAATAATGTTCAATAATGTGACCCCTGAGACGTTCCGGAGCTTTGGATTCCCAGGAGCAGACGATCTGGGCAATATGTTCCAGTTCTACCGGGATTTTGAAAAGGAATGCAATTCCGTCCGGGACGTCAATTTCTCCCGGGAACTGAACCCTGAATTGAAATCATTTGAAGCGTGGCTGAAACAAAATGCCCGAAAGATTCCCCTGGATTAACATACTTCGACGTTATGAACCCCTTATTGAAACCGGGATCCCCGGCCAGCCATCTCTTTAATGCCGTCGCAAAATTCCGATGATACCCACTTGCTGCTCTTTGATATTCAGGCGCCTGTTCAAGAAGTCCTTGCAACACGGCCGGGATGTCATTTGAGCAGTCTGAAGCGGATATAAAGACCATAGCCGATGTTGAACGCAACTCCGGGATATTAATCGAATGTCTGGCCATGCAGAAATTTTAATCGAGATCTGAAATGGCCGCCCGTCCCGTTTACCTTAGTTTTTCGCTGAAGAAGGATATGGTTCGCTTCCAGGCCAGTTCAGCGGCTGCTTTGTCGTAGCGCGGGGTGGTATCGTTGTGGAATCCATGATTTACACCGGGATACATATAGGCCTGGTATTCCTTTTTGTTTTCTTTCAGGGCGGCTTCATATGCCGGCCAGCCTTCGTTTACCCGGGTATCCATTTTCGCATAATGCAGCAGGAGCGGTGCTTTGATTTTTTTGACGTCTTCCTTCTCAGGCTGCCCGCCGTAGAACGGAACTGCGGCGTTCAGTTCCGGAATCCGGACAGCCATCATATTGGCTATCCAGCCACCAAAGCAAAACCCGACCACACCCACTTTACCGTTGCACTCCCGGTGCTGTTTCAGATAATCATGTGCCGCGATGAAGTCTTCCAGCATCTCCATCCGGTCTCTTTTACTTTGCATCGTACGGCCGTCATCGTCATTACCGGGATATCCGCCCTGCGGCGTCAAAGCGTCAGGTGCAATCGCAATGAAACCGGCAAGCGCAGTCCTTCGTGCAACGTCTTCAATGTGGGGATTCAGGCCCCGGTTTTCATGAACGACCACGACACCGCCAGGCTTCCCTTTTGCGTCAGCAGGACGGGCGAGAAGTGCCCTGATGGTTCCGCCGCCTTTCGGTGACTGATATTCGATGTATTCAGATCTGACGCGCGGATCATCCGGGCCTACCTGGACGGCTCCGATATAATCAGGCATCAGGAAACTCATCAGTGAAGTAACCGTCAGGCCCCCGACCGCATATGCGGAAAGGGTATGAATAAAGTTACGCCGGTCAATCCGGTTGTGTGCGTAATCGTCATAGAGATCGAATACTTCCTGGCTGATGTCTTCTTTTCGGATATCCATAATTTTACCTGGAGGCTAAAGAGGTGAACAATACGTTAAGTTAACCATTTTTACGAAAAGTAACCATTCCTACGGACCCTCAGTGTCCGGGAGCCTGTCAATGGAAGCGATGGTGATTCCCCGGAAACAGTCATCGGCACAGTTCCGGTCGCTGTAGCCGCACACAGAGATCATCCCGTCGTTCTTCGTTTCAAAGTACGAGTCCGTATCTTCCCTTTTCGCCAGCCACTCAGTCCGGGCCAGCCGGTAAACCTCGTCCAGCGTGACGGGCGCGGCCCCTTTTTCATGGGATAGGATCTGTCCTTCATGTTCATGCCACTCTTCGAGAACCTCAGAATCGGAAGTTCCGTCATTTTTTGATTGCCGCAGGATATAATGGCGGGCGATCACCTGGCCTTCCCTGACGCTGACCCGGGTTTCACTACCCCAGCCGGTCCAGGATCCGCTGGTTACGGTATAAGTGTATGAGTTTCCAGAAGTTTTAAAGGCGATCCATTTGGCATAGCCAGCCTCGTATGCATTCTCATATTCGATTCCGTCTTTATTGCAGGAGACCAGAGAGTTGCCGGTCAGCAGGAGCAGGATCAGAAGATAGCGTCGCATCATGGGATTCACTTTACTGTTAAAGTTATCAAAACCTGGGAAATATCTGGACAGGCCCGCAATTCACTGAATAGCTGCCAATCAATCCCTGTAAATCTTATCTTTGTTCGGCGGCCAATGTCTGGCCTCAATATGCTGATGCCTTTTTAGAAACTATGCTGACTACTGAAGAACAGGAACCCGAGATCCTCGAAGAAGAGGAGGAAGACCATACCCCCGAACTATATTCACAAGCGGCCATCACGGGATTCTCGCTGTTTTTCAGTGTGATCTTCGGGGCGGCACTGATGATGTCCAATCTGCGGGGCAACACACCGGCCAGATGGGCCGTTCTCACCTTTGCGATTTCCTATACCATGCTGAGTGTTCTTGTCATGAGCATGATCGGGACCAGTTCCCTGATGTCCATTGCCCTGAACGGATTGGGCGGTGCTATTCTGACCCGGTTCTTCTGGAATAAGTATATCGGTCAGGGTACCGTACATATCGCCCGGCCGATCTGGAAGCCATTGCTCATTTCCCTGCTTATCACCATTCCGATCGCTCTGCTTATCATGAGCCAGAAGGGCGGGGTCTGACGCACCCATACGGTGTATCGGTACAGAAGCGAGAAAGGGGTCCCTCGCGGACCCCTTCAACTGACAACTAACCTAAACGTTTATTCTTAGTTAAGACCTGAAGCATCGATCTCCTGCGGATCGCCGATCACCGGTTCCGGATATCTGATCAGGTGTGCAGCGGTCTTCAGGTTTTCCACGTCGTTAAAGTCCAGATCTTCCGGTGTACCCCAGTTTAATGCCGGATACTCCACAGAAACTCCGACCCTGACCTTCAGCATTTCCAGTGCAGCCTCGTTCAGGTCTTCAGGGGAGCCGCAAACCAGCGCCGGAGCTGAAATGCCTGAATATTTGAGTAAGCCGGCAGTCTCAGTGTCGGCCTCCTCGGGACTTCCCCAGGTGAAGCCGGGTGCTGCGATGTTCCTAACTTCATTCAAATGCTTACCAATCGTTGCATCATCGGCCATTGCGGTGTAGGCAAGGATGATCAGGAATGTGGCGGTCAGGGTGGCAATCGTTTTCATGCTGTATGTTCTTTTATGTATGAATATCTGTTTGTTGAATCAAAGGTATCTCAGGATCCCTTGCCGGTCTACTGGTGATTGGCAGGAGGCGGTATAAAGCCGGCGAACGGGGGAAAATAATCGGTGAAAAATCTGTGGCAGGGAGGTTTCGGCGCTTACGGGAGGGTACGTTACGGCATTTCGCCTATCACCCGGCTGTTGTCTATTGTTTGTGTAGTCTTTTCTACTACAAAAGATTCGTGTTCCTTCAGCAGGCGTTTTGAAAGCGGAATGCTATTTTACCAATCCTTAGACACACCAATGAGACAGCCAATTAAAGGACCGGTCCGATTAAGTAAACCGGGCATATTCCAGATGCTGGGTCTGAACAGGAACCGCTATGTTCTTTTCAAGCTGGAATGGATCGATTGCCTGGAAGAGGTGAAGGACCTGTCAACCGTTTTTAACGAAATCGTCTTCATAATTCCGGGGGTCCCCGTTTTGTTCCCGGTACCCCGGCAGGTGGCGGTCCGGTTTTTTGAGAAAGTCCACTTTCCCAATCTCTTTATGGTTTCGCACTTGGCGGAATCAGAGATTAATTACCTGGAGTACCACTCTCTGGCTACGATAGAAGCGGTTCCGGCAAAAACGGACTTTGGTGTAAAAGTGAGGTTTAACTGTACCACTAACCCTGCTGTGGCCCGGGTTATCAAACGGCAGAAAAGGTAGCAGATGTCCCCGGAGGCGGGACGTCAAAGATATAAAATTAGTGTTTCCGGGAGTCGGCATCCGGGGTCACCAACCCTGCGGGAGGCACTAAATCGAAAATATATGAGCTTAGTAACGATTATTATTGATGATGACCAGCTGACCTGCAAGATTCATGAAAAATTTCTTAAATACGCTGAAATAACGACGGAACCCAGAATATACCTGAATGCCCTGGAAGCGCTTGATTTCCTTCATAATAACCAGGAAGCTGGCGATGATTACCTGATATTCCTGGACATCAACATGCCTGTGATGAGCGGATGGACCTTCCTTGAAGAATTAAAGAGGCTTCCTGCCCGCAACTACCATGTGGTCATAATATCTTCTTCTGTGCAGCCTTCGGACCGGGAACGGGCCGGCTGGTATCCAAACGTCATCCGGTACGTCGTGAAACCAATAGATAAATCGTCGCTGAAGGAGGTGAAGGCTTTCATCGACGAGAAATATCCTGCCGGCCGTCTGCAGAATCTGGCCTGAGCGGCCTGCCGCTGCGGAACGGTGTAAGCATGCAGGTCATCGGCCCGCTGGCGGCGGAAGTCTGTGACTTTTGAATAATCGGTACGAATCTGCCGGAATGTATAATTACCTGTTAACTTTACGTTAAGTTAATATTTATTCGGAGGTTCTGTAATGCTTCAATCTCGACGCCCGGTGCTTCCCGGCCTGATGTTCTTTATCCTGTATGTAGGGGTTGGCGGGATTCCTTTCTTACTCAATCAGGAAGCCAGCGTCCATACTGCCTATCTCTCGCATGGAGTGGCATTGGCATTCATGATTCTGTACGGACCGCTGGCGGCCCCCGGTGTCTTTATTGCCCAGCTGGGCATTTCGCTTTTGACGCGAAGCTCGTTCCCGCATGCGCTGGTGACCGCTGAGGTGTATACGCTCACTTCGCTGGGAGAGGCACTCATATTTAAACGGCTGAGATGCAATTCTGCCCTGACCGGGCACCGGGATACGCTGATCCTGCTGGTTCTGATCGTGCTCCTGTTTCAGCCCGCTGCCGTCCTGACTGCGCACTTACTGACCGCAGGTCCGTCCGGGGGCCTTGACTATGCATGGCTGTTCAAATCCTGGCTGGGTAACAGCAACGGTCAAATGCTCATGACACCGTTCATTTTGCTGGTATATCACTGGTGGTCCTCACCGCGGAGGCGCTGGGAAACCTGGCGGACCGCTTTGCTATGGTCAGCAGTCGCCTGCCTGTTAACCGCTATCCTCTTCTTTGCTGCGGGGAGCATTATCCCAAAGGGCTATAAAGTACTTACTGTCAGTATGCTTTTTCCCTTTTTTATCCTGTTGGGTCTCCGGTTCAACTTCCTGGTGGTCGGAAGTGCGCTGTTGTCTGCATCCCTGGTTACCTTCTTTATACCTCTTCATGACTCGGTATTATCGATCAGTCCTCTTTTCCCGTACCGGGACCAGGTGCATTTCTTCCTGCTGTGCCTAAGCGTTACGGTCATCCTGGTGGTTTCTTTCAGCCAGGGTGAGCGACGGATGCGCGACAGCCTTGAATCCAGTGAGCACAAGTTCCGGATGCTTTTTCAAAATATGTCCCAGGCCTTTGTTTTCGGGAAAGTGAGGACGAATGAGGACGGAGTACCTGTCGATTTTACGATCATTCTGATCAATGATCTTTTCGCCGATCTGATCGGACACAAGAAAGCGGATGCCGTCGGTCGTAATCTATCTGAGCTCGTGCCGAGCGCCGGAGACGAAGTGCTGGCAAAGTTCTGGACTGTGGCAAGTACCGGTGTCCCGTTCCAGCGTGAATACTTTTCGCCGGTTTTCAAAAAACACATCAAGGTGATCGCCTACAGTCCCGAGCCGGACCATATCGGCGTACTGCTGGAAGATATCACCGAGCGTGTCGAGGCCCAGAATCTGCTGAGGCGCCGTGAAAGGGAGTTTAGTTCAGCATTCCACGGGTCGAATATCGGGGTCGCCATTGTCGATCTTCAAGGCAATTTCACGATGGTGAACGATCAGCTTTGTCTGATTACCGGCTATGCCAAGGAAGAACTGGAACGGACGAACAACCGGTTGATCAGCCACCCTGAAGACCGCGAGATCAGCGCGTCATATATGTCCAGGGCTTTGAAATTAGGCGAGGAGCGTGCCTGTTTTGAGAAGCGATACATTCACAGAAACGGCCGGGTGATTCACTGCCTGGTAGCGATCTCCCTGGTCAAAAACCATGAAGATGGGACAAAGTTCTTTATCGGCCACGTGCAGGATATTACCCTGCTGAAGGAACAGGCCGAGAGGATCAATAAAGACAATGAGAACCTTGCCCGCCTGAATGAGCTGAAGGACACTTTTATCTCGATCATCGGGCATGATCTCCGGAATCCGGTAGGCTCTATGCGGATGCTTTCGAAGATTGTCCGCAGCCGGATGAAGGAAGGGCAGTCCGAGCAGGCCGCCGAAATGCTCGATACGTTGATCGACCAGTCGGAACAGACATACAACCTGCTCTCGGACCTCGTGGAATGGGCCAAGATCCAGAGCCGGGAACCTTTTTTCAGACAGGAAGACATCAGCCTGGCCGCATTGTTCGAGCGGGAACTAACGGTGTTTAAGTTTCAGGCGGCGGACAAGAAGATCGGGCTGCAGTACCAGGCGGAGGGCAACGCGGAGATTTTTGCCAACTACAATATGGTACGAACGGTAGTCCGGAACCTGATCTCGAATGCGATCAAGTTCACTTTTTCCGGCGGGGAGATCCGGGTCTCCGCAAAGGGCCGAGAGAACGACGTATTGATCTGCGTCGAGGACACGGGGCGGGGCATCCCGGAAAATATGCGGGATATTATTTTTTGCCCTTTCAGCCGGGTCTCAACTCCGGGCACACAGGAAGAGCGGGGAATGGGCTTCGGGCTGCCGATGTGCAAAGAATTCGTCGACCAGCACGGAGGCAGACTGTGGGTGGAAAGTGAGGAGGGGGTAGGAAGTCGGTTCTACGTCACTTTTCCCCGCAGGCCGGGGACAAAACTGACTGCTGAGGAAGCTGCTTCCGCACGTGAGTGACTGGGTCTTTTTACGACAGGTTTGTAGTTTAAACCGCTACACAATTATCGCGAAAACATGCGCTATGTTTAGCCGTCCAATATTTAATTTAGCGGCCTTGATTTCGTTAATCATTACACCTAGGATCACTGATCTCTTCCGGTAGGCCCTCCTGTCCAATGTGCAGGTGCTCTGCCCGGTAAATCGGTCCGGACTGACATGAAAGCGGGCAAGTACAAAGGACACATCCTACATTACAGTAATGTCAAAGAGAGTTCTCATAGCTGATGACCATGGTGCAACCCGGAAGGGCCTTAGGAGTATCCTGCAACGGGAGTTCCCTCAGTTTCATTTCGCAGAAGCTGAAAGCGCCCAGCAGACCATCCATCTGCTGCAAAGTGACCGCTGGCATATTTTGATCCTGGATGTGGAGATGCAGGGCCGGAACGGCTTTGATGTCCTGAAGCAGATCGCTACCGAAAATCTCAAAACCCCCGTCCTGATATTTAGCTATCATAATGAAGAACGAATGGCCGTGCGGTGTTTCCGCTCAGGAGCCTCGGGATACCTGACGAAGGAAGCGGATGATGCTCAGATTATCCACGCGGTCCGGCAGGTTCTGTCCGGCGAAAAGTATATCTCCGGTACCGTAGCCCAGTTTCTGGCGACTTACCTGACAACCTCCGAAAAGGAGCCCCATGAGCGGCTGACAGACCGGGAATACCAGATCCTGATCTTAATAGCCAGCGGCAAGACGTACGCAGAGATCTCCGCTCTGCTGTCGCTTAGCATCTCGACCATCAGCACTTATCGTACCCGCATCCTGGAAAAGATGGAAATGCGCACCAATGCTGAACTGACAAATTACGCGATTCGGATGAACCTGCTGTAGACCGAAGCGTCTCTCCATGAGGGTTAGTGTGACTTTATACGGGAACGCGGTAAATCAGGAGCATCATCTGCTGTCAGCCTCAGGAATAGCAGAAGGCTTGTAGCTCAGCATTCGCCCGCCGATCGGTTCACCGGCAACGATCCTGGCATGTGCCCTGCAAATCTGCTCCAGCGAGGATTGAGCAGAATCGGTGAGTCCGCTCGTAGGATATACGCAGAACAATGCAGGGGCCATGTTCGAGCAGAACTCGTTCCAGAGGTGTTCAAGCTGAACGGTGGCACCACTGTTCCCCTGGGCCCATAGCAGGGCGACCATCTCGCCGAATGCCCGGACCTTCCGGTTCTGTTTCTTCGCCTCAACGAAAAAACCGGAAATGTAGGAATGAAACTTTTCGGCATCGGGCCAGCTTGCCTGCAGGAAGTTTGATAAGGCGATTTTTGCGTCCAGCGGACGGTACGAGCCGGCTTTGATGGCTTGTTCTATGACTTTTTCGCCGAGGGTCTTCCCAATTGCCGAAATATGCTGGCGGGTAGCGATCACCAGGGTATAATCGCCGCTGTTGATGCCGTCCTGTACAAAGGCAGCAAGGGTGGATATAAACGTTCTATCTGTCTGATATATCTGCAGCGCGTTCTCACACGGAGCCAGTTCCCCCCAAAAATCATGAGGTGACTTCGAAGTTTTATGCTCTCCCATTTCTATTTCGATATGCACCCACATAAATATACAGCGTTCAGCTCGAATCTGCTGACTTCGTGTGCGAATCCCGTATAAGTACGGGAAGAGGTGCGGACAATTCGGCCGGATGGTGAAAATACGCACTCCCAGTGCCGGCAGCACGCACTGTCCGTGAGCCAGCTTCTGATTCCATTTTTATTTTCCAGAATCTAATGAATATCCCTAATTTTCAGCACTCAAAATCCCGTCCCCGATAAATGCCGATACCGCCCAAGAAAGTCCGTAGACTCAGGTCCGATAACTTCTGGAATTTCCTGATGGGAAGACAGGGGGACTTCCTGTTTGAACACCGGATGTTCAACGGCCTCTGCGTTCTGGCGCTCGTCTTCGTAGGATACAATATCGTTTTTAACTACATCACGCGATTGTACGTTTCGGGGGTCATCTCAGTCTTGCTTTTTGTGGGGATCATTGCCCTTTATTACCTGTCCCGCAAGAAGCGAAAGCTGAATGTTTGTATTCCCCTGGCAGCATTATTTACAAATGCGGGTCTGGCCGTAAACTATTTTTACAATTCGGGAGCTACCGGACCGACCCTGATGCTCTTTGCGATTATCTCGCTGTGCATGTCCGTTATTTCACCCAGGAAGCACTACGCGGTCTATACCGGATTCAACCTGCTGCTGGTAGTCGGCTTGCTCCTTGTGGAGTACAACCTGCCCCAGACGGTCGTTCACTATAAATCCGAGGGGGTTAAGTTCATCGACCTGGGATCGACCTACATTGTGATAGTCCTGCTTACGCTGGTCGTTATTTATTACCTGAAAGAGTCCTATGCGAGGGAGAAGGCATCTGCCGATGAAAAGGCTGCCGCCCTCGATGCACTGAATAAGGAGAAGATCAAACTGTTCTCGCTGGTCTCTCACGACCTGAGGACCCCGATCGCGAATATCAAAAGCTACCTGGAACTGGTGCACGAACTGGACCTGGATGCAGGCGAGAAAATTAAGTTTGAGCGAGAACTGCTGGGTCAGACCATCCAGACGCAGCACCTGCTTACCAACATCCTGACCTGGTCCGGACGGCAGATGCAGGGAAAGAAAGCGGTGATCACCAACCAGAACCTCCTGGAAGTGCTTGAACCGACCATGAAATTCTTTAGCGATCTGGCCATCGCCAAAAATGTTTCCCTGGAGTGTTCGGTGTCACCCGACATTCACCTGAAAGCTGATGCCGATATGCTTCAGATTGTCGTTCGGAATCTCCTCAGTAACGCGATCAAATTCACCCCCTCCGCCGGAATCGTCTCCCTGGTTGCTTCCATCGACGGTCAATTCTGTCATATTACCGTGCGGGATACCGGGGTCGGCATATCTCCGGAACGCGCAATGAGACTGTTTCAGCTCGAAAGCCGGTCCACGTACGGGACCGACAACGAAAAGGGTGTCGGCCTGGGCCTGTACCTTTGCAAAGAATTTACCCGCGCCCAGAACGGGCAGATCATATATGAACCCGGACCCGGCGGAGGCTCCGTCTTCAGGCTTATTCTGCCTGCGGCTGAATCCGCCCGTATCGGATAGTGCAGCCGTGGTGCCGGACAGGAACGGGATACCTGATTTCCGGATGACTGGTCCGTTTGGATTAAGCCGAACTCGAAATCAGGGATGGGCCTGTACTTTGACGCGGAATATCAATATTACCAACCCGAATGCCTGAAAATACACTGCCCGGTTTAATTATTGCTTTTTATGCTTTTGCGGCAGGGGCCCTGCTGTTGCTCGGATTTCTGTTTGTCCTTAACCGTGTCAGTGATAAGGGGAACCGGTGGCTCGGCGCATTCTTCTGGATCCTGGCCTGCACTTTTGCCGAGCTTTTCTTTGAGAAATTCAGAGTCGGGGGCGCTCTGGTGATCCACCTGCTTGAATTGCCGCGCTGGGCTATGCTTCCCTGCTTCTATATGGCGATCAGCCATTATGTAGCTCCCCGGGTGCCGAAAAAAGCTTATTTGCATTTCGCCCCGTTCGTGCTCTTTCTGGTGTTCTCGCTGTTTTTTCTGCTGCCCGGTCTAGTAAGTGAAAATCCCCTCCCTGAGTTGCCGGCCTGGCTGGGGTTCCTGATCAGGTATTTTCTCTTTGGGCAGGCCGCCTTCTATTGGATCATCAGCCTGCTTCTTTACCGACGGCATAACTCAAATATTAAAATGGTTTCGTCCTTCACCGAAGCGATTGACCTTTCCTGGGTAAGATACCTGCTGATCTCCGTGCTGGCTCTGATCCTTATTCGGGCGCTGGTCTTCCTGGATTCAACGGCCGCTTACCTTTCCCCAGTCCTTTATTTTTTCGGAGTGATCGGATTGGCCTACCTCACCATAACCCAAAAATCGATCTACGCAACGGAAGCCTATGTGAGCGCCCAACCCGATGAACCGCCGACGGGAAAGGTCTCGCATGAACCGCTGACCGGGGAGCAGGTCGATGCACTGAAAGAAGTGATACTCGATAGGGTTTCCACGGGGAAGCTGCATCTCGACCCGGGTTTGACGCTTTCCGTCCTGTCCGACAAAACGGGGATAGGCCCGCATGAACTTTCCTATGTTCTGAACAAGGGCTTCGGAAAAAACTTCTACCAGTTCATCAACGAGTTACGGACAGAAGAAGCCAAATCGCTGTTGCTCTCCGACGAGATCCTCCGATTCGATATGCTGGGTGTCGCAACGAGATCAGGCTTTAACTCCAAAACAACGTTTTATACTACGTTCAAAAAGGCGACCGGAATGACGCCGAAAGAATTCATGAAAGCTGGTCAGGAAGCCATGCCGGCGAAATTGTAGTCCGGATGGAGCCATACGAACCCCAGTTCGTTCCGGTCCCTCTATCGTTGCTTCATACAACCAAAAATTAAATTTTATGAAAGCAATGAAATTTCCGACATTATCCAAAAACTTCGAACCGGCGCTATGATGCCGGTCGTGTTCATGGTACTCGCCTTGGTATGCGCACAATCCGGTTACGGACAGCATGCCCCGGGAGCATCGGGCACCGGATCCGCCGCCTCTGCACAGCCGGGAAAGCTAACTGGATTTTTTCAGCTTCCCAACAAGGTCGCTTTTCTTGAAATAGAGTCAAGAAATGGCACTTTGGTCGCCAAAGAATTATGGGCCAATAAGGAATATCAGCTTGTCCATCTGGAGGGAATGCGCTTTGAAACAAAACAGGAGGGTTATCCGCTGGAGTTCATCAAAGACGCCTCGGGTTCGGTCAGCGCGGTGAAGATGCTTGGCAGGATCATGGCAACCAGGGTTGACTTTGACCCGGGAAAGACGATAAATCTGTCGACCATGCAGCTCGAACGGCTGGAGGGGACCTATTTATTGCAGAATGACGACAAGTACCAGTTAACCATCCGGACCCGGGGGAATGGGTTGCTTCTGAAGCAACTGTGGGACAACAAGGAAATCGCATTCACACCACGGTCGGAGCTGTTTTTTCTGAACGGGGACGGTACATTTCCCCTGTCGTTCGCATCCAATGGCAGCCAGATAGCCCGGGTTACCTGCTTTGAAAGCGATCTGTGGATAAGCAATGACCTCAGCGATCATCCTGAAGAAGCTTCTGTTTCCGTCCGCACTCATCTGCAGCCTTGGCGTCTTCCCCACATCCGCAGTCCGTGCGCAGCAGGTAGTGGATGAGAAATTCGAACACTCCATTCCGGATCCCCGGTACAGAAGCGGGAACGGCCCACTGATCCTCTTTGACTAAAGATCCGGTCAGTATCGGGCTCCTGAATCAGGCGGAAATCTATGTGACGGTCAACGCAATGTACGATCCCGAAAACTGGGATTTGCCCGCCCGATCGGCGTTTTCCGTGCAGGAAATCCAAGCGCTGAAACGCTGGGTAGCAGAGGGAGGAAGTTTATTCCTTGTTACGGACCATATGCCGTGCGGAGGATCGGTACATGAGCTGGCCGCTGCATTCGGCATCAATGTCCTGAACGGATTCGCGATGAGGAAAGACGGTTTACCGGAGATCTTTTCGGTAATCAGAAAAAATCTCCTCCGGAATGAACTCACCGGTCCACCCGGAAACACGGTCGACAGCATCATGTGCTGGGGTGGTATTGGTTTAATCGTTCCGTCGGATGCTCACGTTATTTCCTGGTTGGGGGAAGACTACGAAATATATCTTCCGCAGGAAGTTTCCCGGATAAAAAGACCGGTATCTGGTACGGTAGCCCGTATTTCCGGCCGGGGGATCGCTAACGGGGCGTACCTGAGATTCGGAATGGGTCGGGTCGTGATATTCGCAGACGGCGCTCCGTTCACCGCGCAGCTCCAGGGGATCAAAAGTGAAAAGAGAGGCATGAATCATCCATCGGCGAGGCAGAACGCCTGGTTACTGCTCAATATCATCCACTGGCTGGACGGTAACCTGTAGCGACCTGCAGCAGCGCTGATTAGACCTTTAAGTGTGTGGATGTGGGGTATATGAAACACAGTAAAACAGGATCGGAGCCCCGTAAGGCTCCGATCCTGTTTTTGCGTATCCATTTAACCGGATCTTTCCGGAGACAGATCCGGATTCAAGTCACCACTACTTCAGATCCGGTGCATCGGTCTCCGAGGGGTCGCCGACCACGATGGCAGGGTAGGAGATGGTATGGATTGCGGTCTTCAAAACGTTCACAGTTTCCAGGTTCAGATCATCCGGAGAACCCCAGGTGAATGAAGGAAGCTCCAGGGATACGCCGGTTCGTACTTTCAAGGACTGCAGCTCGGATTCGTTCAGATCCTCCGGAGCACCCCAGTCCATGGCAGGAGCCAGCACCGGAAGGTACTTCAGTTGTTCAACGGTCCTGGTATTGAGGTCCTCTGGTGATCCCCAGTTGAAGGCCGGAGCAGCGACGGTCTTTTTGGAGGCGTCCATAGCAGTACCTGTAGAGTCATCAGCCATGGCACCGAAAGAAATGATGATCAGCAGGGCGGTCAGGGTGGCTAGCGTTTTCATGGTTTTATATGTTAAAATGTTTTAAATCCGTTGTTCTTATTTGTTGATTCAAAGGTATTTCAAAGATGTAACGTGCTATATACCTGATTGGCAGAGGTCGGCAACCTGTCGGTGAATCCGGGAGAAAAGTCGGTGAAACCTCCGGGACTTTCTTCATAGTGGCGGATCCTGGAAATGACGCATCGGACCGGGATGTCATTTCGGCCATGCGGTCAAAACCTGCCTTATGGACCGGCGCACACTGAGCATATACAGAGGATTTCGCAGCCCCTGTAAGTCTGTCCGGCGCTGAACGTAGAGTCAGCTTGCCTGCAGCTCTCGCTCGCCGGCAGCGTACATCGTTGAAAATGCCCGGCTGAGAGCTACGCTGGCAGACATTTCGGGCCGGAGTCAAATGACGGTTTCGTAAAAGAAAAGGAGCGCGTGGCGGGGGTACCTGCCTGACAAAAGCAGGAAAGGGCCTTGTGGCCCTTTCTGCATATAATCAACTAAACTTAAACTACTATTCGAATTTCGGTTCTTAGTTAAGATCCGACTCATCAATCTCGTCTGTGTTGCCGACCACGATCGCAGGGTAGGAGATCGTGTGCGCAGCTGTCTTCAAGGTTTTCAGGGTTTGGTCGTCCAGGTCTTCCGCAGTACCCCAGCTGAACGGAGGCAGGTTCAATGATATGCCGGTCCAAACTTTCAGGGCCTGCAGTTCAGTTTCGTTCAGATCGTCCGGAGTTCCCCATTCCATGGCCGGCGCGGCAACAGGCAGGTATTTCAATTCTTCAACCGTTCTGGTATCGAGATCGGCAGGTGATCCCCAGGAGAAGGCAGGGGCAGCTACGGTCTTCTTAGCGTCCATAGCGTTACCGGAGGCGTCATTAGCCCAGGTATCGAAGGAAATGATAATCAGCAGGGCGGCGGTCAGCGATGTCAGCATTTTCATGGTCGTATATTTTATTGTTTTCAAATCTTGTTCGCTTGTTGATTCAAAAGTATTTCATCCCGCCAATCTGCTATGCTGCTGATTGGCAGAAGTCCCGGGCCTGCCGGTGAATGGGGGAAAAAAGTCGGTAAAAACTTTGTCCGGTTCACCTGCTGGAAGGGAATCTGAAGGGAAGACGACACAAAAGACGCCGAGGTTTCATCGGCGGTAAAAAAATCAGGAAATCGGGTCGAATGCTGAAACGCATCGAAGAAAAAATCCTGAATCATCGGATGCGGGGTTGCTGGTCGAAGGCAGAATGACGGAAGCGGACCACCATGAAAGATTTATTGATCAAACCTGATCAAAGCAGTAAGGGCCCGTCAGGGCCCTTACTGCTTATCTTAACTTTACCTGACCTGAACAGCATCACGTTTTGAGTTATTTCAGATCCGGTGCATCGATCTCCGAGGGGTCGCCGATCACGATGGCAGGGTAGGAGATGGTATGGATTGCGGTCCTCAAAACGTTCACAGTTTCCAGGTTCAGATCATCCGGAGAACCCCAGGTGAATGAAGGAAGCTCCAGGGATACGCCGGTTCGTACTTTCAAGGACTGCAGCTCGGATTCGTTCAGATCCTCCGGAGCACCCCAGTCCATGGCAGGAGCCAGCACCGGAAGGTACTTCAGTTGTTCAACGGTCCTGGTATTGAGGTCCTCTGGTGATCCCCAGTTGAAGGCCGGAGCAGCGACGGTCTTTTTGGAGGCGTCCATAGCAGTACCTGTAGAGTCATCAGCCATGGCACCGAAAGAAATGATGATCAGCAGGGCGGTCAGGGTGGCTAGCGTTTTCATGGTTTTATATGTTAAAATGTTTTAAATCCGTTGTTCTTATTTGTTGATTCAAAGGTATTTCAAAGATGTAACGTGCTATATACCTGATTGGCAGAGGTCGGCAACCTGTCGGTGAATCCGGGAGAAAAGTCGGTGAAAATCTTTACCGGCTCTGAGGTTCAGCATTCCCCCAAATGCAAACCGAAATGGTTCACTGCCCCGCGCGGGTTGCTGGTATAAAAGGACTGGAGGCGGTGCATGGGAATCGTAGAGCCGGAGCTTTCCGCAGTTCCCTGGTTAGCTGTATTTCGGGATGCGTTGCAGTAGCCTGCAATCTTAGTTCTATATTTATTGGGGAATTACGTACGTGGTAGCTTCCGTTTCCGTCACGCCCCGAAAGCCAGGGCAGGTGCACTCAATCGACGTTTGATGCGGGCCAGAGCGGGGTTTTGGCTGGCTGATCGTATCATTCTGGTTGCTTTGTAATGTTTTGTACTATAGGTGGTTGAGGGTTTTTTTCATTTTTTTCCGAACCATCCGGAGAAACGACCCGTATACGAACCCGAGTTTTAGAAAATTAAATATCTAATTAACTATCAATCTACTATGAGAAAATTTAGTTTAGAAAAGGGAATGTTAATCCTTTTGGTAGGTCTAGTGGGGGCTAGCTGTACCAAAGACACACAAGAGCCGTTTGAATCAACTCCGGCCATCGAGATCCCTGCAGTACCAAGTGACGATTCTGTAACTACACCTGATACTCCTGAGGAGACTCCTGCAGAGGAAGCACCGGAAGCGGAGTCACCAGCGCCTGCTCCTGCACCAGCTGAGGAAACTCCTGCACCAGCTCCTGCTCCTGCTCCTGCTCCAGCACCAGCACCAGCACCAGCTCCGGCTCCTACAACTGAAGCGCCGAAGCCGTCTAATCCGTCAGATATTGGTACGCCAATCGGATTCGCAGCTATGGAAGGCGGAACAACCGGTGGTAAGGGTGGAAAAGAAGTAACTGTAAGCACACTGGACGCTTTAAAGAGTGCAGCAGGTTCCTCTTCGCCTATGATTATCTACGTAAAGGGCGTCATCAAGGGAAGCGCAGGTATTACTGTAAAATCCAACAAGACGATCATCGGTCTGAGCGGATCGAAACTGGATGGTCCGGGTCTCAAGATGTACAATGTAAGCAACATCATCGTGAAGAACATGACCATCGTCAATCCGAGTGCGACCGACGGTATTACCATCAAGGATCGTACGCATCACGTTTGGATCGACCATTGTACATTCGACAATCCGGTATATGACGGATTGGTGGATGTCACTCAGGAGTCTGACTTCGTAACGATCTCCTGGTCGAAGTTTTCCAACGCTTCATTAACGTCTCTTGTAGGTGGTGGTGAAAATAACGTGGCAGACAAAGGTCACCTGAGAATCACCTATCACCACAACTACTTCCTGAACACGCTGGAGCGTTCTCCAAGCTTAAGCTTCGGAACCGGTCACGTGTTCAACAACTACTATGAGCACACCAAGACCTACAAAGCAGGTCAGGGATACAGCGTTGCTGCCAGAATGGGTGCTAACATCTATGTTGAGAACAACTACTTCAAAGGTATCAAGGGCGGACCGCTTGTAACTATCGGAACTGTATTAGGATTCATTGGTGGTGAGAAAACCAACCTGTATGACAACTGTGCTCCGAACAAGATCAAAACTGCGGCATCCAAGTGGGTACCAACCTATTCTTACAAGACAGCATTATCAGCTGCCAAGGATGTTCCGACACTCGTTAAAAACGGTGCAGGAGCACACTAAGAAACAAGGTCTTTTTTCATAACACATCCAAACTGAAGGCTCGTCACGAAAAGTGGCGGGCCTTCTTTTTTTTGAGGCATGCAGCCGTGCACTGCGAACCGCTCTGGCTTTCGGCGGGTCCGGCAGCCTGGACGTTAGTAGGCAACTGAAGTTTCCTCGATCTCCGGAACTTCTTCTTCGAAATAGCCATGTACATTAAAGATCCGGAGGTCGTCCTGATATCCGATTTCGAATACAAAGGAAAAGAAAGTGACTTCCACATTGTCGTCCTGCACCTTCTGCCGGAAGAAACCCGAGATGTTCTTTGGAATGTTGTATGAATCGTAGACAAAGGTCAATGTGTCAAGGTTGTAATAAAGGATGATGTCCTCAAATTCAAACCGTAGGTCCCTGTGATAGGAATCAAGCGTAGCGCTTACGACGATGGTTTCCGGATTCCTGATCGGAAAAGCCTTTCTGAAATAAAGACTGCCATCAGTGATTGCATGGGATGGGGTGAGTCTGATCATGGAATTTACGTTATACATAACTGTTATGTTCAAAAAGTTTTGATTCGGATTTGATTGAAATGGGAGATGACCTTCCGGCAGACACTTTGGGGTTCCGTTTATGGTCAATGGCTGTACGTGCTCTCGGGGGGGCTATGTTCTCCAAGCCTCTGTCAGACTCCGGAGAGCGTTGTCCGGACTGTTGGTTTGGATTGATGCGGTGTTTAAATAAAAGTTAAAGCCGCGTCTGGCAAGGTTAAATGGGCGGAACGTATTGATTGATTGATCGCAGTAGGACTTATTTGTTCGGATCATTATCATGTAAAAAACGGTTTCTGTCTCTGTGTGTTAAAAAATACAATAGCTAAAGTAAAATAATATTTCATTTAATGAAAATTATTTTGTATTTTCTTGGGATAGTCGTTAAAAAGGCGGTTTATTTTAATTAAAAAGAATTAATGTTACGCGAATGCGACTCAGAGTATAATAGAGTAGGCGGACAGGCATCGACCGGACTACCGGTCAAACGCTTTGACGATGCCAGCCGGGCCGCATGCGATGTCATGGCACCGTTGGCAGGATTGCCCTGTGCGCCAGGGTACGTTAGGACTGACATACAATGCAGAATCTGGTAATTTCGATATTAAGTGCCGGACCCGCCGTATTTTCGTAGTGGGTGTACCACGGTTTATTCGTCGATTTCCGGTGGCAGGAGGAATTCATCATCTTCCGGTTCCTGGTCTTCATGCGGAATCTCCAGTTCTTCAATCGTCCTGCGTTCCCGGTTAGGGTCGGTAACTTCCTCTTCCGGATCCCATATCCTACTTACATGCTGTGTCGCCATCACCATACCATTTCATACAGAACAGCCAGCTGAATCGATGGGTTTTAATAAAATTCGGACTGCGGATCCTGCAGCGTCCCGGCCGGATTTTCCTAATCGGTCACAGGTACTACTGTTAATTTTATTTCTATCCTACTAGTCAACCTTTCTCCCGATTCATTTTTTTTTTTAACTTTTTCCGAACCTGCCTGAGAACCGCCCCGTATACGCCATCATG
>CBINHC010000015.1:0-57749 GCA_966250385.1 uncultured Sphingobacteriaceae bacterium | reverse complement strand
ATGCCTTGGTGGCGGAATTGGTAGACGCGCTGGTCTCAAACACCTGTGAGGAAACTCGTGCCGGTTCGACTCCGGCCCAAGGTACAAAAGGTCGACTGACCTAAAACCCAAACTCAAAAAGGCCCTATGTTTCCCGCATGGGAGCCTTTTTATAAGCTTCCGACGCTGCTGTGTTTCAACATGGTTTAAACATCGTAAAAACGCAGTATGCACAGTTACTCTGTAAAGCTGGTCATCAACCAGCAAAGGGTGAAGGAGGGGGGACTATGCTCGCTTTACCTTCGCACCATCATTGACCGGAAAGTGATTCCGGTTAAACTAGGACTATCCTGGCCGAAGGAATTTGTCGACCTGGAGAATGGCCGAATACTACCCCGAAAGAAAAAAGGAGATCCAGACTTTCGAGACTACGAGATGATTATCATCACGGAGCTTGGGAAGATTAATGAGATATTCAAAGTTTACCGGCTGCAGGATCGGACCCTTACGCCTGAACTCTTCAAAAAGGAGTTGAAGACTTTTACCAGGCGCAAAGATTTTATTATCTACATGAGTGAAGACATCAAGTGCCGACACAAGATGAGGGAGATAGCTCCTCAGACTTACCGGAACCACATGACTACCCTTCATCAGCTGATCCGGTTTTCTCCGGTGGTTCCATTCCACGCCATGGATAGTAAATTCCTGACAAAGTTTGCCAACTGGTTGCGGGGAGATGATAATAAGAATGAAGAATACACCATCTGGAGCCGTATCCAGAACATCAAGACCTATTTACACCGGGCAGAAGAAGAGGGCATGGGAATTAACCCGGACTTTAAAAAATATCAGAATAAGGAAGGCAAGGGAAGGATCGTTTATTTGGAAGAATCCCAGATCAAAGCGATCATGGACCTGCCCAGAAAGTATCCTGACCTGAGCGATACCCATAAGTGCACCATGAAAGCTTTTCTCTTTTCGTGCTTCACCTCGCTTCGAATCAGCGATGTCCAACGGGCCAACTGGGGATGGGTTAATATCCGAAGCGAAATGGTTTTCCTGCCATGGAAAACTCGCAAGTTTGGCCGGTTGGTGACGGTGCCACTAACAGGTCTGGCCAAAAGGTTTATTGACAAGCAGAAGGGAACGTTTTTCACCCTTCCTACGGAGCAGGAAATTAACCGGAGCTTGAAGGACCTGGCCCGCATGGCCGGAATAGATGTAAATCTAACCTTCCATGTTGCACGCCATACCTTTGCGACTCTATACTATCGACGAACAGGGGATATCATGAGTCTCAAAGACATCATGGGCCACAAAAAGATTGAACACACGATGATCTATGCCCATATAAACAATGAAGATAAGAGGAGGGGCATGGATAAATTTGAACATGAGATGGCAGTTTACTTGTATGCATATAAGAACAATATAGACATCGACTAACTCATTTGCCGATTAAGTGCGCTCTGAACTCGGTTTTTTGTGTCATCAAACGTCCGCAGGTTAAAATCCAACGGACGTGCTTTCTCAGCTTCAACGGCATCTATAAGTTGCTCGAAAAGACGCTCAATGGTATCGTTTCCGTTGGAGAGGGTGCTACTGGTCGATGACCCACCTAATCCCGATCGGCCGCGGCCTACGGGAATTACACCGACGGCCCTGTAATGGCGCTCGGATGCTGCGATTTTCGATGTGCTAATGGAAATGTTGGCCCCGTTCTGCCGCTGCGATGAGTACAGCAAGGCATCGATGGTTTGTCGATTGTTCCGGTAGGTTTCCCGGCTCAGGATTGGTTCGCCACCCTCAATTTCTCCCTGAACATTGCCGAATTTATCTACCAGCTTTAATCCTCCTTCGGAGTGGGAAGGCCCATCTGGCAGAATGCCGCCCGCGGCATAAGTCGGCTTGCTGCTCGAATTATTCTCTGACTTATTTGATGAAATGGCCTCAGCGATCCCTTGGGCCCCAATGATTCCTATTGATATCCCCGAACGTATTTTCGCTTGAGCTGCAAGGCCACTTGCAATTACCATTCCTCCAGGCACCAGAGCGTACTTTGCGTAGTATCCAGAAATTTCAGCCTGCGTGTTCATAATCACCTTTGCAATAGCAATGGCTTTCTCGGCAACCAGTAGAGCCTTGAACGCACTACTGCTTTGGTCAACAATACCCTTAAGCATGCTGACGCCAGTTGACATAGCGTCCCACACCGCTGCCTCGGTCGCCATCTCTGACTCGGCCAGCTCACGGTGACCGTCGGCCAGGCGCTGCTTTTCCTCCAGCTTTCTGTCGGTTAACTGCCGTTCAAAGTCTATACTGTCCTTACCATAGGCCTCGTAAAGAAGCTTTAATGCCATTAGGCGTTGACCCTCCAGCTCGTATTCATTGGCCTGGAATTCTTCGTCCGAAATCTCACCGTCTGCGAGTCTGTTTTTGTTCTCCAGAGACTTCTCCTTGGAGGCTTTTTCTATTAACCCCTCAGTCAAGTTGAATTGCCCATTGAAGGCATCAACAGCACCTGCATCCGCTTCTTTTTTTGCATTAGACTTCGCCTGATCTACTTCGCCATCCTTGAGAACCTTAAAAATTCCAGCCAGTGCTTCATCTTTGAATTTCTTGGCTTTTTCTATCAGTGGATCATACTTGTTCGAAATCTCGGCAAGCCGTTGTTCTAGTCCTGACAAATTCTTCGTATCGAAGTCCTGCTGCATAGACCTGCCGAGGTCTGAGAGTTTCTTATGTTCAGACTCAAGAGCTTTGACTGCTTTCTCCGCCGCTTTGCGTCTCTTTTCCTCCTCCGCCGCCGCTTTTTTTGCAGCGTCGGAAGCCTTAATGTTAGCTTCGGTGAGGCGGTCCGATTTAATCCCCTCGATCCGGTCTTTAACAAGCTTTAATTTATCCGCGTAGAGGTTGTAGGCCGCTGCGCCTTCCCGGGTTGACCTGTCGACTGACTTCATCCTCTGGATGAGGTCGGATTGTATTTCCAACACCTCCCGAGCATACTTGGCCTCCCCGATCCGAGTGTCGAAAGAGGCAGACACAGTGGCAAATGCCTGCCTTTTTAATGCGGCAATGTTTGGTCCGCCACCGACAACGTTGCCAAGTTCGCTGACTCGATCCATGAAGGAAGTTCCTGGAGCAGAGTACTTCTGTGCTTCATTCAGATTACGCATGTACTCTGTAAGCTGTGAAATAGCACTTCCCATAAGCGAGATGGCACCAGAAAAGACTCCCTGCGTTTCATCTCCAACCGTTTTTAACAAACTCTCCCAGCTGTCTCCCAGGTTTGATACTTTCCCTGATAACGTTTCTGAAATTCCTGCCATGGAACCGGCCACCCCTTCAATATTGCCGAGCTGTGTTATATAATTTCGGATGGAATCAGAAGTGAAATCGACCTCCTGCGTAATCCCTTTAAAAGTGAACCGGACCTTGTCGCCATCCTTTTCAGCTCGGATTCCGAACTCTTTCAACCGTTCGAATTCTCCGGTTTGCGCGTCAATGATTGCTTCTGCCAGCTGGTCAAACTCTTTACCAGTAGAGGCAGAAAGATCCCCGAGTGATCGCAGCTGATCCATCGATGGCTTAAATCCCTGATTGGCAAGTTTGACGTAACTTTCGGTCAGCTGATCAACCTGGAAAGGAGTAGCGGCCGCAAAATCAGTAATTTGCTGCATTGCCATTTGTGCAGCACTTTTGCTTCCGAGAGTGGTCGTCAGAACCGCTTCTAACTTCTGAAACTTGGCAGTGGTATCGAAGACCTGTTGACCAAACCCTTTGATGAGACCAATTCCTTCCGTGATTCCCATCCCCCCTACCACGCCGGCGGCGATATCCTTCCAGCTTGCGGCAAGTTTCTTGCCTTCGGAACTCATCCCTGAGATCTCCTTCCTCTGTTCCGCAAGAGCTTTGTTTACCAGCTGGATCTCGGCCAGATGTTTTTTGTAGCCCGGATCCGAAGGCTTCATGTTCCGCAAGGCGGTGTTGAGGCTCCGCTGAGTGTCGGTCAATTCCTTTAAGCTGGTTTTTGCCTGCTGTCCATTGATAACCAGTTTTACAACTGCTTCGGTATCTGTCCTCGATTTTGCCATAAAACAAAAATCCCCACCGTGTACGGGTGGGGAAAGGACAGCGAAGGTTTGAACCTAAGATGTGGTTAACCCAGAATCTTTGCCTTTTGATCGTCAAATTCTTCCTGTGTTAGAGCCCCATCGTCTAAGAGAGATTTAAGCTTCGAAATTTCGTCTGCAGCAGACGGCTTTTTCACCGGATTTTGGATGACCACTTTTTGGGGGTACTTTCTATCACTGACCAACACCACAATTAATCCAATGAGCGGAGAAAAAATTAAAGAAATGAAGAATGCCGCCCAGATGCCTATTTTTTTATTGTCCCCGAGCAGTGCAACAATTATCGAAAGGATGAACCAAGAGATAAATAGCATAGTTTAAAGGTTAATGTTTACCCTAAACTATAAAAACTTTACATTTTTACCGATATCTGCTGGTCCATTTCTTCAGAAATGTGCGCGCTTACATCACCCGCCATATTTTCTGCCAGTATCTCCCGAAGCTTATATATCTGAGACATTTTTACTTTGTTGAGCCATCTTTTCGGCTGTCGCCGGGAGTAGGACACGTTAGTCCCATAGGCTTTTGCGGCAATAAGGTTTTCCCGGTTGGTTTTCCTTTCATACGCCCTTACTCCTCGACCGACCCCCATATCCCGCAGACGGCCGTACATCGCAAAGCGAATGAAGACCTCCTGAACATTTCCTCCGGCTCGTTTCAATTCACGCGCGAAGGACCTTATTAATTTTCCGGTCTTACCGATCTTCTTTTGCTTCAGCGATCGCTGCAGTCGTTCGATTGTGTACCGGGCCCACTGATCGATTTCGCCCAGGTAATTTATTTGATCATTAACCGACCTCCGTTGCTCTGCCATATTACCTGATTAATACACTATCCAAATGCCCATATCCTTTGCGACCTTGACGCTGATCCCGAAAACGCCAGTATGCCAGTACAGCCCATTCTCTGAGAACTGGTCCTGAATGAAAATTTGCCGGTCGCCCAGGATGTCGGCATAGCGAGGCCTGGTCTTAGTTCGAAGGTACCCGACTACATTCACCTGGATATCGATGGGATTCGCGATCCGGATCCAGCCGGGCTGCCCGCCGGCTCCGAACTCGTCGGTAGGGAATTTGATCGGATCGACCGGCAGGGTCCCATAGTCGGCGGAAACGAATTCCAGATCCGTCAGCTCCGTGAATCCATGGGATACAGGATCAAAGTATGCCTTGACGGAAATGATACGGTCTTCATCACCCAGGGGCTGGGTGATCTGCTCGATCTTGTATTCGGTCTGATTCTGGCGAAGTGAGTACGCGTCGATCCGGCACCGGATCTCTTCAACGGTGCCGCCCAGGTCATAGGCTATCTTCTCAATCAGTGCTACCGCATAATTGCCCTCGTTCGTCCGGAAAAGAATCTTCGCGGTTGGGCTCAGATTGAGCAGGATATGGTATGGCATGCAGGCCTGGATGACCACGCGTTTCCCGTCATTCAGGAACCGGTACCAGTCGGCGTCGGTCAGATTTACGTCATACCCTTCACTTTCCGGATAGTATTTCCCCGGAGAGGTCTCATTGAAGCCCAGATAGCGGACCAGGCGCAGCGGCCACTCATTCCGGGTGCTCGGGTCGCTGGCATCCTTCAGTGGAAAGTGATCCTCGTTTGTCCACAACAGCTCCTGCCGGGTCTCGGCAAAACGGTTGGTGCCGTCACCGGAGCTCTTCAGGGTGCCGCATTTCATTTCCAGTGTGTCGGCTCCCTTGCCAACGCGAAGAGCGTACACGGGTTGATAGCTATCGTCGGCCTGCTTGAAAACGTCGTCCTGTTGATCAGGCTTGAGTGTTACCAGGTATCCTTCGCGCGTGATGGGCTCATGCTCCTTAACCTGCTCGACATATTCGGAGATGTCGACGATATCGGTGCCACAATAAATTAGGTCCGGAACATTGACGACCATCTGGCCGGCATACAGATCGAAATCGATGGAAAAGTGCATCCGTTCGCGGATCTCTTTCAGGAACTCGGCCACGGTGATATTCGGCATGTACCACATGGGTGGCATGATTCGCGGATTGTCGAGAAAGTCAATGCATCGCCGGGTGTAGATGTAGATATCATCGTAGTGCTCTGCGCCGTACAGATCGCCGGCTGCAGTCAGGCCCAAGTACTCGGCTACCACCTGCAGTATATGCTTCAATTTCCATAGGGGAGCCTCACAAGTGG
Organism: uncultured Sphingobacteriaceae bacterium; assembly: GCA_966250385.1. Classification (GTDB taxonomy): domain Bacteria; phylum Bacteroidota; class Bacteroidia; order Sphingobacteriales; family Sphingobacteriaceae; genus DASWTL01. Next base: position 51,471 of record CBINHC010000015.1, on the reverse strand, counting down.
AGTAAAGGCCAAGCGCCCCGCTGGTCCCCACCGATTGCTCTGCATACCGCCAATGGTTCATGAATTCATAGGTCTCGGAGACTGGGGCTTCCTCTGTGCCGTCCGGAACCTTGTTGGTATTCTTGATTGGGAAGAAGCAGTACGGGTAATTCTCCGGGTGCTGCAGCGTGTCTGTCATGTGCTCTGCGAAAGCGGCCGGGCTGCTGATAAAGAGAACCGACCGGCCGATCCGGATCTCCGGCAGCCTGGTGTTTTTCACCCGGTCCGCCAGAGCGCCGAAATTCAGCCTCAATGTATAGTCAATTCCGCCTTCAGCAATCCGGTAGTTGAACAGGCCTTTAAAATATGGGGTTCCCCGATATCGGACCTGGACAGGAAATTCATAAACGGAGTTGTCAGCCTCAACCAGATGACCGTTCTTGATGAAAGACCGGTTTGCGGGTGACAGCGGAGCGGTCCCAGGGTAGGTGATATCCTGGAAGAATTTTTCCGGGTCGTTGAAAAGCGGATTATGCCGCTCGACCGGGATACTGTGTTCACCCAGTTCCAGGACCAATCCTTGTTCGTTTATGATTTCCAGCATAGTACCCGGTTAATCGCTGATTATAGTATCGTCCACTGGTGCAAATAGGATCCCGGCCAGTTCCTCAATTACGAAGTAGTCCAAATCGGCCATTCTGGGGCACTCTGGCGCGGGAAAGAAATCGATTTCAATTTCCTTTTTGTCAAATTCATCAGTCGCTTCACGGATTGACTTCAATCGCTTTTTCGCTTGCTCCGGCTTGTATTTGTAGTTTCCTTTATCGTCCACGAGCAGCACCCCGCGATCGTCAGCGGCCGCATGGTCAATGTTGATATCGTTAATTTTTTCCTGGAACTCGGCAGTCAATTTTTTCAGAGCCGCATTAATTCGTTGACCGTTCTTTTTGATGGCATAGGAAAGCTTGTCATTGATGGTCGAATCGATTCCATTGATCAATTCTGCCTTTTCTTTTAATTGAGAAATGGTAATAAGCATTACTGTTGTCCTCCTTCTTGTTGTTCTGATTCTTCTGCCACGCATTCCAGGTGGTAGTTTTTCAAGATGTTAAAAATCGCTTGTGCAGCCGCTTCCGCCCGGGCTGCTTTAGCAGGCGCCGTTCCACTTTCCGCTGAGAAGTTGACCGAGAACCTGCTGTACGTGCCTGGTAACTTGTATTCTTCATTGGTCAGGTCGATGATGACCTCCTGCTCATTATAGGCGAGGGCCTTGTTTCTTAAGTCAACGCTGATGCTGTTGATCTCGGTTGCCCGGACAGCCTCGCCGTCCGCGGTGGTCTTTAAGATGATTCTGGTTTCCATGTTTATGTATATTGATTGTCTCTATTTACTAAGTACATCCGTCCGGTTACATTGCCAAACTGGTCAGCTTCTGAATAATAGCCGTCTTCAAACCAAGCCTGATCCCATGTAACATTTGGATATGTGCCGGTATATCCGGTGTACCATAGGTGGGTGGTTGGATCTTCGTATAGCACCAGGTCGAATGACCCTGGCTGTTGTGCCATTGCATCGGCCGCTGCCTGGCTGACGCCTGAGTATCCGGTAGCGTGGAACCGGGCGAAGCCCTCCGGGTTAGGATTACTGTTGCCTGGATCGCCGACAGGCCATCCGTTTCCGACGCCCACTGCTTCAATAACCTGTGGGATTCCACCAGATAGGCCGTACTTGTAGTAGTACCCATTGAATGAATAGTACCCGAACTCGGCATCATTGGTGCCGGTGATTTCGGTCCAGAACTTGCTGCCCACACCCACTACTTCGGTATCGACATAAATATTTCGGGTTCCCACTCGGTTGTAGGCGAAGGAAGCATATGTGTCGTGAAACCCTGAGTCGATCAGCCGCGGTTTGACGGTGACGAACCGCCAATCCGTTTCCCACCGGCCCTCGGCATTCTCGATGAACGCCCGGAAGCTGACCGTATCCTTTGCCTTGACTCCATTACCGTTAATAGAAGGGGTTTTATTAATCAGGGCCGCCCCTTGCCCGGTGGTCCCGAATTGCACCGTCTTTATGGTTCCGTTGATCCCGTTTCTCCAATTAAATCCATATTGAGAGGTAGGCACGTAGTAGGCTGCCTTAAACTCCCCGGACAGGAACATATTTCCTACTGTGTCTCCATGATTCGTCTTAGTGTTGGCATTCCCCAACGTATTTAGTCCCCCATCACTGAAGGCAATCCAGTTCTTCAGGAATGTTTCGGCGTCTGTGGTGGTGTCAAACTGCACATGAAAGCGTCGGGCTGCCGCATGGTGCTTGTAGTTGAATCCGTTCGGGTCATTCTCTACTACTCCGATGAAGCCTTTCCGGACCACAGTAACTTCATCCGCCGCCATGACTTCGATCTCATAGATCGCATCCAGGTAGAATAGAGCCTTGATGTCTGCCGCTCCGTAAATGTAGGAAGCGATCAGACTGTCAAAGGTAGACAGCAGGTTTTCGTTGGCGTCTGTAGTCTCCAGCGTGATCTTATCGTTTGCGTTATTGAGATATGAGGTCGTAGGTGCTGCCATTATGCTGTTTTGAATTTGATACGTACTTTCTGACCTGCCGCAAGACCGGAGGAAGGGATATAGAGGGCGTTGGATGCCCGAAGGATTGGGCTGTCGAGGGAGACTGGAGCTGATACCTGGGCAGCGGAATTTATCTGTAGGGCAACAACATCCGTCCTGTCAATAGTGAAAACATCGGCGGTCTTGCATCCTATATCCCAACGGGACGTTGCACCCGCTTGCCCAGCAAAGCGTATTAATGCCCCCAGGGTTCCTGAACCGCCAACTCCGGCTGTTCCTCCAACCAAGAACGGGACGTGCGGCATGTGCAGCATGATGTATTCTTCCCTTGCCGTGTTTGACCCGTAAATAGTTTGGTAGTAGGTTCCACCGGCTCCCCAGGTGTTACGCTTCCCGATTTTTAAGTCCCAAACCGCACCTACATCAAATGTCACTGTCCCTGTTGCCGTCATTCCTGCGGCATACATCCGCATCTTTTCAGCACTACCAAACTTGAAGACCGTCCCACTTGTCTCCCGTGTAATGCTAAATCCATCGTTGAGCGTAAAACCCTTTCCGTACCCTGCGTTTACTCCGATATTTTCTACTCCTGTTAGTGCGCCTACTATGTTTAATGCACCGCCAACGGTCGTTGATCCGCCGTTTGGCTGTAGGTTTAGTATTCCGGCCCAGGTTGTGGACTGCTTCATTGCAGAAATGAAGGCTATACCATTAGCGTTATCCGCTCCAAGTATCATCCGGACGCTTCCAGTTGCCCCGGTGCTGTTCAAGTAAAGCGCACCGGATCCTTCGGAGGTCGCATTGCTCGCATTGTTGAGGTGTACGACTGATCCAGTTAGCGATCCGCCTAAAATGGTATTACCCCACCCATTAATTGTGAACGCTCGCCCATTAAGAGCATCGACCGCAAAAGCCCCAGCTGATAATAGATTTGAAGCATGTGATGACGAGTTTACATACAGCGTATAGGTATTATTGCTTAGAGCGACCGCCTGCTGTGTGATTGAGACCAGGTTGTTGCCACTGCCTGTAAAGCTGGCTGACGAAGCGGTTACACTTCCCGGAAAGGTTACACTTCCGGCGCTATTTAGGCTCATCCTAACAAAGTCGGCTGCTCCCGTTATTTCAAACGATCCGTCAGCCCCGGTTCCGGTACCTCCAATACGAAGCCGAGGACGATTATTTAACCACCCAAAATATACGACTGCAGATGCATTTGCAGGGTTCGATACCGATACCTCTGTGGAGAAATTCGCAGATGTTCCGGAGATAGCCCCAGTGAATGCCGCCCCCGATAGCAAGGCGTAGTTTGACGGAGTGAAGTTGCCAGTATGCCACAATTCTTTCCAGGCTCTCCAATTGCCGCCGGTTGTTCCGTATTCGGTCCGAAAGGCTATCCGGGAATTGGCTTCAGACGAATGCCCCAGACCGTACTGTATTTGAAGCGCACCCCTATTCGATGTGCCAGGAGCCTTGTAGGTGATTAGACCTCCGTACTCATTAAATGCGCTATTGGCGAGCCATGAGTTTGTTGAATAGGAAAAATGAAACCCACCGTTAGGGTGTACGCTGTTTGCATCGGCGCCTGTCGTGCTCAACGCCATTATTCGTTCGTTCCCGAAGAAGTCTGCCGTGGAAGAATAGGCGGCATTGCCAAGACCTAGGAACGTCCGCACCGCTGCCTGTGTAAACCGATAAGCAGTGTCGCCAGCATCTACCCCGACCATCGAAACAATCCCGGCCCCTGATGCTCCAGCCGCAAAGTTATTTGTGTAGCCGTTCCACTTTGTGGAATCCGCGGCCTTTGCTGATTTATCCAGCTTGGTTGCAGGGTCAAAGTTGCCAGAGTGGAACAACGAAACCCATGCGCCCCATACTCCGTTATTTAAGATCCTCCCCTTTAAGTTGAACGATCCACCATCTGACCCGATTAACTGCCATCCGTAGTTGGTGCTTTCGAATGAAGAAAAGCCGCTGGATCCAGTGCCAGCCCAGGGGTTCGATGCATGTCCGCCCACCACTGATACCCATCCCGAAGTTTTTCGAGTATCAAGGTCAACGTTCTGTTGTTTGGCAAAATAGCCGTTCAAAACTGTCATCAGATCGGTCTGCGCAGACAATGACCCGGTAATATCTCCCCAGGCAACCGATGTTAAAGGCGGTGGAGGTGCTTCGCCGCCGGAACCGGCAGACAGCGCAAATTTGATCCGTGCCTTTTGACCGGAGGAAAGACCCGTAGCCGGGATGTAAAACTCATCAGCCACCCGTGCCTTGCTCACATGAAACTGCGAACCTGCCTGAAGAGCGGACTGGTTCTTAACCCAATCATTGGCAGAACCGGTGACCTTCGCGTCCAAAGCGGTCTGAAGGCCGGTAACGTTGGCGATCGCATGAGTGTGTGAACTTGCCGCCTTTGCATCAAGGGCTGTCTGTAGTCCAGTGATATTGGCTATGGCATGAGTGTGCGAACTTGCGGCCTTACCATCCAGTGCGGTCTGTAACCCGGTAGTATCAGAAATAGAATGAGTGTGGCTCAGTGAGGCCTTTCCATCGATCGCACCCTTCAGGGAAAGGTTGTCACTCCATACCCCTGTAATCTGGGAGAATCCCACTGATGTCAACGGGGGCGGCGGCGCTTCCCCGCCGGAACCGGCATTATTCGCAAATTTGATCCGTGCCTTTTGGCCGGAGGTTAATCCGGTGGCAGGGATGTATAATTCCGTAGCCGCCCTTACTTTCTCAACATGAATCTGAGCGCCGGATTGAAGGGCTGACTGGTTCTTTATGTAGTCATCCGCTGTGCCGGAAACTTTTCCATCAAGGGCATCTTGAAGTCCGCTGATGTTGGCGATCGTGTGCGTGTGCGAACTCGCTGCCTTCCCGTTCAAGATAGTCTCCAAGTCCGTGATTGCGGATACTGGATGCGTATGGCTCAGTGCAGCTTTCCCATTAATCGCTTCCGCCAATAAAGTATTGTCGCTCCAAGTGCCAGTGATCTGAGAAAAGGAAACAGACGTTAACGGTGGTGGTGGCGCTTCCCCTCCGGAACCGGCAGACAGCGCAAATTTGATCCGAGCCTTTTGGCCGGAAGAAAGACCAGTAGCCGGGATATATAATTCTGTAGCTACCCTGGCTTTTGCCACATGGAACTGAGCGTCCGATTGAATAGCGGACTGGTTCTTGATGAAATTGTCCGCTGTCCCGGAAACCTTTCCATCAAGGGCATCTTGAAGTCCGCTGATGTTGGCGATCGTGTGCGTGTGCGAACTCGCTGCCTTCCCGTTCAGGATAGTCTGGAGGTCTGTGATGGCTGATATCGGGTGTGTATGGCTCAGTGCAGCTTTCCCATTAATCGCTTCGGCCAATAAAGTATTCTCGCTCCATGTGCCGGTGATCTGGGAGAATGATACGGAGGTTAACGGTGGTGGGGGCGCTTCTCCGCCGGATCCGGCTGACAGCGCAAATTTAATCCTGGCTTTTTGGCCGGATATTAAGCCGGAGGCAGGGATGTAAAGTTCGTCGGCTACACGGGCTTTGCTTACATGCAGCTGCGAGCCCTCCTGCAGTGCTGACTGGTTCTTAACCCAGTCGTTGGCAGAGCCGGAAAGCTTGCCATCGAGCACATCCTGCAGTCCGGAAATATCGCCGATCCCGTGGCCGTGTGTGGATGGGGCTTTCCCGTCCAAAGCCGCCTGCAGCCCGGTAATATCTGCCAGTTCGTGCAGGTGTTCGCCGATGACGGTGCTGCCGGAATTCCACCGCTGGATATCGGCAACTGTAATCGACTTTACCCAGCTTGGCACCGTTGGATCAACCTCCTGGATGCCGCCTGTGGGATTTACGGGATTAGAGTTGTGAAAAAAAAAACCGTCGAAGCCAGTACCAGGATCTTCCACGTCGCCCTCTGTATACGAGTGGTCGTCGAAGAGGTAACGGTATTCAAATAATCGGGCATAGCGGTTAACGCCATCTTCCGTTTCCGGAATGTTTTTAGAAGAAATTTCAATGGGAAGAGTAAGGCCGCCAACATACCGGTATGTGAATTTTGACAGGAAGAAATCCCGGCTGTTCGCCAGATCCGTTTTGCTCATCCAGCCGGTCGCGACCTCGAACTGCTCATTGATCTTGATATCAAAGACGGTGCGATCACCGGTCTTGATGTCCTGCCCGGCCCGGCGGATCCTGTTGGCGGTCTGTTGCGACCGTTCGAATTCAGAGTTGCCCTTCCCGTAGCAGAGCAACGAGTCCAGGCCTCCCCAGGAACTGTTGTTGATGAAGTAGCGGACGAACTCGCGTAGCTCGTAATTTAACCAGTAGGTACGGATCTCTGAAAGCTTCGCGCCGGTGGAACTTTCCAGCCAGATCTCATACCGCTCCACAGTCTTTGCACCTGAGTACAGAACATCGAACCGGGTATTGAATCCATACTTCCGGTACTGCTCCAGGTTGAAGGTGCTTTTCGTTTCAGTCAGTGCGGCCGATCCGTCGGTGAAGTAGTATTTCGCCTTCAGCTTGGCGCCGTTCGCGGTCGCCCGGGTATTGAAGAAATATAAGTACTGGGGCTGGTTGGTACGGGTGTATATCTGGGCGTTCCCCTGTTTCAAGAAGCGATCCTTTGAAGGATCACCGGCACTCGGCACAAATAGGGAAGACAGGGTGAATTTGAAGGCACCGGTATAACTCAGTCCGCCGTACAATACGGTATACTTCGCCGACTCGCTGACTTTCTGCACCTGGTTACTCCACATTTCGGCATAGCGGAAATAATACTTCCGGCAGCTCTTGGTACAAAGGAGTGCGGCGGGCGATGCAGGATCCGGGAAATCGACCGGAATCTTATCCACGGCAGTCTCGAAGAAACTGTGCAGATAAGAAGCAATATCTACGGTAGCTATGCCGCCGGCTCCCGGCTTCAATGGAATATTCGTGGCAATGACTTTCTCATAGGCAGAATGGTCGTCATTCTGAGCGTACAGCTCGAAATAGATCGAGAATCCCGGTTTAACCTTTTCCGGTTGTCCGGGGGTAACCAGGGTGATCAGAAACCCGGGCCCGGTAACCGGGACCAGGTCAAAGCCATTACTTTTCTTTTTCGCGTTGAATCGATACGAAGTACCAGCAGGTACGATATCGAAATCCCGGCTCAGTAAATGGTTGGCCTTGAAGTAGGGGAGAAGGCTGTCAATATAGGCCTGATTGTACACTGTTCCGGAAGGGAACTGATTCCCCGAATTGTCCGGAGCGGCAGCAGCCGTCATGTTCACGACCGTCGATCCGTACTTGAAGGAGATAACGGTACCTGCAGGTATCGCATTCGCGATCCCCAGATCACCAACCGCGGCAACCCCGACCTGATCCAGGTAGTTGTTGCTGGTGAACCCGATCTCAATATGATTTTTCGAGAACGAGTAGGGAGCGGGAGGAGTGGTTAATGCAACGGCCATGTGCTACTAAAAGCATGTTTAAATGTCCCTCCAAAATTCGCTTGTTACCGAAAATCCGAAAGGACAGTCAAATCGAAAGGCCATCACATACCCATACCAACTTCCGTTCATCGGCCCAACTTTCCCGTAGGGCACGCGGCTTATCCTGAAGTGAACAGTCTTACCGGGCACTACACGGTTGCGCTTCGCATCCTGCTTCATCTTTGCAAGAATTCGGACGGCAATTGGAAAGCATTCTGCCCTTAGTTCGCGGATTGATCTATTGTTCGTCTTCTTACTCAAGATATAAAATGATCCTTCAGCTTGTTGAACATGGTTCTCGGAATCACTGTCATCCAGTTCACCCTCATCACCAACCAGTAACATGCACGGCGATTGTACTCCTGTTCTCAGTGCCTGGTCAAAGGCATCCAGGTCATCACCGTCTTCTATGTAAAAGAAAGTGTCTTTCCCTCCCTGGGTATGGTTGATATCCTTGCTCTGAATTGCCAGGTTTTCAAAGTAATCGACGTATTCCTGCTCGTTCATCGGTTCTCTCGTTTCATTCGTTCAACTTCCTCACTGGTCTCAATTAAGTGCTCCAGAAAGTCATAAATTAAGGTCTGCTCGGTCTCTTTTTTTGCGCCGAACTTGCTGCCGGAAACGGTTCTGATGATCCCGTTGAAATCAAATATCCCAGCCGAACCTGAACCATCCTTTGGAAGTTTGTTCAGGTAATTCTTTTGGATGAAGGAATAGCAGCCCTCGAAGTTCAACAGGATCGCGTGCCGAAACTTCGGAGAAAGCTTACGCATCCGTCTGGCCCGTGTTTGAATGCCAAAGTCGGACAGATCCTCACGGATATCATTCTTGATTGTTCCCTTTCGCTTAGGCCGGAATAGTGTAGCGATGAGCTGGTCCAGGTACTCCTCGTTATTGCTCTTTACGTAGGCCTGGTAAAACATCATGGCATACCGGAATTCGAGTATGGTGCAGTTGGCCAACCGATCATCTGGACCATGATAGGGTGCACTTAACGGGAGCACCGCTATCTTCTTGATGATCCACTTCGTGGGAAGTTGCCCGGTCCATAGGAAATCAATGGTCGGTTCTATTTGAATTCTCCAGCTTTCAGGGATCTTAAAAAAGGTTAGAAGTGGCATCCGGTAGAAGATCTTCAGGCAGAGCCGGGTCGCATCCTTTTTACTTAGCTCTTTCAGGCATATGGCAGCCCATGCAAGCAACTGACTTTCGTTGACTTCATCCCATCTTGAGGGTGCTGTATATTTTTTGCCGTGTAGGACGATCTCGTTCATAGCTTCATGATCAGAACAGCAGCAGCCGCACCTATCCCAGCCCAGACACCTTTTTTGAGTAGGGAAGGTTTCCTTTCAGGAATCATAAGGCTTTTGACTTCGGAAGTTACTACATATGGCGAGTGGTTGATCACCCGAACAAGTGTACCGTCTTTGGTAGTTTCTTTCAGGATCTCTGTGTGGTCGAAGAATTTCAGCTCGTAGGCATACCTGTTGTAGTTACCTGCGAACCGGAAAGAGTGATAAGCGTCTGCGCTGTCAATAAGGAACCTGGCCGTATCGACTGTAGTTCCGCCGATAACGAGTGTGGTGTCGACTGGGGTCATTCTACCGGATCCATTGATCCGTATTTCTTTCTTCAGGTAGTCGACTTCCCGGGTTTTGGACGTCAGTTGGGCTGTAATGGTATCGCCTTTTCTCTTAAGGTACTCAGCTAATTGCTTCAGTTGCTTTTTGTCGCCGACCAGCGCCAAATTTTCTGACACCAGGTGATTGTTTTCATTGCGATACTGTCTGGTCTCCGCCAAAAGGCCGGAAATCAGATTCTCTTTTTCCGCCTTCTGCTGTTTTGACTTCCAGATAATATGGGCCGTGACGAACAGGATAATCGCGATGTATACTGATGCGATGATTTTAGGGCTTAACTTCTTCAGATTTTTTATCATGGTTTCCTCCTAATAGGTAATTGATACAGCTGCCGAGAACCGTCCCGAGCAGGAATCCGAGACTGGTATCGACGAATCGAATGTTTTCTTTTGGGATTGGGATGAAGGTGATGGCAACTACGTATAGCGACACGAAGATGGAGCCACCTACCACGTACCAGAAGACCATCTTATTCCCGGTAAAAAGATTTTTCATACTTTAATTTTCAAACACCCTGGAAGCCCAGCTTCGCATGAATACTTCCTGTGAGCGGTTTGCTTCCGCAATCGACACATACTTCTCTCCCTGAAGACAATTCAAGAGCCGCCAGACCATTAATTGGTCGGTATTAGACAGTTTATTGAAGGCAGAGATCGTTACTGGCCCTACTGCCCCATCGACAACCAGGTCAGGGAATAGCTTTCCATTCAGATTGCAGACATTCAGGACTCGCTGGAAAAACACTGCAGCTACGCCGGGGCCGGCATTTACACCGGTATCATACAGCTCAGTGGCCACCTGCTGATTATTTAGCAAATCCAGGTTCATGACGTCCCAATACTGACGTTTGTAGATGGCAAGTACGTGCTTCTGAAGATCTTCACTTTTGGCAAGGCTTTGCGGAAATCCGGGCTTTGCCCTCAGACTATCTACGATGATCCATCCGGGCCATTTTGGATTCTTTTTCCGGGCGATTCCACGCCAGGTTTCACCACCGGTATCGCTCGGATGATTCGCGTAACCACCCTCGACCCGGGCGGTGTGCTTATAGGCTGTTGAGAAATTGGCCATAGATTTACCTCTTGTCTTTCTTGTGCTTTATTTGCTGGTGGTATATACTCATCACAGTAAGGATGATACCCAACAGAAGGCTTATTACCGTTAAGAACCGGATTGTTTCCTGACTGGTCAGAAGTGTCCATATGCCAAGTCCGGCACTACTTATACTGGAGGTGATCCCAACCTTGAATGGATCCGTTTTTACGATGCCGATGGTTTGTTCGAGTAGCGTCATGGGTTAAAAAAAATAGACGTTCAGGTCTGGATTATCATTAATAGTTGCCATGACGGAAGCGGTACTCTCCGTATAGCTTTCAAATTGACCCTTGTTTTCGTTCAGGTAGATCCGGAGTCGCTCAAGATCCGCATTCGCTTCTTGCCTCAGCTTGTTCATGGTAATCTTAAGACGATCCAAATCGGCCGGGGTTCGGTTCTCGACATTCCCGGAAATCCCTCCAACTGTGTCGCTGAATACATAGGTACCTGTAGGATCGATGGAAACCAGCTGGAAGGATAGGGGATTAGCCAGGGTAAGCGACGCTAGCGCTCGACGCACTTTCTGTAGTACCGGCACATACTTCTCTTCAATACTATTTTCGAGGATCTGAGCGCGCACAGCATTTGCAATGGAAGTGCCCAAGACAACGTCAATGTAGTCTTCCTCCATTTTCAGCTGAATACCGCGTAACCGCTGATACAGTTCGGCACTCACTACAAGGTCTTGAGGAAACTCCCCAGATGAATTGATATAACCTGACCGGTTGTTGTGATGCTCTGGACTTCCTTTGTAAGTCGGGAAATCATCAATATTTTGTTCCAGGAACAAAACAGCAAGTTCAAGGGCCGCATATCCACCAGTCATGCTCTGCCGACGCAATGCCAGGACTTTCTTGTCAGACGCCGGCAACCGCTTGTCGGCTTTTGACACATGGATCCCGGCATTCGAAATCTCAACTGCTCCAAAGTTGGTGTAATACCCAAAAGCGAAATTGACTGCTGCTTTCTGGAGGATGAGCAAAAGGGTTTGCTCTTTCGAATCTTCGGAAAAGCCTGATTTTCCGGTTAAGATTGCGTTGTACTGTCCCCTGCCTATGGCCGGGATCAGATGCTGGTTTTCAGCATCATCGATAAACGATTGGATGTTTATCAGGTCCAAGTCGCCGGACACGGCACTATTGTGCCTTTTAATCTCCTCAATAGAATCAAGTAGTGCCATCAGCTTGTCGCGCCCTCCTTAGCGGGATTTGTAGTTACAGGATTGGTTTCTTTTGACGTTGAATGAGACTTATCGAGAGTCTCAAGTTCAATCTCTAGAACTTTGAAGCGGAGGTTTGGATACTTCTGCAGCCAACCATTGTACTCAGCGACGAAATACAGCGGTTCCAGCAGAACATCCCGGTATGGCTGTAGAAGTGCGACGAAGATGTTGAACGCTACACGTTTATCCGAAGATGACGACCCGTTGTTGGTCTTCCCTGGTCCATCTCCAACCAGGGCAGGATCTGTTCCAAGGCCACGCATGAGGTGCATACTCGCCTCGTTACTGTCTTCCAGGTGCTGGCCATCTTTAATGGTGTCCGGAAGCGGATCAATTTTCCAGTTATGAATTTCCCGCCCGTCTTTGTCAACCCCAAACTCAGTGAATATCAACTTGCCGGTATTCCCAACGCCCGTTATTTGATCGCTAAGTTCCTTGGCTTTCTTGATCTTGATCGCAAGTTGTTCTTCTGGTTTTTTTCTCTCCCAGTCCGGGTGTACGGACGCCCAGTAGTTGACCGGTATGGACAACACATATTTCGCGGAAAGCACTCTTTTTAGGAGAGATGCCTTCATTTCAGCAATCATTTTCTTCACTTCATACCACTGGGAGAAGAGAAATGAGTGCCATGGAGCAGTAGGGTAGTAGGCCTTGCCGGGCGTCGGATAATTCACGGGGTAGACAAAACGATTGATCCGCTTGTCGGCTTTAATCTTTTCGACCACCTGAGGATCATAAGGATCAACTACCGGAAATTTCATGGTAGTGGCGTCGGTGGATTTGGCATCGGGCCAATTGGAGGCGACATAGCAGACGGTTATGACCCCCTTGTGATTTTGCTTATTCCAGCGGCACCAGCTGGCTTCATGCACACCGAGGTATGCAATCTTATCCTTGCCGACGCTTTTGATCAGATCAGGGAAAAGGCTTGCAAACCAGGAGAAGTCCACGCAGCCTTCACGCCAATAGCGCTTGAATGATCGATGAGTCAAGAATCCATTAATTTCGGCATCATCAATGCGAACTACATCAAAGTCTTTTTTTCCCTCATTCCATTCCAGGTTCACTGCCACAACTTCCCGGCCCTGCAATACACGTCCTTTCCAATCCAATAACGGAGGGAGTTCGGTGTCCTGCTCAGCCCGCTCGATCACCTGCTGAGGGAAGTCATTCTCCTCTCCCCAGAATGCGACATCGGAGTTCCCCCCTTCATTGGGCTTTTCAGGCTTGGGGGTACTTGGAGCCACGACTGGTTCACCAGGACCCATATTCACAATAATCTGATGCTCGGTGAGCAGTGTAAGTCCGTTTCCTAAATATTCTACTTTGCTCATTGCGCTATCTGCTTACCGTTGAATCGTGTGACCAGTAGTGGATGAATGGTGATGATCTGATCACCATTCGCATGACGAATGTTTCTGGTGAAGTTCTCGGCATGTTTCGGATTCTTGATTTTGGACTTTTTTGAAGGACCGCCGACAAAGACTGCACGGTCAAAGGTGATTTTCTCGCCGCCAGTGTTCTTGATCGTGTTGCAGGTGACAAACGTAATTGAAAAGGGTATGAGCTCGCCTGAGGCATCCCGGCACATCATTTCCCTAATCATATCTGCAACCCTTATTATTTCCATTATCCCAAAAATCCGGCTCTTCGCAGGCGCCCGAAAGGACAGGCAAAACCGTCGCAATTTATTGCAGTCAGATTTTCTGTAAGTGCGTAGCACTCTTTCTGTTACATCAGAAACCGGCGGGTCTCAGTGACACGCTCAGCAGATCGACCCCGCCACGCACTATCGGGGAGGGAAAGGTTTGGGGACGGATCTGCGGACATATGACAGGCGGGTGCATAAGGGTGAAGGGAAAGAGGACGCCCCGGAAGGCGCAGGCGCGGTGCTGTATTAGAGCACGATCATATCGGTTACCGGCAACTCGTACCCATATTCGGTACGGAACTTACCGATGTACAGTGTTTCCCAGGCATCACCTAAATGGGGTGCATCCTGTGGGGGGACCTTGGAGTTCTTATTCTCCGTGGTCTTGTTTTTCTTGAACAGGTTACCTATCTTCTTCACACCGGTCTGCTGCATAGAGATCAGTAGCTGGTCGGCATTGTCGCGGTTGAATCGGGCCGGCTTGAAACGTTTGTCTTTCTCGGTAAAAACACTCTCCCACAAACGGTAGCGAATATCATGCAAGGGGGTTTGCCCGATGTAGTACTTGTTGACGATCCATCCGTTATCTCTCAGCCGGTCGGATACCACTTCATGTAGTGTCTTCAGCCGGGTAGCGTCAGTCACATTGGCGGTGTGATCATAGAAGTAGTTGACCACTTTCGTTTTGTGCCAGCTATAGTACCGACAGAAGTCATCAATCAAATCATCGAGCACCTTCTTGTCCGTAGCCAGGGCGAACATTGACTTGATCGTAGGATAGAAGTTCGGTTTGTCTTGCCCGACGACTAAACTCTTAATTGCGGAATTATAGTCGAGCGCGATATCCAACGGTTGTGACTTGTCCAAATCACCATCCTTTCGGCAATCATGGATGACACCGTTGGGCAGGTAGTGACCCAGACTATCTATGTGACTATAATCGTAATTGTAATAGCCGTGGTACTCCAAATCCAGCATGTGGAAGAAGCCATCCGGAACGGCAATGTTCTTGAGGTTAAGGATCGAGGTGTCGTACACCATCTGGGGCAGCTCCCTTTCCCACTGCTTGAACTTTTCGGGACCCAGGATCTGGATGTTCTCCAGGGTAGATGCTTCCGAATACCAGACCAGTCCCTTTCGCAGCTCGTTGAGTGCCAGGTAATAGTTGACCATTTTCCGCTGCAGGTATTTCTTTCTCGGAGTGGTGGTCCGCTCGTGGAAGAATTCGAAATACATCTTGTTGTATTCGATTTGGAGGGTGATCACCTGAGATACCCTTTCCATATCCACCTGCTGCGCCTTTTCAAGAATCCATTTCGCCTGCTGCTTGGTCGGCATATCCGTGTACATGGTCACCGAGTGGTGCTCGCTCATGTGTCCGAACAAGTTGTCATTACCGCGGTTCGCCGGTACGACCTCTTCCAGGTACTGTTGAAAGTTCAGAAATTTGACCTCATCGGCGACAACAGCATCCAGGGACTTTGCATTGGCAAGACCCTGGCGGTCCTGGCTGATCAGGTAGAACACATGTCCGGTAAACCAGAAGATATAGTGCTGGGGATCCATCACCTTGTAGATTGGATCCGGAATGCCCAGCTTTTTAGGTGGCCGTTGTCGTACCCAGTAGTGAACATCCTTCTGGAAGCCGCGGGCCTCCCAGGACTTGAACAGCGGTGGCAGGGTCCGGTCCAGGTGCTGCATGTAGGTAGCAGCAACTACACCGGTGGTACCTCGCGGCATAATGGTGGCCTGATGGGAAGTTCTTTTTGAAATGGGACCATCAGTCTTTCCGGTGGCCCGCCCCCAAACGCCGTACTCTTCAGTGGCCTGAACCAGTTCCGAAATTTTTTGCGGCCGGTTGAGCCACACTTTCCGTTCCTCAGCTACTGGTGTCATCCTGGACCTCCTCAGCTATATCAGAATCAGCAATTAATTTATCCAGCTTAGTTTTTTTGCGGCGTGCAAGAATTTCGGCCACGAGCTGATCCGGGTTCTCAACCTTTTGGAAATTGTCGCCGAGTTCAGAGGGATCCGCCACGATAGCCAGATGGGGAAGCATCACTTTATCATACGCCGGCACGTCGATATCATCCTTGAGCAGGCCTTTCA
Organism: uncultured Sphingobacteriaceae bacterium; assembly: GCA_966250385.1. Taxonomy (GTDB): domain Bacteria; phylum Bacteroidota; class Bacteroidia; order Sphingobacteriales; family Sphingobacteriaceae; genus DASWTL01. The sequence goes on along the minus strand of CBINHC010000015.1, from coordinate 35,734 downwards.
TCTCCGCAACCAATTTTGCAAATGACGCTGCTGACTTATAGTCGTTCTTACTGGCCGCCTCCAGCATCAGGCGTTCACACCACTCGATCAACACGCCGCGGCCAAACTCCTTCTCGTCCTTCGTTTGAATGGGTAGAAAGAATCTTTTGGCGTTGGCTATATCGTCATAGGCGGTTCGGTAAGACACCTTGTAATACTCTACCAGGTAGGCGGCCACCTCGTTGAACTTGTAGGGGCGTGTGATATCATTTTTACCGACCTTAACGATGTAGCCATTGCGAAGCATCGCGTTCACCTGCTTCCACCGATCGAGCATTTTGGATAGGTCTTCCGGGAGGTCGTCGATCTTATGTTCAAGCCAGTGTTTCAGGATGACATCAAACGAGGTCTCGGCCTTGATCTCCTTCGGCTTTAAAAGGCCAGCTAACTGAGGGATCATTCGTTACCTCCCTTAATTGATTCAAGCTCCTTCAGCTTCTTTTCGATCAGTTTCTGCGTGCGGGGCTTATCTTGATAGGCCGGATCGGCCAGACGTTTCCTGGCTTTGCTGATGCTCTGATAAATCAGCTGCATTTTCTCTTCCCGGGACTTTTCTTTAACCGGTTCTTTCGCTTCAAAGCTTTGATTCTTCTGGTAGTGATCAATCTGTGCCCAGATCTCTTGCTTCTGCTGGTTTAGCCGGAGGATCTGTTTGGCCGTTTCATGCAGAACAGTTCTATCGGTACTGAAGTCGAGAGCGGCCATGTTTCGGTCGAGTTGCTGAACGATCTGGTCCCGGCGGTTGCAAAGCGCTATATACCGGGAGTGATCTTCGGCTCGTTGGAAGTTTGAGCGATGAGTTTGGGGAACCACTTCAATTTCTTGCAAAGTGTCTTTCTTGGCAACCGGGGATTCGTTGTCGGATACAGATGCAGGTTCGCTGGGCAGAAGAGCTTCAAGTTCTTCTCCCAGCTTTTTTTCGTTGTATGGCGTTGGCCCGGCCGTTAACAGCTCCTTAAAAAAGCTGTTCTGGCCGTACTTTCCGTACAGCTCAGCACCACGCTCGAAATCCCGGTCGCCTGATAGCCACGCTTTGATATCCTGCATGACTCAAAGGTGGCCAGGGAAAGGTGAGAGGGAAAGGACAGGCGGAAAGGCGTATATTCGAGGGTAGGTTTCAGTTCTACTTTCATCCTCTTGGTTAATCCACACCAAGCATTACCGATATCCTGCAAACCATTTTTACAAGGATTGTGAGAGTATCAGAGAAATTTCGAGATAAGTACGGACAACGGACTGATAAAAAAATTTCATTTTCCCTTGACGAATCATATACTTTAATATATATTTGACATATCAAATCAAACGAAGTATCAATCAGTTAAATCAAGTCAAATGAAAACTTACTTAGTCAACACCGGAAATGCTCAGAATGTGAAAATGGTTGCTGTCCTGGCATCAAGTAAAAAGGATGCCTACGAAAAGGTAAAGGCCGTGAAGGGGGCCGCTCAAAAGTCAAGTGTATTGCTTTCTTCCTGCCATCTGGATTACTGCTCATGCGAGAAGATCCGTTAACAAGCAAAGCCCGACTGCTCCAACAGCCGGGCTTTTTATCAAATCAAAACTTCAGTAATACCAAAGTCGATGGACAAAAGTAAGAAATTTAATCCTGCGGTCGCCGACCAGGCACGCAAGCTGGTAGGTGAGTTTTTCCGGAACCGGCGCAAAGAACTCGGGATGACGCTGACCGAATTGGCCGAGATGGCCGGTATGACCCAGCCGCAACTCACCAATTTTGAGAACGGCAAGCAGAACATCACGATCAATAGCCTCTTTGCCCTATGCGGTTGCCTACGGATCAAACCGTACTTTGAAGAGGCGGACCCGGACAATGATGTGCCAGGGATGCCGCCGATGTATCGCAACTGACCTTTTCTGGGCCTGCTAGACTAGATAAAAAAACCTCGCAATCACTGCGAGGTTTTCAATTAACCAAATTAAACCTTAACCTGTAGAAGGTTCTTTTGCGGGCTTTCTGCCAGGCTTCACCCTTTTTATGTAGCGGGATCCCATTTTGAAAAGCTCCTCCGCTTGAACCAGCGTAATCTTTCGGAAATCAATATCCCCGATCCGGCTGTGCAGGATGGCAGATGTGGTATTGATTACTTCAAACTTGCCCTCAATTTCGGAGCTAATTTTAAAAGGTAACTTTGCCATAACTTAAGGATTACGGCGCTGGAGCAGGCAGTTCACCCTGATAGTCGTACATCGGTACGATATCGAAAGCTTTCAGTTGGATCCGGTAGCCGGGCTCCCCGGTAGGACCATTACCTAATCCACCAGGAATATCCTGAACTTTTGCAGGCATGGCTTTGCAGCCAATCTGCCAGAAGCCGGCATTCTGCCCGGGTCTGCGGATCAGCGCCAGGAAGCGGAAGTTTTTGATGGCAGCTGCCGATCCAAGCGATTCAGCGCTGATCTGGGGCACGAACAGGTCCGCGTCCTTTTCAAAAATCTTCGAAAGCTCTTCACCGCTGAGTTTAAAGGATGCCCCCGATTTGTTGAACAATGGATGGGCTTCAATCGGCGCTTTCCCTGCCAACAGAACGTGATCGGTCATGATTTTTACCAGGTCTGACGAACTTACCGGTGCATCAATGGGCCTGCCTTCGGTCGCGAGCCAGCTGACGGGGATCAGATAAGCGATCTCCTGAATGCCGGAAGGATTCTCAAGTCCGTCCTGGAACTTGAACCCCAAGTTTGTAAGAGAGTCGTATCCCATGGATTATCCCTCCAAAACTTTTACGGCAGAAGATCCGCCGGCAAGGAGCTTGGCCACCTTGTCTTTATCTTTTGCCAGTTCCTCCTTGGTTAAACCGTCGACCCCGAAGCGGATGTGAACCTTTTTCTTGTCAATCATTACAGTGACTTTTTTAGGAAGAGCAGCTTCTGACTCATTCACCTGAGCTACGGCCTCAAGTGCGATTTTCTTCGCCTCGTCACGCTCCTTGTTGGCGGCATCACGTGCTTTGATCGCTTCAGACTTCTCGCCGGCGAGTTTTGTGAGGGCTTCATCTTGTTTGGCAATGTGTGCCATAGCCTCTTCAAGGGTCTTAAATTCTTTCTTTGCCATTTGATTATCGATTAAAGCCTGGGCGAGTACATTCTGTTCTCGCCCCGACTTAAGTTTTTGATTCTGTTAATTAGCCTTCGTCGGTCATGGTTACCTCTTCCGGATCCTGGTAGTTGAATCCGATCACACCTGCAACACCCATTTTAAGTGTATACACATCCGGGATCACGTTCACCTGATTCAGGTCGCTCAATAAGTCTGTACCTACCTGGAAGTTTTCAACCGGCCCTGAGAAAATCGGATCACCGGTTTTCATCCAGCTGGCTGGTACGATGACACCCTTTTTGTTTGTGTTGGCCAGATACATCCTTCCGCTGCCATCATTCTCGGTGTACTTCCCGACCTTGTTCTCGAAGTCGTCCATCAGCTCCTCTACTCTGCTGGTAGGGGCGTAGATTTTTACACCGAGGGCCTTCCGGGCGTCGGTGTGAGCGCGGAATACCTCTTTGAACAGCGGGTAAGCATCTTTGCCGGCTGCAGAGATCACCTTTTTGATGATTTCCGCCTCTCTTCCCGCAATCAACTTGGTTCCCAGACCTTCGCAGATAGCCAGCGCGTTTGCATTGGTCCACTTGGCCGCATGAGTGGCAGGACTTTCGCCCGCATTAGTAGCGGTTTTACAAACGAAGTACTGAACTTCATTATTTAAAGTGAACTTCACTTTTGCCCCGACGGCGTATGCGGTACCCGCATTGAATGATGCAAAAGCGGCTTTGCCCAGTCCACGGAATGCGGTTTGATCATTCAGGATGGCGGCATCACTCTCCATCACCGATTTGATAGTAAATTGCTCGTAAGGGATGGTATTGTTTTTCGAACCTTCACCGGCGCCCCGCTCGTAAGCAAAGTGGGAGGTGCGGTACTTCCTTGGGTCAATGATCAGGTCCCGCTGGAACGGCTCGACGGTCAACACCCGGGGCTCGTAATCCAGGTCATCACCTACCGGGTTGAACACGCCAGTATACGGCTTTGGACCATTCTTCACGGTAAGGGCAGTTCCAACCAGGATGTTTTTAACGTTTGGAACAAGGGTGATATCGTTGGCAATAGCCAGTGAATTGAAGAGCTTGGCAACAATACCCTTTTTTACCTTACCGATGTAGGTGCTGATCTTGGATATATCGGGGGATACATCGCTTGTGAAAACGCCCGGCATTTCCACCTGCTTGTACATGGCGAAAAACGCAAAGAGGGCTACAGCATACAACGGCGTGTATGCGAGACCAAAGGTGAGTTGCGCCAGCAGGGAGCTGAAGAAAAGCAACTTGAACAAAGCAATAAAATTTTTCATTGATATCTGTTTTTAAAAATTAGGGGATTAAATTCATTAAGGCGTTGATGTTGGCCATTTCAACGTCCTGAGGAGTCTTCTCCTCTTCGTCTTTCTTACCATCACCAGGTACCTCATCGTTGCCAGATGCCGGTGGAGCGGCCGGATCCTCGGAAGCATTATCGAGCTTTTTCTGCAGGGCCGTTTTCGCATCTTTTTCCTTCTGGAGTTCGGCCTTCAGGGTTTGGATCTCACCGTCCTTCGCTGTAATTGAAGCCTGTAAGCCTTCTACTTTTCCGGCGGCCTCAACAGTTTCCTGTAGGTCTGCATCCAGGACCACGGTAAGACCCTTGATACCCTCAGCTTCAATTTCGTCGTTCACTGCCTTAAGCTGGTCAGCAGTAATATCTTCCGCTGCTACTTTAGCCAGGGCAGATAGACCTTTAAATTTGTTGTTGATTGATATTAATGACATATCGTGGTTATTTAGTTGCGTAACTGGTATTTCGGGATTGTACAAGGCGGCTACTTGCTGAAGCGACATATTTTTGATGTCTTTGGGTACATCCTGGGCCTCGAAGTCCTCTACCTTTCCGATTCCCAAGGCTTCCACCTCCTGCGCGGTCAGCCAGTGATCCTTATAGTCGAAGTATTCATCCTGGATCTCTTTTGCCGGCTTTCCTGTGGCGTCGGAAAACACACTGATCAGCACATGGTCGTGGGTGTCGAGAAAATCGGCGGTTTCACGCATTACCTGACTATTGCCCCAGGCAAGGGTAGATGCGTTGTGAATCATGAATACAGAGGCTTTGGCGAGGTGTCGGTTCCCGCTTTTTGCGCCGGCGAAGATCACGCCATGCATGCTGGCACAAATTCCGTCATTGTAGGTGTGAATATCCATGGAAGAGGTCTTCATGGCATTGAGGATGCCGAGTCCTTCCCACACATCGCCTCCGGGGCCATTGAGCCGGACATCGACCCGTTTATAGCCCTGCCCCTGGAGGGAGGTGAGCTGCCTCACAAAGGCCTTTGCCGTAAGTGGACTATCAGACCAATAATCACCAATAATTCCATAGAGAAATATCTGGGCTGTTTTCTCAGATTCATTTCTAACTACCGACTGAAGTGGTTTTTTCATTTATCCAAAAATCCGTCATCCCGGTAGGTGACGAAAGGACAGGTAAAATGGGACGTCATACATGTACAGCCTTGGTGGTTTGTTCCACCTGAAAGCTGAATCCCGCGCCGTTCTCATCGACATATCGTTGGCCGGTGCTTGCATTCAGGGTAATGGTGACCGGGCAGCCAGGGGCTCCGATAATATATATTCTGCCATTCATGTCCGTAATCCGAAGAATCCTGCTTGTGCCCAGAATGGGATATAGTTCATCTTCTACCTCATCCCGCTGGTTGTGGAGGAAAAATGGACCGGAGTACGTGTAGAGTAATCCGTGAACCGTGTCGTCAACCTTGAGATAAAGAGCGCCGCTTTCCGGCTTGATGGGAATCTCCGCCCAAGCATACCCGTTTGCAAGGACCGCCGGATAAAAGCCGGAAAATCCGTAATGTGGACAATGTTCTACTTTTTGAATTCCACCGATATTATTGCCTTCGTAGTGTTGCATGGAGTTGACGACTAAGTCTCAAATCTGGTTCATTCTGAGGGACAGGGAAAGGACAGGAGGAGTGAAAGTGGAGCAATAAAAAAGCCCGCTGTTTCAGCGGGCCATCGTCTTAAAAGGTGAGTGTCAACTGCGGATCAAACGGCTCTTCGGCATTTTTTCGCTTTTCAATACGCTCACGTTCCCTATAATACCAGCGCTTCAGGTTGTCAAATGGTAAGTCCTCTTCAGTAAACCCATACCAGTCCTGGAACCGCCGGATATTGTAGTCCACAACTGAATCAATTGTATTCGGATCTCCGTATATCGCATGCCCGCACCACCTGTACATTTCCTCGCAGATCATATCATGTACAGCATCATTAAACCTCAGCAGATCTTCCTGGGAAATATAGCTGCCCTTTGTTTTGAAGTAGGATGAGCCGATGTATACAGGATAGGGAAAGTATATTTTGTGATCGATCAGTTTTTGAGAGGGGCGGACCAGTCCTGGATCCTGCTTGTCATGTTTCTGGAGCATTCGCATTAATAGGAGAGGCATGTATCCTCTGGAGCTTATGACTAACTGACGACCATGCTGAATGGTCAGATACTTTTCGATGTGTTTACGTACAGGGATAAGAATTTTTGCGTCCATTGGATTACATTGGCGCAACGTAGGAATTCGAGAGAAGCGTTTGGGTGGCTCTAAGATAGGAAAACTTTCATAATGTCAATGGCACTTTTATGTGGGTCGTGCTATAGCCTGACAATCTCCTTCTTTTCAATCATCCGAACAAAATCTTCTCTCAGGATTTCCTGAAGTTGTCCATCTACCTTGACCTCGTAACTGACCGGCGTATAGTTAAACCCGCCACCTATTGCCCAAATGGAGCATACTTCGAGTATGCTACCATTTGGGCGTTTCCATCTGCTTCGCTTAGGTACGAACATTATTCTCCAAATTGAATAAGCGGCTGAATAGATCCATCGGAATACACCGTGTCCATGAGAGTATCGGCGGTAGGCTCTTCGCCGGTCCACTTGTTCGGCCATAGATTTTCGGACCAGCATTTCCGGATGAACGCCTGCTCTTCCTCGTTCAGGAGCACAACGGCCGGCATTCCCTGTTCTGCAGCCAGCTGATTGATCTCATCCTGGATAGAAAGGATCTCGCAGAAGAACTTTTCGCGGGCAGACATGATCAGTGGACCCATCCGCTGTCTGTTCCGCTCGTTGCTGACCTCCTTGCCGGTCTTTCTAAGCCGGTATTGCGGCTTCCGCATCTCGCGGTAGATCGGCCGGAGCCTTTTCAGGGGTGCCAGGTATGCCCATTTTTCTTTCTTCAGGAGATTGTCCAGGGCTGTATCCTTATCGGTGAGGGGACAGCCCATACAGCCGGTCCGGGCGTTGATCTCTTCGGCTTCGTCGCCGCCGTAGGCATCGGCGATCAGCTCGGTCGAAAAGTCTCCGTACTCAGGAAGAGGCGCCCAGTGCTTAAGCCATTCCCATACGTGGCAGACACGCCAGTGAAGGATCGGGGCCAGCGTGTCGCATAGGCTTTCCGGTAAGGTTTCCTGGTACCACCCCTGACCACACTCGGCACCATCCTTACCGCAACTCATCATGATCCGCTGATCCCTGATGGCGCTTTCTCCCTGGCGGACGCCGGTAAGCATCAGGACCTTTTCCCCAAGGCCCCCGACCAGCTTATCAAGGGCCAGCTTCATGGGCTCGATCTTGATCCGGGAAGTGCACCACCGGAAGGTGGCATTATTCGGCGGTGGAACGCCGCGCCCGAGAATGTAGGTAAGAAACCGGTTCTCCATCGAGGCCATGACAACCTCAACCTGGTATCCATGCTCTGCCAGTTCGTCCATGATCTGCTGAGCGGCCACGAAAAGCGGAGTAAGCTCCAGCCGGGTGTCCGCGTACATGATGAAGATCTTCTTTGGTGGATCAATCTTCTTGGAGAGAATCAGGTATACGATCAGGGTGACCAGCGTGGTGCTGTCTTTCCCCCCGGACCATGCCATACACCAGTAATTGTATTTAGGTCCATAGGCCTGTAGTGATTGGATGGTAAGCTCGATGCTTTCATTCATTTGTAGACGGCGAGAAACCCCTTCGAAAAGGTTCGTCTGTACTGCTTTCTTCATGCTGCCGCCCTCCATTCTCTTACCTTCAGTGCCATCGTCTGGGACCAGCACTGGACCACCAGCGGGACCACAGAGTTCCCGATGAACTTCTTCTGGTCCGATTGGTTGCCGAATAGCTTATACCGGACCGGGAAACCCTGGATTTGGAGCAGCTCCGGCACTTTCAGCATCCGCATCTTGATATCGGAAATACCGTATAGGGCCATGAACTTCTTAATCCGGATCATTACCTCGCTGTCATCCTCATAAATCGGAATACTTACGTTCGGATCCAGGTCGTACTTCACCAGGTAAAGCGGTGCCTTATCCTGCCGGGCGACAATCACCGGGGACGGTGCTGCAGTCGACGTGCAATGTCCGCCGTGGGAAGGGTTCAGGATGAAGGATTCGCACCAAACCGGCTGAACCTTTGCCAGGCGGTCCTTTAAGGTCAACGTACTGGCCGGGCCGTCGATCGACAGAATATTCTCCCCGGTTCCGTGGTACTTGGTCAGGAAGGACGGATTCACCAGATACGGATGCCGTCTGCTGGCCATTAATGTCGTGTGAGGTTCTTCAACGCTCCGGCCCACGTTCTGAAAGTTGGTGTTCAGGATGAACGGAGTGCACTGAACCAGCGCCTGCCCACTGGCGGTGCATATTGTCCCTGCCGGGGCGGTAACCGGTATGACTTTACCGGCCGGTTTACCGCTGTAGTATTTCGCAATGAAGGCAGTCTGGGCGATAGCGAACCGGTTACTGGTCAGAACTGTGTTGCAAGGCCCATCGACATCAAGCGCGCGGTGGTTCGCCGATCCGCTGTTATACTGTAACAGGAACGCCTCTTTCCCGCCAGCAACAAACTTGATCAGGCCGGCCTCGATCCTCTCCAGTGAAGCGTCGACCAACGGTTTTTTGCGGTTGAAAATACTTTCCCCTTCGTCGGAGAAGTCCAGAACATCCTTCACAGGCTTCCACTTCTGAAGGCTTCCGAACAGGCCTTGCGTTTCCGGCTTCTTAGCGTGAGTAGCTTCCGGCCATACAATCGGCAGGCCCGGCTTTGCAAAGCAGCCGAATAGCCTATTCCGGGAGGTATAGGCACCAAAGTCGGCACTGTTCAGTTCCTTCCATTCGTGCCGGTATCCAAAAGAATCAATATGCTTACACCATCTCACGAAATCTTTCCCTGATTTTTTTGATTCCGGCACACCTTGCCAAACACATCGCCAGCCAGTAATATACTGCTCTCCGATTTTAGGTAAATCCTGTGATCCACGCATGGCCAGCATTCTCCACTCCATCGCTTGCTCCTCACTTATTTCATCATTGATATCGGCGGCCCATTCAGGGACAAAGTTTATTGGGCAACTTATCGCCCCATCCTTGTGCTTAACCGTTTTACTGATCAGCGGCCCCCAGCTCATAAACTCGACCACGTTCTCGATCTTGATATAGTCAGGGTTCAGAGCGATCACGTAGCGGTCCAGGTGATCGGCGAGCGTCCGGCTGTCCGCGTCCCGGGGCTGTCCGCCCTTTGCCTTGCTGAAGTTGGTGCATTCAAGAGAAGCCCAAAGGATCACCTGAGCGTTCGGGTAAAGCATCCGATACTTCGCCGTCAGCTCAGCCAGCGGAGCGAGATCCAGCGTCCGGATATCCTCTTCAAAGTGGACCACCTCCGGGTGATTCTCCCAATGGCTCTTGATGGCCTTCCAGTCGTGGTTCACGCACGCGATAACCAGCGCGCATTTCTTTCCGTTCAGCTTGGCGTTATCAAAGCCAATGGTCGTGCCGCCGGCACCACAGAATAGGTCGATGATCAGGAATTCGATATCCTCAGGATTGGAAACTACTGTCGGACGGAATCCACCGCCTTCTGAGTACATGAAGTGCTGCCTCATGCGGCACCTCCATTGTTTCTTTCTTTAATCATGATAGGTAAGGTCTAAAAGGTTTTTTGGAGATAATTTGGCGGCTCTTAAAAGGACCGGATTTCCTGTCCTTGTGCCAGAAAAAAAAGCTGTCACACCTTGGGTCGTTGTGTTAGTGATTAATTAATTGATTTTCAAAATGTTGTGTTGGTTTTTGCCGTGACAAGGTGTAACAACTTGATAGGTAATCCTCTGATAATCAGGAGTGAGGTGTAACACTTTTTTGTTACGGAGGTGTAACACATTCGTGTTACACCTAACCCCCTTCATGCTATCAAAAACGGGCTTCGTGTTACACTTTGTCACACCTAAAAGGACTCTACTTTGCTGTTTGTCAGTCATTTGGAGCGACTTTTCGTCGAAATAGGTGTAACACGTTCTTTTCTGGTAATTCTATCAGGATGAGCCCTTCGATTTTAGAGACCACTTCACGTGTTAGAGAGCAGGAGGTTAGGATAATCTCATCGCCCACGCAGGAAGAGATACACCCTTTCATCTCCTCAATAGAATTTACCCCTTCTTTAAGCTGAATCATTGAATTAGGGCTCTCGTTGATTAGCTGGAGAGCCAAGGTGGTTTTACCGCTACACTGCGGTCCAACGATTAAAGTTGCTTTCATATTTGTGTCGGTTTAATTGGTTTGTGCTGCAAATACTTTCGGGTAGTCCTTAATGGCTTTGTCGAGCTTACGCTTCATAGCTTGCTTTCTCGCGGAGGCGTTCATCTTGCCGCCCTTATCTATATTCATCAGGTCTGCAATCTGGTTCAGCGTCTTCCCCATCTTCACATAAGCGGCCAGCTGCAAAACTTCGAGCGGGGCGGTAACCGTTTCGTTTTGGGCATCATACACGTCTACAGCTGCCTTATAGAAGTAGTCAGCTGCCTTCAGTGCCCTGGCCATGATATCGGAGGTAATGTGAAGTTGATCGGGAAAGTATGGTTCACCAAGCCGTTCGAATGCCTTGTCGGAGACTGCCAGGATTCCGGCGAATCGGTATGCATACGCTTTCATCTTTCCGAGGATCCCGGAGTGGATGCTCATTTCATTAACGTCAGCAATGGCATTTATGGAGTTGATCCGCTTGTCTTCCCACTCGATCATCATTTCGGTGGCTTCCCTGGTCATTAAGCATACCTTAGGTTCATCGTACCCGTTTTCGACCGGTAGACTGTTGTAAAGGGATCTAACATGCCGGTTGTGGACTTGCTTAAACTCATATGGAATATCGTAGCCGTGGATGGGTCGGGCTATCTTAAAGACCTCGGGTGTTGCGAAAAGAACCCGGAAAATGAACCCACTTTGGTCTCGTTCGTTCTTGAATAGCTTATAGAGGAGTTTGGGCTGGATCCCTCCGATGATATTGGTGAATACACGGGGGATTACATATTTGCTGTTACTGGACCGAATGGCCGAATATTTCCGGCCATCCCAGGCGCTCAGCCAAAACTGCTCGTCGGTGCTCTCTTTCTTTGCCAGGGCATTCAGTCCGTTGATCCATTCCAGGATCTCGTCACTTTCCTTTAGGACACCCTTGGGGTTCACCGGCATGATATACCGGATCAGGGTAGGGATGTAGGCATCGCGATAGATCAAGACCTTCATTTCCTTTCGCTGGCGCTGTTCATCTGTCAGGCTGCCTGTCTGTTCATCCCAATCCGCATCAAACTCGTTCTGCAGGTCGTTCAGGGGGGCGAAGCACATATCCAGAGCATAGCTTTTGCCGGAAGATGAAATTCCGTTCATGCAACCCCACAGGGAGAGATACATCCGATCTGATCCGTTTCGGGAAACGGCATAGGCTGTCCCGATTGCGGTGCTATATGCCACCAACATTGCCAATCCGATGTATGACCTGGGGATGTCGTACTTGCTGTGAAGCTCCTGAATGAACGGCTTCACCTTTGGATTGAAAATTTCAAGCGGAAAAATATTGGGGTGACCTTCTCTCTTCTCTAATTCCTTATGTATGTCAGCCGTTGTGGCGGTGCTTATCTCAGAACTGCCGTTTTTAAAAAAGTCATTGAATCCCATTTTCTATTCGTAAATAATGTTTAGTGCTGTAGTGTATCGATCATTTACCTGTCCGGTCCTGATCATGTCGGCGATGGCCTTGGCAAAAGCTTCGCAGTGTATCTCAACTTGCGAGTTTGCACATTTGGTAGTGGATAGTAAATGACGCATCGCGGCGTCAATGGAGGCTATTCGTTCGATTCCCTTTGCTCGTTGAGCAATCCCTTGAAAATATTCTCGCGCCCCATTGTATTCATAAGTCATGTTCTCCCGCTGGAAGTATTGAATGGACTTTTCAATCACATCGAAAATATCTGCCTGGGTATCGATGGTCTCAATAATCTCAAGCAGTGCAGCGCTTTCAACATGTTCCATTTCTCTGTCCCGCAGATCTTTCCATGCCAGTACCTGAGACTTGTATTTTTCAGAGATATCGATCTGCAGGAGCATGAAGGCCCAGTAACTGACATTGGAGGCCGCCGCGATATTGCTTATGTCGTACAGTAGATCCGTTACCTCATTATCCCCGGGAAATTTTGTTCGCAGCTCGTGGCTAACTGTTATCAGATCAATCGGTCTTGCGGGGAACAGGCCCGCTACGGTTCCAAATAGTTCCCGGTGCTTCACGCCTGGTGCTGACGAGAAGTTTTTTGGAGTTAAAATGTGTGCCACCTGAGGGTACGCATCGCAGTATATTACTGCTCCGAGAATTGCCTTTTCGATATTGATCCGGGACGTCATGGTAATTCTTCATCTACGTAAACTCATACCGGCCGTCATCTTTAACGATGGTTGTTTGAAAGGGGAATTCGCCCTTCGGGACCTGTTGGATCAAATCGATAAGTACAGAGGAGCCGGTGAAGATTACCCGCTTAGTGTCGTCCAGCTCAACCTGCAGGTGCAGGCACTTACCATTGCCTTTGTCATACTTCGACTCGACAACCCGGAAGTCGTGGACCGTGATGAGACGGTTCAGCACCCGCTCAATTTTAATTTTATCGCCAACCAGTGTTTGGCTGGTGGCCTTGATTCCGAATTCTTTAAAGCTTTTCATGGAGTATTTTTTTTAGTAAATGCTTGCTGTTGCAATGCTTTGCCCACCCGTTATATGAGGCAATGGATGCAGGGTTCCTGCGCCGAGCTAGCATGCGCGCGAAATTCTTTTTGATGCTTTTCCGTAGAAGGGTGTGGGTGTGATAGAACCGATATCCCACAAAGTCGATGCTCCGAGCGTCGACAGGGAATACCTGGTAGTTCTCCTTGATCCGGAGATGCAGGTGCTGCTCCAGGTAAGTCCGGATATCGGACAACAGCTGATGCAGGTAGGGCTTGCTGCTGGAAAGGATCACCAGGTCATCGGCATACCGGAAATAGTATCGCACCCGCTTTTCTTCTTTTATCCAGTGATCGAATCCTGTTAGGTACAGATTGGCAAAATACTGGCTTAAGTAGTTGCCTATCGGAAGGCCATCGGCGCTGTCAATGATTTCATCCAGCAACCAGAGAAGGTGTTTGTCCTTGATCTTCCTCCGCAGGATCTTCTTCAGTATGGCGTGGTCAACACTTGGGTAAAATTTTTTGATATCAAGCTTCAGGCAATATTGGGTGCCTGCCACGTCCTGCAATGCCCTCTTAACTCCCCGAGCGGCGGCATGAATCCCTTTCCCTTTGATGCAGCTGTAAGTGTCCGCGGTGAACATGGAAACGAACACCGGTTCAAGGATATTCATGATGGCGTGGTGGGTGATCCGGTCCGGAAAGTAAGGGAGCCGGTACACATCCCGCTCCTTTGGTTCGAAAACCTTGAATACGGTGTACTCGGACGTCTGGTAGGTCCGGTCGGTCAGCATCCGATGAAGGGCCTGAATGTTCTCTTCCTGATTTTTCAGGTGGGTGATGACTCCGTATTGGCTCTTCTTCCCGCGCCGGGCCATCTGATCGGCTAGCCGAAGATTCTCCAGGCTGCAGACTTTTTCGTAGAGGTTATTCAATCGTTTCATGCCTTTGCTTTGAAGGTCGCCTTCCCGGGTTTTGGTACCAGCGCCCTTTTTTGGTTGTTGTTTTTTGCCCTGTTGGCAAGGTCTGCACCACGTTCATCTCTTAGCATAGGTGGGAACTGACGTTCGTATTCGTGTTATCGTAGTCGTAGTCGTTGAACGCAAAACTGGAACCCGAACCAACTACAGCCCACATGGTGCACCACCCTTTTGATTTTTATGCCTTCGGAAGGACGTATACTTCCCGGTACAGATCTAAGAACTGCTTCCCAGCATATTCGGCCAGCTCACTACTTTTGAAGCAAAGGCGGGAACCGACGCACGAAATCGTGCCAACGTAGCCGTAGCCGCCGAACGCAAAACCGGAACCCGAACCAACCTGCTCACCGTAAGATTCCATATCAAACCAGGGGTAGTATTTCCACTGATCGTAGTTATTCCAGTCTGGAGCCCACCCTTCATTGAGGGCTTCTGCGATCACCCATAATTTGTAGTTTGCAATAATTGCACTGGCGTGCTTTTCCGAAAGCCCGGTAACTTGTGGAAGCGCGGTAGGATCGAGGCCCAACGCTCTTGCGGCATCTTCGAATGATTGAATCTTCTGTGTAATGATAGTTTCCATTTTGGTTTAGGTTTAAAAGGTTAAATAATCGTTATAGATGGACTCGAATTGTTTTCCGGCATATTCTGCCAGTTCTCTGGATTTGAAGCAAAGGCGGGAACCGACGTCCGAATACGCGTAATCGCAGTCGCAGTCGTAGAACGCAAAACCGGAACCCGAACCAACCGACTTAAACCATGGGTAGTACTTCGCCTGGTTATGATCGTTCCAGTCGGGTTTCCATCCTTCATTCAGGACTTCGGCAATGATGATCAATTTGCAGGAGGCTGCCACCGACCGTTCATGCGTGGAGACCATGTGACTTGAGGAGAAGGCCGGCAAGGCGTTTGCAGGTTTAATTCCGAGGATATTGCATGCGTCTTCGTAGGTTTTTACCCGGTCTGTGATCTTTTCAGAATTCTTCCTGATGCTGGACACCTGTTCCGGTGTCAGTTCAATTTCAACAGCCTTGCCGTTGATGTCAATTGTTGCTTTCATTCTATTGTTATTTGATTATTGGTGACTGGTTAATTGCTGCACTTCCCTAGCCTGGGCCTCCGCTCCATCCATGAATTCCCGGATCTGTTCGATGTCAAGCCCGATGAAGAAGTTGAACACCCGGTGCAGCTCGGCAGTGTATTCCTCCCGATACTCGGTATCCTTTGCTTTTACCAGAAAGGAAAGGTGCTGCTGAATTGCCTGGGCGCTCTGAGAAATCCGGGATGCGTGGTTATTGACGGCCGGGTTCCGGAAGTTGACGTCCATGTACATCCGGAACTCCATGCGGATCATCTCGGCCATGATGTGCATGAACTGGACAGACCTGAAGATTTTGACTTTCCGATCGGTGGTAAGCTCCTGTTTGATCATGGCTGCACCTCTCTTTCGAATTGGGCCATGAAATCGGCATAGAAGAACGTCGGGATCCTTAGTGTTCGGGCCAGAAAGAATTCCTCCTTGGCGCCTCGACTCAGGTGCCAGTCATCCAAGAGAATTACCTGGTCGCAATCCATCAGGATCTTGATGCACTGTTTCATGCATGCTTCCCAGTTTTCCGGATCTACGTCCGCACAGATTTCGTGAGGATTACGGACAATGAAACCGAGATTCTTCAGCTTCCGGGCGGCTTCATCGAACTTTGGCTTATTCAGGTCCGGCAGGCCGCTGATCTTCCCGGACAGGTATAGTACGCTATTCATAGGTTTCCTCGATTTTTGTTTGTACCCAAAGGGGCTTCAGGTTCGGCAGCTTGCGTGTATGCCGCCATGCGCCCAGAATGGCAAGCCATTGATATCGATACCGCTTCCTGAAAATCACTGTGCTGGTATACAGCGTGCCGATGCTGATCGTCAGCCGGTGATACTTCTTTTTCCGATTGAGCCAAACTCTGAGCTCATCGGCTAAAATGCAGGCAGTCAGAACCACTATGGCGACTACCGCCAGGATAAATTTTGCATGTAAGTCCATCTGGATTTGGTTAAGGTTTTAAAGGTGCCGGTCTTTCCCGGCTGTCATTTTAATGGGGCGGCAACGGTACCGCCAGTTTTCCCAAACTCATCGCTGCGCTTCCGACGCTGCTGATTAAATTTTTGCCCGTTGAAGATTTTTTATGTTGTTGTAAATGAATAGTTCTTCGATATCAACTCCGTTGATAAACTCTTCTTCCAAAAGCCAGTTCAGGGTGTTCCGATGATCCACCTTGACAAGAAGGTGGATCTGTGCCAACGTGCGGACATCAATAGAAATGGGGGAGTAGTTGATCAGGTGCTTTAGGTTTGAGATATCGGCCTCAACCTGGACAAGCTCCAATAGCATTTCGTTTACCGGCATGGCTGTCGAAGTGTAGAGTGGATTCCCCGGATTAAAACTGTTTTGCCCAGCCGAGGTATTCCCGGCAGCTCGCCATGTGGCTGTTCACCTTGGCAACATATGTTGCATAAAGCTTGCTGGTTGCCGTAGGGGCGATGCTAAGCAGTCGGCGCTCCAATCGTAGGCAGGCCTTAACCTGTTCAAGGGTATTCGGCATCGCCTTTGCAGCAGCAAGTTCAGCCCGGATATATCGAATGGATTCGAATTTGCCGGCGGCAGATCGCGCATGTGGATACGCAGAGATGGCGTGAAAGCGATTCTCACACATTCCGGCAAGGGCCGAAATCAGGTTTGCAGTGCTGAAGGATTTTTTTGCAACTTCGCAAACTATTTGCGGGGTTGCCCGTTGAGTAGTAACCATTTTAAATCTAAAAACTGTATGTTTTTCATGAGCCTGGCAGGTGCGAACTGTCGGGCTTTATGTTTTATATGAGATTACATTTATGAGCAATTACAGCCAGTGATGCTTTCCGTTCAATGCCGGCCTTCGCAGCCGCGTTGTCTTTATGATTGCGGAGGGTATCTTGTGATATGGCCAGTCTCTGGCAGATCTCCTTGTCCAGTAGGCCCAAGCCAATTTCACGAACAACATCTCGCTCCCGCTTGGTAAATCCGTACGGTAAACGGCAGAGCTTTCCCTCAGCAACACACGTTCCTCTGTTTGGACACGCCACGTATTCCCTCGGCCCCAGTTCTCCTGTCGCGGTAACATCCGGAGCATTGTCGCAAGCGGAATAATTGCAGTCATAGAACTTCATCCGCCGCTCGTCAGTACCTGTAATTTCAAGGAGCTCCAATCCCTTCTGTACCATGGGATCATTTGCTATTGCGGTATCGAGCAACACCTCGAAGAAATGGGGGAACCCGTTGCAGATGTTTACAGAGCCATCCTTTACCATATGATCGCTTCCCATATGATCGAAGAACTCGGTGTGCTTGTCTACCAGGCCAGGTAAAAGAGTGGGAGTTGAAAGGTTCATTGCTTTGTGACTATTTGCTGATGTGGGCCGATTGTGATCGATCAAGTTCATGGTGAAGTGTTATTCAGTTAAGTCGATACCGGTGACCTGGTTTCTCGGGTTGCACCTTAGGCGAACATTATCAATGGAATAGAGCAGGCGGATATCTATTGCAATCCCGTTCATTCGTGTTTTGCTCCAGTAGTAGGCATCTGAGGTCCCGAATGGGATGTCCAATACCCTGCCGATGGTATAGGGCTTGCTCTTGAAAAATCTGATTGCTGAAGTGTTCCCGGTAAAAAACTGCCGGTTTGATTCAATTGTGGAGCAGTACACCCATGAAAACACCCTTGTGTTGATTAAAAGGATCGGCCTGACATCGTTGAAGTTGATTTCAAACGACTTATGGGCGGCAAAGCATTTTAATGACCTCGAAAATTGAAGTTTGAAGTGTCGACCATTTTCAACTATACCACTTGTTAGAAGGTCAGAAAACTGATTCCAGAAGCTGTTATTTTTAATTGTCATGACGTAATTTGCTTTACCTTGTTTTTAAGGTCATTCGACTCATGCCTGTACTCTTCAATAACCTCCAGGGCTTTGTTGATAATAGTCGCGTTGAAGTGCTTAGGATCCCTCAGGGTCTTCCCGACCATGGAGGATGTATAGCCAGTTCTTTCTGCAATCTTTTGGTAACCTTTCTCTGGCAGCTTTTTCCGAAGGGCACCTAATTCTCGTCTGTTTAGCATGGCAGTTTTATGTGGTTTCGTGATTCCTTTTTTATTCCGTTGTTTGTCCGCTGTGGTTCCGCCGTCATTCCGTTGTGGTTCCGCAGTAGGATTTAATACAAATGTGTAGAAACTTGATGATAAATACAACAGAAACTGTAGATATATCTACACTTTTTCCTTTGCAGGTTTGCAATTCATTGAAACACAGGGGAGAAATTTTAGAAAAGGTGATCAAGGAAGGGCCGAACAAGGTTAGTATTGCTGAGTTGGCGCGTAGGACAGGCTACGATCGCACCACAGTTTATCAACACCTTAAGAATCCGAATTTAGACTTGGCCATCGTGATGAAATACGGGAAAGCGTTAAAGCACGACTTCTCAAAGGAATTGCCCGAATTGCTGGAGTACGGGGCGATGGTGGTTGAGCCGTTAACAAACTATCGGCCGTTAACTCTATCGGAAGCCCTACAGGAAAGGGACTACTGGAAAGATAAATACATCCGTCTTTTGGAGAAATATAACGAGATGGTTGTTTCACAATTAAACAAGAAGGATAATGGCAATTAGAAAGGACGAAACGCTGGAAATCGATAAGACTCAGAACGAGCTGGTTTTGAGGTTTACCGCAGGCTATGTCAGTGAAGAAGTATTATGTGAGTTTATTGATTCGATAGACCACGAGGCCGAAAGATTTAATATCAGTCGGGTTCGATTTCGAACCGACGACCTTGGGCTCAAGAGATCTGCTAAAACTTATGTTGTTGAAACATCCGTTTAAACATTTTCTCTAAACATCTTATACACAGCGGCAAAGAGATACCGGCCCAAGGTACTCGACTCCGAAATGAAGTTTTGACTTCGGAGATTCTGAAAATAGAAAGGGTTCTGTGATAGCACAGCGCCCTTTTTTTATTCTATACCTTGCTGATCATAGTGAAGATGTTCGAACCTTGTTCGGACATAGGAAAAAGTGAGTGGTTCGAACGGTAGGATATTACGCCTGATTAGCTAACTTCATTTTTGATGGGCAGAAATCCTTTTTCATCTAAGGTTTTCATGATTCCTCTTAGCAGGAAACTGTTGTCAAAGCGAAGCAAATATTTTCTTGAACCTTCCCTTTCAGGTATTATTATTTTTTTGTCAATTAGTTTTTTTATTTGTCTTGATACCTCTGCTGCAGCTTTGCCCTGAAATATTTCTTTTAAATCCAGTGCTTGAACTACTTGTTTGTCGGCAACTTTTCGAAGAATCTTTGCTTCCAGTTCGGTAATGTACTTGCGCTCCAAAGAATATTGAATAGCAGGTGTCAAGATCTCTTTTTTCAGGTAGGAATATTCTGAGAGCCTGTCGATCTTCTCAATTTCCACCTTTAAGCCGCTCAGTACATATTCGCACCATTTAAGGATTTCTGTATCACCACCGGTGTCGGATAACTTTAAGCAATTAACAATATGACGATTGGTAATTAACACATAATGGTTTTGACCATTAACATCATTTAAAATTCCTTGCTTTCGGGAACACCTCTGCCTGTGACGATGACCTTACCTGTGATCGCTTATTTTGGGCAGGAAAAGGAGCGCCTTCATCTGCCCGGGATAAGGTCAATACAGGTTGTTCTTCTTTTTCGATAGCGGTCAGGCCTTTCAGTAATTTTGTGAGATCAAAACAGCGCCTAACAATGACATGAATGACTTCACCTTCACGCTGCAGTTTCCCTTCAACCATCAGTAACCTGGCCCCCAGGATCTCCTTCCGGTAGGTTTCGAACAGATTCTGAAACACGACCAGGTTAGAAAATCCGGTCTCATCTTCCAGAGTGATGAAACAAACGCCCCCTGCCGTTCCCGGTCGTTGGCGTACCAGTACCAGGCCGGCCACTTTCACCTGGGCTCCGTCTTTCACATCGCGAAGTTCCGCTGAGGACCGGATATGCAAAAGCCTGAGTTTTTCACGCACAAAACTGACCGGATGTGCCTTCAGGGATAAGGCCGTGGTGGCATAATCATGCACCACATGTTCCGAGGTGGTCATGAAGGGAAGATTGATCTGCGGTTCAGAAACGCTTGCTGAGGGCTGCCCTTTAAACAATGCGACGGGCCGGTCATGCAGCGATGAGATTTCCCATAAAGCCTGCCGCCGGTCAAATCCCAGGGAACGGAATGCATCGGCATCGGCGAGCTGTTCGAGCGTAGCCTGTGATACCCCCGCATCCCGTAATGCATGAATGTTCGGATACCCGCTACCTCTGGATGCAACCAATAGTTTAACATCTTCTTCCCGGATCCCCTTGATTTGTCTGAACCCGAGCCGGAGCGCATGATATTTCCCGGACTTCTCTTCAAGCAGGTGGTCCCATTGCGAGTAATTGATGTCAGCCTGCCGGACCTCCACACCATGGTTCCGGGCGTCGATGACCAGCTGGGCCGGCTGATAAAAACCCATGGGCAGACTGTTTAATATGGCCGCCCCGAATACATCCGGGTAATAATGTTTCAGCCAGCAGGAGACATAGACCAGCAGGGCGAAGCTTGCTGCGTGGCTTTCCGGGAAGCCGTAGCTTCCGAAGCCTTCCAGCTGCTTGAAGATCCGGTGCGCGAATTCTTCCGGATAGCCCTTCGCTTTCATGCCCTCAATAAGCTTCTTTTCGAACTGGGTTACCAGCCCCTTCAGTTTGAATGTCGCCATGCTGCGTCGCAGCGCATCGGCTTCGGCAGGAGTAAAACCCGCGGCAACGATCGCGATTTTCATGGCCTGCTCCTGGAACAGGGGAACCCCCAGGGTTCTGGATAAGATCTCTTCGAGTTCCTTGGAGGGATACTCGACCGGCTCTTCGCCGTTACGTCTGCGCAGATAGGGGTGGACCATATCGCCCTGGATCGGACCCGGCCGAACGATCGCGACCTCGATGACCAGGTCGTAAAAACATTGAGGTCTCAACCGTGGCAGCATAGTTTGCTGCGCCCGGCTTTCGATCTGAAATACGCCGATGGTATCCGCATGGCTGATCATCTTGTAAACTTCCGGATCATCCTGCGGGATGTTGGCCAGCGTCAGATCCAGCCCGTAATGCTTTTTCGCCAGGTCAAAGGCTTTGCGGATGCAGGTCAGCATACCCAAAGCCAAAACGTCAATTTTGAGAAAGCCCAATGCATCGATATCGTCCTTGTTCCATTCGATATTGGTGCGGTCCTGCATCCGGGCATTCAGGATGGGGCAGAGGTCACTCAGTTTTCCCCGGGAGATGACGAACCCGCCGGTATGCTGGCCAAGCTGCCTGGGGAATCCCATCAGTTGGGCGGTTAGCTTCAGAACCTTACGCAGATGCGGATCCTTCGGATTCAGCCCGGCCTCGGTCAGCCTCGGCTCATCGAACCATTCGTCGGTAAACTCCCAGATCGCTGATGAAAGCCGGTTGATGGTATCCACCGACAAGCCCATTGCCTTGCCTACATCCCGGATGGCACCTTTCTGGTGCAGCTGGGTGACCGTTGCCACGATGGCCGCCCGGTCCCGTCCATATTTATTATAAATGTATTGAATGACCTCCTCCCTGCGTTCATGCTCAAAGTCAACGTCAATATCAGGCGGTTCATTCCGGGCCGAGGAGATAAAGCGCTCGAAGAGTAAATCGAATTTGGTAGGATCGACCGATGTGATCCCGAGGCAGTAGCACACCGTAGAATTGGCTGCGGAACCCCGCCCCTGGCATAAAATGCCCTGCCTCCTGGCAAACCGGACAATGTCGTAGACCGTGAGAAAATAGGGCGCGTAATCCATTTCCTGCACAAATGCCAGCTCATGGTTGATATTGGCAATGATCTTTTGCGGGATGTTTTCGCCGTAATGTTCCCGGGCACCTTCCCAGGTCAGGAAGGTCAGTTCCTCCATGGGCGTACGACCTTCGCTGGTGATCTCCTCGGGATAAACGTATTTCAGCTCATCGAGCGAAAAGGTACAGGAATCCGCTATTTCCGCTGCACATGCGATAGCTTCGGGATACTGGCGGAAGAGACGCTCCATTTCTTCGATCGGCTTCATATGCCGTTCTGAGTTCTGATGCAGCCGGAACCCTGCATTCTGGATCGTGCATTTCTCCCGGACGCAGGTGAGAATATCCTGCAGCTCCCTGCGCTCCAGATTATGATAGTGTACGTCGTTGGTCGCAACCAGGGGTATCCCGAACCGCTCTGAAAGCTGCGCCAGCCGGAAGAGCTTCTTATGGTCGTCCCCCTGGTAGGTCCGGGTGGCTGCCAGGTAGAGGTCTGAACCGAAAGCTTCCTTATACTGGGCAAGTTGTTTTTCAAAATCAGGCTCAAAATCAAAGGTGGCTGATAATGCTGGCGGGGGAATGGCAATCAGTTTTATGCCCCCGGCGTGCTCGAAGACATCCTGTTTGTATAAGTGACAGGAGCCTTTTTCAGCACGCAGGTTGCCTTTGCTTAAAAGAGCCGAAAGCCTGCCGTATGCGTCACGGTCGGTAGGATATGCCAGCAGGCCGGGGCCGTCCATCAGGTCCAGCCGGCAGCCCGGGATCAGTGCGATTCCCTTCTCCTTTGCAGCCACATATGCCCGAACGATGCCGGCCAGTGTATTCCGGTCCGTTATCGCTACTTTCTTATACCCGAGTTCTGCCGCCTGGGCGACCAGCTCCTCGGGGTGTGAGGCGCCCCTGAGAAAGCTGAAATTGCTGGTTACCTGTAGTTCGACGTAGCTCATCCTCTATGCAAAAAAACCATGTAAAAACCACTGACTCTTTTCGCCACCGGCATAATGCCCGAGCCTGAACAGCCAGTAACGCTGCCCCTGGTCATCCTCTACGTTATAATAATCCCGGTGCTCTCCGCTTTCCAGCCACCATTCCCGTTCAATCCGTTCCGGTCCGTCAGCCTTCAATACCTGGTGGCGTTTTCCTTTATAAAGAAAGACCATGGGCGGATAATCCGGAATCGGGGCGGTCACTTCGATCGGTTCGGGTTTCTTTAACAGGCTGACCGGCCGGGGCTTTTCATTCCGCCAGGTGGTCGGAGCCGGATCCTGCAGGGAACCGGCTTCGCTGATGGACCGCTCAGGCCAGTAATGTTCAGCGGGCAGGTAACGGTGAATCTTTTCTTTCCCTACCTTGTTTTCAAGCCTGTCCAGCAGTTCAGCCAGTTGTTCCTGGTCCAGGCCGCTGTTGCCGGCCCATAATCCTTCCTGGACGGGCGAAACATCCTCCGTTTTTTGTGCATCGAGGACGAAAAGTTCAATGCCGAGCCCCGGCGCGATATCGGAGATCTTCAGTTCAAACAACTTGAACAGGTGGTCGATGTGGTGCGACGCCCTGCTTGTTCCGATACCAACCTGCATCATCCTTCCGTCAACCCGGTAGCACTTCAGCAGCGCAGACCGCAAGCCTTTGCCTTCCTGCTTAAGCCGCTCGCAAAGGGATTCAAGGAGTCGTTTTATAGCGATCTCAATGCCGGTACGGGTCCGGATAGGTTCCAGGCAGGGCAACCGTTCCTGCCAGATGGGAGGGACCACCAGGGGGTGCAGGTATTCTTCGGCATGCCCGATGGCCTGGGCAAGCCGAAGGAGGAGGGACTCCCCAAACCGCCGGCGCAATACCGAACGGGGCATGCTGATAAAACTGCCGATCTGGTATAATCCCAGTTTGTATAACCGCTGCAACACTGCTGATTCCAGTCGAAGTGCAGCGGCCGGAAGATCCATTAAAGTTTCGGCTGTTTTGCCGCTTTCGACGATGCAGCCAGACCGGCCAAACCGCGTCGTGGCCCAGGCCGCCCCGATCGTATCAGCAATACCTGCACGAACATCGTAACCGTAGTTTGATAACCGGGAGGTTATTTCCTCGAGATATGATTTTTCCCCGCCCCATAGATGAGTGCAGCCACTGATATCGAGGATCAGTCCGTCCGGAGGGTCCACGGCAACAACCGGAGTGTACCGGACGGTCCATTCCCCGATGCCTTTCAGTAACCGGGATGCCCGTTCCGGCTTCTCGTCAAATACCTGCAGGCCTGGCGTCATGGCTTTCGCATCGGCAACAGGCATGCCGGTCCGGATGCCCTGTAATTCCGCTGCCGCACTCACTGCCGTAACCACCTTGCGGTTATGTTCCTGTGCCGCAAAAACAAAGGCTTCGGGCTGCAGTTCCGGGCGCCGCTTTTTCATCCAGTCGGTCGTTAAATGACGAAACCAGATGGTTAGAAATCGCTTTTTCATACACTTATCCTGCTTTTCGTTCCTCTTCCTGTCCCCAGGCGGATTTCTGTTTTTTATGAAGTACCGGCATGAACCGGTCGGCCTGCCACTCGATCTGCCACTGGCCGGGGCTGCCGTTGCGAACCTTCAGGAGTTCCACGTTCCACCTGGGGTGTCCCAGGCCGGGTAACCCGTTTGCTGTTTCGCTCGGGACCGGAGTGATTTTCCACCGGGCCACACAGGTGGTGGAACTTACCTTCCGGGTATCTTTTCTCAGGATAAACCCGGTAACCCGGCTTTTTTCAACAACCAGCTGCAGCCGTCTGGATTCGGCAAAGGTCAGATCCTGAACCTCGGCGACCACTGCCGCCAGGGCATTGCACTTCAGCGCCTCTTCCATCGCCCAGAGAATATCCCGATGGCGGTGTAAGCAGACAAAGACAATACGGTCAGGCTCAATTCCGAACGCCTTCAGGGCCGGGGGGAATACCGAAACGGACGGACTGATCCATAAACAGATTCCTCCGTTCTGCATCAGCCCCTGCAGTACTCCGCTGATAAACCCTTCAGTGACCGCTTCCTCTTCCGGTTTCCCGGCGAGGAATTCATGCAACGCCCCGGTCGGGAAAACCGAATTGGGGAAAGCCGCCTCTATTTGTTCCAATCCCTTATACCGCACGTGACCAGCCAGGGGGACTTTGAATCCTTCCCACTGCAAAATGTTCTTTTGCAATTCGCTGATAATATCTTTCTTGCACATCAGATTAGCCATAACAGATGTACAAAATTAATGCTAAAAATTTTAGTATTTAAGATTTTGTGCAGAATTTTTTTAGCAGCTGATCCACACAGGGATATACATGTGATGGCAAAGCGGCGCTACTATCAGAGTGGGAGGACTGATGGGAGGAGAAGATGGTTTCCCGGCATTGGCAGATAGCGCTTTTAAGAAATGATTTCCAGCCTGTATCCTTTTCCGCGCACTACCACGATGTTGATACAGGGATCAGCGGCCAGTTTTGTTCTTAGTTTCGAAATGAACACATCCAGGCTGCGTCCCACAATAACGCCCTGATCTTCCCAAACCTCTTTCTGCAGCCGGCTTCGTTCGATCGTCTGGTTGGGAGATGATGCAAAAATACGCAACAAACGCGTTTCCGTTCCGGTCAGATCAATGGTATGCCTGTTTACGGTCAGCTGTCGTTGGGTCGGATCAAACAAAGCGGAGCCTAATCTAAACGTGTCACTCTGATGATTTTTTGCAGACCTCCGGGGGCTAACGAATCTCAGAAAGATCAAACCCATAAATGCAAGACATGGAAGGGTGCCGAGCAGGTATATTCTTTGACTCCGGCCGGGATCTTTCGGCTTAAACCGGATATTCAGAACATAAAATGCAGTGGGTTGTCTTCTTCCCTGGCATGCCACGATATCATCTTTTTTATTTCCGGAAATGGCAAATCCATAAACGACTCTGGCGTTACCGGGAGTCAGAACATTTACAACGTAATCACCAGTAAGCGGATCGCTGGCTAACAGGCTCCTGGTCGTGTTTACCAGGGAATCCGGATGGAACGTAAGATCATTTTCAAACCTGATCCGGTACTCATTCTCTGCAATCTTTTCGACTGGAAGTACCCGGGAGGTAGTGTCTCCCGACTGCCGGAGCAGGTTATCTCCGATCTTTCGCAGAAGAACCTCCCTTCGGGCGACATCGAATCCGTCATCGGTCCTGGTGCTGTATGTCACAATGACCACCGAGAAAGAAAGCAGCAGCAGTAACATGAACAGGTACTTTCGTCTCCCGGAGTAGCGGTTCAGGTAATCAGGCATCAAATGGCGGTTTATTTACAAAGTTTACATTTTAATTTACAATTCTGATTCTCCTGCCGGGAAATTATCCCGATAGTTTTGTAGCTACAAACCCATGAAATTGAACTCATTTCCGGTTAGATTATTTGTGCCACTAATTATAAATTGAAAATGAAAATCCACACACAGATCTGCGTTTCACTCTTATTGATTGTATCTGTCACTTCCTGTAAAGGACCCCACGGCAAGAAACTCCAGAAAGAAAATCGCAGGTCCGGAAGCAAAGAAGCTACGATTTCCCAAGGGCCGGGTCACCTCGTCCGTACGATCAGGCAAGACAGTAAGGGTAATACCTGGATTGCTTCCTGGGAGGGCGTTCTACGGTACGATGGGAAATCATTTACCAACATAACCTCAGGCGTAAGTTCAGCGCATTTTTTTTCAGTAATAGAAGATAGAAAGGGGAACTTCTGGTTTAGTTCGGTCGGTTCCGGAGTGTATTACTACGATGGGAAGTCATTTCGCAACTTCACAAAAAAGGACGGGCTTGCCGGTGATCGGGTTACCGGGATGTATGAAGATAAGAAGGGTGATATCTGGTTCAGCACAGACGCCGGAGCAAGCCGTTACGATGGGCAAACCTTCCGTAATTTTACTAAAAGGGACGGGCTGTCCGGTAATCAAGTTAATTGGATACTGGAAGACCGATCCGGTAAATTCTGGTTTTGTACCGAAAGCGGTGCTTGCGTTTATGATGGGAACTCGTTTTTGCCTGTAACTCATGAGGGTAGACCTTTCAGAAATGTGCGCACCATCATCGAAGACAGAAGAGGAAAGGTTTGGATAGGTGGCAACGATGGGCTCTGGAGTTACGACGGTCATGCATTCACCAATCTGGCATCGGCATTTGTCGGTTATATCTACGAGGATAAAAAAGGGAACATCTGGACCAGTTCGGAATTTAGTAACAGCCGGGACTGGAAGGGGCCGGCAGGTGAAACAAAACATCAATGGGCCCTTTCCAGGTATGACGGAAGGGTTCTTGCGAAAAAAAATCCTGAACCGGAAATGGTATTTAAGGCGATGATTTTCGGGATTTCAGAAGCCCCTGATGGTAGTATCTGGTTCGGCTCATTGGACGGCGTATACCGTTATGATGGAAATGCGATAACCCATCTTTGAAGGGATCAGAAGAACGGATTAAACCACCTTAGGAAATTGCATTGGCCGTTTGAAAGTACCGCCGGTTATATACAGAACGACAATAACACCAGGGCGATTCAGTCCAACCACGGACTGCGGATTCCAATCCTTTTGTGCTTTTGTTAATGCCAGACATCCGGTGGCATCGTTGGGGTGGAGGTAATATCTGGTCAGTCTCTTTTTCCTTTCAGGAGCGCAATCTGTTCTCGTTCGGCAGCAAGTAATTGTTCGTATAACTTTTTGTTTTCGGCGTGGAGCTGCCGGATCTCCTCCATCGCTTCCATCAGTTTATCAAGCGGATTGAATGTGCAGTTATTGTTCCCAAAATTGGCACCTTCAGAATGGGCCCCATCATAATTATTCTGAATATTATAAATCGCTGCTTCGTCGCTGTAGTTCTTGATCGTTTCCGGAGAGACTCCAAGCGCTTGGGCGACGCGGGCAAGGACATCTTCCTCAACTCGTTCACTCTGCTCCATTTTCGATATGGCTTGCTGACTTACACCGAGTTCCGACGCGAGCGCTTCCTGCTTAAGTCCGCGAATTTCACGGATTCTGCTAATCTTGCGGCCAATATGAGTTGAAATTGCAGACATTTTAATATGATTGATGATTCAAATATATATTTAAATGTACGAAATTATTTGCGTTCCTGGATAGACTCAGCCGGGCTATAGGCAGCAAAGGCACGACAGTCTTGATTCAGTATGCATGGTGATTTAAGTGATTATTAAGAAATAGGTCCATCGCATCCGCCTGAAATGATCGTATAGACTTCGTGTTCCATGGAGTCCACGGATAATAATAAAGCTTGACACCACAGTCCTTCAATGTTCAAGATACATCGATAATTTTTCGGCATTCCGAAAATTGCATGTACCATTGTTTTCTATGTTACAAGCTCTTCCAACACAAAGCGGTACAGGCCTGTCTTTATTTGGCGATTATGGTGATCTTAACTGCCTGTACGATACCGTGCATGCAATAGCAGGGCATCTCGATGAAGAAAATGGATGGCAAAAGGGCCAGAACCAGCTGCTGATGAACTTCGCTTACGAGATTCGGAAAGCGGTCAGTGGAAATCGTCTTACGAAGGCATTCAGGTACCCCGGGGAAGACTACGCGCTTCATTACTACGGATTCCAAGTAGTCTGGACAGATATTCTCCTTTTTGTTGCTGCACTACGGCACAATGCGGGCTTTAACCCGACAGAAAAAATCCATCAGGCAAGTTTATATTTACTGGAACACGTTATTGAGCAGGCGATGGTGGAGTACGATCCCATCGGCGCCTCAGAACTCAGTAAATATATCGGCCGGGGCATCCCGGTCTACTCCGAGTATGTTTTCCTGATCTATCAGGCCCTGCATATCGATTTTGTTTCGATGCGCGGGGGCAAGCCCAGGTTCAGAAAGATTTCGAAGATGTTATCAGACTATTTCAGTTCCTGGACTCCGGAGTATAACACGCTGCTGGCCAACCTGCAAAAGACAGCCAGCGAAAACAACTGCCGGATTGTGGACCTGACGCTTCGCGATTTCCCTGATATCAAATGGTGATATAAATGAAATTCCCACATGTCATGGATAGTGTCGGATTCGCCTCTCCGAAATCAGGAAATCCCAGTCGGTAGCTTAAACTCACCTTCCTATCGTGCCGACAGGCCAAATCTGCCTTCATTGGATTTTTTATGGAAGAATAATATTCGAAAAGTTGTCGATTAGATCTGGTTTCAAACGGCAACACAAAAATAATACAGTGATTGAACTCATTTGTCGATTGCAACCGTACGCGAGACTTTGAAGTATTCGTGGATTAGTTCTCCGTCCGTACCTATAAAAAGGGAATTATTTCAGCGAATTATTTATATCGGAAATTCATAAAATGAAAAAAGGCGAGTTTCCCCGCCTTACATGTTTTCACAACGGAATAATCCTTATTGTGATTTGCTTTCATTTGAATTTCAAAGAAAATGTTTCTAATTTAAATTTCCAAATCGAAGGGGAACCGTTATGAAAAAAATTTTAGGTCTTGACCTGGGAACTAATTCTATTGGTTGGGCACTCATTGAACAGGATATTAAAAATGATGCTGGAAAAATTCTCGGGGTAGGAAGCCGGATTATTCCGATGTCACAGGATATTCTCGGTGAATACGAAAAGGGTAATTCGATTTCGCAAACTGCAGAACGAACCAGGCTGAGGAGTACACGCAGACTCAGGGAGCGCCACCTGTTACGGCGGGAAAGACTTCACAGGGTGTTGAACGTTCTGGGGTTCCTGCCCAAGCACTATGCCGGGAGAATAGATTTTGATAACCGGCTGGGAAAATTTATTCCGGAAATCGAAACCAAATTAGCCTATGATGAAAGCGGGAAATTCATCTTCAAAAAATCTTTTGAGGAAATGATCACGGATTTTCAGAATAGTCACCCGGCTCTGTTTGATCGGAAAAATGGGCGCGGTGAAGACCCGAAACTACCCTATGACTGGACTATTTATTACTTGCGGAAGAAGGCGATCCGCCAGAAAATTGAAACCGAAGAACTGGCCTGGCTACTGTTGCATTTCAATAAGAAACGGGGCTACTATCAACTCCGGGGTGAAGACGAGGAAAGCCCTAACAAATTGGAGGAATATCATTCTCTGAGCGTGACTGCTGTGACTGCCGATGAACAACAACCCGGAAAAGCAGAGATATGGTACAATATAATTCTCGAAAACGGCTGGATTTATAGGCGCGCGAGCAAACTTCCATTGTTCGACTGGACAGGGATGACTCGAGATTTTATTGTTACCACGGAACTGAACGGGGATGGAACGATCAAGACCGACAAGGAGGGAAAGGAGAAGCGCAGTTTCCGGTCGCCAAAGGAGGACGACTGGAAACTTCTTAAGAAAAAAACCGAATTCGATATCGAACGGGCTCAAAAGACCGTCGGCGAATACATTTATGATGCATTACTGGCACAGCCGGATCAAAAGATCAAGGGTAAGCTCATCCGGACGATTGAAAGAAAATACTATAAACAGGAACTCGTTCGAATTCTTGCAAAGCAGGTTGAATTTCACGAAATACTGCGAGACAGGAATGTATTTATGCAATGTGTTGAGGAGTTGTACCCGCATAATCTGCAGCATCAGGCCTCGTTGTCTCAAAAAGACTTTGTTCACCTCTTCGTGGATGATATCCTCTATTACCAGCGGCCGTTGCGAAGTCAGAAAAGTGCGATCAGTAATTGCCCCCTGGAAGCCAGAGGCTATCTGCACGAAGGCATTTGGAAGACAGAGGCGCTGAAATGTATTCCCAAGTCGCATCCACTGTTCCAGGAATTTCGCCTGTGGCAATGGCTGAATAATTTGCGTATTCATAATCGGGAAAGTGAAATGAATGAAACCGGCCGGTTTTTGCGAGATACTGATGATTATGCGAATCTTTTTGAATTCCTGCATAACCGGAAAGAGATCGATCAGAAAACACTCCTAAAATTCTTTAAGTTAAAGGAGCAGGAATTTCGATGGAATTATGTCGAAGACAAGCGATACCCGTGCAATGAAACCCGGGCACTGATTACTGCAAGATTAAATAAAATCGCTGACCTGCCGGATAATTTTCTCACAGCGGAAAAAGAAACTGAATTATGGCACCTGCTCTATTCAGTCACCGACCAAACGGAGTTCGAAAAGGCATTACGGTCGTTTGCACGAAAAAACCAATTGGATGTTGATTCCTTTTTCGAAGCTTTCAGAAGATTTCCACCGTTTGCGAGCAGCTACGGCGGCTATTCAGCCAAGGCCATCAAGAGACTGCTGCCTCTTATGCGGGCCGGGAAATTCTGGAACGAAAAGAAGCTGGATAAAAACGTTATCGTACGCATTGAGAAAATCATTAACGGAGAATACGATGAGGCGATCCATGACCGTGTCCGCGAGAAGACAACCCATTTCGGGAATATCCGGGATTTTCAAATGTTGCCGGAATGGCTAGCAAAATACGTTGCGTATGACCGGCATTCAGAACGGGGAGAAACAGGAAAGTGGGAATCAGTTGCAGATCTGGAAGATTATCTGGCAACATTTCGGCAGCACTCCTTAAAAAACCCAGTAGTTGAGCAGGTGTTAACCGAGACGCTCCGTGTGGTCAGAGACATCTGGCTGGAGTATGGAAAGGGTGCCGGCGGATATTTTGATGAGATACATGTGGAGCTAGCGCGTGACCTGAAAAATCCCAGGAAAGAGCGGGAGCGACTGTCTAGTCAGATTTCAAAAAATGAAAACAGGAATCTCCGTATTAAGGCCCTTTTGTCCGAGTTACTCAATGACCCAGCCGTTGAGAACGTGAGGCCCGGGTCGCCAATGCAGCAGGATATTCTGAAAATTTATGAGGAAGGGGTCCTGGACTCAGCAATTGAAATCCCGGAAGACATTCAAAAAATCAGCAGACTTGCCTACCCGACTGCTCCGGAACTTCAACGGTATAAACTGTGGCTTGAACAAAAATACCGGTCACCCTACACCGGGGAAATAATTCCCCTGAACAAGCTTTTTACTCCAGCCTATGAAGTCGAACATGTCATTCCTCAGCAGCGGTATTTTGATGACAGCCTGAGTAATAAGGTTATTTGCGAATCTGCAGTCAATAAGCGGAAGGCTAACCAAACAGGCATGGAGTTTATCCAAAATCATCATGGAGAGATTGTAGAACTCGGTTTTGGCAAGCAGACAAAGGTCTTTTCTGAGGAGGAATATATAGACTTTGTGAGAAGGCATTTCGCCGGCAACCGATCGAAAAAAAACAAACTGTTGTCGGTCGAAATTTCGGATGGGATGGTGAAACGGCAGCTAAACGACACCCGATACATCAGCCGCTTAGTCATGAACCTACTGTCCAATATTGTTCGTGGAGAGAAGAACGACGACAGTGTTAATTCCACTAACGTGCTTCCGTGCACAGGACAGATTACTGCTATCCTGAAAAAAGACTGGGGCATGGAAGCCGTATGGAATGATCTCATCCTTCCTCGATTCAGGCGACTGAACGAAATAACTGAAACGATGCGCTTCACTTACTACCATGAGAAATTAAAAAAGGATCTTCCGGTGGTACCTCTCGAATTTCAAAAAGGTTTTCAGAAAAAGCGAATCGATCATCGTCACCATGCGCTTGACGCTTTGGTAATTGCTTGTGCTACTCGTAGCCATATCAATTTTCTGAATAATCAGAACGCGGTTGGGAAAGGGAAGGAGGAACTGATCAGGGAACGACATGACCTAAGAGTCAAATTATGCCAGAAGAAGTACAATGAAAGGTCGTCTGACCAATACAAATGGACCTTTAAGCAACCGTGGGAAACGTTCGTAACGGACAGCAGGGCCGCGCTACATAGCTTGATTGTCAGTTTCAAGCAGAATACGAGAGTTATTAATAAGACGGTGAATAACTATCAGATTCTTACAAACGGCAAAAAAGAAAAGGTCAGACAGCAGAAGGGTGAAAGCTGGGCGATCCGGAAATCACTCCATAAGGACACCGTCTCCGGGCTGGTAAAATTGAGAATGAAGAAAATCGTATCGTTCTCGTCGGCATTCGATGTGGTACCTGAAATCGTCGACCGACCATTGAGAAAACACCTTATGGGTTTAATCAGCGCGGGAAGCGTTAAGAAAGATGTGATCAAAATGTTCAAGGAGAATGGCTATGAATTTAATGGGCATAGCGTTTCGAAAGTTGAAGTATTCTACTGGGCTGACGACAATGTAGCCTCCAGAGTTTCAATCGACAGTACATTCACACCTGCAAAAATCGAAACCATCACCGACAGTGGAATTCAAAGAATTCTGCTACGTCACCTGCATACCAAAGGGGATAATCCGGAAGTTGCGTTTTCTCCGGAAGGAATCGAAGAAATGAATCAGAACATCATTGCCCTAAATGGTGGAAAATTTCATCAGCCTATCCTGAAGGTTCGGACATTTGAAACATTGGGAAACAAATTCCCAGTTGGACAAACTGGAAATAAGAAAGAAAAATACGTGGAAGCTGCAAAAGGAACCAATTTGTTTTTTGCGATCTATGAAGGTCCCGCACATACACGTAGTTTCGAAACAGTTCCACTAAATATTGTAATCGAACGGCAGAAGCAAAACCTGTTCCCGGTGCCTATACAGAATGAAAAGGGCCAGCCCCTCGCATTTTGCCTGTCGCCCAACGACCTGGTCTATTTACCGACCGAGGACGAACGTAACGACCCATTGTCAATAGGCTGTAAGCTGCTAACCACTGAGCAATACCGGCGCGTTTACAAGGTAGTCAGTTTTTACGATAAGAGATTATATGCGGTTCCTGCCCCAGTTGCAGTCTCAATTGTGGACAAGCTGGAATTCACGCAGCTTAATAAGATGGAAAGGTCCCTGGAAGGAGAAATGATAAAGGAAGCCTGTTGGAAAATTGAGTGTGACAGGCTTGGAAAAATTATTAGAGTTAATAACCGCCATGTTGGAGTTGACGTTCCGGCAAATTCCGACGCAATCATGTGACTAGCAATAAGCGGTTAATAGCAAAATACATTTCGACTAAATAGCTGGGAAATGATAAAACGGACCCTTCATTTTGGCAATCCGGCATACCTGAGCCTGAGAGACAATCAACTCCTGATTGACCTTCCTCATTTGAAGGTGTTGGGCGAGAAGGAATCCAGGAAGACTGTTCCCATTGAAGATGTGGGTGTGGTGTTGCTTGATCACAGGCAGATTACTATTACCCATGCCTGTATCGCTGCACTTCTGGCCAACAAGGCTGTCCTGATTACTTGTGACGATACCCATCACCCCACCGGGATGATGCTTCCGCTAGATGGTCATGACACGCAAAGTGAGCGATTCAGGCACCAAATTGACGCTTCCCAGCCACTAAAAAAGCAGCTCTGGCAACAAACAGTGCAGGCAAAGATCCTAAACCAGGCAGCAGTCTTGTCTGATCGGGGAGTAGCCATTGAAAATATGCTCTACTGGGCCAAGTCAGTACGTTCCGGCGACCCGGATAATTATGAAGGGCGAGCAGCTGCTTATTATTGGAAAACTGTTTTTCCTGAAAAAGTCAGCTTTTTCAGGGGCCGGGAAGGGGATCCCCCTAACAATCTTTTAAATTATGGCTATGCTATTCTACGGGCGATTGTCGCCAGATCGCTTGTGTCTTCCGGACTATTACCGACGCTCGGAATTCATCACCGCAACAAGTATAATGCATATTGCCTTGCCGATGATATTATGGAACCCTACCGTCCCTTTGTTGATAAGATTGTTTTGGACATTATCGACCGCGGTGAGAATTTTCTCGAATTAAATAATTCGATCAAGACCCAGCTCCTGGGAATTGCAACGGTCGATGTGCAATTCGAGAAAACCAGGAGCCCGTTAATGGTCGGCTTACAGAATACTACGGCGTCACTGGCAAAGTGCTATGCAGGAACCCAGCGGAAAATCAGTTATCCGATTATCAAGAAATTCCAACAACAACGCGGCAGCTCCTATTTTCCGAAAGAGAAGGTGCCGGACCTGGCAGCAGAAGATTTTTCGCCTTATGGAGACTCCGATAGTGATATTGAACTTCCCTTTTGATGCGGCTAAATGAATATAGAATTTTGTGGATCTTAGTTTTTTTCGACTTGCCAACAGAAACAAAGAAAGACCGGAAACTCTATGCTCAGTTTCGGAAAGACATCATGAAAGATGGATTTGCCATGTTTCAGTTTTCCGTCTACTTACGACACTGTTCCTCCCGTGAAAATGCCGATGTCCATATCAAGCGCGTTAAGAAAATCCTGCCGCCGAAAGGACATGTCGGCATTATGACCATAACCGACAAACAATTCGGCATGATCGAATTATTCTATAACAGAGAAGAAAAAGCGCTGCCCTCAACGCCCCAGCAGCTCGAACTATTTTGACAGATGCCGTGTTGAATCTTAAAAAAATCCGGTGACGAATCTTCGTGGACCGGATTTTTTTGTTTCTAATCTTCGCGTCAAATACCTGAATATCAGGGCAATATACTTCGGTATGCTGGCGTGAATATCAGTAGTTCAAAGAATGAAAGCAAATCACAACACCGTGCGATCATACCAATGCGTTGGAGAAGCTGGCGTGAATATCAGTAGTTCAAAGAATGAAAGCAAATCACAACTTAATGCTCTGAATATCCCCGGGGGAAATTGCTGGCGTGAATATCAGTAGTTCAAAGAATGAAAGCAAATCACAACTCGATGTGTAGAGGCTGGCCCGATCTCCCAGCTGGCGTGAA
>CBINHC010000014.1:0-82162 GCA_966250385.1 uncultured Sphingobacteriaceae bacterium | reverse complement strand
TCTGCCAGGCATGTCCCGGTCACCAAACCGACATAACCTGTGCCGACTACTGCTATTTTCATGTTTTAAACTCTATGTTTTAGGAATTAACTTAACTTGGGCGAAGATAACGAATAACTTGTAAAATGGTTTTCCTCTACGACCTAGGCCTGTTTCTCTACTCCCTTTTCATCCGTATCGCCTCACTCAAGAACAAAAAAGCAGAGAAGTGGTTGTCCGGACGTAAAAATTTATTTGAGCATCTGGAACGGTCGGTAAATCCCTCACGGAAATCCGTATGGTTTCATTTTGCATCACTCGGCGAGTTCGAACAGGGAAGACCGGTGATAGACCGGCTCAAAGAACTCAGACCCGATTGCAACCTGATCATCACATTCTTTTCGCCATCCGGGTACGAGATCCGCAAAGACTACCCCCTTGCATCCCAAGTATGCTACCTGCCGCTGGATACCCCCAAAAATGCTGAACGGTTTATCAGGCTCATAAATCCTGAACTGGCCATCTTCACCAAATACGAGTATTGGTTCCATTACTTTAAAATATTAAAAAAGAATGAGATTCCGTTATTCATGATCTCATCAATCTTCAGGAAAGAGCAGGTTTTTTTCAAATGGTACGGCGGGCTGCACCGAAGGATTCTAAGTTTCGTCACCCATTTCTTCGTGCAGAATGAAGCGAGCCGGTCCCTGCTGGCACAGCTTGGGTTGAATAATGTAACGATCTCAGGTGACACCCGTTTTGACCGGGTGCACGAAAATGCGGCCCGCCCCCGGCACCTTGAACTGGTTAAGCAGTTTTCTGAGGGAAAGAAGGTACTGATCGCCGGGAGTACCTGGCCGGAAGATGAAGCCCTGCTGGCGCAGCTTTCCGCCGCGCACTCGGACTGGCATCTGATAGTAGCTCCGCATGAAATTCAACCCGATAAGATCAGAATCATTGAACGCGCATTCCCCGCAGCGATCCGGTATTCGAAACTGGCAGACCTTAAGCCTGAGGCGTCAAACGAACGAGCAGCTGGGATGCGGGTTCTGATCATTGACAACATTGGTATGCTGTCGTCTCTTTACCAATACGGAACAGTCGCCTTTATCGGGGGAGGCTTCGGAACCGGTATACACAATACCCTGGAGGCGGCGGCATTCGGATTGCCGGTCATATTCGGCCCCGCCTATCAGAAGTTTCAGGAAGCCATTGACCTGATCGCTACGGGCGGTGGCTTCTCCGTGAGGAATTATGCTGAACTTGAAAACATATTCAGTAGGCTGCAGAATGTCGAACGCCGGGATGAAGCCGGCAGAGCAGCAGCTCTTTATGTCAGCCAGAAAACCGGGGCCACGGATTTGATCCTTAGAGAAATACTGAAGCGGGTCGGCTAACGGTAGCCATCCGGGCAAGTGCTTCTATCCACAGGGGATCGTCATTGAGGCTTTCCACTAACTGAATCTTTTCTCCGCCCAGTTCTCGGAACTCCTCATCATACTCCTGACCGATCTCATAGATCGTCTCAAGACAGTCGGCAACAAAAGCGGGACAGAACACCAGGATACGCCTGGCACCTTTGCGGGCCAGCTCATGGATCACCTCACTGGTATAGGGCTGGGCCCAGGGATCCCTGCCAAGCCTCGACTGGAAGGTCACCGTAAACTTTTCTGCGGGAATATTTAGCTCCTTTGCGATCAGCTTTGCAGTATGGTAAGACTGGGCCGAATAACAAAACTGGTTAGCCGGCGTCAAGGTGGCGCAGCAGTCCTTTGACTGCAAGCAATATTTCCCCGTTATATCGGCTTTTTTTAACTGCCTCTGGGGC
Source organism: uncultured Sphingobacteriaceae bacterium (assembly GCA_966250385.1). Taxonomy (GTDB): domain Bacteria; phylum Bacteroidota; class Bacteroidia; order Sphingobacteriales; family Sphingobacteriaceae; genus DASWTL01. The sequence continues at coordinate 80,355 of CBINHC010000014.1, read as the reverse complement.
AGCCCGTGAAAACTGAACAGGATGTGGTCGAAAGACTCCGGACGGTACTTCCTTCCGTTCTCGGCAAAAACCCGGATCATCAGATCGTCATCACAGAATGAGTTGACAAAGGATATATCGGGTATCGTCTGCCAGGTCCGGACAAATTCCATGACCTTCTCATGTACGGAGCCGGTCGTGGCGGATGCATATTGAGGAAACAATGCGATCACCCGAATGGAAGACACTCCGGCCTGCTGAAGCTTCTGGAGCGCAGATTCAATCGAGGGATTCTGATACCGCATGGCCAGTTCCACGTGATAATCATGACCGAGATTGTCCTGCAAACGCTCAGCAACCCGGGCACCATAATACATCAGCGGAGAACCGTTTTCAGTCCAGATCTTCTGATAGGTCTTTGCGGACTTCGGTCCGCGAAACGGTACGATGATGCCCTTAACAAGCAGGGCACGGCTCAACGGCGGGATATCAATAACCCGGCCGTCCATAAGGAACTCATTCAGATATTTCCGGACATCGGCAACGGACGGACTGTCAGGAGTGCCCAGATTCACGATCAGGACCCCTCTTTTCGCTTTGTTCATCGCAACAAAAATAGCACGTTTTAACGGATATCCGGTTTCGCGGGTCGAATATGAAGTAAGCGTGATAGTTTACAGGCGTGTGCCAACTAAAAGGACTGCAGTGAGGTCTTTACCTGCTCCATCAGCCACATAGGAGTAGAAGTCGCGCCGCAGATCCCGACCTTTTCACCCGAAAGGAACATACTTTCGTTCAGTTCTTCGGGTTTTGAAATGAAATAAGTATTGGGATTGTACTGTTTGCACACTTCATAAAGTACTTTCCCGTTCGACGATTTCTTACCGGAAACAAAAACGATGCGATCAAAATTCCTGACGAAGGTTCTCAGCTCCTCATCCCTGTTGGAAACCTGGCGGCAGATGGTGTCATTAGCCTTAACCTCGTAGCCGCGGTTCACTAACTCATTCTTGATCGAATAGAACTTGTCGGTGCTTTTGGTGGTCTGACTGTACAATGTAAACTTATCCGGCAGATTGACATCCTCGAGTTCATTGATATCCTGAAAAACGATAGCCTCATTATTGGTCTGACCCTGAAGACCGATTACCTCAGCATGACCATGTTTTCCGAAGATCAGAATCTTTTCGTTGTCATCATGGGAATTCTTGATACGGTTCTGGAGTTTGAGGACGACCGGGCAGGACGCATCAATCAAAATAATATTGTTCTCCAAAGCGGTCTGATAGGTTTCCGGCGCTTCACCGTGAGCACGAATGAGCACCTTCGCATCTTTAAGCGTTTTGAGCTCATCATGATTAATGATCCTCAAACCGAGCGCCTTCAGGCGTTCGACCTCTTCATCGTTATGAACGATATCTCCCAGACAGAATAGCTGTCCCTCCTCTTTCAGGATCGCCTCTGCCATATCGATAGCGTACACTACCCCAAAACAAAATCCGGAATCCCTGTCAATACTTACCTGAAGGTTCAATCTGCCCATAATCTGTACCGGCAAATTTACGAACCTTTTATCAGATCCCCCAAATTAATACCCTTATTAAGAGTACATTCCTTCAGATGGTTACTTTGCGCCCTTTCCAGGAGATGGATCGGGTAAAATGATTCTGAATAGCGATTGCAGAAACAACCACCAGCGAGACCATTTGAAGCGGGTGAAGTACAATATTGATCCATGGATTCTGACCCGCCGCAAGGGAGATCATTATCCGTATGAGGACGATCAGGCCGATACCAAAAAACAGCAGCTCCGGTCCCAGATATAATGAAACGGAAAGCGGCCCTATTACCACCAGGAACAGATATAGCAGAATGGCGGCTACGTTATTCCCAAAACCGGACAAAATCTTCCTGCTGAATCCCTGAACTGCCTCCCTCAGGTTCCGGTAGCTGCGGCAGGTGATAAATCCGTTCGCCAGGAGCGCCTCACCATGAAAGCCCAATCCCTTTACCAGACGCATAATCTCGACATCCTCAACCGGTCTTGCTCTGACAGCGGAATGCCATTCATGCTCCCGGTAAGTAGCCGATTCAAACAGCATAAACTGGCCGCTGGCCGCCGCAAAGGAAGAGCTTCCAGACAACCGGACCAGCCGGAGAGGTAAGAGGTTCAACAACAGATAATGCATCAGCGGTACGACGAGCCGTTCCCCAAAGGTTTTCATTTCCTGGTTGGGAAACAAGCTCAGCAGACTTAACCGGCTGTATTTCATCCGGTGAATGGCATTATTGATCAGACCGTTTTGCACCGTTGATCCGGCATCCAAAAACATCAGATACTGTCCCCTGGCAGCCTCTGCAAGCTGGTGACAGGCAAAGTTTTTCCCTACCCAACCATCCGGCAAAGGCGTACTCCTGATCACTGAGAACTTCTCACGGGATCTGCAGAACTCCTCCACTACCTGATAAGTCGTATCAGTAGAAGAATCATCCAGGATCAGCACCTCATATTGTAGGTAATCCTGATTACTAAGGGACTCCAGTAGTTGGAGAATGGTTTGAGATTCGTTACGTACCGGAATAAGAATGGAGACCAGATCGGTATAATGCCGGCCGCTAACCGGCAGCTTTGGATTGGAGATAAAATTGAATAGAGTTACTGTGAAACGGAGAACCAGGAAGATGAATATCAGGTAAAGTAGAATCATGTTTAACAGTAACGAGGTGACCGGCCGCTGAAATTACAAGATTTTTCGGAACGACGACACCGGTTATGGAAACTACATGGCACGGCAGGTCCCTGCTTCGAAACTGCAGCCGGTTCATGAAAAAAGAAAGCGGCTACTACCCTTTGAGCCGCTTCCGGACAACTACTTTCCGCGATGTGTCTTCATCCAGTGATCCACCGAATAGGGCCCGGAGCCAACAATCCAGAACAGGATCAGCAGCGTCAATACAATGATCGAAAGCCACAATTCGGAATTCAGGGGAGAAAACCCGCGGGTCAAATTGACGAAAAATATCGCACCCAGAAGAATGGGGATCTGAACGACGCAGGCAAACCGGGTCACCAGGCCGATGATGATAAGAAATCCTCCGACAAGGTGGGCAAAGGCAACAATATGTATGACAGCCATTGCCATCAAACCTGAAAACTGGTATCTGCTGTTCTGAACCAGCCAGTCCATTTGTGCATCGGTATCACTTATAAAGGAAATACCCTTACTTAAGATCAAGATTCCAAGAACAATGCGAACCATGTCCAGCCATTTGGCATGGTGGACATCTCCCCAGTGTTCTATTCGTTGAACTACATTCATTATAAACCTCCTTCACACTATATGTATATTAATGAACAAGAGTGCTTTTCTTCTGTTTGGAAGGATTACATTTTGGGCACGTTCACCGGCGCATCCGACACGGACGCAGCTTTCACCGAACTTTTCCGGAGATTTACCGCCTTTTACGCCCAACAAGCCAGATTCCTGTTCAAGGCCATGTGAAGCCGGAGTATCTTTATATCATAAATCACAAGGTTATGAACATCATAAAACACCCATCTCAGTCTAGCAAGGCAATGACAGGATCCATATTAATCATCGCAGGAACTTTCTTACTGGCGGATCAGCTTGGTGCAGACTTGCCGCACTGGATCTTAAGCTGGCCCATGCTGCTGATTACCATCGGGCTGATATCCGGGGCTAAGCATAATTTCACCAGACCCGGTGCATACTTTATGTTATTTATCGGCCTGGTATTCCTGGTAGACAACTACTGGCTCAACCTCGATTTTTCAATTGTTTGGCCGTCTATGTTGATTGGTGCAGGCACCTGGATGATCTTCAAAAAGAAGCTCCTCACAACCTTTCAGCGTAATAACGGACTATAATTTAGATACACACCTGTTAGACACGAAAGGCGGCCCACGAAGCCCGGGACCGCCTTTTGTTTGAAACTCTTCTGCACGAAGAACTACTTCAGCACGTCAAGAACTTTGAACATTTTCTGCCTGACGGCGGAGGCACTTCCGTTGTAATTATTGACGAGGAAAGAGAACACCAGCGATTCACCAGACACGGATGTCTGATAGCCGGTATACGCAAGGACGTCATTGATCGTTCCACTTTTCATTTTCATGGCATTATAAACCGGCAGACCCTCATAAAAACTGCCAAACCAAGGTTCAGACCTGATTGTTTGAAGGACCTTGGCCATAGCGAATGTGGTGATCCGGTTCCCGGGCGACAGACCGCTCCCGTCCATGATATTGATCGCACCTGCATCAATGCCGCATTTTTCTGACCAGAAATTCTGGAGAACTTTCACGCCTTCGGCGGTCTCTGGCTTACCGGATTTTTTCCAGGCCAAGGTTCTCAGGATGTGCTCTCCGTACAGGTTGATGCTTTTCTGATTGAACCAGTAGTTGACCGCCGAGAAATCCGGCGACACGTGCGTTGCCAGAACGGTTGACCGTTCCGCCCCCGGTATCCCCCCAACCATCGCAAGCTTCCGCAGCGTGGTAAAACTTCCTTTTACCGCCACACCCGCCTCGGCGAGGGTATCGGCGAGCTCAGCAGCGAGCTGGAATGCCGGGTCAGGCACTGAGCCGCTGATCACCTTTTTGAGGTCAATCGCATAGGTTCCCCGGACATATATGACGCCAGAGTAGGGAGCTGAGTATATGTACACATTATCCCCCGTCCCCGGCTTTCCGGTCGTCACCTCATTCACCAGGGTAACGTCCCGCAGGACAGGGCTGACCCTGATGATATCTGCCGGAGCTCCGACCCGGCTCCCCGCTTTAAAACTGAGCTCAAACTGGTTCTCATGCCAGGTGAGTGAATTCGGCCCGGCACCGTAATAGTTGCCCATATCCTGCCAGGTCCATCCGACGGGCAGCGTTTGCGTCCCGAACAGGCTGTCGTCAGCGATGACCCGTCCCTGAATCTGCCTAATACCAGCCTGGCGAATGGCCGAAATCCAGTTACTGAGGATGACTTCCCTTTTGGTGCCGGGAAATCTCCAGCTTCCGAAAGTAGGATCCCCCCCCCCGTTAACATAAAGGTCACCCTTCAGAATGCCGTTCTCGATGTGTCCGGTGTAGGATAGTTTCGTTTCCCACTTAAAGTCGGGGCCGAGCAGGTAATAGGCGGTTGCGGCGGTCACGGTCTTTAGTGTAGAGGCAGACGCCAGCCCTGTATGCTCGTTTTTCTGGAATACAACCTGGCCGGTCGTCGCATCAAGGACTGTCAGTGAACTGATCCCGTACTGTAACTGTGGATCGGATTCAAAGGCCGCAAACGCTTTGGCGATGCGGTCTCCTAGCACCTGGCCGAATGAATTGAGCGAGACGAATAAAAAAAGGAGTGATAATCGAAGGTTCATAGCCAAAAATAAAAAATCGGGCATAAAAAAAGGGACCATCAGAGTCCCTTCTCTGTTCACGGCGAAACTTAACCGAGTAACTTTTTGTCCAACAGGTATTCCGCGATCTGGACCGCATTGGTCGCCGCGCCTTTCCGAAGATTATCGGCAACAATCCAGAGGTTCAGCGATCTGGGCTGAGACTCGTCCCTGCGGATACGGCCAACCAGGACCTCATCCTTTTCATGGGCATCCTTAGGCATTGGATATTTGAGATTGGCAGGATCGTCAACCACGATCACCCCGTTCTGCTGCCCTAGCAGGGCGCGAACCTCGGCGACATCGAAATCGTTCTCAAACTCAATATTTACGGCTTCCGAGTGCCCGCCCATCACCGGAATGCGCACGGTAGTGGCCGTCACCCGGATATCCTCATCTCCCATTATCTTCCGGGTCTCGAGGATCATTTTCATTTCTTCCTTTGTATATCCGTTATCCTGGAAAACGTCGATCTGGGGAATGACGTTGAGATCGATCGGGTAAGCATAGGCCATCGGGCCATCAGTGATTCCCTGCCTTTCATTCATTAACTGGTCAACAGCTTTCACGCCGGTACCGGTCACCGACTGGTAGGTAGAAACTACCACCCGTTTGATCTTATATTTCTCGTGCAGCGGCTTCAATACCACCACCATCTGGATGGTAGAGCAATTCGGATTGGCGATGATCTTATCCTCTGGTGTCAGAACATCTGCATTTACTTCCGGAACCACGAGCTTCTTGGAAGGGTCCATACGCCATGCCGACGAGTTATCAATTACAGTTGTGCCCGCCTCCGCAAAACGGGGAGCCTGCTCCAGCGAGGTACTTCCCCCTGCGGAAAATAACGCAACATCCGGCTTCATGCCGATAGCGTCCTCCACAGTCACAACCTTGTACTTCTTTCCCTTGAACTCGATTTCCTTACCGGCGCTTTTTGCCGATGCAACCGGGATCAACTCACTAACAGGAAAATTGCGCTCTGCTAAAACTTTTAACATGACCGAGCCTACCAGGCCGGTGGCGCCAACAACTGCGACCTTCATTTTTTAGTTATTTGTATATGTTTATTTTTCAGCGCAAATATGACGAATGTTTATTCATTTTAGGGGTTTGCTCACCAAAAAACCACGTTTCTCAACGTTCGGATGACGGTAAAGGGCTCGCTGATCCGGCGGTACCCGTACCAGAGCAGAGACCAGCTGCAGATCTCTGGTTCACTACCCTACAGGCTTTTGTACTTCGCCCTGACGAAATTGAAAATACCGTAGCAGATGAGACCTGCACCGACCGCTGCAGTGAGATAGACACCATACGCAGCGTCTGCAAGAACGCAAATGGTTTTCCGGTATCTCCCGCTTCTGCAGAATTCGTGTGGAGGGCGGCTTTGACGAAAAGCCAGGCGATAAGCAACCACACGATGGACCTGGCAACGTATCCAAGCTTGCCGGCTGCCAGCAGGAGGTGTTCGTAACCGGCGTTGCCGGCCCGGGTCACTTGCATACGGTTTTTTCGGAGATCCCGGCATATTAACGTTCCGACGGATACGCCTTGCGCCAGACCTCATAGATGGGGTCCCCCCGGGAGCCGGTTCCGCTGTGGTGCCATTTACCGTCCTGCAGCTTCCCATCAAAGATCAGACGGGTGCCGACCCGGCTGCTGTCCCTGGAAAAGAACTCAATATTCTCGGTGTATTTGCCATCGGCGAACGTGTAGGTCCCGCCCCCGGTGCCTGCAAATAATCTGGTACCCGGGTCGATCGCGAACCACTGAAATCGTGTACCGGTCAGGATCTTGAGGGTCTTCCTTGTTCCCTGCTGATGTATCTGAACCAATTCTCCGTTCTGCGCGCGTTCACTAATCTTCCATACCCCTGCCAGGGGCGCCGAGGAGTCATCTCCCCGGGTCCAGCGCTGCGACCGACTTCCCAAATTGATGTCCAGCTTGTCGCCAACCACCGAAATGGCGTATACATGCCGACTTCCCGTTTCTTCAGGCTGGGCTGAATCGAATTCATACACAACAGAGAGCTTGTCTTCATCCATGGTGTAAGGTCCCCCACGGCTCATTAAAAATATCTTACCTGAGATGTCAAACCGGCTATGGGTGAAATAGCCATCCTGGAACAGCAATACTTCCCTGATATTTCCGGATGCTGAGTTCCACGCTCCCCGCAGCGGATCCGGGGAACGTGCATAAAGGGTATAAAATACCGAAACGAGGCAAAGGATCAGGAAGGTCCTGTACGCGAAAATCTTAAGGCTAATGTTCATAACTTTTCTGTTAACAACCCCCCGTGCAAATCAGTTCTCCGGTTCGGAATTCACCATCTCAGGAAAATGAATATCGGGATTCCCGGTGATTTTTCCTGGGAAGTGCGAAAGAATATAACGTGGTAAAGCTCTATTGCCGCGGGCAGTATCGCCTGATTCTATAAGGCCCGATGTCCCAAACTTTTTTACCTTTGCTCAAAACCAATTTTAATGCAAGAAACTATCCTGGTCATCGGTTCTAACGGCCAGATTGGAACTGAGTTAGTAACCGAGTTACGGAAGATTCACGGCGAAAGCCGGGTTATCGCCTGTGATATCCGCCGCCCCGATTACGATATCAAGGAGGCCGGTCCCTTCGAATTTGCAAACGTCCTGGACAAGCACGTTCTGAAGGCCCTGTTCAAAAAATACAAGCCAACACAGGTCTATTTGCTCGCCGCATTGCTTTCGGCAACAGGGGAGCAGAATCCTAACCTGGCTTGGGACCTGAATATGAACGGCCTCCTGAACATCCTGGACCTGGCCCTTGAATATAAAAGCCACAAGGTATACTGGCCCAGTTCGATCGCAGCCTTCGGACCAAATTCACCGAAACAACATACTCCGCAGTTCTGCACCATGGACCCGAACACCGTTTACGGCATTAGTAAACTAGCCGGTGAAAGGTGGTGTGAGTACTACTTCCAGAAATACGGTCTTGATGTGCGGAGTATCCGGTATCCCGGACTGATCAGCTGGAAAGCTGCGCCGGGAGGAGGAACCACGGATTACGCTATCCATATTTTTCATGACGCGCTGATCAAGGGAGCCTATCAGTCATTCCTTTCCGCAGAAACGGAACTGCCGATGATGTATATGGAGGACGCTATCCGGGGAACCATCGAACTGATGGATGCTCCGGCAGACCGCCTGACAATCCGGTCTAGCTATAACTTTTCGGGAGTCAGCTTTAACCCGGAAGACCTGGCGGCCGAGATCCGGAAGCACATCCCGGAATTTACGCTGGGATACCTGGAAAATGACCCGCGGCAGGCAATCGCCAACAGCTGGCCGCAGTCCATCGATGACAGCCAGGCACGCGCCGACTGGAATTGGAAACCGCAGTATGATCTTGCAGCTATGACCGCAGACATGCTGCACAACCTGAAGAAATAAGCATCCTTTATTTTTACTTTTGATTTTTGAACTGATTATAATAACTCATGGGAAGAGCATTTGAATTCCGTAAAGAGAGAAAATTTAAGCGCTGGGCGAAAATGGCCGTGCAGTTTACCCGTTTAGGGAAAGAGATTGCCATAGCGGTAAAGGACGGGGGACCGAACCCCGAAAGTAATTCACGTCTGCGAACTGCGATCCAGAACGCAAAGGCGGTAAACATGCCGAAAGACCGTGTTGATGCTGCTATCAAACGTGCTTCCAGCAAAGATGAAAAAGGATACGAGGAGTATGTATATGAAGGATACGCTCCCCACGGTGTGGCTATCCTTATCGAGACCGCAACAGATAATACAAACCGTACGGTGGCCAATGTGCGCAGCTATTTTAACAAGGTTGGCGGAACGCTTGGTAAGACGGGGTCACTCGATTTTATCTTCAATCGTAAATCTGTATTTCGTTTCGACCCGAAAGACATGGACCTTGAAGAGCTGGAGTTTGAGCTGATCGATGCCGGACTGGAGGATCTGTATGTTGAGGAGGATGAAGAAGGGAACGACGTAGGTGTGATCCACACATCCTTCGAAGATTTTGGAAAAATGCAGAAGGCACTTGAAGAGAAAGGGCTGGAAGTAAAAAGTGCCAAGCTCGAACGGGTCGCTTTGTCAACGACCGAAGTTTCCGAGGAACAGGCCGCTGATGTTTTCAAGCTGATCGATAAACTCGAAGAAGACGATGACGTTCAGGCCGTGTATCACAACATGGCATAACACAAGAAACACGCGAGCCGGTAACTGAACAAGTACCGGCTCGTCTTTTTTCAATAAAAAGTATACCGAATCCCGAGCCCGGCGATCTTGTTATTAATGCCACCGTTTGGCGGGTTGAGATTCGCATTTGAGATGTGTCGTCGTCCGCCCCGCAGGTCCAGGGAAACTCCCCTGTGTACCGGTATCCGGATGCCGAAACGCCAGTTATCTGAAAAAATGAACCCTTTGGACTGCCTGCTTGGAACGTTGGACACATAGTGAGGTCCTGAACTTGCAAGGAAATAGATCACGGCTCTTTCCGCATAAGCCGTGGTATAAACCGATTTATAAACGATCAGCCCGGCATTTATACCGGTCTCCCAGCTTCGGACCAGCGCCGGGTGGGCATTGGTAAAAACACCTTCCTGATATTTTACCGAATTGAACTGCGGCTGAATGAAATAGTCGAGGAACCAGGTACTGTTGCGGCTGCTCGAAATGGGCTTTTGAAATTCAGCTTGAATCATGACCGGCTTGTACATATAATCCGGCGTTTGATTGGCCTTGCCGGATTTAACCCCGACTTCTACCTGCAACCCCGCCTGGAATCGGTACCTCGGCTGGCGGGTATCCTGTCGGGACTGCCCCATTGCCGCAGGAGCGGCTAAAACGAATAAAACCAGCAATGCTCTGACAGGCAACATGTAATCAGAATTGACACATGAATAACCAGTTTCCGGCAATGCTGGTTTTAAAGCATTTAAAAGTTTTATCTGCTCAATGTCAGCCCGTTAGCTATTTCATCAACTGAAATGAAGCTTCGCTTACATCGCGGCTGTTGGTACCGATGAACACCCTGAACTCCCCGGGCTCAGCGACAAATTTCAGATCGCTGTTATAGAATTTCAGATCTTCTTCAGTGATCTTGAAAGACACCGTTTTTGATTCACCGGCCTTGAACGCGATCTTCCGGAATGCTTTCAATTCCCTTACCGGACGGGTGACGCTTCCCACCACATCACGGATGTAGAGCTGGACGACCTCCTTACCGGGCCGGTCTCCGGTGTTCGTTACCGTAACGGAGGCAGTGATGCTCCCCCCGGGCTTCAGGGATGCTCCGCTCATTTTCACATTCCCATAACGGAAGGTCGAATAACTAAGCCCGAAGCCGAACGGATACAGCGGATCGTTTGAAACATCCAGGTAATTCGAACGGAATTTTTCAAACCATTTCCCTTCTCCCAGCGGTCTTCCGGTATTCTTGTGATTATAGTAGAGCGGCACCTGGCCCACATTCTGCGGAAACGTAGCCGGCAGCTTGCCGGAAGGATTTACAACTCCGAACAGCACGTCGGCGATCGCGTCGCCCGCCTCAGATCCGGCAAACCATACGTTCAGGATCGCCGGTACGTTCTCGTCTTCCCATTTCAGGGCTAACGGCCGGCCGGTGAAGAGCACCAGGACTACCGGCTTCCCGGTCTTCAACAAGGCCTTCAGCAAGTCCTTCTGTACGTCCGGGATCTCAATATCGGAACGGCTGGAGCTTTCCCCGCTCATCTCTGCAGATTCCCCGAGGGCAGCTACGATCACATCTGACTTCGAGGCCACAGCCAGGGCTTCCTTTAAAATAACATCGGCCGGCCTGTCATCCCTGTTCAGGGTCTTTCCGAACATCGTCGCCCGTTCTTCCAAAGCGCGGTCGGCCGTGAGGTTAGACCCCTTGGCATATACGATCCGCGCCTGGTTACCGACCGAGTTTTGCAGTCCTTTCAGGACAGTCACGGAATACTGATTCTCCGCAGCAACGCTCCAGGTACCTGTCATATTTGTCACGGCGTCGGCCAAGGGGCCCACCAGCGCAATAGTACCCGTCTTTTTCAAGGGCAGCACCTTGTTCTCATTCTTCAGCAAAACGAAAGACTCCGCGGCGATCTCCCGGGCAATCTTCCGGTGTTCTGGACTGAACACTTCCGATTTGGCCCGCGCAAGATCTGTATAGCGGTATGGGTCATCAAAGAGTCCCAGGCGGTACTTCGCCTCGAGGATCCGCCGGCAGGCGTTGTCTATATCAGCCTGGCTTATTTTACCTTCCTTCAGGGACTCCTTCAGGGTGGTCAGGAAGCCTTCTCCGACCATATCCATATCTGTTCCCGCCTTCAGCGCCCGGGCGGAGACCGTCTTCAGATCGCCGATCCCGTGGGCGGTCATCTCATTGGTTGCCGTATAGTCGGTAACGACAAACCCGTTAAAGCCCCACTGGTTCCGCAACACATCGGTCATCAGCCACCGGTTCGCGGTCGCCGGAATTCCGTCCACTTCATTGAAGGACGTCATCACCGTACCTACACCGGCGTCAACCGCCGCCTTATAAGGCGGAAAATATTCATTATACATTCGGATATGGCTCATATCCGTCGTGTTATAGTCCCGGCCGGCCTCTGCCGCTCCGTAAAGCGCGAAGTGTTTCACGCAGGCCATGATCGTGTTGTTCAGGGAAAGATCACTCCCCTGGTAGCCTTTCACCATCGCTGCAGCGATCCGGGCACCGAGGTAAGGGTCTTCGCCGGATCCTTCGGAAGCCCTTCCCCATCGCGGGTCCCGGGAGATATCGACCATCGGAGAAAAGGTCCAGTTGATCCCGTCGGCACTTGCTTCGATGGCGGCGACCCGGGCACTTCTTTCAATAACCTCCATATCCCAGGTACTTGCCATTCCAAGCGGGATTGGAAAAACGGTCTGATAACCGTGGATCACATCCATACCGAATAACAAAGGGATCTTAAGCCGGCTGTTCTCTACGGCAACCTTCTGAACGTCGCGGATCTTCTCTACCCCCTTGATATTGAACAGACCGCCTACCTTTCCTTCCTTGATTTTACCGGCAATGTCGGAACTTGACGCCTGTCCGGTTGTAATATCACCCGCACCCGGGAGATTGAGCTGGCCGATCTTCTCGTCAAGGGTCATTTTTTTCATCAGTCCGGAAATGAACCGGTCCATTTTCGCATCTCGGGTGCTCTGGGCAAGAACCCCGGAACCGGAAAACAGCAGAATTAACAGGCAAATTTTAAATATTCTCATAGCATACAGTTATATCCGGCATCTTCACGATACCCTTATCCTTAATTTAGCAAGTCTTACCGGGCATCGACAATTCCGGAACGGGCCGAAATCCCGTTCTCATTGAAGGCCTCGATTGAAAAATAATAGCGCTGATCAGTCGACAGGCTCTTCAGTTCCAGCGACTCTTCACCATAAACCATCCAGGAATTGTATAGTTTATCCGGTGCGATACCCCAGCGGATGGTATATCCCTGGGCATCTTTCTGTGCTTCCCAGGTGATCATGGCATCCCGCCGGTCTGTTTTACGCACCACAGCAAACTGCTTTACCGAAGCAGGTGCCTTACCGGATCCTTTTCCGAATATGCGGATGCCGGAAATAGCCAGGTTCGGTGTCGGAACCTCAATGTTCCGGTAACGGATATAGCGGACACGCTGCGGTTTCCCCAGCTCTACGTAATCGTTTGGCACATCCTTGAAATTGTCCGCCCGGTCCACCAGCGTCCTCCAGGTCTTCCTATCGTCTGAACCTTCGACCAAATACCGGTGCCGGAGCCCCGGAATACGGCCGTACATTTCCGATTTGTAGTCGTGAAAGTTGACCTGGACCGCGTAGACCGTCCCGGGCTTCTGCAGGTCGATCTCCAGCCATTGCCGGTCATTGTTCTCCCCGGCCAGCCAGAACGATTTGATGCTTTCGTCCACGGCGTTCGCGGCATTGTATTCCCCGCTGGCGGACGACGCCCTGACCGGCTTATTGTAGGACAGGAGCATCCATCCGGTAAACTCCCCCATCTTTCCCGGTACAGCCGGGGCGTAGTGTGGGTAGTCGCCGTATGCCGTGCTGGAATACATGAGGCCGTCCCTGTCGAAAAAGGCGGGGAACATGCAGAGTCGCCTTTCCCAGTTTACATTGACGGACAGGGCCATGGATCCGAAGTGCCAGTATACGTCCTGGGGGCCTTCCACGGTGCTGCCGTGCCCAGCCCCGTTCGCGAATCCTCCCGGTTTATAGAAAACCGGGTTGTTCGGGGCGTACCGGAACGGACCAAGGGGAGCATCGGCTACGTATACGCCATCGCCGTATACATTGAATTCTGTTCCCGGGGCGGCATACTGCAGGTAGTATTTATCCTTGATTTTTGTCATCCAGGGTCCTTCGATATAACCGCCGAGAACCGTATCCCCGTGGTTCTCACCGAACCGTTCCCAGCCATGTGTTTTCCCGTCAAGCCGGATGAGCTCATGGATCTTTTCAGCCGGTTTGAACCCACGCTGCCGGTCGAGCTCGCGGCCGCGAATCGGATAGGTGTTCGACGATCCCCAGTAGAGATAGGTCTTGCCGTCATCGTCGATGAACAACGCCGGATCCTGGAGGTCATTCAGGATGGCGGGAGTCGCCTTCCAGTCGCCTTTTTTGGGATTGTCCGTATAAAGGATGCTCATGGAACCGGACGGGTCACCCGCCACATACAGGACCGAGTCCTTATAATTAAAAGCGGCCGGCGCATTTGAGCCCTGGAAGTACCATTTTTCAGGAGTAATAAAGTCCCAGTTAAGCAGGTCGGTGGAATGCCAGTAACCCATGGAACGGGTGACGAACATGTAATACTCATTCCTGAACCGGACCACGGCCGGGTCCGCTCCCGAGCGGTAGGAAAGCCCCTGGTGGGCGTTGTAGACCATATAGGTGTAATCCAGGTTAAGCGGATTACAGTACGTACTCGCCTGGGTATCCTGTGCACGTGCCGTGGCGGCAACGGAGAGAGACACCCCCAGCAGAAAAAACTTCAGGTATTGTTTCATTGCTATTTTTTTGTAGTCAGATGCGGGCTTTCAAAGCCTAACTTTTGCAGGCCCTGCTGTACCTCGGGGCTGCTCATGAACAGTTTCCATAATAAGCCGGTCCGGAAATTTTCGATCATCACCACCATAGGCCCCTGGTCGATGGCCAGGTACCGCTGCGGGTACCAGCCCGCGGTTTCGCTGAAAGCATCATAGAACCCATAGGGGCCCCAGACCTGGTCCTTCATATCCGAATACCAGTGGCGGATCGCCTGCAGGGATTCCTTCGGCGTATACGGGATAGAAGAAACGGCCGCAGTCGGTGAGATAACACCGAGATCCCGGTCCGCATACGGTGCGTGACCGGAATAACCCTTGACCGAATAACTGGAGGTCAGCCCCCAGCTGTCAGGGCCGTATCCCTTAAAGCCGTTCGGATTTTCGACGCACCACTGGTAATTGATCAGCGTCTGGTTTTTATTTTCCTGCCAGTAATCGGCGTACCGGTCCTTCAGTCCCCGGGGATCGAGACCGAGGAAGGAGTAATGTGCCCAGAACAGAGGTCCTCCATTCGGAGCGCCCTGATGAGCCAGCTGAAGCTGGTAGCCAAATTTCTCCGATGGGGATTTTATCTTACCCCCTTCTGCCCATCCTTCATGGTACACCTCGGCGGGAACACCGTGCGTCGGCGATGAGGCGGCCAGGACATACATGATCAGGCACTCGTTATAGCCGCGCACGGCAAAATTCATATCCCATTGGTAATCCGGACTCCAGTGCCAGTAAAGGACATTCTTCCCGTTCCGGTACCAGTTGAAGTCGACATCCTTCCATAATTTGTCGGCCCGTTCTGCAAGTTGCCTTTCCGCCTGGTTCCCGTCCCGGAAATACTGGCGGACCGTCAGGAGGCCCTGGAGCATGAAGGAGGTCTCAACCAGGTCGCCGCCATTGTCCTTCTTGCTGAAGGGCTTGGTTCTGCCGGTTTCCCCGTTCCACCAATGCGGCCAGGCGCCGTGATACCGGTCGGCGGTCTCCAGGAAGCCTACAATCTTTTCCAGTCTCTGGCGGCCCTCTTCACGGGTAATGAATCCCCGCTCGATGCCTACCAGGATCGCCATGACCCCAAAGCCCCCTCCTCCCGAGGTGACCACGTTCTTATCATTCTCCGGATAGTTGCCATCCACATGGAAGCGCTCCCGTGCCAGCCCTGAGTTGGGCTCCGCGCCGTCCCAGAAATACTGAAACGTGTTCTTCTGAACCAGCGTAAGCAATTCATCATCTGAAAGGCCGCCCTTTTTGTCAGCCGTCCTTACCGTCTTTCCGCACCCTGCGCCAAGGATCAGCACGACCATCACAGGTAAAAATCTATTTAGCTTCATATCCAATACAGTTTAGAGTCGGGGACTCTGGAAGCCAAGCTTCCTGAGACCCGATTTAATTTCAGGGGCACTCATGAAGAGGTCCCACAATAACCCGCTCCGGTAGTTCTCGATCATGACGATCACCGGCCCCTGGTCGATCGCCAGATACGAATCTGCAAACCACGCATGATGCAGCGAAAAGGCATCCACGAAGCCGTATTCCTTCCACAGCCGGTCGCCAAGCTTATAATAAAAGAACTTCAGGGCCGCCATCGACTCGTCGGGTGTATAAGGGAACGATGAAAGCGCGGCAGTCGGCGATATCACGCCATTGTCGTTGCGCGGCTCATGGGCAAGGTAGCCCCCGATATCATCGCTGGCCGTTAATCCCCAGTTCTCGGTGCTGTACCCGTAGAAATTGCCGGGATTGAATTTCGAGTGGCTGTAGTTGATCAGCGCATGTGCCCGGTTTTGCAGTTCATAGTTCGCAAAAGCATCAGACAGCCCGCGCGGATCGAGCCCCAGGAACGAATAATGTGCAAAGAATAACGGTCCGCCCAGCGGCGGGCCCAGCGGAAGTTTCACGCCGTAGTAGGTTCCGCCGTTCTTTATGGAACCGCCGCCCCAGCCGTTCTCATAAACGGATCGCGGGATGGAGTGCCTGGGAGAGGATGCCGCAAGAACATACGTGATCAGTGTCTCATTCCATCCCCGTATAGGCATATTCATATCCCAGCCAAAGTCCGGGCTCCAGTGCCAGTAAAGCACCTCCTGGTTGTTTCTCCGGAACCAGTCCCATTCGACTCCCTGCCAGAGCATATTGATATCCGAGCGAAGTTCAGTTTCCAGGGGATCCGCAGCACTGAAATACTGGCGGGCAGTCAGCAGGCCCTGCATCAGAAACGACGTTTCGACGAGGTCGGCGCCGTTATCCTTTGCACTGAACGGGGCCACTACCCCCGTGGTACCGTTGAGCCAGTGCGGGAATGCGCCATGGAAGCGCTGTGCCCGGTTCCTCAGGAACCCGACAATCTTCTGCATACGGGCGAGTCCCTCCGCCCGTGTAATGAAGTTACGGTGGATCGCCGTGACGATCGCCATGATACCGAAACCGGATCCTCCGGTCGTTACGATATCTCCGGAGGTGTTTCGTTCCCGTGCGAGTCCGCTTACCGGGTGGCCGAAGTCCCAGAAATACCGGAACGTCTGCCGCTGAACAAGATCCAGCAGCTGGCTGTCCGGGATCCGGGGAAATTTGTCGGTCGAATCAATGGCGGTAACCATGTTCACGGAGAATGCCGCCGACAGCTTCCCGTTGTCCCGCGACAATAAATCTGACGACACGCTTAGCTGGTACCGGGAAGCCGGGTCCAGCGGAGCCACCGGCCGGATCAGCAGGGTGCTGTCCTGGTTGGCGGCCGTGAATACAACCGGTACCGCGGCTCCGGCCCGATCCTTCAGAACTATATTTTGCTGAACGGAACCGGTATTGACCGGCACCGAAAAAGAAAGGCGGATGTCCGGAGCGTGACCCACTCCATAATAGGAAAAACCGCTGCTGATCCCATCGACCCGTAAACTGCTCAGGCTGTAAACTGCCGGAGGAACGGGCCTGGCTGGCTCTTTATCCGTATCACCGGTCTTCTTGCAAGAAATTCCCGCCGCGAGCAGCGCCAGGATCATAAAACACCGCTTAAGGTTCATGGTGGGGGTATTAAAGATCAGGGATGCCTGGCATCCCTGATCTGTGTTGTTATCGTCCTAAAGTCTCCAGTTTGAACAGAGCGCTGACATCCGACGCAGGCAGAGCCTTATTATAGATCCGGAACTCGTCCAGTGACCCGGAAAAGTTGGTCGCCCAATCCTGGGCTGTCGCACTTCCGGTCAGCGGCGGATTGGTCTGGAACTGCATCGCCCCGATAGCCAGGGCATTTGCGTTGACAAACTTCAACGGTCCGTATTTGGTCGGGTTGGCCGCCGGATCGTCTCCGTTAAGTACCGGACCCTTCGTATTGGCAGGGTTCCCGGCGGTGTTTACTCCGATCTCCAGCCCGTTGGCATAAAGGGAATACTTTGACGTTGTTGCATCATAGGTTGCAGCGATATGGACCCACCGGCCCACGGCAGCCGGAATCTTGGCATCCGTGAACTGTCCCTTCCATGCGACATTATCATTGTTCATGTGAACTTTCAGGAAGAGGGTATCCGGGTTCGGAACACCCTTCTGCACATAACTTTCCAGGTAAATATCCAGGTTGCCCCAGAAATCACTGTTGTTATTGATGGCGAATATCCCGGTTGCTTTTTCAGCCTGGGCGGTATTCATCCAGAAGGCGATCGTGTAACTGCTGAGCGCCGGCAGAACGGTTCCGGCATTGCTGAACACCGCATATCCGTCAGCCGAACCCTTGTATGCCTGGCCTTTCTTGCCCGGGCCGTAGGTTACATTCGTACCGGCGCCGGTCAGGTTCGCGACGCTGTCGGTCACGTTCCCTTCAAAAGCCCAGTAGGCGACGAGGTTGTCGGGGGCGATCTGCTTGGTACTGCTGTACCCGCCGATCGGCCGTTCCGGAGCATAATCGTTCAGTTTCTCCTCACAGGAGGTAAGCGTTACAGATACGGCCGTTACAGCCGCTAAGGTATATATGAGGGTATTTTTGAAACTCTTCATGATTTTTGAATTAATATCCGGGATTCTGTGTTAACACGCCTGCACTCAGGTCGATTTCCGTCTGCGGGATCGGCATCAGCTCGTTCTTGCCAGCCTTGAATCCTTTCGGACCGAAAACTTCAGCACCGCGGCCCTGGCGGATGACGTCAAAGAACCGGTCAAATTCCATAGCCAGTTCCACTCTGCGCTCATGCCAGATCGCCTGACGAAGCGCGGCCTGGTCCCGGGTGGTAACTGCCGGAAGAATATTTGCATTCATTCCGCGTGCCCGTTCCCGGACCCTTTCAAGGGAAGTCAGCGCCTGGTCGGTATTTCCGAGTTCATTGGCGGCCTCAGCATTCATCAGCAGGACCTCAGCAAAACGGATGACCCGGATGTTCTGCTCTTCGCCCTCATTCTGTCTGAAAGGGGTATTGAAAGGTACATATGACTTCTCATTGTACCGTGGATTGTCACCGGTGGCCGGGATCACATCTCCCTGCGGAGTGGTCTCTCCACGGAAAATGATGGTCGCATCCCGCCGCGGGTCACCCGGTTCGAAGGCATTCGCAAGCTCTTCGGTAGGAACATTGAATCCCCATCCGCCGCCTGTAACTCCCCGGACGCCCTGTACCTGGGAATACTGGCTGTTTGAAGCGCCCGCAATGGATGGCAGGGTAGCAGCCTGGATCTCAAAAACAGATTCCTGGCTGTTTTCGGCCGGGATCCGGAACAACCGCTGGTAGTCCGGGTAAAGGGAGTAGCCCATGCCCATGACCTGGTTGGTCAGGTCGAATACATCCTGCCACTTCTTCTGGTACATCGCAACTTTTGCATGCAGGGCCAGCGCAGCACCTTTGGTGGCGCGGCCGATGTCTGCAGGACCGTAGGATTGCGGCAGGACTGCTGCAGCCTCGTTAAGATCCTGTTCAACCGCTGCATAGACCTCTTCCGCGCTGTTGCGGGGAATATTATACTCGGAGGGGTCCTTAGGCAGGTGCAGGCGCAAAGGCACGCCGCCAAATGCTCTTACCAGGCGGAAATACGCGTAGGCGCGCAGGAACTTCGCCTCGGCCAGGTAGCGCCCTTTCAGTGCTTCATCCATCTGGATCGCCGGAATGTTGTCCAGCACCTGGTTTGCCAGGTTGATCTGCTGGTACTGGCCGGTCCAGAAGTCATTCAGCTGGCCCTCCGTTGCGGTTTGCGTGAAATTGTCGAAGTTGTTGAAAAAGGACGCGTCCCCGGGAGTGCTTCCTTTTTCAGCCTCATCCGATCCCATACTCTCGACAGCGATAGCTGCAAAGGCGACCTGGCGCCATTCCCGGAGGTTGGCATACATCGCATTGACCGCCTTGGTCGCATCTTCCTGTGTCTGGAAGAATTGCTCGCTGGGCTGCTGACCCTGAGGATCAACATCCAGGAAGTCTTTTTTACAGGAAACCCCGAGCATCGCTCCTGCCAGTATGACCAGGGCGGCGCGGTTTCTATAGTGATGAAAATGTCTTTTCATGATTGATATTAAAATGAAAGGTTGATACCAAAGTTGTAGGTGGCGAACATCGGGTACACGTTGTTGTCAATACCGGCATTCGTCGGTGTTCCGCCAACCTCGGGACTGAACCCGTTGTAGCTGAAGAAATTAAAGGCATTCTGGGCATTGGCGTAAAAACGAAGCCGCTGAACATTCGCACGCTGGGAGATCTTCGTTGGAAGCGTGTAGCCAAGCTGGATATTCCGGACCCGGAAGTAGGACCCGTCTTCCACGTAATAGGAACTTGGGTTCAGGTTGCTGCCGCTCAGGTTCGCGGAAGGATAGGCATTCGTGCTTCCCGGACCGGTCCACCGGTTTTCGAAGAACTCTTTGGTGTAGTTCTCGTTCCCGAAGCGGATGCCCTTATTGGCGTTGTAGATATCAACTCCGGCCACGCCCTGGAAATCCAGGGTCAGGTCAAAATTCCGGTAATTGAAGTTTGTATTGATCCCGTAGGTGTATTTCGGGTTCGGGTTACCGAGCACGACCCGGTCACGGGCATCGATCACATTGTCGCCGTTTACGTCGGCATACCGGAAGTCTCCCGGCTGCGTACCGGCAATGTGCGGCGTAGCGTTCACCTCGTCGGCAGTCTGGTAGATGCCTTCAACACGATAGCCGAAGAACTGGCCGATGGGCTGTCCGAGAACGGTCCGGGTGGTCAGGTTCCCTGCTACCGCCCCGGCACCACCTGCATAAAGCGGGTTCTCCCCGGTCGCAACAGAAAGGACCTTGTTGTTATTAATACTCATGTTACCGCTGATCGTATAGTTCAGATCGCCTTCGGTATTGTTCTTCCAGCTGGCAGTGAATTCGATACCGCGGTTCTGGAAATCGGCATTGTTCGCGATCAGTGAACTTCCGGTCGTACCCAGGGATCCCAGGATCGGAACGGCGAAGATGGCCTGCTCGGTCTTCTTGTTGTACCAGTCAGCCTCGAAGGTGAACCGGTTCTGGAAGAAGGAGGCTTCAAGGCCGATGTCAGTACCCACGCCGCGCTCCCAGACCGTTACCGGCGGAACGATGGTCGTGATACTGGCTCCGGTGTACGGGATTCCGCCGAATACCGCGGTGAGCGCAGCACCCTGGTTCACCAGCAGCGTTGAGATATTGGTCGGAACGGATGCGTTACCGATCTTGCCCCAGCTTCCGCGGAGCTTCAGCGTATTGACAATGGTCTGGTCTTTCATGAACGGTTCATCAGAGACGAGCCATCCGGCACCGACGGAAGGGAAATATCCCCAGCGCTGATCACCGGTGAACTTGGAAGAACCGTCCGCACGGAGTGACCCGTTCAGCAGGTACCGCCCGCGGAAGGAGTAGTTTGCGCGGGTAAAGTAGGAAGCCACGGTAGACAGATCACCGGCATCGCTGACGGTGCTGTTTCCGGAGCTTCCCAGGCGCAGGTAAAGGTCGCCGTCCGAATTACGCGGAACGTCAAGCGCGGAGGCATTGATCGAATAGGACCGGTAGCGCTGGGCGGACTGTCCGGCCAGTACGGTGACGTTATGGGTCTGGTTGAACAGCTTGTTGAAGGTCACCGTATTTTCGATGATCCAGTTGCGGGCTTCCGCACGGGATACGTCGAGCCGGCTGTTGTTCACATTCTGCTGAACGGTTGTCGCATTATAGATCGGCAGGTAGCCGAGAACTTCTCCTTGTCCGAACTCACCCCCGAAGCTGGTCCGGAACGTGAAGTTTTTCAGGAAGGTCAGTTCCGCATAGGCGTTTCCGGTCAGCCGGTTATTCTTGGAGTTCTGGTCGAAGAAATCAAGCGTCACCTGCGGATTGGCAAAGTTGCCGGTTGGATAATCCGCCGGATCGCCGTAGCTGCCGTCCGCGTACCGGACCGGGATTACCGGTGGCGCAACGAAAGACTGGTAAACCACGCTTCCGTTGATGTCATCCGACTTGATGGAAGCACCGGTCACCATATACCCGGCTTTCAGGCCCTTCAGTACCTGGAAATCATTTTGCAGGCGGGCAGTAAAGCGTTTGAAGTTATGGGTTTCGACCACCCCGTCCTGGTCAAGATAACCGAGGGAAAAGTTATAGGTCGAGCGCTCGGAGCCGCCGCTGACGGATAACTGGTGATTGTGCGTAACCGCGTTCCGCAGTACCACATTATACCAGTCGGTACCTTCACCGAAATCGGCCGGGTCGATTACCTGGCCTCCGCCGGTAAGGGCGCTCTTTTCATTCAGCAGCGTGGCATATTCTGAGGCATTTGCCATTTCCAGCATGTTGGTCACGTGCTGCATACCCACATACCCGTTGTAGCTGATCGTAGATTTTCCGGCCTTACCGCGTTTTGTGGTAACCAGGACAACGCCGTTGGCAGCGCGTATACCATAAATGGACTGGCTGGACGCGTCCTTCAAAATACTGATATTTTCAATGTCCTCCGGGTTCAGGAAGCTGATATCGTCAAACCATACACCATCCACCACGTAAAGCGGGTTCGGGTTACCATACACGGTACCCAGACCACGGACGCGGATCTGCGGTGATGAACCCGGTGAACCTGAATTGGTGATCTGTACCCCGGCGACCCGGCCCTGCAGGGCGCTTACCGCATTCGGTGACGACTGTTTCGCGATGTCATTTCCGCTCACCTGGGACACGGAGCCGGTGACGTCCACCTTACGCTGTGTACCGTAACCGACGACGACAACCTGCTGAAGCTGCTGGGCGGCCGCTTCGAGCTGCACATTGATCGTGGTGCGGTTATTGACCGGCACCTGCTGCTCCTGGAAACCCAGGTAAGTAAATACAAGGGTACCGGTTGAAGGAGCGTTAACCGAAAAATTTCCGTTAACGTCCGTGGTAGTCCCGACGCTGCTTCCCTTTACTTTCACACTGACACCAATGAGACTTTCCCCATTGGCCTGGTCAGTGACCTTTCCCCTGATCGTAATATCCTGGGCAAAGACAGTAAAAGCGAAAAGCAGAAGAACTACAGACAAAAGAGTAGTAAACGACTTTCTCATGGCTTATCTAAATAAAATTGGTTTGCATTAGAATTGAAAGCGCAAATTCGATGTAATCCCAGAGTCCACCAAAAAACCCGCTACATCAAATGCTTCTCAAGGTACTTTCACCTCTCTTCTATAAAGCTGCCGCGGAAAAAAAAGTTTGAAATTTGAATTTAATCTGGGTTTTTGGCGATTTCCGAAAGAAAACCCACCTCTCACTTAGCGTACTTTAAACACTATGTACCCGGCACACTCCGTGAGAGGTAATGATGTACTAGATCTCCATCAGGAACTCCGTCAGATTCTTATTCTGCGGAAGGTTCAGTTTCTTCCTTAGCCGGTACCGGCGGATCTCCACCCCCCGCAGGGTAATGTTCAGCAATGAAGCGATCTCCTTACTGCTCATATTCATCCGCAGGTAAGAACAAAGCTTCAGGTCATTCGGAACGAGCTCCGGGTAGTCAACCTTCAGCTTCTTGAAGAAATTCTCATGCGCCTCGTTGAAACTCTTCTCAAAAAGGTTCCAGTCCCGGTCATCGTTCATCCCGTCCTCGATCACCTTCTGGATGTTCTTCAGCCGGGAGTCCGGAAGCTTGTTTCCCTGGTCATCCTTCAGGGAGTGGATTTCCTCGCTGATCTTCTGGAGAAGTTCGTTCTTGGAAACGATGTTCATCGCAGAATTGGCAAGCTCCCGGTTCTTCGCCTCCAGGTCGGCCTGCAACTGCAGGTTTTTCAGCCGGACGATCTCTCTTTCGCTGGCGAGTGCCTCCTGCCGCAGCTGTTCCTGCTTTTCAGCCTCGAGCTTCAGCCGCAACTGCTCCTGGTGGGCGGACAGCTTGTCGGAATAGTTCTTCTTTCCCAGCCACACCAGGAAGATCACCAGGCCCCCGTAAAAAAGGAAGGCCCAGGCACTCCGGTACCAGGGTGTCGTCACGGTGAGCTTCATGACCGCTGTTTCCGAGATCATCCGGTCGTTGACCTTTGCCCGCACCCTGAAGGTATAGTCTCCGGAAGGGAGATTGGAGAACTCCTTCTCGGACTGGGTGCTCCATGCGGACCACCCCTCAGTATAACCCTCCAGCATGTACTGGTAACGGGTTTCTTCCGGGCTATAGTAAGGCAGCGAGAAGGCAATACGGATGCTGTTCCGGTCATGGGCGACCGAAATTTCCTTCCCGGGCGCTTCGGCAAGCAGGACAGGAGTCGCGGACGTATTTTCCACCCGGCGGATCAGCACCCCCGGCAGCTGCGGGATCCGGATCTTCCGGGCCGCATTGTAGATAACGAATCCATCATCCACGCTGATCAGGAACATATTGGCGCTGATCCGGCTGATATTCTCGTAGTACTGGACCATGCGCCCGTTCAGAACATTCAATGTGGACGAGTCGACCCTGATCTTCCCGGCCTGCCGGAAATCCGCGAGGGCGATCTTTCCGTCCCGGATGAACCAGTTACTGGACTCCCCCGCCCTGATGATCTTTCCCGAAGACCGGAAACTCCCCAGGGACTGGTTGAGTGATGTGTAGCCGGTAAACCGGTCAGCCACATGGTCATACACGTACAGGCCTTTCCCGGAAGAGAACAGCAGCTGATTATTTACGGTGAATACATGTACCTGGTAATCGCCGGGAAGACCCTCCCTGCTGGTGTAGGATTTGCTGGAGACGACCCTTTTCAGGTCCGGTGACAGGACGAGCCGGTATAATCCCCGGTAGGCATGGCTGACCCATATGCTCCCCCGGGAATCCTGTTCCACAAAACGGGAAGGTGCTCCGAACCCTTCCACCCGGTGTGAGAACTGCCATTTACCGGCGGCGTTCTTTTTATAGATCACCAGTCCGGTATAGGTCCCCTGGACCAGCACCCCCGGATGTGACTTCAGCGGACCGATCGTCCAGCCGCCGCCCGCATCCGACATCCGGGTAACGGAAGCACCCTCAACCAGGAAGGTTCCTTCGTTATGCCCGCAGATCAGCTGACCATCGATCAGACTCAGGTTCCAGACCTGGCCCTGGGTACCATCGATCAGTCTGAAGTCGAAATCCTTAAACATCCCTTTATCCCGGGGCCATTCGCTGTAATATAAACCCTGGTTGGTTCCCAGGTAGATCCGGTTCCCGTGAATGATACTCGAATAAACGGTCCCGAAACGACCGGTCTTGTCCAGGTAGAAGTAAAGGGGTGAATTGATATCCACCCTGTCAATCCCGTTGTCGAGACCCGTCCAGAGATTCTGATGATCATCCGTAAAGAGACTGAGCACCGTATTGTTCTGGAGGCCGCCGGACTTGTCGATCCGCTGGACCAGGTTACCCTGCTTGTCCAGGATGACGACGCCATTCAGGATCGTTCCAAAGGCCAGGAACCGGTCCTGTATGACCGTACCGTTATTGAGCTGGTATTTTCTCAGTAGTTCATTCGCCTGGTTGGGCCATGGCCTGACTCCGTGGTCATCGAAGATGAACAATCCGCTTTTCGCCGTACCGATAATATAGCTTCCGGGCTTATAGGGGAGAATGGAAAGCACATTTCCCTTCAGTTCCCCGCGGGGGATCACCTTTTTCAAACGGTCGCCCGCCAGCTCGAAAAGCCCCTGTTCAAGGTCCTCTACAAAGAACCGGTCTCCCACCTTGTGGAGGAACAGCAGCGAACTACCCGTTTCGATCGTCCGGATCCGCCCGCCCTCATAGATGTAGATCCGGGAAAACGACTGGAAGATCACCCGGCCGCTATCCGCGTAGATCTTCCAGACCTCGTCGTTGAGCGCATGCCGTGCCGGGATCTTTCCGACCAGGGAGGTATAGGTAAATTTCCCTGCAGCATCGTAGTTCCAGTAACCGATCTCCCCGAACCCGCCGGTATAAACATTTCCCCGTTCATCTGTCGCCACCGCCCGGACGATCTGCCGGTTCGGCAACCGGTACAGCTCCCAGTATCTGCCGTCGAACGAGAGCAGGCCCTCGGAATTGCCGAAATACATCACGCCCCGGGGCCCCTTGGCTATGGACCAGTTCTGGTTGCCCGAATGGTAAATGGACTTGGGATAATTCTGTACAAAGGGAACTCCGAAACTCTGGATTTCTGCGGAAAAGGAGGACAGGAAGCAGCAGATGACAGCGGGGATCAGGAATAACAGTTTAGCCTTCATTCAAAAGTTGAAGCGGCCCCATGGGGGGGCCGCTGATGAGTCAAGATAAAAAAATTACTGAACCTGGGTCACTTGCTACGCCGTTACCGCCTGCCGCAGTCCGTTCAGCAATTCCTTGCGGCCCTTGTTCAGATTGATCTGCTGGGGGACCTTCACGTAGTAGCCGGTACCGTCATACGGGCGTTTCCGGGGATGTTCCCGGCACTCCGCAGAGCAGCAGCCGTCCAGTGACCAGCCGCACTCGTCGCACTGGGTGAAATGCTCATTGCATTCCGGGTTGGCGCAGTTGATCATTTTTGCCGTTACCTTGTCACAGTTCCGGCAGCGGGAGATGACAACGGGATTGACCGTATTGACTTCGACAGCCACCCGGTTATCGAAGACATAGCATTTTCCCTCGAAATCCTTTCCGCCGGCTTCCTTACCATATTTGATGATTCCGCCATGGAGCTGGTAAACGTCTGTAAATCCTTCGTGCAGCAGGAGCGCCGATGCTTTCTCGCATTTGATCCCGCCGGTGCAGTAGGTCAGGATCTTCTTGTCCTTGTACTTTGCCAGCTCATTGATCTTTGACGGGAAATCACGGAAGTTCTCGATATCGAGCGTCACGGCATTTTTGAATTTGCCTAGTGAATGTTCATAATTGGAACGGACGTCAAGGATCACAACATCATCGCGATCCTTCATTTCCAGGAAATCCTTCGGTTCAAGATGGATACCGGTCCGTTGTTCCGGGTTAATGATATGCGGGTCACGCAGGCCGGAGTGCACGATCTCCGCTTTATACCGGCAATGCATCTTGATGAAGGAAGGTTCCTCCACTTCATCGATCTTGAACTCGGTTTTGGCAAAGCGCGGATCCGCATGTACCGCAGCCATATACCGGCTGCAGGCCTCAGCCGTGCCGGAGACGGTGCCGTTCAGGCCCTCATCGGCAACAATGATCCTCCCGACGAGCCCAAGGGATTTACAGAAGGAGAGATGGTCTGCGGCAAATTGCTCCGCATTTTCGATGGTACTATAGCAATAGTAAAGAAGTGTCTGATATTTTGTCATAATTCATTAATACTGCTGCAAACAGCGTTAAATGCGGTGCAAAAATACGACTTAAAGCGGTTGCCTGCAAACCGCTGTGCCAGTGCTTTGTCAAAGGTCACCGGCCGAAGCCGTAGGCGATCTTAATTCCCGATGCCGTCTTGTTCCCTCCGGTAAAGGAAATAGCATACAGTACCTTCAGTCCGAACATATGTTCCAGGCCAAACGCTAGCTCGCGGTAATCAGGCTGCAGGGGATTAGCCAGGTAATTGAAGCCGGCGATCTCCTGCAGTTTCAGTTTCCGCAGCAGGGGAATCTTGTTCATGATGAACCCGGAGAAATTGTGCTGGAGATGCAGTTCCAGGTAATCTTCATCCGTACTGAACGCGTAATAGGGCAATAACAGAAATCCGTTCATCCTTGGCTCGAAGGCCCGCGTCTGGTTACCTGCGAAGTGTCGCCTGTCGGTGTAGAAGACGCTCCCCCGGTTCAGGAATTTGCCGCCCGCAATATAGAAGTCGGTTTTCCCGTACATCCCCAGGGGTATTCCCGATTTTGAAATATCGAGCTCCACCCGATCAAAATTCACGTCCGACCCCAATACTCCGGAAAACCCGCGGGTGTAGGAAAGCCCGACGACAGGATACTTTGAAGGCATGTAGTACCTGCCCGACGGATACGTGACATACCGGTTGCTGAAGTTGTACATCAGGCGTCCGCTCACCGTCAGGGCCTGGTTTCGGGGGAACAAGGGCACATCAGCGCCGGGCACGAAGGGGTTGTTCGAGGTAAAATCGCTCTTCGGGTCGTCCCGCCAGTGCAGATCAGAGGTATTTGACAGGGACCAGCGATCCGCCCAGTCCAGGGTCACGTATCCGCGGAGGCCGCCGGTCACCCTGCGGGAAAGGGAAATGCCCGCAAACTTCTTCTCATACAGCTTCAGGTAATTCCTTTCGTAGAGCAGTGAATTGATCGTGTTACCCAGTTGTGAGATCGTCCCCTGGTTATTCAGATCGGTAACATCGGAGCCGGCCCTGAATCCGATGATGAGCTCGCCTGCGGGAACGGCCCCCTGAACATGCGCATGAAAGCTGCCGCTGGAGGTACCGTAACGGGCTGTCCCTGAATACCAGGTATGCCGGTTCAGGAGACTGTCTGTCTTTTTCTGGTAGGTAGCCGTATAGTTGATCCCCCACCCTTCCACAGTATTATAAAACAAGGAGTTCGCCAGTGAACTGAACTGGTAGGTCTGGTTCCCTGCCCGGTCCCGGTACTGGTAGCCGTTACCCACCAGGAACCGGACCGGCCTGAACCGGTTATATTCCCGGTCCAACGAGTCCCGGTAGTCTGAGGACTCCCTCCGCTCTGCAAGTGCCTGCTTCTTTTCGTAGTCTGCCTTCTCCTCAGGCGTCAGGGGTACCGGGCGGACCTCGGTCCAGTATGCGGAATCCTTCTTACTGACGTCCCCGGTAATCCGCAAGGCTTCCGCAAAATCCCGTTTGCCCAGGCCCGGTGCCAGGTCATAATTACTGTAAACTGCCAGATAATATCCGCCAAAGCGGAATCCGAGCAGCCCGCCGACAAAATCAAACCGGACGGTGTATGGCATCCATACGCCTTGATCTACCGGGTAGAACGACTGCCGGATCGACAGGTTGTCCACAAAATTGATCCCCGCTTCCTTGCCCAGGGACAGATCGGCCGAGTGGATCCGCCAGCTGTCCTCGAAAATGTAGATGATCCCTCGGAAAACCGGGTCCGAGTTCCTGCGCGGAATAACCTGGATCTTATTGACCATCAACCCGTTCTCCACGGTCGTCCCGAGAAGCAGGTACCGGTAGTAGAACATCGCCTGGTCGGCGATCGGGGAGATCAGCGGTCGGGTAGTAAGCCCCTCCCATACGGAATAGTTTTCGTACAGGTTGACCATCAGATCCGTAGCCCGGTTAAAACTGAATGCCTGGTTGTTACCGGATACTTTTGAGGAGATCATCTCTTCCCGATAGCGGTCCGGCCGTAAATAGCTGAGGCGCGACTGTGACTCGGAGAGATACAGGATACCTGTCCGGCTCGAATCCAGCCCCATCGATTGTGTGGTCTTTCCGACATCCCGGCCCAGAAATTTCCGGGGGGCTTCCAGCAACCGCTGCAGACCTTTGATATAGACGTCCGCACTGTAGGTGCTGACCTCTTCCAGGTGGTATTTCCTTTTCTTTATGGCGTTGCGAATGATCGCGTAGGCAGGGTCTTCGCCCCCGTGGCGTACCACAACGTCCTTCATCGTATAGACCTCCGGGTTTAGCGTTACATTCAGCACATTGGCCGAATCGGGCCTCACCTGAACGACCGATTGGCGGAAGCCGATCGCACTGAACACCAAAGCTCTGTCCCCGGAAGCGAGCCGGAGCCGGTATTCACCCTCGTTGTTGGCGGAGGTACCGGTCGTAGACCCCTTGATATACACACTGGCGAACGGTATACTGCGGCCGGCCGGATCAGAGATTTTTCCGGTGATCAGCTGGGCGCGGGCTATAACGGCAGTGAACAAAAAGGCTAACAGGAAGAGAATACGCATGGGTATAAAGATGCTTAAAAAACCGGAAAGTGTCAGAAACCGTAGAATAAGCGGAACGCATGCGTCATTTTCTGATTGGTCGGCCAGAAGAAACCGTAATCGAGCCGCAGCATCAGTCGCTGAATACCAAAATAGACTTCTTTGTAGGTAGCGTCCGGTTGTCCCAGGTAGGCACCACCCACGATCTCCTCCAGCTTCAGCTTACCGAGAAGCGGAACGCGCCGGGTCAGCAGACCGGAAAAATTGTGTTCATAATGGGCCTCCAGGTACTTCTCGCGGGTGGAATACGCATAATGGTTCAGGAAATGGAAGTTCGGGAAGAGGGGATTGGAATAGGGGGTCTGGTTCCCGGTGAAGTGGTGAATATCCGGAAAGAACAGTGACCTCGAACTGAGGAACTTCCCCGCTGAAATATAGAATGAGCTGAACCCGTCCCCTCCCGTCCTGATCCGGTCCTGGTACAGGTCCGCAGAAAAGAAGTCGTAGTTCACCGCCGAATTCAGGATCTGGCTGATTCCCTTTCGGTACCGCAGCTTTACGGTCGGAAAACGGGGCGTGTCATAATACTTTCCATCGGGCCGCATGGCATATTTCTGCGCAAAGGTATAGGACGCCGTGGTTTCGAACGTCAGGGCGTTGTTGACAGGGAACAACGAACGTTCAATGCCGTCAACGGAGGGAACCGAGAAAGCTTTCTCGGCCGACTGGATCAGCGGTGCATAGTGCCTGTTGAGGGTCGGCATCCGCCGGGCGATCTCGGCGCCCGTGGAAATGACCAGGCCGTCCGCGAGTTCGCGCTGTGTATAGAGGGAGACGAACTTGGACCGGTAGAGCTGCATATAGTTCCTCCCGCCGAACAGTGAATTTACACTGTTGTAAAAAAGGTTCAGCGTACCCCGGTTGTTCAGATCCAGAAAATCGGTCCCGACCCGGAGGACAAAACTCGCATGCCGGAGCGTGTCATAGCGGAACGTGATCTGCACGTTCGAATTCAGCTTATCGTTTCCGAAACCGTAGCGCAGGTTCTGGGTGACCTCCAGCTCCTGGCGCAGGTTGAACTGCTTGTAATACCCGGCCTGGAAACGAAATCCCCAGCCTTCCACCGCATTGTAGAAACCGGTATTCTTCAGTGAAGAAACATACCACGAGTTCCCGGTCAGGTCATTGTTCCACCGGTACCCGGCGACAAAGAAACGTCCCGGCTTAAAACGGTTCGGCTGACCGCCGCCGCCGCCGAGATACCGGTTCCTGGATTCAATCTCCAGGCTGTCCCGGATCCGGTAAAGTCCCCGCTCCTCAGAAGTCAGCACGATCGGGCGGATTACCGCCCAGTACAACGGGTCCTTTTCCCGGGCGCCGGGCTTTTCCCGCAGCACCTCGTTTGCCAGGAACCCGTTATCGCCCGACGGCGGAGACACGGTGTAGTCACTGTATACAGCGGCGAAGTAACCGGAAAAATCGAACCCCAGCACTTTGCCCCGGGTCTGCATCGTCAGGTGCTCCGGTCTCCAGACATTTGGCCGGATCTCTGAAAAACTCTGGCAGATCCGCACCGAATCGACAAAGTTTATCCGCGAGCTCTCTCCCAGCCGCAGATCGGCATAGACCAGCTGCCATTCCTGATCAAGAATATAAAGGTCACCGGAAAACAGGGGGTCCGCCTGGTGTTTGGGGTTTACGGAAACGCGGTAGACACGGCGGCCGTCCGTCTCCAGGTACCCGAGAACCTTAAAGTTATAATTCCGGAACGCCTTTTCCCCGAGCGGGGACACGAAGGTCTGGTGCCCGAAGGCTTTCCAGCTGACCAGCGGCTCGTTCAGATCCATCTCCAGGTCAGAAGCGCAGTCAAAAGTGAGACCTTCGTGGGATCCGGCTGATTTACGGGAGATGAGCATTTCCCGCTTCTGCCGTCCTTCCGCATAGATCCGGGAGACAGACTCCGACTGGTACAGGATAGTCCTGCGGGCGGAATCCACTTTCAGGACTCCCGCAACCTGCCGGCCGAGGAACTTCTTTGGCGCATCCAGGAGCTTCTGGACGCCCTTCATGTAGACCTGGACCGCAAAATGTGCCGGATCTTGATCCTGTGCTTTGCTGATCACCTTCCGGATCAGCTCCGGCGCTGAAACAGGGGATGCCGCGGTAAGGAGTTCGGCGGGTTCAAGTACAACGGTAGTGAAAAGATCATCAGAGACATCGGTAATATGCTCCGCCGGCACAAAACCCATTTTCAGAAAGCGTAGAGATACCCGCCCCGAGTCGGCGGGAAAGGAGAAAAAACCGGTTTCATTGGCGATATATTTCCTTTCCTGGGAGCCGACCAGGATTCTGGCGAACGGGACAGCGTTGCCCTGCCCGTCCGTGACACGACCGGACACGGTATGTTGCTGGCCGAAACTGCTGCCCGCAAGACAGAGACAAAAAAACACCGCAAACAGCCTTCCCATTCTTAAATATAAAACATTGTCCTGACAATTGTTTTTCATCACTTTAACTAATGGTTTTTGCCCTATCCCTGTAAAACCGTACTTTTACCGATCCTTAAATTATTCCAGATGTTTACTACGCTTAAACCAGTATTAGAACAAGAGTTAAAGGAAATCCGGGAAGCCGGATTGTATAAGAAAGAACGGGTAATCACCTCCCCGCAGGGCGCTCAGATCACCGTCCAGGGCGGAGACAAGGTCATTAACTTCTGTGCCAACAACTATCTGGGATTATCATCTCATCCCCGGGTGATCGAAGCTGCGAAAAAGGCGGTCGATTCCCATGGGTACGGAATGTCCTCGGTCCGGTTTATTTGCGGAACCCAGGACATCCACAAACAACTGGAAGCAAAGCTGTCCGAGTTCCTCGGTACAGAAGACACCATACTATACGCAGCTGCATTTGATGCTAACGGAGGAGTTTTTGAGCCGCTTTTCAACGAAAAAGACGCCATCATCTCGGACGAGCTGAACCATGCATCGATCATCGACGGAGTCCGCCTTTGTAAAGCACAGCGGTACCGCTATAAACACGATGACATGGCGGACCTGGAAGAAAAACTGCAGGAATCGCAGCATTTGCGACACCGGATCATCGTTACCGATGGGGCATTCTCCATGGACGGCACGATCGCTCAGCTCGATAAGATCACCGACCTGGCTGAAAAGTACACGGCCCTGGTCATGATCGATGAAAGCCATTGTTCAGGATTTCTTGGCAAAACCGGCCGGGGCACCCATGAACACCATGGCGTAATGGACAAGATTGATATCATTACCGGCACACTGGGCAAAGCTCTGGGCGGTGCTTCAGGAGGATTCACTTCGGGAAAGAAGGAGATCATTGAGATGCTCCGCCAGCGTTCCCGCCCGTACCTGTTTTCCAATACGCTGGCTCCCGCCATTACCGGCGCTTCCCTGGCCGTTCTGGAGATGCTCAGTGAAACCACTGAACTGCGGGACAAACTGGAATACAATACGCGCTATTTTCGGGAAAAGATGACCGCCGCCGGATTCGACATCAAACCTGGGGTTCACCCCATCGTTCCGGTTATGCTTTATGATGCAAAACTGGCTCAGGAATTCGCGGCCCGTATGCTGGAAGAAGGCATCTACGTAATTGGATTTTATTACCCGGTCGTTCCCCAGGGAAAGGCGCGGATCCGGGTTCAGTTATCAGCCGCGCATGAGCAGGAACACCTGGATCAGGCGATTGCTGCATTCACAAAGGTAGGTAAGGAGTTAGGCGTTCTAAAATAAGTTATGCAAGACAAGATAGATCAGTATACCGCGGAGATCCAGGCATTCACCCCGGGTAATGCGGCGGAACTTGAAAGCTTCCGGATTCGTTTTTTAGGCACCAAAGGTCTGATCAAGGATCTTTTTGAAGAATTCAAGACGGTATCACCGGAAGAAAAAAGGGTATACGGTAAGGTCCTGAATGAATTCAAGAAACTGGCCGAGGAGAAATATCAGGGGCTAAAGGAGCAGCTGGACGGACAAGAGCAGAAAAGCCAGGGGGCCGGGGAAGACCTCACCCTGCCCGGTGAAGGGTTCCAGACCGGGTCGCGGCATCCGCTGCAGCTGGTGAGAAAGGAGATCATTGAGATCTTCAAGAAACTGGGATTCACTGTTGCGGAAGGTCCGGAGATCGAGGACGACTGGCATAACTTCACCGCACTGAACTTCCCGGAAGAACACCCGGCGAGAGACATGCAGGACACGTTTTTCCTTCAAAAAGGCGGTGAAAAGGGCGATATCGCTCTACGTACCCACACATCATCCGTACAGGTGCGGATGATGGAGACCGGTAAACCGCCGTTCCGCTCCATCATGCCCGGACGGGTATACCGGAACGAAGCCATCTCGGCACGTGCCCACTGCTTTTTCCACCAGGTAGAAGGCTTATATATCGACGAGAATGTCTCGTTTGCGGATCTTAAGCAAACGCTATTCTATTTTGTACAGGAACTCTTCGGCGAAGGGACCCAGGTCCGTTTCCGTCCGTCCTACTTCCCGTTCACCGAGCCGTCAGCAGAGATGGATATCTCCTGCAGCATTTGTAAGGGTGCCGGTTGCAACATGTGCAAGCACAGCGGCTGGGTAGAGATTCTTGGTTGCGGCATGGTGGATCCTAATGTACTGGAGAACTGCGGGATCGACAGTAAAAAATATACCGGATATGCGTTTGGAATGGGAATTGAACGGATCACCAACCTGAAGTACGTGATCAAGGATCTCAGGTTATTTTCCGAGAACGATGTCCGTTTCCTGAACCAGTTCGGTACGGAATTGATCTGATCCGGCTTCGGCCGGCGTCAAGATAAGTAACGATGAAAAAGGGAATCTGGCTGCTCATTCTTCTGGTACTGTTTTTTGCCTGCAGTAAGGACAATGCAGACAGGATTCCGAACGTCCCGGTGAACTTCCGGGCTTCTCTGAACGACCCAGCGTTGAGCCGGCTGACCACACCGGGCGGGGCAGTAATCGTGAACGGGCATGGAGTTGCCGGCCTTATCCTTTACCGAAAACCGGATGGCGCATATGTCGCCTTTGACCGCTGCAGTTCAGTTAATCCGGAACAAAAATGTGCCGTTAATCTGGATGACCCGAGTCTGACGGCAACCGATCCGTGCAGCGGCGCTGTTTTTTCACTGTTCGACGGCGCTCCGATGAAAGCGCCGGCAAAGAGGCCCCTGAAGAATTATGACATAGTCATTCGTGGTTTTGAAATTACCGTAATCAATTAGAATGGAGATTGATAAAATAAAAGAAAGCATCAAGAAAGCCGCTCAGGACCTTTTCAGGAAATACGGATACCACAAGACCAGTGTAAACGAAATTGCGCGCCGGGGGAAGATCGCCAAGGCAACAATCTATAAGTATTTTGACAGCAAGGAGATGGTCCTCCATGCCATTGTCATGGATTATATCGAACAGAGCGTCGAAGACCTGATCCACAACCAGTCCGATCAGGCGGATGATGAAGAATACCTGACCAACCTGATTCTGAAGACAAGCCGCCTTTCCTATACTGTTTGCAATGAGTTCATTGGATGGGAGTTCATCCGGGAGTCCACTAACGCCCAGGAGTTCCTGAAAACCCTGTCGGACGACCTGGAGAACCTGCTGATGAAATCATTCTATCAGACGCGAACCTTTTCCACCAGCGACCAGGGTGAACGCTTGCGTTTCCTGATCAAGGCCAGCAAAAGTATCGTGTTCTCCTTTGCGTTCACGTCAGTAAGCGACTCCGACGTCCGTAAAAACTTCATCTCGTTCCAGAACGAGATCCTGCCTTACCTGGTAAAAGCAGCACTGCACTAGCCGGGACAGTTCCCCTGTCCGGGGCATTTCAGCTTTAACGCGTTATTTACCCTCCAAAACAAAATTTAACCGTATTTTTGCCGGTCAATGAAAAAAATTCCGGCAGAAAAGAAGATCATTCAGGATGTTCATGTGATAGATATCGCTGAAGAGGGGAAAAGTGTGGGTAAAGCTGAAGATCTGGTGATCTTTATCGAGAAAGCAGTTCCAGGAGACGTTGTCGATGTCGAACTGTTCCGCAAGAAGAAAAACTTTGCTGAGGCGAAGATCAGGGAACTGAAAACGCCTTCCATACACCGCACCGAACCGTTCTGCGAACATTTCGGAACCTGCGGCGGCTGCAAATGGCAGCATATGACCTACGAGGCGCAGCTGCTCTACAAACAAAAATCCGTGACGGACGCCCTGCACCGGCTGGGAAAAGTGGAGGTTGACCATTGCGAACCGATCCTCGGATCCGCCCTCACCCGCTTCTACCGGAATAAGCTGGAGTACACATTCTCAAACAAACGTTGGCTGACCGACCAGGATGTGCGTAACAGCGACAACATGGAAATGAACACCCTGGGATTCCATGTCCCCCTTCGTTTTGACAAGATCCTGGAGATCCGGAAGTGCCATCTCCAGGCAGATCCCTCCAACGGCATCCGGAACGACCTCCGTGAGTTCGCGCTCCAGGAAGATATTTCATTCTACGACCTTCGGGCCCATGAAGGTACCCTTCGGAACCTGATCATCCGGACGGCATTGACCGGGGAGATCATGGTGGTGGTCGTGTTTGCCTATCCGCAGGAAGGTGAAGTGGAAAAAGTCATGGCCTTTCTAAAAACCAGGTACCCGGAAATCACCTCCCTGCTGTACATCATCAACCAGAAGAAAAACGATACCATTTTCGACCAGGAGATCGTGACTTATTCAGGACGCGACCACATCTTTGAATCGATGCCTTCGGGAGACGGTGATCCGGGAAACGCTCTAAAATTCAAGATCCAGGCAAAGTCCTTCTACCAGACGAATTCAACCCAGGCGTATGAGCTTTATACGATCGCAAGGGAATTTGCAGGTTTCACGGGGAACGAGCTGGTCTATGACCTCTACACGGGGGCGGGAACAATCGCCAACTTTATCGCCAGGGAAGTCCGGAAAGTCATCGGCGTGGAATATGTGCCCGCAGCCATAGAAGATGCACGAATCAATTCAGAGATCAACCAGATCAACAATACGAGGTTCTATGCCGGGGATATGAAAGATGTGCTGACCGCCGGCTTCATTGCAGAACACGGCAAGCCCGATGTGGTGATCACCGATCCGCCGCGTGCCGGCATGCACCAGGACGTCGTTGAACGACTCCTGGAGATGGAAGCACCGAAGATCGTCTACGTGAGCTGCAACGCTGCTACGCAGGCCCGGGACATTGCTTTATTGAAGGAGAAATATGACGTCAGCCGGATCCGGCCAGTAGATATGTTCCCCCATACGCAGCATGTTGAAAATGTGGCCCTACTCACTCTTAAGACGAAACAAATCTAGCACTGGTTTTTTAAGATATATAACAGATCTGATTATGGACTTACAGGATTTACTGAATCAGCCAAACGAGGGCAACCAACAGGCTCAGAAAGAGAGCCCCCTGAAAAGCCTCGAAGGAGACCTCAAACTGTACAGCGAGTCTATAAAGGAAGTATCTACCGAGATCATGGTCGAGGGAATCTCGGCCTACCCCATCTTCGTCGCTCACCAGCACGAAGTCAAGATCGGAGAGCCGATCCTGGACCGGAATGAACTGAACACGGGCTGGAGTATTCACGCATCAACCCTGGAGGAATTCGTCGAAAAAGGGATCATCCATCCCGACAAGAAAGAGCGGTTCATCAAGCATTTCAAGAACGCGCACGATTTCATGTGCCTGTTCGTGGTCGTACCGGAAGGCGCCAATTTCGTATTCTATCCCTATCAATAAAAAAGGGAGACCAGACTGAAGTCCGTTCTCCCTTCCTAATGATCGCCCAAATCAATCTAATGTCTCTTCAGACTCGACATCTTGCTCACTTCCCGTACGCCGATCTGTGGATTCCCCTTGTAGTTGACGTGGGATAAGCCGCTGGCCTTAACGTCGAGTTTCTTCTGGGCAGTGACATCGACGTTCGACACACCGCTGACGTCTGCATCCACCCGGGCCGCGCTCAGGCCATAGGCTTTAATATTGCAAGCACCACTGGCGTCGATTTCCAATTCGTCCGCTTTTCCGGCAAGCTTGATATTCGCCGCACCGGAAGCGTCAATACTCAGCTCACCGGCTTCCACCTCCAGTTCACAGTTATTAGCCCCGGACACTTCCACCTCGAGGCTCGGGGTGATCATTTTGTTTCTGGTGGTAAAATTCGTAGCGCCGCTTCCCTTCAGTTCCTTCATGGATGTATAAGTAACATACACCCTGAACTTCAGGTCATCATAATCCCGTTTGCCATCCCGGTCCTTCAGGTCGAGGTTGATCTTTAGCACCTGGTCGTCAACGGTCACCTTGGCATACTGCCGGTATTTCTCATTGATCTCAACCTCCACTTTTTCCTGATCTCCCTTTGTAAGAAATACATTGGCGATCCCGGACGCGTCGATGGCATTGAATCCGGATACATTAACGGTTTTTCGGGTAAGGCCTTCCTGTGCCGCCGCAGCTCCCGCCAGCGTTATGCAAATAAAGAAGATCCCGATACTGAGTAATTTTTTCATAACAGTTCCTGGGTTTTACTAATAAGACGCTTCGCTGCGAAGAACGTTGCAGGAAAGTTTATTTTATTTTTTACCCCCCATATACCGCTTATTATGTATTTTCACAACCAAAAATTCATGCATGGCAGACAAACGAATCCTCATTCTGAATCATAAACAGATCGGGCAGAAGATCAACCGGATGGCTTATCAGATTCTGGAAGATTGCCTGGACGAGCAGGAGATTGTTATTGCCGGCATAGCAGACCGTGGCTTTACGCTGGCTCAGCGAATAAAGGAAAAGCTGCGCGAGATTTCTCATTTCAGCATCACCCTGATGAAAATCGAGGTTGGAAAAGACAGCACGCAACTCCAGGCAAGCACCGATATCCCGGTAGAAACGGCGGCGCATAAGACCGTGATCCTGGTCGATGACGTGCTTAACAGCGGCCGGACACTCGCTTATGGACTTGGCGTATTTCTCGATACCCCACTCAATAAATTGCGTACCCTTGTTCTGGTTGACCGGAGCCACCGGGTATTTCCGGTTTCCACCGACTTTACAGGCTTCCAGCTGGCCACCGTGCTGAAAGAGCACGTAGATGTCGTCCTGACCCATGAAGAGGACGCGGTTTATCTGAGCTAGGATCCTGTGCGGCCTATATATTCAGCCAATTTCTCTGCAGTCAGGTTCAGGGCGTCGACCCAGCAGACTGCTTTTTTATAGTAGCTTTCCCGTTCAGCCAGCTTTGCCTCGATAAAGGCTACCAATTCTGGTCCTGACTTCCCTGCAATGAGGGGCCGGTCAGCGGATCCTTTGAGGCGGGAAGCAAGTGCCCCCGGAGAAAGCATGAGGTAGACCGTTACGCCGTTCCGGTTCATCCAGTCCATATTATCGAAATAGCAGGGAGCGCCCCCGCCTGTCGCCACAACAGTGTTCCGGGCAGGCAGTCCGGCCTGAAGGCATTCGCGTTCAAGCTTCCGGAAAGCATCTTCGCCATGTTCCTGAAAGTACCGGGGGATAGACTCCCCTGCACGGGTTTCAATTACTTTATCCAGGTCTACAAAAGCATAACCAAGGAATTTTGCAAGCCTTTTCCCAAGGGTAGTCTTTCCCGATCCCATAAAGCCGACCAGAAAGATGATCATAGCAGTCCCTGGCGTTTCAGTATGATATAGTCCGTAACCGGCGGCTCGATCCCGCTTTGCCGGAGATCGGTAGCGATCTGCGCCCGGTGATACGTGGAGTGATTGATCACGTGATAAAGGATGTCTTCGGCCGTGTTTTCGAATGATTCTCCGTGGGAAGTAGTGTATCGGATTATCCGGTCACCGGGAACCGTTGTCCGAACCCTCCAAAGGTCACTGATATTGGCCGAACTCATCGTCGGAAACTGCGCCGCAGGATGGATCTCCGAGACGCCGTACAGCGGCGGCTCGCCCAGAGCTCTGCGGGCCCAGATATGCTGCGCATTAAGGACATGACTGAACAGGTACAGGGCTCTGTCCGACGGACTGGCAGCGGTCATCGCCTCTATCACCCGCTGGTCGGCAACTGCCGTATATTTTAAAAGTGCATCCAACATGTTATTCCTGATTTTTTGAAAAATACTCCCGATCAAGCTCTTCATAGGAAGGCAGGGAGTGGTAATGCCATTTTTTTATAACGGTTCCGTCCCGCAGCAGCACGAGTCCTGGATTGGAGCGAACCATGCTTTTTAGCGGAACGGCATCCGCGTAAAACAGCTCACTGACCTGCTTCTGCGATTTGGCCAGCGATTCGGCAACCTCCGGTGAGCTGGACGTCAGAATAACGGTCCGGATATTATAGTTCTCGGCAGCATTCATGGCGAGAGCATTGAGGTCACCCATCGCTTTTCTGTCGGCGACAGGCAGGTTCCATGCGACCACCACCAGGTTATAATAGGGATTCTCAATAATTTCGGAGGTGTAGTCGGTACCCTGCGAATCGGAGATCTTCAGATCCCTGATCGGCGCCTGGTAGCCGGCACTGACCAGCCTGTTCTCAGGCTCGCCCACGATCTCCCAGCTGGTATCCTTCCAGATCTCCGTCTTCAGGTACTCCTTATCGGTCATCCGTTTTTCTTCACCGGATCCCTTGCGTTTCAGCGTATAGGTAATCTCATAAACATCTTGAGGTGCTCCCGGCGGAATCCGCATCAAAGCCGGAAGATGGTTCCCGATCTTATAGGGTAGAAAATCCACGACAGGCAGGAAGTTATAAGTATAGAGTCCGAACCCGCCGGCCAGTAAAACGAGGATCACCAATGCAGGGCGCCAGACTGATCGCCGCTCCGTCACCGGCTGCAGTCGCGCCCGGCTTATGAATAAGATAACGATCAGGATCAGCAGGACAAGGTCCTTGCTGAATGACTGCCAGGGAGTCAGCGGAATAGCATCGCCGAAGCAGCCGCATGATGTCACCACTTTAAAATACGCCGAGTAGAAAGTGAGGAAGGTAAAGAACAGAATCAGGAGCAGGAGTCCGCCAGTCACCTTCCGGGCCCAGAAACCAAGCAGAAGCAGGGCGCCGAGTACGATCTCCAGCGTACAGAGCAGAATGGCTATTGCGGCAGCATAGTCATTCAGAAAGTTCAGGTGGAACACCTCGAAATATTCCTCCAGCTTATAGCCGAACCCGATCGGGTCGTTCGCCTTGATCAGCCCCGAAAAAATAAAAAGGATACCGACCAGGAACCTGCAGACATTAAGCACAATTTTATTTCTCATGAATACCTAATTTGATAAGCGCAAACACGGCATAGTTAAGCATATCCTGGTAATTGGCGACGACCCCCTCGGAGGCGACGGTCTGCCCCTTGTTATCTTCGATCTGCTTGACCCGGTAAAGCTTCTGCAGGATCAGGTCAGTCAGCGAGCTGATGCGCATGTCGCGCCACGCCTCGCCATAGTCGTGATTTTTCGCTGCCATCAGATCCATGGTCTCCCGGACTTTCTGGTCAAACAGGGGCTCAATCTCCTCCGCCGAAAGTTCCAGCGGCGCATCCGGGGCAAGCTCTCCCTGGATCATGGCAATGATGCAGTAGTTGATGATCCCGATATACTCCGGGATGATCCCCTCTCCTACTTTGGAGACCTGCTTGTCTTCCAGGGTCCGGATGCGCTGGGCTTTAATGAAGATCTGGTCGGTAATGGAAGGCAGCCGCAGGATCCGCCAGGCGGTCCCGTAGTCCTTCGTTTTCTTCAGAAAAAGATCCTTACAAACCTTGATCACAGCTTCGTATTCGGCAAAAGTATGGTGGCTCAAAACTTCGGAATTATTTGATTTAACATAGGAAATAGTGGTAATTTGCACTATATGACCGCTAAAAATACAGATTTTCAGGAGAAAAAAACGCTTAATATCGGTGGGCGGTTACTGGACCTCTCGGTCCCGCGGGTAATGGGTATCCTGAACCTGACCCCGGACTCTTTTTTTGACGGCGGAAGACACCATACCGTAGATGGAGCTTTGCAGCAGACCGAACGTATGCTGAAGGAAGGCGCCGACATCATCGATCTCGGAGCCTACTCGTCGCGGCCGAACGCGGAGGATATTTCCGCGGAAGAGGAGCTTTCCCGGCTTATACCAGCTCTGCAGCAGATTCGAAAGGAATTTCCGGAGGCCGTACTGTCGGTGGACACGTTCCGGTCCGAAGTTGCCCGGGCTGCCGTAGCCGAGGGCGCGCAAATAATCAACGACATCTCGGCCGGAACACTTGACCCGGAGATGTTCAAAACTACAGCCGGACTAAAGGTCCCTTACATCCTCATGCACATGCGGGGAACACCCCAGACCATGCAATCGCAGACCGATTATAAAAATGTACTCAACGAAGTCCTCGACTACTTCATTACCAAAGTACAGCACCTGATAACGCTTGGCATCACGGATCTGATCATCGATCCCGGGTTCGGGTTCGCCAAGACGACGGCCCAAAACTTTGAACTGCTCAACAGACTGGAGACTTTCCGCATGCTGGGGTTTCCGGTGCTTGCCGGGGTATCCCGGAAAGGAATGATCTGGAAAACGCTGGAGATTACACCGGAGGAGGCACTGAACGGCACGACGGTTGTTAACACCATTGCCCTGATGAAAGGAGCAAGAATCCTGCGGGTCCATGACGTCAAGGCGGCAAAAGAAGCCGTAAGGCTCGTTTCAAAGCTAAATAACCAATAAATGCTTCCAATCTCCTGAGCAATTTTATACATTAGCGATACATGCAGAATTTTGATTTCAGCTTTCTGGACCTTCGGTTTCTCGACATCATCGATATCCTTCTGGTGGCTATTATCATTTACTACGTGTACAACCTGATCCGGGGCACCATCGCGGTGAACATTCTGCTCGGTCTGGTGATCATCTACTTCGTTTACATTCTGGTAAAACAGGCTCATATGCGCCTTCTGACCGAGATCCTCGGCGGGTTTGTCAGCGTCGGATTCCTGGCGCTCATCATTGTTTTCAAACAGGAGATCCGGAGGTTCCTCCTTCTGATCGGAAAAAACGCGTCATTTCAAAAGAATGCCTGGTGGTCCGTACTGTTTGGAAAGAAGGAAGTAGCTCGGAACAACCTCGCCCGCATCAAGCCGGTCGTGGATGCCTGCAAGAGCATGCAGAAAAGCCGGACAGGCGCCCTGATCGTATTCGCAAAGTATTTCGATGAAGAACATTTCCAGAACAGCGGGGAGGCGATCGATGCGAAGATCTCCAAAAGACTGCTGGAAAGCATCTTCCAGAAGCACAGCCCGCTCCACGACGGGGCCGTTGTCATCACGGAAGGGAAACTGAAGGTGGCCAGCTGTATTCTCCCCTTAACCGAAAATGACAAGCTCCCCCTGCACTTCGGTTTACGTCACCGGGCGGGTATCGGTATTTCGGAAGTCAGTGACTCCGTTGCCGTTATCGTCTCTGAAGAGACCGGCGAGATCGCCTATGCGAAACAGGGAAGGGCGAAGATGAATATCAGTATCTCCGAACTGGAAAAGCTGCTCAACAAGGACTTCTGATAAGCAGTAAACCCGGACAAAGAGGACAAAAAAAATCCCGTTCCAGGGAACGGGATTCTATGACATACTAACAATATCGTATTAGCAATACTGCTCAAAAGCGCCGATCAGGTTATCTGCGATCATCTGAGCCGGTCTTCCTTCGATCTGATGGCGCTCAATCATATGAACCAGTTTACCGTCCTTGAACAATGCCATTGATGGGGAAGACGGCGGATAAGGCAGCATGAACGCACGTGCAGTATCAACCGCATCTTTCTCCATGCCTGCGAAAACGGTTACCAGCTGGTCAGGATGCTTCGCGTGCCTGGCAGCCATGGCAGCAGCCGGACGTGCATTGGCAGCGGCGCATCCGCAAACCGAGTTAACCACCACGAAAACGGTTCCTTCACCCTTTAACTTCTGCTCAACCTCTTCGGCAGTCTTTAATTCCTGAAATCCAACTTTCGTTAATTCCTCGCGCATAGGCGCCACTAAATATTCTGGATACATATTTTTTGAGTATGGTTGTTTGATTCCTGCAAAAATAAACTTTTCTGAAATTATGCAGCACAGTTCATAATCAACCGATTGTCAAATTGGGCGCCGAGGTAGCCGAAAAGATTCCCCTTCATCCAGATCCTCAGAAACCGGTCACACTCGCGATCACGCCCGGTTCCTTCTTGGATCCTTCACTGCAGATATACAGTTTCCCGTCGGGCGAAAAAGCCAGCCCTTCAGGTTGCTTCAACTCTTTTCCCCCGAACTTATACAGCCGGTCAGGCTTGCCGTCCGGTTTGAGGATCAGCAACCGGGACTTAACGCCTTCCAGAAGATAAATCTCACCGGTTCCCGGATGGATCGCAATGGCAGAGGGCTTGAATTTCCCGCGTGAATCCTTCCCTTTGCGGAGGACCGGATTATCCAGTGATACCCGGAATACCGGTTCCTGGATCATTCGCCGGGTCTTCAGGTCGAACCCGTATACCAGCGCTTCACCGGGCTGGTCCTTGCCCTCGTCATCAGAATCGGATTCCTTGACCGCGATAAGCAGCCGGTTGAATCGCTGGTCGTACCAGAGCCCTTCCGAATCAAAACGTGTAAGGATGGAAGGATATTCCTTCACCCGGGGTGACGGGTCCATATACCCTTCAATCTCATATAGTTTTCCGCTGGACTCCAGAACGAACGCCGAATTCCCGGCAATCGCAAGGTCTTCGTAGTCGCCCTTCTTACCAAACGGGATTTCCTTCTCAATCTGCCGGTCGCCGGCATGGTAAACGTAGAGGGAACCGGTTTCATCCTGAACGCAGACAAACCGGTTGGGGCCTGCGTAGGCAATACCGGAGATTTCCTTCAGGATATCCGGGACCTCCCAGCGATCAGCTACTTCAAGCGAAATCTCTTTCTTCCCACCCGCATCGGGTTTACCGGTCACCGGCCCGATGTCCTTCCTGCCCTGTCCGCTGAATGACGTGTACCTGATAAGAAAGGCCACACCGATCGCTACCAACACCAACACGCTTACAACAACTCCTGTTCTCATACTGATCTTTGAAAATATGACACACCTGGAAAGCCCTGGCTCCTAATTAGACAAAAAAACAGGGGCGTGGTTTGCGGTCAGGTGGTGTTCCCGGGATGCTTCCGCACCGGTTCGAGGTACAACATGATCAGGATGACG
This sequence comes from uncultured Sphingobacteriaceae bacterium, assembly GCA_966250385.1. Classification (GTDB taxonomy): domain Bacteria; phylum Bacteroidota; class Bacteroidia; order Sphingobacteriales; family Sphingobacteriaceae; genus DASWTL01. The sequence goes on along the minus strand of CBINHC010000014.1, from coordinate 35,455 downwards.
AGAAAGAACGTGCCGATCAGAAACCCGCCCAGGACATCGGAGAACCAGTGCGCGCCCAGGTAAAGGCGGGACAACGGCACGGAAAGGATCATGAACAGGGAAACGAACAGGACGCTCACGCGCAGGCTCCGGGAAAACCGTTTAAGCACGACCATAAGGAATGCCACGAATCCGAAAAAAATCACATAAAGTGTCACATGCCCGCTGGGAAAGCTCATGCCCTCGGCCTGCTCCACAATGTTCACCAGGTCGGCGGACGGGCGAGGCCGTTTGATCAGCAGCTTGATCCCGGTACTGAACACTCCGGACACCGAAGTCAGCGATACAAAAAGGGCTTCCCGGTAGTACCGCTTAACCAGCAGAACGAAGGCCGTACCAGCGATCATGATCACAGACCTGGGAAAGTATCCGGGATAGCTGATAAGTGTCATCATTCGGTCCAGGAATGAATGGCTCAGCTCCTGCACCTCCTCTGATACCTCCACGTCGTGAGGGTTCACCGGGAACAGGTAGACCAGCACGGTAAGCAGGACGAAACTGCCCAGAAGAATAAAAACGAGGTAAATTGAAATCTTTCTGATCCGGCCGTTCACTGGCTCCAATGTTTAAGGTCCATCCTGATTCCCAGCTACCAAAACCAGGGTCAGCCTATTCTTCACAAATACCGGACAAGCCCTAAAAGTTTCAGTTCATGCCCCGCAGGAACACACAATATTCCTGTTGACGGCGCCAAGAACTTCCATGAAAACAGCACAATTCAAAGCAAACGCACGAACTAAGTGCAACCGAACCTAACGAACGAAGCTTTCCAGATGGTATACGGCCTCCTGCCATTTAATACATTAGCTAACAGGCATACTGAGCAAGGAGAAATGTTTGAATATATTAATATTCCAGCAAGGATCTGAGAATCTGTGCTAATCTGCCCCAGGCTTCCCGAACAGTCAAAAAAACACCCAGGCACCCCACCGCTTTTCATCATCATTTCTATATAAGATAATGGCTTATTTTGATAGGTAGTTAAGAAGATTCCCCGATATAATTCCCTGAATGCTTTTTGTTTTCACATCGTCCTCCCCTCCATAATATCGTTTAACGATTCTAGCAATCCGTTGGAGCTGGCGAACCCACACCCTGAATTTGCCTTTCCAATCGCTTCCGACAACTTTATATAGCTGATTGCCAGACAAGTCATCTTTTAAGAACACCATCAAGGTACCATTTATAGGAAGTTGCCACTGAAAAATCCCAGGTTAAACAAGTTGATGCTTTTCACCTACCCCTGCAGAGGCTGGAGATCCCAGCTATCATTCTCAACCATTACTTATGAGCTGCACGATGACAAGAAATCTGGAAAAACATCATTAAAACACCCGTCGCCATCAGGTCACTTTTCTTGAATTAGAGTCGGCCGCCTTTGAACTACCCGGATGGCTTACAATTCAAAAATTAACTAATTGTCATATAGTTACCCGTGCTTTGATTTGGCCTAACTTATGCGCATTTTTGCAAAAGATAGTTTAGGTGGTTCTTGATCAGTATTTTTTTCGGAACATGTCAATCAGCGAGAAAAGAATACGTATCTACTGCCTTACTATCACCACTTACATCAAAATCAAAAAACAACTATGTCATCAGTAGAGACAACCTATGTTCCTTACAAAGTTAAGGACATCACCCTGGCCGAATGGGGTCGCAAGGAAATTGAACTGGCAGAGGCGGAAATGCCCGGCCTGATGTCACTCCGGGAAGAATTCGGACCATCAAAACCGCTAAAAGGCGCACGCATTGCTGGATGTCTGCACATGACCATTCAGACTGCGGTCCTGATTGAAACGCTTGTGGAGCTGGGTGCTGAAGTGACCTGGTCATCCTGCAACATCTTTTCAACACAGGATCATGCTGCTGCTGCGATCGCTGCTGCCGGCATCTCCGTTTACGCATGGAAAGGCATGAATGCCGAGGAATTTGACTGGTGCATCGAACAGACCTTATTTTTCGGCGAAGACCGGAAACCGTTGAATCTGATCCTGGATGACGGCGGCGACCTGACCAATATGGTTTTCGACAAATACCCTGAGCTGATCAGCGAAATCAAAGGTCTTTCTGAAGAAACGACTACAGGTGTTCACCGTCTGTATGAGCGTATGAAGAACGGAACCCTGCACCTGCCGGCCATTAATGTAAATGACTCGGTAACCAAGTCGAAGTTCGACAACAAATACGGTTGCCGCGAATCGCTGGTGGATGCGATCCGTCGCGCTACCGATGTGATGATGGCTGGAAAAGTTGCTGTCGTAGCTGGTTACGGTGACGTGGGTAAAGGTTCTGCTGAATCTCTGCGCAGCGCCGGTGTACGCGTGATCGTTACCGAGATCGATCCGATCTGTGCATTGCAGGCGGCGATGGAAGGTTTCGAGGTGAAGAAGTTCGCCAATGCGGTAAAAGAAGCCGACATCGTGGTAACAACTACCGGTAACTGTGATATCGTTCGTGCCGAACACTTCAAATCCATGAAGGATAAGACCATCGTTTGTAATATCGGTCACTTTGACAACGAGATCGATGTTGCATGGCTGAACGAAAACTACGGAAACACCAAAGTCGAGATCAAACCTCAGGTGGATAAATACACCATCGACGGGAAGGATATCATCCTTTTAGCTGAAGGCCGCCTGGTCAATCTCGGTTGTGCCACCGGTCACCCGTCATTCGTGATGTCCAACTCCTTCACGAACCAAACCCTGGCGCAGCTTGAGCTTTGGATGAATCCTGGTAAATATGAGAACAAGGTGTATACATTGCCCAAACACCTGGATGAGAAAGTTGCCCGTCTGCACCTAGCCAAAATCGGGGTGGAACTGGACACACTGGATCCGCACCAGGCCGAGTACATCGGTGTCAGCGTAGAGGGACCTTTCAAGCCTGAACACTACAGATATTAACAGCCGATCCGGGAAACCGGTCCGGCAGAAATATGAAGAAATGCTTACTTTTGGTAAGCATTTCTTTTTTACAAAGAATCCAGCGCTGCGCTCTTACGGTGACTGGAGATGCTCGATAATGTTCATGACCCATGACCAAACTTTCCGTCAATATCAATAAAATCGCCACCCTGCGGAATTCCCGTGGAGCTAATAATCCCGACCTGATCAAGGTAGCCCTGGACGCAGAGCGTTTCGGAGCCGAAGGCATCACGGTTCACCCGCGCCCCGATGAGCGCCATATACGGTATCAGGATGTGTATGACTTGAAAAAAGTTCTGACAACTGAGTTCAATATTGAAGGGAATCCAACGGAAAAGAAGTTTGTAGACCTGGTTCTGGGAAACAAACCCGCACAAGTTACCCTGGTTCCCGATGCCGAAGGACAACTGACCTCCAACCACGGCTGGGATACCATCAGGCACCAGTCCTATCTCCGGGAGATCATCCAGGAGTTTAAGGAAGCGGGAATCCGGGTCTCCATATTTGTTGATCCGGAACCTGAAATGATCGAAGCGGCCGCAGCGACCGGAACCGATCGCGTGGAACTGTACACTGAAGCCTATGCAGCAGGATATGCCGCTGACCGTGAAAAGTCAATAGCACCTTACATCAGCGCAGCAACGGCAGCTCAGAAATCAGGCCTGGGCCTGAATGCAGGACATGACCTCGACCTGGATAACCTCAAATACTTTGCAGCGAACATACCGGGCCTTCTGGAAGTCAGTATCGGCCACGCGCTGATCTGCGATTCGATCTACCTGGGGCTGGAAAATACGATCCAGATGTACCTGCGGCAACTCCGGTAACATTTCCGCCAAAAACCTCAGATCGTGATAACAACACTTAACATCCGGGATTTCCTGGCCAGGGCTGAAGACATCCCCGTCATTGACGTCCGAACGCCCGCTGAGTTTGAGCAGGGGCACATCACTCAGGCCTTCAACCTGCCACTGTTCAGCAACGAAGAGCGGGTCCAGGTGGGGACGACGTATAAACAGCAGAGCCGTGAGGAAGCCATCCTCTTGGGATTTGAGCTGACCGGCCCGAAATGGGCGGGATTCATCAGGTCCGCACTCGAGATCGCCCCCGATAAAAAGATCGGTATACACTGCTGGCGGGGTGGTATGCGGAGCGGCGCAATGGCCTGGGCACTTGACCTGTACGGCTTCGAGGTCTACCTGCTCGAGGGCGGCTATAAAAAATACCGCAACCGGGTGCTGGACACCTTTTCGGAAACCTTCTCATTGCTGATCCTCGGCGGAATGACAGGATCCGGGAAAACCCGGGTACTGAAAGAACTCCGGAATCAGGGCGAACAGGTGATCGATCTGGAGGATCTTGCACAGCACCAGGGATCTTCCTATGGGACCCTGGGTTACCTCGTTCAGCCGACTCAGGAGCAGTTCGAGAACAACCTGGCCCATGCGCTGCGCCATACGGACCCGTCCAGGCGAATCTGGCTGGAGGACGAAAGTCTCACGATCGGCAAGCGCATGATCCCCAAAGGACTGTGGACGCAGATGCGAACCGCCCGGGTGATAAACCTGAACCTTCCGACAGAAGAAAGAATACAGGCCCTGGCAGAAGAATACGGACGGCTTGACCCGGAATTCCTGGTCGAATGTACCGACCGCATCCGGAAACGACTCGGACCGGAACAGACACGGGACGCCATACTGGCCATCCGGGAAAACCGCATGGCTGATTTCGTCCGTCTCGTCCTGGTCTATTACGACAAGACGTACCGGACCGGACAATCGGGCCGCGACACCGAAACTATTTTTGAGCTGGACTGCAAGACTAATGATCCCCTGGCGAACGCCCTGGACGTCATTCGGCTGGCCCAGAACCTTGAACCACAGCACGTATAAGCTAACGAGACAAATGGAACTGAACAATATCAAATTAACCCAATATTCTCATGGTGCCGGTTGCGGCTGCAAGATCAGCCCGGCGATCCTCGACAGAATGCTGCATAGCTCAATCGCTATCCAGCCGGATGAAAGACTCCTGGTTGGCAACGACACCCGGGACGATGCTGCCGTTTATAACCTTGGAAACGGCACGGCGCTGATCTCCACGACGGATTTCTTTATGCCGATCGTAGACGACCCTTATGAATTCGGAAGGATAGCTTCGGCGAATGCGATCAGCGACGTTTATGCCATGGGCGGGAAGCCGGTCCTGGCGATCGCCATCCTGGGCTGGCCGATCGACAAACTGCCGCCCGAAGTGGCCCAAAAGGTCCTGGAAGGTGCACGTTCCGTGTGCAGCGAAGCAGGGATCACTCTCGCCGGCGGACACAGTATCGATTGTCCGGAACCTGTCTTCGGCCTTGCGGTGAACGGAATAGTAGGCATCCAGAACCTCAAAAGGAATTCATCGGCAAAAGCCGGGAACAAACTCTATCTCACAAAGTCCATCGGGGTCGGTATCCTGACCACCGCGCAGAAAAAAGGCATCCTGAAACAGGAACATGCCCATATTGCACCGGCAAGCATGTCCCGGCTAAACAAGGCCGGGGAGCTCTTTGGCGGTCTTTCCTATGTCACCGCCATGACAGACGTGACCGGCTTCGGCCTGCTGGGGCACCTTGCCGAGCTTTGCGAGGGAAGCGGACTGCAGGCAGTCGTCGAATTCGAAAAAGTACCCCGTATGCCGGTTCTTGATGAATACCTCGACCAGGGCTCCATACCCGGCGGGACACGTCGCAACTGGGCCAGCTACAAGCACAAGGTCTCGGCGCACGAGGAACTTGACCGGATGACGACGATCCTCGCGGACCCGCAAACCAGCGGCGGACTATTGGTCGCCGTGGAAGCTGACCGGTCCGGTGACTTCGAAACTGTTCTACGGGAACTGGGCTTGCCGGAACAGCATCTGACGCCATTCGGGTGGCTGGAAGACAAAGCCGGAGAGAAAGCAATATTTATCCGATAACGACAAGCGGATGGCAAGCGGAGCTAAAATAAAATTGACATTTTTTTTACCTTTGCACCACGATTTTTCCCTCACTTTCAATGAACTTAAACATAGACTACAAAGAAAGCTTCCAGTCAAGACATATAGCTCCTGATAGTAGCGAAACCAAGGAGATGCTTCAGCAGATCGGCGTTGATTCGATCGAGCAGCTGATCGATCAGACGGTACCACAGAAGATCCGGCTGACAGCACCCCTGAACCTGCCGGCGGCAAAGAGCGAATTCGAATATTTAACGGACCTTAAGCAGGTAGCCTCCAAAAACCGCGTTTTCAAATCCTTCATCGGACAGGGTTACTATGATGTCATTGTCCCGGGCGTGATCCAACGGAATATCCTCGAGAATCCGGGATGGTACACCCAGTACACGCCGTACCAGGCAGAAATTGCCCAGGGACGTTTGCAGGCACTGCTGAACTTCCAGACCATGGTCATCGACCTTACCGGTATGGAGATCGCAAATGCCTCGTTGCTTGATGAGGGAACGGCTGCTGCCGAGGCGATGTTCATGCAATACAGCCTTCGCAAGAATAATGATGCAAAGATCTTCTTTGTGTCGGAGGAACTGTTTCCGCAAACGATCGATGTCCTGAAGACCCGCTCGGAGCCTTACGGAATCGAAATCCTGGTCGGAAACCATGAGACCACCGAATTAACCGACCAGATGTTCGGCGCGATCGTCCAATATCCAGCCGGTAACGGTGCGGTCTACAATTACAGTGACTTCGCGGCGGAAGCGCACGCCAAAGGCATCAAGCTTACCGTTGTCGCCGATATACTCAGCCTGACCCTCCTGACTCCTCCGGGCAAATGGGGAGCCGATATCGTAGTTGGATCCACCCAGCGGTTGGGAATCCCGATGGGCTTCGGAGGTCCGCATGCGGCCTACTTTGCAACCAAGGAAGAATACAAGCGTTCCATGCCGGGCCGGATCATCGGAGTATCGATTGATTCAGCAGGCAATTACGCGCTTCGCATGGCCCTTCAAACCCGGGAACAACATATCCGCCGGGATAAAGCCACTTCCAATATCTGTACCGCCCAAGCGCTCCTGGCGATCATGGCCGGAATGTATGCCGCTTACCACGGCCCACAGGGACTGCGGTCGATTGCAGAGCGTACCCACGGGTTAGCTGTCCTGCTGGCCAACACACTCATGGATCTGGGTTACGCACTGAAGCACGACGCATTTTTCGATACGATCGCTGTTGAAGCAGGCGAGCTTGCGGGTCCGATCAATGGCGAGGCGCTCAATAATGAAATGAACCTGAATTACCAGGGATCCTTGATCACCATTTCACTGGATGAAACCACCACGGTGGAGGACGTGCAGACCCTGGCCAGAATATTCGGAAAAGTAAAAGGGAAGAACTCACAGGAGATCATCCTCGACAAATCCTCACTTTCAACGCCTATTCCTGCAGACCTGCACCGGACCGGCGAATTCCTTACCCACCCGGTATTCAACACCCATCATTCGGAGCACGAAATGCTCCGTTATATCAAGTCTTTGGAAGCAAAGGACCTTTCCCTGGCTCACTCGATGATCGCCTTGGGTTCCTGCACCATGAAACTGAATGCCACCGCAGAAATGGCGCCAATCACCTGGCCTGAATTCAGCCGGATGCACCCTTTTGCTCCAACCGACCAGGTCGGCGGATATATGCAGATCTTTGACGAACTGAACCACTGGTTAAGTGAAATCACCGGGTTTGCCGCGATGAGCCTGCAGCCGAACGCCGGTGCACAGGGCGAATATGCCGGTTTGATGGTTATTCGGGCCTATCATATGGACCGGGGCGACGGCCACCGGAATGTCGCGCTCATCCCTTCTTCAGCTCATGGTACCAACCCGGCGTCCGCTGCAATGGCGGGCATGAGGATCGTCGTCGTCAAATGTGACGTAAACGGAAACATCGACGTTGCCGACCTGAAAGCGAAAGCGGAGGAGCACAAGGAAGATCTTTCCTGCCTGATGGTCACCTATCCGTCAACGCACGGTGTATTCGAAGAGAGCATCATGGAAATCTGTACTGTCATTCACGAAAACGGCGGCCAGGTTTACATGGACGGGGCCAATATGAACGCCCAGGTCGGTCTGACCAGCCCGGCAACGATCGGCGCTGACGTTTGCCACCTGAACCTGCACAAGACCTTCTGTATCCCTCACGGGGGCGGAGGTCCGGGCATGGGTCCGATCGGAGTTGCGGCACACCTTGTCAAATACCTTCCTGGCCACAGCGTCGTCGACATCAACCAGGAAAAATCAATCCCGGCAGTTTCATCTGCACCGTGGGGTTCCGCATCCATCCTGATCATTTCACATGCCTACATCGCTATGATGGGCGGTGAAGGGCTGACCAATGCAACCAGGTATGCTATCCTGAACGCGAATTACATCAAGGCACGGCTGGAAAACCATTATCCTGTCCTGTACGCCGGATCTGCAGGCCGTTGCGCCCACGAAATGATCCTGGACTGCCGGGCATTCAAGAACTTTGGCGTCGAAGTTACCGATATCGCCAAACGACTGATGGATTACGGCTTCCATGCGCCGACCGTATCCTTCCCGGTACCGGGAACGGTGATGATCGAACCTACCGAATCGGAACCGAAACATGAATTGGACCGGTTCTGTGATGCCATGATAGCGATCCGCAGGGAAATCGAAGCTGTAGAGAACGGCTCGGCTGACAAAACCAATAATCCCCTGAAAAATGCGCCTCACACGGCCGCTGTGGTCACCGGAAACGACTGGGACCGGCCATACAGCCGTCAGACAGCAGCCTTCCCGCTGCCTTATGTAGCGAACTATAAATTCTGGCCATCGGTCGGCCGGGTTAACGATACCCATGGTGACAGAACGCTCATCTGTTCCTGTCCGCCGATCGAAAGCTATGCGGAAGAGGCCGTCTAAACATTCAACCCCTGCACTGCAGGGGTTTTTATTTGCCCGGAAATGTCAGTTCCCGGTAATTTCAAAATTTAGATGTTATAACATCTATTCCTTTTAAATACCTTTGTATCACAAATTAGAAAAGCCACAATGAAAAAGATCTTATCTTCAGCCCTTTTAGCCAGCACGGTACTGTTCCTGGCGTTTACCAACTCCAAGACCGAAACGTATAAGGTCGATACCGAAAAATCTTCTATCGAATGGATCGGCAGAAAAGTTACCGGTCAGCACAACGGAACCATCAAGGTGGCCGGCGGCGAACTGGTCGTGAATGGAACTGCTGTTAAGGGTGGTTTTGTTACGATTGACATGAACTCAATCGCGGTTTCTGACCTGAAAGGCGAAATGAACGGAAAACTGGTAGGACACCTGAAATCTGACGAATTCTTCGGAACCGAAAAAAACCCGGTTTCCAAATTCGTGATCAAAAAAGTAACACCTGGCGGCAATGACCGGGTAAATGTTACCGGCGATCTGACCATTAAAGGCATTACCAAATCACTGACGTTCCCCGCATCTGTTAAAAAAGACGGCAATGTTGTGGTAGCAGTTGCAAAAGGTGTTAAAGTAAACCGCGCTCAATACGATGTTCGTTACGGTTCAAAGACTTTCTTCGCAGATATCGCCGATAAAGCGATTGATGACGATTTTGAACTAGCGTTCAACCTGGTTGCGAAGAAATAATTTTCTATAACTCACACAAAAAGCCTGTAATGTTAGATTACAGGCTTTTTTATTGCGGTTCCGCTTTGTCGTTGTCTCCTACTGCACAGGCAAAATCCGGAACCCGTTCTCATCATAGGCCACCCGGCCCATAGCCTGGGACTTGGCGTGATAAAACAGGCAGGTCCAGTTCTCTTCCGCGGCTTTCATGCCAAACTCCGTCCGCAGCCGCATCGCCGCACGCCCGTCAAAATCGTATTTCGCAACGAACTTCCGGATCAGCTGCTCAGGCTCCGGCAAGACGTCGCCACCGAAAAACAATGTTTCTCCATCGGCCCTGATCGTAAATACCTGGTGAAATTCGGAGTGTCCCCCGGTCAGCTGATAAGAGATCTCACTGGTGAGCTGACCATCCCCTTCCACAAACCGTACGCTGCCGCTGCGCTGCAGGATATCAAAGATCTCGGTCTTATAGGATTTGGACGGATGACTGTATGCCGCCTCCCATTCCTTCCGCTGGATGACATACTCGGCATGCGGAAATGCGAGATCCACGCTGTCCTCGCGCTTATCGATCATTCCACCGGCATGATCAAAGTGCAGATGGGACATCAGCACCAGGGTAACATCGTCCGGATCGAATCCCGCGTTCCGGATGTTCTCGCGCACGACCAGCCTGCCCTGATCATCATGAAATCCCAGCCCGGTATCCAGCAGGATCAGATCGTTCGGGGTTTGCACCAGGAACGGCTGGACGTAGATAAAAAGTGAAGCCGGCCGGTCCTTGCGGTCATGCTTTTCAGGATCAAACGGTATGAATTTCTTTGAGCTGTCAACGGAATAGGATCCTTCGTAAAGTGGGAATGCTTTCAAAACAATAAGTATATGATTATCAAACCAAAGCGTGCTGCCCAGGTTTGGGCTTCTGGCAGAAGCAGCTGATTAAATGTATATTTACAGCTTACGTGCAAAGATATGCAAAAAAGATGGGTAGAACAGGAACCGGACAACAGGGAAGCCGTAGCAGAACTGCGGCAGCTTTTGAATGTCGATGAAGTTCTTGCTACTCTGCTGGTAAACCGGGGTATCAGTACGTTCGAGTCGGCAAAGGCATTCTTCCGGCCCGAGATTGGTCACCTGCATGACCCGTTCCTGATGAAGGATATGGAGAAGGCGATCGCCCGGATCGGACAGGCCATACTGCTTCGTGAAAAGATCCTCGTTTACGGCGACTACGATGTGGACGGTACCACGGCGGTTTCCATCACCTACAGTTTTTTTAAAAAGTATCACTCCAACATCGAGTTTTATATTCCGGACCGGTATAAGGAAGGGTATGGAGTTTCTACCCGCGGCATAGACTACGCCGGCCGCAACGGGTTCAGTCTCATTATCGCCCTCGACTGCGGCATCAAATCAGTGGATAAGGTCGACTACGCCAGTTCGCAGGGAATCGATTTCATTATCTGCGACCACCACCTGCCGGGCGACGTGCTGCCACGGGCGGTTGCAGTCCTGGATCCCAAAAGAAATGACTGTCCATACCCTTACAAGGAATTGTCGGGATGCGGCATCGGCTTTAAGATGATCCATGCGTACGCCTTGAAGAACGCTATTCCTTTCGAGGATATCTCATGCTACCTGGATCTGGTGGCAGTAAGTATCGCAGCCGACATCGTCCCCATCACCGGAGAGAACCGGGTACTCACCTACTATGGACTCCAGCGGCTGAACACGGAGCCCTGCAAAGGGCTCTCCGCGCTTATGGACGTGTCTGGAAAGAAGAAAAATTATACGATCACCGACGTCGTCTTTTCAATCGGACCCCGCATCAATGCGGCGGGCCGGATCGACGACGCCAAACACGCGGTGAACCTGCTGACCGCCCAGGACCATGAACTCGCCCAGAGCAACGGCATCCTGATCGACCTGAAAAACACCGAACGGAAGGAACACGACTCCTCCATCACCGAACAGGCACTCCTAATGATTGAACAGGACTCGGCCCGGGTCTCCAGAAAGACGACGGTCGTCTATGACGAGTCCTGGCACAAGGGCGTGATCGGGATCGTGGCGTCCAGGCTGATTGAAAAATACTACCGGCCGACCGTGGTCCTGACCCGTTCTAACGGACATGTGGCAGGATCGGCACGGTCAGTAGCGGGATTTGATCTCTACCAGGCACTCGACTCCTGCAGCGATCTTTTGGACCAGTTCGGCGGCCATAAATATGCAGCGGGCCTGACTATGAAACCGGAAAATATTCCGGCTTTTCAGCAGCGGTTCGAAGAGGTCGTCTCGGCCTCCATCGCAGAGGACCTGCTGATTCAGCAAATAAATATCGAAGCCAATATCCCGTTCAGCCATATCACCCCCCGGTTCGTTCGCATCCTGAACCAGTTTGCTCCCTTCGGGCCACAAAACGTGGCACCAATTTTTCTTACTACGGGAGTTCGGGTTTATGGGCAGGCAACTGTAGTTGGCGGCAAACACCTCAAACTGGTTGTCCGGCAGGATGATCAGACGCTTTTCAACTGCATCGCCTTCGGACTGGGTGAGTATGCGGACCATGTTAATTCCGGACAACCTTTTGACATATGCTACTCGGTTGAGGAAAATATATGGAAAGAAAAGCGCACGTTACAACTGAACATTAAGGGAATACGCGCGTAAACAGTGAACAAATGATTCTAAAAGCGGAAAATCTCGTAAAGAAATATAAACAGCGGACGGTCGTAAACCACGTATCGTTCCATGTCTCCCAGGGAGAGATAGTCGGACTTCTGGGGCCAAACGGTGCCGGAAAAACGACTTCATTCTACATGATCGTAGGCTTGATCAAACCAAACGAAGGTCATGTTTACCTGGAAGCTGAAGATATTACCGAAGATCCTATGTACCGCAGGGCACAGAAGGGCATCGGCTACCTGGCACAGGAAGCTTCCGTCTTCCGAAAGCTTTCCGTAGAAGATAACATCCGGGCCATCCTGGAAATGTCGGCGATGAGCAAGGCTGAACAAAGAGACAAACTCGAGGAACTGATCGAGGAGTTCAGTCTCCATAAAGTTCGCAAGAATCGCGGGGACCTGCTTTCCGGAGGTGAGCGCCGGCGGACGGAAATTGCACGGGCGCTTGCGGCAAGTCCCAATTTTATTCTGTTGGATGAACCTTTTGCGGGCGTGGACCCGATAGCAGTGGAAGAGATTCAGTCCATTGTCGCCAAGCTGAAGTTAAAGAACATCGGGATTCTGATCACCGACCACAATGTTCAGGAAACACTTTCGATAACGGATCGCGCCTATTTGCTTACCGAAGGTAAGATCATGCTGACCGGTACGCCCGAGGAAATTGCAGAAAACGAACTGGCCCGGAAATACTATCTTGGTCAGCATTTTGAACTACGAAAAAAGAAATTTTAAGCCGAACACCTGACATGCCTATCGTAAACTCCATTTTCGCCTGGATAATGAAGAAGCGGATCCACCAGATCGAGCTTTTTATGAAATATCCGCATGAGGTCCAGGAGGAATGGTTTCAAAATCTGATCTCTACCGCCCGTCATACGGAATGGGGAAGAAAATATGATTATTCCTCCATATTCACCTCCGAGCAGTTTAAGGAACGGGTCCCTATCCAGGACTACGACTCCTTGAAACCTTACATCGAGAAGATGATGACCGGCCAGCAGAATGTCCTGTGGCCCTCAGACGTCAAGTGGTACGCTAAATCTTCGGGGACCACCAGTGACCGCAGTAAATTTATTCCGGTGACCGACGAATCCCTGGAAGAGTGCCACTATAAAGGCGGGAAGGACCTGTTGTCAATTTATTGCAATAACCGGCCCGACACGCAGATGTTCACCGGCAAGTGCCTGGTTCTGGGCGGCAGCGCACAGATCAATCACCTGAACAATGAGACCCGGTACGGGGATCTTTCTGCGGTCATCCTCAAGAACCTTCCCATCTGGGCGGAATGGTACCGGACTCCGGACCTTTCCATTACCCTGCTTGAGAATTTTGAGGAGAAAATTGAAAAGACAGCGCAGGCGATTATTGATGTGAACGTCACCAACATGTCCGGAGTTCCGACCTGGTTCGTGGTACTGGCCAAGCGGGTCCTCGAAATAACCGGGAAGTCAAACCTCCTGGAGGTCTGGCCGAATCTGGAGCTCTATTTCCATGGTGCCGTCAACTTTAAACCCTACCGTGAGCAGTTCAAAAAACTAATCCCCTCGCCTTCCATGTATTATCTGGAGACCTACAATGCCTCCGAAGGTTTTTTCGGGATCCAGGACCTGCCGGATTCGGAAGAAATGCTGCTGATGCTTGATTACGGCATCTATTACGAATTCCTTCCGCTGGAAGACGTCGGCCGCGAAAACGCCAGGACGATGAACCTGGACCAGGTAGAGCTGAATAAGAATTACGCTTTAATCATCTCCACCAATGGTGGTCTCTGGCGCTATATGATCGGTGATACGATCCGGTTTACCTCCCTGTCACCGTTCCGTATCCAGATCACCGGGCGGACCAAACATTTCATAAACGCCTTCGGAGAGGAGCTGATCATCGACAACGCTGAGAAAGCGCTAACAAAGGCCTGTAAAGAAACCGGCGGAATCATCCGGGATTATACGGCCTGCCCGATCTACTTCCACGAGAACGAACCCGGAGGCCATGAATGGATCATCGAGTTTGAACAGCACCCGGACAACCTGGAGCAATTCACTTCTATCCTCGACACAACACTTCGGGAAATCAACTCGGATTACGACGCCAAACGCTTCAATGACCTGGCCCTGCGGGCTCCTTTGATCCACGTCGCACCGGAAGGTACTTTCTATCAATGGATGAAACAGCGTGGTAAGCTGGGCGGCCAGCACAAGGTGCCACGGCTGGCTAATGAAAGGTCCTACGTGGAAGAAATCCTTACCATGATGAAGCAATAACCGGTTAGCCCCGGTAAAACGCTTTTTGGCGCACTCCCCGGCACTCCCGGGGAGTTTGTTTTTAGTGCCTATTCATAGCGGACCTGCAAACCCTGCACAACGATGCGTCCCCGGTTTTTTGGGACCCCATGCTGTATTTCCAGGACGTACCCGTTCCGTAGATCAATTTCACTGAAAATCTCAGGTCCAATGAACGGTCCGATCCTGAATATGCGTTTCTCCGGGTACTCATCATATTCTGAGACGCAGATGATCAGATCATGAGAAACTTCATGGCTCTCGCTTAGCACGGCACTGCCCGGCCCATTACTGACCTGGAATATACTGAGAAACAGATCATTCCGCCGTTTGAGTCAGGGTATCCACACGGGCAAGAATATCGACGTCGTTCGTCTCTTTATGTTCACGAACGGACTGACCGAATCCGGATAAGCTAAAGAAGACCAGACCCAGTAAAATAAAATTCCTCTTAATATTCCAAGTTACCGATTTCATTATTGATTTTATCCTTCCCGGGTGCCGCAGAATGAGTATCCCCGGAAACAGCAAGAGCCCTGATATTCAGGGCTCCGGTTTTTGATACAATGTAATGAGAAGAGCAGGCTGCTTTAATCGGCCCAGCGCCACTCTTCGCCAAGGACCAGTGGCTCCTTCAGGTTATTCCTGATCAGGAAAGCTTTGGTCTCCTCGTCGCTTAGCTGCCGTGCATTGATCCCGGAAGCATTTGCAAGTCCGTAGATCAGCATGGAACTGAACCGCACGGTATTTTTCATACCCTGCTCGTCAGCCAGGTCATAACTGTCGCAGTCCGCATGGTAACAACCACCCGAGTTGTTCGGCAGCCGTCCGCCGGCAGCGCCCCCCGTAGGAACACCCTGCAGCATGAAAGGCTGATGATCACTATGCAGACCGGCTCCGGAGCGGAACAGGTTTTTGAACCCGGTATCGATCCTCGCAACGACCGAGCCGATCGACGTAAAGAGCTCCCGATCCGATTCCTGAGTAGTGCTGAATCCTTTGGGATCATTGGTCATGTCATAGTTGAGCATGTACCGGATCGAGCCCAGCGTGTTATTCTTTATTGCTTCACGGACATAGGCCTTGGAACCCAGTAAACCTTCTTCTTCGCCCATGAACATGACAAACTCGATGGTACGCTTAGGCTTCAGATCAAGTGCCTTGAATGTTCTGGCCATATCCAGTACGGAAAAGGACCCAATTCCGTTATCGATCGCCCCGGTTGCCAGATCCCAGCTGTCCAGGTGACCACCTACCACGATTTTCTCTGTTTTCAGATCCTGACCAGGCAGGGTCGCGATAACATTCCGGGCTTTGATCATCCCGGACTTGTTCTTCATTTGAATATCCGCATACGGTTTGGAGCCCTTGAGCGCCTCCTTCAGTTTCATTCCATCTTCCAGGCCGATACAGACAGCCGGAATCGGGATCAGCTTGCCGGTAACCGATGCTGTTCCGGTAAGCAGGACACCACCAGGCACCGTGTTGATGATGACGATCCCATTCGCACCATTCCGGATGGCTATCGCGGTCTTTTCCGACCTGTGAAGGGATTTTGTTCCCGGTTCAGATCCGGGCAGCACGCCCAGGTAAACCAATGCTATTTTGCCTTTTACAGCTCCCGGGTTCTTCGCATAGTCCGCTTCCAGCCCATTGCCCATATCCACCAGTTCCTGGCGCAGTCCGGCAGACACCGGCGAGTGTGCAAGGGATACTGATTTCACAGGCAGCAGGTTGCCGGGATCCGTTCCGATTTTCAGCGTCAGGCTCACACGGCTCCAGCTCTCGACTTCAAACGGTTGGTAGCGGACATCCTTGAAGCCATAGGACCGCAACAGTTTGAATGCATATTCTTCCGCCTTAGCGCCGTTTTTGGAACCGGTCAGCCGGTGTCCGATGGTACGGGTGGCATCGCCCAGTGTGGAATAAGCTTTGGAATGACTCTGGACCTCGGTATTGATAGCCCGGAACACAGGCTCCCATGAAGGATCTTCCTGCCCGAAGGCTACGGATCCCATCAGGGCAAGTCCCGTAAGAAATGCAGCGTGTATCTTCATTTTTATTTAATTATACGACGCTGAAAATACAGAAATATCCGGATTATTCGCTTCCCGATTGGTTCACTACCGGTTTGGGCTTCGGGAACATCAGCGAGGCGATGATGCTGACCGCCAGAATTCCGACGATCACGAACAGCGAATGGGTCGTGGTGAAGCCGGCTTCCGTCAACCAGTGGTGCGCAAGCATCTTGCCCCCGATGAAAACGAGGAGGAATGAAAGGCCGACCTTCAGGTAATGGAATTTATGGATCACATTGACCAGCAGGAAGAACATGGACCTGAGCCCGAGGATAGCGAAGATATTTGAGAAGAATACAATGTATGCGTCCTTCGTCACGGCAAAGATGGCCGGGATCGAGTCGACTGCGAAGATGAGGTCGGTAAACTCAACGATCATCAACACCAGGAACAGCGGCGTGATATATTTCTTCCCGTTCTCGCGGACAAAGAACTTGCGGCCCACAAAACCGGGGTAGACCGAGAAGAAGCGGGAGGCCAGGCGGATCACCTTATGGTTCTGGGTATCGATCTCTTCTTCCTCATTGCGGTTCCGGAACATCATGATCCCGGTATAGATCAGGAATGCCCCGAAGATGTACAGGATCCATTCAAACCGATTGATCAGCGTCGCGCCGACGAAGATAAATGTGAATCGCATAAGGATCGCCCCGATGATTCCCCATACCAGCACGCGGTGATAATAGCGCTCCTCTACTCCGAAGGAAGTAAAGATGAGCACCATGACGAAGATATTATCTACCGAAAGGGCATACTCGACCACATAACCGGTGATGTACTCCAGGGCCAGATTCTTCCGGTAGACGGACAGACTGGCCTCCAGATCTCCGGGAATGAGCCGGATCGGGTGACTGTGGGCTTCCACCACCTCGGATAACCTCGCAAGGCTGTCTATGCCGTGCAGTTTGTCCCCATGGTACAACAGGATGACGCCGAAGCCCAGGGCAAAGGCAACCCAGATCAGGCTCATGATGGCCGCTTCCTTGAAGCTGACCGCATGTTCATTTTTATTAAAGATGCCAAGGTCAATGCCAAGCATCAAAACAATGAAAAGCAGAAAGCCGCCAAAAAAAAGCAATTCGTTTGTCATACCTATTTCTTCCGTTCAGTAGTAAATCGGATCAGTTGTTCAAGTCCCTTACGGGCATCGTTATCGGGCAGATCGGCCAGAATTTTAAAGGCCTCCTCCTGGAACCGGTGCATCTGCATCTCGGCATAGGCGAGGCCGCCGCTGTTCCGCACAAAGGAGATTACCTCCTCTACCTTGTCCGCCTCTTCGTTGTGGTTCTTTACCAGATTGATGATGTGCCGCTTCTCAGAAGAAGTGGATTTATTCAGTGCGTAGATCAGGGGTAATGTGATCTTCTTTTCCTTAATATCGATCCCCAGCGGTTTACCCACATCATCCGTTCCAAAATCAAACAGATCATCCTTGATCTGGAAGGCGATTCCGACCTTTTCACCGAAAAGCCGCATCTTCTCCACCAGTTCTTCATCAGCACCCGCAGAGGCTGCCCCGCAGGCACAGCAGGAAGCAATCAGGGATGCCGTTTTCTGGCGAATTACCTCGTAATAAATTTTTTCGTTGATATCCAGACGCCGTGCCTTCTCGATCTGAAGAAGTTCTCCCTCACTCATCTGCTGGACCGCCTCTGAAACGATCTTGAGTAACTTGAAGTCTTCGTTATTAACCGAGAGCAACAGACCTTTGGCTAGCAGGAAATCTCCTACCAAAACGGCGATCTTATTTTTCCAGAGCGCATTGACGGAGAAAAAACCCCGGCGTTCATAGGCGTTGTCCACGACGTCATCATGAACCAGCGTAGCCGTATGGAGAAGCTCAACCAGCGCGGCACCACGATGCGTCGCCTCGTTGATCCCGCCGCACAGGCTGGCGGAAAAGAAAACGAACATCGGGCGGATCTGCTTGCCCTTGCGTTTAACGATATAGTGAGTGATCCGGTCCAGAAGGGGAACCGAGCTTTGCATCGATTCCTTAAACTTCCCCTCGAAGGTATCAAGATCGGCGGCTATAGGCTTTTTAATTTCGTCCAGTCGTGACATTGAGGTGTTAGAGGAGCCGGTGGCGTTAAAGGTCCTTTTATTACGGAGGCAGGGACAACCCTGTTACTCCCTGATAACCCGTCCAAAACATGCTGAAATCTAGTTCAGTATGGCCGTACAGGTAATCATTAGCTGTTAATATTCTCACTTTTCACCCGAATCTTCAGGCTTGTCGGATAAAAAGTATCCCAGAGAAGTGGCCTCCCGGCTATTAACGGGCACAATATTAGGAAATATTGCAGACATTTCAGGATAATAATTTCGGCGGCCGGCAAACGGGCTGCAGTTTCGGGCCGTGGTGCATTTACATTTTTTTCGGAGAACTTCCCGCGAGGTATGCTCCCCGGATTATAAAAAGCGGATGAGGACAGGTAAAACACCATAGAATAGCTATTCAGAAACATTTAGACCTTGAGCACACCCAAGGTACTAAAGTTGTGGCGAGCAGAATTGCTGCAGCACTTGGACTAATCTATTCATATGTCATTGAATCCGTCCAACATGGCATTCCACCAGGCTGTTTGACGCCTGGCAAGTATACGCTTTACCCGGTCGCCTAATGCTTCAGATCCGACAAGCAGTAATTTCATCTTTCGACCGATAACCCGCGCACACACAAGTTGCAGGTAATCTCTCTGGCCAGTGCTATACAGGTCCATCGCATCAAAATGCTCATCATAAATGCTCCCGTCATAAAGGTCAAAATATACGCTGATGATGTGCTCGATGTCCGTAATGTCTTTCGTTCTTTCCGGGCGGTCATCATAAGAGATCAGTTTCAACAAAATAATGCCTTCCATGGTGCATACCTTGACGGAAAGGCTATCGCTCACCAACATTTCTTCCAAGCCGGGATAGATCTCCTTGAATCCCGGCATATTTAATACAAACAAAGGGTCGGTTAACCGGACACTCCTGTCATCCTGCTCAATATCGCCGAACGGCAGTAGGTCCACTTCTATAGCTTGGCGGTAACACAGTTTAATGTTCTCCTTCGGATCCTGTGAAAAGAGTCCGGTTTCCTCCAGGGCCTGCTTCAGCTTTCTGAACTGTACATCGTTACTCACGAGAATAGCAAGGTCCACATCATTAGTTTTCCGGAGGGCAGCCGAATTCGGGTCAGCGCGCCAGGTGGATTTCCCGCGCCACCGCGCCGACCACGTAGTAATCGATCTCTAAAGCTGTAAAGACCGGCGCAATGTCGTTTAACATTTCGGCGATAGATGGGTGTAGCAATGGCTCAGTCAAGGTAACGGGCTTTAATTCGTTCTGCGGCTTCATGGTTACGGCTGTCATAGCTGGCGATCAGATCAGCATAGGCAAGCAGCGGTGGAACGACCGCCTCCGCATCTCTGTTATCATGGTCAGCTGACCAGAATTGCT
The DNA here is from genome assembly GCA_966250385.1 of uncultured Sphingobacteriaceae bacterium. Lineage (GTDB taxonomy): Bacteria > Bacteroidota > Bacteroidia > Sphingobacteriales > Sphingobacteriaceae > DASWTL01. Next base: position 15,378 of record CBINHC010000014.1, on the reverse strand, counting down.
CGATCATTTCCACATTACCATCGGAATCTGGGACGAGTCGGAGTCTTTTCATCAGGTCCAGCCGGTTTCCTGAAATATAAAGCGTAAATTTTTCCGGCTGTAGGTAATTCGTCAGCAAGGCAGCAGCGTTCTCGCCACCCCATTTAAAACCTTCCGTATTAATACTGCGCCAGTCCTTCTGCTGCGGTGCATTCATAAATCTGAAATTATTGACCCATACTTTCGGCCGGAGGTTGGTCTGGTAAAGTTCAGCCCAGCGGTGGATCAACCGAGACTTGTTTTCGATAATTATCCCTTCAGTTCCAGTGCTATTAATAATGCCATCTTTTAAAAAACCCTCTTTTCGAAGTTCTTCCAGGTACGCACCTATATTACCCAAGGCGACACCAGCCTCGTCGGCGACCTGACGGTAAGGGCGATTGAGTAATTCGGAATCGTGTAGAATAGCATACAGATATTTCAGGCCCGCTGCCTTCCAGACTTTCCCCTCTACCGGGAGCCTTACAGATAGATTCTATGTTCGCACCACGAGCAACCGACCGGGTTCCCCGCATACAGGTAATAACCCGCCGAACTTCAAATAATGACTGCTAACAAAAAATGTGGAACAGAGCGTGCAACTGTGCTTTGTCCTATTATGGAGGAAATCAAAAAAGCCTGATCATGTTATGATACAGGCTTATTCAGCGGAGAGGGAGGGATTCGAACCCTCGATACCCTTTTGAGGTATACACACTTTCCAGGCGTGCTCTTTCGACCACTCAGACACCTCTCCCTGGTGAAGGGCCCAAAAGTAGGAATTTAATTTCTTTACAGCAAACTTAACTTGCGGTAAGTTCTCCCCGAAGATCGGTTTCCAGCAACCGGGCAACGGTTTTAAGGTCTGTTTCTGTACCCAACAGGCACATCAATTTGGTGACGGCCGCTTCAAAGGTCATATCGTAACCGCTCACAACCCCTATGTCCTGCAGCTGCTTACTGGTTTCGTACCGGCCGAGCTCGACCGAACCTACCTTACACTGCGATATATCCAGAATTAATTTTCCACCGTCGATCGATTCTCTTAAAAGATCCGTGAACCAGCTGAAGGTACACGTATTTCCGGAGCCGAAAGTCTCCATGATCACCGCGCGGCAGTCAGCGCACAGGGCGGCCTTTACGACCTTCGGAGTGATTCCGGGGTATAGCTTCAGTATCCCGATATTACTGTCGAGCCGGGTATGGATCTTGAACGGCACATCAGCCGGGGTCAGAATGTCTTTCCTGAAAAACTGAAGATGAACGCCAGCTTCAGCCAGCACCGGATAGTTCGGAGACCGGAAGGCCTCGAACTTGGCTGAGTTGTATTTGAAAGCCCGGTTGCCACGGAACAGCTTATAATCGAAATAAATGCATACCTCGGGAACAATAGCCTTACCTTTCCGTTTCTGTGCCGCAATTTCCAGGGCGGTAATAAAGTTCTCTTTTGCATCGGTCCGGATTCCGTTTACAGGCAGCTGGGAGCCGGTGAACACGATCGGCTTATCCAGTCCCTCAAGCATAAAGCTGAGGGCCGATGCAGTAAAGGCCATGGTATCGGATCCGTGAAGCACGACGAATCCGTCATACTTCTCGTAATCCCTGCCGATCAGTTCGGCAAGTTCCACCCATATTTCGGGGGTCATGTTCGAGGAGTCGAGGATCGGGTCGAATGAATGGACCGTCAGCTGGTAATTCATCCTTTTCAACTCGGGAATGTTCTCCGTGATCTGTTCAAAGTCGAAAGGCCGGAGTACCCCTGTCAGCGGGTCCGTGATCATTCCAATGGTCCCGCCCGTGTAAATCACCAATATACTGGTCATGAATCTGGATCTTATATAAACTTAAGTATTACCTTCCAAAGATTGCTTTGGAGTTGAAGGTCGTTATTTCCGCAACTTCTTCCAGCGGCTTGTGCAGGAGATCCCCTACCTTTTGTGCGATGTAAACCAGGTAACTGCTTTCATTCTGTTTACCTCGGAACGGAACAGGAGGAAGATACGGTGAATCCGTCTCCAGAACCAGGTTCTTCAGTTCCAGCTCGGCGACTACCTTGTCCAGACCTGCATTCTTATAGGTGACCACACCTCCGATGCCGAGATAGAAGCCCAGGTCGATGATCTTGTAAGCCTCTTCAGCGGTTCCGGTAAAACAGTGGAAGATCCCCCGCAGGTCAGGCCCCTGCTCCTCGAGAAGGATCTGGCACACCTCCTGAAATGCTTCACGGCAGTGGATGACGATGGGCAGCTTAAGCTTCTTGGCCCAATGTATCTGCATCCGAAAAGCTTCCTGCTGGATCGCAAGCGTAGACTTGTCCCAGTAAAGGTCAATGCCGATCTCACCGATCGCATAAATGCGCTGATCCGCGATCAGGCGTTCAATACCGGCCAGCTCATCCAGGTACGGGCCCACTTCTTCGGTAGCGGTTTCCTTTACATCACATGGATGCAGACCAAGCATGGGAAAGCAGCTATCCGGGTAGCGTCCCGCCAGGTTCATGACCAGGGGCACCGATCGTACATTCACATTGGGCAGGAACAACCGCTCGACTTTATTTTCGATGGCCCGTTTCACCAGGGCGTCCAGCTCATCCGGATCGGTCTGGTAATAAAGATGGGTATGCGTGTCCGTAAGAATCATAGGGGCAAAAATAAAAAAGCCTTCGGTTGAGATTTCAACGGAAGGCTTTTTTTGTGTCAATTCATATTCCTATTTGGCAGCAGGAGCAGCACCGCCTCTTGCAGGGATCACCTTCATGATCTCTACATCAAATACCAGCGGGGTAAACGGAGGAATCGCCGGCTGGCTTCCCTGCTCGCCATAGGCCAGCTTTGACGGAAGGACTAAAGTTGCCTTGGTACCCTGAGGTAACAGTAGGAGCGCTTCATCCCATCCTGCGATGATCCCGCTTCCGACGCCCACAGGAAGTTTGATCGGCTGATAAGGGCGTCCCTGCATGTAGGAACCGCTTTCTTTGGCAACTTTCTCATAACTGGTATCAAAGACTTTCCCGGAAAGGAATTTACCGGTGTAATTCACCTCCACCGTATCGCCTGGTTTCGCCGTCGCCCCTTTGGATTCCTTGGAGATTACGTAGTTCAGACCGGAAGCTGTTACCGTAGGTTTCAGATCTTCCTTCTTAATGAACGCAGCGATGCGGGCAGACTCATTCTTTTTCGCTTTTTCAGTCTCAGCTTTGAAGAACTCTTCCACCTTCGCCTGGAACACCTGGTCGGTTGATTTTCCTTTCGGGATCACCTTATCCACCTTCAGGGTGTAGATCATATATTTCCCCTTGATGTTGGCAGGTCTTGGTGCGCCGGATTTCTGGGTCAGGGAATCAAGGTTGATCTTGAAGGTCGCACTATCCCCTTCACTTAACATGCCGATAGCTGTGTAAAGGTCACCTTTGAATGCTGGTTTCTGAAGCGAAAGGAATGACGGCCGGTCATAGTCATACGAGCTGTACATAACAGAATCGTCTTCGGTTTTCTGGATCGCCCAGACGGACACAAAGTCGCCTTCGTTGATTTTAGGAGTGGTCTTGTCCGTATGGATTTTATACATCATATCGCCCTCACCTTTTTTAAACTGCTTACAGCTGGTGAATGCAAACGCAGCGATACTTAGAACAATTAGGGATTTTTTCATTTTAATTTTCAGTGGTTATTGTAGTAAAAGGTTTTTATACTCAGGGAGAAGCAGTTTGAACTGGCTGATCACCGTAGTCAGATCATCCCGGCTGCTTCCGCCGGCTGCGTTCCGGTGCCCGCCGCCATTGAAATATTTCTTACAGATCTCATTTGCCGGAAAGTCGCCCGTCGACCGGAGAGAAAGTTTCACCATATCCGTCCTTTCAATGATGAGGGCAGCCAGCCGGATGCCGTTGATCGAAAGCGCATAGTTTACGATACCTTCCGTATCACCGGTGACGATCTGGTACTTTACCAGCTCTTCCCTGTTAACCGTAATGAGCGCCGTATTAAATTCCGGAAACACTTCCAGCTTATTCAGCAGGCAATGACCCAGGAAACGTAAACGCGTTTCTGAAGAGTTATCGTATACCAACTGGTGAATCCGCCAGTTTTCGGCACCCCTGGAGATCAGGTCCGCCACGATATGGTGTACGCTCGCGGTGGTGTTCGGGAACCGGAACGAACCAGAGTCAGTCATGATACCTGTATACAGACAGGTCGCAACATCCTTATTGATCAGTTCATGATCATCCATCACCGAAACAATGAAGTCGTATACGAGCTGTGCAGAGGCGCAGGCGTTGATATTCCAGAACCTGAAATCATCGAAGCCCTCCGGTTCAAGGTGATGATCAATCAGCACCTTTTTTCCTTTGGCCACACGGATATATTCACCAAGCTGCCCGATCCTGGTCAGGTGGTTAAAGTCCAGGCAGAATATCAGGTCCGCCTGATCCACGAACTGGTAACATTCCTGCACTTTTTCGGGATAAATGATCACCTCCGGATTGTTCGGAAGCCAGTGCAGGAAAATCGGATAATCGGTCGGCGTAATGACCTTAACATGGTGTCCCTTCTGAACCAGGTAATTATATAAGCCCAGCGAGGAACCCATGGCATCCCCGTCTGGCTTATGATGTGTCGTAATAACGATATTCTTCGGCTCGGCGAGTAAATCCTTAAGGAGTGCTAATTCTAACATTCTTCTTTAAAAAAGAAATGCAAAGCTAATATATTTATCAGTAGTTCGTACGTCGGAGACATAATTAGATGGCCCCGGCAATGATGCTGTTACCTGGCTTAGTACGAGCGGATTAGCTTTTCGAGGCCAGACTTCAGCCCCGATGTTTCCGGTTTGGTTCTTCATCCTAAAATCGTAGCTTTGCAGCCAATTTAAAAAACAATGGAAACCAACAGAACTTTTACCATGATCAAGCCTGATGCGGTAGCAAACGGCCACATCGGAGCTATTTTAGACGATATTATCAAAGGCGGTTTCAAAATCGTCGCAATGAAATACACCAGCCTGAGCAAAGAACTTGCAGGTGAGTTTTACGCAGTACACGCGGAGCGTCCGTTCTACGGAGAACTGGTTAATTTCATGTCATCCGGCCCAATCGTAGCGGCAATCCTGGAAAAGGACAATGCGGTTGAAGATTTCCGTAAGCTGATCGGTGCGACAGATCCCTCAAAGGCAGACCAGGGAACTATCCGTCAGAAATTTGCGAAATCCATTGATGCCAATGCGATCCACGGCTCTGACTCTGATGAAAACGCAGAGATTGAAGGCCGCTTTTTCTTCTCAGCATTCGAAAGATTCTAAAACAAATGGTCACTACAGGGCGCATCCGGTTTTAGCGGGTGCCCCTGACATGACACCTGCCCCATGAAAATACTCCAGCCCCGTTTTCTGATCTTCTTTTTGGTTGTTCTGATCGTCCCTCCGGTTATTTCCTATCTCGGCGGTTGGGACCGCACGCTGGACTACTTATTCTTCCTAAAGGCTTTTGCCATCTCCTTTTTCCTCACCGTTGCCTATTACCTGCTCGTCAAGCGCCAGGAAGAAAAACGTCGTTAAAGGAATACGATCTCGTCCAGGATCTTACTGCCCGCCCGTTCATTCATCTTATCCAGAATCTGGGACCGGATCATGACCATTTCGTTCTTGATCACAGAAGATTCGATCCGGATGAAGAGTTTACGGTCGCGAATAAACATTTCACGGGTGCGGTTGGCAATCGCCTTCCCCATCATATCAGGCCAGCCGGCAATAAGGGAAGTCTCATCGAACTTGCGACGAAGACGGTAAACATCCAGCATCTGTTCAATGGCTTCCTTCAGGGATTTATCATTCGTTCTCCGCATATCCGCTAATATTACCGTGCTCTACATCAAAAATCTGTACAGCAACCTTAATTTCCTCAAAGATAGTCTGTATTCTTTCGCGATTGGTATCTGTTATAAAAATCTGGCCAAAATCATGCGCGGAAACCATCTCCATAAGTTTTCGGGTACGCCTGTCGTCCAGCTTGTCAAAGATGTCGTCCAGCAGCAGCAGCGGCCTGAACCCTTTCTGCTGATCAAGGTAGGTGTACTGCGCAAGCTTCAGCGCTATGAGGAATGATTTCTGCTGACCCTGTGACCCGAACTTCTTGAGCGGCATCCCGTGAATCGTGAAGACGAGGTCATCCTTGTGAATCCCCACGGTGGTCCGCTGAAGCGCCCGGTCCTTTTCCACCGATTTCCTGATGAGCTCTGCAAAGTCCTGATCAATCAGGGGGGAATCGTATACAAGCTGCACCTCTTCGGCAGAATCCGTCAGGTACAGGTAGTGCCGGTTGAAGATCCCGGTAAAGATTTCCAGGAACTGCTGCCTTTTATTGAACAACTTGCTTCCGCTGGCCACCAGCTGGTCATCGTAGATCTCCAGCAGGGCCGGATCATATTTACCGGTTTCCGCTATCTGCTTCAGCAATGTATTCCTTGCCAGCAGGTTCCGGTTATACACGATAAGCTCATCCAGGTAGTTGGGATCTGTCTGCGAGATTACATTATCCACAAACTTCCGTCGCTCCTCACTGCCTTCCGTAATGATACAGCTGTCGTTCGGTGTTACCATGACCAGCGGGAAAAGCCCTATATGGTCCGCCAGGCGGGAGTATTCCTTCTTGTTTCGTCTGAACTGCTTCTTCTGGTTCCTTTTGAGTCCGACCGATATGACCTCCTGCCGCCCGTTCCTTTCAAATTCGCCCTGGATCATGAAAACGTCAGCGCCCATGCGGATGGATTGGCTGTCTATCGGGTTAAAGTAGCTCTTGCACAGGGAAAGATAATGAATGGCGTCCAGCAGGTTCGTTTTACCCGCGCCGTTATTACCCGTGAAAGCGTTCACAGAGGGGGAAAACCGGAGTTCGGCTTCCGCATAGTTCTTGAAATTCAGCAGGGATAATCGTTGGAGCCACATGCGTTACAAAAATAGTTTTTTAAAAGGCTTCAGGATGCGATATAAAAAATTGATTTCCCTTACAATAACAGTTGTGAGTAACCGGTAAAAATGTAATTTTGCGACTTGCCGCCCCGGTGGGGTGGCCTTCAATTTATTATACGCAATGTCAAATCAAAACGATAACCTGACTAAGAACGCTAAAACGGGAACGTTTGTCCAGGAGAACCAAAGGAGTCTGGCAATTATTGGGATCGCCATTGTTGCCCTGATTCTGCTTTATTTCGGTTACCAGAAATTCTACCTGGCTCCGAGAGCGGTAGAGGCAGCCAACGAAATGTACAAGGCGGAAGAATATCTTGCCGTTGATTCCCTGAAAGATCGTGCGATCAAAGGTGACGGGTCATATCCCGGATTTGAAAAAATAGCGGATGAATATTCCAGCACAAAATCCGCAAACCTGGCCAATGCATACCTAGGCGGCCTGTACCTCCAGAAAGGCGAGTTTCAGAAAGCCGCTGAGGCACTGAGCAACTACAGCAATACCGGAAGCCCGGTGATCGACCCGATGGTACAGGGCATGCTGGGTGACGCATACAGCGAACTTAAAGATTACAGTAAAGCGATCAGTTACTACAAGAAGGCCGCAGACAAGAATTCCAATACATTCACCAGCCCGCTGTTCCTGAAAAAACTCGGCCTGGTTTATGAACAGCAGAAAGACAATAAAAGCGCGCTGGAAGCTTACAATAAGATCAAAACAGAATACCCTGAAAGCTACGAGGCATCGATCATTGACGCCTACATTGCCCGCGCAGGCGGTCTTCAGTAATCAACCGGACAAAGCACCGGTTAAACTTATTAATGGTTGTTCCGAAACATTTCAGGGCAACCATTTCTTATTTTTGAACTATGGCAACTCATTTAAAGAACCTCTCTGATTTCAGCAGCGTGGAGATTCCCTCCGGTCGCGATTTTCATTTCGGCATCGTGGTATCCCACTGGAACACCGAGATCACGGAAGCGCTGTACCGGGGCGCATACGACTTTCTCCGGCAGCATGAGGTAGCCGAAGAAAACATTACCGCCGTTCAAGTCCCCGGCAGCTATGAACTCATAGCAGGCGCAGACCTGATGCTTACCCTGAAGAAGGTCGATGCTGTGATCTGCCTGGGCTGCGTGATCCAGGGAGAGACCCGGCATTTCGACTTCATCTGTTCTGCGGTCGCACACGGACTCGGCCAGGCTGGTCTTAAGCATAACAAGCCCGTGATCTTCGGCGTACTGACGACGGATAACCTGGCTCAGGCGCAGGATCGTGCCGGCGGGAAGCACGGAAACAAAGGAGAAGAGGCTGCTGCGACAGCCCTGCAGATGGCTGCTGTGCAGCGGTCGCTGTCGCATAACTAACAGGCGGAACTCCTGAACGGAATCTTGATGATTATTCGTATTTTAATGTAGAAGGTGAAACTTTTAACCGGCAGTTTCGTATGAACATTTTAATTGAAAAAAAAATGAAAAAAGTCATAATTGGCGCTCTTGCCTTATTCCTGACCGCTACAGTTTTACAATCCTGCTCTTCCAAACTTTGTCCGGCATACGCTTCGTATCCCAGTGCAAAAAGAGGACGATAACTGTTGGACGGGCGGTTCATATGCCCGGCTTCTTCATGCCCCTGTCATAATTCCGCAAACCGGAGATCCGACAAAATATTCGCTGTTCAAAACGGTTTATTGAATAGCTTTTCTTATAATTCAATATGACCTGGACCCACCTTACCACAACGGATCAGCTGCAGGCGATCAAAAACGCTGCAGGCTACTCACTTATCTTCAAACATAGCACCAGGTGCTCGATCAGCCTGATGGCCAAACGAAAATTCGAGCTGGACTGGAACGATCTTCCTGAAGACAGTACGGTCTATTTCCTCGATCTCCTGAACTACCGGGAAATCTCCAACGGGGTTGCCGAACTGTTCCAGGTTCACCACGAATCACCCCAGCTGCTCCTGATCAGAAATGGCGAATGCATCCTGGATCAGTCTCACAGCGACATCAGCGTGGACGAGGTTAATGAGATTCTCGGCCTTGTCTGAGAGAACGGCGCCCGTTCTTCCCGGCATTGTCAAATTTACACTTCGGCTGTCCTTCTTATTTTCTGTCGTCTAAAAAGCGTATTTTTGCACCATGATCGAACTACCGGTTATCCCAGCAAACCAGGCGCAGCGTAAACCAGACTGGTTACGAGTTAAGCTGCCCGTCGGAAAAGAATACGCTCATGTCCGCAGCTTGGTGGACACCCATAAACTCCATACGATCTGCGAAAGTGGAAACTGTCCGAATATGGGCGAATGCTGGGGAGCCGGCACGGCGACTTTCATGATCCTCGGGAACATTTGTACCCGTTCATGCTCTTTCTGTGCGGTCGCAACGGGAAGGCCTCTGGCCGTAGACCCGGATGAACCGAACCGCGTCGCGGATTCCATCCGGCTGATGAACGTCAGGCATGCCGTCATCACCTCGGTTGACCGGGACGACCTGAAGGACGGCGGTTCAGGAATCTGGGCCGAAACCATCCGCGCTGTAAGAAGGGAAAGTCCGGGAACGACCATGGAGACGCTGATCCCCGATTTTAAGGGAATCTGGGATAACCTGTACCGCGTTTGCGAGGAGCGTCCTGAAGTGGTGTCTCATAATATTGAAACGGTCCGCCGGCTGACCCGGGAGGTCCGTATTCAGGCGAAATACGACCGAAGCATGGAAGCGCTGAAGCGCATTTCAGAATTCGGACTCCGGACCAAGTCAGGCATTATGCTCGGCTTAGGCGAAACGGAAGAAGATGTCCTGGAAACGATGCAGGACCTGGCCGCTGCCGGGGTACACATCCTCACCCTGGGCCAGTATCTGCAGCCAACCAAAAATCACCATCCTGTTGTTAGCTGGATCCACCCTGATCAGTTTGCCTTTTATCAGAAGGCCGGCCTGGAAATGGGATTCAAATACGTGGAAAGCGGACCGCTGGTTCGCTCGTCATACCACGCCGAGAAACATTTATTCGATATGTGACCGTGTTGTCCGGATCCAGTGATCCGGACAACCGTTATACCAGCTGGCAGATCACCCTGTTGATCTTTTCGGGCAGTAGCCCTGCCGGCACCACCCAAAGTCCTTCCTCCTCATCCAGCTGGCGACCAGCCTTGCCGTGGATATATACGCCCATCATGGCCGCATCGACGGGATCATACCCCTGCGCAAGAAATGCGGCGATCAGCCCGGTAAGTACATCTCCGGATCCGCCGGTTGCCATGGCGGGGGAACCCGTAGGATTAAAAATACATTGGCCGTCAGGGGTGAAAATAATCGTATACTGATTCTTCAGTACAATCGTACAGCCAAGGTGGGTGGCTCGCTCAACTCCCGTCTCCAGCCGCTCCCACCAGTTGGCGTGCGATCCGAACAAGCGGTCAAACTCCTTTACATGCGGGGTGAATATGGCTCCTTCCGGAACCATTCCCATGACCTCATAGTTCCCGGCGATCAGATTGATCGCGTCGGCGTCCAGTATGATGGGGGACTTGCACTGCATGAGCGTTGCTACGAGAAGCTCCTTACTTTCCGTTGAGGCTCCCAGGCCGGGACCGACCGCAACAGACTGGAACTTATTCCAGCTGATCTCGAAGAGGCTTCTGGCATCACGGGGAGCCGCGATCACTTCGGGAAGGTGCGTATTGAGCGAAACCAGGCCAGACCGGGGAATACACGCTGTGGTAATCCCGGCGCCGCCGTGGAGAGCGCCCGCACAGCAAAGAAGGGCGGCGCCCATGGTTTCAGGGGCACCCGCGATAATCAGGGCGTTCCCGTAAGTTCCCTTATGGCTGAACCGCCGTCTGGGGTGCAGCCGCTTGCGGATATCCTCCTCCATCAGCATGGAAAAGATCGTATCCGCAGACTCAATGAACTCTTCATCGAGTCCGATATCGACCACTTCAAAATGTTTCATGACCGGGGCCGATTCGGGCAGCAGAAAATTGACCTTCGGCCGCTGAAAGGTGATTACATGGTCCGCTTCCAGGATGGTGGAGCCCCGGACTACCGGCCCTTCGCCGGGAAAGCCGGTAGGAACATCGACCGCCACCTTCACAGCCTCCAGACCGTTCAGGTATTCAACCAGGATCTGCAGATTTCCCTCCAGCGGCCTGTTCAAACCAGAGCCCAGCAACGCATCAACGATCAGATCCCCTTCCTCTTCGGGTATATCCTCGATTCCCCGGATGTCCGTCCGGGGAATACCCGCTTCCCTTATCTTCGTATAGTTAGCCTGGAAATCATCCGTAGCGACGGAGTTGAACCAAACGACACGCACAGCGACATCCCTGTATCCCTTGTCATGAAGCAACCGCGCAATCACGAGGCCATCCCCGCCGTTATTGCCCGTTCCGGCATATATACTGATCTTCTGGTGGCGTTCAGGATAGCGGGCTTCAAACGCCTCCGCGAATCCCCTCCCCGCCTGTTCCATCAGCTCGTAAAAAGAAACCGGCCTGGTTGCCACGGTGTATGCATCCGCTTCCCGGATCTGCTGACTGGTAAGGAGTTTAAGCATCTCTAAATCGATTTGACTAAAAAAAGAACAAAAAAGGCGGTCTTAACTTAACATTAAAATCCGCCTTTGGTTGTGGTCTTCCTGATCATTCAGAACCGCGGTTTATCGGCCCATCTCGATCTTCAGGAATTTCCCTGTATGGCTCTTCTTCACTTTCAGAAGGTCCTCGGGCGTTCCCTCGAACAGGATCTGTCCTCCGCCCCTCCCGCCTTCCGGTCCCAGGTCAATGACCCAGTCAGAGACCTTGACGACGTCCAGGTTATGCTCGATCACCAGCACCGTGTTGCCATGTTCTACCAGCCGGTTCAGGACTCCGAGCAGTACGTTGATATCTTCAAAATGCAGGCCCGTTGTAGGCTCGTCAAGGATATAAAACGTTTTGCCGGTATCTTTTTTAGACAGTTCGGTGGCCAGTTTTACACGCTGGGCCTCACCGCCCGATAGGGTTGTGGAGGATTGACCGAGTTTAATATATCCGAGACCTACATCATTCAGAGTCTTGATCTTACGATAGATCGAAGGTATCGGCTCGAAAAATTCAGTCGCTTCCTCGATACTCATCTCTAGCACGTCACTGATTGATTTTCCGCGATACCGCACTTCAAGCGTTTCCCGATTGTACCGCCGGCCGTTACATTCCTCGCAGGGAACCTGGACGTCCGGCAGAAAATTCATTTCGATCAGCTTAAGCCCGGCCCCCTGACAGGTCTCACACCGCCCCCCTTTCACATTAAAAGAGAAACGGCCCGGTTTGTAGCCGCGTATTTTGGCTTCAGGAAGCTGAACGAACAGATTCCGGATATCTGAGAACACGCCGGTATAGGTTGACGGATTCGATCTTGGTGTACGGCCGATCGGGGTCTGGTCAATTTCGATGACCTTATCGATATGTTCAAGTCCTTCGACCTTCTTAAATGGAAGCGGCGTTTTCTTCGCCCTGAAAAAGTGCTTGTTCAGGATGGGGTAAAGCGTCTCTGCGATCAGGCTGGACTTACCGCTGCCCGAAACGCCCGTCACGCTGATAAACGTACCCAACGGGAAGGCGGCGGTTACATTCTTCAGATTATTACCGGTCGCATTCCGGATCACCAGGAACTGGCCGTTACCCTTGCGCCGTTCCTTGGGCACCTCAATACTGCGTCGTCCGGAGAGATAACTGGTGGTAACGGTATCAGCCTTCATGATCGCTTCGGGGACACCCTCGGCAACAACCTCGCCACCATGCACACCGGCAGCCGGGCCCATATCGATCACGTGATCCGCCTCCAGGATCATATCCTTGTCATGTTCGACCACGAGCACCGTGTTCCCGATGTTCCGGAGATTCTTCAGGGCGGAGATCAGCCTGGCGTTATCCCGTTGGTGGAGGCCGATGCTCGGTTCATCCAAAATATACAGCACGTTGACCAGCTGGGATCCGATCTGCGTGGCCAGACGGATTCGCTGGGCCTCGCCGCCGGAAAGGGTCTTCGCCGTCCGGTCCAGCGTCAGATAGTTCAGCCCGACATCCAGCAGAAATCCGATCCTCGAACGAATCTCCTTCAGAATCTCCCTGGCGATAACGTTCTGCCGTTCATTAAGCCGTCCTTCGAGGCCGCCGAACCACTCTGCCAGGGAAGCAATATCCATGCAGGCCAGTTCATATATGTTCTTCCTGTCGACCTTGAAGTGCAGCGACTCCCGCTTCAGCCGTGCTCCCTCGCAGACCGGACAAACTTTTACTACCCTGAAATTCTCCAGGTCCTCAGTCCCCTCATCCCCTTTCCGATCCGCTTGTTCTTCAAGCATCTTAATGATGCCGTCGAAGGTGATCTGGTAATTCTGAACATTCCACTTGTTGTATTCAACCGGTACGGTTATAATATCCTCGGAACCGTTGAGGATCATCGCCAGCGTCTCCGCGGAAAGCTTTTCAATCGGGGTAGACAACGAAAAGTCATATTTCTTTCCCAAAGCCTTCAGGACCTGGAATATCCAGGTATCGCGATATTCCCCCAGGGGGGCCAGTCCACCCTGGATGATACTCAGTTTCCGGTTGGGGATCACCGACTGTTCATCGATTTCGTAAATATAGCCGAGGCCGTCACAGCGCTCGCATGCACCATACGGCGAATTGAAGGAAAACGTATTCGGTTGCGGCTCATCGTAGGAGATGCCTGAAGCCGGGTCCATGAGGTATTTGCTGTAGAAATATTCCCGGTTTTCCTGGTCTGAGATCTTAATGATGCCCTTGGCGATCTTCAGCGCCGACTGAATGGAGGAATGAAGTCGTTTCTTATCTTTCTCCGTGACGACAAGCCGATCAATCACCATTTCAATATCATGGATCTTATACCTGTCCACCTGCATTTTCGGAGCCAGGTCCAGGATTTCGCCGTCGACCCGCACCTTGAGGTAGCCCTGTTTCCGGATCTGCTCAAAAAGCTCCCGGTAATGACCTTTCCGCCCCTTCACGACCGGCGCAAGAATGTTCACCGGCTGATCCTTGAACCGTTCGAGGATACTGTTGTAGATCTGATCCTCGGACAGGCGCTCCATCCGTTCACCCGTGACGTAGGAAAAAGCTTCCCCGATTCGGGCAAAAAGAAGCCGCATAAAGTCATAGATCTCCGTGATGGTGCCCACGGTACTACGCGGATTCTTACTGGTCGTCTTCTGCTCGATGGCGATCACCGGACTAAGCCCTGAAATCTTGTCGACATCGGGCCGTTCCAGGCCACCGAGGAACTGACGTGAGTAAGCGCTGAACGTTTCCATGTACCGGCGCTGGCCTTCGGCGAAGATCGTATCGAACGCCAGGGAAGATTTGCCGCTGCCGCTCAGACCGGTGATCACCACCAGCTTATTGCGGGGGAATGAAACGTCAATATTCTTTAAATTATGAACCCGGGCACCATAAACTTCAACATCGCTCTGCTCCCCCAGATCGGTAATAGTATCGCTCATATGCAGTTGATCGCTCTGAAATAATAAAAGATAAAGATGCGATAATTTGTTCGCTTTAATGGTCACGGCAGCCTCAGAATGAATCCGGAGACATAGAGAAAGACCCCGGGGAGTCCGGGGTCGTCAGGCAGGAAAGGTCTAATCTTCCGTCTGAAAGGCGAACACTTCGCCGATTTGACTGAAAGGCACGAACCGCTGAATATTGTCCGTCACCGGCGGATGCAGCTTCAGCTCGGGATCCTCCTTGCTTTCATAGCCGTAACGATCCGGCTTTTCAATAATTTCTTTCATACTCATCAGCCGGTAAACATAGGTGGCTGTTTCATGATTAAGACGCATCCTGAAGTAATTGTCTTCATTCTGCCGCTCCATGAGCTTCCTCAACTTGTAATCACCGATATTGTACGCCGCAGCCGCCAGTGTCCAGCTGCCGAACTCGTCGTACAGCGCCCGAAGATACTTCGCCGCCGCAACAGTAGACTTACGGAAGTGATTGCGTTCGTCCACACGGCCGTTCACCTTCAGGCCGAATCCGCGCGCGGTTCCTGGCATGAACTGCCAGTAACCCGAAGCCCCTTTATGCGAAGTTCCGCTTCTCAGACCGCTTTCCACAAGTACCATGTACTTGAAATCTTCCGGGATCCCGTAATTCTTCAGAATTGGTACGATGACCGGAAACCACTCAGCCGCTTTCTCATGAAGTTTGTAAGTCTGAAGGTTATCATAACTGTAGGATTTAAGCATCCTTTTCAGTCGCGCTGCTACTCTTGGATTGTGGACGGGCAGCTTTTCATCGGCAAAAGTGAAGGCAGATGTCGCCTTGGTTTTCTTTTTTGGCTCGGAATTTGTTTCAGGCATCTTAGCCCGAATGATTGCTTGGCTTGAAGGCACTGC
>CBINHC010000013.1:0-125633 GCA_966250385.1 uncultured Sphingobacteriaceae bacterium | reverse complement strand
GTTTCCTCACAGGTGTTTGAGACCAGCGCGTCTACCAATTCCGCCACCAAGGCATTCCCTATAAACGGGATGCAAATCTATTTAAACTCTCCCGGATTCGCAACAAATATTTCTGGCGATACCAGATATCCTTGATCTTCCGCAAAAGCTCTTCCTTATCGGCCTGATCATCAGAATCAAAGGCGTCCGTACTGTTTTTCAGTTCATCAAAAAGCTTCGCCTCGATGGCCCCTACTTCGCTCCGGATATCCTCCAAAGCGGCCGCATCGGGCATGAACTCCTGCTCCATGATGGCTTCATTGACATCCATCATTTCCATCAGAAAGGATTGCGGAAGCTGGTATTTCTCCCCTTCCGACAGGAGGTTGTTCAGGGTCAGCACATATTCGATCCGCTTCAGCGGACTGGTCAGCACCTGGTAGGCTTTATTATTCAAGGTGGATAGTTCCAGGACGCGGTCCTGTTCCTCGGAAGAGGAACCGGCATGAAAGTCGGGATGGAATTTCCGGCTCAATTCATAGAACTTCCGTTTTAACGCCCCTTCCTCTACCTTAAAGCTTACCGGAAGCTCATACAACTCAAAATAATTCACAGTTACAGCACGTGTTTGATAATATCATTTCCGAAGACAAAGATCATCAGGGCAACCAGGATGCAGAAACCGACGATCTGGGCCCGTTCCATGAACTTGTCGCTGAGCGGGCTTCCCTTTATCATCTCAATGAGAAGAAATACGGAGTGTCCCCCATCGAGTGCCGGGATCGGCAGCAGGTTCATCAGCGCCAGCGCCATCGACAACAGACCGACCAGGCTCCAGAATTTGATCCAGTCGACTTCCGCACCGAACATGGTGGCGATTCCGATCGGGCCGGTGAAGGCCTTGTTTGCTTTCACATCGCCGGTCAGTACCTTCCACAGTCCCTTGGCATTATCGGTAAATGATCCCCAGGCTTTTGAAGCGCCTACAGGCAATGACTCAACAAATCCGTAATGCACGGATTCCCGGGGCAGGCCGCCCTGCCGGATCTGGATTCCCAGGGTCCCCTCAGGGGTAACAGACGGGCTGGTGGTGATCAGCTTTCCGTCCCGGATCACCTCCAATGTCACCGACTTATTGACGTTGCTCTGCAAAACGGACTGAAACTCGTCAAAGAACTTAACCGGCTTATTATTTACCGATACGATGCTATCGCCTTTTTTAATGCCCGCCTTGCTGGCATTACTTGCAGGTACCACCACGGCGATACGCTCCATGACCGATCTCGGCTGAACGAACTCGCCGATTCCGTAATCCGACACCTTTTCCAGGATGTCAGCAGGAACGCGCACCTGCTGGTGTTCACCATTCCGGTCCACGGTAAGGACGGTATTGCCTAACAATACTTTGGAGCTCAGAAGCTCTTCGAAACGCACGATCTTCTTATCATTGACCGCCAGGATCTTGTCCCCGGTCTGCAGGCCGATCTCTTTTCCGATCGTTCCGGGAGCGATCCCGTTCACCAGCTCACTGTTCGGCGTGTAGCTCTCTCCCAGCCTGAAGGTCAGCATCCAGAAAATGAAGATCCCGAGGATAATATTGACCGTTACCCCGCCCAGCATGACGATCAGGCGCTGCCATGCCGGTTTGGAACGGAACTCATAATCCTTCGGCGGACCCGCCAGTTGCTCGGTATCCATCGATTCATCGATCATCCCCGCAATCTTTACATAGCCCCCCAGAGGCAGCCATCCGATCCCGTATTCGCAGTCCTTATACCGGAAACTGAACAGCTTGAATCCCCAGGCGTCGAAGAATAAGTAAAATTTCTCAACCTTAATTCCAAAAGCTCTTGCTGCCAGAAAGTGTCCTAATTCGTGCAAAATTACGAGGATCGATAATCCCAGCAGCAATTGCCCTGTCATTACTAATGCGTCCATTCTTTGTCCTGTTGTGTTATTTGTTGGATAATGTTTTTATGTTTTTGTTACCAGTTCCCGGGCCAGTTCTCGTGTATCACGGTCCGTGTCCATATAATCCTGCAGCGTCGGCGTCTGTAAGAACGACATCTCCTCCATACAGCTCTGGATCACGTCACTCATCTGCAGGAATCCTACCCGGTCCTGCAGGAACTCCGCAACGACCACCTCATTGGCGGCATTGATGATACATGGCATATTCCCGCCCTGTTCCAGCGCCCGGTAAGCCAGCTCGAGATTTCTAAAGGTACGGGTATCCGCCTTTTCAAAAGTCAGCTGAGGGTAATCCATGAAATTGAACCGCGGAAAATCGTTACAAATCCGGTCCGGATAGGTTAGTGCATACTGGATCGGCAGTTTCATATCGGGTAGTCCCATCTGCGCTTTCATGGAGCCGTCCTCGAACTGTACCAGGGAATGAATAATGGATTGCGGGTGTACGATGACCTCGATCTGGGAAAGGTCCAGGTCGAACAGCCATTTCGCTTCGATCACCTCAAGGCCCTTGTTCATCAGGCTCGCGGAATCGATGGTGATCTTTGCCCCCATGACCCAGTTGGGATGCTTAAGTGCCTCGGTCCGGGTAATGGCTTCCAGACTACTGCGGTCTCTTCCCCTGAACGGACCGCCGGAAGCGGTCAGGCAAATCTTTTCAATCCGGTTATTTTCTTCACCCACCAGGCACTGAAAAATGGCCGAGTGTTCGGAATCAACCGGTAGCAGCTTCACTCCATGCTTAGCTGCGAGCCTGGTAACCAGCTCGCCGGCCACTACCAGCGTCTCTTTGTTGGCCAGCGCAATGTTCTTTCCGGCTTCAATGGCAGCGATCGTCGGCCGAAGCCCTGCAAACCCAACCAGGGCGGTCAGAACAACGTCCGTATCATCTCCGGTAACCACCTCGGACAACGCGTCTGCACCTGCATGAACCCGGATACCATGACCGCTCAGCGCATCCCGGACCTGGCTGTACTGCGATTCTTCACAGATGACGACCCGGGCGGGCCGGAATTCAAGCGCCTGGTCGATCAGCAGTTTCGCATTGGACTGGGCCGTCAGTACGGAGACCGAAAAGCGGTCCGGGTTCTGACGGATTACTTCCAGGGCCTGCGTTCCGATACTGCCGGTAGAACCGAGTATGGCGATATTCTTATGAGTCACGTAATCTTTGCGATGCTCGGAATGAACTCCTACTGAGTTCCCGATGCTGTTATAAATTCGGTTAATTGGTCTGCGATAACCCGGTCATTGGACAATCTCGGCACCTTATTCTGGCCTCCGAGCTTTCCCTGCGATTTCATGTAGTGTATGAACGCGTCTTTAGGCAGACTTCGTATGACCAGCGGCCGGAGGATCTTGCCCTCAATGAGGTCAAAATAGTAAGAATTTTTTTGCTGAAGGGCCTTATCCACCTGTTCGCTGAACGCGTCCAGGTCGGCCGGAGGTTTGGCGAACTCGATAAACCACTCATGATAAGGCAGTGTGCCGTCTGCAGGCGTCACCTGCGGAGCGACCGTAAACTCGGTGATCTCCACACCGTGCCGGTCCGCTACGGACAGCAGGGCACTTTCAACCTCCTCGCCGATCACATGTTCGCCAAATGCCGAGATGAAGTGCTTGATACGTCCGCTGACAACAATCCGGTAAGGATCCCGGGACACGAACTTGACGGTATCGCCGATGCTGTACCCCCATAGACCGGCACTGGTATTCAGGATCAGCGCATAATTCTTGCCGAGCTCCACTTCCCCCAGCGTCAGCCGGGTCGGGCTTTCGTTATAATATTCGTCGGCGGGAATAAACTCAAAGAAGATCCCGGCATCCGCCAGTAACAGCAGGCCCTTCTCCTTTTGGGAGTCCTGGAATGCAATAAACCCCTCGGATGCCGGATAGGTCTCGATGGAATCGATCTTCCGGCCGATGCTTTCTTCCAGTTTGGCGCGGTATGGCTCAAAATTGACACCCCCGTATACGAAAAGGCTCAGATTTTTGAAGATCTCCCTGATCTTCTTCCCACCGGCCCTTTCCGACAGTTTATCGTAGTACATCTGGATCCAGGGAGGAATGCCCGATATCAGGCGCATATCCTCGTGGATCGTTTCCGAGACGATCGCATCCACCTTTTTTTCCCAGTCTTCGATGCAGTTCGTCTCATAGGACGGTAACCGGTTTTTCTGCAGGTATTGCGGTACATGGTGGGCCACAATCCCCGAGAGTCTTCCGGTCGGTATCCCGGCCTTGATATCCAGGACCGGGCTTCCCTGAAGGAAGATCATTTTGCCATCCACAAAGCTGGTATTGCCCGTCTCATGAATGTAGCACAGGAGAGCGTTCCGCGCCGCCCGGATATGTTCAGGCATGGATTCCTTACTGATGGGAATGTATTTGGTTCCGGAGGTCGTGCCGGAGGTCTTCCCGAAGTAAGCTGGTTTACCGGGCCACAGCACATCCTCTTCCCCTTTAACGACCCGGTCAATATAGGGCCGCAGATCCTCATAGTCCCGGACCGGGACCCGATGCCTGAAGTCCTCGTAGCTCCGGATCTCCGAAAAACCGTGATCACTGCCGAAAGCGGTATGTTCAGCTTTGCGAACGAGGGTCTCCAGGACCCGTTTCTGGGCAGCGACCGGATCCTTTTTCCACCTGCTCATCTGCCTCACGACAAATGCGGCGAAAGGTTTACTCAGTGCAGCTTTTACTCCCATATTTAAATGTCTGACAGTTTATCCTCCAACCGGTCCAGTTCGTCATCGTCGAAACTGTTAACCATCTGGCGGTATGCAATGATGATGATGAGGCTGGTAAACGGTATGGTGAACAATAAGCCTACCAATAACACCATCGCTCCAAGAAAGTTAATGGCAAGCATGGCTACCGAAAGCAGAAACACGAACCAGAAATGCCCCTTGGTCAGCGCCCAGCTCTGGCTCATGGACTCCGTGGCTCCGGATTCCTGGTCCACGATGAAACAGAGAACGAAAGTGAACCGGACGGTGATATAAACGAACGGAATGGCGACCACGATCAGGTATGGCAGGATGTCCCACTTCAGCAGGTCGCTGGTGTCGATTTCCTCGGCATTCATGAAATAAACCGCGGCAGTCAGGGCCAGCATCACTACGGCGGCAAGTCCCATGATCAGTTTGACGAGCACGAAGTTGAACGCCTTCATCAGGTTCGGAATGAAATCGGGAAAGTCCGGATTCTTATCCTCATCAATGATTTTGAAGAACACCTGGTACATGGCCACGAAAATAAACGCGTCGATCAGGCTGATCAGGATGTTTTGCAGCAAGGCCATCATGGGGGTTGCCTCCCCGAAAAGCCCGCCCAGCACAATGGTGGAGATCAGCATCACCACAAAATACACGGCCGAAAACCCCAGTAATACCCAAAGATTGTCTTTGGCGATAGCCCAGGCCTGTGCCAGTACCTCCCGCACCGAAAATGGTTTATTCATTAGTTGTTCTTATTTAAGATAATTCGTTTCCAGAAATCCTGCATGAACCCGAGCCCATAGGCGATCAGTTGAACGAAGGCAGCAATGATGCTCAAAAATGCAACTTTTACTGATTTATTGACAGCAAGCGAGTGGAAAAATATCATGACGACATACAGCCCCGCCAAAATGTTACAGATCTTCGCAAGCCCGGTCCCCAACAGGTTGAGCGCGATCGTGCACAGGATGAACAGCGTGAACAAAGCCGGAAAAAAGTGAACCGCTTTCAGCTGTGACGGAAAAAACTTGTAGATATTGATCCGGGCCCGGCCGAAGAAATGGAGCTGCTTGTAGAACTGTGAAAAGTTCGTGCGTCTTTTATGGTAGACCCTGGCAGTCGGGATCAGGCCGATCCGGAACCCCGCCTCATGGATCCGGATGCTGTATTCGATATCCTCGCCCAGCCGGGTCAGGATAAACCCGCCGACCGACTCCCATACCTCCCGGGATATGCCCATATTGAAGCTCCGGGGATGAAACTGCCCGCCCAGGTTCTTTTTACTTCCCCGGATCCCGCCGGTTGTGAACGGCGAAGTCATGGAATAGCTGATGGCTTTCTGTACGGGTGTGAAGGATCCGTGTGCCGCATCCGGCCCGCCGTAAGCGTCCAGTTTATGTTCAAAGAGGTAGTTCTTTACCGTTTCCAGGTAATTGGCCGGGATCAGGCAATCGGAGTCAAAGATGACAAAGTAGTCGCCTTTGGCCAGTTTGAACCCGTAATTCCGGGTGAAGCCCTGGCCCTCATTTTCTTTATAATAATACCGGATATCCAGCTTATCCCGGTAACCGGCAACGAGCTCACGGGCGTCATTCGTCGAGCCGTCCTCGATCACCAGGACCTCGAACTGGGTATAGGTCTGCTGCGTCAGGGTATGCAGCAGTTCATCAATTTCCTGCGGACGGTTGAAAAGCGGAATGATTACAGAAAAAAACATGGCAGTCGGGTTAGGTCGATCGATGGTTACGGCAGTTAAACGGTCTTCTCGATCTGATAGGAATTCCGCTCCGGGGAGTTACGGGAAACCATTTCAGCCACAAAGCCGGTCAGGAACAGCTGGAAACCAACGACGATCGCCACCAGCGCGATGAAGAACAGCGGCTGGTCGGTCACATTCCGGAATTTCGCGCCGGCCGCGATAGCGATCAGTTTATCGGCGATGAGCCAGATGGTAATAACGAATCCGGTCAGAAAGCTGAGCACCCCGAGCGTTCCGAAGAAGTGCATAGGACGCTTTCCGAACTTGCCAACAAAAAAGATCGATAACAGGTCCAGGAACCCGTTGATAAAACGGCTGAAACCGAATTTGGTTGTACCGTATTTACGGGCGCGGTGTTCGACCACCTGTTCGCCGATCCGGGTGAAGCCGGCCCACTTCGCCAGAACGGGAATATACCGGTGCATCTCGCCGTATACCTCGATGCTCTTGACGACATCCCGCCGGTAGGCCTTCAGACCGCAGTTAAAGTCATGGAGGTTATGAATGCCGGACATGCTCCGCGTTGCCGCGTTGAAAAGCTTGGTGGGAACGGTCTTGCTGACCGGGTCGTAGCGTTTCTGCTTCCACCCGCTGACCAGATCGAACTTCTCCTCGCGGATCCGGCGGACCAGCTCTGGAATCTCATCGGGACTGTCCTGGAGATCGGCATCCATCGTGATCACCACTTCGCCCTGGGCCGCTTCGAACCCGACGTTCAGAGCTGCCGACTTTCCGTAGTTTCTGCGGAACTTGATCCCGCGGATATGCGGATCCTGCAGCTTCAACCGTTCAATAACGGTCCAGGAACCGTCGCTGCTGCCGTCATCGACCAGCAGGATCTCATAAGAAAACTGGTGCTGGTCCATTACCCTCCTGATCCATTCGGTCAGCTCCGGCAAAGACTCCTCTTCATCATATAAAGGTACAACTACAGAAATATCCATTCGCGGTGTTATGTCCTGGCAAGGGACGGCGTCGTCCCCGTTCATAAAAAACGTGCAAATTTTATCAAATTAAGTGACAAATCTGCACGCCTGGTATGTTTTGTTTTTGGGAGCTTATGCTTCCGACACTTCCGCGAAAACCGGGCGGTCCCTTTTGAAGATAGCCGCGAAGATGAGCGAAAGCACAAACTCCATCAGGATGGCAAGTCCGAGTGACTTCAGCAGATCCCCGATGGTAGGGCTGTACTGCGCTTTCAGACTATCCTGCATTTTCTCGATGGTATCATCGATCTGCTCCTGGTTCATGCCCAGTTTCTCATAGGTTTCGGTCAGCCCCTGCGTTACAAAGCCGGAGATCTTATCGTATGCGTTCGGCTCTATGAAATTGTAAAATATATAGTTGGCGCCCAGACTGACGATTCCGGCAACGAAGGCCATCAGGAAGATCCCCCGCAGCGCATCCTTAAATGACCAGTATCCGCCGATCTTTTTACGCAGATCGAGCGTGAAAATGATGTAAATGATCAGGCTGACCACCATAACACCGATTCCGTACATGGGAGATCCGAGCATAGCCGGCGCCATATAATACGTCAGGATGGTAATAACAAAGCCGATCACACCGACGATGAGTCCGTTCTTTGCTGCGAGTTTGTTGAGGTTTTCTATTGATTCTTCCATTGTGTGATAAGGTTTAGGTTTCGGTTATTGTCTTGCTTGTCGTCTAGCTGTTGAATTTGATCAGCATCGTATAAACCGCGCTGTCAAATGCAGGTTCCGGGCTCGCTTTCTCAAAGTCAGCGAACTCCTGCTCAGACGGAGTCCGGTTATGGAAAAAGCTGAGCATAGGATAGAACAACTCTTTCAATTCCGCGAACTCAGGCAGGTTGCCGGCCACTTTGGCGATCTCCTGGTAGGAACTGTCCACCAGGATCTGGTTGGCGATGACGTCCTCATAAATACGGTGCTCATCCTGGAATTCATCCTCATCGACCAGCAGGAACTCCTTCAGGTAATCGTCCAGTTCCGGTTCGATGTTTTCGTCTTCGCATTCCCGCAGGTAAAGCAGGAGATTCAGCAGTTCAGTTCCGCGGTCCAGGGTATCTTCTTCGATCTCCTCCCATTCCTTTGATTCCAGGTAATCCTCTTCCAGCTTCTTGACGTCTTCGGTAAAGAAGTTGATCAGCAGCAGGTCAAAGACCACTTCCCGGAGCGGCTCAAATTCAGGCTGTTCATCAAAGGCGGCATCCAGCCCGGAAACTTTGTCCATAAACGCGTCTTCCGAATTGAAAACACCGGCCAGCGAGGCGTACAGGTTGCCTGATGGGATCTGTTCAGTTCCTGCGAACTGATCTAGGGAAGCTTTTAACGCCTGTTCTACGCGAGAATCCATAATATTAATTTAAGATATAAAAAAATCGTTGTTATTACATACAAAGGAAACGCGCCCCTGCAGCTTTTGATTAAATAAAGGCGAGTTTGCGGACCTTGACCGGTTGGTGCCGGCATTGAATTCCCACTCGGCTGCCGGGTCGAAAACCACCAGGTCCGCTTCCGCTCCCTGCCTGACGGATCCGTTGGGCAAACCCAGAACCCGCCTCGGACCAAATGCAAGCTTTTCAGCGATCAGGGCCGGCTCAAGTCCCGCCCGGATGAGCAGCGGCAGAACGGTCTGGAGCCCGATGATACCATACTCGGCCGTCTCGAATTCCACCTGTTTGAATTCCACTTCGTGCGGCGTATGCTGCGAAACGACGGCGTCGATCGTTCCGTCCTTCAGCCCGTTTATCAGCGCCTGGACATCAGCCCCGGTTCTGAGCGGCGGCTTGACTTTGAAGTGACTGTCAAAACCCGCCAGCAGGTCCTCAGTCAGGACCAGGTGATGGGCTGCCACATCACAGGTCACCCGGATTCCCCGGACTTTCGCGGCCCGGATGAGTTCAACGCTTCCTGCGGTGGAAATGGTAGTAAAGTGAACCGGCGCATCCTGATATTCCGCCAGGAACAGGTCCCTGGATATCACCAGCTCTTCGGCCAGTGCCGGAATCCCCTTCATACCCAGCAGGGTACTCATTATCCCTTCATTCATCTTCGATTTACCGGCGATGGACCGGTCCTCCGGATAGGAAATGATCAGGCCGCCGAAACCTTTCGCATACAGCAGCGCCCGGCTCATCAGACCGGCATCAGCCACCGGACGGTTCCCGTCGGTAAACGCCTTCGCACCGGCCAGCGACATGTCGTACAGCTCGGCCAGGTCCTTCCCTTCCCGGTTCCTGCTCAACGCACCCAGCGGATAGACGTTCACCAGATTGCCCCGGGATTTATTGACCAGATAGGCCACTTCCCCCTTGGAGTGAACCGGAGGTTCGGTATTGGGCATGACGGCCACGCCGGTAAACCCGCCGGCCGCAGCTGCACGGGTACCCGTTGTCAGATCTTCCTTGGTCTCCAGTCCCGGTTCGCCGAAACTGGCATTCAGGTCGACGAAGCCCGGGGCGACGAACTGACCGCCCAGATCAAGTACCTGCGCTGAATCGTCCGCCAGGTCAGCGCCCACAGCTTCGATCTTTCCTTCACGAATCAGGATATCGGCCTTTTGCTGATGGAATTTACTTTCAGGATCGAGGATGGTGACAGACTTAAGCAGGATCGTTTTCATTAAAAGTATACGTTTTTATAGTGGGTGCGAAACTATATGGCGCCGCCCTTGCGCCCTTCACGGTAGAACCGGATCAGCAGGATTTCGGCGGCCAGAAACACGAGAGCCAAAATTATGCAAAGTTTCCACAAATGAGTGCCGGATTTTAAGGCCCGTACCGCATTTTTAAGGGACCCGTCTCCGGACTCCAGTATCCCGGCGGGCGGACGCGTAAACTGGTTCTTCAGTTCGGCATCGCCGGCATAGCTCAGGTCCGATTCTGTCCGGTTATCGTTGAACGAGAAAACCGCCAGCAGGCTGTCCCCGAGCGTCAGTGAATAATTCCCGGTCTCCCGGACCTGGTCTGCGAGGTAAATTCCCGTACCGGAGGGCGTCTGCCTGACGTCCGGTATGGCTTCAAATTTTCCGCCCGTCAGCCTCAGCGACTGGCTGGCGTTCAGCGTGAACTTCTGGATTTCGATCAACTGGTCCCGGCCAAGTGTATAAAACAATTGCTGGTCGCGGAGGCTGAGCTGGGCTACCTGATACATCAGGGGCACAAACACCGAGTGGGTGACCAGGTTGCTCTGTTCCTCATTCAGCCCGACCGCTGAAAGGTAAACTTTTCCCTTACCCGAGGCATATTCTCCGAAAAACGTCCGCCGGCCCGGCAGATCCATGATACTCGTTTTACCCGAACTGCTCCGGGTACTGTACCGGATCCATCGCCTCGCCGAGGGCAGTTCAAGATTGCGCGGTACGCGCTCAAACACGCCCCTGAATACCGGGTGCTGAAAGTTCATTGCGGTCACCTTCGCTTCGGTAGTCTCCACCCCTTCGGCGATATCGCTGCCAAGCGACTGCAGCAGCCGGTTCAGGCCGGCAAGGTCTCCTGTGACTGCCGGGAACACAACCAGGCAGCCGCCATTGCGGACATAAGCCGTTAATTGCTGGACCAGCCCTTCCGGAATGTCCTCTACCTCGCTGAGAATGACCACCGGATACCTGCCCAGCCCCGAATAGTCGACGTTTCCGGCCGGGGTATTGACCAGGCTGAAAAAAGCGTCCGACCGGTATACGGCCTGGAGGTACGGGCTGGGATCCGCCCCGTTGACGGCCAGGACGGGCAGCGATCTCTGGATCCGGAAGCTGAAGAAGAACTGGTCATCAAAGGTGACCGGATAATCGGTAATCGAGATTTCTCCGCGCTGCCAGCCGGAGGAGAGCCCGCTGAAGGTCAGGGTGTCCGACCGTGACTGGCCTGCGGGTACGGTCAGACTGCCCAATGCTTTTTCCTGGCCGTTGATCCGGACCCGGACCGGTATCTGGCGTGCCTCTTTTCCTGAATGGTTGCGAAGCCTGATGATAAGCCTTTCGGTCTGGCCCGCCCGGTGAACCGGGGATTCGAACCAGACGCTGTCAACCGAGACGTTGGGCAGCTGGTTCGCCTGAAGCCGGACCAGGTGAACGGACACCGTGCTGTCGGCAGGTATGCGATCGCTGCTGAGTATATTTTTCTGAAAATCGGAAATCAGGTAACTGTCCTTGCGCGCTCCGGGTTCCCGCGAGAAGATATCGTACTGGCGCGACAGGATCTGGCCGATATGGCGGCTGTTCCGGCTGACCTCCACCTGGTCAACCGCGTCCACGAAGTCCTCGTAGCTGTAAAGCCGCTGGTGGATGCCTTCGAAGTCATTGGTCAGGATCTGGAATTTATCATTCAGGCTGTATGCGGAAGCGATTTCCCGCGCACGCCTCTTGGCTTCGTCAAGCAACGACCCTTCCCGGTTTACGGTCTCCATGCTGTAGGAGTTGTCGATGTAGATGCTGACCACTCCCGGCCGGCCGGGAGACGCCTGTTCTTCGGCCGGAATATAGGGCCTGGCAAAAGCCAGGACCAGGAACACGATGGCCAGGATCCGCGCGGCGAGAATGAGCCGGTTCCGGATCTTCTGACTGGCCCTGGTGGACTGCTTCACGGACTTCAGGAACCGGACATTACTGAAATAGACACGCTTGAACTTTCTGAAATTGTACAGGTGAACAATTACCGGGATAGCTGCAGCGGTCAGGGCAAAAAGGAATCCGGGAAAGAGGAAGCTCATTGAAACCAAATTTAACGGAATTATCCGCTATCCCAAATCACCTGACGGCCGGCGGCTTATTTTATTGCGCACTTCAGGGCCGGTGCCTGCAGCGGCACATGGTTCCTGCCGACGACGGCCATAACCCTCTCACCCCGGTTCACCTGCGTGGCGATCATCCGGTACATGTGCACATCCCGGTAATCCGAGGACACGGCGTTGACCTCGTTGGTGAAGATACCGCCCGTTTCAACAGAATTCTTGTTGGGGTCAAACCATTCCCCGGGAGCCTGCCACCACTCCAGTTTACCGCCCCAGTACTTCCGGAACGCCTGGTCAAGCGATTCGACCGATCGGATCGAAATTTCCATGCCGAGCATCTTCGGAACAGCCGTCAGCATGTTGCTGATTTCGGTGATCAGCTGATCCCTGGTAAAGTCCTTCCGGGTGCGCAGCCGCATGGCTTCCTTGGTCAGCATGTAAACGTCGACCTGCTCCTGCGGAAATCTGGAGATCAGGTACCGGTAGGTGTCGGGGAACGCGGGTTCCAGACCCATGGTCCTGATTGCGGCCTTCGATGCAAGGAAACGGATATAACCGGATTCGCCGAACCGGGCTATCGTTTCCGGACCGGTCTCCGCGATCCCCCGGTCAGGTCCTTCATAAAAGATGACCGTAGGTCTGAAGGACTCGAAGAGCCGGCTGATCTCACCGAACTGCGGATCGGCCGGATCGTCCTCATGCCGGGCACCATAATAGAACAACGCCCCCTGCCCTGAAGACCCCAGCCGGAGGTTCCATTCCGTTCCGGGCGTCTCCTTCCAGTCCTGGTGCCGGACGAGCAGCTGATCGCAGGCTGTCTGGCCGAATGCGGAAATCAGAATGCCTTGCATTCCTGCCGCCAGTATCCATTTTTTCCAATCCATTTCACAATATTACAAATTACCATGCAATACATAGTACTGTTTAATATATTTTTCTTTTGCCGACCGAAACTCTCCCCGAAATCCGCAGTTTAGTGGATATGCAATATCAGTTTCTCGGAAAATCCGACCTGAAGGTCAGTGAAGTCAGCCTGGGATGCATGTCCCTGAATCCTGAAGATACGCGCAGCCACGAAGTCATCCGGGCCGCCATCGACTCCGGTATCAATTTCTTTGACACGGCCGACCTGTATAATAAGGGGGCAAACGAGGCTATGCTGGGCCGGGCGCTCGGATCAGACCGGAAAAGCCACCTGATCGCCACCAAGGTGGGAAACCGCTGGCGGGAAGACGGCTCCGGCTGGGACTGGGTGCCTTCAAAGCCCTACATCCTGGCCGCCATTGATGAAAGCCTGAGACGGCTGAAAACGGATTACATTGACCTCTACCAGCTGCATGGCGGGATGATCGCGGATCCCATCGATGAAATCATCGAGACATTTGAATCGCTGAAGCAATCTGGAAAGATCAGGTATTACGGCATTTCGTCCATCCGACCGAACGTGATCCGGGAGTATGCTCGACGGTCCGGTATCGTGAGCGTGATGATGCAGTACAGCCTGCTGGACCGGCGGCCTGAGGAAGAGTGCCTCGGACTGCTGTCGGACCTCTCGATCGGCGTGCTCGCACGCGGAAGTCTGGCACAGGGACTTCTCCTGGACAAGCCGGCGCGAAGCTACCTGCTGCATGCAGAGGAAGACGTATCAAAAGCGGCCCGTGCCGTCCGCTTTGTGGCAGGGGAAACCAATACGCCGGCCCAGGCCGCCATCGGGTTCGTCCTCAAACATCCGGCGGTGATCTCCGCGGTGGCCGGGGTCCGCACCCGGGAGCAGCTCAGCCAGGCTATTCCCCCTCTCGATCTGACCGACCGGGAGTACGGGTTCCTGAAAGACTCGGTGCAGGATATCGCCTACACCGACCACCGCTAACGCCGAAAAAACATTTCTTTATACGCCAGTGTTGTTACGTAAAAATTAAGAACATGAGATCACGACTACTTTCCGGCGCCTCGCTTCATCTCGACCTGGGGCTGTTGCTGCTTCGCCTGGCAGCGGGCGGATTGATGCTAACGCATGGCATCCCCAAATTCCAGATGATCCTGGCCTCCAACTACCGGTTCGGCGATCCGCTGGGAATCGGTACGGAAATCTCCCTGATCCTGGTCACTTTCGCGGAAGTCATCTGCGCAGTCCTGCTGATTATCGGCCTGCTGAGCAAACTGGCGGCCATTCCGCTCATCATCGATATGGCCGTGGCCTTTTTTATCGCGCACCGGCCCGACCCTTTGGGCGAGAAGGAACTGCCCCTGATATTCCTGTGGATCTTCCTGGTGCTCCTGCTGACCGGTCCCGGCCGGTATTCATTCGATCATGCCCGGAGTAAAAGATTTTAACTGAGAGATTTAACAATAAAAAAACTGAAGTGTTGCCTCCGTGTTATGCTATAAATTATCGTACACATTAAATAGGAGGAAAAGATTATGTTGGAGAACGTTAACCCTGAACACAAAGAAGGACCTGTTGCAAGAGCGATTGAAGAACAGACCGCCAAAATCCCTTCGGATGTGTTTTTGTGGGCAGCCCTGGCGGCCATGGGCATTTCACTTACGCTTAAGGCCCTTGGAAAGAATCACAACGCCCTGTTCGTCGGACAGTGGCCGGCCCCTTTCCTGTTGATGGGACTTTACAATAAGGTCGTCAAAGTGGAAGGACACGATTAACACACGCGGAAAACCGGTCCGGATATGAAATATCCGATCCGGAATTACCATCAGAAAGTGCCCTTTACAGGGCCTTTTTTGTTTCGGGCCGACGGCAGGGCAGCTGTTCCCCTATTCTTCGTAAAATTCTCTCAGGGAACCAAAGTAGGCGTGGTTCCACCCCTCAACGATATCGTCGAAATCTGCGTCCGGAATGTTGGTATGCCGGAGTTCCACCGACGTGTGTCCTTTATCGTCGTGAAGCTTGATGGTCACGATGGATTCTTCGGACTGGTCTCCGAAATACCATTGCTGAACAATCTTTTTTCCGGGTTCGAATTCCATGTTCATGCCGACAATACTGCCGTCCCACAGGGAAAATTCGGTACCCGGCTCGGCGGTCATTTCAACCTGGTCGCCGGTCCATAGCCGCATGGTGGCCTCCGTGGTCAGGGCCAGGTAGACCTCCTCCGGCGGCGCCGGAATATGAAAATATTTCTTGTAGTCCTTCATCGGATCAAATGTACCATAATTCCGGTTCAGATTTCGCCCGGAAACCAAACAGAAAGCCGCCAAAGGCAGTTATTGTTCTACCTATACGAAAGACACACTTATATGATCCAAACGGATGAACAACGGAAGGAAGCGCATGCTTTCTATAAAGAGGCCCTGGACCTGCTGAACGAAAGCGGCGCTCAGTACATGCTCGGCGGCGCATTTTCCATGTTCCAGTACACCGGCATTTACCGGGATACCAAAGACCTGGACGTATTCTGCAAATCCACGGAGTATCCGGCAATCATGAAATTCTTTGCAGAACGGGGTTACCGGACTGAACTCACCGATGTCCGCTGGCTCGCCAAGATCTTCAAGGGCGAATACTTCATCGACCTCATCTTTGACACGGTCAACAATATCTGCCGGGTGGACGATACCTGGTATGACCATGCGACAGAGGGTCATTTCGCGGGGACACAGGTCCGGTACATCCCTGCAGAAGAGCTGATCTGGTGTAAGCTCTATGTTCAGAACCGGGAGCGTTACGATGGAGCGGATATCAACCACATCATGCTCAAGTACGGTCACAAGATCAACTGGGAGCGGCTTCTCTTCCGAATGGACCAGCACTGGCATCTGCTGCTGATGCAGATCCTGCAGTTCCAGTTCGTGTATCCGTCCGATTACCGCAACATCGTTCCCAAATGGCTTTTTGACGAACTGATGCGCCGTGCTCATGAACAATACGACCTGCCTGCGCCGCAGACCCGGGTCTGCCGTGGCCCGGTTATTGACCAGACGCAGTACCACATCGATATCCGCGAATGGGATTATAAAGTAAGCACGATCACGACAACCTGAAATGGAAGAAAAGAAGATAACGCGTATTGCTGCCGTCGGCGACATTCATGTAAGAGAGAGCGACCGCGGGAAGTGGGTCGAATACTTCAAGGAGGTCTCCCGGGAAGCGGATGTACTGCTGATCTGCGGGGATCTGACCGATACGGGTGATGAAGGCGAGGCCCAGGTCCTGTGTGAAGAGCTGAAGGCCTGTACCATTCCGGTGGTTGCAGTTCTCGGCAATCATGACTATGAGAAAGGGCGTCACAAGCTGATCCGTCAGATGGTCCAGAATGAGAACGTGCATATCCTCGACGGCGAAGCGGTGGTCATCGGCGACGTGGGGTTTGCGGGAGTCAAAGGATTTGGCGGAGGATTCGGCAAATACATGCTCTCCATGTTCGGTGAAGGAGCGATGAAGTCTTTCGTACAGGAGGCCGTCGAGGAGGCACTCCACCTGGAACGCGCGCTTACCCGCCTGGATTCCGAACGGACGGACCTCAAGAAGATTGCGGTCCTGCATTACTCGCCCATCAAGGAAACGGTGATCGGTGAGCCCGAGGAGATCTTCCCGTTTCTGGGATCATCCCGCCTGGCCGAGCCGCTGATCCGGCAGAACGTACATGCGGTTTTTCACGGTCATGCACATATCGGGCAGTTGGAAGGAGATATATTGGGTAAAATCAAAGTATACAATGTTGCAGTTCCCATCCTCATACGGGCAGGCTATAAGGTTCCGTACTTTCTTTTCCAGGTTTGAGTCTTTATTTGGACTGATTATAAATAGTTGCTATCTTTGCCTCAGAAAAACGATGAGCAGGATAGTGGAACCAGAGAACCTGATTGAGATCTACAGGACCGAACACGGAGCAGTACTTCAGTCAAACCGCTATCATCATTATGTGCTGGAGTTTGGCGGCTCCCGGTGCATCCTCAAAGTACGGGATTTTTCACTTTTCAGGCGGTCCGTCGACGAGATCGACCTGGACGAAATGGTCCGGAACCCGTCCCCGGCCGCTGACATCTGCATCCTGATGCCTGCCTATACCGAACGTTGCTTTGTACTTACGGTAAACGACGTGCTGAACTTGTCAGAGATCCTGAGCGGCGCAAGCTTCATGATCAATCTGAATTCCATGGTCCATGAGACCTTACGCCGTAATATCGCCCCTTCTTATTTAGATTAAGTATTTATTAATTTTCCTGCGATCACTTTCACACGTCAGGTGTTATATTTATTAAAGTAACTAACACCCCCATGAAAGATCTTCTTAGACTGAGAACTTCCCTTACCGAAGAGATCGAATCGCTGCTCAACGAACAGGTCAGGATCGAGGCGCACTCATCGGCGATGTATCTGGCCATGGCCAGCTGGTGCAACCGGAACGGTTTCGATCACAGTGCCGGGTATTTTGAGAAGCAATCCGGTGAGGAACGCAAACATATGCTTAAACTTTTCCGGTATATCAACGACCTGGGCGGCCGGGCAATCTCACCCGATATCACGAACGTACCCCAGGAGTTCGAATCCTTCCGCGGCGTCTTCGAACAGGCCCTGCAGCAGGAGATCTTTGTCACGCAGTCGTTCAACCGGATCTCCGACCGATGCCTGAAGGCGAAGGACTTTGTGACCCTGCAGTTCCTGCAATGGTTTCTGAACGAACAGATCGAAGAGGAATATGTAGCCCGCCGGATCCTCGAACTGTTTGATATCATCGGCGAAGAGGGAACCGGTCGCTGGGAGATCGACAAGCGGGTCCCCCGGATTTCATACCACTCCGGCCCTGAAGAAGCATAAGCCTGACCTTTAACAAAATCCATGACTGAGGCCTGCAGTAACGTGCAGGCCTTCATTTTTTATAAAAGTTTACCGCCCGGATAACATCCCGGGACATTTCAGCCGTATCTTTGTGCATGGACCAGAGGAAGGAGATCAACAGCCGGATCATCAAGGAAGAAGCCCGCCGGCTCGGTTTCATGTTTTGCGGGATCTCGACGGCCGGATTTCTGGAAGAAGAGGCGCCGCGGCTGGAATCCTGGCTGAAGAACGGCTACCATGGCGAAATGCAATATATGGAAAACCACTTCGACAAGCGCCTGGATCCTACCCGCCTTGTAGAAGGCGCCCGGTCAGTGGTCTCCCTGGCACTGAACTATTACCCTGAACTCCGCCAGTCCGATCCGCAGGCGCCCAGGATCTCGAAGTATGCCTACGGTACCGACTATCATTTCGTCATCAAGGATAAACTGAAGGAATTGCTGGAGGTGATCCGGGAAAGGATCGGCGAGGTAAACGGCCGTGCATTCGTGGATTCTGCACCGGTCCTGGACAAGGCCTGGGCAAAGAAAGCCGGCTTCGGCTGGGTAGGGAAGAATTCGAACCTCCTGAATAAGAACAGCGGGTCCTTCTTCTTCCTCGCTGAACTTATTCTGGACCTGGAACTCGCCCCCGACATCGCTCCTGCACGGGACCATTGCGGGACCTGCACCCGGTGCATTGACGCATGTCCTACGAACGCCATTGTGGGACCATATGTCGTGGACGGGAGCCGTTGCATCTCCTACCTGACCATCGAACTGAAGAGTGAGATTCCGGAGGAGTTCAGGGGAAAGATGGACAACTGGATGTTCGGCTGTGATGTTTGCCAGGACGTTTGTCCGTGGAACCGGTTTTCGGTGCTCCATAATGAGCCCGCTTTCCAGCCGCTGGAGGACCTGCTCGGATTCTCGCGGGCGGAATGGGAGGAAATGACCGAGGAAACGTTCCGGAAGGTTTTCAGGAACTCACCAGTCAAGCGCACGAAGTATGCCGGACTGAAACGGAACATTGAATTTCTGAAGGGCTGATCCGGCCCTGCACAGTCTTCGATTCGCAATTATCCCGGCTGTTTCTATCTTCGCATTACGCAACCACCTGAACCATGTCCAGAATGCTCCTCCTGCTGATCATCCTGCTGCACCCGTACTGGAGTCCCGCGCAGGAACTAAAGCTCCGAAGCCGTCCCGAAACGGCATTGACCGGCTCTGATTTTGCGCGTTCAATCGCCGACAGCTCCCTGACACAGTCCGACCGCGAAAGGCGGATCTTCCGCGAAATCCGCAGCGGCAATGT
Source organism: uncultured Sphingobacteriaceae bacterium (assembly GCA_966250385.1). Taxonomy (GTDB): domain Bacteria; phylum Bacteroidota; class Bacteroidia; order Sphingobacteriales; family Sphingobacteriaceae; genus DASWTL01. The sequence continues at coordinate 106,403 of CBINHC010000013.1, read as the reverse complement.
TCCGGCCTTCTACCGGGCCCTGGTGACCGTTACCGATTCCGCCCGGATCGCAGGAAAGCTGTTCCGCATCGAATATCAAGTCCTTCCGGACTACCTGGCCATCGGTTCGGATGCCGATTACTTCTACTGCCCCATGACACCGGTACTGGCCCAAAAGGTCGCACGGCTGATGCATTGTGTGCTGCCCACCCGAAAAATGTCCGACCAGATTTACCGGTCCGCATTGGTGAAAATGACCCCCGAGCCGATTCCGCCGTCGCCGGCCATGGTCACGGTTCCCGTATTCCTGAAACACACTGATCTGGTGCGGCAGCAGCGCGCTGCGACGCTGGCGGACTACCCGCTGGGCGCATTGGTGGCCGGTAACAAAAAGGATATCGTATTGTCCAATAAGATATACCGGGACGGAAAACTACGGGTGGTGATCTACGGATGGCACCAGCCGGGCGGCAAACCGATCCAGCCTTTATACAACGGGCATACGGCGGACTGGGCGGATTACAGCCATGGGGTACGTCTCATCGCCGACAGCGTGCGGGTAAACGGAAAGAAGATGGGCATCCGGCGACTCTTGCGATCCCCGGATCTCAGCGTCCTGTTAAGCGATGAAGGCCCCCTGGAATTCGTCGGTTATCCGGCAAAACAATTGTGAGTTAAAGAGGTAATCTAAAAATGAAAAGAAATTTCGTCCCTTTTGTTTTTTCAGCGCTCGCGGCGAGTGCCGCCTGCAACCAGAACAGCGACCTGAAAGAGGTGCAGAAGGTTCAGAGGGCGGCACGGGAAGCCCATTCTGAAACCGGAACCTTTATTCACAGTGCCGTAGTGGAAATTAAAGAACCTGCCGCCGTTTACTTTCATCCCGACAGCAGCAAGCTGACCGTGCTGGAAAAGTCGATGGGCGATGAATTCTTCGCCAGAGCGGAAGAGAGCATGTACGATATCTCCTCATCCCGGGAGTACCTGATCGGACATAAGATCAAAGTGATGGAAACGGAGGCCCGGGAACTGCGGTTTGAGAAAGAAGACGGCTCAGTGAAGATCATCGACCTGACCGGCCCGCAATACACCTGGGGGTTATTTCTCTTCAATGGAAAAACAGACCCGATCCAGGTCGATATGCAGAATCCGCAGCAACAGATCGAACGCTATCTCAGGAAGTAACGGTGCTGCCCGCTACTTACCGAACTTCAGTTTCAGCTGTTCCAGCATATCATTATTGATCGGAGATGCCGGCTCCTGCCGTTTGCTCGGCCTGTGGTCCGGTTTGTTCGGCCGGGATTGTCCGCTGGCATAACCGGTGGTCTTGGTTTCCACCTTAACCTGCTCCTTCTTACCATTCCAGCGTACCCAGATCTTTTCCAGGCAGCGTTTGGTATACAACGGGAAATCTCCCTGCTGCATCCAGGCATAATAGCTCGGTTCAATCTTGAATACCTCTTCCACGCATTTCCCCTTGTGCTTTCCGAAATTGAATACTTCTACTCCTTTTTCGTTATAGACCATTCGTCCGGCGAAATCAACCGGTCGGTTCAGATTGGTAAACTGGTGCAGGGCTTCCACATCATTTTTGACGGGAACTGATTTGTTTCCTTTTTTATCCTCCCATTCGATGTTCTCGTACCGGGCCAGCTGGGCCAGCAGCACTTCGTAGGTCGCACGGATATCGGCTTCTGCAGAATGGGCGTTTTCAATGGTCTTTCCGCAATAGAACTGGTAAGCGGCCCGCAGCGTGCGCTGTTCCATCTGATGGAAGATATTCTGCACATCTACAAAGTGACGGTTCTCCAGTTCAAAAGGGACGCCGGCCCGCAGGAATTCTTCCAGAAGGACCGGAATATCAAACTTATTGGAATTGTAGCCGGCCAGATCACAGTCTTCCAGGAAGGCAGCAAGCTCGGCAGCCACATCCCGGAAGGTCGGCTCTTCCCGGATGTCTTCATCATAGATTCCATGAACCAGGGACGATTCCAGCGGAATCGGGATACATGGATTGATACGTAACGTTTTTACCTGTTCGGAACCATCAGGCATTGCTTTAAGAATGCTGATTTCAACAATGCGGTCTGAAGCCACATTGGTACCAGTTGTTTCCAGGTCGAAGAATGCCAGCGGTCGTTTTAGGTTTAGTCTCATCACTACAATTACGTTCACAAAGATCGTAAAAACAAACGGTCATTTAAATTTTTTATTTCAGCGCACCCTCAATACCGCAGGGACATGCGGTCACATTCAGCACAGCGAAAACCGCCGCGTATTCAGTAAATGGAGTAAGCGATGGTTAACTGAAAATCAGAATGCCCAAAATCGTTCCGATGATCATGATCAGGTACATGAGGATCTCCGTGGTAGCAAAACGCCGGTATTTGGTCCAGAAAGAGTAGTCGCCTTTGGTCTTCATCATAAAAAGATGTCATGCCCTCCGGCATGACATGCACAAAATTACCTATTTCTGAAGTTCTTAACTAAACTTTTTCTTTTTTCCACTTGATTGAGCAACCCACTGCCTTGGTCAATGCCGGCTCAGGATTCCGTCCGGACAGCAGCGCATTCACCGCGTCTTCCACATAGCGGGTCTTGTCCGGGGAGGTGTTTTCGGTATCATCGTCCACCGCCCCGATATACCTGATAACCGGGCCTTCGGAGGTTTTCTGGACGATATAGACATGCGGGGTCCGGGTGGCGCCGAACTGACGGGTGACCGTTTGCCCCGGATCCACCAGATAAGGGAACCGGTATCCCCTCTCCTTTGCGCGTCTCTGCATCTTTTCGAAGGAGTCGCCCGGCTGGGCCACAGGATCGTTGGGATTGATGGCGATCACCGGGTAACCTTTGGGTGCGTACGTCGCATGGAGTGCCTGGATCCGCTTTTCGTAGGCCTGGGATACCGGACACGTGTTACAGGTAAAGGTTAAAATAAAGCCCCTTGCATCCGGATAATCCTTCATGGACACCATGCGGTTGTCTACATTTTTCAACTGAAAGTCGGCCGCCTTGTCACCCACCTGGTAGCCGCCGGTCTGGCCCTGCGCCGCCAGGGCCGCAACCATGAATAAAACCGATAAGATCCTTTTCATTTTATTGATTTAACATAGGTTTCTTTCAATTCTTCATATGAAAACTCCCGCTCATAGAGTTTCCGGATATGCTTCGCCGGCTGCACGACCAGCGTTGCGGGCAAGGCACCCGACCAGTCCCTGCTGATCCGGTCTATGTACGTTGCCTGGTTTCTTTCATTCAGGAGAAAGACTTCGTTCCGGAGGTTATGCCGTTTCACAAAGGGCCTGACCGAAGATTCCAGTTTGGATTTGAAATCGGTACTGACCAGCAACACCTTCAGCGGCTCTTTCCGGTACTGTTGCTGCAGCTTTTCGAAATGTACCAGTTCCTTTACGCACGGGGCGCACCAGGTCGCCCAGAAATTGACCACATATACGGTGTCCCGGCCGTTCCTGAACCTGTTTTCCAGCTCATCCAGGGTCAGGAGACGAACCTGAGCGTCCAGGGAAGAATGCATGCCGAGCGCCAGAAGGGCTGTATACAGAATTCTTTTCATGACCGGTCCCTAATGAATGTTAACAACCTGAATTACAACAACTTTGAGCGCCGTTTGATCAAACTTAACTAAAAATTTACAGTGGGAGAAACCGCAGCAATAATTCGGCCGCTCACTCGCGGGTTAAGGCTTGCCTTCGTTCATATACTGCGCAGGGCCGGCTCGGTCATGAACGGATAGGTGTCAGCTCCGTTTGAGCAGCCCCGGTAACCTTCACCAGATCTGCAATCGCCTGTGAGCCGATCCCTCCGGGATAAGTTCCAGCTCCGGAGCCCTGAGACTCACTCCGCACGTGACTCATCACTGCCGTCAGGTGTTTCCGGATCTTCGAATGATTGAACTTTTAATGCCTTGATTCGTACTTTTACAAGGTGACTACGATCTTGCTTTGGGGCTACTTCATTCCCGTAACCGTATTCTGGATCGGGTTCTCGTTGTATCTGCTGGTGAACAGCAGAAAGGTATCTTTCTTACGGGATATTACGGAACCGGCAGACGAGGCGCCGGCTGTGGCGATCATTGTCGCTGTCCGCAACGAGGAATCAGCTGTTGAAAGGGCCCTTCAGAGCGTCTGCCATCTGGCCTACCGGAACAAAAGAATTTTGGTCATCAATGACCGGTCAACGGATCGTACTCCCGAGATTCTCGGCCGGATGAAGCTCCTGCACCCGGACCTTTCTGTGATCGACATTGCTGAGCTTCCTTCAGGATGGCTCGGAAAAAACCATGCCCTGTACCAGGGCTATTTGGCCTCCCGTGAGGAATACATCCTGTTTACAGACGCCGACGTGAAGTTCCGCCCGGAATCCCTGACCAAGGCGCTCCGGTACATGACCGGCCGGGAACTGGATCACCTGGCCATTCTGCCCGGGATCGATTCCCCGTCTGTGGGGTTCAGCAGCATCGTCGATACCTTTAAGCTGATGCTTGAATTCCGGCAGCGGCCATGGGCCGTCCGTGATCCCCGGTCCCGGGCTTCGATCGGCATCGGGGCATTCAACCTGCTCCGGCGATCCGCCTACGAAAAGGCCGGAACCCATCAGGCGATCAGGCTGCGTCCGGACGACGACCTGAAACTGGGCGAGCGGATCAAAGCTGCCGGACTCCGGCAGGATGTCCTGTACGGCGATGGCGAGATCTGGCTGGAATGGTACCACAGTATCCGTGAATTTATTGACGGCCTGATGAAGAATACGTTTTCGGTGTCGGATTACCGATTATGGAAAGCTTTGGGCACTGCCCTTGCCGTACTGCTGGCCTTTGTAATGCCGCTGCCCGGGCTCCTGATCTCCGGCACAACGGTTCACTACCTGCTGCTGGCCATTATCACCCTGTTTCAGTTGCCGTTATTCATTTTTAAGCGAGGAATGAAAAAGGTTTGGTGGTATACGTTCATGGTGCCTGTTGCAGGACTCATCATGACGTTTATCATCCTTAAATCGGCATTCCTTACGATCAGGCAGGGCGGAATTTACTGGCGTGACCATTTTTATCCGCTCACGGATCTTAAAGCCAATAAATAGTTCACTTGTAGGCGGATCAGCCGGTGGCTTTTAAAGAAGAAAACCCGCCATTACCGCGGGGGGCGGCAATGCGGGTCGTTCACCGCAAAAACGGGCTACTTTTGTCTTACGAAAACGCCCTCCATGATACTCTCACCCAGTTCGAGTACCATCCGGATACTATCACCCTGGATCACTCCGGTATGAATGACCGGCATTCCGTTGTAATCCACCTCGAAGAAAACGGAGTCATTGGTAACCCGGCCGTCCCGGATAGCCATCCTCTGGCTCATCGCCTCGGCCGTTCCTTTCAGGGTTTCTCCTTCAACGGTGAACTGGTAAGTGACCGGTATGAGGCCGTCGTCGCTGTCAACAGATCCGACCCATTTCCCCGCAATGTCGGCCGCGAAGCACACCGAGATCATCGTTACCACAAGTACAATAGGGATCCAAAGTTTCTTTTTCATAGCTGTTAATTTGGGTTGGTTTACAGATTGATTAACTGATCGTTAACATAAAGATAATACTTTATCGTCTGATCCGCCACGGAAAACTATGATGATCTGAAAGGCAGGAACAGGTCGGGAGAGGTGCAGGGGGCCTTTCGCTCTGACGTCCGAAAGGTCTACCGGCACTTATGTTCAAGGTGCAGCAACGGGTGGGGTTTGGCAAGGCCATCCGCGGCCGAGCGACCGATGACTTCAAAGCCGAGGTGAAAGTAGAACTCCGCAGCGGCTGCGTTCTCTTCATTGACGTCAACCCTGGTGACCTGCAGCTCGTTCGTTGCAAACATCATGAGCGCCTTTCCCAGGCCCCGGGCACGGTGGTCCGGATGAATGAACAGCATCTCGACCTTTTGCCCGGCCACCCCCATAAAACCGGTGATTCGGCCGCGGTCCCGGAAACAATAGAGGTCCGCCCCTGACAGACAGCCGGGAAACATGGAGCGGTAGGCCAGGATATCGGCTTCAGTCAGAAAACCATGAGTGGCGCGGACGGAAGCTTCCCAGACAGCTACGATCTCGTCAAAGTCATGCCGGGTTACCGCTTCAATTGCTGGCATCAGCTATCTGTTTTTTTAAACATCTTTTTATCTGCATAGAACGTTCCGAAAGGCACCAGCGAGGCTGCAAAAGCCAGGATCGCCTTACCTGCGGACCATTTTTGCTGCAAGGTCACCTGCAACAGAAGCAGGATATACAGGATGAAGAGGATTCCATGGGCCATGCCGACAACATAATTGGGGCCGGGCATCGCATACTGATATTTCAGGATCATGGTTATGCCCAGTAACAGAAAGGAACAGCCTTCGAGGAAAGCAACGAACCGGAACCGGTCCAGGGAATTCTTTAGCATAGGAGGATTGATAAAATCGTTTCTGATGCAACAATAAAAAATAGAAACGATTTCGCCCTCCCGGCCGGCGCATGGCGACAGAATATGACCATTTCCTGAAAAAACATCATCCCGGTCCGGGGGCCGGGATGATGCCAGATATGAAAACACAAAAAACAAAGCTCTTTACCGGGATTTGCTTCCTGAGAGCATAACGGCCAGCACTAGCGAGGTGATGACCGTACCGGCGACCAGTTTTTTCACAAAGTCATCCCGGTTATACTTCCATTCAGCCTTCCAGCCGCGCTCCGCCAGGATATTCGGGATATGGCCATGTTTCAGATCGTCAATGATCCCTTCGATGGCGTTCACGCGGTCGGCCAGGATCAGCGGAAGCCAGTGGCGATACTGGTTCTCGCTGTACCGGAAGGCATACCTCCGGATCTGACCGCTGAGACCCGAAGGCGGCGATGCAGTCCCGAACACAGCCGATACATTCGGCCGTTCGTTGGAATGAAGGATCTCGATATCGACCGGCTGCTGTGGCGGACGTTCCCAGGTGTAACCCTTATGCTCTTCATTGGTCCGTTTTTTCATCGGATAGGTGGGATCGTTTTTCGGATCAGCGTCGATCCCCCACCCTTTTATACTTTTATAATCAGTGATTCTGTTTTCCATAATAGTCAGGTTAAGCTCGTGCTGATGGCGGAATCAGGACTGTCTTGATACAATTATCACGTTTTGCTGAGAATATATGATAGGCTTCGGAGACCTCTTCCAGGGGAATCCGGTGCGTGATGATACCCTTCGGATCGATGATTCCGTCCTGGACATGTTTGATCAGCCGGGGCAGTACCCGCTTGACGCTGGCCTGGTTCGCCCGGATCGTCAGTCCCTTATTCAGCATGTTGCCGATCGGTACCAGGTTATCTGTCGGGCCGTACACGCCGACCACCGAAACGATTCCGCCTTTCTTAACCGAATTGATCGCCCAGTGCAGAGCGGTGGCCGAGCCCGCCTGGATCAGCGTCTTTCTGCCGGTAATGGTTTGCAATGCGTGACCCGCGGCTTCAGCACCGACCGCATCGATGCAGACGTCAGCGCCCATCCAGTCGGTCGTCTTTTTCAGAAACAGGACGGGATCCTCCAGGGACCTGAAGTTATAGACCTCGGCCGGCGCCCATTTCTGCACAAAGTCCAGCCGGTATTCCAGGTGGTCGATCACGATCACCCGGCCGGCTCCGAACAGCCAGGCACATTTCGCGGCCATGATCCCGATCGGTCCGGCTCCGAAAACAACAACGGTGTCGCCGGTCTGAATCCCCGCCATCTCGGCCGCCTGATATCCCGTAGGGACCACGTCAGTGAGCAGGGCAGCGTCGTCCAGGTCCATCCACTCCGGAATGACGGTCGGGCCCACATCCGCATAGGGAACCCGGACATACTCTGCCTGTCCGCCGTCGTAACCGCCGGCCGTGTGGGAATAGCCGAAGATTCCGCCTACCGCAGTGGCACTGGGGTTTGATTCATGACAATTCCCGTAGAGCTCCTGCCTGCAAAAGGCACAGCGGCCGCATGCGATGTTGAATGGAACCAGCACCCGGTCCCCGACCTTCAGTTTCTGCACGGAATCACCGATCTCTTCCACCACCCCGATAAATTCATGTCCGAAGGTCGAGCCGACGCGCGTGTCCGGTACGAGCCCGTGGTACAGGTGCAGGTCCGAGCCGCAGATGCATGAGCGGAGCACCCGGACAATGGCATCTTCAGGATGCCGGATCTCAGGTTCAGGTTTTTGATCCAGCCGTATCCTGAACGGCCCTCTAAAATTCATTGCCAGCATATCTCTTTCTTTTTCTAGTGTACAACAATCCTTCTTCTGGTAATATCCGGATTTAAGCAATTAATGGTCCAAACCCCTGCAGGCTCTTACACAATTTCGGGCTGCCGGCAGGTCCCTGGCTTGGTCAGCCACCACACACTGAGAATTATTCGTGGATCCGGCGCCGAATGCCGCGGGTTCCCGCCAAGGTTTCTACATTTGGGCAAACAACCGCTGATTTTTAATGGATCCACTATTGCCGGTTCTGGCCGTTATCCTGGCCGGAATGTTCTACAGTCTGAAGGAGCGGAAACTTACTCCGGCGGGCTCGGTGACCGGGGCTGTCCTGGCCGTGCTGATCTTTATCGGAACCGGGCTGACCGGACTCGTCCTGATGACGGTTTTCTTCGCGTTGGGAACTGCGGCCACGGCCTGGCGACGCAAGGAAAAGGAACGACTGTCCGGGAATCAGGATAGCGGGCCGCGGACGGCCATGCAGGTGCTGGCCAACGCCGGGATCGCCGGGATACTGGCTTTGCTGACCCTGTGGATGCCGGAATTCCGCCGGTATACGGTTCTCATGCTCGCCGCTGCGTTTTCATCGGCTGCCTCCGATACCCTTTCTTCTGAACTGGGAACCGTTTACGGCCGCAGGTTCTTTCATATCCTGACCCTGAAACGCGATATCCGCGGGAGAAACGGTGTCATCAGCCTGGAGGGCACATTATGGGGAATGGCAGGCTCGGTGATGGTGGCCGGAATCTATGGCAGCCTGGAAGGCTCGGATCAGCTGATACTGATCGTCCTGGCCGGCACGATCGGAAACCTCGCCGACTCTGTTCTGGGCGCCTGGCTGGAAAATAAGGGCCGGATCGGAAATGACGCTGTCAATTTCCTGAACACAATGATTGCCGCGCTGGCGGCCCTGGCGCTGGCGAGCTGACGCCGGCTTCTTCCTAAAGGTTATGCCGGCTGATGGCCTCGCCGATCAGCTGCAATGCAAACGGCGACAGCGAATCGCCGTCCACCTGTTCCCAGTGTGTCCCGTTGCCGGTGATGATGGCGATGATGCGGCCCTCATCATTGATGGTATAGTGCCCGTCGTGCACCGAGATCAGGAGATTTTTGGGGCCGGTCTCGTCGATGGCAAGTTCTGTATAGAAACCCTGATTACTTTCCATGATTCAGTTTCTTAATCAGCAATTAAGTTCCGGTCTTTGTTTGCATCTCAGCTTTCATAAAAGTCCAGGCGGTTCCTGAGGTAGACCACCTCCTCCTTCAGCGCCCGGATGCGCCCCAGCAGGTGAAGGATAGCATCGATCCCTTCCGGGTTGATGTCCAGTTCGGAGTACAGCCGGATGATCAGCTCGATATCCTTCAGCTGATCAGGCTCCAGGTACGGCTCATCGGCTACGAACGTGACCCGGATCAGGCCGTGCTCGCTCAGCGCTTCAATAAAGTTCAGTTCCACCTGGTGAAGTGTACAAATCATCCTGGCGGAAATCAATCGGTTATTTTCCATGGCGGTAATCGGCTAATTGACGGAACAGTTCCTTTTCCCTTTCTGACAGGTTAACCGGAAGCTTCACCTGAAAGGTGACATAAAGGTCTCCGGTCTGGTCCTCTTTTTTATACACCGGCAATCCCTTTCCGCGCAGCTTGACGCGGGTCCCGTTCTGGGTGCCGGGCGGCACCTTGATCCGCACCTTACCGTTCAGGGTTTCCATGATCGTCTCACCGCCCAGGACTGCTGTATACAGGTCTGTCTCCAGATCAGCATAGAGATCCTTACCCTCCCTTTTGAAGCGGGTATCGTTCCGGATAGCAAATGTGATGTACAGATCGCCGGCCGGGCCGCCGTTCATTCCGGGGCCGCCGTAACCGGCCACTTTGATCGTCTGCCCGTTCTCGACTCCCGCTGGGATCGTGAGCCGGATGTTCTTCCCGTTGACGTTTATCGTATGTTTTCTGGTTTCCAGGACATCCGTCAGGTTCAGTTCCAGCGTCGCCCGGTAGTCCTCGCCGCGAAAACGCGCGGTTCGGCGTCCCCGGCCGGAAAAACTACCGCCTCCGAACAACGACTCAAAAAAGTCCGAAAAGTCGCCTCCGGCGAAAGGATCCTCGGGTCCGCCCTGGAACTCGCGGCCGGCCTGTCCGGCATATTGCTGCTGCCGCGCGCGTTCGAATTCCTCACCGTGGCGCCAGTCTTTGCCGTACTGATCGTATTTCCGCCGCTTCTCCGGGTCGCTCAGGACCTCGTTCGCTTCGTTGATCTCCTGGAATTTCTTCTTGGCCGCCTCGTCATCGGGATTCAGGTCCGGGTGGTATTGGCGGGCCATCTTCCGGAACGCTTTACGGATATCTGCTTCTGAAGCGTTCTTGTCGACTCCCAGTACTTTATAGTAGTCAATAAAGTCCATGTCTGCACGTTTTGTGAGATATACTATGGGTAAGACATAGTTGCAGCCCGGTTGTTTAAAGAACTTGAGCATTTTGACCCGAAAAGCTCAGAACCCGGGTATGTAAGGAGAACAGGATTTGCTATCAGGAAGACGCTGGAGGAGATCAGGGGACTGACCGGATGGTATGCGGGTTCGGACTAGGGGAGACGAAGTCCGCTTCTGAAAAGATACAACGGTAAAAACGCTGCCCGCCATGCATTTTTACCGTTGCGATGTTATCCCCGGGCTGGAACAAGTTTCAGTTCCTGTGCCTGGATATCTTCGGGTGAGCCCACAACAGGGGCAGGATAACGGATCCGGAAAGCTTGCTCAGAAAGGCCTTCTTCTGTGATCACAGCCGGATCCCTGAACTGCTCACGTACGGTACCTTCAGGCACGATGATGTCGGACGGATCACCGATCACATTGGCAGGAAGGCTGATCTGAAAAGCCTGCTCTGATAAACCTTCTTCTGTGATCTCTTGGGGATTCCTGAACATCACGGATCCGGATCCGGAAGGCACCAGGCCGGTTACTTCGGTCATCCCGGTCACGGCAGCCGGAAAGCCGATTTCAAACAGGGAACGTTGATGAGGTCCGGCGTTCTCTGCTACCGGCAGGGTGTACCGGGCGCGGACTTTTAACTCATTCCTGACTGGTCTTTCAGCTGAATAGGCAGCGGCGATCATGATGATCAGGACGACGAGGGCGATGCTGATAGTTTTCATGGCGGTAATATTTAGAGGGTTATTGTTAATTGTTTACCCAAAACTATCGTGAAAACGGAGCAGCGTCCATGGGAATTAGGCACATGACAAGCGATTGCCGGTAAATGGCCCGGATGAATCGGTGAAAACCCTGCGCATGGGGAAAGCTGATACCAACTCTCGGTAAAATCCTGAAAACCTGCACGTTCCGATCCCGCACTTGACCGAGAAGCAGGACCGCAGGTTCGACGAATCAGGGCCGGAGTCATTTCCAGGAATCCCGGGGCGGTATTGCGGACAAACATCGGACTTGCGGGAGTGTTCACGCATGGGCGAAACACGCCCTATCACGCGAAATGAACTTTGCACATGAAGCATGCAGCATCAGAAGGCGGAACGAAGAATCGAAGCGATGAACCCGAATCAAAAAATCTGCCGCCTGCAGGAAACTAACGCATATTCCCGCAATAATAACGGAATTCGGAAGGGCTCGTCTTGTTCGGACGGTCAAGGGAAACGTTCATGGCCGATACCATACGGATCAGGTCGATGGTCGTTAATTCCTCAGGGCGAAAAACTGCATGGCTGAAGGTGGTGAAAACGATGTCGTCGTGACATTTCTCTTCCGGCACCGGAATGACGACACCGGTGGTCATGGTGGTAAAAACATTCTCCATACGTGCTGCTTTAAGTGGAATCCTTTCAGGCTATTTCCACCTCAATTTAACATTAATCAAGAAGAAAAGTGCAGAACAATTTCTTATATTTTTTTCTCATTCTCAGTATATTATGTCATCGCATGCATGTTTGAACACCTTTGAAAAACGCCATTGGGAAGCGGTCTTCGCGGCGCCGCGGATACGGGGCCGGAACCGCCCCGGAAATGTGTGAAAAAAACTGAGCAATTTCCGCAGGAGACCGCGGGCGGAATAGTCGCCGTTCCGGCAAAAAACCAAAAAAGCCGTCAATTCAGACGGCTTTGTAATGCTTCAACGTTGAGCCGGCTAGCGGCGGGTACGGACCTGAACGCGGTCAAGCTGCCCCATCTGCGCCTGCATCATTTTGATCTGGTCGGCCAGTAACTTATTCTTGTCGGCTTTTTTTGCCTCCTGAAGGTACATCTGAGCCTCCCGTTTATTCCGCTTTGACATGGCGATTCCCGCCAGGCTTAATTTAGCAAGCGCTACATTATGTTCCATGGTCATACCCAGGGCAAGCGCTCGTTTGAAGTATTTTTCCGACTGCAGGGGCGCCTTCCGGGATTCGATCAATCCGATCAGCAGATTATAGTAACCGTGCTGCGGCCGGATCAGTTCCTTTTCGTGATTCTTGATTTTTCCCAGCCACTGCTCCGCTTTTGCCATATTCTCCTTGCGGAGATAATACTGGGCGATCAGCATCTTCTCATTGAAGAAGAATGTGACGACTACCAGCAGCGCCAGCAGCACCAGCAGGATGCCCCAGCCCCAATGCCCGAAGACCATCAGGGTAACGGCGGCGCCCAGGAAAGCGAATGATATGATTAATCGAACAAAATTTGGCATTGCTAATGAAGTAAAATATAAATTCGTGGGTGCAAATATCCGTTTATTTGGCGGCTTAAGCAAACAAACCTGATAATATGGCAATTCCCCTGGAAGATTCCTGGAAGGACGTTTTAGGTACGGAAATGGACCGGGATTACTTCCGGAAACTGCTGGATTTCCTGGATCAGGAAGAAACCTCCGGCCACCTGGTCTACCCTTCGCGCCGCCTTATCTTCAATGCATATCAGCATACGCCTTTTGCAAAGACCAGGGTCGTCATTCTCGGCCAGGACCCGTACACAGGTCCGGGACAGGCCCATGGTCTCGCCTTTTCGGTGGAGCACGGTAAACTGCCGCCTACCCTGAAAAACATCTTTAAGGAGCTTCACGCCGATATCCCGAGCTTCCGGATTCCCGCCCACGGCAACCTCACCGCCTGGACGGACCAGGGAGTACTGCTCCTCAACACAGTGCTGACGGTACGTGCCGGGGCTTCCCTGTCGCACCGCGGCAAAGGCTGGGAGCGGTTCACCGACCGGACCATCACCGAATTGTCCCAGCAGCGGGACGGACTGGTGTTTCTGCTCTGGGGCCAGAACGCACAAGCCCGGGAATCGCTCATCGATCCTGTCCGCCATACGATTCTCAAGGCTCCGCACCCATCTCCCCTTTCGGCCTATACCGGCTTTTTCGGATGCCGGCATTTCTCCAGGACGAATGAGATCCTGGCCCGGCGGGGCCTCACGCCCATCAACTGGCAGATCTAGTATTCCAGGGGAACGATCGGCTCCTTCTTACTGGTCGACATGATCATCATGGTCTGAAAGGTCTTCACGACACTGATCTTGCTGATCTTATCCATGATCAGCCGTTCATAGGCTTTGATGTCCTTCACATAGACCTTCAGCAGAAAGTCGCACTGGCCGGTCACGTGATGACACTCGGTGACCTCCTTAATGGCCCGCACCTCCTCGAGGAAGATCTGGATCGTATTGTTTTTATGAAAGTCCAGCTGAACCTGGATAAAGGTCTTGATGCCCAGGCCGAGCAGCTCCTCGTCGACCAGCGCATGATAACTCTTGATGTACCGGGCATTCTCGAGCTTGCGCACCCGTTCGAGCGTCGGGGCGGGCGAGAGACCGATCTCGTTCGATAGTTGCAGATTTGTTATACGTCCGTTCTGCTGCAGAATCTTCAGGATCTGCAGATCGATTTTATCAAGTTCGAGTGCCATGAACCAAAAGTAGCATATTTACCAAATTAAATTTGCCGGAAAGCAGAAAAATAGTGCAAACATTTTTAGACTAATCTAAATTATTAATTAGGTTTGTAAAATAATAAGCCGCCTATGAACTCCTTTACCGAAGAGAACTACCTCAAAGCGATCTACCATCTGACAACGGAGGACAATGCACCTGTCTCCACGAACAATATCGCGGAACTGATCAATACAAAGGCGGCCTCGGTAACCGACATGCTTAAAAAACTGGCGGACAAGGCTTTGATCAACTATATCCGATATCAGGGTGTGACGCTCACGGAAAAAGGCCGGGGAACCGCGGTCAATATCGTGCGGAAACACCGTATCTGGGAGGTGTTCCTGGTGGACAAACTCGGCTTCAAATGGGACGAGGTTCACGAGCTGGCTGAAGAGCTTGAACATATCAATTCCAACCAGCTGATCGACCGGCTCGATGATTTCCTGGGAAACCCGAAAGTTGATCCGCACGGCGACCTGATCCCCGACAAGGAGGGCCGGTTCCCGAAAACCGAGCTGGTCAAGCTCTCCGAACTCGGACGGGAACAGTCCGGGACCATTTCGGGGGTTTGCGAACATGCTCCGGCCTTCCTGCAGTACCTTGAAAAAACCGGACTGACCCTGGGAAAGAAAATCACGGTGCTGGACTCTATGGAGTATGACGGATCCATGAACCTCATGCTCGAAAGCCGGGAAATCACAGTAAGTAATAAAGTCGCCAACAATATCCTGATCGTACGATGAACCCATACAGCGAATCACTCAGTGAGGTCCACTCCTCCGTAAAGACTTCCGGGAAAACCGGCTGGCGGAAACTGATGGCATTTATCGGTCCGGCCTACCTGGTCAGCGTCGGCTACATGGATCCGGGAAACTGGGCAACCGATATCGCCGGCGGAAGCCAGTTCGGCTACCAGCTGATCTGGGTTTTGCTGATGTCCAACCTGATCGCCCTGCTCCTGCAGTCGCTGAGCGCCCGGCTGGGTATCGTCCGCGGCCTGGATCTGGCCCAGGCGTCGCGGAAAGCCTATCCGCGCATGGTCAACTATCCGCTGTATGTTCTTGCGCAGATCGCCATCATCGCCTGTGACCTGGCCGAAATAATCGGAATGGCTATCGGACTTAATCTGCTTTTCGGACTCCCGCTCATCTGGGGGATTTCCCTGACGATCCTGGACACGTTCCTGCTGCTGTTCCTGCTGAACAAGGGTATGCGCATGATGGAGGTCTTTATCGTTTCCATGGTGTTCATCGTCGGCATTTCATTCCTTACCGAGATGTTCATCGTCAAGCCCGAGGCCGCAGAGGTTCTTTCCGGTTTTACTCCGTCTGTCCTTTCCGGGAATGCGCTCTACATCGCCATCGGAATCATCGGGGCGACGGTCATGCCTCACAACCTCTATCTGCATTCCTCGCTGGTCCAGACCCGAAAGGTGGAACAGACGACCAAAGGCATCCGGGATGCATTGAAATACAACCTGATCGATACATCCATTGCGCTGAATCTCGCTTTTTTCGTCAATGCAGCCATCCTGGTCCTGGCCGCCACGGCTTTCTACAAGAACGGGCTGTTTGAAGTGGCGGAGATCGAGGATGCCTACCGCCTGCTGGAAGGGATCTTCGGCTCCCTCTCACCGACCCTCTTCGCTGTCGCGCTGATCGCATCCGGGCAGAGTTCGACCATCACTGGAACCCTTGCTGGCCAGATCGTCATGGAAGGCCATCTGAACCTGCGTATACAGCCCTGGCTGCGCCGGCTGCTGACCCGGTTGCTGGCGATCGTTCCGGCCTTTTTCACCATACTGTATTACGGAGAGGATGCCCTCGGAGACCTGCTCGTCCTGAGCCAGGTGGTCCTGAGCCTGCAGCTGGGTTTCGCGATCATTCCGCTGATCCACTTCAATTCGGATAAGGAACGGATGAAAGGTTTCGTGATCCGGAACTGGGTCAAGATCCTCGCCTGGACCAGTGCCTTTATCATCGTCGGTTTGAATGTCAAGCTGGTTATGCAGGAAGTATCGGGCTGGATCGACCGGACCGGGAACAGCTGGTGGATTTATCTGCTGGTCTTTCCGGCGCTCCTGGGAACGGCCCTGCTCCTGGCCTACGTATTCCTGGCGCCTTTCGTCCGCCGGAAGGACCGGGCGATCTCCAGCGTGCCTCACGGGGCGGCGCTCGATATCGAACCGATCGAGCCGGTTGAGTATAAACGGATCGGCATCCCGGTTGACTTTTCCTCCAAGGACCGCGATACCATCCGCAATGCGCTGATCCAGGGCGGTAAAGGGGCCAGCTACTACCTGATCCATGTGGTGGAGACCGCAGGCGCGCGTTTCCATGGCGAGAAGGTGCTCGACCTGGAGACGCAGAGCGACACCCTGAACCTGGAAAAATACCGGCACAACCTCGAAGAGCTCGGTTACAGGGCAACGGTGTTTGTCGGTTACGGCACCGCCTCCCAGGCGATCGCGCACGCCGTACAGGCTAACCGGATCGACCTGCTGGTAATGGGCGCCCACGGCCATAAAGGTATCAGCGACCTGGTGTTCGGCACCACCCTGGACTCTGTCCGCCACAAGGTCAATATTCCGATGCTCATCATCCGGTGAGACAGGCCCGGTAACCGCCGGGACAGCGTCTCATTTGAGCCTGAAGCGCAGGCCTGTGAACCCCCGGATGCCCTGGTTCGGACCATAGACGAACCCGGGATCAAATGTGAGGGCCCAGGGGTTCTCGGGGGTAGCCAGAACCTGTCCGTCTGAGCCGTACCGGACCTGTTTGTCAAAAGGGTCATGACTTCGGGCGATCAGGAACGGTTCCCCCTTCCCCGGGGTCCAGTTGAGCAGATTCTTCACCCCGCCGTAAACCTCCCAACCGTTTTTTCCCCGGTAGGTCACCTGAACATTCTGAATACTCCACCATGGAGAGGATGAGCTTCGCGGATCCGCCAGACCCAGCCTGGGCAGCCGCATCGGTCCGTACAGGTTCCCGGTGTAATCAACGACCAGATTCGCACGGTCCAGAAACGCGGTAATCCCCCAGGTAGCTGTAAATTTCTCGGTAAGGAGAGGCCGCTCCGGATCTCCTCCGTCCGGGCGCGAGAATACGTCAAGATACGTTCCGCCCAGGATAACCTGGACACCGGCGGGGAGTTCCAGGTCCCCGTTGAAGCTGATACCCCGGGATACGGCATGCCCTTCCAGATTCCGGTACAGGATCTTATTCGGGTCGCTCAGATAGTCGGGAAGGATCTGGTTGCTGAACCGGGTATACCAGGCGGATGCATCGATCGTCAGATGCGCCGCGCCGCCGAGTTCCGCTTTGCGGATGTAATTCACGTTCAGATTGTAGCTTCTTTCGGGGGCGAGCTCTTCTTCGACCACCACCTCGCGGGCGCCTGTCAGTGCGGCATGCTCCTCGGCGAACAGGGAAACCACCCGAAACCCGGTCCCGGCATTTAACCGGAAGACATTTTCGTCATTCCATTTCCATTTGAAGGCCAGCCGCGGGGTAAAAATATGGCCGTGCCGGTCGTGATGATCATAGCGCAGCCCCAGGAGCAGTTTGTGCCGATCCGCCAGGCTGAGCTCATCCTGAACGAAGAGTCCCGGAAGCCAGGTCCTTTCCGGCCGGATCGCGGTTGCGGGAGTATTGTCATCGTACCGGGTAAACCGAATGGCCGCACCCATCAGCATGTCATGGTTCTTCACCTTTTTATCCCAGGTAAGCTGCCCGAAGGCAATCTGCTGGCGTGCAACGTACGGCGTGATGCCATATACCGAGTTTTGCCGGTGGTCATTGAACGAAAAGCCCAGGACAAGCTTTTCCGGCAGGGGAAGCTGGTACCGGCCGATGATTTCCCAGCGGCTGGTATAGATGCTCTCCCCGTACCGCTGATCCGTACCCCGGAAGGACCGGTTCCATTCCCGGTCTCCGCCCCAACGGTCCTCGTAATTGTAGCGGGCCGCCAGGGAAAAAAGGCGCTTGTCCGGGCGGTCCGCATTCCATTTCTGAAAAAGCGAGATCCGGTTGGCCAGCGCAACATCCGTAAATTGATCATGGTTGTTGTCCACCGGGTTAGCGTACCTGAAATAGTTGACACCAGTTAGCACCGTCGCCTTCTTTCCGGCCCGCAGTTTCAGGCCGAGGTCGCTGTTCCACTCGCCCCAGGAAGTTCCGGACAGTTCGGCTGTGAGTGCAGGGGCGTTCGCCGGATTGCTGGTGATAATATTGACGAGGCCGCCCACCGCCTCCGATCCGTACAGCGAGGAAACCGGGCCCTTGACGACCTCCATCCTGTCGATCAGTGCGGCCGGAATCCCCGAAAGTCCGTAGACAGACGACAGCCCGCTGACGATCGGCATGCCGTCAATCAGGATCATGGTGTAGGGTCCTTCCAGCCCGTTCATATGAATGTCCCCGGTATTGCAGATATTGCAGTTCAGCTGAGGGCGCACCCCATTAATATGCTGCAGCGCATCAAACAGCGTTGGCACCGGGTTCTTCCGGAAGAAAGCGCGGCTGAAGACCTCCACAGGCACGGAACTTTCCAAACGACTGATCTCCTTCATAGTCCCCGTGACGACCACCTCCTTAAGAGACTGCTCATCCAGCCTCAGGAAAAAATCCAAGGTTACCGCCGGGCTGTCGGCCAGCGTGACGGTCTTGGAAACGGCATGGTAGCCGACGGATGCCGCCGTGACCGTATAGGTTCCCGCCGGAATTCCGTTGACGACATATCGTCCGAGGCTGTCTGCGGGCACCCGGAAGGCAGTGCCCCTCAGGAAGATACTTGCAGAACGCAATGGTTCCAGACCCGACGAGACCGTCCCGCACAACGTGTGGGTCTGTGCAAACGCCGGGACGAACACGCCCTGCGAAAGCAATAGGATGATGAATTTCATATTTAAAATTAGACTCGCCAAAGTATAAATTTAGAATACTCTAAAACAATATTTAGAATAATGTATAAATCCGCAGATTGTTTGCCGATTTCCGGTAATTGACTGAAATCAAAGGCATTCCTACGAGGGATAATAAGGCCCGCAGCCCCGGGGACTGAGCCCGGCAAAAGTCGTTACTTTTAAAAAAGACGCAGGAATTGGCAATTCTTTCGGATATTAGCGCTTTATGGGAAGCGATCTAAATATCAGGAATAAGAAGGCGTATTTTGAGTATCACATTCTTGAAAAGTTCACGGCGGGCATCAAGCTGCTGGGAACGGAAATCAAATCCATACGGGAAGGCAAAGCTAACCTGAGTGATGCTTACTGCACGTTCATCAACGACGAGCTTTTTGTCCGCAACATGCATATTGCTGAATACTCCCACGGGTCGTTTTACAACCACGAGATGAAACGGGACCGGGTACTGCTTCTGAACAAGAAGGAACTCAGAAAACTGCGTGAAAAAGGCGAGGAAAAAGGCTTCACGATCGTCCCGCTTGCTCTTTTCATCAGCGACCGCGGGTTTGCCAAACTCGAGATTGGCCTGGCCCAGGGCAAGAAGATCTATGACAAGCGTGACACCATAAAGGACCGGGAATCGAAGATTGAACTGGACCGCGCTATGAAAAGGTGAGACATCCCTACGGGATGCGGCCGCCTTGGTGAAGTAAGGATTACCAGGCCTGGTCGCCCACCAGCGGTACAAACCGGAATGTATCCAGTTCGATCTTTTCGTACTCATTCTCGCTTACGCGAAGGACCGTAACCATTTTCTGGCTTTTTTCGTCACCGACGGGGATCACGATGAGTCCGCCGACCTTCAGTTGTTTCAGCAGAACTTCCGGCACAAAAGGAGCCCCGGCTGTGACCAGGATCTTGTCAAACGGCGCATGTTCCGGGATTCCGCGGGATCCGTCGCCAAGGAAAAAGACCGGATGATAGTTCATCCGCTCCAGGAACACCCGGCCGCGTTCAAAAAGAGCTTCCTGACGTTCAATGGTATAGACCGTGGCGCCGAGCTCCAGCAGCACACAGGTCTGGTAACCGGAACCGGTTCCGATCTCCAGAACCTTATCCCCCTTACGGATATGCATCAGCTGGGACTGGTAAGCAACGGTATAGGGTTGTGATATGGTTTGTCCCTCCCCTATCGGGAAAGCGATGTCCTTGTAGGCCTGGGTCCAGAAAGTCTCATCAAAGAAGAAATGGCGGGGCACCTTTCCGATGGCGGCAAGCACGTTCCGATCCTCGATTCCTTTTTCCTTCAATACCTCGACCAGTTTCTTACGGGCACCCTTCTCCCGGTAATTATCCACGAACTTGTAAGCCATTTCACCTCAAATTTAGGGCAGAATTAAGAAAAAAGACAATCCTGAAGCATAATCCTAGCTAAGAACTTACCATTCAGGTCAAAACTTTATTCACATGCTCAGCCGTCAAAACGGATCGACATCGATCTGCACGAAGGCGCCCTTATTGGCCGGATCGCCCTCAAAGCGCCGGAGGATGTCCCTGAGGACTGATTTGATCTTCATGACCGACACCCCTTCCTTCTCTGCCTTGATCATCACCGATTGGATATAATAGTTGCGGACGCGGCTGATCAGCGGAGTCTCCGGACCAAGAATACGATCGCCGAACTGCTGCTTCAGCGTTTTGGCCAGATTTTGCGCGACCACCTGCAATTTCATCTGGTCCTTGTGCTTGATATCGAGTTTGATCAGGCGGAACAGCGGCGGATAGTGAAAGTTCTTCCGCTCGGTCACCTCGGTAAGAAACAGTTCATGGTAATCGTTCCGGATCGTCTGGCTCAGCACGCGGTGGCTGGTATCATAGGCCTGAATGATTACCTTTCCCTGCTTGTCCCGGCGACCAGCCCTTCCGGCGACCTGGGCGAGCAGCTGATAACTGCGTTCAAATGCACGGAAGTCCGGGTAGTTCAGCAGGCTGTCCGCATTGATGATCCCGATAGTGGTGACGTTCCCGAAGTCGAGTCCCTTGGCCACCATCTGCGTGCCGACCATCACGTCAATCCGCCCGTCTTCAAAGTCGTTCAGCAGGTTCTGGAAACTGAGCTTCGCCCGCGTGGAGTCCAGGTCCATCCGGGCCACCCGGATTTCCGGGAAGATCAGCCGGAGCTCGTCTTCGATCTTTTCGGTACCGAAGCCTTTCTGCTCGATCCGGGTCGACCCGCATGCCGGGCATTCGGTCAGCACCTCCTGCTTGTAGCCGCAGTAATGGCAGTGCAGCCGGCCGGTGGCCTTATGATAGGTCAGACTGACATCGCAGTTGATGCACTTGGGCGTAAAGCCGCAGGTGGCGCAGAGCAGGAAGGGCGTGTAGCCTCTGCGGTTCTGGAATAGGATCACCTGCTCCCTGCGGACAAGGGCTTCCTGGATCTCCCGGAGCAGCACGCTGGTAAAATGTGAGCGGATGGTCTTATCACGCGTTTCCTGCGCGATGCTCACCACCTGGATCTGCGGCAGCTGGACCCCGCCGAAACGCTCGTTGAGTTCCACCAGCGCATATTTCTTGATCTTTGCGTTGTAGTAACTTTCCAGACTGGGTGTGGCCGACCCTAAAAGGACCTTGGCCCCGAACAGATGGGCAAGGAACACGGCCGTATCCCGCGCATGATACCGGGGGGCCGGATCAAACTGTTTATAGGAGGTCTCATGCTCCTCGTCGACGATAATCAGTCCGAGCCGGCTGAACGGCAGGAAGATCGACGACCTGGCTCCCAGGACCACCTGGTACTCTCCCTTCAGCACCTTCTGCCAGACTTCGGCCCGCTCATTATCACTG
This sequence comes from uncultured Sphingobacteriaceae bacterium, assembly GCA_966250385.1. Taxonomy (GTDB): domain Bacteria; phylum Bacteroidota; class Bacteroidia; order Sphingobacteriales; family Sphingobacteriaceae; genus DASWTL01. The sequence continues at coordinate 84,508 of CBINHC010000013.1, read as the reverse complement.
AACTTGGAATGATAGATACCGATCTTCCCGCCAAAATACTTCCGGAGGCGTTCGATAATCTGGGCCGTGAGGGCGATCTCGGGCAGCAGGTACAATACCTGCATTCCGGTCGCGATCATCTCCTCGATCAGTTTCACGTAGATCTGAGTCTTCCCCGAAGAGGTGATCCCGTGAAGCAGCACCACGTCCTTTTCGGTGAAGCCCCGGACGATTTCATCATGGGCACGGGACTGCGCTTCACTTAAGCTGAAGTGCTCCAGGTCCTGATCGTAGGACGCCAGGCGGCTGACCTGCTGGTGTTCCTGGAGGAAGATCTTTTTGTCCAGCAGCGCCTTCAGTGCGGAAGGCCCGCAGCCGGCTTCCTCCAGGAGGTCGGCCTTGCTGACGGCCGGCCGGTCCTTGCTGAGCTTGAACCAGGCCAGCAGGGCATCCAGCTGCTTGGGCGCCTTTTCTAGCGTGGCGAACAGGTGCCTCCGGTTTCCGGGATCCTCGTACTCCGGATCCAGGCGGATAAAGGCCCGGGTACGCGGCTTGTACTTTTCCTGAATCTCTTCGGAAATATGGATATGGCCCTTTTCAAAAAGGGCTTTGAGTATCGGGAATACGGTTTTCTGCCCCAGGAGCTTGACGATGTCACTGATCATCAGCTCCGGCTGGATCTCCAGCGCGTCGATGATCAGGTATTCCTTGTCCGACAGTTCGGATTTATCGATCACCGCGTCCGGCTGAAGCAGGATACGGGTCTCGCTGGCCAGCTTCAGCGCCGCCGGCAGGGCGGCATTCATCACCTCCCCCGGGTGACACAGGTAATATTCGCAGATCCAGTCCCAGAGCTTCAGCTGCACAGGGGTCACCACCGGCACATCATCGAGTACGTCAATCAGGTATTTGGAATCATAGGCCGGCGCCTCTTCGGTGATCCGGTAAATGACCGCTGTGTAGATTCTGCTCTTGCCGAACTGGACGATCACCCTTTTCCCAACCCCGACCGCTTCGTTCAGCTGGAAAGGAACGCGGTAGGTATAGGTCTTGCTTATGCTCAGGGGCAGGACCACCTCAACGAACAGCGTTTTCCGCTCGTGCGGATGTACCTCCTGAAACTCGAGCATTATTTATTTTTCAGTACTGCCAAAACCAGATAAAACCACCCCAGGATAAACAGCAGTCCGCCGATCGGAGTTATGGGGCCCAGGATACTTCCGTAACCGGATCCGAGCACGTCCCGCAGTGCCAGCAGGTACAGGGAACCTGAAAACAGGACGATACCGGCCAGCATGCAGTATGAACTGATGCGGACATACCGGTGATTTTCCCCCGGCACCAGGCCCAGGAATAACAGGGCAAGCGTATGATAGAAGTGATACTCAACGCCGGTCTTCCAGAGGGCGACAGCTTCTGCCGGGACGATTGCTTTGAGGGCATGAGCACCGAAAGCGCCCAGGCTCACTGCCAGGATCCCCAGTATGGCGGCCGTTAAAATTATTCTTTTATTCATGATTAAGGTGGCAAAAGGCTAAATTAGTAAACTGTTTATATTCTTTACGGCATCCCCGATAATTTATGCTGTCCCCGGTAAACTATGAAGAAGTTCCTTGTTCTTACCTGCATCCTGCTGGTCCTCACCATATACCTGGCTTTCAGATATTTTTCGAATCTGTCGGTGGACAGCCGGAAAAGTGATGCGGTCCTGGCGGCCATCCCGGCCGATGCCGCTCTGGTGCTGGAGTTTCCGCATGACCGGACCTTCTACGAGATCTTCAGGGATTATCCCCTGTTCGAATACCTCCTGGGTCACGGCCGCTCCGAAAAGATGCAGGCAATGAAAACCCTTTTCGGGAATAACCGGCAGCTGGCGGCTTTGCTGGATGACCAGAAGGTCTTCATATCCCTGCACCATGAAAAAGACAGCGTGAGCCTGCTCTGGTCGGTCGGCCTCAAAGAGCCGGTGCCGGAAAGGAAGCTGATCGCCTTCCTGGGGGGACCGGACTCCGTACGCAAAGTTGGCCCGCTGCTGGCGCTGACGTTGGGCGGTAATCGGGAGCCGTTCTACCTCCTCCTTGACGGAACATACGCCGCAGGCAGCTTTTCAAAAGACCTCCTGGATAAGGTGGCGGGGAAAAAGTCCCCCGGGATCGGAGCGGATTTTATCAAGGAGATCAATGCGGGAACGGCCGGGAGCCGGAACTCCATCCTCAACCTGTTCATCAACTACCGGACACTCCTGCCCTTCCTGAGCGGCTTTTACCGGAATAAACTGAGCGGAAACTTCAGCCTGCTCAATAATATCAGCGGGTTCTCTACCCTGAATATGAATTTCAAGAGCGATGCCATCATGTTCAACGGCATCACCACCGTCGACACTCTCAAGCCCGGATACCTGAACCTCTTTCTGCACCAGTCGGCGGCCGATGGAACGCTGATGCGCCTGATCCCGCAATCCACCGCCAATGCCATCCAGTTCGGACTGACGGACTACCGGCGGTTCGAAACAGACCTCCGGAAGCTTTTCAGCGGCCGCGGGGAACTGGAAAGACTGACGGAGGACCTGCGGAAGATGACCGCCGAAACGGGGATCGATCCGGAACGGGATATCCGCGAGAACTGGTCCAGCGAATTCAGCACCTTCCAGACAGCCAACCACGAACGCTTCGGGATCATCCGTGTGAAGGACGGCCGGAAGCTCGGATTCCTGTTGGAGCCGCTCAGCCGGGAAGCTGAGGGCGGGATCCGGAAGCTGAATTATCCGAACCTCCTTTATTTCTATTTCGGCGACCCGTACAGGTCCTTCAGGAAGCCGTATTATTACATCTCCGACAATCTGCTGGTGTTCTCCAACTCCCTTGCCGGACTCCGGAACTATGTCCGGGATTACGAGCGTGAATTTTTCCTCTATACCACGCCCCGTTACCGTTCGTTTGAACAGCTGGTCAGCAACCAGTCCAACATATCCCTGTTCATTCACAACGGGAATTCACGGAGCATCACGCGCAGCACCCTGAAGGGAACCTTCGGAAGCAGTTTTGCCGGCAAGCAAAGCCCGCTAAGCAACTTCTACGGGCTTTCCTACCAGTGGACCAGTGATGACGGACACTTCTTCACGAACCTGTATCTGGCGACGGTGCGGGAAGCCGAACCCGTCCCCGTGATCAGTGACTCCCTGTTACGGACCATCGATACCCCGATCAAATAATTTTTTCTAAATTAGAAGCAGCCGATGAGCCTATGAAGAGAGCGGTCCTATGCCTGCTGCTATCCCTGTTCAGCAATTTGACATTCGCCCAGCAGTTTGGCCTGACCAACACCAGGACGCTTGTTGACGGCTTTGAGAATCCGGCCCAGAAAACCTTCCAGGTTGACAGCAGCCGGAAATACGCCTTTAATTTTCTTATACCGGCAGTGTCCTTCCATTCGGCATTTACCGGCCCGGCACAGCAATCCTTTAAAGACCTGGTCTTTAAGCGCGTGATCAACGGAGACCTCCCCATCGGTGAAGGCCAAAGCAATGAACTGGTGCTGAACAGCAACAACTACCTGCTCACGTTCCGGACGTTCAGGAATATTTACTGGGACCGGGAGATCGGGTTTTCCTGGCAGATCCGCCAATCCGGCCGGGTACGTACAACCAACGAAACACTGGTGCTGATCGACAACGTCAGCCGGTTCTCGACGCCTGACCAGCTGGCGACCGCGGGACTTTTTAATGACAAGGGGTTCCAGCAGCTCTATCATCAGTTCAGCCTGACTTACCGGGAAGACCTCGACAGGAGAACAGGCGTCGGCCTGAAACTGAGCGCCCTTAGCGGGATGCTCTACAACAAGTTTGAGATCACCCGCTCATCGATCAGTCTCGGGGAAAACAGTCACGTACTGGACCTTCATGGATCCTATCGTTCCAATGCCGGTTTTGACGAGCTTGATCTGGCCCGTGAGGCTGTGCCTGCATTCCGGAATCCCGGGGTGTCGGTATCGCTCGGCATCCGTCACCAGGCCCGGGGAGGCTGGACCGTTATGGGAAACCTGAAGGATCTCGGCATGATCCGGTGGCACCGCAGTTCGCGCACATACTCCTTTGACGGGGAACTGCCGGTCGGGAGCACCAGCAGCCCGGACGGAAGAAAGGACTTTCTGAAGGACATGAAAGCGTTTATCAAGGAAACTACCGAAGAGCAGGGCTTTTTTGCTCCGACCGACGGAAAGGCCGAGATCCTTATTGAGCGCGATCTGGGCTGGTACCGTCCGAACCTGGTCCTGTCCAAAAGCCTCTTCTATCGGGGCGGAGACATCGCCCTGGTGAACCACCTCAGGGTGCGCAGTTTCATGTTCACGGTCCTGGGCGATTACAACCTGAACCGGTATTTCCAGCTCGGGGGACAAGCACTGTACAAGACGCCCAATTTTGAGTGGTTCATCGGCTCAGACCAGCTGTTTAAAACTTACCACGCTGCCAAAAACCTGCTGGGAAATACTACGGAAAACGGCAGCGGATATACGGGGGCATCCGTGTACTTCGGCATGGGGTTCCGGTTCGGCCCGGTTCAGGAGCACCCGCTGAATGCGCGCAGCATCCCCGGTGTCGTCAATATCCGCGAAGAAAAACCCGGAATTTTAAAAAGACTGACATCCGGACTGAAACGCCGGCGGACGGAATGATCAGGCCTGGCCTTTTTGTTTACCCGCAACAAAATCCTTCAGGTAGAACGGTTCGAAGTAGGCCACGTCCTCGAACTCCTTTTCCCCGAACTTCTGAAATGCCGGAGTACTGAGGTGGCGTGCCGAGTTTTCAAAAGTTTCGATACGGATATTGCGATGCCCGGCGAATAACGCCCGGCATTTTTCAGCTCCGTCTCCAAACAGCACGATCTCCGGATATTCCGCAAAGGTCCGTTCATCCAGGATACGTGCCTGGACAGGCTCCAGTATCTCCATTCCGGCACTGAATACGGCCATATAGACTTCCATCCTCCGGGCATCGATCATCGGGCACAGCCGGCCCCCCTCAAACCGTTCGCCGGCCTGCAGGAATCCGGTCGCCATGGCAAAGAGCGTATCGACCGCGATCAGCGGGATCCCCAGCGCAAAACAGAGCCCTTTGGCGGTGGAGACACCGATCCGCAACCCGGTATAGGATCCCGGCCCCTTGCTGACAGCTACGGCGCTCAGGTCCCGGTACTTGACCTTTGCTTCCTTCATGACCGCCTCGATGAACAGGGTCAGCCTGCTGGCGTGTACGTTAGGCTCATTGACCTCCCGGTAACTCACTACCTGCCCGTCGCGCGAGAGGGCAACAGAACAAACCGACGTCGCTGTTTCTATCAGAAGGATCAAAGCCATAACTTATAAATCATATTGAGGATAACAATCACCAGGAAAAAGGCAAAAATAACCTTTATCGTCTGATGCGGAATTTTTTTTGCCAGGGTAACCCCGAAAGGCGAACAAATCACACAGCCGGCCGCAACCGGAAGCACCATAGGCAGAATGATCAGGCCATATGCATGCGGGATATCAATGACCGCTTCGGGCACCAGCATGGCATACCCCGTAGAGACCAGCGCCATCACGGTGATCACGCCGAGCGAAATCGCCGTGGCTTTCTTGATATTGATGTGCAGCAGCCGCGTAAGCATGGGCACCATGATCACGCCGCCGCCTACGCCCGAAAGTGCAGCAAGGATCCCGCCCAGTCCCCCGATGATCAGCAGGGTTCCGAAAGACGACCGTTCAGGGCGATCGTCTGCTCCCGTCCGGTCCTTCCCGGTGAGGATCTGGTAGGCGACATAGGACGTAATGGCAATAAAAACTACCGAAAAGACTTCTTTATCGTACCAGGTACCGGACGTGATGAGGTAGCTGGTTATCAGCGATGCCGCCGATGCCGACACGCCTGAGATGGCCACCGGCCTCAGATAGAAATTGCCGTTTTGGTAATGCTTGATACTTCCCGAAACGCCGGCAAAAAAAATCGCAAACATGGAATTGGCGACGATATAGTGCGCCATTGTCGCCTCGGGGGCATTCACTGCTGCAAGATAATTGGTGAAGATCAGGACAAAGATGAGGCCGCCCCCGATACCGAGCAGTCCGGCAAGAAGCCCGCCCATGCAGCCGCCTAAGAATAAAAGAACCAGTTCACCTGCTGTCATGAGGAGCCAAAGGTAAACAAAGAAGCTGAGTTAAGGAACGGGGTCATGCCCGTGGCCACCCCAGGGATTACAGCGAAGGATACGCTTGATGGTCAGCCAGCCCCCGTAAAAAGGTCCGTGTTTCCGGATCGCCTGGATCCCGTACTCCGAGCACGTTGGTGTGTACCGGCAGGAGGCGCCCAGCAACGGCGACAGCAGGTACTGGTACATCCTGATCAACAGGAGGAAAAACCCGCTCAAAAAATTTCTAATCCACTTTACCGGCATACTGCTCCTCGAATTGCTGCCTGAGTTTATCCAGACCAATCTTCAGCTTTTTCTCCATGAACTGATATTCGCCGATGTCCCGGCCGATATAGCTGATGGCGAGCAGCATGGGTTTGTCTATACGGGAATAGATCAGGTCGTTTTTGTTCAGACGGTAAATCTCGCGTATCCGGCGCTTCAGGAGATTCCGGTCAACGGCCCGCTTGAATTTTCGCTTGGAAACGCTGATTACGACCTGGACAGGTACCTGCTCAGGCAGGCGGTCCATGACCAGGTACGTGATCCGGAAAGGATATAAAAGAAAAGAAGAACCATTATGAAAAAGCTCATCCAAAAGCTTTTTACTACATAATCGTTCTTCTTTTTTAAAAGTATACACAGTGATTGCTTTAGCCCTAAGTGAAGCAGATTCCTGATCCGCAAGTCCGCAGAGGCTACGGTGTAGCAATCAGAATTATGCCTTGTGACGACGCTCGTCAGATACTGATAATCTCTTTCTGCCTTTAGCTCTTCTTGCAGCTAATACCCTTCTACCGTTTGCGGTGCTCATACGCTCTCTGAACCCGTGTTTATTTCTTCTTTTCCTCTGAGAAGGTTGGAATGTTCTTTTCATGACGTTTTAATTGTAGCTCTAAAAAACAAGAGCGCAAATATAGGATTGTTTCCGATAAAATGCAATACCGATCCTAAATATTTCCGATTATCGCTGAACACGCTGGTCTTTCAGAATATCCCGGATTTCGCCCAGCAGGCTCTCTTCCCGTGTAGGGGCCGGAGGTACCGTTGGGGCAACCTGTTCCTTCCGCCTGATCCGGTTGATCACCTTTACCAGCATGAAAACGCAGAACGCGACAATGATGAACTGCAGGAGCACGTTGATAAAATTACCGTAACGGATGGCCACTTCAGCGGTCTTGGTCGTTTCGTCGGCTGCTTTCAGCAGGATCTTCTTGCTCGAAAAATCGATCCCGTTGGTCAGGAACCCGACCGGCGGCATGATGATATCATCGACCAGGGAAGTCACGATCTTCCCGAAAGAGGCGCCGATGATCAGACCGACCGCCAGGTCAATCACATTTCCTTTGACCGCAAACTCGCGGAACTCCTTGATTAATCCCATACCATTTCAATTGAGGAATAAATATAAACAAAAACTAAAGTATTGGCATTACGTTTCAAGCTTGTTAATTTATTATTTAGTACCGAACTTATATTTCAGATATACTTCGCCACGTCTTTATAATAAGTGTATTTTTGCTTTCGGTCAGATGTTATGTTAAAACAGAATCTTCAACAAAAGTTACTTCAAAAGCTTTCGCCGCAACAGATCCAGTTTATCAAACTGCTGCAGGTTCCTACCGTCTCCCTGGATACCCGTATCAAGGAGGAACTCGAGGAAAACCCGGCGCTGGAAGACCTGAGTCTCACGAACATGAATGAGCCTGCGGAGGAATATCCGGACCGGGATCCCGAAGAGGAGACCTTTAACGCTGAAGAGAAAGCGTCAGACGACTTTGACGAGTTCAATGTCGACGACTACCTGCAGGATGACAATATCAACGAATACGGCTCGCGGTATGATCAGAACGGGGATGACGAGGAAGAACGCCGCGAGATGCCGATCGCCATACAAAGCTCCTTCTTTGAAAATCTTCAGCAGCAGCTGGACCTGATCCCGCTTTCCGACAAGGACTTTCACATCGGTCAGCAGATCATCGGCAGTCTGGATGACGACGGTTACCTCCGGCGCCCGATCACGTCCCTGATCGACGACCTGGCCTTTTCACAGAATGTCATGGCCGAAGAGGACGAAGTTGAGGAGATTCTCAAACTGATCCAGTCGTTTGACCCGGCTGGTGTCGCTGCCCGGGACCTGCAGGAATGCCTGCTGATCCAGCTCCGGAAAAAAGACCAGAGCAACCCGATCATTCAGAAAGCCATCCGGGTGGTGGAGCATTACCTGGACGAGTTTACCCGGAAGCATTACGAGAAACTTGAAAAGGCCCTGAACCTGGAGCCTGAAGAGCTCAAGGAGGTGGTCAGTGAGATCCTGAAGCTGAATCCCAAACCGGGCGACGCCAGCGAACAGACGACCAAACAAATGCATGTCATCCCGGACTTCCACATCACCAACAATGACGGAGTCCTGTTCCTGACACTGAACTCAAAGAATGCCCCGGAACTGCGTGTGAGCCGTTCCTACCAGGAGATGTTCGAACACTACGACAAGGCGGCACAAAAAGATAAGAAACTGAAGGAAGCCGTCCAGTTCGTCAAACAGAAACTGGATTCTGCCAAGTGGTTCATCGATGCCATCAAACAACGGCAGCAGACCCTGCTCAAGACGATGAATGCGATCATGCATTATCAATACGAATATTTCCTTACAGGCGACGAACGCAACCTGAAACCGATGATCCTGAAGGACATTGCCGATCGGATCGATATGGACATCTCCACAGTCTCCCGGGTTGCCAACTCCAAGTATGTGCAGACCGAATTCGGAACCTTCCTCCTTAAATCGTTTTTCTCGGAGGCTATCCAGACGGAAAGCGGTGAGGAAGTATCCAACAAGGAGGTGAAGAAGATCCTCGAGGAATGCATCGGCAAAGAAGATAAACGGCGTCCCCTGGCAGACGAAAAACTGACGGAGATTCTGAAGGAAAAAGGATACAACATCGCCCGCCGCACCGTGGCCAAATACCGGGAAGCCATGAATATTCCTGTAGCGAGACTTCGGAAGGAACTATAGAAAAAATGTTCAATATTTTAACTTATAGTTAAAAATAGACGTATCCATATTGTCGACTGAGCAAATTTGACAGTCCGGCAAAAGGCACTGCCTACACCGCTGTGACAAACATTGCTGAGCTGTTGGAGCCGCTAGAGAAATACGGATTCACGGCAACGTCACTGTATCCCAAGATACATCCCGCACCAGGAATCGAGACCGGTCCCCGAGATCTCATCCTCTTTTTTAACTTACAGTTAAAAAACATCACTCTCGGGCTTTTTATAAAATCCGATCAACAATCCTTCCGTCTGACCTGTTGTGATATATTATGGAGATCGGAGAGAAAATTTTTGTGAATTCGGAAGGCAGTTACAAAGTCGGGGTCGTCGACCGGACCACTGTTCATGATGCCCCGGGCCAGGACCGGTTTATTATCATACTGGAGGAAGGCGAAACGATCGAAGACGGCGAGCATTTCATGTGTGAATTCGAGCCCGCCCCCAGCCCTGTAAACAACGATTCCCAGGACCATACGGTTCCGAATTACCTGAAGCTCAACCGGGGAAACGGCTACTGACACCCGGCACCCCCTTTTCAATTCTGCCCCCGGGCCCCGGCTACCCCGTTCTGAACATGTGACTTCCAAAGCAAACAACCGAGTTTTTCACCATAAACCCACAGGTCATGGCCATTCTTAAAGTCATTGAAGTGATGTCGCAGTCTCCCAACAGCTGGGAAGATGCGGCGCAGCAGGCTGTCACTGAAGCCTCCAAAACCCTGAAAAATATCCGTTCCGTTTACATCCATGAGCAGACGGCGGTGGTCGCCGATAACAGGATCACGGAATACCGGGTCAACGTCAAATTAACCTTCGAGATCGAGCACTAGCGCTGGCCTACACCAGCAGGAATGCCGTGGACGCCTGGCGTCTGCCGGTTGGCTCATGGCCGGCCGGAAGCCAGCGGAATTTCGGATTTTCCCCATGTTTCCTTACCATTGCATCCATGAAAACGATGAAGAACTACATAACGATTTGCATGCTGCTACTGGTTGCCGGGGTAATCGGCTGCGGGGCTCCGGCAGGAGACACGTCCGGGAGCGCGGACACGACAGTAAAAGATACGACGCAGAAAGATACGGTTAAGGATACTTACAACCCGGCGGCAGCGCCTGCGACCAACGGCCAGTTCTAGCATGAAGAATCTGTTCAGTAAACAGGATATGGCCGAGATGCTGGGGCGGTTAGACCGGCTGACGCCACAGTCGACACGTCTCTGGGGAAAGATGAGCGTATCGCAGATGCTTGCGCACTGCAACGTGACCTATGAAATGGTCTATGACAACCGCCATCCCAAACCCAATCCGCTGATGCGGCTGATACTCCGCCTGCTGGTAAAGAAGAAGGTCGTCAGCGAAACCCCTTATAAACCGAACGGCCCCACGGCCCCTGCTTTCCTGGTGAAGGTTGACAAAGACTTCGAGACCGAGAAAGCGCGCCTTGCGGATTATATCCGCAGAACGCAGGAGCTCGGAGCCGATTATTTCGACCAGAAAGAATCCCTGTCTTTCGGCAGGCTGTCCAAAGCGGAGTGGAACAATATGTTCTACAAGCACCTGGACCACCATTTCCGGCAGTTCGGAGTATAAGGCACAGACCGGTACCGGTCTGCCGGCCTCCGGCGCGGAGCACCGGCGGAAGACCTGCCGGCTTGCCTAAGCCCGCGCCCGGCTCCTTACCTCTCACCTTTCTCCCCGGTTTCTTGCGCGTCTCAGTTCATCTGACGACTTAATATCATCCAATCTTTAAGAATTAAAATTTCTTATCACTAAAACAATTTGCCGGCAGAAACGATTCTTTTTTTAAACCTCCTATTACTTCCTGCCGACATGACATTAAATGAATTCTATTCGCTTGGTCTGTTCGAAAAGATCCAGGCCGTTCAACGGGGCAGACTGATTGCCAAAAGAAAGAACACCAACTTCTATATTTATCTCTATACGCTGGAAGACTTTTACGTAGAAGTGCTCTACAGCCATATGGAGCATGAGCTGAAGGGATTTGTCCCATTCAGGAATATGGAACGGCTGGACCCGTACCTGGATATGATCAGTTTACCGGCTATCCTGTGAACATAGCGATGATGACAGGATCCCTGAGAGATTTGCCAGCCCTTTTATTAAAATATCCCCACACAGAAAATGGGGTTTTTCCTACAAGCCATATGTTTCCTAAGCCTTAATTTGAACCTCATTCCGCGTACCTATGATCCAACTGAATCCTCCAGGCGCTCTCCTTCAAGGAACACTGTATTTCAGCAATACGGTATTGAAGCAGAAGGTCTGTACCCGGGCCACCCTGTTCACGACGCTGCGCGACTTCCGGTTCGAATTTGACGGTGAACAGTATTACTATCTGCTGGGAACAAACGTCTCCGGAAGCTACAGGGGGGAAAACGCCGTGGGCATCCATGATTTTTTCATCCAGGAACTCCGCGACCAGACCAGGCTCCTGTACTATGTCGCATTCAATTTCCGGCTGATGGACCGCGCACCCGCCAGAACATACCAGGTGGACGGCATTCTGACCGCCGGCGAAAGTTAATGCCGGAAGACAAAGGAGATCAAGCAACAACCCCGGCCGTCCGGCGGAACGCCGGGCAACCAGGGGTCGTTAACTTGAAAGGGAATAGAAACACCAAAACTTTAAACCAACTCATCTAACAAATCGAATATACTATATTTTTTGAAAAAAAATTAATTTTGAAGAAAAAATCATAAAATTCCTTTACCCCCATCATGCTGTCGCTGGCCGCCTTTCTCCCAGGCTCCCCGCTGCGGGCCGCTGATCCCGTTAATGTGTTTTGAATATCAGTAAACACCCCCGGATGGTTTATGTTTACAAAACACAAGGTTACCGCACAAACGCAATTATTATGGATGATCTGATCAGATCCCAGGCCTATATCGACGGCCGTTGGACAGCTTCCCTTTCCGGAAACTCTTTTCCGGTCCTGAACCCCGCGACCGGAGCAGTCATAGGCTCGGTTCCCGATATGAGCCGGGAAGATACCCGCCGGGCAATTGATGCGGCCGATGCCGCCTGGCCGGCTTACCGTGACCTGCCGGCCGGCGAGCGGTCACGACTCCTGCGAAACTGGTTCAGCCTTATTATGGACCACCGTGACCAGCTGGCGCGGATCATGACCCTGGAGTCGGGAAAGGTGATCTCGGAAAGCCTCGGCGAGGTCAGCTACGGCGCCAGCTTTGTCGAATGGTTTGCGGAAGAATCGAAGCGCACTTACGGTGACGTGATCCCTGCCCACACGCGCGACCGCCGGCTGGTGGTGATCAAGCAGTCCGTCGGGGTGGCTGCTGCCATCACCCCCTGGAATTTCCCTTTGGCGATGATCACCCGCAAGGTCGGCCCGGCACTCGCGGCCGGATCCCCGGTGGTCATCAAACCGCCCTCCGAGACACCGCTTACGGGCCTGGCCCTGGCAGTACTGGCCGAACAGGCCGGGTTTCCCCGAGGGGTCATCAACGTGATCACCTCTGCCCGCAGCAGCGAGATCGGCAAAGAGCTGTGTGAAAATCCGAAGGTCCGGAAACTTTCGTTCACCGGTTCGACCGAGGTCGGAAAGATCCTGATGAGCCAATCCGCTTCCACCCTCAAAAAGCTTTCGATGGAACTTGGGGGCAATGCCCCGTTTATCGTATTCGGGGATGCCGATCTGGATGCGGCCGTCCGGGGCGCCATCGTTTCCAAATTCCGGCATAACGGACAGACCTGCGTTTGCGTGAACCGCATCCTGGTACAGGATACCGTCTATGACGCCTTCATGGAGCGGTTTACGCAGGCGGTACAGGAACTCAGGACGGGCGATGTGATGCAGCCCGACGTTCAGATCGGTCCGCTGATCAATGAACCGGCGGTCGAGAAGGTCCTGCACCATATCAACGATGCCGTTGAAAAAGGCGCGACCATCCTGACTGGCGGAAACCGGAAGTCAGGCCTGTACTTCGAGCCGACTGTACTGGGCCAGGCAACAGCGAAGATGCTGATCGCCCGGGAAGAGGTCTTTGGCCCGGTGGCGCCGGTTTTCAGGTTCACTACTGAAGAAGAAGCGATCCGGATGGCGAATGATACGCCCTACGGCCTGGCCGCCTATTTCTACAGCCGGGACGTGAACCGCTGCTGGCGGGTAGCCGAGAAGCTGGAGTACGGAATGGTCGGCATCAATGAGGGACTGATCTCCACGGCGCTGGCGCCGTTCGGCGGCATCAAGGAATCCGGTTTCGGCCGGGAAGGCTCCAAGTACGGAATGGATTATTTTATGGAAATCAAATACCTGTGTTTTGGAGGCGTCGAATAGTCTAAACGATATCCGGGTAACCGCCGAGGCCGAGAACCGCGGCGAAACCTATGAAACGCTGGTCACATCCGGCGGACATGCCTTTGTAGCGGACGAACTTCCTGCAGCCGGCGGCAAAGACCTGGGACCGGATCCCTTCGCTTACCTGTGCGGCGCACTGGCTTCGTGCACGGCGATCACCCTTCGGATGTATGTCGCGCGTAAAGGATGGGACCTGCCTGTTATCAGGGTCCGCGTTGATCTGAAGAAAGATCCGGACCCGGCAACCAGCAACACCCTGTTCCATACCGTGGTGACCTGCTCGGGCCCGCTGACCGACGAACAGGAGGCCCGGCTGCTCTATATTGCCAGGGCCTGCCCTGTACACCGTCTGCTGAGCCATGCCAGCTCGGTCAGCACGTCCCTTGAAAAATCTTCATGAGGCCGTTCAGCTCTTAACCGGCCGGGCCTCAAGGAGTGCCAGCAACTGCTCTGCAGCTTCTTCCGAGGAGGCCGGGTTCTGCCCGGTGATCAGCAGTCCGTCACGCACCACATGTACTCCCCAGTCTTCCGTTTTTGAATATTGTCCGCCACGGTTCCGCAGCTCATCTTCCAACAGGAACGGTACCACGTCGGTGAGCTGCACGGCAGCTTCTTCCGAATTCGCGAATCCGGTTACCTTCCGGCCCCGTACCAGCGGCGCACCGGTCTCATCCGTGGCATTGAGCAACACCGCCGGGGCATGACAAACAGCCGCGACAGGCTTCCCGTTCTTCCAGAAATCCCCGATCAGCCGGAGGGAATCCGGATCCGAGGAAAGGTCCCAGAGCGGTCCGTGCCCGCCGGGAAAGAAGACCGCATCGAAATCGGACGCGGAGACCTCAGAAAGTTTACGGGTATCCGCCAGCAGCGCCTGCAATGCATCGTCCCCCTTGAACCGTTTTGTAGCTTCCGTCTGGTTTTCGGGAGCATCGCTCTTGGGGTCTATGGGCGGCTGGCCGCCCCGTGGGGATGCCAGGACGATCTCCGCCCCCGCATCGTAGAACACATAATAAGGTGCAGCAAACTCTTCGATCCAGAAACCGGTCTTTTCGCCGGTATTTCCCAGCTCCCCGTGGGAAGTCAGTACAATAAGAATTTTCATAACCATGGTCGTTTCCATTACAACCCGGCCCGGGTTTTTTGGTTTCGCCTATGGCTGTCCGGCGGCTACTTCAGGATCAATTCACGAAGACGCCGGCAGGTTTCAAGGGTCAGGGGCTTTTCTATGTATTCGATGACCGCCGGGTAATTCTCCGACCGCTGGTGGTCGGCATAATCGATGGAAGAGGTCACCAGCACAACCGACACCCGGTTCCTGTATGGCATGTCTTCCAGTTTCTCCAGAAATTGCCAGCCGGATATTCCCGGCATATTGATATCCAGTAAAACGAGGAACTGATCGGTGCCGGAACGGTGTGCATCCAGGTGGTCCAGGGCGGCCTGTCCCGTCAGGAAGCTGGTGGCAGTCTGGCTCAGGCCGCTGTCCCTGATCATCAACTCGTGCAAAAAGAGGATCACATCGTCGTCGTCGACGATCAATACCTTAATTTCTGAGCCCATCGACTTTTTCAGTTTTTTGTACAATATTCCGGATCACTCCGTCCAGCTCATTGGCGGAGGTTACGATATGTTCCAGCATTTCTGCCTGGATCTTTTCGTTTTCACGATAATTATTCAACAGGTCCACGAGCCCCATGATCCGTGCCACCGGCGCCCGGACGATATGCGACTGAATCCAGGCGATTTCCCTGAGCTGCTCGTTCTGACGCTCTATGGCCTTCAGATTATTCAGACTCTCGGTAATATCCCTTGAGTTGATCACAATACCGCCGACCGATGGATCATTGAGCAGGTTGGTGGCGATCGATTCCAGCCAGCAGTACCGGCCGTCGGCGCACCGGTACCGGAACGGTTCCGTCTTAATCCGCCGGACGGACTTCACCTGCCGGAATTGCTCTGCGATGCGTTCCCGGTCCTCCGGATGCACCAGTTCAAAGGCATTGGCGTTGTTCAGGTCCTCAGCATTGTATCCGAAGATCGCCTTGTAGGCTGGACTTACATACGTATAGTGTCCATCCTGATCCAGTATACTGATCAGGTCCGATCCTTCCTGGACCAGGACCCGGAACCGGCGCTGGGAGAGTTCAAGTTCGCGTTCGATCCGGGTCTTTTCGGTGATGTCCGTGACCAGTGCCAGGCGGACCTCTTTCTCATTGAGGATGATGGCCGTATTCCGCACATGGACCCGGATCTCCTCCCCGTTCCTCTTCCGGTGATCGGTCATCAGCTCGAAATAGGGCTTCCTGAGCGACGTATGGAGTACGTGTTCCAGATCAACCAGTCCGTCCGGCGTTCGCAGGTCCCGGATGGTCATCTCGCGGAATTCTTCCCGGCTGTAACCGTAGTGCGTGATGACCGCCTCATTGACGTTCAGGAACCGCAGGGTATCCGGATCAAAGACCATCAGCAGTGAAGGGCTCTGCTGGAAAAGGACCCGGTAGTTGGCTTCGCTTTCCTTCAGGCGCTTGTCCGAAAAGAAGTTTTCCAGGATATTCTCCAGGATGTACTGGGCGCGTTCAACGGTTGCGCTTTCTGCCGGCGTCAGCGCCCGCGGGCTCTCCAGATAGATCGAGAACGTCCCCAGCAGATTACGGTAGGGATCCAGCAGGGGATATGCCGTACAGGCTTTCAGATCCCTGTTGCTGGTCTGCGAACGGTATCGCTCATACAGGGGATTGGTCGCTATATCCGTCACGACAACCTTTTCCTTCCGCCTGGCGGCCGCTCCGGATGCGCCGTGTTCCGCCTCGATATCGACCGGCTCCAGGGCGTCCCGGCAGACCTGCGGCAGCTGCGAGTAATTCCAGAAGATCAGTTTCCCATCCCTTTTCTTCAGAATGCTGCAGATCAGATCCGGATGGATCTGCCGGATGCCGTCGAACAACAGCCGGATGCTTTCCTCGATGGTGCTGCCCTGCCTGGTATATACTTTCAGGACCTCCCGTTCCAGATTGCTGACACCGGATTGCCGCTTCGACTCCGTGATGTCCCTGAAGAAGACCGAGAGGCCGTCCTTCGACCGGTATGCATCCACGCTGACCCACATCTTCAGCGGGTGGTAAAATTCTTCGAAGGAAGCCATTTTCCCTGCCTCCAGGACCTCCCGGAAGATCCGGTGGAATTCCATGGAGACGGCGTCCGGAAAAATATCCCATAGGTTCTTGCCCAGGACGTCGGTCCTTTTTATTCCCAGGAGGTTCTCCGCCTGCTTGTTCCAGTGCTGTACGCACCAGTTCCGGTCGACGGAATAAAAGCCGTCGGTAATACTTTCCAGAATGTTGCGGATCTGGGCATCCTGATCTGAAAGCTCCTGCTCCGCCTGCTTGATGGCCGAAACGTCGCGTGCCACGCGGTATGACATCCGCTCCTCATAATTCCACCGTACGCTCCAGAATATCGGCACATAAGACCCGTCCTTCCGGAGGACCCGGTGTTCGAAATGCGTAACGCTGTTCTCCACGAATGAACGGACCATTTCCCGGTCATCCGGATGGACCAGGTCCATAATCTGCATGCCGATCAGTTCTTCCGGCGGGAAGCCGAGGATCTGCACGGATGCCGCGCTTGCGTTCACAAAAATCCCGTCCAGGTCGATCGTACAGATCAGGTCGAGCGAACCGTCCATGATCTTCTGAAGGTGCTGCCGGCTGGACTCCAGCTCTTTTTCCGCCCGCGCTTTTTCCCGGCGTTCCTGCGCCTCGGTCAGGGCCCTCCGGATCTTCAACGGCACGACATACATCTTTTCCTTCAGCGCGTAATCGGTAATTCCCATCTTGATCAGGTCGACGGCCCGCTCCTCCCCGATGGTACCGGAAACCAGGATAAACGGCGTTTCAGGACGAAGCTTCATCTTGATCTGGAAAGCGGACAATCCGTCGAACGTCGGCAGCGAAAAATCCGAAAGGACGATGTCCGGATCGAAACTGCGCAGCGCGGCAACATAAGCCTCCTCACTGTCAGCAACTGAGCTTTCATATTCCAGATCACTCTTCTTCAGCGTCCGTACGAGCAATTCCAGATCATGCGGATCATGTTCCAGAATCAAAATCTTAATAGGTCCCATCTTCTTCAGTTCATCGGCCGCTGCCGGTATTCCGGCAGCAACTGGTTTGTATTAATTGTTCTTTTCAATCTGCGGGCTGTGATTCAGCTGCAGCCAGTACTGGCTGATCGCCGCAACTACTTTCGCAAAGCCGTCGAACTCCACGGGCTTGACGACATAGCTGTTCGCACCCAGCCTGTAACTCGCCAGGATATCCGAATTCTGGTTGGAGGAGGTCAGCATCACGACGGGGACTTCCCGCGTCCGCTGGTCCGTCTTGATCCTGCTCAGCAATTCCAGGCCATCCACCTTGGGCATCTTCAGGTCCAGCAGGATCAGCCTGGGAAGGTCGCGGAGGTCCGGTTCCGGGTATCCGCCGTCCGGCAGGAGATAATCCAGCGCCTCCTCGCCGTTGCTCAGGTGCAGGACTGACGTACCCGGGTCATGCTTTCTGAGCGCTCGGATCACCAGGCCGGCATCATCCGCATTGTCTTCGATCAACAGGATATCCGTTTTATTTTGGTTCATTGCTTTTTTCTATGGGTAATGCGATATAAAAGGTGGCGCCTTTGCCGGTCTCGCCTTCGGCCCAGATCCGTCCCCCGTGCTTGACGACGATCCGCTGCGCGATCGCCAGGCCTACCCCCGTCCCCTCGAACTCCGCATCGGAATGAAGCCGCTGGAACACCCCGAACAGCTTGCCGGCATACTCCATATTAAATCCGGCGCCGTTATCGCGCACATAAAAGATCTGTTCGTGCTGGTTCTTTTCGGAACCGATCTCTACACAGGGGTCCGGCTTGCCTGAAGAATATTTCGCCGCATTGGAAATGAGGTTGACAAAGCACTGGTTGACCAGGATGTAATCACCCTGGATTGGCGCCAGCTTACGAACCTTCCACTCTGTTTTCGGGTAGGTCCCCTCCAGCTCCCGGATAATCTGCCGGACCATATCCTGTGTCTGGATACTTGTCTTGACGACCTCCTTCCGGCCGATCTTGGAGAATGCCAGCAGTTCGTCAATCAGGATACCCATCTTACGGGCGTTGTTCTCAATGATGGACAGCAGCCGGCCGTGTTCCTCGTCCAGGGACTGCTGGTATTCCTCCCTGATAATGCCGGCGTAGCCGTTGATGGCGCGCAGCGGGGCGCGAAGGTCATGGGATACAGAGTACGAAAATGACTCCAGTTCCTTATTGGTGACTTCCAGCTGCTGCACGTTGGCCCGCAGGTCAGCATTCAGCTGCCGGATTTCCTGTTCCGCCTGCTTCTGGAGCGTGATATCGCTTTCGGTGATGGCGACCGACCGGAGCGTTCGGGACGCATCAGTGATGACGGCGGCCGAGAAGCTGACGTCGATGATCCGGCCGTTCCGGGTGATCCGCTTGGTCTCCAGGGACCGGATCTTCTTGCCCTTCAGGATACTGTTGACGACCTGATGGGATTGCCCGATCAGGTATTCAGGCACGATATTCCAGATATTCATACGCAGAGCCTCCTCTTCGGAATACCCGTAGATCTTTTCTGCACCCTGGTTCCATGAAATGATCCGCCCTTCGGGATTGAGCAGATATACCGCCTCATGCGATTGCTTGACGACCGTTGCCAGGTAGCTTTTGATCTCCTCGACCTCCTTGGAGGTGGTAATGTCCCGGGCGTTGGCAAACCAGAGGCCGTTCTTGTTCACGATGTTCCACTGGAACCACCGGATACTTCGCGTGCGGGTGAACACCTGCGTCTCAAAGGAGATCTTTTCCCGGATGGATCTGGCATGCTTCTCAACGACCGGCCGGTACTCTGCGGCCAGGTAGAACAGCAGGGAGCTGTCTCGGACCTCTCCGGGCGCGTAGCCCAGCATCGGCTCCACCGCCTGGTTCACTTCCTCGAACTTCAGGGTCTGGGGATTGATGATGCAGATCAGGTCCGCTGAATTATTGATCAGCAGGGCATACCGTTCCAGCGCATTATTTTTTTCCTGGAGCTCCACTTTCTGAAGCTGGAGCCTCAGGAGCACATCCACTTTGGCCTGCGTAATATCCTTATCAAGGGGTTTATACAGGTATTCGATCGCCCCTTCCTCGAACCCCTTGACCATGAACTGGCGTTCCCTTTTCTCTGCCGAGGCAAAGATGATCGGAATGTCCCGCGTGCGCTTATTGGACTTGATGATCTGGGCGACTTCAAAGCCGTCCATGTCCGGCATCTGAACATCCAGGATGATCAGCGAGATCTCCTCATTCAGCACCAGTTTAAGGGCTTCGTTGCCGTTGGTTGCCGTCAGAAAGTGACGGTCAGGCCGGGCAAGCATCTGTTCCATGGCGAAGATATTCGCCCGCTTGTCATCTACGATCAGGATATTGACCTTCTCCTTCTTCATCCCCGCGCCGTTTTTCCTGCTTCAAGTAATAGTTTGGTGATCTCGTCAAGCTCCAGGATGTGCTGGATACAACCGGTATTGACCGCCGCCTGCGGCATCGCCTGATGAGCGGCGGAGACCGGTTTCTGGGCTACGGTCGTCCCTCCCATTCTCCGGATCATCCGGATCCCGTCCGACCCGTCCGAATTGGCACCGGTGAGGATGATGGCCAGCAGCTTCTTCTGGTAAGCCGCGGCGGCTGATTCAAACAGGACGTCAATGGATGGCCGGCTGTAATGGACCGGCGGATCGAAGGAAAGCGAGAACGTGCGGTTCTGTTCGATGAGCAAATGATAGTCCCCCGGGGCAAAATAAACCGTGCCGGGCATGATCTCCTGCTTTTCGTCGGCCTGGGCGATGCGGATCCTGCTTTTGTAGGACAATACCTCCTCAAGCAGGGTCGGTTCGGTCCGGGCCCGGTGCTGCACGATGATAACAGGTACCGGATAATCGGCAGGCAGGGCCGAAAGGATGGTTGTAAGCGCGGCTAACCCGCCGGCTGATGTGCCAATAACCACTGCTTCGTATTTCATGTGCTACTCACTGACTAATCTTCCTTGATAAATATCTTTTCGCGCCGGTCGATCTCCTGGAAATGTTTCTTCTTATCCGAGAACAGCAGCGACTCCTTGCTGCCCAGGGCCAGGAAACCGAACGTGCACAGGCTTTCATAAAACAGGCTGATCGCCCTGTTCTGCAGGTTCTGATTAAAGTAGATCAGAACGTTGCGGCACAGGATCAGCTGAAACTCGTTGAACGACGCATCGATCGCCAGGTTATGCGGCGAGAATACGATATTCTGCCGCAGCGACCGGTCAAGCAGGGCCGAATCGTATTTGGCCATATAATAATCCGAGAATGAACACTTTCCACCGGCTTTCTGATAGTTGGCCGTATACTTTTTCATCAGGTCCAGGTGGAAAACGCCGTCCCGGGCCGCCTGAAGCGCCTTCTGATTGATATCGGTGGCATAAATCAGCGACCGGTCCAGCAACCCCTCCTCCTTCAGCAGGATGGCGACCGAATACACTTCCTCGCCGGTTGAACAGCCGGCGATCCACACCTTGATGAACGGGTAGGTCCCCAGCCGCGGCAGGACCTTCTCGCGCAGGGCCCGGAAAAACGTGGGATCCCTGAACATCTCGGTAACATTCACCGTGAACTCCTGGACAAAGTGGGCAAAGGCCCGTTCATCCTTCAGCAGCAGCTTACCCAGTTCCTCCATTCCCGATAGCCGGCTGGACTTGATATAATGGTCCACCCTGCGCGCAACGGAGGCCTGGGCATACTCCGTAAAGTCATATCCGTACACAAACCGGATCGACTCGAGCAAAGCACTTAATTCTTCTGTCCTGATCATTTTTCAGCCAATAATTCCACCATCTTATCCATCAGTTCCGCCAGGTTTACCGGCTTTGAGACATACTCGGAAGCCCCCGCTTCCAGGCATTTCTCCCGGTCTCCCTTCATCGCGCAGGCCGTTACTGCGATCACCGGCAATGCCTGTAACTGCGGATCCTGGCGGATGCGCCGGATGGCCTCAAAGCCGTCCATCTCGGGCATCATCATGTCCATCAGGACCAGCTCGGTTCCGGGCGCCTCCGCCAGGATCCGGAGCGCCTCCTCACCGGAGACTGCCGTCGTGACCAGGATTCCCTGGTGCTCCAGGTAGCTGGCCAGTGCGAAGATATTCCGGGGATCATCGTCCACCATCAGAATGCGGCGTCCTTCCAATTTCTGCATATCCCCTACCGATAAAGCCAAACCCGCATCAGGGAAAGAAGTTTCTCAATATTGACCGGTTTGGCTATATAATCGGACATACCGGCGTCCAGGCACCGCTCACGGTCACCCTTCATCGCCTTTGCAGTCAGGGCGATGATCGGCAGTTTCTGGAATTTAGCGATCTTCCGGATCTCCTGGGTCGCTTCGTAACCATCCATCTCCGGCATCATCACATCCATCAGGATGATATCCGTATCCGGCTGCTCGCGAAGGATCTGCAGGGCGGACCGGCCGTTTTCCGCCGTGATGCAGCGGACGCCTTCCTCTTCCAGGGCATTGGTCAGGGAGTAGATGTTCCGCATATCGTCATCGACGATCAGCACCTTTTTATCGCGCAGGACTTCGTCTGTCCGGTGCAGCTTCCGGATGATCTCCTGTTTTTCCTTGGGCAGTTTCGATTCGACCCGATGCAGGAAGAGTGTCGTCTCATCCAGCAGCCGCTCCTTGGAATCGGCCGTCTTCAGTACGACCGTGCTGGCCAGCTTGTTCAGACGCGCCGTTTCCTCGCGGGTCAGATCCTGGCCGGTATAGACGATGACGGGCACTTTACGCAAACGCTCATCAGCCTTCAGTTTCTCCATCAGGTCGATGCCGGCCATATCGGGCAGTCCCAGGTCGATGATGATGCAATCGAAGCTGTCTTTAACGAGCATCTGGTAGGCTTCCTCACCGGTATAGGCCGAATAGGACTTCACGTCGCCGTTCCCGATCAGCTCCCGGATCGCCATATTCTGGGCAGGGTTGTCCTCAACCACGAGCAGCTTCTTCAGCTTGCGGTTGATGAACTCCTCGATCCGGCCGAAAGCCGAATTGAGCTCCGCCTGGTTGACCGGCTTCTTTACAAAATCGAATGCGCCGAGCTCGAAGCCTTCTTTGCCCCGGTCATATCCCGAGACGACCTGAACCGGGATGTGGCGCAGGTCCGGATCATTCTTCAGGTGGCGCAGCACCTGCGATCCGTCCATAACGGGGAGCTGCATATCCAGGATAATGGCATCCGGATGATAGTATCTTGCGAGGCTCAGGCCGGCATTGCCCTGGTGGGCCATGATGCCCTTGTAGCCTTTCTCGCGCACAAAGCTCAGCAGGATGCGCGCGAACTGCACATCGTCCTCGATGATCAGGATGACCTTTTCATTTTCCCCGATGGTATACCGGTCATCGTCGACCGGTTCGCCGTTATGGGCGGGAGCGGCGGGCCGGGCCGATACGGGCCTGGCCGGTGCGGCCGGCTCCCGGACGAGGATCTCCCTTTCGACCGGCTCGATAAATGAAGAATCAAACGTAGCGGGCAGATAAAGGGTAAAGGTACTTCCCTGCCCCTGTTCGCTGGTGAGATGGATCTCTCCGCCAAGTGCACGGGCAAGCTCCCGGCTGATCGACAGTCCGAGCCCGGTTCCGCCATACTTCCTCTTGGTAGATCCGTCGGCCTGCTGAAAGGCTTCAAAAATGAGCGCCTGCTTTTCTTTCGGAATGCCGATCCCGGTATCCTTCACCGAAAACGCGAGCACCTGGCCGAGCCCGCTGAGCTTCGGGTTGAGCGCCAGTCCGGCGGTCCTGACTTCACGGATATCCAGGGTCACCGACCCGCCTTTTCCGGTGAATTTAAACGCATTGGAAAGCAGGTTCCGGAGGATCTGTTCCAGGCGCTGCTGATCCGTGATCAGCGGCAGCTGCAGTGCTTCTTCTGAAATCTGCCGGTTGAATTCCATTGCCTTGGTGCGGGCGAGTTCCTGAAACAGGGATTCCAGGTTGGCGGTTAAGCCGGACAGGCTGACCGGACCGATCTCCAGTTCGATCTTGCCGGATTCTACCTTGGACAGATCCAGGATTTCGTTGATCAGGTTCAGCAGGTCTGTTCCGGAACTGTAAATATTCTGGGCAAAGCCCACTTCCTTCTCAGGCAGCGATTTGCTCTTGTTCTCCGAGAGCAGCTGGGCGAGAATCAGAATGCTGTTCAGCGGGGTCCGCAGTTCATGGGACATATTGGCCAGGAACTCCGATTTATAGCGGCTGGTCACCTCCAGTTCCCGGGCCTTGGTCTCAACTTCCAGCTTCGCGATCTCCAGGGCTTCCTTCTGTTCCTCCAGCAGGCTTGCCTTCTCCTCCAGCTCCTCATTGGTCTGCTGCAGTTCTTCCTGCCGGGCCTTCAGCTCCGCCTCTGACTTTTCAAGCAGATCGGTCTTCTCCTGCAACTCTTCATTCATCTGCCGCAGTTCCTCATGCTGCGCTTCGAGTTCCTCGGTCTGCCGCTGCGTCTCTTCCAGCAGTTCTTTCAGCAGGGTGCGGGACTGCGACGAATGAAACGCGATACCGATATTGTCGGCGACCAGCCTGAGGAATTCGAGCTGCAGCTCTGTGAACTCCCTGACGGACCCGATCTCCAGCACGCCCTTCAGCTGGCCCTCATGTTCAAAAGGGAACACGATGATATTTCTGGGAGAAGTGTTCCCGATGCCGGAATTGATCCGGGCATAGTCATCCGGAACTTCAGAGAAGATGATCGGCTTTTTCTCCAGGGCGGCCTGCCCGACCAGGCCCTGGCCCAGCTCGATCTGGTTGGTGTTCTCCTTCCGGTGATGAAATGCATAGGTCCCGGTAAGCACCAGGCGTCCGCTCTCCAATAAATAAATGGTTCCGATCTGCGCCCCCAGGTAGGCTGTGAGCTTGGAAATGATGTCCTGCGAAAGCTCGCGGACGTCCTTTTCCCCGCGGACCGTGTCATTGAGTTCGCCGTTACCGGTCAGCAGCCAGGTACGACGCTCATTTTCTTCGGACAGCCGCTGCAGGTTGTCCTTCATATTATTCAGGGAGATCCCGAGGGTATCGGCCTGGCTGCGGACTTTAACTTCCGGGGAATAGTCCCCGCTCCCGATCAGCTCAGCGCCGCGCGCGTAGTCGCGCGTTTCGGAAATCAGCCGGTTAAAGGAGGCGGCAAGACTTCCGATCTCGTCTTTCGAATCAATACTTACGGAGATCCCCAGGTCCCCTACGGCCACCCGGTCAGCGATGTGTTTCAGGTGAAGGACCGATGATACCAGCGAGCGGATAATGATATACAGCAGCAGTACGATCAGTGCCATCAGCACAACCCCGATGACGATACTGCGGGTCATCAGAGCGGAAATCGCTCTCAGCTGCGTTTCGGCGGTCTGCCGGATCGTCAGCGTAGACTGATCCTCGATCCGCTTGAGCGAATTCAGATAGGACACGCCATTGGTCCACCACGCCTCATAGCTCAGCGGCAGCCCGGCACCGGAGGAACGGTACACCGATTCCATAGTTTTTCGGAGGCTCACGTTGGCGGCGTCGGCCATTTCCTGGGCCGTAAATGCTTTCAGTGCTTCAGGGGCGTTCTGCTGAAAGCGTTCCATATTCTGTTCATGACGGCCCTTCAGCGCCGCGAACTCAGCAATCCCGGCCTTCGAGCCTGTTTCCGACAGGAGCAGTTCCGATAATTTTGCGCGCAGCTCACCGAAATACTCTTTCGCATACATCAGGAACAGATGCGTGTTCAAAAGCTCCTTCACTTCCGGATTCCGCGAATAAACGGCTGTCTGGTTCACCTTATTGAGGAGATCCAGGACCAGGATAGTGATCCGCTCCTGCATAGCGCCGGCAGAAATGCTCCTGCTGTCCACGTCGTTCCGCAGGCCCTGTATTGCTTTCCTGAGCTGCTGCACAGTCGAAGTTCCGGCACCCTCGTCGCTCAGCCGCAACAGGGCCAGGTCGGTCCGTTCGCGCTGCGCAAAGAGCTCCGTCTGGCCGGCGGCACCGCTGCCCAGCAGGTAGACCTGGCAGAGGCCGCGCTCCTGCTGGAGCTGGTGGATCAGGTCTGAAAAGGCTTCGGCGCGAAGCACCTCCCGGTTAACCTGTTCGATGGTCGATTTTTCGCGCACCTTATCCCTGATGGTTAGTCCAAGGAAATAGAACAGTGCCAGCAGGGGAATCAGCGCAATCAGCAGTAATTTATTTCTGATAGAAAGGTCTTTGATGAAGTTCATCAGTATCGAAAAAAAGTAAAGCAGCACAGGGCTGCGGTCAGATTTGTTAAATACGAGTCAAACGGACCAGCGCCCCGGAGGATGCATGGAACCAGTACGGTTTTATTCCAGCGGATGTTCAAAATTTACCTGAACAAACTGGCTCATCAGCTTCAGCGAATCCTGGGAGATCGGTTTCACCAGGTATTTAAGCACCTGCCTGTACGCGTTCGCCCGCTTGCGGTCCTCTGATGAGACGGAGGAAGTCACGATCACCACATGTATATTGTCCCGCTGAAAGTGCTTCCCGATCTCATCCAGGAAGGTCCACCCGTTCATCAATGGCATGTTCAGATCCAGGAACACCAGGTAATTTACATCCTCGCAATAGTTGGCCAGCAGGAAGTTCAGGGCCTGTTCGCCGTCGGTGAATACCTCCGGACTGGTTGCCATTCCGGCCCTCTCAAGTGCCTTGCGGTGAATCAGTTGGGTAAGGGTATCATCATCTACGATCAGCGTGGTCAGGTTCATTTTTATCACTTCGTTAACACTTCGTTAAACGGGACGGGTTGTGAACAGCGTTCATGCCCGGGCAACCGGATTCCCGACCTAACTTAGGAATTTGATCGCCGGCCAGTTGTAGAATACGCTTTTAATCTGGCGTAGTACTACAAACTTTCGAATGTCGTTCTGATCAGGACAAATACCCGAAAGTTTTGCTTTCTGGCAGAGCGTCGTACTTTTAGTAAATTAATGCCGAATCAAGATGGGAACCGAAGAACTACTTGCCGTTTTCAGGACTACTCCGACCCCTGCCGTGCTGCTGCTGGCTCGTTCCCGGGAATACCGGGTCTTTGAGGTGAACGAAGCGTATCTGGCAAATTCCTTCCTCTCCCGGGACCAGATCACCGGGTCCCCCCTTCAGGATGTGCTCCTGCCGGTCGACGGCGAATGGGACGCAAACGAACTGTTCGATTCGCTGGAACGGGTAAAACGTGAGAAAGCGGAACTCCGGATGCAAGTCGCCCGGTACCAGGTTCCGCGGAAAGAGGGCCCGGGATTTTCGGTCCGGTACTTCACACCGAGGAACATTCCCGTCCTGAACAGCGACCAGGACGTGGCTTTCATTCTCCACATTCTGGAGCCTGCGACCCTTAAGGACAAGGATCTGCATTCCCTGGGCTTCAGCGAGGCGCAGCTGGATGCCCTGAACTATCGCTCCCTGTTTGACCAGAATCCCGATTCGGTCTTTTCGATGGATGCCAGCGGAAATTTCACGGATGTGAACCAGGCGGCCTGCGAACTGACCGGATATCCACGGAAATCCCTGCTGACCATGCATTTCAGCCACATTACCGATCCGGCCGACCTTCGGCGCCTGGAGGGGATTCTGCACGCCTGTCTCCGCGGACAGCCGGCCAGTTTTGAGACTTCCGGCTTCCATGCCGGCGGCCAGCTGCTCGAATTCGCGGTAACGGTGATGCCGGTGGTAAAAAACGGGGAGATCGACGGCGTCTACGGCATTGTAAAAGATATTACGGAACATAAGAAACTAGAGCGGGAAAAGAGCCTGATGTCCGCCATCGCCGACACCTTCGGCCAGGAAGAGCGCCTCAATATCTGCCTGGAAAAAACGCTCGAGGCGTTGTGCAGATATACGGACGCTGAAGCGGGCGAACTCTGGCTGAGCGGCATCAACCCCAGGGAAATGACCCTGTCTGCCTCCTGTCTGAGGAACGGCGGCGTCCCTTTCCTGGAAACGAACAGCTTGCTGAATGACTTCCGGGGAATTGTCGGCCAGGCCTGGGAAAGCGGGGATATCGTGATCATGCACGAGATCCCGACAAACCCGGCGTCCATTCGCGGGGAATTCGCCCGGCGGAACAACCTCGTGGCGGGAATCTCCTTCCCCATCCTGTTCAAAGGACAGGTGATCGCCGTCTTTGCGTTCTTTTCGTCATCAGCACAAAAGATCGACAACTTCCAGCACCTGAGCCCGAACCTGCTTAACCAGCTGGCCACCCATATTCAGCGAAAGAAGGCGGAGCAGGAACGGAACCGGTATTTTCAGATGTCACCGGACATGATCGGCTTCCTGGATCCTTCCGGCTATTTCAAGAAGATCAACCCTGCCTTCAGGCGGATCCTCGGCTATCCGGAAGAAGAACTTTTGAATACCCCTTTCATGAACTTCGTCCACCCGGAGGACCGGGAAGAAACCCATGCCGAGATTGAAAGGATCTTTGACGGCCAGCCTACCGATGGCTTTGAAAACCGGTACATCACTCCCGACGGTCAGATCCGGTGGCTTTCCTGGACCTCGGCCCTGCTGGAGGAGGAACGCGTGATCCTCACGGTAGGCCGCGACACGACCCAACGTAAATTCCTCGAACAGACCGTCAGCCTTCAGCAGCAGCGATTTGCCAGTCTCTACCAGGAGGCGCCGGTGACCATGTGCATTCTGAAAGGCCCGAACCATGTATTCGAAAGTGCGAACTCGGCGTACTATGAGCTGACCGCCCGGACGCCCGATATTATCGGAAAACCGGTCCGGGAGGTATTTCCCGAACTAAAATCCATCGGATACTTTGAATGGCTGGACCATGTTTACCGGACCGGCAAAACGCTGACGAACAACGAAGTCCTGCTGAAAGTGGACGACGGCAATGGCGGCCAGAAGGAAAGCTACATCAGCTTCATGTACCAGCCCTTTTATAACCATGAGGGCCAAGTCGAGGGCATCTTCTACTTTGGGGTGGATGTCACCCGCGAAGTACTGGCACGCAAGAAGATCGAAGAAAGTGAACGCCAGTATATTGACCTGATCGAAAACCTGCCGGCTGCAGTTTATACGACCGATCCCGAAGGCCGGATCCGGTTATTTAACAAGGCTGCCGCCATGCTCTTCGGCTGCGAGCCGGAAACCGGCGCACTCGAGTGGTCTCCGGATGTCGGGCTCTGTGACGCCGATGGAAACGACATGCCGTTTTCCGAATCACCGATGGTTCACACCCTGCGGAACGGTCCGTGTGAGAAGGGGAGCGTCGAGATCCTGATCCGTGCGGCTGACGGAAAATCCCGAAGCGTTATCGTTTATACCCTGCAGACCTTCAGCTCCGCCCAGCAGCTCACCGGCAGCATCAATGTACTGATCGATATCACCGGGCGGAAGCAGTCTGAGGAGGAGGTCAGAAAATTGTCACTGGTAGGAACGAAGACCAACAACGTGGTCGTGATCACCAATACCAGCGGTACGATCGACTGGGTGAATGATGCCTTCTGCCGGCTCCTGGACCAGCGGAAGGAGGATATCCTCGGAAAAAAGGCTTCGGAGCTGCTATATGCCTCCAACCCCCATTACAGGACCCCCCCGCAGAACACGATGGTCCGGATCATGGAAGATCCGAAGGAGATGCACCGGACCGTGGACATGGAAGTCGAGTATCACAGCCGGCACGACGGGGTCCTTTGGCTGGAGCTGCGCGGACAGCCTCTGCTGGATCCGAACGGGCAGATCACCCATTATTTCGTCATCGGGGTGGATGTCACAGAAAAGAAGCGCTCCTACGACAAGCTCAAGAAATCAAGGAATGAGATCAAAAGCTTTGCCCGGCAGCTGAACAGCGTGCTGGAAGAAGAAAGGGCCCGGATCGCCCGCGAATTCCATGACGAGTTCGGACAGCTGCTGACCGGTCTGAAAATGTCGCTGTCCTCACTGAAAAAAAGGACCGCAGGAGAAAATTTCAACGAGGAAATGATCAACCCGATGCTGAGCGATGTCGATACGATCATCCAGCAGATCCGTAACTTTGCGACCGACCTGCGGCCGGCTATCCTGGATACGCTGGGCCTTCTGCCATCGATCGAATGGCTGGTCCGGGACTTCGAGAAGAAGTCCGGGATCGCCGCGGCCCTTGAACTGAACGTCAGTGAAGAACTACAGCTGGACAAGAATCTGTCCATCTGCTGTTTCCGGATCTGCCAGGAGGCCCTGACCAATATCGCAAGACATTCGGGGGCGACGCGCGTGTCCGTGGGGATTTACCAGGACAAGGAACTGATCCTCAGGATCACCGATAACGGCCGGGGTATCCTGACGGAGAAGATCAACGATCCGTTATCCATGGGCCTTCTCGGCATGCGGGAACGCGCCCACCTGGTGGGCGGTGAGCTGACGATTTCAAGTGATTCCGGATCCCGGACGTCAGTGGTATTCTCGGTACCGCTGTTTCCGTCGATCAACGTCCTGTGACGGCTGAAATACGGGGCTGATCGATGACGCTAGTCTATACTACAATGATGTAGAAGTAACTACTATTGTAGCGGGCTTGATTCTTGCATACATTTACAAACTTCGGACAGGTGCCGGATTTGCAAAAGGCGGTGATCCCGGCGTACCGGGCCCTTCAGTTTTTAACAGTTAACTAAAAAACAGTTTTTCAGATCTTTGATGAAGCAGAAAAGAGTTTTGATTGCCGATGACCATTTTGCAATTCGGCGGGGGGTGCGACATATATTGGAAACCAAGTTCCAGAATCTGGAGTTCGGGGAGGCGGTGAACTCTGCAGAAGCGCTTCATAAACTGAAAATGGCACCCTGGGATATTCTGATCCTGGACATCGAGGTCCCCGGCAGGAGCGGATTTGAAGTGCTCAAGCAGATCAAACTGGAGCGGATCAAGACACCGGTCCTGGTTTTCAGCTTTCATAAGGAAGACCAGATCGCCATCCGTGCCCTGAAATCCGGCGCGGCCGGGTACCTGTCAAAAGACGCCGCCGATACGGAACTGGTGGATGCGATCGATCAGATCCTGGCCGGCAAAAAGTATATCTCCGTGTCGGTTGCCCAGCAACTGGCCGCCCAGCTGGACTCGCCGATGGATCAGGATCCGCATGATTCGCTCTCTGACCGCGAGTACCAGACGCTCCTGCTGATCGCCAGCGGCCGGACCGTTTCGGAAATCTCGGCCGAACTTTCGCTGAGCATCTCAACGATCAGTACCTACCGGGCCCGGATCCTGGAGAAAATGGGCATGAAGACCAACGCTGAGCTGACCAGCTACGCGATCCGCCGAAATCTGGTTTAAAACCTCTTTGTCATTACTTTACTGACATAACTTAGATAGTCCATACTATTGACCCGGCCTGAATGCCGGCTTAATTTTATATTGCTTTTTAGTTCAATGGCTGCTGTTGAAAAGAAGAACCTAACTCCACTCTTCTACCATCAGCAGCTTCTTTTTTGTGCGCATCTTTCATGTGACCGGAAGACCCATTCAACCGCCTCACCGGCCGGTCCCCGAATGCAGTCCTGACGGGCAGGCCTGATACATCCGGTAAAAACAAAAGGAGGATCAGTTTGCTATGAAGAGGAATACTTTTAGGCCAGACGTGAAGAACGAACCGAATGCAGCATCCGGAGATACCGCCGGAAAACCAACCTTGAAAGAAGCAACCACGCCACCGGCACATGAGGTACCGGTTGAGCTGTTCAAACTCCTGGGACATGATGTCCGGAATGCCCTGACCAGCATCCAGCTCCTGACCCAGATCGCACTCCGCCACCCGGAAACCGAAACTGCCGCACATCTCCGGAATTTCCTTACAAAAATAGACGGTCAGTCCGCCAAACTCTGTACGGTGGTCAATGACCTGATCGATGTGGCACGGATACAGGCGGGACGCCTGACCATACGGAGACAGCCGGTACAACTGGAAGGATTCCTGGCTGATGCCGGGAAAAAGGCAGCCGCAGCGGTAAACGCACCGGCCATAACCTGGGGACGCTCGCCTGAAGCCGAGGCGGACCTGGACCCGGCCCGGATGACGCAGGTACTGACCTGTGTCCTGGCATACGCAGCCAGGGCAATTCCCGAAATTTCCGGGATCGAAGTAGGTTTCGAGCTGCTGAACAACGACCTGAGATGTACCATGGCGTTCCTCCATCCGGAAGCAGCGCAAATGCAGGTGGCATTTGACGGACTGGCTGACCGCATCAGCGATGAGGGGGCACTTCCCGACCCGGGGCTGTACATTGCCGCAGAGATCATTCGTCTGCATGAAGGAGCGGTGAGCATCGTCCGGGACCAGGCCGCCGGAACAACCGTTCAGGTGACAGTGCCCGTTCATACCCTCCCCGGGAACACCGGCAGTACTCCCGGTACCGGCTAGGCTGTGAACCCGTGCAGACGCTGGTTAAGTTCCGGAATCAGCGGCTCCACGTCATCCGGTGAAAGTTTCGAGTCTTCCGCCAGAAAGAATTCCTCGGTATTGTTATCCTGATAAATGTACTGGAAGTGCTGTCCGTCCCGGCGCAGTTCAATGACTTTGTACGTTTTGCAGAAGTTCGCGGGATCGATGCATACCTCAAAGGGACTTCCCTTGATCTGGCTGGTAAATGATAGATGGTTCATAACGTTCAGATTGCTGGCTGTTACGCCTTTACAACAATAACGACAGGCCGGCCTGTTGGTTTGACCAAACCTCCGGTACAGGTCGCCCGCGGAAAAGCAAAGTCCCCGGCAGGAACGTTATCTGCCGGGGACCTTATAGCTGTGCGGACCTGAACAACCGGAATCAGTCTACCTGGATCTCATCCAAAAACATCCAGGTTTTTTCGCCTTCGCCCCGGGCACCGGCAGGCACTGAGGGGAGCTGATTGAGTTTCAACCGGATATACCGCGCCATGGTCGGCTTAAATGCCAGTCTGGCCACGGCTTTCGGGTCGCCGCTGGTACCCACCGGGACGCCGCTGCCCACCGGCTGGTAGTTGGAGCCGTCCGTCGACACGAACGCCTCGACCGACCTGGGCGGATATACATAGGTTCCGCCGGACTGCAATGTGTGGACCATCAGACTGGATACCTGCTGCAGGTCTCCCAGGTCGATCACCGCTTCCACATCGCTCTGGAACCCTAACGATTCCCTGTTCCGGCCGCCCTTTTCGTTAATAATGCCGTCAACCAGCGTGAACGGACCGTTACCTTGGTACGATCCCGAAGGCTGCGGGTTCAGGGTGATCGGTTTTCCGGTCGCCTTATTGACCCGGATATTGAAGCTGAGCGAATCCATCAGTTTCCGGTCCCTGTAGTACATGGCGACCAGCCGGGAGTCCTTCCGGATAACCACCGGCCCGGTATAGCGTTCCGGCTTGCTGCCTTCCACCGCGTACACCAGTTCATCCTTCGGATCCCTTCCCTGAAGGGTGACCAGCACCCCTTTCTGATCCGGTGCGGCCTCCACGTTCCCGGTGATATCGTAATACGCCCGGCTGTAGTTGGCCCCCCAAAGCTCGTATCGGCTGAACTGGTCGCTAAGCCTCTTTTCAAAGTCTTTCCAGTCGCGGCTTTCCTTAGGGCTCCACAGCACCTCGCTCAGGGCGCTCATCCGCGGAAAGATCTGGTATTCCACCTTTGCCGGATAACGCATGTATTCAGTCCAGACATTCCCCTGCGCACCCAGGATGTATTTTCCTTCCTCCGGAGTCAGTTCTTTCGGGATCGGCTCGTAACTGTAGGTTTTCTCAACGGTGGTGTACCCGCCGATGGTAACCGAGTCCTCACGAATGCTCTGTGAGTGATCCAGGTACACGTGCGATCCGGGCGTCATGACCACATAATGTTTCTGCCGTGCGGCTTCAATTCCGCCGGCTTCGCCTCTCCAGCTCATCACAACCGCATTCGGAGCAAGTCCGCCCTCGAGGATCTCATCCCATCCGATGATCGTACGTCCCTTGCTGTTGATGTATTTCTCCATCCGCTGGATGAAGTAGCTTTGAAGCTCATGTTCATCTTTCAGGCCTTCCGCCTTGATCCGCGCCTGGCAGCGAGGGCATTTCTTCCAGTTCGCTTTCGGACTCTCGTCGCCGCCGATGTGAATGTATCGGGACGGGAACAGGGCCAGCACCTCATCCATAACGTCCTGCAGGAAAGTAAAGGTAGAGTCGTTCCCGGCACAGTACACATCATCAAAGATGCCCCAGGTCTGCTCTACCTTGTACGGACCCGTACCGGGACAGCCCAGATGCGGATAAGCGGTTAATGCGGCCGACGAATGCCCCGGCATCTCAATCTCCGGCACTACCGTAATATGACGGTCCGCGGCATACTTCACGACTTCCCGGATCTCGTCCTGGGTATAGAATCCGCCATATCGGGTCTGGTCATTGCCCGTACCGGGATACCGCCCGATGATCGTTCCGTCGCGGTAAGCTCCGGCCCGCGTCAGTTCCGGATACTTCTTGATCTCTATTCTCCAGCCCTGGTCCTCGGTCAGGTGCCAGTGGAAATAATTCATCTTGTGCAGGGCAATGTAATCAATGTATCGTTTAACGAACGAGACCGGGAACATATGCCGGCCGACGTCAAGGTGCATTCCCCGGTAGGAAAAGCGCGGCTCATCCCGGATACTCACCAGCGGAACGGCGAGCGATTGCCCTTTCTTTCCGGACACGGGCAGCAGCTGGATCAGCGACTGGATACCGTAAAAGGTACCCGGATAGGTCTCTCCATCGATCAGGACTCCCTTCCCGGTGATTTGCAGGCTGTAACCGTCCCCGGACTTTCCGCCCTTTCCGGTCCGCAGCTGAATGGCATTATCCGTCCCGCGGGATTTAACAGCCAGCCTGAAGCCGTAGAACTGCTGCAGGTAATCATTGAAGAACCGGGCGGCTTTCTCGTCTCCGGGGTCGCTGACCACCAGGACCGTTCCCGGCCCGATGCCGAAGGTACCGCCCTTCGTCTCGTAGGAAACCGGCCGGGGTATCACCGAGACCGTCTGGGCAAGCACACTCTGCCCCAGAAAAATTAAAAGAACAACGATATATCTCATAACAGGTTATTTGGTTGAACCGCTGGCTGTCTCGTTTTCCGGCCTCACCGCTCCTCCTGACCCGTCCCCCCCCCGGTTAACTATGCAAAATAGTCAATTCCCCGAATAAACAAAGAAGTCCCCGGCCGCATTCCGCCAGGGTGCTTCCCGATAAATGCCCGGCGCGGGGATAAAGTTTTGCAGAGAAAGCGGCGGCGGCGTATTTTGCGGTCGTGAAACCGGCCTCCCCCCTTTTGAATCAGCTGATCAACCTGTTCTGGACCGCAGTATGCTGTACGCCGGTCGTCCTTTACTGGTCGTCCGCGGACCGGTCCTGGCTCTGGCCCCTGCTGGCGCTCAGCTTTCCGGGCCTGCTGATCTCCTCGCGGTTTTACCGGCTGAGCCGGAAAAGAAGGTTTTATGAGTCTTTGGGTGTCAAATGGGTGCGGCTATTCGTACAGGACGGCGAACTGATCACGCGGTTCACCCGCAGACGGGTTCCGGGCCACCGGATCATCCGCAACAGGAAAACGGGCCGGAACTACCTGAAAACGGTAACGGTTTACGAGCGGTACCACTTTCTCGGCTTTCTTTTCTTCACTTTTTCGGCCGTTCACGCAGCGTGTTCCGGCCGGCCCTGGATGGCGCTGATCCTGCTTGCCTGCAACATCGTTTACAACATCTATCCCCTGCTGCTGCAGCAGTTCAACAGGATCCGGCTGGAAAAGCTGATGAAATGACCGGCAGCACGGGCCCTAGAGGATCCGGTGCGGATTGTTCCGCATGGCTTCCAGTTTATACTGAAACAGTTCGGACATACGCTGAGCACGCCATTTGGCTTCGACCGCCTTTTCGCCAGTGAAGAGCGAATCGATCGTTTCGGTAAACAACTCCATCCAGCGCTGAAAATGTCCGGCATCGATCGGAAGGCGGGCATGCGGCGGGAAAGGGGCTCCAAAGTACGTCCGCTCCTCGAGCAGGACGGTCTGCCAGAACGTATACATTTTTTCGAGGTGTTCCGGCCAGCGGTCCTGAATCCTTTCATTGAAGACGGGCGCAAGCAGTTCATCTTCCTGAACTTTGCCGTAAAAAGTGTCGACCAGCAGCGTGATCTCGTTTAGTGTCAGTATTTCTTGCATAGCTTGGTCCGCCCGGTACAAAGGTCGGATATTTTTATGTGGATTTATGTAAAAAACTTGGCGTCCGCCTGGCCGAACCGTTCAAAATAAGCCTTTTCCAGCGTCTCGCGATGGTCGGGATGCGCAATGCCGATCAGGGCCTTCGCCCGTTGCTTCAGGCTCTTGCCGAACAGGTCGACCATCCCGTATTCCGTCACGACCCAGTGGACATGCCCGCGGGTGGTGACCACGCCGGCCCCGGCATTCAGTGTCGGGGTGATCCGGGATATGCCCTTGCCGGTGACTGAGGGCAGCGCGATGATCGGCTTGCCGCCCGCTGACAACGAGGCCCCGTGGATAAAGTCCATCTGTCCCCCGATCCCGGAGAACTGATAGGTTCCGATGGAGTCAGCACAAACCTGGCCGGTCAGATCGATCTCGATAGCCGAATTGATGGCGGTGACCCCGGGATTCTGACGGATGATACTGGTATCGTTGACGTAGCTGATATCCATGACGCGGAACGCGGGGTTGTCATCGACGAAGTCATACAGTTTGCGGGTGCCGATCATGAATGCGGTGACCGATTTTCCACGATTCAGTTTCTTCCGGCTGTTGTCGATCACCCCGGACTTCAGCAGGGGAAGAACGCCATCGGACAGCATCTCGGTATGAAGGCCCAGCTGCCGGTGTCCGGTGAGATTCCTGAGCACCTGATCGGGAATTGCTCCGATGCCCATCTGCAGGGTGGCGCCGTCTTCGACAAGGGTCGCCACATTCCGGCCGATGGTGATTACCTCGGCACCCGAATTTCCCGAATAATCGACCTCCGGAAGTTCTGACTCCTCCAGTACGCAGGCCCCGATCCGGCTGACATGAATGAAGCCGTCCCCGTGTGTGCGGGGCATCCGCGGGTTAACCAGCGCGATGATCTGATCAGCCGTATCGACGGCCGAACTGGCGATATCCACCGATGTCCCCATCGAACAGTAGCCATGATCGTCCGGCGGCGATACCTGGATCAGAGCGACGTCGATCTTAAGGATGCCTTCCCGGAAGAGTTTAGGAATCTGGCTGAGAAACACCGGCACATAATCGCCGCGCCCCTTGTTCACCACATCCCGTGTATTGGCGGAAACGAACAGGGAGTTGAAAAAGAAACTCCGGGAGTATACCGGATCGTTAAAATCAATATCCCCGAGGGTGGTGATGCTCACCAGTTCGACCTGTTCCAGTTCCTGGTAACGCCGCTGCAGGGCTTTTACCAGCGACACCGGCGTGGCGGCACTGCCGTGAATGAAAACCCGCTGTCCGGACCGGATGCTTTTTACCGCTTCTTCAGCGGTAACATAGGTGTCGTATTTCATATAAGGTGCATAAATGATCGGCCGTTAAGCCAGCACGGCCACAGGTTCGGTCAGCAGCCCGATCTCGGCCTTCGCTTCCAGGAACAGGAAGAAAATGGCATCGTTCCGTCTCTCGAGGCGGGCGTGGTTCTCAATCAGATTCACCGTAAAATATCTTCCTGCCCCGGATACCAGATACTCCAGCATGTTGAGGTGAGCCGGCAGGGAATCTTTCAGCTTTGCTATACCGAACGAGATCCGGTTGATCTTGAAGAGGATGGACTCGGCCCGGTCCCGCTGCTCCTGTACTAATCCGGAACGCATCAGGGCCGTGATCTGTTTTTTCAGGGTAGCCGTTTCTTCTGCTTTAAACCTGAGATTGGACTCCCAGTTCCGGGCGATCGTATACAGCTCCCGTAATTCGAAGGCGAGCTGCAGATCTTCTGTGGTAACTTCCATGGCCATAGTATGACTGATTTCTTACCCAAAGGTGCATGGAATACCGCCCCTCCCGAGTGACACCGATCAGACCGCGGAATGATTTGCGTCACTTTAGCGAACCGGGTACCCCCCTACCTTTGGACCATGCTCCCAGAGATTGCCGCCGGGATCGGATCAGGCCGGGTCGCCGCCATCTGCTGCCTGGATACCGGTCAGCCCTATTGCTTCAGCTGTTTCTATGCCTTTCAGAAAGACAAAACCGCGTTGCTCTTTAAATCATCACCGAATGACCCGCACGTTGCGCTTTTTGAAAACGGGAACGCGGTAGCCGGCAGCATCCGGCCCTCATCCCCTAACGGTCCGGGCGCGCAGGAAATCCGGTTCAACGGAACGGTCGGCCCCGCACCCGACGAAGCCGGCGACTATTTCCACCGGCTGTTCCCGTCATCCAGGACCGCCCCGGGCAGGATGTACAGCATCCGACTGGACAGGGTCAGAATTGCCGCTGAGGAAAAGTAGGCCCGGGTTCAGCTGCCCTGGAAAATGACCCCTGAACCGGGCGTTTCCTTCAACTCGATCCGGTCAACGAGCGGCAGGCGGGGCCGGATCTGGTCCCAGAGCCAGGCCGCAAGCACCTCGCTGGTCGGATTCTCCAGGCCCGGCACCTCGTTCAGGAGCCGGTGATCGAGACGGCTGATCACCGGCTCCACTGCTTTCTTAAGTTCGTGATAGTCCATCACCCACCCGCTTTCCGGTTGCACGGGCCCGGAGACAAAAACGGTCAGCCGGTAGGTATGTCCATGCAGTTGCCCGCACTTATGTCCCGCGGAAACCAGCGGCAGGTAATGCGCTGAATCAAATGTAAATTCCTTGTATATGGTCATCTGTCATCATGTTTTGCCGGGCGGTCAAATATTTTTCACGCCGGCGGTCGCCCCCGGTAGCGCTCGGGCGGCCTGAAGCCTGCTGATCAGCTCCGAGCTTTTAGCCCGGCCTTCCTCCAGCCGGCTTTTCAGGAATTGCTTCACCGCATCAAAATGGGACCGGTAGCCTTCCATATCGCCATACGCGATTATCGAAGCCCATTCCCGCACCGCCGAATGGAACTCCAGGTCGTCAGCACGGATCGACCGGTCGTGCAGGGCCGTGACGATCGATTCCTCCAGCAGGTCTTCGTTCCTGAACAGGTATTCGGCAATGCCGAGGCGCAGCCGGAAGGGCGGCGTCTGGCAGATCATGTGATCATACGGGCGGATGCCCAGCTGGTACCAGGCGTCGACCATGCTAAGCAGGCTGAGGTGCGAATTCGGCTTCCGGCACGTACCGGAAAGCGCATACTCCTCCATCAGCCCATCGGGCAGCATCAGCGGACCGGAACGGTCTCTGAAGACCGCGTCGCCGGCCTGGCGGATCCTGCGCCGGAATGTTTCCTCCTCCTCGCGGATCATCAGCTTGAAAAGATCGGATTCGGATTGCGCATACCTGTGGACCTGAGCGGGCGCATACGGGTTCAGGATGGCCAGTCCGCCGTAGATATGCGCTTTGTAACTGAATATCCGCAGGGTGGTCAGTATCTTGACGTGATCGATCCCGCCTGCATAGGCTTCGTTTTCCCAGGGAAAGAAGCCGGCCTCCTTCCAGGCCGTGCCCATGCATTCAAATCCCATATGCGTCGCTGCCTGCGTATCGGCAACGATCCGGTCATGTTCCCGGTAGTCCCTGATCTCATGGAGATCGTGAGTCAGCACGGAAAGGAGGTCGGTCATCCGCTGGTACGCCTCCCGGGTGGCCCGGTGAGGGATGACAATCAGCTTCTGATCCTGCGGGTCAAATCCCGGTCCGTGCAGGGAATGGCAGGTAATGATATTTACGTCCGGGGGAAGATACGTTTCAAAAGCCCGGATCTCCGGATGTTTGACGGAGGTCTGTCCGGCGACGATGGCTCCGAACCGTGTGGCCGGGCCGTACGACCGGACCGCTTCGGCGATGGATGCGGCTTCGACCGAATAAAAGATCACGTCACAGCGGCGGGATACCTCGCGGCCGTCTTCCAGGACGGAAATCCCCAGCGGCTCCAGCTGCACTTCCAGTGCGGCTCTCCGGACGGGAAGGTCCGACCCGAAGACCCGGTAGCCGGCCCTGGCAAACGTTTCTGCGTACAGGCGGCCCATATCTCCCAGGCCGATTATTCCGACGTTCATGGATGCTGCATGTGTATGAATGTTCGGGGCGCTTTTTACAGGTTTTTCTTCCGGAATATCCGGAGCGCAAGCCGGAGCGGCACAACGATCCAGAGCACCTGCATCATCAGGGCAAAGACCATCCCGCTCCCGCTTCCGAAAAACTGGCGGTACAGCGCCCCCGTATAACCCATCAGTGCGCTGATATCCAGCTGAAGGAGGATCATGATGCGGGCCAGGTCAATGGGATTAAAGGCCGAAAGGATGATCAGCGCCTTTTCAAGCGGGTAATCGCTCAGGGCAAAGAGGAACAGCAGCACGAGGCCGTCAAAAATCACCGAACAATAGAACCACATCATCAGCGCCAGCCCGATTCCCTGGGCCTTGTCACGTACCAGGGCCGATGCCAGGAACGCCAGGGCCACAAAACCCAGCGTTGTCAGCGAGCCCGCGGCGACCAGCGTCAGTCCGGTGGCAGAATACGCAAACAGCAGGACCGGAACGCACACCCCGACCAGGAAAGCCCCGAGAATGGACAGGCTGATGCCCAGAAACTTGCCGAGCAGGATATTTTTCCGGCTGATGGGCTGCGCGACGAGCAGTTCGGTGAACTCCGCGGCATTGAAGTAATAGGTGGTGGCATATACGATACTGACCAGCGGCACAATGGTCAGGACTACGGTGGTGATGCTCACCATGCCCTTGGTAACGTCCGCATCCGCCCAGAAAATGGTCACGCAGATGCCGGCCAGCAAAAGTGTATACGCCAGGAGTACCCTGCTTCTCAGGATATCGAGCATGATGTATTTGGCGATCTTAAGCATAACAATCGAGGAATTTGGTTAACGCCTTGCCCAGCCGCTGCTCACCGGTCTCATCTTTCAGCTGGCCGAGCGGCCTGAAGAACTTCACGCGGCCTTCAAACAGGTACATCACCGAATCGGCCAGCTCATCCGCTTCGTTCAGAATATGGGAGGTCACCAGGATCAGCTTTCCCAGTTCCTTTTCCGCGAGGATCTTTTCCTTGAGCTGTTCGGCCGCCAGCGGGTCCAGGCCGGCGGTGGGTTCATCCAGGATGAGCA
Organism: uncultured Sphingobacteriaceae bacterium; assembly: GCA_966250385.1. GTDB lineage: Bacteria > Bacteroidota > Bacteroidia > Sphingobacteriales > Sphingobacteriaceae > DASWTL01. The sequence continues at coordinate 43,710 of CBINHC010000013.1, read as the reverse complement.
CCTCCGGCGAAAACATGAAAGCCAGGGCGGCGCTCACTTTTTGCCGTGTTCCGCCCGAAAGGGTCCGCATGGGCTTGTGATACATCTTCCGGAGGTTGTAGATGTCGATCAGGTCTGTATCGGGACGGGTTTGGACGCCGCGGATGTCAGTCATCATGTCAATGAGCTGCCCGATCCGCATATGATCCGGATAGCGGCCGATCTGCGGCATGTAGCCGATGTGTTTCTTGTAGTGAAAGGTCCCGGTGACCGGCGTTCCGCGAAACAGGATCTCACCCGCGTCGGGCAGCACCATTCCGAGGATCGATTTGATCAGCGTGGTCTTTCCGGAGGCGTTGGGTCCCAGGACCGAAACGACCTGGCCCCGCGAGAATCCGCAGCTGACGCCTTTCAGCACTTCCAGCCGGCCGAACGACTTTCTGAGGTCGGTGATCTGAATTAGTTGTTCCATTTTTTCATGCTCGGATAATCGTCTTTGACTGATTCGGGGGTAAGTGACGGAATGGCCCGCTCCGCTTTATCCAGCAGGCCGATGATAAAGCTCCGCATCAGCACGACGCTCTGCGGCATCTCTTCGATCATCATGGCATACAGGCTGACCGGCCGGTAGGGAACGTCCCCCTTCCCGTCCTTATCCAGGTCGTAGCCCTCGTACTTATCCCAGTAGTTGTTACTGAAATCGTTCATGGCGAGCGAACCGTTCGTGGTCACGTCGAAGGAATTGGCGGTAAAGTCATTCCTGCTGAACCGGATGTTCACGCAGTTGGCCAGCAGCCGGACTCCCCAGCCGTTGTTCACCAGGCTGTTCGCGGCCGCCGTGATCCCCTCACAGCCTTCCATGTAAACAGCGGTCGTGTTCCTGATAAACCGGTTCCCGAGGATCTCGCTTCCGGAAATGTCCTTCAGCAACAGCCCGTAGATCGAGCTTCCCCAGTTCTCCAGGAACAGGTTGCCGATCATGCGGATCCGCTTGGAATACATAACGGCCACCCCGGAACCATTCCGGCGGAAGGTGTTCTGCTGATACAGGTCATCGTCGGAGAACATAAAGTGCAGTCCGTACCGGATGTTCTTCTCGCTGATATTCCCGCGGATCAGGCTCTTTTTCACGAACTCGAAATAGATGCCGTCCCGGTGCCGGGTGATGCGGTTTCTTGCTATGACCGCATCCCGGCACTGCCACAGGTGGATACCGTTGCCGCTGCTGGTCGGATGGTTGTTTCCGGTCGCGCTGTTGCCGGTGATCCGCACCTGCCTGCTGTCAGAAACGTAGATGCCGAAGAAGTTATTGATCAGCCGGTTATTGGAAACCGTGACATTGCGGACGCGGTACAGCCGGATACCGGCATAGTCGCGCATCGAACCGGTCCGGGAATTCCGGATCTCGAAGCCGTCGAACGTCACCCCGTTGGCCCTGATCGTCACGACCTCCTCCCTGAACTGCGCATCCAGGACCGGGTAATCCTGCCCCAGCACCGTGACCGCCTTATCGATCACCGTATTGTATGACCGGTAGTGCCCGCTTTTGACCAGGATGGTATCGCCGTCGGCAGCCATTCTTATGGCTGCCTGCAGCGAGCGGACCGCGAGCTTACTGCCGACCGTGATGGTCTTTCCGCGGGTGGCCAGGCTCGTCAGCACCAGCAGCGTCACGAGTATCGTTTTCATAGCGGACATGGTTCTATTGGTGTTTTAGTTCGAGGAGCTCATTCCAGGTCAGGATGCGGCCATCCGCATGCTGGTGATTGTTTTCGGCAAGGGACCTGGAGGCAAAGGAGGCGAGGTTTCCGCCCATCGGCGACTGAAACGCCCGGTCCTTCAGGTAAAAAGCCGTCTTTGCGTCGATGAGGTTTCCGGGCGATGCCATATCAATAGTCAGGAAACGGTCCCTGCCGGGGCTGAGCTGAACGGATCCGGCCCTGAGGAAGTTCACCATGCATTCCGCCGCATCGAACTTGAAGATGCGACCTTTCGCCGTTACGATCTCGGCGCCGTATTTGGGATCCATGATCATCATCCGGCAATGTTCGCAGACATCTGCCCCGTAGCGCAGGGGTTCCGGACCGCTGCCGCAGGCAGACAGGACCACGGCCGTCGCGCAGAAGGCAGCTGCTTTTCTGCTCCTGCTCCTCCCGGTCCGGTGTTCAGCGACCAGGACGAACAGAACAATGGCGCCGCCCAGGCCGGCCGCCCAGCCGCCGGAATCGGGAAAGGATCCGGCAAGGAAGTTCAGGAGCTGCTTATAGCCGATGAGCGGCGGCTGGTAGCTCATGCCCTCGACTTTGATGGCAGCGCGGGGATCCAGATGGTGACCGTACTCATATTCCCATAAGTAGAAATCGGTAAATCCCGCGATTGCAAACAGGATCAGGGAACCCGCCCAGACGCGTAGAAGCCATTTCTTCCGGAGCAGTGCCGTCAGGTACCCGGCAAGCACGAGGCCGCCGTAAATAAAAGGGACCACCCTGAATTCCCAGAAGTCATCCGGCCGGATCAGCCGCATGCCGATATAATGGTTCAGGCCGTTGATCTGATCGAGGTTGCCGGTAATGCCGGTAAGCCAGATCTTCATGCCCAGCCCTTCGGGGTACTGGGGCGCTTCCAGGACGATCTGCCAGAGGGGTAAGAAGAAAGGACACAACAAGAGCGTAGCGGCTGTGAGTACAAGGAATCTGGATCTGTTTTCCATGATCTGCGGAGTTAGGCGAAAGATCCCGGGACTGTGCCCGGGATGACTGAATTATTTTTTGGCAACCGGGTTATCACCCAGCTTATATGACAGCGGTACCTGCGCGCTTTTCGGGGAAACCCGGATGTATCCGGACATTTCCTGGTGGAGCGCCGAACAAAAATCGGTGCAATAGAACGGGAAGATTCCGATCCGGTCCGGAGTCCACTTCAGCGAGGCGGTTTCCCCGGGCATCACCAGCAGCTCGGCATTGGCGGCCCCTTTGACGGCAAAGCCGTGGGGAACGTCCCAGTCCTGCTCCAGGTTGGTGACATGGAAATACACCTCGTCGCCCAGCTTGATGCCCTCGATATTATCCGGGGCCAGGTGGGAGCGGATCGCCGTCATGTAAATATCCACGCGGCTTCCTTTGCGGACCACGCGCGCTTCCTTTTCTGACCGGGCCGCAAACGGATGCTGATTTTCCTCCAGCTTAAAGAACTTCACCTGGTTCCGGGTCACCTTTTCTGCGGCAATGGATTGCGCATAATGGGGCTCACCGATGGTCGGAAAATCCAGCAGCAGCTTCATTTTGTTTCCGCTGATATCGATCAGCTGGGCTGACTGGGTCAGTTCGGGGCCGGTAGACAGGTAACGATCCTTGGTGATCTTGTTCAGCGCCACCACGTATTTGCCGTAGGGCTTCTTATTATCGCCGCCCGGAACGGAGAGGTGGCCAATGGAATAGTAGGTCGGGATCCGGTCAATCACTTCCCGCGTGGAAACTTTCCATTTAACGATCTCCGAAGAAACGAACATGGAGGTGTAGGCAAAACCCTGGTCATCGAACTCGGTATGCAGGGGCCCGAGTCCCGGCTTCTGCACTTCTCCCTCCAGGACGGCCTGGTACTTCAGGACCGGGATGCCGGTGTCCGTTCCGGGATCCTCAAACTGCCGATTTTCGATAGCCTGGAGCATTTTCCGGAAAGAAAACACCGGGATCGAAGCGGCCAGTTTACCGCTCGCAACAATGAATTCGCCGGAAGGATCCACATCGGAACCGTGCGGCGATTTCGGGCACGGAATATAGTACACCAGCCCGGGATGTTCCCTGACATCGAGCATCAGCACATCCTTTCTGATGGTGGACACCGCCGAGTGGGTCTTTTCATTCCACACGTTATGCGCATACCGGGCGGGAACCTTCCTCCCCTTTCCCTGGGAGACCAGCGCCTCCGCCTTCTTCCAGTTCACGGCCATGATAAAGTCCTTGTCCCGCTGGCTTGCGTTCACTTCCAGCAGCGTATTGGCCTGCTCGGAGTTATAGGTCGTAAAGAAGATCCAGTCCCGTGAGGGCCCTTTGCCGGCCCGCGCCAGATCATAGTTATACCCCGGAATCACCAGCTGGAAAGCCAGATTCATCCTTCCGCTCTCCTTGTCCACTTTAATGAAGGACGCGGCGCCTTTGAATTTGTCCTTATAGGAATCGATCGGAATATCGGTTTCCGCCGCATCCAGCGGGATGCTGAAACGGGTATTGCCGACAATGTACTCCGTGTTCTCCGTGGCGAACGGCGAAGCATGATTACCGCCGACGTTGGGAAGTTCCAGGATCTCTTCGGTCTTGAACGTCGCCAGGTTCAGCCGGGCGATGCGGGGCGTATTGTTCGCATTGATGAACAGCCACCGGCCGTCATCCTGGCCCGCAGTCTTTGACAATTGCGGGTGATGGGTGTCGTCCCAGGGCACAAATCCATGGGAGGTATTCAGCATCGGCCGGGTTTCTTCGGAATAGCCGTAGCCGTTCTCAGGGTTCTGGGAAAAGACCGGGATCACTTTCAGCAACCGGCCGGAGGGCAGCCCGTAGGCAGCGATCTGACCGCTGAATCCCCCGGAGGCGAACATATAGAGTTCGTCATATTTCCCGGGAGCGACGTAAACTTTCTTCGCCGCATCACTGTCTGCCCCCTGATGGGCCTTACCCGGTTTGCATCCGGTAAAGGCGACCGCAGCAGCGGCGGTCATTAAGATCGGAATGGTAAGCTTGGACTTCATATCGTTTTTGATTAGTTGGCGTCGTTTTTCCGGAAAAATTCCAGGATCTGCCGGGTTTCTTCATCGGTCACGTTCTGGAAAGTCATCTGAACCAGGTGCTTTTCCAGCAGGGCCTGGGCGACCGGGTCCTTCCTGGTCATTTCTTCCGGATTGGTGATCATGTTCATGATCCACTCGGGGGTCCTGCGGACCGTTACGTTCTTCAGGCCCGGGCCGACCAGTTTCTCCCCGGTGGTTTTGTGGCAGGCGCCACACTTGGATGTAAAGACCATCTCACCTTTGCCTGCCATGCCGGCATCTATGGCTTCGAGTTTTACGGAGGTAAATTTGCCGACTCCCTTGCTGCCGCTGGCAGCCTCCGGGTCAACGGCGGCCGCCGGGGCCTCCTCTGCGGCGGAAATTTCGTTGGATGCCTGCTGCCCCTCACTGCTGGTACAGGCATACAGGAGGGTGATGCTGGCGGTTAGTAAAGCTGGAATCAGTCTGTGGATTTTCATGTTTGGTTTAATGAGGTGTTAACGAATGTGTAAGTGGACGATCGTAATAAAAGACAACAATGTCTTTTATTACAGCAAATTTTTTTACTTCAGGAAATACCGGTTCTGTTCAAATTCCGGAACCATTTCATGGATTGACTTCTTACTGAACTCGGAGATCAGCTGGGTTCTGATCGGCTTGATCTGTGCATGCATCGGACAGGGTTTCGAATCGGAGCACTGGTGCAGGCCCATGGCACACCGGGTGAACAGCTCCTCCCCGTCGATGGCCCGGATGATGTCGATCAGCAACAGAGGACGATCCTCCTCCAGGTAAAATCCGCCCGCAGGTCCCTTGACGGAAGCGAGCAGCTTTTTACGGGATAAGGTCTGCAAAATCTTTCCGGTAAAATGCACGGGCGATCCGATAGCCTCGGCAATCTCCAGGATGCCGGCCTTTCTACCCTTCCGGGTCGTGCAGGCCACATAGACAGCGGCCCGGATCGCGTATTCACAGGACTTGGACAGAAACATTTACCACTTATTTTGCAAACCTATGGGATTTCCCGGTTTTTACCTTATTTCAGTTCTTTTTCCATCGCGATGGCCTTGGGAAACAGGATGTTGTTCTCCAGGTGGACATGCTTGTGCAGGTCGTCTTCGAACTCTTCCAGTTTGCGGAACAGGATCGTATAGGAGTTGCACGCATCAGCCGGCAATGTGTAACCGGATGTCAGCTTCCGGATCTCCTCCATATCCTCCCCGACCTGCTCATGCTCCATTTCCATCACCCGGATCGGGTTTGCTACGGGGCCGACCGCCTTGTCCTCCAGTTTACCGCCGCCCTTTTTCACCTGAACGAGTTCTTTGATGAAAGGGAACAGGATCTTTTCCTCCTTGACCATATGCAGGCTCAGATCCTGGGCGATCCTTGCGAACGCTTCGGCTACCGCAAGCAGTTCCGGATGGTGGTCGCCGTGCACCCGGGCCACCTTGGCGGCCAGCTCGCTGATGAACGGGATGTTCTCTCTGGCATACCCGTGATGCGTATTGATAATATATTCGGCCAGGAAGTCGATCTCCCACTTGTCGAAGTTCAGTCCGCAGCTGGCGGTCTCGGACCGTTCCATGGCCGCGAGTTCCTCTTTGAGCGCTTCAACGCTGATCCCCTTCTTTTTGCTGACCTCTGAAAGCGTCTTTTTGCCGCCGCAGCAGAAATCGATCCCCAGCTTTCTGAATACCTGTGCTTTCCGGTAGTCCTTGGTCACCATCTCCCCGATCGTCTCCTCACCGGCGCCGGTTTCCCCGAGCTTGCCGAGCTTTACCCGCCAGACTTCCGGGCCGCTCTCCAGGTACTCCCAGCTAAAGGTCTGCCCTCTTTCTCCCAGCAGCTGGTAGTACAGGGGTTTCGGGTCGTGGTCATTGAAGAGGATGAAGTGTTCCGTGGGCTGAAGTGAATCAAACTTTTCGAAGATGGTGGGATGTTTCAGGCGCGGTTCAATCACCGTCACATCGAGGATATTTTCGGTTTCCATAATGTTGGATTTAATATGTTTTTTAATACAAGACAAAATTATCTTTAATTGCCCCCACTTAAGTGATGCAGGTCACTTCCTGGAAAAACATTCATCACAAAAGCCTTCTCAGCGCACATGCGTATACGGGCAGAAAGTGTTCACCTCTCCCGCTGTAGCATGACGGCGGACTGAAATGCATCAGGATAATTAAAGGCGGTGTAAAGGGCGGTGATCGGCAGCCAGCCAGGGGACCTTCCGGGCATTCAGGCTGCTCAGGGCATAGTAAGACAGCCCCAGCAGCACCAGCAAAACGGAGATCAGCAGCAAACAGTCATGGAAATGACCGATGGCGATCCCCAGTCTTCCGAGCAGGGGCTGAACGAACAGCATGCCCAGGTACAGGCAGGTTCCTGCCATGTAGACGATATTCAGAAGGTTACCCGCCTTGCTGGCCGGCAGGAATCCGCGGAGCCGGAGCTGGTCGAGGATCAGCGGCGATACGCTTCCGAGGGTAATCAGGTGAACATAGCCAATGATGAGGTTCCGGTTCATGAACACCCAGTCGCCCAGCGGCGGCAGGCAGATCAGCAGCTGCAGCACGGATTTCAGGGTAATGGCCAACATTGCCGACCTGACGAGCATCGGAAGCTGAGGAACCGTCCGCCTGCAGGCCGCGCAGAGCCGGATCCAGGCCAGCAGGTGTAAACCCGCCCCGGTTGCAGCCAGCGTCGTGCGCAGCCAGCCCGGACCGGACCACAGCGTGAAGATGAAATAGAGCGGCACGGAAGACCAGATAAAGATCCGGAGCCACATCCGGTCCTGCCGCCCGGGGGTGAACCTGTCCAGGTACCGGGAAGCAAACAGGCCCAGCACGCCCGGAACCATCCACCCGTTCATCTGGAAATGCAGGTAAAAGTAGATCGAGTTCTGGTACAGCGGACTTGCCTTCAGACCGCCGGCCATCAACGGACCCAGCGCAAACGGACCCAGCGAGGAAAGACACAGGAAGAACAGGGCGGCACCGATCAGCTGCCGGGCAGCCGGATCCAGCCGGACCCTGAAACCGGGACTCCGGAGCACCAGAAAACTGAACCAGTAAGTAATGAAAACGAAGAGCGTCGAGAAGATAATAGGCACTGCACGGTAGCCCTGCAGGGAAAAGGTGACCAGCATCCCGAACGAGCAGACCTGAACCAGCCTGAAGATCATCCGGAACCTGCGGTCGCCGGGACCGGCCCCCAGGGTATCGGCTATCAGCACCGCCATCGACAGGAACATCCAGCCGGCAAAGGCAAAATGCGAATGCCCGTGCAGCAGGAACTGGTAGTTCAGGCCTGCCAGCGCATGAGTCTGCAGATACCGTAAAAGGACGCCCCAGATACCCAGGACCGTAAAGTTCAGCAATGCCATTTGTAGGTATTCCCTGCTTTTCATCTCAGGCCCCCAGCATCTTTTTACCCTCTTCGGAAATGCGGTCATAGGACCAGGCCGGCTCCCAAACCAGGGTAACTACCGCCTCATAGCCTTCAAAAGCCTGTTCCAGGCTGTTTCCGGCCGCCTTCAGAATAGAATCGCCCATCGGGCAGTAAGGCGAGGACAAGGTCATCTCGATCAGGATCCGTTTCCGGGTTTCCTCGGTCCGGACTGCGTAGACCAGTCCCATGTCGATAATATTGATCCCAAGTTCGGGGTCGATCACCCCGCGTAAAACTTCGAGGATCCGGAGGTTCATATAGGACGCCGGATCGGTAATGTCAAAAGGAATCATACAGTAAATCTTTTAGTCCGGTGCAGAAAGAGAACCGCCACGTTTGCCACGTAGCTGAAGGCCGTGAGGAGCAGACAGATCAGGCCCGCCCGGATCAGCATCGGCCATCCCAAAAGAACGCCAGCAAAAAAACTCGCGGCGAACAGGCCAAAGGAGCTTGTCTGCACCTTCAGGAGCCATTTCTTGTACAGGTCGGCAGGCAATGGCGTTTTGACTTTTCCGGCCAGGCCCTCATAGTGTTTCACCCAGATGATGAACGGCAGGGTTTTAAAGGTCTTTCCAAGAATAAGTCCGCTGATCCAGCCGATCAGCAGCAGCGTCCCGTACAGGGTGCTGAGCCGCGCGGCCAGGGGACCGCCGTTCAGGTGTTCCGCCAGGATTCCGGGCAGCACGACCATGGCGGCCGATAGCATGACCACGGACAGCATCGTGTTTTTCATGGGAAGGTCCAGCGCTTTCTTTACCCGGGACCGCAGGCAATGGTACAGGAAAATGAGGTAGGCCATGATGCCGCCCGTTCCCGCCGCGGCTATGAGCACCGACCGGGCGCTCAGCCCGAAAAACCAGGTATCGACCAGAAAAGCGAGCAGGGATCCGTTGATCAGGTAATAGCTCCACGACAGCAGGACGGACTTTTGCACCCGAGAAAGCAGGAACATGGGAATGAGCTTACTGCTCACCCCGATCACCATCAGCAGGAACCAGCCGGCCAGTCCCATATGGGCGTGCAGCCGCAGGAACTGCAGGTGATCCTTCGGAAGGAATGCATACCGGAAATTGAAGACCAGCAGAACGCCTAAGGCTGCCGTACCGGCCAGCCAGAAGCAGGAAGTGACCATGAACTCCTCATGGATACTGGTTTTCCGGGCGTTCTTCCGGGCCGTGAAAACGGCATTCAGCGTAAATAACAGGATCCCGGTCAGGACCAGCAGTGAACCGGCCTGCATCAGGGTACCCGGCTCAAAGACCCAGAACGACAGGACGAGCAGTACCAGGCCCGGAATAAAGGCGGCCAGGCTGTAGCAGCCGAGCCTGAAGCTGTACAGGCCGGTCTCAAGGACCACCGGCAGCAGCTGGTAACAGGCTCCGAAGACCATCAGGCTGCCCCACCCCAGAGCAGCCAGATGGGTCAGGGCGAGCAGTCTGGGCTGAAAATAATGTCCGGCAAAGGCATCGGCGGAAAACAGCAGCAGGACCGCGAGGACCAGGAAGCAGGCCGCCGACATCAGGTAGTGGGCCGAAACGAGGTTGAATAATGATGGATTATGTCCGCCCGATGAGTTCATTTCTTATAGATCAGCATATTGACCTGCCCGTCCGCAGTTTTCTTCATCAGGTATTCATACCCTTTTTCATGCAGCTGAGGCAGGAAGTAAACAGGCACTTTTTTATGGTAAACGAAAAGGAATTCCCCGTCCGGAAGCGTTTCGAGCTCTTCCATGATCGTCAGCATGGGCTGCGGCATTGTCAGTTCCCGCACGTCTACCGTCCGGATGGTGGCCGGATCGGCGGACCGGAGCAAGGCGTCGAACGCATGAACGTCCCCGGCCGGATCGGCGTCGGCCAATTCCCGAACCGGGGATCCGCCTTTTTTAAAGTAGGTCCGGATGTGATCGGGCGCAAGGACCTCCGTGGAATGAATGAAGCCCTTCCGTGCCAGCAGGGTGATCAGCGGGACCGGCGTGAAGGCCGCCGTTACCCGAAGGCACTGGCCGGGCACGAGGTCACCGGCCATTCGCACCAGCTGTTTCAGGGGATCCGAACCGGCGGCCAGTATCGGACGTACGTCCAGGTCCACGATGTCATCGCAGGCAAACCGTTCCGGCCCGGCATCGGGTTCCTCCTGGTCCCGGACGGCATCATCCGTCTCAAAGCCGATATCCCGCATTTTCCGCAGAAATTCCGGTACCGGGCACCCGGCTACCCGGCAGGCATCGGCGATGGTCACCCTGCCGGCCAGCAGTTTACGCAGGATGGGATTCTGAAGCTTCCTGAAGTTCACGTTCAGGTCCGCAAGGGCGCGGATCACCCGCTCCTGGTCCACCGCGAGCAGCGCTTTAATCTTGGTATCCGGACCGATCCGGAGTGGTTCTTTCCCAGAATTCATGTTCAAAGGTTTCTACGTAATCAGTATGACCGGTCCGGATCGCTTCACCGGCCCGCGCAAGAATTTGAGGGCTCAGCGTCTGCTCCAGGTAGGGAAAGAACTCGCGCTCTTCCAGGCGGATATGGGCATCCAGCCGGTCGGCCAGGTCCGCCAGCTCCCTGAGCTGCTGCGCTTCGGGACCTTCGGAGGCGAGGACTTCGGAGACCATAGTGCGGATCTGCTGATGATCGGTCAGGATCCGTTGTTTCTGCGGATCTCCCGAAGGAAGGAAAACCAGGACGTCTTGTTCTTCCTGCTCAAAGTGCGGGAAAAGTGAGTTCGCCGCAAAATATGCGACATATTGCTTCATGATCCCCGGACCGGCATGCAGGCGGATGCCCTGGCGGATCTTCCAGCCCAGGAGCAGCCCGTAATGGTGATCCCGGGACAGGGACTTCAGATGTTCATTGCGTTTCATAACGTTCGTTTTAGATCTGCGCTGCGCGCTACAATACGGATATCAGGGTGATCAGGGCCATCAGGCCGTGGATCAGCACACTGAATACGAAGGAATTGAAAGTGAACCGGAACGCCGCACCGCCCATATTGGCCACAATATTGATGAAGAAACTGATCAGCGATATGAACAGGAACGGAACGGACGGGCCGTCCATATGGTAGACATACAGGAAAGTCAGCGGAACCAGGATACATCCGTGAACCATCAGTGAAGCAAGCCACCAGATCATGGAGTTTTCTTTCTGTGAATCGACAAAGCTCAGGTAGGCTTTAAGAGGACTCTTGGTTTCCACTGAAATGTTCAGGCCTAATGTTTGAATTTTGTGAGTTGCCATTGTCTTTTGTTTTGATTTGATTTGATACAAAAATGCCCGGTAAATACCCGCAAGGAAATGACACAGATCACATTAAATAATGATACTCGGGACAGGCCCGCCGGACACCGGAATGCAAATCCTTCTTCGAATTGTTTCTTATGTTTGTAATTTAATCGGGAAATGGAACAACAGAGGTTATTAAACGCCATCATCGACACGGCCATTGACGGGATTATTACGATCGATTACCGGGGCCGCGTTGAAATCATCAATCCGGCCGCGCTGAAGCTTTTCGGATATGAGGCCGCCGATGTTGTCGGAAAGAATATTTCGGTCCTGATGCCGGAACCTTACCGGAGCGCCCATGACGGCTATATGCAACGGTACCAGTCGACCGGCGAAAAGCGGATCATCGGCATCGGCCGCGAGGTCCTCGGATTACGTAAGGACGGCACCACTTTTCCGTTCCGCCTGGCAGTCAGCGAGGTCCATTACCAGAACCGCACGATCTATACCGGTTTTATCCATGACCTGACCAAGGAAAAGGCCGCCGAAGAAAAGCTGATGAAATATACGGGCGAGCTGGAGGAAAAGATCCGGGAACGGACCCAGGTACTTCAGAAACTGGTCGACGAACTTGAGAAGGCCAAGGACGATGTCAGCATATCGCTGGAAAAGGAAAAGGAACTGAATCAGCTGAAGACCCGGTTTGTCTCCATGGCATCCCATGAATTCAGGACGCCGCTGAGTTCGGTGCAGCTTTCTGCATCCCTGATCGAAAAGTACCTGTTGAAGAATGACGCCGCCAACATCCGCAAGCATACCGGCAAGATCAAGACTTCGGTCGGGCATCTTACCGGGATCCTGAACGACTTCCTGTCGCTTGAGAAACTGGAGGCGGGCAAGACCGAAGCGGATTTTCAGCATTTTGATATCGTCCGGTTTTCGGAGGACATTATCGAGGAGATGCAGCTGATTGCCAAGCAGAATCAGCACATCGTTTACCAGCATACCGGAACCTCCAGCAAAGTTTACCTGGACCCTGCGCTGCTGAAGAACTCGGTGATCAACCTGGTATCCAATGCGATCAAATATTCCGGAGAAAATACATTTATCGAGTTCAATACCGAGGTCACGGATCATGAGCTGTGCATCACGGTTAAAGATAACGGGATCGGAATTCCGCTTGAAGAACAGAAAAACCTGTTCGAACCGTTCTTCCGTGCCCATAATACCGGCAACATTCCCGGTACCGGGCTCGGGCTGAATATCGTGAAACGCTACGCCGAACTGATGGGCGGCGAAGTCGTCTGCACGAGCGCCCAGAACCAGGGTACCACCATATCGCTTATTTTTAAACAAAAATGAATCCCGCATGATCGGGGTTTTCATGGCTGTCACCCAGAAAATGAAAATCCGGATCATCAGCGGTTCCGTCTGACGAAAGGAACATGAGCAATTTACAGATGAAATCAGGAAACAGGTCCGTACTGATCATTGAAGACAACCAGGATATCCGGGAAGGGACAGCCGAGATCCTGGAGCTTGCCGACTATACCGTTTATACCGCTGAGAACGGTAAGAAAGGGGTCGAGCTCGCGGCGGCTCATATGCCGGATATTATCCTGTGCGATATCATGATGCCGGAGCTCGATGGCTACGGTGTGTTGTACATGCTCAGCAAGAATGAACAGACGGCACATATCCCTTTTATCTTCCTGACCGCGAAGGCGGAAAGAACCGACATGCGCAAGGGCATGGAGATGGGAGCGGACGATTACCTGACGAAACCGTTCGACGATATGGAGCTCCTTTCGGCCATCGAAAGCCGGCTGCAGAAACGCGAACATCTGAAGAGGTCCTTAAACCAGGGCGAGGTATTTGAAGGACTGCTCGATGAGGCGCGCGGAGCGAAGGTGCTTACCGAGCTTTCCGAAAGCAGCAGGCTCCGTACTTACAAGAAAAAACAAAGCATCTACCAGGAAGGCGATCACCCGCTGCACGTGTACTTCCTGAAATCCGGCCGTGTCCGCACCTTCATGGTGTACCAGGACGGCAGGGAAATAACGACCGGCATGTTTACTGCCGGCGACTTCTTCGGTTATGAGTCCATCCTGTCGGGCGTCCCCTACTCTGACCACGCCGAAACCCTGGACGTCTGCGAGGTTCACCTGATCCCCCGGGACGAATTCAATAAACTGCTGTTCCGGAATCCGGCTATTTCGAAAAAGTTCATCCGGCTCCTTTCCGGTAACATCCACGAGAAACAGGATCAGCTACTGAAGCTGGCGTACAATTCGGTCCGCAAACGGGTTGCCGACGCGCTGGTCAGCCTCGCCCTCAAGATCGGCGATACCACGGCTGAAACAAGCACCTTTAAAGTGAGCCGCGATGACCTGGCCTCCATGGTCGGTACGGCCAATGAAACGATCAGCCGCACACTTGCGGATTTCAAGGAGGAGAACCTGATCGAGAAAGAGGGCAGCGCCATCCGGATCCTCTCGCTGACCCGCCTGCGGAACATCAAGCAATAGTGACGAAGATCACTTTTCCCGCTGATTAGGCTCATACGGTACCTGAGGCGGCCCCGCTACCTTTGATGCAAAGATTTTGTATGAAAGCGGTAGCCTACAGCATTAAATCGTGTGAGAAGGAGCTTCTGATCAAGGCCAATGATAAGAAGCATGAGATCACCATGATTTCCAACCGGCTGAGTCCGGAAACGATCGCCTACGCGGAAGGAAAGGACGCCGTCCTGGTATTTTCCTGTGACGACGTATCTGCGCCGATCCTTCGGCAACTGAAGGAATTCGGGGTGAAATACATTTCCACCCGCTCCACCGGGACCGATCATATCGACCTGGAGACGGCAGCCCGCCTGGATATCCGGGTCGGGAACATCCCAACCTATTCTCCGGAATCCATTGCCGAACATGCCATGATGCTGATGCTGGCCCTGTGCCGGAATATCGTACCGGCGCACCATCAGATGCTGGAATTCGATTTTACAGTCGATCACCTGGTCGGATCCACCATCCACGGCAAGACCGTCGGAATTGTCGGATTCGGCCACACCGGTATGGCGCTGGCCTCTATCCTGCGCGGATTCGGCGCCCGGGTCGTGGCCGCCGACACCAGGGATATCAGCGCGGAATGCGCCCAGACCGGAGCGCAGGAGCTGCCCTACGACGAACTTCTCGGGGTATCCGACATCATTTCCTACCATGTGCCTTTGACCGATGCCACCCGCCATATGGTGAATGCGGATTCCATCGCCAGGATGAAGGACGGCGTGATGCTGATCAACGTCAGCCGGGGCGCGGTCTTCCATTCCGAGGAGGTGCTCGATGCCCTGCAGAGCAATAAGATCAGTAAAATAGGCATGGACGTCTATGAGTTCGAACATGACGTATTCTTCCATGATCATAGCCGGAAACCCGTCCGGGACCAGCTTCTGAAGTCCTTTATCCAGCATTCCCGGGTTCTGCTCACACCGCATATCGCCTTTGCCACCCGGGAGGCCCTGAAGGTCATCGCCGAAAAGACGATCCGGAACCTGGACCTCTGGAGCGCGCAGAAATGCGTCGGTCCTGCCTGCCAGTGTCTGGATGCAGCCACCGCCCCTCACCTTTCTAAAATACGCACCGCATGACCCCGACCGACCTGATCAGGAAATACAACGTAGCGGCACCCCGCTACACGAGCTATCCTACCGTTCCCTACTGGGATACCGAACTGTGGAACGAATCCGGATACATTAAGAGTGTGCAGAAAGCATACGGCGAGAGCAAGGATTCCGGCATCAGTGTGTACGTGCACCTGCCCTTCTGCGAGAACCTCTGTACCTATTGCGGATGCACGACCCGGATCACCAAGAACCACCGGGTCGAAGATCCATATATTGAAGCGGTTGTGCGGGAATGGCAGCTCTATGCCCGTGTCCTGGGCGAGAAACCCCGTATCCGTGAGATCCACCTGGGCGGCGGGACCCCTACCTTTTTTTCTCCCGAAAACCTGTCAAAACTGATGAACGGTCTCCTTGAACACGCCATCGTCGTTGATGGGGCCGAGTTTTCGTTTGAAGCCCACCCGGCCAATACCACTTTTGAGCACCTGCGGACCCTGTACGGATTCGGGTTCCGCCGCCTCAGCCTGGGTATCCAGGACTTCGACCCGGCCGTCCAGGAGATCATCAACCGGCGCCAGACCGTGGAACAGGTCGAGCAGGTTACCCGGCAGGCCCGGGATATGGGCTATACGTCCGTCAACTATGACCTGATCTACGGCTTACCCCTCCAGAAGCTTCGTTCTGTGGAAGATACCGTAGATAAGGTCATACGGCTTCGGCCCGACCGGATCGCTTTTTACAGCTATGCCCACGTGCCATGGATCAAACCCGGCCAGCGGCGTTTCACGGAGGCGGACCTGCCCGAGGATGAAGCTAAACGACTGCTCTACGAGCGCGGCCGGGAACTGTTCCTGCAGGCCGGATATCACGATATCGGCATGGACCATTTTGCACTGCCCTCCGACAGCCTGTATGCGGCCGAAACGAACCGGACGCTGCACCGGAATTTTATGGGATATACCCACCAGTACACCCGGCTGTGTGTCGGGCTGGGAGTCTCGGCCATCGGCGACAGCTGGTATGCCTTCGGTCAGAATATCAAGGTCGTCGAACCGTATCTCAAAGCGGTCGCCGAAGGCCGGTTCCCTGTATTCCGGGGACATCTGCTGACCGGCGAGGATCTGCAGCACCGGCGGGAAATCCTCGCGATCATGTGCCAGGGTACGACCCGGCTGGCAAGTGAGACCTGGCAGGAAGTGCGCGGACGCCTGCTTCCCCTACAGGAAGATGAACTCATCACCGTGGAAGACGGGCTTCTGCAGGTCACCGAAAAAGGCCGGCCATTCCTCCGGAATATCTGCATGGCTTTCGACCGGCGGCTCTGGCAGAGGCAGCCCGAAAGCCAGATCTTCAGTACCGCTGTCTAAACAACAACTAAACCATACCATATCACCATGCCCCATACTTTTCATATCCCGGTCCTGGGACTCGGGTTCTCTGTCGACACCCCGCTTAAGGTCGCGAAATTCGGCATCTCTTCCGTCGTCTCGATCGTGGACGATGAACTGATCGAACGGATGTATAAATACCATGCCGAAAAGAGTGACAGACCCTATACCGCGATCGGAAAACACGAGCATGATCACCGGGCCAGACGGATCACCCGGTACCTGAACCTGCTGAATGAGCTGGTCGACGAACAGTTCGGGTCGCTTCAGTCCGCTTCCTTCGAAGCGGGAACTGATCTGACCCGGTATTTTACGCTGCTCCCGGATCATTCCCCCCTGAAAAGAAAGTACATTGCCATGCTCGAAACGCCGGACGAGGCCGAACGGACGGCGCTGCAGTCCGAACTCCGGGCGGCGATCAGTAAAGGCAGCATCGACGTGAACATCATGTCCAAGGTGGACAAGATCAATTACGCGAAGGACGGCGCACCCCTGGGAGACGAATTTACGGACGCCCTGGCTTCCCTTCGCGGATTCGCCGCCAGCGACCTGACCTCCTCGGTCGTGCTGTCCGCAGGAATGAATCCTCGGCTGTATAGTGCGCTGGAAAACTACCCGGACTTCTTTCCGCAGCCGGACCGGACGTTCCGGAAGAAGATCATGCTGAAGGTCAGCGATTACCGCTCCGCGCTGATCCAGGCGAAATTCCTGGCCAAGAAAGGACTCTGGATCTCCGAATTCCGGATCGAATCGGGCCTCAACTGCGGCGGACATGCATTCGCGACGGAAGGTTACCTGCTGGGACCGGTCCTCGAAGAATTCAAGCAAAAGCGGGAAGAGCTGCTGCTGGAGATCTTCACGATCTACCATAGCGCCCTGAAAAGCCGGGGAATCGATATCCGGGCAACGCCGGATGTACGCGTCACGGTCCAGGGCGGGATCGGCACCTCCGTCGAGGATACCTTCCTGCTGAACTATTATCACCTGGACGGGACCGGCTGGGGAAGTCCCTTCCTGCTGGTTCCCGAAGTGACGAACGTCGATGAACAGACCCTGGGTGACCTGAAGACCGCCACCCCGGACGATTTCTATGTCAGCGGGGCGTCGCCGCTGGGCGTACCGTTCAACAATTTCAGGAAAAGCGGCGCCGAAAAGCAGCGGCTCGCCCGTATCGCCGCCGGCCGCCCGGGAAGTCCCTGCACCAAGAAATTCCTCGTATCGAACACCGAATTCACCGCCACCCCCATCTGCACCGCATCCCGGGAATACCAGAACCTCAAGATCAGGCAGCTGGACAGCCTTGGTCTGCCGGAGCGGGAATACGCGGAACGCCTGGACGAGATCACCGCAAAAACCTGCTTATGTGTCGGACTCACGACATCGGTCTACCTGAAGAACGAGATGCTCAAACCAAAGGAGAGCAGGGCCGTGAGTATCTGCCCCGGCCCGAACCTGGCCTACTTTACCGGCACCTTTTCCCTGGAGGAAATGGTGAAGCATATCTACGGGAAGATCAACCTGATCACCCGGAACCGGTCCCATATGTTCATCAATGAACTTAACCTGTACATCAGTTACCTGAAGAAAGATCTGGCCGGCTCGGTTAGCGGGTTTAACGAAAAGAAACAGAAACAGCTGACCCGCTTCCGCGATCAGCTCCTGGAGGGCGTCCGGTATTACCGCGAACTGCTGCCGGACCTGGCCGCCAGCCTGCAGGACCTGGATGTGCTGAAGAAGGACCTGTCGTGCAGCGAAGAAAAACTGAATGCTCTGCAGATCGCCATGCCTGAAACGGCATAATAGTGACTCAGATCACCGGTGCGGATAATCGGTATCATTTAAGGAAGGTGACTTTCTGGCGACATTTGAACTGCACAAATTGATCAGCAATGCAAGAAACTGTACTTACCACCGAATGCTACCACTGCGGAACGCAGGTAGCCGATACGGTTTATATACTCGATGAAAAGGCGTTCTGCTGCATCGGATGCCAGAGCGTCTACCAGGTATTGTCCGCCAATAACCTTTGCAGCTACTACACCTATAACCAGGCGCCCGGCCAGGTCCAGAAGCAGGGCGACCAGCACTTTGAATACCTGGATGAACCGGAGATCGCCCGGCAGCTGGTGGATTATACGGACGATAGTCTGACCGTCGTCACCTTCTACATCCCGGCGATCCACTGCAGCTCCTGCATCTGGCTGCTGGAGCACCTCCATAAGATTCATCCGGCCGTTCTGCACTCCCGGATCGATTTCCTGAAAAAGCAGGTTTCCATCACCTTCCGGCACCCCGAACTCTCCCTGCGCAGCCTGGTAGAGCTGCTGGTCTCGGTAGGTTATGAACCGCTCATCAGCCTGCAGGACGTGGTCAGGGAAAAGAAAAACTCGGTAAACCGGGACCTGATCAAAAAGATCGCCGTGGCCGGCCTCTGTATGGGCAATGTCATGCTGTTCAGTTTCCCGGAGTACCTGGGTCTTTCGGACGTGGAGTCCCGCTACCGGGTGCTGTTCGGCTGGCTGAATCTCGCATTTATCATTCCGGCCACATTTTACAGCGGCCGCGAATTCTTCATCTCGGCCTGGGGCGGCCTGAAGAACCGGATCATCAACCTGGACGCGCCCCTGGCCCTGATCATTGCCGTGCTTTTCCTGCGGTCAGCCTTCGAGATCATTACGCAGACCGGTCCCGGCTTCTCCGACACGCTGACCGGGCTGATCTTCCTGTTGCTGATGGGCCGCTGGGTCAAACAGCGCACCTATTATCATCTGTCCTTTGACCGGGATTACCGGTCGTATTTTCCGGTTGCCGTGACGGTCCTGCGAAGGAATAAGGAACGCTCGGTCGCCATCAACGAAATAGCAGTGGGTGACCGGATGTTCATCCGTAACAACGAGATCATCCCGGCTGATGCGATCCTGATGAAGGGCGAAGGTCATTTCGACTTCAGTTTCGTGACCGGCGAATCCGAACCGGTCCGGAAGGTCCTGGGCGAGATCGTCTATGCCGGCGGCCGGCAGGTTGGTGAGGCCGTCGAGCTGGAAGTGGTCAAACCGGTGTCCCAGAGCTATCTGACCCGGTTGTGGAACAACGAAACGTTCCGGGTTCAGGACGGCCGGATGCAGAATTTCAATGACCGGATCGCGCGGTATTTCAGCCTGGTAACGTTCATCATTGCCTTTGCTGCCACCGGCTTCTGGATGTATGCCGGTGATCACGGAAAGGCCTGGGCCGCTTTCACATCGGTTCTGATCGTGGCCTGCCCCTGTGTCCTGGCGCTCAGTACGCCCTTCACGCTTTCGGCCGTTCTCGGGCTGTTCGACAAGAACCGGTTTTACCTCAAAAATACCGATGTGGTCGAACAGCTCGCCCGGGTCGATACGATGGTTTTCGACAAAACCGGGACGATCACCTCACCGCAGGCCGTCGGCCTTTCCTTCTCCGGGGAACTGACTGGCGAAGAAAAAGACCTTGTGGCCTCGCTCGCCCGCAATTCTTCCCATCCTCTGAGCCGGGAGATCATTCAATGGCTGAAGGCCGACGCTTTCCGCGGTGTTGTGAACTTCCGCGAACTGGCCGGAAAAGGGCTCAGCGGGCAGATCGGATTCCATGAACTCCGGCTGGGAAGCGCTGCCTTTGTCCCTTCCGCTCCGGATGCCGGCCGGGATTCGGCCACCGTCCACCTGGAGATCGACGGGGTCTACAAGGGCTGCTTCCGTGTCCGCCAGCAATGGCGTCCGGGCCTGAAATCACTCTTCGACACCCTGCGCGGCACAATGGATCTCCATCTGTTGTCCGGCGATCAGGACCGGGACCGCAAAAGCCTGGAAGGCTTCTTTCCGGAACCGGGCCAGCTGCATTTCAGGCAGAGCCCCCAGGACAAACTGGAGTATATCCGCCGACTGCAGGCATCCCGCAAGAGCGTGATGATGTTCGGCGACGGACTCAATGACGCGGGGGCCCTGAGGCAAAGCGACCTCGGCGTAGCGGTCACCGATAACATTAACAACTTCAGCCCGGGCTGCGACGCCATCATGGACGGCGCGGCCCTGGAGAAACTGCCCCGGTTCATTGCCCAGGCAAAAGACGGGATGCGCACGATCCGGATGAGCTTCGTGATCTCGGCTTCCTATAATCTGGCGGGGATCTGGTTCGCCGTTCAGGGGACCCTTTCGCCGCTGACCGCAGCAGTTCTGATGCCGCTCAGCACGGTGACCATCATCATATTCACGTCCGTATGTACCCGGTACTACGCAGGCAGGAATAACCTGCGCGGCGGCGACCGGCAACCATAACGTCACATTTTAAACATTCCGCTTTGGACATTATCTACTTCCTGATCGCCTGCAGTATTGCCATCGCCCTGGTATTCCTGGGCGCCTTCTTCTGGGCCATGGGTACCGGCCAGAACGACGATATGCAGACCCCGGCTATGCGGATCCTCTTCGAGGAGGACCGGCCGGACCCGGACAAGGGACCATAAAAAAGCAGCCTCCCGCCCCGGCGCGCAGGGGTTCGCAAAAAGTGACGAAGATCAGTTTTTGGGACAACCTGCATCACGGAGCACTTCCCCGTCCAGGGGTAATTTTACACCCGGAAAACAATTCTACAACTCTATTATGCAGCTTGAAAAATTCAACTATGACAACAAGACCGTCCGGAACTTCGGTATAGCGACCGTTGTGTGGGGTATCGTCGGGATGACGGTCGGCCTATTGATCGCCATGCAGCTATTTAAGCCGTCGATGAACATGGGCAGTCAGTACACCACGTTCGGAAGGGTACGGCCCCTCCATACCAATGCGGTGATCTTCGCCTTTGTGGGTAATGCGATCTTCATGGGCGTTTACTATTCATTGCAGCGACTGCTGAAAGCCCGGATGTTCAGCGATGTGCTCAGTAAGATCCACTTCTGGGGCTGGCAGCTGATCATTGTGGCGGCCGCCATTACCCTTCCCCTGGGATTTACCTCCTCACATGAATATGCCGAACTGGAATGGCCGATCGACATCGCCATCACCCTGATCTGGGTCGTGTTCGGCGTTAACATGTTCGGGACCATCATCAGGCGCAGGGAACGGCATATGTATGTGGCGATCTGGTTCTATATAGCCACCTTCGTCACCGTGGCGGTTCTGCACATCGTGAACTCCTTCCAGTTGCCCATCTCTGCATTCAAGAGCTACTACCTGTATGCCGGCGTGCAGGATGCCCTGGTTCAGTGGTGGTACGGCCATAATGCGGTCGCCTTCTTCCTGACCACCCCCTTCCTGGGACTGATGTACTACTATCTGCCCAAGATGGCCAACCGCCCGGTATACTCCTACAAGCTCAGTATCCTGCACTTCTGGTCGCTGATCTTCATTTATATCTGGGCAGGTCCGCACCACCTGCTTTATACTTCCCTGCCGGGATGGGCTCAGTCTCTCGGAATCGTGTTTTCGGTCATGCTGATCGCACCGAGCTGGGGCGGTATGATCAACGGGCTCCTGACCCTTCGGGGTGCCTGGGATAAGGTCCGGGACGATGCTATTCTCAAGTTCATGGTGGTAGGTCTTACCTGCTACGGGATGGCGACCTTCGAAGGCCCGATGCTTTCACTCAAACAGGTCAATGCCATTGCCCACTATACCGACTGGATCGTCGCGCACGTCCACGTCGGAGCGCTCGGCTGGAACGGCTTCCTGACCTTTGCGATCCTGTACTGGCTGATCCCGAGAATTTACCAGACCGAGATCTTTTCCAGGAAGCTGATTTCTTTCCACTTCTGGGCGGGAACCCTGGGGATCCTGTTCTATGCCGTACCGATGTATCTTTCCGGTTTCGCACAGGGACTGATGTGGAAAGAGTTCACCCCGGAAGGCATCCTGAAATACCCTGCTTTCCTGCAGACCACACTGGAGATTCTGCCCATGCACATGTTCCGTGCGATCGGCGGCGGATTTTACCTGACCGGCGTACTGGTGATGACCTACAACCTGGCAAAGACCATGGCCAAAGGAACCCTGCTGGCCAACGAGCCCGCCGAAGCCATGCCGCTTTCGCCGGTGTTCGTGCCGCATGCCGGTGAAAAGACCTGGCACCGGTTGCTGGAACGGAGACCGATGCAGTTCATGGTGATGGCGATCATTGCCATCCTGATCGGGGGTATGGTCGAAATGATGCCGACCTTCCTGGTTTCTTCGAATGTTCCTACCATCGCCAGCGTCAAGCCCTATACGGCGCTGGAACTTCACGGCCGCGACCTTTATGTCCGGGAAGGCTGCGTGAACTGCCACTCGCAGATGGTACGTCCGTTCCGTTCGGAGACCGAACGCTACGGTGACTACAGCAAGGCCGGCGAATTCGTATACGATCACCCGTTCCTCTGGGGATCCAAGCGGACCGGTCCCGACCTTCACCGTGTAGGCGGAAAATATTCGCATGCATGGCACTTCAACCACATGCTGGATCCGACCACGATGTCTCCGGGCAGTATCATGCCGCCCTATCCGTGGCTGATCGAACAGAAACTGGACATCACGACCACCGCTTCCAAGATCAGTGCCATGAGAACCCTGGGTGTCCCTTATGAAGAGGGTTATGAGCGCCAGGCCAATTCCGACCTGGTCAAACAATCCCGCGAGATCGCCGGGCAGCTTGCCAAGGACAACATCCGGGTAAATCCCGACCGCGAGATCATCGCTCTGATCGCCTACCTGCAACGGCTGGGCACCGATATCAAGACAGCAAAGACAGCAAATAACTAATCAGAACGTCCGCCGTACAGGCTCCCGGAAGGGAGTCCTGTGCCCGGAAACAACATTGAAACAAGATCATGTTTAAACAATTCATCAATAACTTCATGGACAGCCAGGTCTACCTGATCACTTCCCTCTGGATTTTTCTGATTTTTTTCATCGTGGTGGCGATCCTGCTCTTTACGATGAACAGGAAACATATTGAACACATGAGCAACCTCCCTTTAAACGACGACCACCAATGAGACCATCCATCTATTCAGCAGCCGGCCTCGTGCTGCTTTCAGCCGGTGCCGCAGCCCAGGAACCGGCTGCAGAAACCACGCAGGCCGTAGCCGCGGCCGGATCCGGCAACTTCTACATGAACCTCCTCCTGGTCGTATTCATTGTGACGGCCCTGTTCCTTCTATGGTTTGCTTTTACCCTGCTGAAAGCCTTCCAGGTCATGGCCGGGGAACTGTCCAACCCTGCGCCGCTGGCCAGGCCGGAAGCGGAGCCGATCCAGGAATATGCCGACTGGAAAGCAGCTGAAAAAGCCCGGCCCGGCATCTGGGAAAAGCTCCTTTCGCTCCGGCCGCTCCACGAGGAAAAGGACATGACCCTGGAGCATGAATTCGACGGGATCACCGAACTCGATAATCCGACTCCGCCGTGGTTCAACTGGATGTTCGCCGCTTCCATCATCTTCGCGATCGGGTACTTTATGACCTACGAGGTATTCAGCTGGGGACCTGACCAGATTCAGGAATACAAAGCGGAAATGCAGACCGCCAAGCTGGAACGGGATGCCTTCCTGGCAACGTCGGCCGGCAATGTCGATGAGAATTCCGTGAAGGAAAGCAAGGAACCGGCAGTCCTTTCAGCGGGAAAGGCCGTTTATGACGCAAACTGCACCGCATGCCACGGCGATAAGCTGCAGGGCCTGGTGGGACCGAATCTGACGGACGAGTACTGGCTGCATGGCGGCCAGGTGAACAAGGTGTTCAAGACCATCAAATACGGGGTACCGGAGAAGGGTATGATCTCATGGGAAAAGACGCTCACCCCCAAACAGATCGCGGATGTAGCCAATTACATCCTGTCCCTTAAGGGCAGTAACCCTCCGGGCGCCAAGGCCCCCCAGGGAGAAAAGGAAGGTTAATTATTCAGCGGAGCAAAGGACATGGGAACATTAAATACCAAGGCTTTACAGGCAGAGGATAAGAAAAGGAAATGGGTTTATCCCAAACAGATGAAGGGGAAGCTGTACCGGTACCGGAATGCGCTCAGTTATGTATTGCTGTCCCTGCTCCTGCTCGGACCATGGTTAAAGATCAACGGAGAGCAACTGGTCCTGCTTAATGCCATGGGCCGCAAGTTTGTCTTCTTCGGCGTGGTCTTCATGCCCCAGGACACGTATATCTTCGCGCTGGCCATGCTGACCTTCATCGTTTTCATCGTGTTGTTTACGGCGGTTTTCGGACGGGTCTGGTGTGGCTGGGCCTGTCCCCAAACCATTTTCATGGAGATGGTATTCCGCAAGATCGAATACTGGATCGAAGGCGATGCGGCTCAGCAGCGGAAACTGAACGCCGCGCCGCTGGACGGAAGGAAACTGCTGAAGAAATGCGGCAAACATGCCATTTTCCTGCTGATCTCCTTTGTTATCGCCAATACGTTCCTGGCATACGTGGTCGGTTCCGGCGAACTGACCCGGATCATCACCGAACCGGTAGGCATGCACCTGACCGGATTTATCGCCATCTGCGTCTTTACCGGCGCTTTTTACGGCACGTTTGCCTTTGTCCGCGAGATCGTCTGTACCCACATCTGTCCCTATGGCCGGCTGCAGGGCGTCCTGCTGGATCAGCAGTCCCTGGTGGTGGCCTATGATGACAAGCGGGGCGAGCCCCGTCAGAAGATCAAAAAAGGTAAGGAAAGCCCGGCCGACGGCGACTGCGTGGACTGCGGCCTTTGCGTTGCGGTCTGCCCGACCGGCATCGATATCCGGAACGGTACCCAGCTGGAGTGCATCAACTGTACCCTCTGTATTGATGCATGCGACTCGGTGATGCTGAAGCTGGACCGCCAGCCCCGGCTGATCGGATTCAAATCAAAGGAACAGATCGAGACAGGAAAGAAATTTACCTTCAGCAAACGGATCTATGGCTATGCCGCCGTCCTGCTGATCCTGGTATCTGCGCTGACCACCATGCTCGTCCGGCGATCCGATATCGACACCACGGTCCTCCGCGCCAGCGGTACCCTGTACCAGCTGCGACCCGACGGGACCGTCAGCAACCTGTATAATGCGGAATTCATCAATAAGACTCCGGAAAATATCCGGTTCGAACTGAAGCTCAGCGATCCGGATGCAAAGATCCAGTACATCAACCGCGCAAGGACCATCCGGAAAGGAGAAAGCGTAAAGATGACGTTCTTCGTGATCCTCCCTCAGGACCGGATCACCCGTTACAAATCGGAGATCGGGCTGGATGTGGTGGCCAACGGGCGTGTGATCACGCATTCAAACACGACTTTCATCGCTCCTCCTAACTTATAAACTCATGAACTGGGGTACAAAATTAATGATCGGAATGGGAGCGTTCATCGCCTTCATCCTCACGCTGGGAACCCTGATGATCCTGCAGAATGATCACGATTCGCTGGTGGACCAGAACTATTACCAGAAAGGCCAGAACTACAATGCCGACATGCAGGAAAAGCAGCAAGCGGTCGATGACGCGGTCCTTCCCGGGATCTCGGTTTCGGGAACCGGGATGCGGATCGATTTCAGGGCCCCTGTCACCTACCGGCTGGACTTCCGGCGGCCATCCGATGCGCGGATGGACCGCAGGCTGACCGGAACGACCGGCAAGCAAACCTTCATCGGCATACCGGGAAGCTCCCTGGCTCCCGGCCCCTGGACCCTCCGGATCGAGTACATGCTGGCCGGGAAAAAGTACCTTTTCGAGGACGAAGTTGTGATGCCATGAGCTGGACAGCCCTTGCCTTTTTTACAGGTCTTTTCGGAAGCCTCCACTGCGTGGCCATGTGCGGCCCGCTGGTGATGGTTATTCCGTTTGCACACAGCAGCCTGTTTTCGCTGATCCTGCAAAGGCTGCTGTACCAGGCGGGCAGGATCGCTGTCTACAGCATTTTCGGGCTCCTGGCCGGTCTGCTGGGCAGCGGATTCGGTATGCTGGGCCTTCAGCAGAGTCTCAGCCTGGTTACCGGACTCATCCTGCTGATCATGGCGGGATCCCATTTCCTGGGCCGGAGCAACCCGCGGCTCCATCGCCTCCAGTCCCGGCTGGTGGCACCGCTGGTCGGCCTGATGGGCCGGTATCTCTCCCGGCCGTATGGCGGACTGTTTGCCGGGGCTCTTAACGGGATCCTGCCGTGCGGAATGGTGTATGCGGCACTGGCCGCATCGCTGAATGCGGATTCGGTTCTGAAGGGCGGTCAGTTCATGTTGTTTTTCGGACTGGGAACAACACCGCTGATGATGCTGGCTTCCCTGGCGCCGCTGCTGTTC
Organism: uncultured Sphingobacteriaceae bacterium; assembly: GCA_966250385.1. GTDB lineage: Bacteria > Bacteroidota > Bacteroidia > Sphingobacteriales > Sphingobacteriaceae > DASWTL01. Next base: position 17,031 of record CBINHC010000013.1, on the reverse strand, counting down.
AGGGGTCGTCCGCAACTGCCCCGCCTCACTCCTTACCTCCTGCTCATTGCCGGACTCCTTCTGATCTGGAAGGGATCCGATCTCCACTCCAGTCACCTCCCGGGCCAGCCTCACCCGGTGGCTGCGCCGGAATGCCGGTAACCGGCGGACCTGGAGAAATTCCGCGATGATTTATAGCTACGTGCCGTAAAACCCGCAAGTCCTCAGTTTGTGGATGTAAGGCACAAATAATTCTAGCCTTATGAAAAAATATAGTGACGGGCAGTATCCGGACTTGCTTCGCCAATAGAACAAACGAAGTGGCCTTCTGACCAGAAACTATGTTCTTTCCAAAAGTTCTTTGGCAATACGCTCTTACAGCCTGACCCATTCTGGCATTCAAAACCCCGCAACGTCAGTGACGGCGCTTCCTGGCCAGTGAAACCACCCGGAACTTCAGGGTATCGTACAGCAACCCCGCCATCAGGATGAGGACCGCGAGCAACAGGGCCCGTATCCCGACGAAGAAGTACAGGTAACCGCCCGTGACGCAGCCCAGGAAGAAAAAGCAGATGATCGCCAGCCGAAGGTTAACCGAAGTTGCAAGCCTGGACCGCTTTTCGGGTTTCCGAAAGAAAATCAATTGGGACAGTTCGATCCCCAGGTCCGTGAACATCCCTGTCAGGTGGGTGGTCCTGACTACGGAATTGGAAATAAAGGTCACCAGCGCATTCTGCAGCCCCATGGCGAACAGCAGGGCGCAGGCCACCACATTCGGGTAATGCTGAATGGTTCCGGACGATAACAGGGAGACCCAGACGAGAACCAGGATCTCCGCGGTGACGGGAACGGCATGGGTGAACCGCTGAGCGCCGCGTTTTCTGGAAACGATCTCAGCCATGGTGTTCGACACGAAGGCGCCCGCAAAGAAAGCCAGGATGTACGTTATGAAAATCATGGCGCCGCCGAAGTTCTTTCTGACAATTTCATCGGCAAAAAAGGCAAAATGACCGGTAACATTGGTCGTCAGTTTCTGCACGGCAAAGAAGCCGGTCACGTTGACGATCCCGGCTACAAAGGACAGCAGGGCGGCCAGTTTCAGATTATGTATCCAGGTTCGTCTTTTACCCGTGTGTCTGAACATGGTTACGTTCCTTTTTCATCCCCCTAAAATAACGACTGCGGCCTTAAACGGGAAATATGGTTTCAGAATCCCGCGGGGAATATCAGGCACGGAACCCGGTGCCGGCCCATCACCTTCCGGGCAATACTTTCCTCAAATACCTGCTCATACAGGGTATGGCGCTGATGAATCAGGGCGATCAGGGCGCACCCTTGTGAAGCGGTAAATTCTACCAGGGCCCTGCTGATATCCTTACCACGAACGCCGGCACAGCTGATCTTGTCGTATTCCGATGCCGAGGCGGTTTCCTGCAATTGTTCCAGCCGGCGGTTCACGTCGGTATCCGGGGTGTCCGGCGGGAAAACATGCGTCAGGATGATCTCCGCACGGAACGGAGCGGCCAGACCGGCCAGGTACCGGAGTGCTTTCAGCAGCCGGTCATCCGGCTTATCAGCAGCCAGTGCGATCCTAGTGAGCTGCCCGGTCCCCGCATCCGGGGGTACCAGCAGGACCGGGCATGTCGCCCTGCGAATCACTTCCGTGGTGTCGGCGCCGTAAAGAAAGTGCGTCAGTGCTTCAGTCCCCTTGCTTCCCATAACGAGCAGGGCGATATCTTCATCCTCCATTAGCCGGCGGATACCGTCGCCGAGCGTACCGATACTATTTGCGACGCGGATCTCCGGCCCGGCTGAACCGGCTCCCCGCATCTCTTCCCTGAGCGAATCCGCCTGCTTCCGGAGCTGCCCTGTACTCAGGCTTTCGTACAGATCATAGTCCGCAAAAAAGGGCGGCGCCATTCCGACACCGGTCATGTCGGCGTTCGGTACCAGGTAGGAGTTGAAGAGCAGCAGATCCATGTTAAGGGCGGCTGCCAGTCCGAAGGCGTAAGCGGCGGCGCGGCGGGACTTGTCGGTGAAATCGGTCAGTACTAGGATGGTTTTCATCTGGTCTGGTTTCCGGTAAATATCGGCACGACCGGCCGCCAAAAACGTGACAACGGTCAGGAAAAACCGTGACCTCCGTTATCGGGGCCCAAAGGCAGCGCACAGGGTAACTTTGCAGATCCCAAACAAAAACAGCCGGTGCATTTGTTCCTTAGCTGGGGACTTTGATACGGGAAGAGTTCACCAGGACCATTGCGATGAATGACAATCCTTTTCCGTTCGCCGGGCTGAGCACAGCCGAAGTACACCGTTCGCGGTCAGTGTACGGCATGAACGAAATCCAGGGCCGGTCACCCAGCTACTTCCTGAAAAAGGTGGCCGCGGTGGCCGTTGAGCCGATGTTCGTCATCCTGGTGATCTCCACCGTGCTCTACTTCCTGCTCGGGGAGATACACGAGGCGGCCTTCATGCTGGCGGCCATTCTCTTCGTGTCGGCAATTTCTATCTACCAGGACTCCCGGAGCGAGAATGCGCTGGCCGCCATGAAGAGCCTCACCGCCCCGCGGGCAAAGGTTATCCGGAACGGAAACGTAACGGAGATCAACTCGGTGAACCTGGTCGTGGGCGACTACATGGTCGTCGAAGAAGGCAGCCTGATCGCGGCCGACGGCATAATCCTCCAGGCCAACGATTTCGCTGTCAATGAATCCATTCTGACCGGAGAATCGTTCCCTGTTGCCAAGGAAGCCGACAGCGGGATCAGCAAGGGCACCATCGCAGTTTCCGGACTGGCCGTCTGCCGGATCACGGCGATCGGCACCGGAACGGCCCTGGGAAAGATCGGCAAAACGATCGAGAGCATCCGGGTGGAGAAAACGCCGCTGCAGGCCCAGATTGACCGGTTCGTCAGGCAAATGGCCCTGGCCGGGGGACTGGTCTTCCTGGTCGTCTGGGCATTCAATTACCTGCTGTCACGGCAGCTGGCCGACAGTCTCCTGAAGGCCCTGACGCTGGCCATGTCCATCCTCCCGGAAGAGATTCCGGTGGCATTCACGACTTTCATGGCACTGGGCGCCTGGCGGCTGATGCAGCAGGGCATCATTGTCAAGGAGATGCGGACTGTGGAAGCGCTCGGCTCGGCAACAGTCATCTGCACGGATAAGACCGGAACCATTACGGAGAACCGGATGGAGCTAGCCGCTATCTACCTGCCGGGAGAGCCGCAGCCGATGTATCGTGCCGCCGACTGGAAAACGGAGCCTGCCGGATTCGGCCTGATCTCGGCATCCATGTGGGCCAGCGAACCCGTCCCCTTTGACCCGATGGAAAAAGCGCTTCATGCGGCCTATCAGCAGCTGGCGGATGTGGATGAACGGGCCGGATACCGGATGGTGCATGAATATCCGCTCGCAGGAAAACCGCCGATGATGACCCATGTCTTCAGCAATCAGTCGGACAGGCGGATCATCGCCGCCAAAGGCGCCCCGGAAACGATCCTCCGTCTGGTGTCTTTGTCCCCGGACCTCGAAGCGGGGACCAGGCGGGCGCTGGAAGTGCTTCTCAGGAAAGGCTTCCGGGTCCTTGCTGTGGCGGTCTCCGATTTCCGGGGTGAAGATTTTCCGGCGGACCAGCAGCAGCTGCCGTTCACTTTTCTTGGTCTGGTGGCCTTTTACGATCCCCCGAAGGAGAATATCAGATCCGCTTTCGAGCAATTCTACACGGCCGGTATCGGCATTAAGATCATCACCGGGGATAATGCCCTGACCACCCTGACCATCGCCCGCCAGGTCGGGTTCCGCGGCGCAGAGACCACCCTGGAGGGCGAACAGCTCGTCCGGATGACGGACCAGGAGCTGGATAAGCAGGTCGGCCGCGTCCAGATCTTTACCCGCATGTTTCCCGAGGCCAAGCTCCGGATCATTACAGCCCTGAAAAGGCAGGGGCATATTGTGGCGATGACGGGTGACGGAGTCAACGACGGACCGGCGCTGAAAGCGGCGCATATCGGAATCGCCATGGGAAAGCGGGGCTCGGAAACCGCCAGGGAGTCCTCCTCCCTGATCCTGACCGATGACGACCTGGGAAAGATGGTCGACGCCGTTTCCATGGGCAGGAAGATCTATTCCAATCTGAAAAAGGCCGTCCAGTACATCATTTCAATCCATATACCCATCATACTGACCGTTAGCGTACCGTTGCTCCTGGGCTGGGTTTACCCTCATGTTCTGACGCCGGTACACGTCATCTTTCTGGAGCTGATCATGGGCCCTACCTGTTCCATTGCCTATGAGAACGAACCGGCTGAGCCCCGGTCAATGCACCAGCCGCCGCGGCCCATGACCAGGACCTTTCTGTCCTGGGGCGAGTTGTCCATCAGTGTATGGCAGGGACTGATGATTGCCGCCGGATCCCTGCTGGTGTACCGGTATGGGGTCCGGCTGATGTATGACGAACAGCTGGTCCGGACGATGGTCTTCATTCATCTGGTCATGGCCAACGTCTTCCTTTCCCTGGTCAACCGTTCATTCTATGTCTCGGTCATTGGAACGTTCAGGTACCATAACCGGCTGCTCAGAGGCATCATCCTCCTGACGGTCTTCCTCCTGTTTGTGCTGATCACCGTCCCTGGCCTGCGGGAGTTCTTCAGGTTCTCCGCAGTGAACCTGCACCAGTTCCTGGTGCCGCTGGCCGCAAGCTTCCTCTCGGTCATCTGGTTTGAGGGCTATAAATGGACTAACCGCCGAAGGGGCGCACAGCTCCCGGATGCCGTGAGAACATCACCGGATTAGCGGGAATTCCCATCGAAGCTATGGCCGGGAATCGGATACGGCCATTTTCTGCCGGATCTGCCCCCGCAGATTCCTGGCCCAGCGGATCAGGTCCTGCCGTTCCTCCGGGCTGAGCGCCGCTTCCCTGTGCATCAGTGTATAGGATTCAATCGGCATCTCACCTTTTTCCACTGTTTCGACCACTTCCTTCAGCTTATGGTCCTGCTTCTTTAAGTTGTAGGTGGTGAACTCGTCGAAGTTCAGTTCCTCTTTCCCGTCCTTTACGTGGTAGCTCAGGAACCAGGCCACGGGCTGGACACGGCTGTACCAGGGGTACCTGGTATTGTTACTGTGGCAATCCATACAGGCCTTTTTGAGAATACTTCCTACCTGATCGGGCACTTCATAGTGTGCGGCAACGGAGGCCGGTTGAGCCGCTGAAGAAACGTTTGGTTCGGGCCTGAAGAACTGGATCAGGATCAGCAGGATGACAATGATCAGGGCGATTTTCTTTGCCATAAGGTTCTAATATTTGAGAGGTGAGTTTTTTCTTCAGGATAGCGTGCCTGGGTATCTTTTCATTCAATGCGGCAGCATCCCAAAGGAATTCGGTCAGCTTTCGCTTTCCTACCGGAACTGTATCAGCCTCCGGGACATTCATTCCTGGCGGGTCCCCGCATGTGCAAAACGTATACTAAAGATAAAAAAAATGCACGAATCTGTTAAACAACGTCTTCTAAACAGGCGCAAGTGATCAGGTGAAAGAGGCAGCCGGAGGTCCGCCATCGCTTCAGGTTCCCGAGTGGTTCCGGATCCATTCGTACAACCGCCGGACATCCGGATCATTGAACAGATGGGTCCCGGAATTCATGGTCGCCGCCGTTCCGCAGGCGACTCCAAAGCGAGCCATCTCGCTGAGCGAGGCGCCCCTGGAGAGCTGGTATACCATCCCGCCAACCATACTGTCGCCGGCGCCCACGGTGCTCAGTTTCCTGACCGTCGGTGCCGGGATGCTCTCATGAAGGTCCCGGGTCACCAGCAATGCTCCTGCGGGTCCCCGTGACACGATCAGCACTTCACATTTGCCGGATTCCAGCACCGTGCGCGCCGCATCGTCGATCTCGTCAAGCTCCAGGAACTCCTTCCCCACCAGGCTGCACAGTTCTGAAAGATTCGGCTTCAACAGGAACAGTCCTTCCTCCGCCGCTTTCAACAGGGCGGCCCCCGACGTATCGACGATCAAACGGATGCCTTTCTCCCGGGTCGCCCTGGCGAGCCGGGCATACAGGTCTTCCGGGGCACCTTCAGGCAGGCTGCCGCTGGCTACAACGATATCGGGAGGCGGATCCAGCGCCCGGAATACCGTTATGAACTCCCCCATCTCCTCTTCGGAAAGATGACCGCCCGGCATTACAAACCGGTACTGTGCATTGGCGGCCCGGTCGACCGCAGTAAAATTTTCGCGGGTCTCCTCCCGTACGGGTATGGCTCTGAACCTGATCCCGTCACGGATCAGCAGGTCCTCCAGCAGTTTACCATTATTGCCTCCCGAGGAAAATATGGCCAGGCTGTCACCGCCGAGCCTCCGGATGGCCTTGCTTACATTGATCCCGCCGCCCCCCGGTTCGAGGATGACTTCCGAGCAGCGAAGTTTCTTGTCCGGGAGCAGTTTTTCTACCGATGTGCTTTTGTCGAGGGCCGGGTTCATTGTCAGGGTGAGGATCATGACATCACATTAAGGTTTACTAATAACCTCACCGGCATCCGATGGTTTCCATAAACCACGTGCAGGGTACTCAAGCTGACCAGGATCAGTGTCCCGCCTGATTGCGGTCAGTCACGGAAAGTCCCCGGACGGCTACTTTCCTCACCGGAAGACAAGCGTTTGCCATGATGACGAGCCCCGGCCCCATGAGAACCATACTCGTGCTGACAGACTTTTCCCCGCCCGCCGACCATGCGGCCCGGGTGGCAGTCCGGATCGCCGAAAAGACCGGTTCCGACCTGTTGCTCCTGAACCTCTTTGCCGTACCGGCAATTCTGCCGGCGGAATCAGGGGTCTATCCGTATTATTCAGAGTATTCGGCGATTGAGAACGAGGTTTTCGAACGCCTGGAAAAAACCGCCGACACCCTCCGGAAAGAATTACAGGGTTCCGTAGAGATTGCATCTGCGGGCAGGCCGTTCATCCTGGAGAACCAGGCCCTGGACCCCGTTGACAAGACCCGGGTCTGGCTGACTGTGATGGGCGACCGGGCGCGCAACCGCACGCCGCGCGAGCCTGTCAGCGGAAAGTTCACCACCGACATCATCGGGAAGGCGTTCTGCCCGGTTTTGCTGGTCCCTGAATCGCTGCATCTGAGCGGACACTTCAGCATCGCCTTTGCAAGCAACCTGGAAGCCCAGGCGAATCAGGCACTGGCGGAGATAGCCGCCTTTGCTAATATCTTCAGCTCCGGACTCCTGGTTATTCATGTCAGCAAAACTGAACTTGAGGATACAGACCAGCTGAGCCATCAAAGGGCCATCAGCCAGATCACCGGAACTTTCCGGTACCTGGCCACCGACTATGAGGAGATCGGGACCGGGCCGGTGACCGAAAGACTCGCGGAACTCACCCGCGAGGCTGATGTCCGGGTACTGGCGCTGGTACATAACAGGTATTCTTTCTTCCGGCGGTTATTTGAAAGCCGTTACATCCGGGAAATTCTGAACTACCATCATGCCATGCTCCTGGTACTGCCGCAGACCAGTCAATAACGCCATGCCTACATCCGGTGGTATTTCCCGGTCAGCTGTCCGAAAGCCAGGATATGTCCGGCCATGGACCGCTCAAGTTCCGCTTTTCCGGTACCAGCGGCCAGATTCAGGACCGCATCCAGCGCATAGACTTTGAAACAATACCGGTGCGTACCTGAAGGCGGACAGGGACCGCCATACCCCGGATCCCCGAAATCATTCCTGCCCTGGGTTCCGTGAATCGCGTTTTCCGGGATCCGGTGGGTAACCGGGATATCCCAGACCAGCCAGTGCAGCCAGTTCCCATGGGGAGCGTCCGGATCATCGGCGATCAGCGCCAGCGACCTGGCAGCTGCCGGCACGTGTTCAATATCAAGCGGCGGACTGATGTTCCGGCCGTCACAGGTGTATTCCGCAGGGATCAGGGCGCCTTCCTGAAATGCGCTGCTGCTGACCTGAAGTTCCCCGAAGTCCGGAGCCCGCGTAGCCTCATGTTTTACAGTGGTGTCATCCATGGTTCATGATCTTTCTTTACGTCCGAATAACTGTTCAACGAGCCGTTTGTCCCGGTCATACACATCCGGGTGATGTATCAGGATCCCTTCCTCCACTTCACAGGTGATGTAACGGATCAGAACCGGCACCGGGATCTTTAAGTCGTGGCGGTAGGCCGAGTAGGCTTCCATCGAACGTTCAACGTTCAGCCGGACGGACCGGGGCGCCGCTTCGGCATCCAGAAGCAGGCCGGCAAGCCTTCCGGCGTTTTCCACCCGGATACAACCGTGGCTCAGCGCCCGGTATTCCCGGTCAAAAAGATGCCGCGCGGGCGTATCATGGAGGTACACGCTGTAAGGATTATCGAAAAAGAACAGGATCCGGCCCAGTGCGTTATCGCAGCCCGAGGATTGCCGGGCTACATACCGGGACGGATTCCTCCGGATGGCCAGCAGGCTGCTCCGGTCAGTCGGGACCGGTTCTCCCCGGTCGTTATAGATCGTGAATTTATTCCGGTCCAGGTAGCCCGGATCGGCCAGTGCCCCCGGCAGGATCTCCTTCCGGAAGATCCCGGCCGGAACGGTCCAGTCGGGTGCCGTCTTAAAGTATTTGATCCGTCCCTCGAGGACCGGTGTCGGGCTGACCGGCTTTCCGACGATCACCCGGAATCGTTCCCTGATCGTGCCGTTGACGTACTCCAGCCTGTATGAAGGGATATTGATCTCGATATAGTGCCTTCCCTCCGTCTGGTGCCAGCGGTACCGTTCCAGGTTGGCCGCGATCAGCCGAAGGGTATCGTCATGGATTTCGTACCGGTCCCCGGTATACTGGCTGCTGAGCAACCGCTGATAGTCCTGCAGCAGGCGGTACCCCCGGGATTGAGGCTGGACTTCAAGGATCGTTTCACGGAACGATCCGGACGCCAGTGCCTTCAGGAGTACCGAGTCCAGGGAAACTCCGGGACGATCCGGCCGGTCGAACGCCTGCATGGTCATTTTCGGATTGAACCGGCCGTAATGCAGATGGAACATGAATGCCAGCATGGCATCGGTCAGCAGCACGTCGGCCCGCGCCTGCGCTGTGCCGGCTTCTGCGCCGCCGGATGACAAGAGGCCGGTCTGTTCTGATGTCAGCTGCCCGGGATGATACAGTTCCGGGGTCAGGCCAAACTGGATCACGCAATCCAGGGTCATCAGTGCTTCACGGACCTGAACCTGGCGGTGCTGCCCGGCCCACAGATACCGGTAACCGTTCTCCGCGTAGATCTTCCTGATCCGGTTAGGAAAGAGGAGAACATCCGTCCCTCCTCCATCGAGGTATTCCCGCACCGGTTCGTCTTCTGCCGGCACAGCGGGTACAGCAGAGTCGCCTGATGCGGCCGGACTGGAAACACCGGAACAGCCGGTAACAAAAAGGGCGAAGAGCAGAAATAACAGCCGGTTCATACCTAAAGGTCGCAGGGTTCCGCCACAGTGCCTATGACCCCGGTCATTCCGGTATGTGACAAAAATCAGAACCACCTTAAATCAACTCATCTGCTGACCGAAATCAACTGTTTTGCCGGCCGCAATAATAACCTTTGGGCAGGGAATGATGGTATCGAGCGTCCGGGCTTAGCGGCTTCCGTTTGCATACTTCCTGCAGACATTCCCGTCGGAAACTGTTATAACATTAAACAGGAATCATATGAAAAAAATCCTCGCCGCCTTTGACGGGCTGAAGTATTCCGAAAGCACCGAGCGGTATGCTACCGGGCTTGCATGCCGGGAAGACCGGATCCTGACCGGGGTCTTCCTGGAAGACTTTACGTATCACAGCTACAAGCTATTTGACATGGTCGGAAGCCAGGGCGTTTCAGCGGAGAAAGTGCGCGGCCTGATGGAGCAGGATGCCCGCCTGCGGCAAGCTTCCGTCCGGCAGTTTTCCGGCGCATGCGTTCGTTCGAACGTCCGGAATCTGATCCATCAGGATAAGAGCATTGCGATCCAGGAGCTGCTTCGCGAAACGATCTATGCTGACATGCTGATCATCGGGAACCATGAGACGCTGTCCCACAACGAAGAGCCCCTGCCCAGCAGGTTCATCAGGGACCTGCTGATCGATGTGCAATGTCCGGTAATGGCCGTACCCCGGGAATATCAGGAGATTGAGCGCGTCATCCTGCTTTACGACGGCGATCCGTCCGCGGTATATGCCGCCAAGATGTTCAGTTATCTGCTACCTGAGCTGGAGCTCCTGCCTGTAGAAGTTATTACCGTTCAGCCGAACGTGCAGGGCAGCCCCTGGCCCGACGCCCGGCTGGTCCAGGAATTCATTGAGTGTCATTTTCCGAAAGCCACTTTTACAGTCCGGGAAGGTAATCCTGAGAAAGAGATCCTCGACCTGCTGGATGACCGGCATCATTCCCTGATCGTATTGGGCGCCTACCGGCGGAGTACGGTATCCCGGTGGTTCAAACCGAGCATGGCCGATTTCCTGATGAAAAATGTGCCCATGCCCCTGTTCATCGCGCATTACCGCTAGCGGTTAACGGATCAGCGGCCGCCGGGCTTCCCGGTTCACTTTTTCTTCGGCCAGGGCGGTCAGTGCCTGGTCGGCATGTTTTTCTTCCTCAAGCAGGTGGTGAATGCTCGCGGCGATCTTCTGCTCACCCAGGAGGCGGGCGTAGGAACATACGGTCCCGTACTGGGCGATCTTGAAGTGGTTCACTGTCTGGTGACACGCGAGCAGGGCGGCATCCCGGACCTCCGGGTCCTGGGCGGCCGCAATAAGCACCTGCATCTCTTCCATCATGCCTTTCAGTACGGCCGGCTGCTGCAGCACGTGCGTATCCTGCAGTTCCCTCAGGATCTCATTGAGGATCCGCACATGATTGTTTACCACCTCGGCCGACCGGTAGAGATGCTCCCTGAGCTCAGGGGAATGGGTTTCATCATACAGTTCGCGTACGGCCTGCGACCATCGCATTTCGGTATCATGGAGCGTCTCCAGGAAATAGACCATTAACTGTTTGAGGTCATAAAAGTCTTTCATCACTTTCCGTTTAGTTAAGAATCGCCGACCCGGCGTTCCAAAGTTCCAAAAGATCCAACCAAACGGTTTTGATTCCTGTTAGTACGGGAATTGATTCTGGTCAGGAGATTACCGGGCTATCCCATGCAGAATTTGTGCATCGCGCAAGACCAAAACCCGGTTTGTTTGTATATTAATAAACCGTTTCATAAACCTGTAAAATGCCTGACCGCCGGTAGCTGTTACCGGCTAAAAAATGATCGTATGGGTAAATCTGTCCTGTTCCGTTCCAAAGCAAAAAATTCATCAACCTGCTTCACCGTTCTTGCCGTTGATGTCGGCGGCACCAAAACGAACCTGGCCCTGTTCAGACACGAAGACAACCGGCTAAACCTGGTCAGGGAGAATACCGCCGTGACGCGGGAGTTTGCCGGGGCTATCCACTGCCTCCGCGATTTTCTCGGCGACGATCTGCCGGACCGCATTTGCCTCGGGGTCGCCGGCCCCGTGCAGGACGGCAAGGTCCTGCTTACGAATGTGAGCTGGGAGATCGATGCCAGCCAGCTGTCTGCCGGGCTGAACAACATCCCCGTCTTCCTGATCAACGACCTGGAAGCTGCCGCGTACGGCCTGATGGGCCTGGAAGACAAAGATCTGGAGGTGCTGAACCCGGGGGCGCCGGGCAGCAAGGGAAATATCGGGATCATCGCGCCCGGGACCGGCCTTGGCGAGGCGGGTCTGTTCTGGGACGGCACCTACCACCACCCGTTCGCGACGGAAGGTGGCCACTGTGACTTTTCGCCGCGGACAACCACCCACATGCAGTTATACAGTCACCTGCACCAGCAGCTGGGCGGTCACGTCAGCTGGGAGCGCGTCATCAGCGGCATGGGCATCGTCAATATCTATGAATTCCTGCGGGACAAAAAAGAAATGGAGGAACCGGCATGGCTGGCCGAAAAAATGGCGTCCATGGACCAGGCAGCGGCAGTCAGCGCCCATGCAGGGGACTGTGCCATCTGCTCTGAAACAATGGCCCTGTTCTTTACCTTCCTGGCCGCTGAGTCGGCCAATATGGCCCTTAAATTCAAGGCAACCGGAGGCGTTTACATCGGTGGCGGTATTATCCGTAAAAACATGCAGCATCTTCAGCGGAATGCCTTCATGAAAGAGTTCTGCAGCAGCGGGCGGCTGAATCCGCTGTTGAAGGATATTCCGATCACGATCATTCTGAATGACAAAACGGCCTTACTCGGAGCCGCCTGCTATGCCATACTTCAGGAATAGGAGGCAAAAGCCGGCCCGGGGCCGGTCACGCAAAACGTAAAATTTCCATTTAAAAGCGTAACTTCAAGGTCCTGACACCTCCGGGAAGCCGCTTAAACTCCTATGACCATGGACACGATGACACTAAAGAAGCTGACCGCCGAAACCCGGGCCGAACTGATCACGAAAGTAAAAGCCCGGTTCGAGAAAAACACAGACAGACATCCCGGACTACAGTGGGCTGATGTGCAGGCAAAGCTCGAAGCCCGGGCGGCCAAGCTCTGGTCGCTGAATGAAATGGAAAGAACGGGTGGGGAACCGGATGTTGTGGGCTATGATGAGAAGAGCGGCGAATTTATTTTTTGTGACTGCTCGGCGGAAAGCCCTTCGGGCCGCCGGAGTCTTTGCTATGACCGCCAGGCGCTCGATTCAAGAAAGGAAAATAAACCGGAGAACAGTGTAACGGACATGGCAGCTGAGATGGGCATAGAACTGCTGGACGAGACGGAGTACCGCCGGCTTCAGCAACTCGGCAAGTTCGACACCAAAACCTCCAGCTGGCTTAAAACGCCGGAGGCAATCCGGAAACACGGCGGAGCGATCTTCGGCGACCGACGGTATGAGCATGTCTTTATTTATCACAACGGCGCGAACTCGTATTATGCTGCACGGGGATTCCGGGGGACTTTGCGGGTCTGAGAAATTAGAATAGCCGGTCAGCTCTGAGAACTTGTGACGGATACCTCATGCAGGTGCCGGCATTCGTTAAAATTGGGCAGAGCATTACCGAACCTGAACCACCGGCGTACCAGCCTGGAACAGCCCGGAAGCCCCAACGGGCATCGTTGACGGTCAGGAAGCACACAGCCTAGTCCGAATCACAGTCCCCTGTCCATCAAGAGGATGTTGAACTTATGGCCGTCGGGGTCGGCAAATGTGAATCCGTAATAACCAGCCTCATCGCGGCCTGCTTCGGAATGTAATGTCCCGCCAGCTTCCTTGACTTTTTGCATCCAGTCATTCACCTCGGCCTCTGATTCCGCAGAGAGCGTAAAGATGACTTCGCCGTTTTCCGGGCCGGACGGAAGATAGGTGTCGATTCCTGAACCCTGTTCAAAAAAATGGATCACAAAATGGTCATCCCCGAACAGGAAGCTGGCCAGCTGACCGTTGCTGTTCGCCATACTGGGCTCAAAACCCAGATGCGTATAGAATGCCCTGGTGCGGCTGGCATCCGCCACACTGAAATTGGCCCAAATTTTCTTTGCTGTCATCGTATTACCCCTGGCTTAGCAACACCAATATACATGATTGCCAATACTTTAAGAAAATTAAATTGCCTTTTACCTAACCAGTCTGCCGGATTACTGATGCTACCGCAGCTCCACGGTTCTCCCCGGCTTTATCCGGTCCACGAAATGTTCATCATGCGATACCAGCACCAGGGTTCCCCGGTAGGCATTGACAGCCGCGATCATGATATCGATATTCTGCATATCGAGGTTATTGGTCGGCTCATCCAGTACGATCAGATCGGGAGACCGGCCGCCGATGGTCAGGCAGCAAAGCATCAGTCGCATCTTTTCGCCGCCGCTTAATGCGCTGCACGGCTTATTCCACGACTCCTGCCCGAATAAGAACCTGTTCAGCCGGATCTTGATCTCGTGTTCCTGCAGGGCGGAATCATTGAATGCCTGTGCCTGTTCATAAACATTCAGCTGATCATCGATCACAGAATACTCCTGGTCGATATAGATCGCTCTCATCGGCTGGGTCTTGATGACCCCTTTCTGCGGCTGCAGCCCCGACAACAGGATCCTGATCAGGGTCGTTTTACCGGAACCGTTCGGTCCTTTCAGCCAGACCCGTTCGCCGCTTCTCAGTTCAAAATTCAGGTCCTCGTTCCATACAGAATGCCCGTCGTACGCGAAATGGAGACCGGACGCGCTGAAAAGCAGTTTCCCGGTATGCAGGTCGGAGCTTTCCAGCCCGAATTTCATCTTATCGATATCCGGGATCGATGCGCGCAGGTCCTGCAGTTCCTGCCGGATCCCGCTGAGCTTCTCCGAATGCACGCCTTTCAGTTTCGCGGTGCTGTTTTCGGCATTGTTTTTCAGGGTGTTCATCATGATCCGGGCGACACCGGCCTTCTCCTGTTTTTTCTTACCCCGGGCATCTAGTTTATTCTGCCTGTTTATCGCTTCCCGTTCTTTTTCTTTTGCCTGGCGCAATGCTTTTTCCCGGTTCCGCACATCCTGGCTCAGGGCATCTAATTCAATGGATTTCTGGCTGGAGTAGAAATCATAATTACCGCCATACATGGTAATTCCATTTTTGCCGAGTTCCGCCACCCGGTTCAGGAGATTCAGAAGCTTGCGGTCGTGACTGACGACCAGAAGCGTTGCCGCGGCAGATCCGATATACGTATACAGAAGTTGCCTGGAAGCCAGATCCAGGTGGTTACTCGGCTCATCCAGCAGGATGAAACGGGCCTGTGAAACAGCAATGCCGGCCAGGAATACCTTCGTCTTCTGGCCGCCGCTCAGGGTTGACAATTTCTGGCCGGGATCCAGATCCGGCAGGTCCCAGTAGCTCAGCGATTCCCGGCACCGCTCTTCAACCGTCCAGTCGTCCTGCAGCGTACTGAAGTAATCTTCGGTAGCATTTCCGGCAAGAATCTGGTGAAGCGCGTGCAGCTTCCGGTCAATACCTAAGGCTTCTGCGATAGTCAGATGATCGAATTGCCCGAAAATCTGCGGAACATAGTAGGGTCTGGAATCGGCGCTGACCGCCCCGGCAGTTGGGGACAGCTCTCCGGCAATAATTTTCAGAAGGGTTGATTTCCCGGAGCCGTTATTGCCGATCATGGCGATCTTGTCGCGGCTGTTCAGGGTAAAACTGATGTCCGTGAACAATGGGGTCTTATCCGGATGGATATAGGAAATGTGATTTAAACTAAGCATGAAGATTTCTTTGAGAATGAATAAATCAGCGGATCCGTCGATCGCCGTTCTTATTGTCTGAAAGAAATTAAATCCTACATGCTTTCGGTGTGGTTTGGGATGCAAATATAAGATACTCCCAGGAAATAGTGGACGGTGCAGAGATTTCAAAGTTTGAAGCCCGATATTCCAAAGTTTGAAGCCGGATATTTCAAAATTTAATTCCAGATATTTCGAAGTTTAGGTCAAGATATTTCAAAATTTAAGCTCTGAAATTTCAAAACTCAAGCTATGATATTTCAAAGTTGCTTATCTTTGATCTCAATAATCTCACAGAAATGGCTGAATGGATAGAAAGAACAATGGCAAAGGAAATCCGGAAACGGATTACACAATACCCGATATTGGCAGTAACAGGTCCACGGCAGTCCGGCAAAACCACCCTGCTCAGGACCTTGTTCCCAGACTATCAATATGTGTCCCTTGAAAACCCCGATCACCGGTCTTTTGCTCAGGAGGATCCAAATGGCTTTCTCCAACAATACGCTGATAAAGCCATATTTGATGAAGTCCAGCGAATACCGGAATTGTTCTCTTACTTACAAACGGCAGTGGATAATTCTGGTCAAATGGGACAATACATCCTTTCAGGATCACAAAATTTTCATTTACTGAAGCACATTACTCAGTCACTGGCCGGGCGGGTTGCGCTTTTCCGGCTTCTACCACTGGACACACAGGAACTGGAGCAGGCGAACATACTACCTGCAAATTATCTGGAGGCTTGTATCCTGGGAGGATATCCCGCTATTTACCATCGAGGCTTAGACGCAACGGATTTTTATGCCAACTACATACGTACATACATTGAAAAGGACGTGACCGAACTGATTAATGTCCGGAATATCAGTAGTTTCCGGACATTCCTGGGGTTGTGTGCGGCCAGGGCGGGGCAATTATTGAATTTGAACACACTCGCCAATGATTGCAATATCTCCCAGCCTACTGCAAAAGCCTGGTTGTCGGTGCTGGAAAGCAGTTATCTTGTATTCTTGTTGTACCCTTATCACGATAACTTCAATAAGCGACTGGTAAAAACTCCGAAGCTGTATTTTTATGATGTTGGTTTATTGACCCATTTATTACAGATCCGCCGGTCCGACGAACTGGCGGTTAACAGGCTCAAAGGAAATATTTTCGAGAACTTCGTAATTGCCAACTTCCAGAAGTTTAACGAGAATCAATACCAGCATCTCACTTATTACTTTTGGCAGGATCACAACGGGTTGGAAATCGACCTGTTACTTAAAACTGCAAACGCATTTGATGCGTACGAGGTAAAAGCAACTCAAACGTTAAGCAGTGCGCTATTTAAAAATCTGCAGAATTTTACTGAATTAGTGGAGCCACAATCTGTGCGCCCACACCTGGTATATGGAGGCGAACAGGCTTTAGTACGCAGCAATGTAAAGGTATTACCGTGGAAAATGCTCGAATAGAGCCACATTATTGGAGCCAACAAAAAAACCGGCCTAAAATGAGCTGTGGTATCAGTCAGACAAATTCTTCATTTACGCTTCAGGCCCTTTCACCATTGCAAAGGGAGATATTGAGAACCTAAAAAAAGAAAGGACAAGCCAAAAATAAATTTGACTTGTCCTATAAAGTCGGGGTGGCAGGATTCGAACCTACGACCTCCACATCCCAAATGTGGCGCGATACCGGGCTACGCTACACCCCGAACGGTACCATGTTATTCTAAAAAAATTGTCGGGGTGGCAGGATTCGAACCTACGACCTCCACATCCCAAATGTGGCGCGAT
>CBINHC010000012.1:0-142057 GCA_966250385.1 uncultured Sphingobacteriaceae bacterium | reverse complement strand
ACGATTAGCATTTTCGTTTTCATCTTTTCCAGATTTTAGTTTGTTAATTATTTGACTGAATATTTAACAAAAAAAAATTAACGCAGTTTCAATGCGGATTCGATTTTGTTAAATGCAGTATGTCAGTCAGTTGCGGTGGTTCGAAAAGTCCCAGAATGGTCAGCCTTTCAGGTGCGTCAGCGATGCTTCGGAAAGCCCTTTTATGACAACCGGATCATGCTAAATGCAGAAGTCCTGTAAAAGACAGGACTTCTGCAGGCAGATCATGCAGGTCAGCTCTGCAGGCCTGCCGGAAAGTTAGTCACAGTGATTTTGATCGATCCAGTCCCCGATTTTTCCGGCGATCTTCTGTAACCTGGTCTGGTCGCTTTCGGAGATCGCTGACGATAATTGGTTCAGGTTGTTCGGCTTGATTTTAGGCAGCGTTCCCAGAAGATCGTTGAAGTATATCATGTCCCGGTAGATCTCATCGGAACATTCTTTTGCCGTGCCGCTAAGGACGAGCGCGCTTCCCTGGAAGAATGCTTTGAATAGAGGACTGTTGTTTCCGCCTTTGACCGCATCCCAGATCGCCTGGCCTTCCGCTTTGGTGTACGTCTGGCCCCCCAGAGTCAGGGGAAGGGACCAGACCACGTTCGGCTTGGCGAACCAGTATCCCTGTGAAAAAGCACAGCATTTGCCCTGGCAGGGGATGTAGCCGGGCGGAGTAGTTTTGGTTGACTGGGCTATGTTGTCTAACGTAGCAGCAGGTCTCAGAGTTTGGTCAGTTTCTTTCTGGCATGCGAAGACCAGCAGAACGGAAACAACGATGACGTGAAGTTTTGCCAATTTTTTCATAAGCTTTTTTGTTAGAAGTGATTGTCTTGACTTAGTGAGATCGATCGGGGGCACAGCAGTTCTTCAAGGTGGTTTGAACTGGGTCGGTCTTGCCATCATATCGCGTCTTTATCTTCAGGTTAAAAATTAACATATGGAACTTAACTTTGTTTTTAACCAGTTGATATTCAATTGATTGAAATGTGGTTGATTTGCATATGAAGAAAGGTTCTGTCCCTGAAGCAGCTGCTTTATCAGTATGCGGGTGAATGGCGACGGAACCGGATGTATTCCGGCCCGGACGACCATCTTCAAGGGAGCAGGGTTCGTTTATTCTGATTGCCTGAGGCCGGCATTTCCGGGAGCGCGGGGAGTACTGCCGGTCATACGGATTTGTTTGAATAGAAAAGGCCCGCCATTTTCTGGCGGGCCTGGTATTGAAATCTCGTGCAGGGTTTTCTATGTTATGAACAACCTCCCTGCGTTCCGCAGTTGAGGCATTTGTAGCATGTGCCTGACCGTACCATGATGTGTCCGCAGTTGGTGCAGGCCGGAGCATCGGACTGACCGCCGCCGGAGATGTCCAGCACGGGTCTGAGAACTTTATTCTCCACTACCTCCGTCTTGCTGACCTCAATTGAATTGGTCGGATCCGGGTTAACGTCCTGATCCTGCATCTGAGGATTACCGATAACCGCTTTTTGCTCTGTTATCACATGTACCAGGTCTGTACGGCCCAGGTATTCGTAGCCCAGCATCCGGAAAATATAATCAATGATAGAGGTTGCGCTCTTGATATTGTTGTGTCCTGCTACCATACCGGACGGTTCAAAACGCGTGAACGTAAACTTATCCACGAACTCTTCCAGCGGTACACCGTACTGTAAACCGACGGATACGGCGATCGCGAAACAGTTCATCAGGGACCTGAACGTCGCACCTTCCTTGTGCATATCCACGAAAATCTCGCCCAGCGTTCCGTCTTCATAATCCCCGGTTCTGACGAAGATCGTCTGACCGCCGACGGATGCCTTCTGAGTGAATCCGCTTCTGCGGGCCGGCAGATTTTTCTTTTCAACAACAGAGGAAAGCTGGCGTTTGAAATGAGTATCGGTTGACTTTTCCAGGATTGCACGCGCAGCCTCAAGCACCTGCTCAGGAGTCAGGTCGCTTAATTTTACGTTGGCCGCCTGGCCGAGGACCTCTTCAACCGATTCGATGTTTTCGTCCTTGGAGTCTGACGATTTGGTGGACAGCGGCTGGGAAAGCTTACAGCCGTCCCGGTACAGCGCGTTCGCCTTAAGGGCAAGTTTCCAAGACAGCTCGTAGCAATCCTTGATTTCTTCAACGGTAGCTTCGTTCGGCAGGTTGATGGTCTTGGAGATCGCTCCTGACAGGAACGGTTGTGCCGCGGCCATCATTTTGATATGGCCGTGAGCATGAATGAACCGTACGCCTTTCTGGCCGCATTTGTTGGCGCAGTCAAAGATCGCCAGGTGTTCGTCCTTCAGGTATGGAGCACCTTCTATGGTCATGGTTCCGCAGATGTATTCGTTCGCCTCGGCGATCTGCTGACGGGAAAATCCTAGTGAACGGAGCAGGTTGAAGTCCGGTGAGTTGTATTGTTCGGCCTTAAAGCCCAGACGCTTCAGGCAATCTTCGCCAAGTGTCCATTGGTTGAATACGAATCCGATCTCAAACGCTGCAAGGAGCGATTTGTCGATCTTCTGAAGTTCGTCAGGCGTAAATCCTTTGCCTTTCAGCGTATCAAAGTTGATGTGCGGAGCGCCTTGCAGCGTTGCGGCACCTTTGGCGTAATTCACGATCGCCTGGATCTCGTGTTCCTGATAACCGAGGTTCTTCAGAGCGGTAGGAACAGCCTGGTTAATGATCTTGAAGTAGCCTCCGCCGGAGAGTTTCTTGAACTTCACCAGTGCGAAATCAGGTTCGATACCGGTCGTATCACAGTCCATGACCAGGCCGATGGTTCCAGTCGGTGCGATAACCGTGGTCTGGGCGTTGCGGTATCCGTATTTCTCGCCGAGCTCAACTGCCTTATCCCAGGCATTGCCTGCGGCTGAAAGGAGGTAGTCCGGGCAGTATTTCGGGTCGATTCCCGGAGGCGCGATCTCCAGGCCCTCATAGGCGCTGGTCTCATTATAGGCCGCATACCGGTGATTCCGCATTACGCGAAGCATGTGCTTCTTGTTCTCTTCGTATCTTTTGAATGTCCCCAGTTCTTTCGCCATCTCAGCGGAAGTAGCGTAGGCGGTACCGGTCATGATGGCGGTAATAGCCCCGCCGATTGCGCGGGCCTTGTCGCTGTCGTAAGGAATCCCTGCGACCATCAGCATCGAGCCAAGGTTTGCGTAGCCCAGGCCGAGGGTGCGGTATTCGTAGGATAGCTTGGCCACTTCCTCTGAAGGGAACTGGGCCATCAGGACGGAGATCTCAAGGACCACGGTCCAGATCCGGCAGGCATGTTCAAAACCTTTGACATCAAAGGTCAGGGTCTCCGGGTTAAAGAAATGTGCAAGGTTGATTGAAGCCAGGTTACAGGCCGTATTGTCCAGGAACATGTACTCTGAGCACGGATTGGATGCGTTGATCCTTCCGCCTTCAGGGCAGGTGTGCCACTCGTTGATCGTGGTGTCGAACTGAACGCCGGGATCCGCACACGCCCATGCAGCGAAGGCGATATCCTGCCACAATTTCTCTGCAGAGATGGACCGCATCACTTTGCCGGTCATACGGCCGATGAGATCCCAGGAAGATCCGTTCTCCAGGGCCTGAAAGAAGCTGTTCGGAATCCGGACGGAGTTGTTCGAGTTCTGACCGGCTACGGTCCTGTAGGCCTCTCCTTCGTAATCTGAAGAATAACCCGCAGCGATCAGCGCAGCTACCTTTTTCTCTTCCTCGACCTTCCAGTTGACGAACGACTCGATCTCGGGGTGGTCCAGGTCAAGGCAGACCATCTTGGCCGCACGGCGGGTTGTTCCGCCTGATTTGATCGCACCTGCCGCCCGGTCTCCGATCTTCAGGAACGACATCAGACCGGATGAATAGCCGCCTCCGGAAAGTTTTTCATTTTCTCCGCGGATGGAAGAGAAGTTGGTTCCAACGCCTGATCCGTATTTGAAGATCCGCGCTTCCCGTACCCAAAGGTCCATGATGCCGCCTTCGTTCACCAGGTCGTCATTTACAGACAGGATGAAGCAGGCGTGCGGCTGAGGCCGCTCGTAGGCGGAGGTTGATTTTTTAAGCTCTTCCGTGTCAGGATCTACGAAGTAGTGACCCTGCGGTTTGCCGGTAATGCCGTATGCTGAGTGCAGACCGGTATTGAACCATTGCGGGGAATTCGGGGCCGCCAGCTGACCGACGATGGTATATACCAGTTCGTCGTAGAAAATGTCGGCATCTTCTTTCGATGCGAAATAGCCGTAACGGACGCCCCACTGTCTCCAGCAGTCAGCCAGACGGTGGGCTACCTGTTTGATGCTTTTTTCGGATCCTGTCGTACCGTCGGGCTGCGGAACGCCGGCTTTCCGGAAATATTTTTGTGCGAGGATGTCGGTGGCAACCTGGCTCCATGAAGCGGGAACTTCCACATCATTCATTTCGAAGACTGCATCACCGGCAGGGTTGCGGATAACAGACGAACGCTTCTCATAAGCGAACAGGTCATACACGTTTACACCGTCTTTGCTGAAATACCGCTGAAAGCTTAATCCCTTTCCGGCGCCTTTCGTCGTTTTGTTTGTAGAAGTTTTTCCCATATCTGTTTCTTATAACTTGTCGTTGAGCGAATTAACGTCCCGAAAATCTTCAGGAGTTTTTAATCAAATTTATTCCAATGGGTCCAGAAGTTCGTCTGCAGTTTTCCACAGCTTCGCGGGGTATCGGGCTTCTTTTATCGGATATTTATCTAAAGTGCAGAAAATCTGCATGTTGACTATGTGGAAAACTTAAAATTCCGGTGATTTTCGGGTGTTTTTCAGGCCCTTGGGCGGCCCCGCCGGTGAAGGTTCCGTAACGTGCGAGGGAAGGGTTTAAAACAGGAACAGCGCGGTAAGAAACCGCGCTGTCTAATATGTTCTGCAGGAACCGGGATCTAGTCGACGATGGTCACCTTGATCATGTTGGTTTTCGCTTTCTTTTCGATCGGAATGGCCGCCGTATTGATGACGACTTCGCCCGGCTCGACCAGTTTCTGGTCCTTCAGGATGTTCGTCACGTCACTGATAGTCTGATCGGTACTCTCGAACTTATCGTAAAAGAAACCGCGGACTCCCCAGAGCAGGCTGAGCGTATTGAGGAGCTGCCTGTTCGTAGTGAAGATAAACGTGTTGGCTTTCGGACGGTGGCTGGAGATCTCAAATGCAGTATATCCCGAAGACGTCATGGAAACGATACCTGCGGCATTGGTCTTTTCAGCGAGGTATACGGCTGATCCGCAGACGGCGTCCGCCATATAGGTCGATGAGCCGGCATTCAGTTTTTTAGGCGTATTGAAAGGATACGAAGTTTCTTCGACGTTCCGTACGATCTTCTGCATGGTTTCGATAACCAGCAGCGGGAACTCTCCGACGGATGTCTCACCGCTCAGCATGACCGCATCGGCGCCGTCGAGGACCGAGTTGGCCACGTCATTCACCTCCGCCCGGGTCGGACGCGGGGTGGTGATCATGCTCTCGAGCATCTGGGTGGCCACGATTACCGGTTTGGAGGCTTCGCGGCATTTTCTGGCGATCATCTTCTGAAGTACGGGCACCTGTTCCATCGGCATCTCCACACCGAGGTCTCCACGGGCCACCATCACGCCGTCGGTCACCGTGATGATCGCATCGATATTCTCGATGGCTTCCGGTTTTTCGATCTTGGCGATCACCCGGGCAGCTTTCTCGCTGCGGCTGATGATCCTTTTCAGTTCAATAATATCTTCAGCGGAGCGGACGAACGAAAGCCCGATCCATTCCACGTCATTCTCGAGGGCGAATTCCAGGTTGGCCAGATCTTCTTCGGTAAGGCTTGGGATCGACACCTTGGTATTGGGCAGGTTGACGCCTTTCCGGGAGGTCAGGACCCCGCCATGAACGATCTCGCAGGTTACGGTATCCTTATTATTGGTGGCAAGGACCCTCATCTGGATCTTACCGTCATCCAATAGGATGATCTCTCCGGGCCTTACATCTTTCGGGAAGCTCTGATAGGTAATATAGATCTGTTGCTCATCGCCGATCAGTTCGTTGGTCGTAATGTCGATCTGGCTCCCGTTCAGCAGCTGAACGCCGCCGTCCTTGACCAGTCCGATGCGGATCTTCGGTCCCTGGAGGTCGGCCAGGATGCCGACGTTGGTCTTATACTGTTTGTTGATCTCCCGGATGGTATCGATCACTTTCTGGTGATCAGCCTGGCGTCCATGGGAAAAGTTTAAACGGCAAACATCTACTCCGGCTTTTATCATGCTTAGCAATACTTCCTTGCTGGAGGAAGCCGGGCCCAGCGTCGCTACGATTTTAGTTCTGTTATGAACAACTTTCATCAATTATCAATTTATTATAGGTGTAACCAATAAGGTGTACAAGGTACACTTTAAAATGAAGATGGCTAAAATACCAAGTTTTCTCGTGATTTCAACTTCCTTGGATCAACTTCTGCCGCCACCTGCACTTCCGGGATCCGGTTGATCTGTGTCAGCAGGTGCTGAAGGTCCTCCTCGTCGAAGTAATTGTAAATCAGCAAAAAATAGTCCACGGTTTTCATTTCGGGGATCAGAAAGCCCTCCGATCCCTTGTTAGCTAACAAAAAAAATTCGTTTTCGGTGTTGGTGTCCTCATAAAAATAACGGCTGAAGTAGAAGGGTTCTTCATCCACGTTGAACTGCAGTTCCAATTCCTCTATGCGATAAAACTCTCTGTTTAGTTGCTTGTTAAGCTTGTAACAAAACCGGTAGTCCTTCAGAGGCACTGTTATTGCAATGAGAATAAAGTCCAGATCAGGCTCAAATTTTAACGTTAACTTATTCAAAATAACTGGGTTTTGGGGTAGCCGGCAGCAAAGTTAAAAAAAGGCATTTATTTATATTCCAGCCAAAAATTTGAGCAAAAACAAAAAGGTTTGATATTTCTTAGAATTTATTTTTCTTTGCACAGAATTTTTAACCATTAAATCATAAGACTATGTCTGATATCGCTTCAAGAGTAAAAGCAATTATCGTAGAAAAATTAGGAGTTGATGAGAGTGAAGTGACCCCTGAGGCTTCTTTCACAAACGATCTTGGCGCAGACTCATTGGACACCGTGGAACTAATCATGGAGTTTGAAAAAGAGTTTAACGTTGCTATCCCTGATGACCAGGCTGAAACTATCGGCACAGTCGGACAAGCGATCGCTTATTTAGAGAAAAACGTAAAATAGGTTACGCTTAGCATTATAGATGGAGCTGAAACGAGTTGTAGTAACGGGATTAGGTGCGCTTACTCCTATTGGGAACACGGTTGCCGAATATTGGAACAACCTGATCAATGGAGTAAGCGGTGCCGCTCCTATCACGAAATACGATACCACGCACTTCAAAACGAAGTTTGCGTGTGAAGTAAAGGGTTTTAATCCTGAAGATTTTCTTGATCGAAAGGAAGCCCGGAAACTCGATCCATTTGTTCACTATGCTCTGGCGGCTACAGACGAAGCTGTCAAGGACGCCGGGCTTGATTTTCCTCAGTTAGATACCAATCGCATCGGAGTGATCTGGGGCTCAGGTATCGGAGGATTAAAAACTTTCCTCGACGAAGTGACCAACTTCGCCAAAGGGGACGGAACCCCGAGATTCAACCCGTTTTTCATACCGAAAATGATCCTGGATATTGCTCCGGGCCATATCTCTATGAAATACGGTTTGCGGGGCCCGAATTTTTCAACGGTTTCTGCATGTGCCTCTTCAACGAACGCGCTGATCGATGCCTTCAACTATATCCGGCTGGGTATGGCGGACATCATCGTATCCGGCGGGTCCGAGGCTATCATCAATGAAGCCGGTATGGGTGGTTTCAATGCCATGCATGCGCTTTCTACCCGTAATGACGATCCGGCCACCGCGTCCCGTCCGTTTGACAAGGACCGCGACGGATTTGTTGCAGGCGAAGGTGCCGGTGCAATTATCCTGGAAGACCTCGAGCACGCCATGGCGCGGGGAGCCAAGATCTACGCCGAACTGGTCGGCGGTGGAATGAGTGCCGATGCGAATCACATTACGGCACCACACCCTGAAGGTCTGGGCGCACGACTGGTAATGACCAACGCACTGCGGGATGCCGGTATGACCACTTCTGATATCGACTATATCAACGTACACGGAACATCCACCCCGTTGGGTGATATCAGTGAATCGAGGGCAATCAAAGACCTTTTCGGAGAGGATGCCTACCGGTTGAATATCAGTTCTACAAAATCCATGACAGGCCACCTGCTAGGTGCTGCGGGCGCAATTGAAGCGATCGCCTCGATTCTTGCCTGTGTGAACGATATCATACCTCCAACGATCAATCATTTTACTGATGATCCGGACATTGATCCTAAACTAAATCTCACATTCAATAAAGCACAAAAGCGCGTAGTGAGGGCTGCCCAAAGCAACACCTTTGGTTTCGGCGGACACAACGCATCTGTGATCTTCAGGAAATACGAGGCGTAATGCCTCTTTTTTCTTTTTCAGGATTTCAGAAAGCGCTATTTTTAGTTGAGACGCTATCAGTTAAGAATCAATGCCTTTTTCCAGCATTTATAAGCTACACTTATCTCCTCAACGTAAATACGTTAAGTCTTTAAAGAATCTGCTTGGCTTCGTGCCCGGTAACCTAAGCCTGTACAGGCTGGCTTTCCGGCATAAGTCCGTCGCCGTCGTGGTGAAGCACGGGGCCAAGAACAGCAACGAACGCCTGGAATTCCTCGGAGATGCCGTTCTCGGCAGTGTGGTGGCTGAAGTGTTGTTCAAGCGTTATCCGTATAAAGGAGAAGGTTTTCTTACAGAGATGCGTTCCAAGATCGTGAGCCGGTCCAACCTGAACGCCCTGGCCCGGAAGCTCGGATTCGACGAACTGGTCGAGTTTGACAGCCGGATGGTGAATTTCCAGAACAAGCAAAGCTCACTGCTCGGCGATGCTTTTGAAGCGCTCGTGGGCGCCGTATATCTCGATAAAGGCTACAACTTCACCCGCGACTTTCTGATCAACAGGATCATCAAGCCCCATGTGGATATCAACACGCTTGAACAGACTGAAACAAACTTTAAAAGCAAGCTGATCGAATGGTGCCAGCGGCATGGAAAAGATGTTTCGTTTGAACAGGTTCCCAATGCTGCCGGAGACAGTGCGAAACTTTTTACCATACAGACGATCATAGACGGTGAGAATTTCGGCATCGGCAGAGACTACAATAAGAAGAACGCTGAAAAGCTTGCGGCTGAAAAGACGTGTGAGGCGCTGAATATCTGATCAGTTCTTTGCGGGAACCGGTATGGTTCTCAGGTCCGGTAGCGCTTCGGCCGCGGGTCTTCCCTTTTCATTAAAATCCGTCAGTGAACGGCGGACATAATTCATCAGGTCATATTGATTCCAGCGCGACAATTCAGTATAAGCGGGCCGGTAGCGCTGCATGAAGTTAACCAGATCCTTTACCTCAAGCCCCGTCAGTGACTTTACGAAAACCCGGTTAAACCTGCGGTCGACCTCAGATTGTTCCAGTTCATTTTCGTAATAGTTCTGAAAGCGCCTGGCCTGGCGCGGAGTCCGGCCGATCAGCTCATAAAGTGCGGTCAGCGGCTTAAAGAAATAAGCCAGCACGGGCGGCTTCCCCATATAGTAGGTGCCTTTCTTCCGGTATCCCGCCATCACTTCATCCAGTTCTTCCTTTTTTGTCGGGGCGGTAATGGTCACCTCGGCGAGCTGCCGCATTTTAATGAGCTGGATTACGAGGTTTTTCGATGACTTTAGGGGCAGGCTGAAGTCCGCATAACCTTCCTTATGAATCAGGAGTGAATCTCCCGGTGAGCCCTGGATCGTGAATTCGCCCATATAGTTGGTCTTGACCCGAAGGTTAGCTGTCCTGTTCTCAACAATGACCTCCCCGATGCGGAACGGGGTCCCCTGTTCATAGACGATGCCGGATACCGTTCGCTTTTGTCCGGCCGCCGGGAACGGGAGACTGTGCAGGACAAGCAGGAAAAAGATCAGTCTTATAAAAGGCATTTCTTTAGTAGTTTTAACGGTAAACTTAACCAAAGAATAAACGCGGTATCCCATAAAAAATGTTAAATAAAGTTTCTGGTTTTTTCTCCCTGCTTCATTTCGTGTGGAGTTCAATCGTGTTCTTCACGACCATGATCCTTGTGCTTCCGTTCATTATTTTATGCACCCTGGCGCTATCGGGCAGACAGGCCCAGGATGCCGCATTCGTCTTCATCCGGCTGTGGGCATGGCTGTTTTCAACCCTTTGTCTGTTCGATTGCCGGCCTGAAAACACGGTAGCCTACCAGGACGGCCAGCCTTATATTTTTATTTCGAACCACACCTCGTTCCTCGACGCGGTTATGCTGGTTCGGGCGCTGCCCCGCTCGTTTAAACCACTGGGGAAGGCAGAACTTGCCGCCGCCCCCGTATTTGGAATGATCTACAGGCAGGTGGTCGTGATGATTGACCGGACCAGTAAGGAGAGCCGTGAGCGATGTGTGAACGATCTGAAGGCAGAGCTCTCCAAGGGACAATCGATCCTGATCTTTCCCGAAGGCACCATGAACCGGACCCCGGCGCCGCTCACGGACTTTTTCGATGGGGCTTTCCGGATCGCCATCGAAACACAGACTCCGCTGGCGCCGGTTGTGTTAATTAATGCGGCCAAACTGCTTCCCCGTACGGATCCTTTCACCAGAATAAGACCCGGAGTAGTACGGACCGTATTCGGGGACCCGGTAAACGTAGCGGGACTGACTCTGGAGGACCTGCCCGCACTTAAAACTCAGGTTCACCGGCAAATGACAGCGATGCTTATCCGCGGTGCCGGTTAAGTGTTTCATCAATTAATTTTATCTTTGCCCATGATTAAGTCAATGACAGGCTATGGCATCGCCAGTAATGATTATTCTCACGCCAAATACACGGTTGAGATCAAGTCGTTAAACAGCAAATTCCTTGAGTTATCGCTGAAGCTCCCCAAGGGCTTTTCCGAAAAAGAACTGATCCTTCGCAATGAGTGCAGCAAGCTGATCGAAAGGGGTAAGGTCAACGTAGTTGTTTCGGTGGAATATCCCGGTTCTGCACAAAAATCCGCCACGATCCGGCAGGATCTTCTGAAATCATATTATCATCAGCTGAAGGCAGTAGCCGGAGAACTGGGCGACCAAAGCAGTAACCTGCTGCAGCTCGCGCTCAACTTTCCCGATGTGATCCAGTTTCCGGAAGAAGCGCTCCCTGAGGAAGAATGGAAGCTGGTGCATCTGACCTTTGAACAGGCGCTTTCGAGTTTTCAGACCTTCCGTAGGGATGAAGGCAAGGTGCTTCAGGGCGATATCGAAATGCGCATAGGCCACATTCTCAGCTCGCTGAAACAGGTAGAAGAATATGAGCCCCTCAGGCTGCCGGTCATCCGGGAGCGACTCAACAATTTTCTGAAAGAGGCGATCGGAAAGGAAAACATTGACCAGAACCGGTTTGAGCAGGAACTGATCTTTTACATTGACAAACTGGACATTACCGAGGAGAAGATCCGGCTGAAGAGT
The DNA here is from genome assembly GCA_966250385.1 of uncultured Sphingobacteriaceae bacterium. Lineage (GTDB taxonomy): Bacteria > Bacteroidota > Bacteroidia > Sphingobacteriales > Sphingobacteriaceae > DASWTL01. The sequence goes on along the minus strand of CBINHC010000012.1, from coordinate 130,474 downwards.
CATTGCGACTACTTCCTCTCAGCACTGAAGGACAATGACGCCAACGGTAAGAAATTAGGGTTCATATCCCAGGAGATTGGCCGGGAGATCAACACGCTCGGATCCAAGGCCAATGACGCCAATATCCAGCAGATCGTGGTCGGAATGAAGGAAGAACTCGAAAAGATCAAGGAACAACTACTAAACGTGCTTTAACCGGTGAACGGGTATTATTACCCCGGATGCCTTTGAATTCAATCAACTATGAAAGAAGGGAAACTCATTATATTCTCAGCACCTTCAGGTGCCGGGAAAACCACTATCGTACATCACCTTTTAAAGACCATTCCGTCGCTCTCGTTTTCCATTTCAGCTACCACCCGCCAGCAACGGGGGGATGAGGTGAATAACAAGGACTATTATTTTATCAGCAAAGAGGATTTTCTGCATAAAGTTGCCAAACACGAGTTTGTCGAGTTTGAAGAGGTGTACAGCGGAACCTTTTACGGAACGCTGCGGTCCGAGATCGAACGGATCTGGAGCATTGAGAAGCACGTGGTATTCGACATTGATGTGGAAGGCGGCCTGAGGCTCAAGAAAAAGTTCGGTGACAACGCCCTTGCCATTTTTGTACAGCCTCCGTCCTATGAGGTCCTGGTTCAGCGGCTGACCGGCCGCGGAACCGACAGTGATGATAAGCTGAAGGAACGGCTGATCAAGGCCCGGAAAGAGCTTACCTACGCGGACCGGTTCGACCTGGTGCTCGAAAATCATGACCTGGCGACCGCTTGTGCGCAGGCTGAGAAAATCGTACTGGACTTTTTGGCGAAGGATTAACAGCACTGAATGAAGATCGGTTTATTCTTCGGTTCGTTCAATCCCATCCACACGGGTCACCTGATCATCGCCAATTATATGGCCAACCACACGGATCTGGACCAGGTATGGCTGGTCGTTTCTCCGCACAATCCGTTGAAGAAGAAATCGGATCTGATCAACATGTATGACCGCCTGGAAATGGCCCGGCTGGCTACCGAGCGGGCGGAGAATATTCGTGTGAGTGACGTGGAATTCCAGCTGGCCCAGCCTTCCTACACCATTGATACGCTGACCCATCTCGGCGAAAGATACCCGGAACATGCCTTTACCCTTATTATGGGGTCGGATAACCTGGTCTCTCTGAAAAAGTGGAAAAACTATGAACTCCTGCTCCGGGATTATCACATTGCAGTCTATCCTCGGCCCGGGCATACGGATTCTGAGCTCGCGGCTCATCCGGCAGTTACGATTACCAGTACGCCCCTCATGGAGCTGTCCTCCACGTTTATCCGCCAATCCATCCGGGCAGGCCTGAATATGATGTACTTCGTTCCGGACAATGTCCTGGACTTCATTGAAAGTAAGAATCTTTACCGGTCGTAGGCGGCCGGTTTGCTGCACCCAGGGTAGGAATAAGTTCATTACCCGGATCCGTCAGCAGATAGATGCGCGGTTTGTTCATCTGAGCCGAAACGTCCTCTGCCACCGCATTCAGGAAGGGCTGAGTCCAGTTTCCGAGCTGGGGGTGCGCATAGACCGAGTGGATCAGCTCCGCTTCCTGGGAGCCTTCAAGGTCTCCGAGGATGGCGTCCGTGCCGGAATATTTTCCTCGGAGCCACGCGCAGGCCAGTAGGCGGCCATCGTCGATGATCGTATAGGAGTGCTCGCCCAGTTCGAACCTTTTCATGGCATCCTTCAGGAATTCCCAGCGGCTCATTCCCGACCCGCGGGGATCAAACAGCAGCAGGTCCGCGAGGCGGTCCCGGCTGACGGCCGGCAGAACCACATGAAGGTTCTTCCGCGGATTGAGCGGGTACGCCTTTTTCTTCTTCGTCGTGCTGCCCCGGCGCCGCATCAGCGCCCTTCCGGGGAGCGACAAAAGATCCGCCCTCAGTTTGCGTACCCATGTCAGTGCGGTCCTGGGATCAATTCCCTTTTTGGCGAGGTTTTTCCGGATGAGCTTCTTGACAAACTCCCTGGCGGTCAGCTTTAAGCGGGCTGAACCGGTACGCGCGATCCAGAGCTCGGTCACTTCCAGGTGGTACGTTGCCAGTTTATCCTTGTAAAAATCATCTCCCGGAGTCAGGTCAAAGGTTTCCATTCCTTCTTCCGCCAGCGTTTTTCCCAGCATCAGCAGGTGCAGAAGTCCCGGGGACTGCCTGGAGTATTGCGGCAAATGTGCGTTCAGTCCCTTGAAGCAGATCCAGGAACCGTCAACGGTATTGACGTTAGATGCAATGATCGTGTCATTCAGCCTGAGCACAGTAACATGCAGCATATTCAGTTTGAACAGCTCAATCAGCAGAAGTTTCTTTCCGGGCTCATCCCGGAACGGGGAAATGCCGTACATGGCACCTTTCCTGAATTCATACTGAACGATCAGCTCATCAAGGATGGCCGAAAAGGCCGCCGGATCCGTGATCCGTTCGAACTTGAGATCGCCGAGGCGCTGAAGCCGCCGGACCTTTTCCCGGATCGTTTTGGCATTAAGTTTCGCGGCAAAGTATTCCGGCGTGATGCGGACTACCGGTTGTCTAAGGACCCTCATAAAGCACCGGTTCCTGAGGACTTTGCCGGCTTTCGCCCATTTTAACGGCGCTTCCGCGGGGATATAGGTAAATGCGATATTGAACCGTGGGAACTTGCGCTTCAGGGTGAGCAGCGCATTTGAAATGAACGTTTCTCCCAGATGCTCCTCCGTGAGCCACGCATGGTACTCCGCCTGGTGTGCCCCCGCCCCTGTGATGAGCGCCTGCTTCCCGGACATGGCCAGCGGCAGGAGTCCTGTCAGGGTTCCGTTCCGGGTGGAACGCAGGACTAACGGCGTGAAGTTCCGGCTGAAGAGCCGGTACCAGGTCAGGACAAATTCTTTGGACTGGAAAATCGTCTTCCACGGGCAGCGCCGGTACAGGGTATCCCATTCGCGGAGAAAGTCTGCATCACCGAAACACAGGCGCGCTGCTTCCCCTTCCAGTACTTCAATATGATCAGGAGACTGTACTTCCATGTTGACTGTCAAATCAGGTTGGCGGTATTACCCGTGAAGCGGCTTGAACGGCAGTGAAAGTATCGGCTGAGATGTTAGTACAACACCCGTAAGGGCCAAAGGTTAAGATTATTATCAGAATGTAAACAGAAGTGTGAAGGTGAAAATCTCGGGCATTCCTTATTTTTGTTTCGTGAATAACGAAAGAACGATCCTGAAGCTCAAACTGCCAACCGACCCCCGGTGGGTCCGGAATGTGGTGGAAAGTAATATCGAGGAAATCCTCACTGATCATGCCTTCTGTGAACAGAAAGCAGCTAGCAACGCGATCACGCTGATCGTGCAGAATCCGAATTTATCGGACCTGGTGCAGGAGATGGCGCTTCTGGTGCAGGAAGAGATGGACCATTTCAAACGGGTACATGATCTGATCCTGGAAAGGGGCTACGTACTGGGAAGGGAGAGAAAAGATGACTATGTCAATGAGCTGGCAAAGTTTATCATCAGGGGCGGCGGACGCCAGGCCCAGCTGATAGACCGGCTGCTGTTTTCCGCCATGATCGAAGCGCGCAGCTGTGAGCGGTTCAAGGTACTGTCGGAGAATATCAACGATAGTCAGCTTTCAGCGTTCTACCATGAACTGATGGTCAGCGAGGCGACCCACTACGCCATGTTTATCAAACTTGCCCGTAAATACGGTGAAGGTATTGACGTGGACGCGCGTTGGCAGGAATTCCTGGAGTACGAAGCGCAGGTAATACAGAATTACGGAAAATCGGAAACGATCCACGGATAGAAGTTGTATAGCTTCAGATAAACCAGGTAAACAAAAACTAAATGGCAAATCTTATAAACTGGCTTGAGATCCCGGTATCCGATATGGCCCGGGCTACCGCATTCTATGAGCGCGGCTTCCTGCAACAATTGAGATCAATGAACAGATGACCCCAGGTATTAAAATGGGCTTCATTCAGACTCCGGAAATGGAGATGAAAGATGTGGGTGGAGCGCTCGTGCAGGGCGAAGGATATACTCCCGGGACGGATAATACCCTGGTCTATTTCAATGCCAATGAGATCGGCGGTTGTAATGCGTTTCTGAAGCGCGTTGAAGAAGCCGGCGGTACGGTCACCACGCCTGCCTTCCAGTTCTCACCGGAGATTGGCTATTGCGGATTCTTTACCGACCCTGAGGGAAACAGAATGGCGGTTCACAGCAGGCATAACTGATCCGCGCTACGCTGGCCTAGCGCTTGAATAACAGGAAGATCGCAGGCTTCTTATGCAGATCAGGACCCTGCTTTTTCCATTCCGAAATGGTCAGGGTCCGGATCATTTCGTCTTCGCCGGTCAGATTGCATCCAATGCACAACCGGGTTTGGGGATGACAGCTGCGCAGAACCTCTTCCAGCAGCTGGTTGTTCCGGAACGGGGTCTCTATGAAGATCTGGGTCTGGCCTAAACGCTCCGCATTACCTTCAAGTTCCCGGATCTTTTTGGCACGCGCCCCCTTGTCGATCGGTAGGTAACCGTGAAAAGTGAAACTCTGGCCGTTGAATCCGGAAGCCATCAGGGCCAGCAGGATGGAACTGGGGCCCACCAGGGGAACAACCTTAATGCCTCTGAGATGGGCAAGCGCAACAATGTCTGATCCGGGATCTGCTATTCCCGGACATCCTGCTTCACTCATCAGTCCGACATCCTGCCCGTTGAGGAGACTCCGGATAAACACATGCTGGTCGGTATTCCGGCTGTGTTTGCCGTAATCATGGATGATCAGTTCGCTCTGCGGAATGGTGATCCCGGCTTCCTTCAGAAAGCGCCGGGCCGTTTTTTCATTTTCCACGATGTATTCCCGGATCTCACTGACCGTCTTACTTAGAAAGGGGGTAAATGATCTGGACGAGGCGTGCTCCGCCAGCGGCACGGGAATCAGAAAAAGCGTTCCGTATGACATTATTGCAAAAATGGCCTTTTTTTGGTAATTTATTGGGTGAAATAACTGATTATCGCCTATGTATACCTTAAGTATTAACTGGTTTATTGAAGGCTCGCTCGATTTTGAGCATAAAAAGTACGTTTTACTGGCCTACCTTAAGAAGATCAATCAACACTTCCATTCGACCAAGCTGTATCCTGATCTGAACGATCTGATCTTCCATTACAACAATCTGATCCAGTTCCGGGAGAATAAGAACAGCCTGCACCAGGCCTTTCCCGAGCGTCTGACGCAGGCCGATATCGACCAGGTCAAGCTCACCTATGAAAAAATGATCGAAGACGATATGGTCATGCAGCAGATCGAGCAGATCATCAATTACGCCGTTAAGAAGCTGGATCCTGCCCTGCGCGAGGGGAAGGAGATTTACGACTTCGTGGAAAGCCGTTTAAGTATCGAGCCGATCGGCGTCATCCCGTTATACCCTTTCCACGGTTACTTTATGCTGCGGAACGGCGACGAGGCTGAAACGCAGGTCTACGAGTACCAGGTTACACTGTTTGAAGGAAAGGATGAGAAATACCGGGGAATCAATACGACCTACATCAGAGGCTACCGGCAGAACCTGTATTTTACACCGGAAGCCATCAGGAAAGACCTGATCATTTCCCGGCGGAACATTCCGAACCCCGCCGTCTATCACATCGGGACCGATATCCGGTTCCCGCTTGAACAAACGTTACTGCCGCTGGCCAAGCGAAGCCTGGTGAAATTCATTTCCCATGCCGCCTGAAATAGAATGGTCCGTTCGGTAGTGAACGGACCTTTTCGCTTATCTTAATGCGCTCAGAGCTTCCCTGAGGCGCGGTATCATCGCCTGAATATCGGCTACCGAGCAGGCACCGACCGAAGCCCGGAACCAGTTCACCTTTTCGCCCGTTCCAAAGGCGGAAAAGGGAACAAAGGCGGTCTTCGCAGATTTTATCAGGTAAAAATTGATATCGGAACTGTTTTCGATCAGCTCGCCGTCCGGGGTCGTTTTGCCGGAATAATCGAGTTTGACGGTCAGGTATATGGCTCCCATGGGAACGATTGAATCGACAGCGAATCCCTCCGCCTTTAATTGCTGAAAACCTTCATGCAGCGCAGACAAGCTGTTTCTAACTTTGGCTTTGAAGCTTTCCAGGAAGGAATCGACCTCCTGAGGCTCCTGCATGAACTTCGCCGTTGCGATCTGTTCGGCCTTAGGAGACCATGCTCCGACATGGCCCAGGATCGACCGCATTTTGCCGACCACTTTTTCCGGTCCGAATGCCCAGCCTACGCGGACACCCGTTGCGGCAAAGCATTTCGAAGCGCCGTCAATATAAACCACGTAGTCCCGCATTTCAGGCCGGAGGGTTACGGGATCAACGTGCTGTTTGTTGAAGGTCAGCAGGGCGTAGATCTGATCATACAGCAGGTATAAAGGCTTTTCGCCGGCACCGCGGGACCTGTTCTCTTCCAGGACCAGGTCGCAGATATCTTCGAGATCCTCCCGGGTGAACATGGTTCCTGAGGGGTTCAGCGGACTGCATAAAGCAAGGAGCCTCGCTCCCTTAATGTGGGGACGGATGTCAGCAGCTGTCGGCATGAAGTTGTGTTCGGCGGAAGTCTGGATCGCGACGCCGTCAGCCGAAGACAGGTGACAGTAATGATTGTTGTTCCAGGACGGTGCAGGGTAAAGAACCTTGTCGCCCGGATCTACAAGTGCCAGATACGTGGCGTAGATCAGCGGACGGGAGCCTCCCGCGACCAGGATCTGGTTGGTAGCGTAATCCAGCTTGAACCGGCTCTTCAGAAATTCAGAGACCGCTTCCCGCAAAACCAGTACGCCGTCAGCCGGCGGATAATTGGTCTGGTTAGACTGGTAAGCATCAATGATGTTGTTTTTCAGCCTCGCAGGGATCGGATAGATTTCAGGATCGAAATCTCCGATGGTCAGATTGGTGATCTTCTCACCTTTTTTTTTCAGCTCGTTAATTTCTCCGGCGATCTTGATGATCTCGGAGCCTTTCAGGGACTGTGCTAATACGGAAACGCTCATGTAAAAAGATTTATCCCCTTTTGGGGGTCGAAAGTGCACAAATTAAAAATATTAAAATTCCTCTGCAAGCAGCGATGCCAGTGCAGCCTCCACCCTGTCGAAGCCGAAGCCTCCCAGGACCCGGTTGAATTCGCCGGTTATTTCCGGGTTGCAGAGATTGCCGATACTGCCTTCATGGGTATGGCGGATATGGGCCGGAGTGGTAAACGTTCCTTCTTCAATGGCTTTTCCGACATTCTTGTAGGCCTCCCTGAAAGGAACACCGCTGAGCACCTGCTCATTCACCGCTTCCACGCTGAACAGGTACGCATATTTTTCATCTTCCAGGATATCTTCCCTAATGCGGATGTTTTCCAGCATGAGGCAGACCATTTCCAGGGAGTCGTTCAATGAGGTGAATGCGGGAAACAGGTTCTCTTTCAGCAGCTGGAGGTCCCGGTGATAGCCGGAAGTCAGGTTGGCAGTCATCAGGGCGATCTCATTTGGAAGGGCCTGGATCTTATTGCACCGGGCCCGGATCAGTTCGAAAACGTCCGGATTCTTTTTGTGCGGCATGATGCTGGATCCCGTGGTCAGCTGGTCCGGGAAGCTGATAAATCCGAAGTTCTGATTCATAAACAGGCAGGCATCCATGGAAAGCTTCGCGAGGGTGGCCGCTATCGAGGACAGCGCCTGTGCCACGATCCGCTCGGTTTTTCCGCGGCCCATCTGCGCATAGACGACGTTGTAGTTCAGCGTTTCAAATCCGAGGAGCCGGGTGGTCATGGTCCGGTTGAGGGGAAACGACGATCCGTATCCGGCTGCCGAGCCGAGAGGATTCTTATTCACGACCTTCCAGGCGGCAAGCATCATCTCCAGGTCATCCACCAGGCTTTCCGCAAAGGCTCCGAACCAGAGTCCGAAGGAACTCGGCATGGCGATCTGGAGGTGGGTATAGCCCGGCAGCAGTTTATCCTTATGGGTATCGCTCAAACGGATCAGGAGTTCAAAAAGCCTCCGGGTGTTCTCCGCGATCCCCCGGATCTCGCTCCGGAAGAACAGCTTCAGGTCGACCAGCACCTGGTCGTTGCGGGAACGGCCGCTGTGGATCTTTTTTCCGGCCTCGCCGAGGCGCTGGGTCAGCAGCAGCTCGACCTGTGAGTGCACGTCCTCCACCTGGGGATCCATGCGGAACTTTCCGGAAATGATCTCCCGGTAAATGTTCCGGAGTTCTTCCTGGATAACCTTCAGGTCTGCTTCACTCAACAGCCCGATGGACTCCAGCATCCGGGTATGAGCCAGTGAGCCCAGTACGTCGAAGGCCGCCATCCGGCTGTCCAGCTCCCGGTCGTTTCCGACCGTGAACGTTTCAACCTTAGAATCGACGGAAGTATTTTTTTGCCAAAGTTTACTCATCTGATTTTCGTTTAATAATCCCCAAAATATTGTTTCCTGATCCCCGGCCATTCGCTCCGCAGGATGCTGTAGAAGACCGTGTTGCGGAAATGGCCGTCATGGATCTTCATATGCTGCCGCAGAATCCCTTCCTGGGTGGCTCCCATTCCCGTGATGGCTTTTCTTGAACGGGTATTCCGTTCATCGGCCTTCAGCTCGATCCTGTTAAGGCCCAGCGTTTCGAAGCCGTACCGGAGGATCTCGAACTTCATCGCCCGGTTGATCCCTGTTCCCTGGAAATCCTTACCGATCCAGGTCCAGCCGATCTGGCCCCGTTCGTCCTTCGGGCTGATCCCGGCCAGGCGGGTGCAGCCGGCAACTTTTCCCGAAGGATCCAGGATTACCCAAACCGCGCAGGTCCCGTTGTCCCGGTCGCGAAGGGCCTTTTCGATATAGGTCCTGAGCGCTCCCGGCTTGCTGAGATCTTTCAGTCCGTAGGTCCAGAGCTCTTTTTCAAGGGCGATCGGCAGCAGCGATTCCTCGTCCGTATGCTCCAGCGGCCGGAGCGTTACCCGGTCATTGGAAAGGGTTGCTTTAAGATTGATTTCCATGAACAATCGGATCTAAAAGTTTAATGTACAGGTCGATCCCCTGGCGGATCTCGTCCACAAAGATATATTCATCGGCCATGTGGGACCGGGCTGAATCTCCCGGGCCGATCTTCAGCGAAGGAATATCCATCAACGCCTGATCGCTGGTGGTAGGCGATCCGTAGGTCGTTCTGCCCAGCGCTATTCCCTGCCGCACGATCGGGTGATCGATAGCTATGGATGATGATTTAAGGCGCAGCGACCGCGGGGTCACCGTTGAGGAAACATGAGCCCGGATGATCTCCAGGACCTCCTCGTTACGGTAGAGGTCGGTAACCCGGACGTCTACCGTAAACCTGCATTCGGCCGGAACCACATTATGCTGCGAACCTGCCTGGATGATGGTCACGCTCATTTTCACTTCGCCGAACAGGTCCGAGACCTTTGGGAACCGGTAGGTCCGGAACCACTCCAGGTCGTCCAGGGCGTTATAGATCGCATTCTCGCCTTCGTCCCGCGCAGCATGGCCGGCCTTTCCGCGGCTCACGCAATCCAGGACCATCAGTCCCCGCTCAGCGATCGCCAGGTGCATTTCGGTCGGTTCACCGACGATCGCGAATTCCAGGTCTCCGAGCAGCGGCATCAGCAGCTCAATTCCGGCGGACCCCGATATTTCTTCTTCCGCAGTAGCTGCCAGGATCAGGTTGCAGGAGAGCGCCTCCTGCTTATAGAAATAAAGGAAGGTTGCGATCAGCGATACCAGGCATCCGCCGGCGTCATTGCTCCCCAGTCCGAAGAGTTTGCCGTCAGATATTTCCGGCAGAAACGGGTCCCTGGTATACCCTGGATTAGGCTTTACGGTGTCATGGTGGGAATTCAGGAGGATCGTTGGTTTGGCGGGATCGAAGTGCAGGTTTCTCGCCCAGACATTATTTTCAAGGCGGCTGCAGCTTACCCCATGGTCATGGAGGAACCGTTCCAGCAGGTCCGCCGTATCACGTTCCTCCCTGCTGAAAGAGGGCTTTGCGATGAGCTGCTTCAGTAACTGGATCGCTGCTTCGGTTAAGGGCTCTTTCATAGGAATTTTGTTCACTTTATAGGGTTAGCCGGGTTCCGGAACCAGATCCTGCCGCCAGCATGCTGAGGTCCCGGGCATCCCCGATGGTCACGGTTTCCACTCCGGCGGCCAGAGAGGCAAAGGCATTGTCCAGTTTGGGGATCATTCCTTCAGTTATAACGCCGTCCGCTTTAAGAGCCGCATATTCTTCGCGGGTGATGTGTTCTATGACTGACTGTTCATCAGCCGGGTCCCGGAGAACGCCCCTTTTCTCGAAACAATAGATGAGCTGCGTTTCAAAGTGTGCGGACATCGCCACGGCGACAGCAGAAGCGATCGTATCGGCGTTCGTGTTAAGAAGCTGTGATTCGCCGTCATGGGTGATCGCTGAAAAGACGGGTATGAATCCGCCCCCGATCAGCCGGCGGATGTTCCCGGATGCGACTGACCCTTCATGGATATCGCCCACATATCCGTAATCTATTTCTTTGACGGGACGCTTGCGCGCACGTATGAAGTTGCCGTCTGCGCCTGTAAGGCCGATCGCATTGCATCCGTGGGCCTGCAGCTGGGCAACGACATTCTTGTTGATCAGTCCGGCGTACACCATGGTGACCACCTGCAGCGTCTGTATATCGGTAACCCGTCTTCCGTCGATCATCCGCGGTTCGATGCCCAGATCCCGGGAGAACTTGGTGGCGGCCTTGCCTCCGCCGTGAACCAGGATTTTGATGCCCTGCAGGGACGAAAAGTTCAGCAGGAACTCATGCAGTTTTTCGGAGTTATCAATGACGTTTCCGCCGATCTTTATAACATACAGCTTGTCCATGCGTTCCCGGTAGTTAAAGAGTTTCAAGCATTTTTTTGAGAACCACCTGGGCGGCCCAGACCCGGTTGCCGGCTTCGCTGACAACCAGGGAGTCGGCACTGTCCAGAACCGCAGAAGAAAGTTCCAGGTCCCTGCGGACGGGTAGGCAATGCATGACCTTCGCATTTCGCGTGATCTTCAGCGTTTCAGGGGTAAGCATCCACGCGGGGTCGTCGGTCAGTATCTTACCGTAGTCGTGGTAACCGGACCAGTTCTTCACGTACACGAAGTCGGCATCCGCCAGAGCGCTGTACTGGTTGTGCGTAACGGGCACGCCCCGGGTAAAGTCCTCCGAAAGTTCGTACCCCGGCGGATGGGTGATCACAAAATCGATCATCCCTTCCTGCTGCGCCCGGCCCATCCATTCGGCGAATGAATTCGGGACGGCCTGGGGAAGCGGTTTTACATGCGGTGCCCAGGTCAGCACAACTTTCGGTTTAGGATTCGACTGATATTCCCTGATCGTGATCAGGTCGGTCAGGCTCTGCAGCGGGTGCCGGGTAGCGCTTTCCAGGCTGATAACCGGAACCCCGCAAAACCGGACGAACTTGTTGAACAGGTCTTCCGAATAATCCTCGTCCCGGTCCTGCAGCTTCGGAAAGGAGCGGAGGCCCAGGATGTCGCAGTATTCGCCCATCACCGCCGCGGCTTCGCGGATGTGTTCCACCGTAGTGCCGTTCATGATGACGCCGTCCCGGGTTTCCAGGGCCCAGCCCTCCTTATCCATGTTCATCACCATGACGTTCATCCCGAGGTTCATCGCTGCCTTTTGGGTACTCAGCCGTGTCCGGAGACTCGGATTCAGAAATACGAGTCCCAGGGTTTTGTTTGCGCCAAGCTCCTTGTGAGCGTAAGGCTGCTGTTTCAATTGCAACGCCTCACCTACCAGTTCGCGGAGGTTTCCGGCATCATGTACAGAGGAGAACAGTTTCATCCTTTTATTACTTTTTCAAACTTTTCCAAAAACCGATCCGCATCTGACCGGCTCAATGTGAGGGCAGGGAGCAGCCGGATAATATGCGGCCGGGCTTCCCCGGTAAATACATGTTCGTTGAAGAGCAGGTCCTTACGTACATGAGCAAGTTCCGCGGGCAGTTCAATTCCGATCATCAGGCCCCTGCCGCGCACTTCCTGCACCTGCGGGAACCGCGACAGTTCGGTCATCAGGTAATCACCGGTCAGTTCGGCGTTCCGGATCAGGTTTTCGTTTTCAATAACCTCCAGTACGGCCATTGCTGCGGCGCAGGCCAGGTGATTTCCCCCAAAAGTGGTTCCAAGCATGCCGTGCCACGGTTCAAAGCGCGGCGCGATGCACATACCGCCGATCGGGAAGCCGTTTCCCATCCCCTTGGCCATCGTGTAAATATCCGCGTCGGCTCCGGCATAGTCGTGAAAGAAGAACCGGCCGGTCCGCCCATAGCCGGACTGAACACAGTCGGCAATATATACGGCATTGTACCGGTCGCAGAGGACGCGGATCTTTCGCAGAAAGCTGTCCGAGGCCAGCCGGATCCCTGCTACGCCCTGGATGCCTTCGATGATCACTGAAGAGATCTCCTCACCGTGTTCTGTAAAGGCTTTTTCCAGCGCATCCTCATCGTTGTGAGGCAGGAACAGGACGTTCTCGTTCCGGTTGACCGGCGCAACGATCCGCGGATTATCGGTAGCCGCAACCGCCAGGGAGGTGCGTCCGTGAAAGGCGCCCGTGAATGAAATGATCTTCTTTCGCTGATTGTAAAAAGAGGCCAGTTTAAGCGCGTTCTCATTCGCCTCCGCCCCGGAATTGCACAGGAACAGCTGGTATCCCGGTTTCCCGGACACGTGGCCCAGTTTCTCTGCAAGTTCCTGCTGGATGGGGATCTGAACCGAGTTGGAATAAAAAGCTACCTTACTGAGCTGTTCGGTGATCCTGTTCACATAATGCGGATGGGTATGGCCGATGGAGATCACGGCATGTCCGCCATAAAGGTCGAGGTATTCGGTACCCCTGCTGTCCCACACACTGGTTCCCTGTGCGCGGGCTATCTCGATCTGATTGATCGGATAAACGTCGAATAGTTTCATAAGCCCTGAAGCCTTCGGCTCCTGATAGTTGTTAACGGTTAAAAAACTTCCCTGCAGAATTTCTGCTAAAATGCAGCGGCCTTCAGCCGCAGGCCCGCTGTTTCTTCCAGGCCGAACATCAGGTTCATGTTCTGAACCGCCTGTCCGCTGGCTCCTTTCAGCAGGTTGTCGATTACGGAGACCAGGAAAAGCTGGTTCCCGTGCTTCTCCAGGTAGATGAAACACTTGTTCGTGTTCACCACCTGCTTGAGATCGATATTCTTTTCCGAAATATGTGTAAACGGATGCTCCCGGTAATAATCCGTGTACAGCTCTGCCGCCTCAGCCTGACTGAGGCCGCTTTCCAGGTAAATGGCAGACAGAATTCCCCTGGTATAGTCGCCCCGCTGCGGGATAAAATGAACCGGGCCAGCGAAACCCTGCTGAAGCTGGACCAGGCTTTCCCCGATCTCGCGGAGGTGCTGGTGCCCGAATGCCTTGTAAACGGAAAGATTATTATTTCTCCAGCTGAAGTGCGATGTAGCGGCGAGGCTCTGCCCGGCTCCGGTCGATCCCGTTGTAGCGTTGATATGGATATCGCTTTTCATCAGTCCGCGGGATGCCAGCGGAAGAAGTGCAAGCTGGATCCCCGTAGCAAAACAGCCGGGATTGGCGATGTTACGTGCGGTACGGATCTGGTCGCGGTTAAGTTCAGGCAAACCGTAAACAAACTCCCGGGCCCCGCCGGCGGCCGTAGCTTTAAGCCTGAAATCCTGGGAAAGGTCGATGACCCGGACATGATCAGGAACGGGATGCTCCTCGAGGAACCGCCGGGAATCTCCGTGACCCAGGCAAAGGAACATCACATCGATGTCTTCCGGGAGCTCTCCGGTGAACATCATGGCGGTATCTCCGAGCAGGTCTGTGTGGACCTTGTACAGAGGATTGCCTGCATTGCTCTTGCTGTGCACGTATGCCAGTTCTACCTGCGGGTGATTGATCAGTATGCGGATCATTTCTCCGCCGGTGTAACCGGCGCCGCCTACGATACCCGCGCGGATCTTCGTGAGACCTGCCATTACAGCCCGCTATTGACTTTGTGATAGATCATGACCTGGTTTCCGAAAATCTTCGAAAAACCCTTCACATCCTCACCTGTCCATGAGTTGTTCATTTCGCCGTAGCTTCCGAATTTGGCGGACATCAGGTCGTGGTCGGATTCGATCCCGATGATCTGGAACCGGTAAGGATTCAGCTGGACGAATACTCTTCCGGTCACGGTCTTCTGGGTATTGAGCAGAAACGCTTCCATGTCCCGCATAACCGGGTCGTGAAACTGGCCTTCATGAAGCCAGTTTCCGTAGAAGGAGGCCAGCTGGTCTTTCCAGCTTAACTGCCATTTCGTTAGGGTGTGTTTTTCCAGCGTGTGGTGAGCCTTGATAATGATCACGGGTGCCGCGGCCTCGAAGCCCACCCGTCCCTTGATGCCGATAATGGTATCGCCGACATGGATGTCCCTGCCGATGCCGTAGGGTTGCGCGATCGCCTGCAGTTTCTGAATGGCTTCCGTCGGTTTCAGTTTTTCACCGTCGATCCCGACAAGCTCCCCCCCGAGGAACTCCAGTTCCAGTTCCCGGCTGCCGGTTTCCGTAACGGGAGTCGGCCAGGCTTCCTCGGGAAGCGTCTGGCGGGAAGTCAGGGTTTCTTTTCCTCCTACAGAGGTGCCCCACAGGCCTTTATTGATGGAATATTTGGCTTTTTCGAAGTTGTATTCAACGCCGTGTTTCTTCAGGTACTCGATCTCCTCCTCCCGGCTCAGCTTCAGATCCCGGATGGGAGTAATAATGCCTGTCTCAGGAATGAGGATATTGAAGATCATGTCGAAGCGGACCTGGTCGTTTCCTGCACCGGTGCTTCCGTGTGCGACGAAGTCGGCGCCGATCTTTTTCACATAAGCAGCGATGGCGGTCGCCTGGCTGACCCGTTCTGCACTTACAGAGAGCGGATAGGTGGCATTTTTCAGGACATTCCCGAAAACCAGGTACCTGATGCAGGATTGATAGTAGTTCTCGGTTTCATCAACAGCCGAATGGGAGGTTACACCCAGCGCATAGGCGCGTTTTTCGATGTTCTGCAGTTCTTCATCGGAAAATCCGCCGGTGTTGACGATCACCGAATGAACTTCCAGACCCAGGTCTTTTGATAAATAGATGGAGCAGAAGGACGTATCCAGTCCCCCGCTGAACGCTAATACTACTTTCTTCTTCATGAGTTGCCTTGTAAGGTGGTTGATAAAAATAAAGCCCCGGTTTTTACCGAACGCTTGAGCCTGTTCTCAATTCTTTCCAGTAAGGAGGCCTTCTTGGTAATTTTCTGAACCTTCTGTTCAGCTTCTTTCTCTTTCTCCACAGGGTCCCACAACATAGCCGTGCACAGGCAGTTCTTCCGCCCTTTGGCCATCAGGATGTCGTAATTGATACAGCTCTGGCAGCCCTTCCAGAAGTTTTCATCCTGGGTCAGCTCCGAATAGGTTACCGGTTCGTATCCGAGGTCACTGTTGATCTTCATCACGGCCAGGCCGGTGGTAAGCCCAAAGATCTTGGCATCCGGATAAAGGGTCCGTGAAAGTTCAAAAATAGCGTTCTTGATACGTTTGGCCAACCCGGATTGCCGGAACGCCGGATTAACGATCAGCCCGGAGTTCGCTACGAACTTTCCGTGGCTCCAGGTTTCGATGTAGCAAAAGCCGGCCCAGGTCCCATCCCGGTGCAGCGCGATTACGGCTTTGCCTTCCGCCATTTTCGTTGCTACGTATTCCGGGGTTCTCCTCGCAATACCGGTTCCCCGCGCTTTGGCAGATTCGGCCATTTCGTCGACGATCTGCTGAGCATATCCTTCATGTGCTTTTGTTGCGGTTAAAACAACAAACTCGTTTTCTTTCATTCTGAGTAAGAAAATCCGGTTTAACGGATAAGACTACGTTTTTAGTCTTGGTAAGTGGATTAATGAGTTATCAGATCCGGCAGACAAGCCGGAAATACGGAAAGTTCGCCGGGGTTCAGACCCTCGGCATAAATGATCGTCGGTTTTTTACCGGGACGGCATAGGTGAGAAAATGCTCGCATACCATCACAAACAAGCTGTTCTTAGCTTGCCTGCAGGTGTGTATAAAGTACGCGTTCAGTTTCATGTGCGGTGCAAAAGAGAATATAAAAATTAAAAAATACAAGAATGATTTCATTTTTTACATGGCGGAAACAACGCCTTGATTTTTAAAGTTTTAATATCTTTGGTCCTATACAAACTGAAATATGAAACAAAAAGTATTCTCCCTGTTGATTGTGTGCTGTCTTACCGGGTCGGTATTCGCACAGGATATTAAGCCTGCAGCAAAAGGTGTGACCTACGGAGCAGCCGTTAATGCCAAAGGCGCGATCCCCGTGGATAAGCTGAAAGCCAGAATGGGCGATGCGGAAACCATGGAAGCCAAAGTAAGCGGTAAGGTAGTGGAAGTTTGTGCCAAAAAAGGATGTTTTATGAAGCTTGAAACAGCCGGGGGCGAGCCGGTCATGGTGAAGTTCAAGGATTACGGATTTTTTGTGCCGGCTAACCTTGTTGGCAAAAAAGTAACGATTGAAGGAATTGCAAAGCAGGAAGTCCTGTCCGTTGACAAGCAAAAACACTATGCCGAGGACATGAAGAAGCCGGCCGCGGAGATCGCCAGGATCACCGAACCCAAAAAGGAGGTTACCTTCGAAGCGGCCGGTGTGGTCGTGCTTTAGAAGTTACGATATATGTTAAACAGGAAGGCCCCGATTCAAAACCGGGGCCTTCCCTGTATGCTAAGCGGCCGTTTTTCTCAGGCGGATGATCCGGAGCCAGTTCAGACCGCGCATTACCGGGTATACAGGATCCAGCTCGAACCATCGCTTGGCGAAGTTGGGACTGTTCGGAAACTTATGATGATTGTTCTGGAATAATTCACCGAGCATAAAAAAGTCAAACGGCGTGGTGTTCTTGGAGTGATCGCCATTGTCAAAGTTCGAGTAGCCGTACTTATGGCCACACCAGTTCACCAGAGCCCCGTGGATCGGCCCCATCAGAAAGTGAACCGGCAACAAGAGGAACATCCACCACTGGGTGGCAAACAACACGTATATCATGACATAGGCTACGCCGAAGCCGATCCTTGAAAACCAGGAAGATCCCAGTCTGTCCAGGCTGGGCCAGATAGGGTAGTTGCCCTTGAAGCGGTTCTCCGGCTGGCGTATTTCCACCACGAAATCCTGGTAGATTTTTTTGGTCGTCCACATCATCTGGAACACATCCCTGAAAAAATGCGGTGAATGCGGATCTTCTTTCGTGTCGCTGTAGGCATGGTGCATGCGGTGCATGATCGCATAGGCCCTTGGGTTCAGAAATGAAGCTCCCTGGGAGAAGTAGGTCAGAAAGTAAAACACCCGTTCCCAGAACCTGTTCGTCGTGAACATCTTATGGGATGCATAACGGTGAAGGAAAAAGGTTTGAAAGAAAAGGGAAAGGAACCAGTGGCAAAGAAAAAAAACTAGAATAATCAAAATAGGGGGTGCTAATCAATTGTAAATTCCGGAAAGATACATGTTTAAAGACAGATGGAGGCACAATATGGTTTGCGTTAATCAAATTGAAGAAAAATGACATCCACCCAACAGCCGGATGACAAACCGGCTGTTGGAAGCGGGGATGTCGTCCGTCAGATCGTACCTTTCCGAAGCTCTTCCGCCGCATAATGTGCGGCCCGTGCGGTCAGCGCCATGTAGGTCAGCGAAGGATTCTGAGTGGAGGTGGATGTCATGCATGCGCCGTCCGTAACGAAGACGTTTTTGCACGCATGCATCTGGTTCCAGCCGTTCAGCAGCGAAGTCCGCGGGTCGTGCCCCATACGGACACCGCCCATCTCGTGAATATCCAGGCCGGGAGCCTGTTTGCTGTCCTGGCTGCGGATGTTGACGAATCCGGCCCGGGTGAACATTTCAGTCATCTGTTCGATGTAATCTCTGGTCATCTTCTCGTCGTTCTCATCATAATCGACCGAAACGCGAAGGATGGGCATTCCCCATGCATCCTTCCTGTCAGCATGGAGACTCACATGGTTCGAAGCTTTCGGGATGGTCTCGCCCATCATGTGGGATCCGACATGCCACGGTCCGGGCTCGCCTGCCGCCAGCTGGTCTTTCAGGTATTTGCCGAACCCCTCCGGCCATTTCCCGGACCTCCCGGCAGAGAAGCCGGCAGCATATCCCCGTAGAAAGTCCGTTTCCTGTTTCTTTACGTTCCGGAACCGCGGGATATAGGCGCTCGTCGGTCTTCCGCCGGCTGTGGTGAACCCGCTGAAGTCCTCGCATTCCGCGGAGACGCGGGCCCGGTAATTATGAAATGCGACGTACTGTCCGAGCAGTCCGGAATCATTTCCCAGTCCTTCCGGAAAACGTCCCGATCGGGAGTTCAAAAGGATCAGGTTCGTGTTGAGCGCCCCCGCATTTACGAAGATCACCCGGGCAAAGTATTCCTCTTCCTTCATCGTGCGTGCGTCCAGTACCCGGACTCCGGCGGCCCGGCCTGTCTTCTCATCATAGATGATCGAATGAACCACGGCGTCCGGACGTAAAGTCAGGTTCCCGGTCTTCGCTGCCCAGGGAAGCGTCGAGGAATTGCTGCTGAAATATCCGCCGAACGGGCAGCCCCGCTGGCAGAGGTTCCTGTTCTGGCATTCCCCGCGGCCCTGATCCAGGTGGATCTGCTGCGGCCGGGTAAGATGGGCGCACCGGCCGTAGATCACATGCCGGTCGCTGTAGTTTTGCGCGACTACGTCCCTGAAATAGTTTTCAACCCTGTTCAGTTCGATAGGAGGGAGAAACTCGCCGTCAGGAAGGACATCGAGCCCGTCCCTGTTGCCGGAAATTCCGGCAAACTTTTCGACATAACTGTACCACGGCGCCAGATCGCGGTACCGGATCGGCCAGTCCACTGCAAAACTGTCCCGTGCCGGCCCCTCAAAATCGTAGTCGCTCCAGCGCTGGGTCTGGCGGGCCCACAACAGTGATTTCCCGCCGACCTGGTATCCCCGGATCCAGTCAAAGGGTTTTTCCTGCTCATAGGGATGCTCCTCGTCCCTGACGAAAAAGTGCATGGCATCCTCCCGGAACGCATAGCATCTGCTCACCACGGGATTGGCTGCCTGTATGTCCGCCGGAATCTCGTTGCGGTGTTCGAACTCCCACGGATGCATATTGGTCGTAGGATAATCTTTGTTGTGCTTCACGTCGCGGCCGCGCTCCAGTACGAGCGTTTTGAGCCCTTTTTCGCAAAACTCCTTGGCGGCCCAGCCGCCGCTGATCCCGGAGCCGATTACGATAACGTCAAAATTTCTGGTCTTGCTCATGAATGGGAGGCATTTGGCGATGAGGGTTTCCGGACCGGGACCGAACCCTGGTATTTCCCGGGAATGATCCGGTATCCCCTGATCCGGGTAAGATAGTATTCCGAGGTCGTGTAACCGAGAATGGTCAGACTCCTGACGGATCTGTAGAAAGCCGTCAGGGGCGTTCCGTCATCCCCGGATTGCTCAAGTCCGGAAAGAAATTCGTCTCTCCGGGCAGTATCCAGCTCCCGGAAGTCCTTCCGGTACCTCTTTTCGGATTCTCCGGAAAAAGCTTCCATTCCTTTCAGGAATTTCCGTTGTTCATCAGGAGTATAGCAGTCGTCGACCATCTTCAGCAGGAAAAGATGAGCGGATATTTCCCGGGCTCCCGGGGTATCGGTGGTTGGAATAATGGTCTCAGTCAGGGAAGCGAGCATCTGCTCCTGTTCCCGTGTAACCCTGATCTTTTTGAAAGCGACAGAAGCCGGATCATCCTGCAGGCAGGATGGAAGCAAGGCGGTTCCGGCTGCGACGATCAGGAGATTCCTGAGCGCGATCCTTCTGGTTATATGCATGTGCGGAATTTCAGTGAACCCTGCCTGTCTGGACCGCAGGCAGGGTAGCGTTTCGGGAACCAGCCTATTTTTTGACCTTTTCGACCTTGTCGAAGTATTCGTTTTGCAGCTGGATGGTCCTGGTATCCGCCTTAACGGCTTTGACCGCCCGGGTAAAGGTGTCGATGGTATGTTCAGCGATCAGTTTTCCGAGTTCTTTCGTGGACTTTGCGCCAACCCCTGCATAGTGATTAGGGAATCCGGCGTACCACCAGATCGGCGTATACAGATCCGGAGTGCTCAGCCTTTTCTGGTCCTCTCCGGACTGGCTGGCCGCCTGGTCCATACGCATGAGGTCGGGTCGCAGGTAAAGCAGCGTCGAAGTTTCCCGCTCACCGGCATGCATATCATACCGGGCATCGGTCTTCCGCATCTTCTTCATCTTTTCGTCGAACTCCCGGTCAGAACCGGGATCGAACAGGTATACCGCATAGTCCCTGCGTTTGCCAAGCAGCGACTGCATGAAGAACCGGAGGAATTCCGGGTTTCCTCCGTGGCCGTTCAGGATAATGATCTTGTCAAAACCGTTCCTTGCGATCTCGTCGCAGGTCGCTTCCAGGAGGTTCAGGATCAGGTTGCTCTGCAGGGCGAACGTACCGGGCTGGTGACGGGCCTCATTGATCTGACCGTAGAAATAATCCGGGAACACGACGGCGTATTCGTTTTTTACCGTGCGTGCGGCGATTTCCCTGACATGGATCAGGTCGGAGCCGAGCGGGGAGTGGGGGCCGTGCTTTTCCAGGATCCCGATGGGAAGGATACAGGTACGGGAGGATTTCTCCAGCGCCTTGTCCCAGTCGCTGGTGGTCAGTTCATCCCAGCGTGCCGGCAGCTCCTGGGCGTAGCCCATACTGCACACGGATAGTAAGGTAATCAGGAAAGTAAACAGACGTTTCATATTCGGAGATTGGTTAGGTTTCCTAAAACTAGTGATCTCATTTTGAAAATAATAGACAATCCGGCCCTCCGATTTCATTTTTTTTACCCGGTGTGGCGAAAGAGCCGCAAATGCGTCGTAAAAAGTTCTCATTCATTTGATAATTAAACATTTTGCGCTATCTTTGCAGTCCCAATTTGAGGGGTAAAGTATATTGTTTATTTAATTTAATATCAAGCAAGTGAATACGTTAAGTTACAAAACTGTCTCTGCCAACAAGAAGACCGTTAACAAAGAGTGGGTAGTTGTTGACGCACAGGGCGAGATTTTGGGGCGCTTGTCATCGAAGATCGCCATGATGATCCGAGGTAAGCACAAGCCATCATTCACCCCAAACGTAGACTGTGGTGATAACGTGATCGTTATCAACGCAGACAAGGTAAAACTGACCGGGAACAAGCTCAATGCAAAAGAGTATGTTTCCTACACCGGCTACCCAGGCGGTCAGCGTTTCATTTCTCCTAAGGAGTTACTGGCGAAACACCCTGAGCGTATCGTTGAAAAAGCGGTTCGCGGGATGTTACCTAAAAATCGTTTGGGCCGTGCTTTGTACAAAAACCTGTTTGTTTATGCAGGAAGCGAGCACCCGCACGCGGCACAGAGTCCAAAAGAAATTAAACTTTAATCATTAAAGGAGAAACGAAATGTCAACTACAAACACTTCAGGAAGAAGAAAAACTGCAGTTGCCCGCATTTATTTAACGGAGGGTAACGGCGCAATTACCGTAAACGGTAAAGATTACAAAGAGTACTTCCCAACCTTACCATTGCAGTACATCGTTACTCAGTCTACCGAAGTTTCCGGATCTACCGGCAAATTCGATGTAACTGTTAACGTTGCAGGCGGTGGTGTTAAAGGTCAGGCGGAAGCCGTACGTTTAGCGATTGCCAAAGCTATTGTTGAACTTGATCCGGAAACGAAATCAGGCCTCAGAGCGAAGGGCTTAATGACCCGTGATGACAGAATGGTTGAGCGTAAAAAACCAGGACGCAGAAAAGCTCGTCGCAGATTTCAATTCAGTAAACGTTAATATTAGGAGGATCAAACAATGGCTAGAACAACATATCAGGACTTACTTGATGCAGGTGTACACTTTGGTCACCTTACCCGTAAATGGGATCCGAAAATGTCCCAGTACATTTTCATGGAGCGTAATGGCATCCACATTATCGATTTAAATAAAACATTAAATAAATTAGAGGAAGCTGCTGCTGCGATCAAACAGATCGTAAAATCAGGCCGCAAAGTATTATTCGTCGCTACCAAAAAACAGGCGAAGGATATCGTTGCCGAGCAGGCTAAATCTGTGAACATGCCTTTCGTGACCGAGCGTTGGTTAGGTGGTATGCTTACAAACTTCGCAACCGTTCGCAAGTCGATCAAGAAGATGTCCAACATCGACAGAATGACCAAAGACGGAACCTACGACGTTTTATCAAAGAAAGAAAAGTTAATGATCCAGCGTGAGCGGATTAAGCTGGAAAGCCTTCTTGGAGGTATTTCAGACCTGAACCGTCTGCCTGCTGCATTGTTCCTGATCGACGTTAAGAAAGAGCACATCGCTGTTTCTGAGGCGCTGAAACTGAACATCCCTACTTTCGCAATGGTAGATACCAACTCCGATCCTACCAACATCGACTTCCCGATCCCGTCCAATGACGACGCGACCAAGTCAATCTCCCTGATCACTGACATCATCGTTAAAGCGATCCAGGAAGGTCTTGATGAGCGTAAGCGTGAGAAGGAAGATGAGGCTGAAAAGGAAGCTGCTGCGGCAAAAGCTAAAGCGGATTCACCTGAGGCCGGTGATGCTCCGAAACGTACACGTAAAGTAGCTGCTGAAGCAGGTGATTCTCCTGCTGCTGAAGGCGCTAACGAAGAGTAATAAATTCAGTATTGGGTTGTGTGTTGTGCGTTGCAGGTAAAGCTTACAACATACAGCATACAACCCATAACTTTTATAAAACCACTTAAAGAAATAAGACATGTCTACAGTACAAATTTCTGCTTCAGACGTAAATAAACTGCGCCAGCAAACCGGTGCCGGTATGATGGACTGCAAAAAAGCATTGACCGAAGCCAACGGTGATTTCGAAGCTGCTATTGACTACCTGCGTAAGAAGGGTGCCAAAGTTGCTGCAAGCCGTCAGGATCGTGAATCCAATGAAGGTGTTGTAATCGCCAAGACAACTGCTGACGGAAAACGCGGTATCGTTGTCGAGCTGAACTGCGAAACTGACTTTGTTGCGAAGAATGCGGATTTCGTTGCCTTCGCAAACAGCATCGCTGATCTGGCTATCGAGAAAAACCCGGCTTCCCTGGAAGAACTTACTTCCCTGGAACTGAACGGAACCAAGCTTGCTGATCAGATCATTGACCAGACCGGTAAGATCGGTGAGAAAATCGGCGTGTCTAAATTCGAATCCGTATCCGGAGAGAAGGTGATCGCTTATATTCACGGTAACTACCGTTTAGGCGTACTGGTTGCGTTAAGTGCCGATGCTGCAGGTGCTGAAGAAGCCGGTAAGGACGTAGCCATGCAGATCGCTGCGATGAACCCGGTAGCTATTGATAAAGGTGATGTTGATTCACGGACTATCGAGCGTGAAATGGAGATCGCCAAAGAGCAGATCCGTGCTGAAGGAAAACCTGAGGAAATGGTTGAGAAGATCGCTGCCGGTAAGCTTAACAAATTTTACAAGGATTCCACGTTACTGAACCAGGAGTTCGTAAAAGACAGCTCCAAGAATATCGCCCAGTTCCTTGACAGTGTAAGCAAGGGCTTAACGGTAACTGCTTTCAAGCGGGTTCAGTTAGGGGCCTAATTCGTTATTTTAATCCTCGCCAGAACGGCGGGGATTTTTTTTGCATTAATGTGTCGTCCTGAACCTGTTTCGGGATCTTTTGTAACCGGAGATGCTGTACCATCAGCAAGACAACCATGACCACAGCTTACCTTAATTGTATTATTGTATCCAACGGCTCGGAACTTTCCGGGCATGCCGTACTCGTACAGGGCGATCGTATCCTGGATGTGGTGCCTGAAGGGGGAGTTCCGGCAGACGCACAGCGGGTTGACCTGCAGGGCGCGTACCTGGCTCCCGGTCTGATCGACGTGCAGATCTACGGCAGCGGCGGTAAGCTGTTCGGCGGAATACCGACCGCCGACGCTCTTCAGCAGATGGAGGACGATCTGCTGAAGCAGGGGACGACCGGTTTCTTTGCTACGGTGGCGACCAACAGCAATGCCGTCGTGGAAGAGGCGATCGACGCTGCGCTGGCTTTCCGGCCGCGGTCGCGGGGGATCTTCCAGGGACTCCATCTGGAGGGTCCGTATCTGAACCCGTTAAGGAAAGGCGCCCATCCCGAAGAGTATATCAAGAAGGCCGAGCTGAGCGAGGTGAAAAGCTGGGTGGAACGGGCTTCGGGCGAGCTTCGGATCATGACCGTCGCTCCTGAACTGCAGGACCCGGAAGTCATCCGGTACCTGGACGAATCCGGAATTATTATTTCCTGCGGGCACAGCAATGCGACCTACGAGGAAGCGATCCGGTTTCTGAACAATCCGGTACACGCCGCGACCCATCTTTTCAACGCCATGTCACCGGTACACCATCGTGAGCCCGGACTTCCTGCGGCCATCTTCGAAAAGAAGCCCTATGCCAGCATTATCGCTGACGGAATACATGTCCATTTCGGCATACTCCGGATGGCCAAAGCGCTCCTGGGAAACCGGTTGTTCTTTATTACGGACGCCGTTACGGAGGCATCGCAGGGCATATACCAGCACGTATTCCGGGGTGACCGCTATACGATGCCTGACGGCACGCTGTCCGGCTCGGCGCTGACCATGCTTCAATCGGTCCGGAACGGCGTTGAACAGGCCGGCATTCCACTGGCTGAGGCCGTGAACATGGCGTCGCTGTATCCTGCCGAACTTGTCCGGCAGGACGATGTCAAAGGGCAGATCAAAAAGGGATATTCAGCGGACTTCGTCGTCTTTGATAAAAACTATACCGTTCAACAGGTGTCCTTTAGAGGCGCACCCGTACTTTCTGATTTAACAACTGATTTTAATTAAATAATTTTGGCCTGCCATTACCCCGGCTCGTAAAAGAACATTTCATGAAATATAAAAGAATCCTCCTTAAACTTAGTGGTGAGTCCCTGATGGGTGACAAACAGTATGGAATTGATATTGACCGCGTAGCCCAGTATGCCCAGGATATAAAAGCGGTGCATGCCAAGGGTCTGGAGATCGCCATCGTGATCGGCGGCGGCAATATCTACCGGGGACTGAGTGCTGAAAAGGCCGGGATGGACAGGGTACAGGCCGACTATATGGGGATGCTTGCGACGGTGATCAACAGCATGGCCCTTCAGGACGCCCTGGAGAAGGTCGGCGTAAAGACCCGCCTGCTGACCGCCATTAAGATGGAGCAGATCTGCGAACCGTTCATCCGCCGCAGAGCCATGCGGCACCTGGAAAAAGGGCGCATCGTCATCTTCGGAGCAGGTACAGGGAACCCCTACTTTACGACTGATACCGCCGCGTCGCTTCGTGCCATTGAGATCAATGCGGATGCGGTTCTGAAAGGAACCCGGGTGGATGGTATCTATACTGCTGATCCGGAAAAGGACTCTTCTGCGACCCGGTATGACGAGATCAGTTTCCAGGAGGTATACGACAAGAACCTGAATGTCATGGATATGACGGCATTCACCCTGTGCCAGGAAAATAACCTGCCGATCATCGTTTTCGATATGAACAAGCCCGGTAATTTCATGCGGATCGCGCAGGGCGAACCGATCGGTACCCTGGTCAAAGGGTAGACGGCCGTTCCTGTTACTTCCTACTTTTTTTTATATTTTTGCTGTCTAAGTAAACCATATGAACGAGCTTATAAAGAAACAACTTAACGATGCGAAAGCAAGCATGGAGAAGGCCGTTGACTTTTGCGATGCGGAACTTACAAAGGTGCGTGCCGGCAAAGCAATGCCGTCCATGCTGGATGGTGTTATGGTAGAATACTACGGCAACCCTACCCCGCTTTCACAGGTTGGAAATATCAACACTCCCGATGCCCGCACGCTGGTCGTTCAGCCGTGGGAGAAGAGTTTGCTCGGACCTATTGAAAAAGCCATTATTAATTCCAATCTCGGTCTGAATCCGCAGAACGACGGGGTGGTGATCCGCCTGAACGTGCCGCCGCTGACCGAGGAACGCCGCCGTGACCTGGTTAAGAAATCCAAGGAAGAGGCGGAGAAGGGCCGCATCGCCATTCGCAACATCCGAAAGGATGCGAACGAAAAGATTAAACGGCTGAAGGCCGAGGGCGTATCCGAGGACGAAATGAAAGCCGGTGAAGCCGAGGTTCAGAAGCTGACCGACGCCTATATCATCCGCGTGGACAAGCTTGCGGAGGCCAAAGAGAAAGATATCATGACCGTCTGAGGTCCATTAATAAACAGACGAAGGGGAATGGGGTTATTACAACATTCCCTTTTTTAATTTCATCCCATGAGGCTACTCCTGAATTATCTGAAACGCTACAAGGGGCTTTTCGCAATCGCGTTACCGCTGGCAGCCATCAACCAGATCTTTTCCTTCCTGGATCCCTGGATCTTCAGGAAGATCATCGATAAGTATGTTACCCATTACCGGGATTATACCACTGAAGAATTTTTCAGGGGTGCCGGAATGCTGATCCTGGCCGCCATGGGCGTCGCCATGGTGTCGCGGATCGCCAAGAACTTTCAGGATTACTACGTGAACGTCATTACCCAGCGCCTTGGCGCCAGGATCTACTCCGACGGGCTTGCCCACTCGCTGGAACTCCCGTACCAGGTATTCGAGGATCAGCGGAGCGGGGAAACGCTTGGCATCCTTCAGAAGGTTCGCACGGACACCGAGAAACTGATCACCTCCTTTATCAATATCGTGTTCACCAGCGTGATCGGGATCACCTTTGTATTCATTTATGCGGTAAGTATCCACTGGATCATCGCGGTTTTCTATATCTCGGTCATACCGGTCCTCGGTACGATCAGTTCGGTCCTGTCAAAGCGGATCAAGAAGGTTCAGAAAACCATCGTCAGCGAAACGACCGCCCTTGCCGGGTCAACGACCGAGTCGCTGCGGAACATTGAACTGGTCAAGAGTCTGGGATTATCGGCCCAGGAGATCGAGCGTTTGAACAATACCACGGAGCGGATTCTCGTTCTGGAGCTGAAAAAAGTCAAGTATGTCCGCAGTCTCAGTTTTGTCCAGGGAACACTCGTGAATCTGTTGCGGAACTGCATCATCTTCCTGATGATCTACCTGATCTATGACGGGCAGATCACCATCGGGGAGTTCTTCTCCCTGTTCCTGTACTCGTTCTTCATCTTCGGCCCCCTGCAGGAACTGGGGAACATCATTAATACCTACCGTGAAACGGAGGTGTCCCTGGACAACTTCAGGAAGATTCTGAACACCCCAAAAGAGGTCGTACCCGCGAATCCCGTCCGCCTGCAGAACCTGTCGTCCCTGACGTTCGAGAATGTCAGCTTCCGCCATCAGACGGCATTGCGGAATGCCCTGAACAATATTTCGTTCGAGACCCGTCAGGGCGAAACCATCGCGTTCGTCGGACCTTCCGGTTCCGGTAAAACGACCCTGGTCAAGCTGCTGGTTGGTCTGTATCCGCCGCAGGACGGTCGGGTACTCTACAACAATATTCCCTCCGGCGACATCGATCTGAATGAGCTTCGTGAAAAGATCGGGTTCGTCACCCAGGACACCCAGTTGTTCTCCGGTACGATCCGCGAGAACCTGCTGTTCGTGAGACCCGGCGCCACGGATGCCGAATGTATGGAGGTCCTGAATAAGGCGGCCTGCCAGTCGCTGATGGCCCGTGCGGACAAGGGTCTTGACACGGTGATCGGCGAAGGCGGCGTGAAGGTGTCAGGCGGTGAGAAGCAGCGGCTGTCCATTGCCCGGGCGCTGCTCAGACGGCCGGATATCCTGGTCTTTGACGAGGCGACCTCGGCCCTCGATTCCCTGACAGAGGAGGAGATCACCAAGACTATCCGCGACGTGTCCGACATGCAGGAGCATATCACGATCCTGATCGCACACCGGCTTTCCACGATCATGCATGCCGACAAGATCTTCGTGCTTGAAAAAGGCAATATCGTTGAGGCGGGGCGGCACAACGACCTGATCGAAGAAAAGGGCCTGTATTACGCGATGTGGAGACAGCAGATCGGCGAAAAGTATCTCACCGAAGCGTAGACAACAAAATCGGCGCTTCGCTGTCATTGATTTAAAAAGCTCCATGGAAAACTTTTTAGAGTCGGCCACCTGGGTGATCGTGGCGGCCGCACTATTATGGTTCCTGCTGATCGTTTACTCCCTGGCGGACATCTTCAGGTCCCCGGCACCCGGCCTGACGAAGGTCCTTTGGGTCGTGATTATCTTCATGGCCCCGTTTCTGGGATGTATCGCTTACCTCGTGCTTGGACGGCAGCGGGCATCATGAAGGCTTCTTATTGATCTCATGCAGGCCCAGCGGAACGAGTTTCCGGGTCTTCAGCCATGTTGCCGTCACGACCAGAAGGGTCATGGTGGAACCGAATACCACCGCCGGAACCGTACCCAGCAGCCGGGCCGCGAGTCCTGATTCGAATGCCCCGATCTCATTGGACGATCCGATGAACATGGAGTTGACCGATGATACCCTGCCCCGCATCTCGTCCGGCGTCAGCAGCTGCATGATGGTGGACCGGATGATCACGCTTACGCTGTCGAATGCGCCCTCACAGAAAAGCAGAAATAGCGACAGGTAAAAATTCGTTGAAAGCCCGAAGCAGAAAATAGAGGTCCCGAATCCGGCAACGGCGATCAGGAGGTTCCGCCACGGTTTCCCCATGGGCGAAAAGCGCGTCATGGCAAACATCGTCAGGACAGCCCCGGACGCGGTCGCTGCGCGCATCAGTCCGAGACCTTCGGATCCGACCTTCAAAATATCATTTGCGAACACGGGCAGCAGCGCTACTGCGCCTCCGAAAAATACCGAGAAGAGATCCAGCGTCATGGCGCCAAGCATCATCCGGTTTCCGAAAACAAACCGGACTCCCTGGGACAGGCTCTCGAAGATGTTTTCCCGCGGTACGTAGACCGGCGGGTGAGGTTTCAGAATGTAAACGCAGTAAAGGGAAACCAGGATGAAAACCAGGATCGTCGCAAAGGTCCAGGAGACGCCGAAGAACCCATAGATAAGTCCGCCTGTCGCCGGGCCCAGGATGGTGGCCGCCTGCCAGCTTGAGCTGTTCCAGGTACTTGAATTGGGATAATGTTCCTTGGGAATGATCATCGCCATCAAGGAGAAGGCTGCGGGGCTGTAAAACCCGCGTGCGATGCCGATCCCGAAGATCATCAGGTACATCATGGGTAAGATCCAGTTCGCCGGGAGGATTTTATGAACCGGTTCGAGCGTGACCAGGAAGAGTACGAACGAGCAGAAGAACATCGCGGTGAAAATCCCCAGCAAGAGCTTACGTTTGTCCGATTTGTCCGCCACATAGCCGCCGTAAAGCGAGATCCCGATGGAAGGGATCGCTTCGCACAGTCCCACGAGTCCGAGGGCCAGCGGATCCCTGGTGAGCTCATAAATGTGGTACCCGATGATGATCGCCTGCATCTGGTAGGCGAAGGTGAAAAAGAACCGCATTCCGATGTAGGAACGGAACTCGGGAAATCTGAGGGCGATATACGGATCGGGTTTTACTCCCTGCGCAGGTTTGTCTTTCACAGTTTCGAAATTAAGGGCAAAGGCCCTAACGTCCGGACGGACTTTTTGTTGACAGACTCAACGGCGGCCGGACCGGGACGGCAAATTTAACAGGATTTTTCAGGAAATCTTGTTCCAGCTGATACCCGGACTTTTTTCACTGAAATGCCGGAGCAGGAGTTCGTGGTCCGGGCTGCTCAGGTCCGGGTCCTTTTCGAATATTTCGATCACGGCCGCGCGGGCGACCTGCAGAATCTGCTGATCCTGTGCCAGGTCCGCCAGCTTCAGGTCAAGCACGCCGCTCTGCTGAGTCCCTTCGATATCACCCGGTCCGCGCAGCTGGAGGTCGATCTCCGAGATCTCAAATCCGTCATTCGTCCGGACCATCGTTTCCAGCCGGATCTTCGCCTCGCGGCTCAGTTTGGCCGATGACATCAGGATACAGAAAGACTGCTCGGCTCCCCGGCCGACCCGGCCCCGAAGCTGGTGCAGCTGGGAAAGCCCGAACCGCTCCGAATTCTCGATGATCATCACGCTGGCATTCGGAACATTCACACCGACTTCGATGACGGTCGTAGCCACCATGATCTGGGTCTCCCCCCTGACAAACCGCTGCATCTCGAAATCCTTGTCCGCCGGCGACAGCTTTCCGTGAACGATGCTGATCCGGTAATCGGGCAGCGGGAATACGTCCGAGATATTCTGAATGCCTGCCTCGAGGTGAAGAAGGTCAAGTTTTTCGCTTTCTTTGATCAGCGGGTAGACCACGTAGACCTGGCGGCCTTTCGCCATTTCCTCCCGCATAAAACCATACATCCGCAGACGCTGGTGTTCGTACAGGTGCACCGTTTTGATCGGTTTCCTTCCGGCCGGCAATTCGTCGATCACGGATACGTCCAGGTCCCCGTAAAGGGTCATGGCAAGTGTTCGCGGTATCGGCGTGGCCGTCATCACCAGGATGTGCGGGGGCGTCGTGTTCTTCCGCCATAACCGGGCGCGCTGTTCCACACCGAACCGGTGCTGCTCATCGATCACCACGAGGCCGAGATCCCGGAATTGTACGGTATCCTCCAAAAGCGCATGGGTGCCGATCAGGACCTGAAGCTCCCCCGACTGCAGTTTTTCAAGGATCTCCCTGCGCTTTTTCCGGGGAGTTGACCCCGTCAGGAGCTCAACGGTGATAAAGTCGTCGCCGACAAGCTTGCTGACCGACTGGAAATGCTGCTGGGCGAGGATCTCCGTCGGAGCCATCATACAGGCCTGGTGCCCGTTGTCCAGGGCCAGGAGCATGGTCATCAGCGCGACGATCGTTTTGCCGCTGCCCACATCGCCCTGCAGGAGCCGGTTCATCTGGACGCCCCGCTGGGTATCCGTGCGAATCTCTCGGAGAACCCTTTTCTGCGCTCCGGTCAGGTCAAAGGGCAGGCGTTCATTATAAAACTCGTTGAATGCAGGACCAACCTGGTCGAATATGAAACCCCGGTACTTGCGGGTCCGGAGCAGCTTGTTCTTGAGCAGCTTGAGCTGGATAAAGAACAGTTCCTCAAACTTCAGCCGGTACCGCGCCTTTTCCAGGGCATCCGCATCCTCGGGGAAATGAATATTCCTGATCGCCGTGGCCCGGTCGGCCAGCCGGTGGGTGTCGCGGATATATCCGGGCAGCGTTTCAGGCAGATGACGCAGCACCGTATCCAGCAGACCGGCCTGTAAACGCTGGATTCCCCGGGTGTCCAGGGAAAACTGCTTGAGTTTTTCCGTAGAACTGTACACGGGCTGCAGGGTCAGATTTCCGGTTTTCTTTGATTTGGGGTCCCAGACTTCCAGTTCCGGATGAGAGATGGAAACCTTTCCGTTGAACACGGCCGGTTTCCCCAGGATGATCAGCACCATTCCCGGCTGGATCAGTTTATCGATCCATGTGACGCCCTGGAACCAGACGAGCTCCATGATCCCGGTGTCATCCCTGAACTGGACCACCAGGCGCCGGCTGCGTTTCTCCCCGGCGATCGCTTTGGAAACGACCCGTCCGATTACCTGGGCTGAAGGAAGGTCCTGGTGCAGTTCCCGAACCTTGTAGAACCGGGTCCTGTCGATATACCGGAACGGATAGTGCTCCAGCAGATCGCGGTAGGTGCGGATGCCCAGTTCCTTCAGCAGGATATCAGCCCGCTGCGGCCCGACGCCTTTCAGGTATACGATGGGAGTTATCAGCGTTTCTTCATTCAAACCGGTTGGAGTTTAAGCGAGGTTGTCAGCTGTTTTTTTGTACCTGCTGGCGATCAAACCGCTGAGAAAGCCCGAATTGAAAATGATGACAGCGAGAACCAGCAGCGAATAAGCCAGCGCCTGCATGGTGGTAACCTCTTCGCCAAAGTACAGGATCGCAACGGCAAATGCAATCACGGGATTCACATAGATGATGATTCCCATGGTCGATGAAGGGATCCCCACTAGGGCATACAGACTCAGAAACAGGGGGATGATCGTGAAAACGACCGAGATCACCAGGATATTGATCCAGAATTCCGGGGCATCCGGAATCCCTGCGCCCTGGGAAATAAACAGCGGAAGCGTCAGGATAAGGGACAGCAGCAGCTGCACCCCCAGCATATTGAACTTGTCAAGATCCCGGACGATCCGCTGGATGACCAGGTAAAAAGCGTAAAGGGACGCAACGAATACCGACCAGTATACATCCCTGAGCGATCCGCGCGAGAGGATCAGTATACTGATAAACGCGATACCGATGGCGGTCAGCTTGAGCGGTGTCAGGTGTTCCTTCAGGATCAGAAAGCCGCCCATCGCAGTCAGCAGCGGGCAGACCATGTAGGCAAAAGCCGCGGACTTCAAACTTACATGATTGACCGCATAGATGAACGAGTACCAGTTGCCCGTGATCAGGACACCGGCGAGAAAAATCAGCGTGATGATCCGTTTCCGGCCCGAAGGCGATTGCTGTCTCAGAAAGGCCAGCTCACCGGCCAGGCTTTTACGCCTGAACAGCAGGATGACCAGCCAGGTAATGATCAGCGAGGTGATGATCCGCCACTGCAGGATCTGTTCGGAAGGGTAATCGTGCAGGTTCCGCAGGGGGATAGAGAAAAAGCCCCACATTGCTGTAGAGCTTATCGCTGCACCGAAATATTTCAGGCGGGAAGACTTCAAGAATCAGGACTTAACGGCAATAACAGAGATTTCGACACGAACGTTCTTAGGTAGGCCCGCCACGGCAACTGTCTCGCGAGCCGGGAAGTTACCCTCGAAATACGTTCCGTAAACTTCGTTGACGGCCTGGAAATCCCCCATATCGGTCAGGAAGATCGTGGTCTTAACCACGTCCGCCAGTTCGGCACCGGCTTCCGCGAGGACTGCGCGGATATTTTCCATGACCTGCCGGGTCTCCGATGCCAGGTCGCCGGCGACCAGCTCGCCGGTTGCGGGATCGATTGCGATCTGTCCGGAAAGAAAAAGCATGTTGCCGGCCCGGACGGCCTGGCTGTACGGCCCGATCGGCTGGGGGGCGCTGGCTGTGTGTATAACGTTTTTCATTTAATCAAGAATAAACCATTCAATTAATTTGTAGATCAGCCCCGCCAGAAAAAGAATGATGGCGGTTGCATTAATCGCGTGCATGACACGCAGATTGAAGCTGGTGGGCCGGTTCGGGTCTTTTTTGCGGAAAAAATACATCTAACAAAATTAGCAATAAAAAAAAGAGTCCCGGATATCCGGAACTCTTTTTTAGCCTCCTAAGGGCAGGTATTACTTTTTGAACTCAACACGACGGTTTTTCACTCGTCCTGCTTCTGTTGCGTTGGAAGCGATTGGTTTTGTTTCTCCAAGAGCGCGCACAGTGATTCTGTTTGCATCCACACCTGAATTCACCAGGTAAGTTTTAACAGAGTTTGCTCTGTCTCTTGAAAGGTTCATGTTGTACTCTTCAGTACCTTCCGCAGATGCGTGTCCTTCCAGGGTCAGGGTTGCAGAAGAGTTGCTTCTCATATCGGAAGACACCTTGTCCAGGGTAGGATAAGCAGAGGTTCTCAGCACAGAAGAATCGAACTCGAACTGGATGTTTTCATAAGTGCCCATCATGGTAGAATCTACAGGGAACTCGATCGGACATCCGGAACCGGTAACCTGAGTACCTGCAGGAGTGTCAGGGCATTTATCCAGGCGGTCAGCCACACCGTCTCCATCGGTATCTTTCAAAAGATCTTGTTGTTCAAGTGCAGTAACACGACCTTTTAATGCTTCTACTTCCTGGCGTAAGGTCGGATCTTTCAGATCGTCATACATAACGGCAACCGGGTTGACCCACTCGAGGCTTGGTTTTGAAGAAGATCCGAGTGAGAAGTCTAAACCACCGTAACCGTAAGACCAGGTATCCAGGTCGTTTCTTGCCCAGGTTCCATCCAGGTTGTCAGCATCCATAAAGCTGGAAGTATAACCCAGATCCAGCGCAACGCGGTCCGATAGTTTGAACTTCACGCCTACGCCAACCGGGAAGAACAGCTCTTTACGGCTGCCCTGGTCACCGCCTGGTACCACGTTGATGTTATAGCCTACGATACCGGCACCAGCCTTCAGGAAGAAGTTGACGTTATTTTCTCTTCTCAAGAAGTCCGCCGTTGCCACGTTTACCACGCCGGTCAGTGCAGCACTCCAGTCAAGATCTGTTTCAAAAGATGTTGCTGCGGTATTGATCGGTCCTTCACCCGGGTCATTTGCTCCGGAAACCTTTCCGCGGAGGAAGGCACCTTCCAGTCCGAAAGCATGTCCGAGCTGTTTGCGGATGGTCAGACCATAACCGAGGTTCAAATCCCAGTCATTGAAGTCATTTGCTCCGCTGATGATGGAGATCGGTGCAAGAACACCCGCATTCAAGCCAATGGACCATGTTCTGTACTGAGCTCGCCCACCAAATACCTTGGCTGAAGACGAGGTGGTTGTTGTTGTAGTCATGGTAGTGTCCTGTGCATAAGAGGCAGTCACCCCCAGCACTGCTACCAAGGAGCATGCAACAACTTTCCTAATTGTAGAATAATTCATACTCTGTTTGTTTTAAAGGTTAAACGATTTTTAATTGTGTAATTGTTTGCAAAAATTACGATAAGGCTTGCTCCGTAAATCTTCAAAGAGTGTTCCAATATCACTACTGAAACATTTCTTTGTCGTGAAGGTTTGCGCAATTTTTAAAAAGGGCAGCAGGCAATCCGTTTTTCTATTACTTAAATTGTACGACGCAACCGGCAAATGGTTTCCCCGAATCTGCCCCCTGATAAATTAATACTTAAACCGTGGTGCCGTCCGTGAAAGATTTGCCGGCGCTGTTTTTTAGTGTGCCGGGACGGCTTTAACCTGCATAACTGTATGGGATTCTGAATCCTGTCGCTTTTACAGGACAGTTTCGTCAGGACAACTTTTTTAACTCGGCTTCTATGAAACGGTACAGGTTGAAGTCCGGGCTGGCGTGTTCGCTGACCAGCCGGCTCTGGAACGCCTTCCGGTCAACTCTCCCTATGATTCCTTCCTGAAGCAGCTTCCATGCCTTATCGGTGAGCAGTTGTTCACGCCGCACGTGGCGGGTCTTGTTTTGTTTTTCGATGGCTTTAACCAGGTGGTCCAGCCCTGTCTTTTTGTCAGCGATCGTTTTGATCACGGGAATGCCCAACCCTCTTACGAGCTTTTGCAGGTCGGACGCAAACCGATCCGCTCCTTCCCGGTCGCATTTGTTCACCACGAAGATGTCCGCGATTTCCATCAGGCCCGATTTGATCTGTTGGATCTCATCGCCGGATTCGGGGACCAGGACGACCAGAGTTACGTCGGCCAGGCCGGCAATCTCCACCTCCGATTGTCCGACGCCCACCGTTTCCACAAGGATATAATCGAATCCCGCAGATTTCAGTACGTCCACCAACTCGATGGATTTCGCAGAGAGCCCGCCGAGTGATCCCCGGGTGGCGATGGACCGGATATAAACGTTTTCTTTATTGAACTGCTCCGCCATGCGGATGCGGTCGCCGAGCAGGGAACCAAAGTTAAAAGGAGAGGTCGGGTCGACCGCCAGGACCGCGATCCGCTTATCTTCCCGGCCGAGTTCATTGATCAGCGCATTGACGAGGGTGCTTTTCCCGGCCCCCGGCGGACCGGTGATTCCGATGACCGGCACGTCGGAGCCCTTCAGACTCTTCAGGAGTTCAGCGGAACCCGGCATGTCGTTCTCCACTTTAGTGAGCATCCGCGCCAGGGAGCGGAAGTCCGTCCGCTGGTTCCGGAGGTTGGGATCGTCAGAAATCATGGTACAAAAAAAACACTTTTTCGGCGATTTTGCCCGTATCTGAAATATTACAGAACGATAGTTGTTACCTTTACCGTCTGTGAACCTATGAAAGTAACTGGTTTTAGTTTTATCCGGAACGCCATCCGGAACGATTACCCGATTTCTGAAGCTATCCGGTCGATCCTGCCCCTTTGCGATGAATTCGTAGTGGCGGTAGGCGATTCCGATGATGATACCCTGTCCCTCATCCGTCAGATAGGATCGCCCAAGATCCGGATCATCGAGACGACCTGGGATGAGAAAGCCCGGGAAGGGGGGCGGGCCTTCGCGATGGAAACCGACAAGGCCTATGCGGCCATTTCCCCCGATACGGACTGGGCGTTTTACATTCAGGGAGACGAAGTGGTTCATGAACAGTATCATGCTGAGATCCGGAGGGCGATGGAAATGTATAAGGACGATGAATCCGTTGAGGGACTGCTCTTCAAGTACCTGCACTTCTATGGATCCTATGATTTCGTAGCCTCTTCAAGAAGATGGTACCGGAACGAGATCCGGGTTCTGAAATTCCGGCCCGGAGTCCATTCCTATAAGGATGCGCAGGGTTTCCGCAAGGACGACAGGAAGATCCGCGTTAAGCCCGTCGACGCCTACGTCTATCATTATGGCTGGGTCAAACCGCCTGTTGGCCTCGGAAACAAGGTCCGCAACTTCAACCAGTTCTATACCAACGAGCCATGGGCAAGAACCGGGATTCCGCAGGATCATGAGTTCGATTACGGAAACGCCGACCGGCTTCTCAGGTTTAACGGCACCCATCCTGAGGTCATGCGTAAGCGGATTGACGCCGTTAACTGGAAGTTCTCATTTGACCCTACCCGGCTCAACAAAAAGATGAGTCTGAGGAGACGATTCCTCCAGTTGCTGGAAGACTGGACCGGCTGGCGCCTGGGTGAGTACCGGAACTATGAACTAATATAAGTCGGCATCATGGCAGTTGTTTTCGCGGAGCCTTTAGTGTCTGTAGTGATGTCCGTGTATAACGGGTCCAAATACCTGGAAGAACAGATCCGCTCCATATTGAATCAAACTTACCGTAATCTTGAACTGGTTATCATCGACGATAAATCCACTGACAACAGTCTGGATGTGATCACTGAGATCGGACAGTCGGATAACCGGCTCAGAATCTTCAGGAACGATGTCAATGTCGGCTTTAATCAAAGTTTCGCCAGGGGAATAGAGCTGGCTGAGGGCGAATTGATCGCTATCAGCGATCAGGATGATATCTGGCTTACCGGTAAGGTGGAACAATTGGTCCGGGGGCTTGGCGGGGGTATTCTTATATACAGTAACTCCGGTCTGATCGATGAATCAGGATCCGAAATAGCGGGCGGACTGGACGACCGGATTATGCATGTCGACAATCCCGGGTTCAAAAGTTTTCTCGAAGGGAATTTCATAACCGGCCATACCTGCCTGTTCAGAAAAGAGCTGAAAAAGTTCATTCTGCCCATTCCCGCCGGGATTCAGTACTATGACTGGTGGATGGGTTTTGTTGCATCCAACGTCGGAAAGGTAATTTATTTGAATCAAGTACTGACCAGATACCGTATACATCCGGAATCAGTAATCCAAACCATTAGCCGTCAGAAGGAGTCCAGGCGTTTAAAAATTGAAAAAAATTTAGACCGATTGGAGGCCTTTTCACGTTGTAGCTTCTTAGACGATTGGAAGATCAGGTTTATTTTGGGGTTTATCCGGAAAAAGAAAGGAGCCGCAACGGGTATGTTCGGGAAGGCGGATCTGTTTTTGTTTCTCCTGAGGCATCATCGGGAGCTATATCCGTGGTATTCCAAGTCCTATATGAAGAAGCTTAATTTTTTAAGAAAACAATGCTTGTGAAGCCGTTATCCGTTTCTTTAATCATATCAACCTATAACTGGCCGGAAGCGCTGGAAATGTGCCTCAAGAGTATTGCAGCACAAACACATCCTCCGTGCGAACTGATCATTGCCGATGACGGCTCCAGAGCAGAGACGATCGAGCTGGTGAAGCGATATAAGGCCATATTGCCGATGGAGGTTAAGCACGTCTGGCATGAAGATACCGGCTTCAAGCTGGCTGAGATCCGGAATAAGGCCATTTGGGTTTCCAAAGGCGATTATATAATCCAGGTCGACGGCGACCTGATCCTTCACCCGGACTTTGTAAAAGACCATATCACGCTTGCAACCCCCAACAGGTTTATTTCGGGAAGCAGAATCCTGTTGTCCGAGGGCTTCTCCAGGAAAATTCTTCAGGAAGGCGAGATCCCGGATCGGACCCGGATGCTCATTTACGGGGATAACCGCCTGAACGGGCTTCGGATCCCCTTTCTTACATCCCTTTTGGCTTCAAGATATAAAATGGCGCAACCTTACTATGTGAAGGGCTGCAATATGTCGTTCTGGAGATCCGACCTGATTGCCGTAGACGGCTATGAAGCTTCGATCAGGGGCTGGGGAAAGGAAGACAGCGAAATTGCCGCCCGTCTGATCAATAAGGGGGTGAAACGTCTCTTCATTAAGTTCGGAGGCATCTGCTACCATATCTACCATGCCATCGCCGACCGGAGCATGGAAAAAGACAATGACGATATTCTGATGTATGCGATCGAGTCGAAAAAGGTGCAAAGCGAACGCGGTATTCGCAGCTGTTTAACGTCAGGATACACTATTTATTAACCGGATTTCGGTATGTCGTCCATCAAGCCTATTGCCCTGTATCTTCCGCAGTTCCATCCGATCCCTGAAAATGATCAGTGGTGGGGAAAAGGATTTACGGAGTGGCGGAAAGTGGCCCGGGCCAGGCCGCGGTTTCCGGGTCATTATCAGCCTCATATTCCCTCAGATCTCGGTTTCTATGATCTTCGCCTTCATTCCGTGATGGAAGCGCAGGCTGAACTCGCGGATCAGTACGGCATACACGGATTCTGTTATTATCATTATTGGTTCAACGGAGTCCGGTTACTG
Source organism: uncultured Sphingobacteriaceae bacterium (assembly GCA_966250385.1). Classification (GTDB taxonomy): domain Bacteria; phylum Bacteroidota; class Bacteroidia; order Sphingobacteriales; family Sphingobacteriaceae; genus DASWTL01. The sequence goes on along the minus strand of CBINHC010000012.1, from coordinate 91,488 downwards.
GAACGTCCTCTGGAAACCATGCTGGAGACCGGAAAACCGGACTTCCCATTCTGTTTGTGCTGGGCAAACGAAAACTGGACCCGCTGTTGGGACGGCCTGGATAAGGAGGTGCTGATGGAGCAGCATTACGATGATGATGACGACCGTCGGCACATCCGGTATCTTCTTCCGTTTTTCAAAGACAAGCGCTACATACGGATAATGGGGAAACCCGTTTTTTTAGTATACAGGACCGAGCTGCATCCTGACTTCGCCAGGGCGGCGGCTATGTGGCAGGAAGAGGCCCGAAAAGAAGGGTTGGAAGGATTGTATCTGGTTCGCGTTGAAAATTTTCTCAGGAATCAGGATCCGGCTGGTCATGGGTGCGACGCATCCATGGAGTTCGCCCCTGACCTGACCTGTTCCGGACCGAAATTCACGCACCGGAACCGGCTGTCACATGTCGTGACCCGTACGCTTCACAATCTCGGCATAAAAAACAGCGCGTATTGCTTAAACCGGGTTTACAGTTATCCGGACATGGCCGACCAGATCCTTTCAAGGCCTGCAAAGCCGTACACTTATTTCCGGTGTGTCGCTCCGGGATGGGATAACTCCGCCCGCAGAGATGTCGGAGCAACCATTTACCGGGATTCAACCCCGCAGAAATTTGAAGAATGGACCCGTAAGATCGTTGAAGAGACCGGTAATCGGTTCGGGGGGGATGAACAGATTTTCTTCATCAATGCATGGAATGAATGGGCTGAAGGTTGTCACCTGGAACCTGACCTGGAATTCGGGCACGCCTACCTCCAGGCGTTAAAGAATGCCCTTGGCGGGTAAGTCCTTGTAACAAAAGACATTTATTGCCATGTCAAACCGTTCGCAGATCAGGTCCTGGTCAACGAATGGCCGCTTCCTGGTGGCGGATTCCTTAACGTAATAGTGGAATCCCTCCTCTTTCATCAGTCGGAGCAGCTCGTGCAGGCTCTGACCCGACCGGACATCATTGTGGTACTCAAAGAAGATATTCCGGACGTCCCTTAATGCCCCCGCAGTCGCTTTCAGTACGACTTCTTCGGCGCCTTCAATATCGATCTTCAGAAAATCTACCTCCGGACCGATAAAGTCCCTGAGGGGAACGGCTTCGATAACGGACGGCGTCTGATCCCTGTAGTCAACGTTGATACGTCCGCCCATACCCTGATCAGAGAAGAAGTTCAGTTGCTCATGTTTGTCCCAGACCGCCTTCTTATGCAGCGTCACGTGCTCCAGGCCGAATGTCCTGATATTCTCACTGACCACCGGAAAAATCCGTTCGTCCGGCTCGAAAGCGATGATTTTGTGTTTGGGGTAGTTCTTGGCGAAGTAGAGAATGCTCAGGCCCATGTTCGCACCGCAATCCACGATTATATCAGCGGTCTCAGACGGCTTGAACCGGTATATATCATTCAGAAATAGTTCCTTGTAGGTATGAATGAAGCTCAGACTGTCATGGAATTTGAAGGGCTTTTCAAAAAGATACGCATAGCCGTCGGTAAAGCGCGGATATTTTGAAATTCTCCGGAACTCCTGCGCGGTTTTGAATTGCCGTACTTTCCTTTCCCGCCATTCCTTCCGGAACATATTCCTGATTGTAGTATAGAATCCCATATATATTTTGTTAACGAAAGTAGAAAATTAGAAAGCAACAGGATAGCGAATTCCGTTTTTTCGGCCGGAAATAAGGACCTGTGCGGGAAGCTGGTCTCCGCGGTGTAAACTTCTGCGTTCAGCACTGTATTACCTCACCCAAAATTCCGAACTTGCGCCATTATCCCGGATTAACACACTTTCTCCGAACCATTCGTTATAGTAATATGGAAAGCAAACGACAACAGAAATTCGCAGGAGTCATACAAAAGGACCTCGCTGAGATCTTTCAGCGGGAGGGTATGAACTTCCTTCCCAATACACTGGTCACGATTACCAAAGTCCGCGTCACACCGGATCTTGCCATCGCCCGGGTCTTCCTGAGCTTTTTTAATACCGAGAATACCGGTCTTGCCCTGAATACCATCAAGGCCCATGCGGGAGAGATCCGCTACAAACTGGGCGGGCGGATCAAGGACCAGGCGCGGATTGTACCCCAGCTGGAGTTTTTTGTGGATGACACGAACCAGTACGTGGAACGGATGGACAAACTGTTTGATAAGATCAGCAAGGAACCACGGCAGGAGGATTGAGGATGAGGGCCATTCGTGAACCGGTCAATTTCTTCACGCACGTTGTGCCCGCCCTCGCCGCGCTTCCCGCGGCATGGTATCTGATCCAGGTCAGCCATACCCTGCTGCAGCTTGTCGCTGCAGTGGTTTACGGGGTCTGCGGCTTCATACTGTTCGGCGCGAGTTCCCTCTACCATGGCTACCCCCGCACCGAGAAGGGAATCCGTTTCTGGCAGAAGTTCGATCACTGCTGCATTTACCTGATGATCGCAGGGTCCTATACGCCTACTTCTCTCCTCGTTTTCGACGGAAACATCAAATGGGCGTTGTTTGCTCTGATATGGTCAATTGCTGCACTGGGCTGCATCCTCAAGGTTTTCAACAAGCTCCAGAACAATGCCCTGTCGCTGACCATCTATATCGCTATGGGATGCCTGATCATCCCCCTGGTAAGCGAAATGGCCGCCAAACTCCCCATAGAAGCCCTGCTCTGGATGTTTGCCGGCGGCCTCTTCTATATCGGCGGTACCTTGTTTTATTACCATGACAAGCCGCTCGGCAGGTATGTGCACGCTCATGAGGTCTGGCACCTGTTCGTGGTAGGCGGTGCCGTTTCGCATTACATCTACAATTATTATTATCTTTTCGGCTGATGAACCACGAGATATTCAGGGACTATTTCCTTGAACGCCCTGCCGGTATCCATCCGGTGGTGGATTTCGAAAAGGGAATCGACCGGCTTCTGCCCTTTGACTTCACCAGCGAAAACCGCTCACTTTCAGCAGATACCATCAGTGAGACGTCCCTGTTTACCGGCTGGGTAGAACAGGAGCTGAAGGCGAACCGTTGCCGGTACGGGATCGGCGGCTACAATGAGCACCGGACCCTCTATGCACGGAGCAGTCATTTCGACTCGGGCGAAGAGCCCCGGCGGCTGCATCTGGGAACCGATATCTGGGGCCCCGCCGGGACAAGGGTGTACTGTCCGCTTGACGGCCGGGTACACAGCTTCCGCTTCAATAATACTTTCGGGGATTACGGGGCGACCATCATCCTGGAGCATGATGTAGCCGGGTCCAAGCTGCATACCCTGTACGGACACCTGGACCTGGAGAGCATCTCAGATTTGGAGGAAGGCCGCTTCATTTCCAAAGGGGAGCTGCTTGCCCGTTTCGGCCCTGCTGAGGAAAACGGAAACTGGCCTCCGCACCTGCATTTCCAGCTGATTCTCGATATGGAAGGCAACCGGGGCGATTATCCCGGCGTATGCCGGTTCTCGGAACGCGAACGCTATCTGGAGAACTGTCCCGATCCATCAATTATTTTACATAGGAACTTCAACTAAAACAGATCATTCGGTGTTATGTCATTATGGTGTTGAATTGGTTGATCCTGATAACACAGCTGCTGATTCTGCCTCCTGAGAATCCCAGATTCAAAGGCGGCGAAAGGGCACTTAACAGTTTCCTGGCTCATAACCAGATCTATCCCGCCTACTCCAAGGCAAATTGCATCCAGGGTACCATCATGGTAAGCTTTAAACTGAACAGGGAAGGTGAGGTCTATGAATCTGAGGTTCAGAAGGGATTCGGCGTGGATCTCGACAAGGAGGCGTTGAGACTGATCCGCCTGAGCAGCGGTAAATGGAATGTTCCCCGCGATTATGACACCAGTGTCGCCCTGGTGCTTCCCGTCAACTTCACGCTGAAGGAGTATGACTGTGAGCAGCGCCCCAAAGATGAAATCAAGAAAGCCGTACTCGCATACCAGTCCCGGCTCGGGCTGACTGAAGCTGTCACCAACTATTACCAGAACAAGGCCCTGGGTAAAACCGATCTTGCAGACGAAGTAACGATCATGCAGCTGAAAGCCCAGCTCGGTTATGACCAGAAATACATCGACCGGGCTATCCGGGAAGCCCAGCGGAAGCTGAAGCAGGGTGACCGGGAAAGTGCCTGTGAGGACCTGCAATTCATCAAACACCTGGGAACCGATAAAGCGGACAAGCTGATCGCGCAGAACTGTAAATAAGTTCGGTTAATTTCGGTAATCCGCCCGATCCGGCTATCTTTCGAGCGCCTCTATGAAAACCACCATCCGTTTCTTCGCGATTCTTGATATGCTCAGTATCCTCTTGCTGATCCCGCAGCTGTATCAGGCCTTTTCCAATATTTCGCAGATCCCCGGCGACACGATGGCCCTGGTGAAGGTCAGTTTTACGGTGCTCACCTTTATCCTCCTGTTTGTATCAGCCAGCGGCGCCTTTTGGATCTCGAAAGCAGCATTGATCAGCTATTATGTGGAGTTTCCGATGCGGCTGGTCGTCTGGATCTTCTCGTTCGGTTTCCTGACATTCATCAGCCAGTATTTCCCCGGTGATGCCGTTTTCCAGTGGATCTTCCGGATCGTATTTGTCCTGGAGTTCTTCCGGCTGTTCTTTACGGTTCAGATCCAGAAAGCCCTGTTTTCCAAAAGGTATCCAACCATCGAGTAGCCGGCTGTTTCTCACCAAGAAAGATTATTAGTTATTTTACGGCGTGATCTATCAGCTGGATGAAGACGAGGTATGGTTTCCGGATCCGGAAGAGGCCGAGGAGGACGGCTTTCTCGCCGTGGGGGGAGATCTTTCTCCCGAACGCCTGATTTTGGCATATCACCATGGAATATTCCCATGGTATTCGGATGAAACGCCGATCCTGTGGTATGCTCCGCATCATCGGTTCGTTATCTTTCCGCACCTTCTGAAGGTTCGCAAAAGCATGCGCCAGGTCCTCCGGAATGCCGGTTTTTCCTATACCTATGACCGTTGCTTTGCAGAGGTCATCGAAGCGTGCTCGGTCGTACCCAGGCCCGGGCAGGACGGCACCTGGATAACCTCGGAAATGAAGGAAGCCTACACCCGGCTGCACCGCCTGGGAGTGGCACACTCAGTTGAGGTCTGGAAAGATGGTCAGCTGATCGGCGGACTCTATGGTGTCATGGTCAACCGGGTGTTCTGCGGAGAGAGCATGTTCAGCCTGGCGAGCAACGCCTCGAAGGCCGCCCTCATCTGGTTATGCGGCCGGGATGATATCCGCATGGTGGATTGCCAGTTTCATACGACGCACCTGGAAAGTATGGGCGGCAGGTTCATCAGCAGGGCCGAATACCTGGACATCCTGGGCAACACCGATTAGGACAGGATCTCCCGGATATCCTCCGGCGTCAGGGATTTTACGAAGCTTTCCTCGGTCGTGATCAGTGACTCTGCGATTACGCGTTTGCGGTCCTGGAGGGCCAGAATCTTTTCTTCAACGGTATCCTTGGTGATGAATTTATAGATAAAAACATTCTTTTTCTGGCCGATTCGGTGAGTCCGGTCGATAGCCTGTTGCTCAACTGCCGGGTTCCACCAGGGATCCAGAATAAACACGTAATCCGCTTCGGTAAGGTTGAGCCCGACCCCGCCGGCCTTGATGGATATGAGAAACAGCTTAAGTTCATCGTTCTCCTGGAACTCCTTCACCACTTCACCACGGTTCCGCGTCGAACCGTCCAGGTACGCATAAGGGACCCCCTGGTCGTCGAAGTGCTGCCTGAAGATTTCCAGGTGGCGGACGAATTGGGAGAACACCAACACCTTATGGCCCAGGGCGAGCACATTCTGCAGCATGCCGGTGACGCTTCCGAATTTACCCGACTCCCCTTCAAAATCCTTATCGACCAGTTCAGGGTGGTTGGCGATCTGGCGCAACTGGGTGAGTCCCTGCAAGACCTGGACCCTGGACGCCTGAAAGCTTCCCTCCTCGAGGCTTTTCAGCAGTTCGGTGCGGTATTCAGATTTGACTTTCTCGTAATACTGCGATTGTTCCTCACTCATTTCGCAGTAATGGACCTGCTCCGACTTGGGCGGCAGTTCGGTCGCTACCTGCGATTTGGTTCGCCTTAAGACAAAGGGTTTGATCAGGGCCTGGAGCTTCCGGGCCCTGTCCTCATCCCTTTTCTTTTCGATAGGAACCACAAAATCGGACTGGAAAAATGTCTGATTGCCCAGTAACCCCGGGTTGATGAAGGACATCTGGGTCCAGAGGTCATTCACCGAATTCTCCACGGGCGTGCCGCTGAGGATGAGCTTATGTTTGGACTTGAGCATCTTTACCGCTTTGAAGGCCTTGGAGCTTGCATTCTTGATATTCTGACTCTCATCCAGGATGATGTAGTGGAAATATACATGCTTCAGCAATTCAGCATCGACCCGGGTAATGCCATATGTGGTCAGGATCAGGTCGTACTCCGCGAAATGTTCCAGGTCCTTGTTCCGGAAGGTGCCGGTATGTACCTGGATGCGCAGATCCGGCGCAAACTTCGACGCCTCATTCAGCCAGTTATAGATCAGCGAGGTCGGCATGATAATCAGCGAGGTCGTTGAAATGCCGCTTTCAAGCTGTTCTTCCTTGATCTTCTGTAAGAGCGCAAGGGTCTGGACGGTCTTTCCGAGACCCATGTCGTCCGCCAGGCATCCCCCGAAATTGAACTTCCGGAGGAAATGGAACCAGTTGTAGCCCGCCTGCTGGTAAGACCGTAACTTCCCGTGGAAGTTCACAGGCAGCGCAGTATCGTCTATGGTCGTGAAGTCGGACAGCTTCTGGAGTTTCCGGTCCATGGTGATCGACGCCAGTTCGCTGTTCGCAAAATCGTTGATCAGACCCAGGTGATGTTTTTTCAGCCTCAGGTCGTGTTTTCCGTCCGTAAAATGCAGCAGGTTACCGTACTGGGAAAACCATCTTTCAGGGATCACGGCAACTTCGCCGGAAGGCAGCGTGAACTCGCGGATCCGGTGAAGGATATGGTGCCGCAGTTCAATGAAAGGGATCTGGTAGGGCCCGAAGTGCACGCAGGCATAGATGTCAAACCAGTCGTTGTTTTCCCGGAATTCGAGGTCGACCTTACTGCTTCCGAAAATGAACCGTTTGCTTCCTTCAGCCTGCTCGATCAGGAAGCCTCTTTCGGCCAGCTCCGCATGGTGCTCGTTCAGCCACTCGATTACTGAATACGATTGATCCGTATCCTCATCGACCGGCTGATCGACCTCCAGGTTCCCGGCGAACAGGGCGCCTGAGTTCTTGAGTCCCATGCCGGTCAGTTCTTCCAGCTTTCCTTTTTCCCAGGCAAGCGACCGTCTGACCCGGTGAAAGAGATAGGAGTCGCCCACTTCCTCCAGTCTGACGGTTACCTGCCGGTCGCTTCCGGACGGAAAGGTAAAGTCCCCGTAGCGGAAGTGCAGCTGTATCGTCGAGATGCCGCCCGCCACATAAAGGACCTGGAGGACCGGGGTGCCCTGGTGTTTCTCGGTCCGGATCTCGAATCCTTCCGCATAGACATGATGCTTCTCAATGAGGGGCGTCACGAATTTCTGGAAATAGGTCTTTTCAGAAGACCTGGGAATAGAGATATATCGTTTGTTCAGGAAGGGCTGAAGTTTCCGGCCTTCGATATCTTTCTCAAAATGGTACAGAGTGTCGTCGAGCAGCATCCATGCCGGGTGGTTGCAGATGATCTCCGCCTTCTTGAACATGAACTCGATCCTGTACCCGTCATATTTGATCGTCGGAAAATACCGGGTCTCTTCTTCATTTCTGCGGAAATGGAACAGTACGCTGGCTTCCTGCCCGGCGATCTTCACCGCCTTTTCGACCGGCCACCCTTCCTTTCCCATAACGAACAGGGGTTTTCCGTCCAGGAGCCGGAGTGCCTCCGCCAGTTTTTTCTCAATCTTCGGGCGGATAACGTCATGCAGCTTCTGGTCAAATATCTTGGTAAAAAACTCGACCGGCCGGATCGGTTTCTTGTAAAAGCGCTTGATCAGATGGCCCTGCTCGGTTTCTTCGAGGAGCTTGATCAGCTTCAGGTCCGTTTCATCAAGGTGCTGGATGAACTCTTTGGCCGTAGTGGTGAACAACCGCTGATGGGTGAGCGAAAAATCTCCGTGGGGATTCAACTGGACGATATGCGGCTCAATCAAATAGCCAAGGTATTCATGCCTGCAAATGGAATAAACAAGCATGCAGGGTTTATTGCTGTCAGCTCTTAACATTCTGAATTCCTCGAAAGACCCTGCAGGTCTCCAATGTAAAAAGGATAAACCTAAGGAGATTTCGGTGTTTTTGAAAAAGGATTTGAAATTAACAGGCGGTCAAAGGACCTCAGATCCCGATCTCGCCTTTGAAAACGAAAGTGGCCGGCCCTTCCAGGAAGACATTGCTGAAAACGCTGCCGTCATAGTCGAAGCGCACATTCAGCTGGCCGCCCAGGACGCTTACCGCCGTACTGATCCGGCCGCTCAGTCCCTTCTTCACCGCCATGGCCATCGCCACCGCGGTTACGCCGGTGCCGCAGGCGAAGGTTTCGTCCTCGACCCCGCGTTCAAAGGTCCGGACGAAGTAGTGATCGCCGAGGTCTTCGACGAAGTTGACGTTAATGCCTTCCTGCCGGTAGGTATCGTTATTCCGGATCTTCCGGCCTTCAAGGAATACGTCCTTTTCCTGCAGTCCGGAAGTGCAGGCGACATAGTGGGGAGATCCCGTGTTGAGCACAAAGGCCTCACCGTCACGGCCGATGGTATCCACGTTGATCATCTGGAGACTTACCCAGCCTCCGCCTGAAATTTTGGCATAGTGAGGTCCGTCGACTGCCAAAAATGTCGTATCCTGCCGGATCACCCCGAGTTGCGCCGCAAAGGCAACGATGCACCTTCCTCCGTTCCCGCACATGCTGCTCGGCTTCCCGTCTGCATTGTAGTAAACCATTTCAAAGTCATAGCCTTCCCTGTTCTGGAGGAACATCACCCCGTCGGCTCCGATGCCGAAACGGCGGTGGCAAAGCCGCTGGATCAGCGCCTCGTCGGTATGGTCGATTGGGGATAACCGATTGTCTATCAGGATGAAATCATTGCCTGCGCCCTGGTATTTATAGAAAGTCAACAGCATAATTGAACGGTTTCCGCAAAAATAATCAGATTTATTCCGGTACAGGTGTCGACAGCGGAATCTGGCACGAATTTTACCGTTTTCACCTTACGGGGTATAGATGTTTTAACATTTTTTAACATGCCTGACGGTATTGCGGGCTTTCATTTACCGTTTAACTGGTATTAAATTTGGAAAGTAATCATAAACGATCTTACGAAATGAAAGATAATATGAAAAAAATAGGACTTACACTATTGACTGCTTTCGTCGGAGGCGCAGTTGCGATCGGATCCTACAAGCTTCTTGAGGATAAATACTCCGACGGAATGAGCTTCGAGGAAAAGCAGCAGGTTTATTTCGCCAATAATCCTTCCAGGGTCGTATCTCCGGGCAGCAACGCCGATTTCACGGAAGCCGCTGCGCTGGTGACTCCTGCGGTGGTTCATATCAAGACCACCTACACGGGAAACAGCCGCGGATCGAATGATCCGTTCGAAGATATGTTCGAGGACTTTTTCGGAGGCCGCCGGCGTCCGTCCGGACCGCAGATGGCTTCCGGTTCGGGAGTGATCATATCCGATGACGGCTATATCGCCACCAATAACCATGTGGTGGAAAACGCCTCCAAGATCGAGGTGGTCCTGAACGATAAACGGTCTTTTGAAGCGAAGGTCATCGGCCGGGATGCGAATACGGACCTGGCGCTGATCAAGATCAGCGGGTCGAACTTTCCGGTTGTAAAACTGGGGAACTCCGATGACGTACAGGTCGGCGAATGGGTACTGGCCGTCGGAAACCCGTTCAATCTCACCTCTACCGTGACTGCCGGTATCGTCAGCGCAAAGGGCCGCTCCATCGGCATCCTGGGCAGCAACGATCCGAACAGCCGGCCGATCGAAGCCTTTATTCAGACCGACGCCGCCATTAACCGCGGAAACAGCGGTGGCGCGCTGGTGAATACGCAGGGCGAGCTGGTCGGTATCAATGCCGCGATCGCCTCCCAGACAGGAAACTACGAAGGCTACGGATTTGCCATTCCGGTCAATCTTGCCAAAAAGGTCATGGATGATTTCCGCAAGTTCGGAACCGTTCAGCGCGGATTCCTGGGCGTGTCCATCGGGGACGTCACTGCCGAGGTAGCGAAAGAAAAAGGCCTCAAGTCGCCGCGCGGCATTTATGTGGGCCAGGTTGTTCCGGGCGGCGCTGCGGCTTCTTCAGGAATTAAAGAAGGCGACGTCATCATCAAGGTTGCGGGAGTTCCCGTCAATTCTTCTGCTGAGCTTCAGGAACAGATCGGCCGGCATGCCCCTGGTGACAAGATCGGTGTAACCGTGGTGCGCGGCGGCTCAGAACGCGTGGTAAACGTAACCCTGAAAGCTGAAGAAAAGAATAATCAGTATGCGGGACGTTCATCTGCCGAACTGTTCAACCGGCTGGGTGCCAGCTTTGCTCCGGCTACCAGTGCGCAGAAAAGCAAGTACCGCATTAACTCCGGCGTGGTGGTTTCGCAGGTTCGCAAGGGAGGATTCTTCGATGAGGTCGGCATTCCGCAGGGCATGATCATTACGACGATCAACGGAAAACCGGTGAATGACAACGAGGATGTCGATGCAGCACTGGCGAGCCGGACGAACAATATGATCCGAATTGCAGGTATCGCTCCGGACGGATCGAATGTGATCTATAACTTCCAGGCGGAGTAATCTCTTCCGGATGTCAAACTTTAAGAGCCTTTCGTTCAGACGGAAGGCTCTTTTTATTTTTGCGCGGATGACCACCGGTGCCGCCACGTTTACCTGTCAGCAGGAATCATTTCTTCTCCTGCCCCAGAAAGCCCTTTTCTGGGAGAATACGTCGACCCTGATCGTTGCCGACGTCCATCTCGGCAAAGTGGGGCATTTCCGGAAGGCGGGGATCGCCATCCCGAGGGCCCTCGAGCAGGAAGATCTGGCGCAGCTTTCCGATCTGATCGCTGAGTACCGGCCTTCGAGGATCATTTTCCTGGGCGATTTCTTCCATAGCGATATGAACAACGACTGGGACTGGATCGTGATGTGGCGCGACCTGTTCCGGGATGTGGACATGGTGCTGGTCCGGGGGAATCATGATATCATCCATGACCGGTTCTACCATGCGCTCGGCTTTACGCTGGTCGAGACCCTGGCCGAAGGCCCGTTCCTGTTCACCCATGAACCGCCGAGCGATTCGCCGGAGCCTGCCGGGAGGTATGTGATCAGCGGCCATATCCACCCGGGGGTGAAGCTGCGGGGGAAAGGCCGGCAGTCCGCGGTTCTGCCGTGTTATTCCTTCGGTTCCAGGCAGGCACTGCTACCTTCCTTCGGAAAATTTACCGGAAAATTCTGCATCCGGCACCAGGAATCCGACCGGGTTTTCGGCATCGTCCGCGATAAGGTCCTGGCACTGTAGGAAGTAAGGCGCTGGCATACAGTGAATCGGCTCTCCCGGGCTGTTAAGTAGAACCTTTCTAAATTGTTGGCCCTGTTATAATTACTCCCTTTATTATAGAGATTTCGCCATTTTATGAATATTTTTGCCTTCGCTAAAAACTAAACAACCAATAGTAGAATGAGCAGATTTAATCAGGCTTTCTCAACCACATTGGGGAAAAAGCTTATCATGAGTTTAACAGGTTTATTCCTGTGTACTTTCCTTATTGTACATCTAATCGGAAACTTACAGTTATTCAAAGATGATCAGGGACTTGCGTTCAATTCGTATTCCTATTTCATGACTCACTTTGCCCCGATCAAGATCATCTCCTATGTTCTTTATGCGAGTATCATCATCCACGCGGTTTATGCGCTGGTCCTGACCCGCAGAAGCGCAAGTGCACGTCCGGTCGGATACGCAAGCTACAACGGTGCCGCCAACAGTCCATGGACCTCCCGGAACATGGGTATCCTGGGAACGGTGATCCTGATCTTCCTGGTCGTTCACATGAGCAACTTCTGGGCGCAGTATCACTGGGGTGGTTTGCCCTACACGAAGTACGAGGCGCAGCTATCGAATCCTGATAACGTACAGGTAACCGAGCTTCCGATCTCCGCGGTACCTCTGGTACACTCCGACTTTGTCGACGCGCAGAACGGAACCAAGGTGCTGATCGCCAAGGATCTCTACAAGGTCGTTCACAGTTCCTTCAAGCAATGGTGGTATGTAGCCCTGTACGTCCTGTCAATGGCAGCCCTGGGCTTTCACCTGGTGCACGGCTTCCGGAGTGCGTTCCAGACGCTGGGCTGGGATCACAGGCGGTATGTTCCGGCGATCCGGTTCCTCAGCATGTGGGTCTTCGGTATCCTGATCCCTGCGATTTTCGCAGCGATGCCATTGTATATCTTCTTTTTTAAATAGTGATAACCATCCCGTAAGGGTACAAATATTTCTGACATGAAGTTAGATGCAAAAATTCCTGAAGGCGCATTAGGTGAAAAATGGGCCAAGCATAAATTCAATCTTAAACTTGTCAACCCGGCCAACAAGCGTAAATACAATATCATCGTTGTAGGCAGCGGACTTGCCGGCGCTTCTGCTGCGGCATCCCTGGCCGAGCTGGGTTACAATGTGCAGTGTTTCTGTTTCCAGGACAGCCCCCGCCGTGCGCACTCGATCGCAGCACAGGGAGGTATCAACGCTGCCAAGAATTACCGGAACGATGGCGACAGCGTTTACAGGCTGTTCTACGATACGATCAAAGGTGGTGACTACCGCGCCCGTGAGGCCAACGTTCACCGTCTTGCGGAGGTTTCCGTGAATATTATTGACCAGTGCGTCGCCCAGGGCGTTCCGTTTGCCCGGGAATACGGCGGTCTGCTGGATAACCGTTCATTCGGGGGTGCCCAGGTTTCCCGTACGTTCTACGCACGGGGCCAGACCGGACAGCAGCTGCTGCTGGGTGCCTATTCCGCACTTAACCGTCAGATCCACGAAGGGAAAGTCAAGATGTACAACCGTCACGAAATGATGGAAGTCGTCGTTGTGGACGGAAAAGCGCAGGGTATCGTTACCCGGAACCTGATCACCGGAGAAATTGAAACACATGCCGGACATGCCGTCCTGATCTGTTCAGGCGGTTACGGAAACGTGTTCTACCTCTCGACCAATGCGATGGGCTCCAACGCTACGGCGGCATGGAAAGCGCACAAGAAAGGTGCTCTTTTCGGAAACCCGTGCTTTACCCAGATCCACCCGACCTGTATACCGGTAACCGGCGAGCACCAGTCCAAACTGACGCTGATGTCGGAATCCCTGCGGAACGACGGCCGGGTATGGGTTCCTAAGACCCGTGAAATGGCTGCCCGTCTCCGTAAGGGAGAGATCAAGGCCGCCGATATCAAAGAAGAAGACCGGGATTACTTCCTGGAACGCAAATATCCTTCCTTCGGAAACCTGGTGCCGCGTGACGTGGCTTCCCGGAATGCCAAGGAAGCCGTTGACGACCAGCGCGGCGTAGGTTCTTCAGGTGTTGCCGTATTCCTCGACTTCGCTGATGCGATCCGCCGTCTGGGCGAGGACGCTGTCCGTGAAAAATACGGTAACCTGTTCGACATGTATTACCAGATCACCGACGAGAACCCCTATAAGGTTCCGATGCGGATCTATCCGGCGGTGCATTACACCATGGGCGGACTTTGGGTTGACTACAACCTGATGACCACAGTTCCCGGACTGTATGCGCTGGGTGAAGCGAACTTCTCTGACCACGGTGCGAACCGCCTCGGTGCCTCCGCACTGATGCAGGGGCTTGCCGACGGTTACTTTGTGATCCCGTCAACGATCGGTGATTATCTGGCCACCATCGGTCCTGCTCCGGTCAATGCGAATCACCCGGCTTTTGCTGAAGCGAAGAAGAGCGTTGAAGACAATATCAACCGGTTACTGTCCCTGAAGGGAACAAAGACCGTTGATGAGTACCACCGTGAACTCGGAAAGATCATGTGGGAATATTGCGGAATGGCCAGAAATGAAGAAGGTCTGATCAAGGCGAAAGGCATGATCCGTGAGCTGCGTGAAGACTTCTGGAAGAACGTGATCGTGCCCGGCAAAAATGAAGAGTTCAACCAGTCGCTTGAAAAGGCCCACCGAGTTGCCGACTTCCTTGAACTGGGTGAACTGATGGTAGAGGATGCGCTGCACCGTAAAGAATCCTGCGGCGGACACTTCCGGGTTGAAAGCCAGACCGAAGAAGGTGAAGCGAAACGTGATGACGCGAACTTTGCCTACGTGGCTGCCTGGGAATACACCGGTTACGGTCAGGCCCCTGTCCTGCACAAGGAAGAGCTGAATTTTGAAAATGTTAAATTAACACAACGGAGTTATAAATAGTATCGGGTATTGCGTACCGGGTATTTCTGATACGCATTACGCATTACTCAAATCAATATCGACATGAGCGGAAATATGAATTTAACGCTAAAGGTCTGGAGACAAAAGAGTGCTTCTGACAAAGGTGAGTTCGTTACTTACACTGCCAATGATATCTCTCCTGATATGTCTTTCCTGGAGATGCTGGATGTGGTGAATGAGAGCCTGGTAAGAAAGAATGAGGATCCTATCCACTTTGACCACGACTGCCGCGAAGGGATCTGCGGAATGTGTTCATTGCATATAAACGGACGTCCGCACGGTCCGAAGCGCGCCATTACGACGTGCCAGCTGCACATGCGGAGCTTCTCGGACGGAGAAACGATCACCATCGAACCCTGGAGAGCCGGAGCATTTCCGGTGATCAAGGACCTTGCTGTCGACCGGTCGGCTTTTGACAGGATCCAGCAGGCGGGCGGATATGTATCCGTAGGTACCGGCGGGGTGCCGGATGCCAACGCGATCCCGGTTCCCAAGGTAATAGCCGACGAGGCGTTCAATTCCGCAACATGTATTCAGTGCGGCGCCTGTGTGGCAGCCTGTAAGAATGCTTCTGCAAGTCTGTTCGTATCGGCAAAGATTTCCCAGCTGGCCCTGTTGCCGCAGGGACAGCCTGAGCGGTACCGCAGGGTGCAGGCCATGGTCGCGCAGATGGAAGCGGAAGGCTTCGGTCACTGTACCAATACCGGTGCCTGTGAGGCGGAATGTCCGAAAGAGATCTCGATCACCAATATTGCCCGGATGAACAGGGATTACTATACTGCAAAATTCTTCAAAGAAGAAGATATTTAGTATTTTTGACCTGCCGGGACGAGGCCACAAGAGAAAGCCTGAAGTGATAAGCTTCAGGCTTTCTTATTGACCAGCCGGGCCGCTGTCCGGCCGTTTTCGCTGTTACTTCAGCTGTTTTAATTGTTCTTTGTCGTGATCAGGACCGCGCCGTTCCTGCCCTTTTTCCCGTACTGTTTCTTCGCCTCAGCGGCGTCCAGGACGTTGATGGCTCTGATCTGGTGCGGTTCGAGTTTTTCCAGTTCTCCGGCCGATACGATATTGCCGTTCAGCACGAACAGTTTCTTCTTATCCTTCAGAATGGCCGGGTTCCAGGTTGGGGCCAGCTGGTAGTCTATCGGGATCGTGTAGGATACCCGGACCGGCTTACCGTCATTAGTTCCCGGGATCCACCGTGGCGACAGTTTAAGGACCCTCAGGGTTTCTTCTTCTGTTCCGGCCCCCAGACCTCTTACGATCTTAATGCCGGATAATGAACCGTCCGTTTCCACTGTGAACTGTGCAAATACTTTGCCCTGGATATTTTTTGCTTTGGCCTCGGAAGGGTATCTGATATTCTCCGATAAAAATTCAGAGAATCCCGCGTCCCCGCCGGGAAATTTAGGCAGTTGTTCCACCGACGCGAAATCAAACGCCTTACCGGGGTTCCCCTGGTCTTCCGCTGCATGCTGTTCAGGTTCGCCCAGTTGAAAAAATATGGGCATCGTAAATTGTACGCGAACCTTCTTTCCCTCTTTCATCCCGGGTGACCATTTCGGCGAGGCCTTCAGGACGCGAACGGCTTCCTCGTCCGTGCCGTAACCCAGGCCGCGGAGCACTTTGATGTCGGTCAGTGAGCCGTCTTTTTCAACAACAAAGCTTACGAAAACTCTGCCGGAAATGTGCTTTTCCTTTGCTTCTGCGGGGTACTTCAGGTTCCCTGCCAGGAACTTTCCGAACTGTTCATCGCCGCCCGGGAATTTGGGCAACTGTTCCACGGAAGCAAAGTTATACAGGTCATCCTGCTGGCTGGCATTCCCGGTATTGCTTCGTTGCGGTGGTGGCGGCGGAGCTGCCGGTAGTTTGCCGTACTTATTCCGGGCGGTCTTCATAGCGGCTTCGTTGTCGAGATCGTAGGATTCGGACCGGCCGCTTTTCAGCGTGATGATCACCAGGCGGTTTCTCCAGCCGACCCTCTCCACTTCCGGGTTGTTCTTCAGGAACTGTTCGTAATCTTCGGGCGATCCTGCCGGGATGGTATCTTCAGACGCTGCTGCCGGAGGCGGGACCGGTACGGTGCCGTAGGCGGTGGTCAGTTTCTCCATCTCGTCCGCGTTTGCCAGGTCATACCGTTCCGTTTTTCCGTTCTTCAGGAAAATCTCGAGGACGGTTCCGCCCGCGGACCATCTCACGCCCCTGACGGCCGGATTTCGCTTCAGGAAATCATTGTTGGATTTTCGTGCTTCGGCCCTGGTGATCAGGTCTGACCCTGTATCGGCCAGTTCGGATGCCTGCCTGCTTACTGCGGCGGATGATAAGATCAGCATGAAACTGAAGATCGGTGCGCAGAGCCCGTACTTCAGCAGTTTCGTGCGTTGTGAGCGGTGTTTGCTTAACATGTGTATCCTCCTTTTTAAAAGTGACTGGTTAAAAAAGCTGTTGGTCAGCTGGTGAGCCGGTATGCCGAACGTGTTGCTCAGCAGGAGCATGGCATAGGTTTCCTTGCTGTCCCGCGACGATTCCTCGTCCGCGATAAATTCATGGATATGCCTGATCTCCGTCCGGTACAGATAGGTCACCGGGTTGAACCAGTTGATCACGGCCAGGATCTCCATCAGGAGCACATCGAACGAATGCCACTGGCGCGCATGTACCTGTTCGTGCTGAAGGATGGTATCCCGCTGCTCCAGCTCCGGTGCGACGGACAGGATGCCGAAAAATGAAAAGGCCGTGTTCTGCGGGTTCCGGATAGCTTTCCTCAAGCCGTAAAGCCGGACCAGCAGGCGGGCAAGGAAAAAGCCGGCCCCGGTCAGGTAGATCCAGGTCAGCACATCTGCCGGCGTAGCTCCCGATGGTTCTGAAGCGATGATCACCGGCTGGTAAACGACCTCCATCGGGACCATCGAGATCTCGCGCACCGTTTCCGTGATGACCAGGTCCCGGAACAGGTCAAGGCTCAGGAAGGGAATCAGGAACGACAGGACCGCCGTGCTGATCAGATAGATCCGGTTGGGCTTAAAAAACGTTTCGTTTTTAAGGGCGATCCAGTAGAATCCCAGGAACAGAACCAGGTAGATGTTTACCTGCAGAAGATACGTAAGCGCGTTCATCACTTCTTGTCTTTAAGTTTTTCAATCATTTTCATGATCTCGTCGGCTTCCTTCAGGTCCAGTTTCTTCTCCCTGACGAAGAACGAGAACATATTCTCTACGGAATTGCTGAAATAGCCGGACAGCAGCTTTTCCGCGGCGAAGCTCCGGTACTGTTCACGGCTGATCACCGGGTGATACCGGTGGCTTTTGCCGAAAGCTTCGTGACCGACAAATCCCTTCGTCTCCAAGATCCGAACGATCGTGGACACCGTGTTATAGGCCGGCTTCGGCTCCGGTAACCGGTCCAGGACATCTTTCACGAAGCCCGATTCGAGATCCCACAGGACCTGCATGATCTGCTCCTCCGCCTTAGTTAACTCCTTTATTTCCATGGTCGTGTTAAGTATAATGAAAGGTACAACTAATTTTTTAGTTAACAACTATTTTTTTAGTTTTTAGTTTTCGGTTTTTGTTTTTTCGCCATCCCGGCCGACAAAACGAAGAAATCGGTGTTATCTTCCATTACTTAGAGACACAGCCCGAGATATATATATGGAGATAGCCTTTCACGGTGCTGCCCGGACAGTAACCGGCAGCAAGCATGTAATTACGTTAAACGACGAAACGAGGATCCTGCTGGACTGCGGCATGTTCCAGGGTATGGGGGATGAGACTGATGAGCTGAACGATTATTTCGGCTTCAATCCGAAAAAGATCAGCTTTATGGTCTTGTCCCACGCGCATATCGATCACTGCGGGCTGATCCCCAGGCTGGTCAGGGAGGGGTTCGAAGGGGAGATCTACTGTACTGCAGCAACGATGCATCTGACAAAGATCCTGCTGATGGATTCCGCGCGGATCCAGATGCAGGACACCGAGTACAGCAACCTGGCCCGGTCGCGGAAGAATATGAAGCTGCTGGAACCCCTGTACACCGAGGACGACGTGATGGAAGCGCTGCGGCTCTTCAGGATTCTGGAGTACAATGAGGACTTTGAGGTCACTCCGCGGATCACCATCCGCCTGACCGATGCCGGACATGTCATCGGAAGCGCCGCGGTCAGCCTGACCATTCTGGAGGACGGAAAATATACCCGGATCACCTACAGCGGCGATGTCGGCCGCTACGGGGATCTGATCCTGCGCAGCCCGCAACCCTTTCCCCAGGCGGACTATATCCTGCTCGAATCAACCTACGGGGATTCGCTGCATAAGGATCTCGAGCCGATGGAGGACCTCATCCGGGAGGTGATCCAGTCCACCTGTATGGCGAAAGGCGGAAAGGTCATCATTCCGGCATTCAGCGTGGGCCGAACCCAGGAGATCCTGTATGCCCTGAACGGCCTTGAGCTCAGGGGACTGCTGCCTGAGGTCGCATACTATGTCGACAGCCCGCTGTCGGGACAGGCAACCGAAGTCTTCAAAAGCCACCCGGACGAGTACAACCATGACGTACAGGAGGTCATGAAGGTGGATCACGATCCGTTCGCCTTCCGGGGCCTGAAGTTTATTGAATCGGTAGAGGAATCCCGCGCTCTCAACGATGATCCGCGGCCGTGCGTGATTATTTCATCCTCCGGGATGGCGGAAGCGGGACGGGTGAAGCACCACATCCGGAACAACATCGGCAATGAGAAGCATACCATCCTGATGGTGGGTTATTGCGAACCCCGGTCCCTCGGGGGGCGTTTAATGGCCGGCGCGCCGGTGGTGGAGATCTTCGGTGAGGAGTATGACGTCAAGGCCGAGGTCCGCGAGATCCGGTCGATGAGCGCCCATGGCGACTATGAGGACCTGCTGAACTTTCTCTCCTGCCAGGACCCGGCGCAGGTCCGGAAGGTATTCCTGGTTCATGGCGAACCGCAGGTTCAGGAACGGTTCCGTGAAAAGGTGCTGGAAAAAGGATTCAAAGAAGTGATGATCCCGGACCTCCATGAAAAGGTCGTCCTGAATCAGCATGACAGAATAAAATGAATTACAATAAATGAGTTAAAATAAAAAACCTCTGCCCGGAGCCGGTGCAGAGGTTTTTGTTATAACAGGATCCTTTAGTTGGCCTGCGCTTTCGGAAGATCCTTCCGCGGAAGTTTCTGATCCAGCTGTGCGGTATTGAATGCGAACGCCGCAATGATGGTTGCCGCCTGCTGCAGATCAGCAGGGATCAGCCGGTCATAGGTGTCCTCATTCGAGTGGTGGGTACGGGAATTGTACTCAATGCCGTCCTGAATGAACTGGAATCCCGGGATACCCACTGCATCAAATGCCAGGTGATCGGTTCCGCCGGTGTTGCGGATGGTCAGTGTTGTTGCATCAAGATCCTTGAACGGCTCCAGCCACTGCGCGAAGATCGGGCGGACCGCATCATTTCCCTGCAGATATACCCCGCGGATCCTGCCGGTACCGTTGTCCAGGTTGTAATAAGCGGATACTTTCTCCTGGGCTGGTTTCAGCTGCATGGTTTTCGGGTCACCGAAGTGGTTGGCAACATAGTTTCTTGAGCCATGCAGACCCTGCTCCTCGGAGCTCCAGAGAGCGATCCGGATGGTGCGTTTCGGTTTAAGGCCCAGTGATTTGATGATCCGCATAGCTTCCATCATCACCGCGCTTCCTGCCGCGTTGTCGGTCGCGCCGGTTGCGCTGTGCCATGAATCGTAGTGCGCTCCGAGAATAACGACCTCGTCTTTAAGCTTCTTGTCGGTACCCGGAATCTCTGCCAGTACGTTGTAGCCCTGCAGATCCTTGTCCTGGAACTGGGTCTGAACATCGGCTTCCACCTGCACTTTTACGCCGGACTGTGCCAGACGAAGTACCCGGAGGTAATCTTCGGTAGCCATCTCGATTTCAGGCGCCACCGGTTTTGCATCAGCTGCGTAAGAGGCTCCGTTGCTGGTAAAGAAAGTTCCGTGAGTTCCCCGGGTCCTGGTCAGGATCAGTCCCACGTTTTCTTCCACGAAGAAATCGCTCATTCTGGTTCTCAGTTCCCGCATTTTCGCGAACCGCGCCCTCATGGCATCCATGTTGCCGCCCGCCCGGTTGCCCCGGTTGCTTTCCTGCGGCGGAGCTGCAAGCTCTTCGAGCTCCTGGTCGGTATAGCGGGTTCCGTCAGGTTTGAAGGTCGTTTCGATCGGCGTAGCGTTTTCGAGCATGACGATCTTGCCTTTCAGTTGTCCCTTGTATTTGTCCAGGTCAGCAACCGAATCGGCTTTGATGACCACGACCTCGGCCTTTACCGGACCGTTGGTTCCCGGTGTCCATGCTTTGGGCGACCCGATGATCGGCGCATAGTAGGGAGCGGTCATGGCCGCATAATATTTTTTCACTTCCCAGCCTTTGCCGAACGTTCCCCATGGTTCCAGTTTGACGTTCTGGAGTCCCCATGACTTCAGGGTATTCACAGCCCATTCCTGAGCGCGCTGCAGACCGGGTGAATTTGATAAGCGCGGACCCGCAACATCCGTGATATAGAATGCGGTCTCCATGACTTTTGAATTTTTCAGGCCCTCGGTCCGGATCTTCCCGATCGTGGCCGGGTCATTTGCCGACTGCGCGAAGGCGGTCAGTACGCCTCCTGTCAGCAAGCAGGTTAAGAGTAAATTTTTTTTCATTATCGGGGGTTTAAGTTTCGATTTAACAAACTTATTCAAAATAACATAGTATAAAAATCCGGGAAGATTAACATATTTGTTACAGTAGGCCCGGGGATATTGCCTGAAATTAGCGACAATCTAAACCTTATCTCAATGCGGAAATTAATCACTGCTGCTTTCCTGACGGCAGCCATATCAGGATTTGCCCAGGAACCGGTAAGACAGGACCCGGCCATCCGGCAGATGGTGGACGAGGTGTCCTCCGGCAATATAGAGTCGATCATCCGGAAGCTGGTATCCTTCGAGACCCGGCATTCCCTGAGCGACACGACCAGCAAAAAGACCGGCATCGGCGCTGCGCGAAACTGGATCAAGGCGGAATTTGAAAAGTACGCCCAGGCATCCGGGGGACGGATGAAAGTTGAATTCGATACGTTCACCCAGCCGGCGGACGGCCGCAGGGTCCCGGTACCTACGGTGATGAAGAACGTCGTGGCCATTCTTCCCGGCACGGATCCTGAAGATGACCGGGTGCTCATCGTGTCCGGCCACTACGACTCCAGGGCGACCGATGTGAATGACGCGAAGATCTTTGCGCCCGGTGCGAACGACGATGCCTCCGGAACGGCCGTAGCCATGGAGATGGCACGGGTGATGAGTAAATATAAGTTCAATTGTACGATCATATTCGTCGCCATGGTGGCCGAGGAGCAGGGCCTTTACGGCGCACAGAACCTGGCCCGCCGGGCGAAGAACGAGAACTGGAACGTCCTGGGCATGATCACCAACGATATCGTCGGGAACACCTACGGCATGGAAACCGGTCTGAAAGATAACCGGAGTGTACGGGTTTTCAGTGAAGGGGTTCCGGCTGTTGAAAGCCAGGCGCAGGCCGGTATCCGCAACAGTACCGGTGCCGAGAATGACAGCGAAGCCCGTCAGTTCGCCAGGTACCTGAAGGAAGTGGGTGAGCGCTACGTGGACCAGCTGGATGTCAAACTGATCTACCGCCGTGACCGGTACCTCCGCGGAGGCGACCACACGCCGTTCTCCCAGCAGGGATTCCGGGCGATCCGTGTGACCGAAATGAATGAAGACTTTAACCGCCAGCATCAGACCGTCCGTAAAGAGAACGGGGTGGATTACGGGGATCTCCCGGACTTTGTCGATTACGCCTATACGCAGAAGGTAGCGCGGCTGGACCTGGCCTCTTTCGCCAACCTGGCGCTGGCCCCGCAGGAACCCAAAGACGTGAAAGTAATGACCACCCAGCTGACCAACAGGACCACACTCCGCTGGGAAGCCCCGAAAGGGGAGAAGCCGGCCGGGTACTATGTGGTCATGCGCGAGACCACCAGTCCGACCTGGGAAAGAAAGTTCTTTGTTACGGATACCAGTGTGACGCTCAACTATTCGAAGGATAATTACTTTTTCGGGGTTCAGTCCGTGGATGCCCAGGGGCATGAGAGCCTCGTGGTCATTCCAAAGCCGGGCCGGTAACGATTACAGAAAGCTATGCTCAGGAGCCCGAACCGGCTCCTTTTTTCTTGCCTTCGATACCGCCCACCAGATCAGCATCAATGCGATGGCGCCGGTATTGAGACCGAGGGCCAGGGTGACCAGGTCGCTGCCGAAGGCAAGAGTAACCAGCAGCATGTTCAGGATAGCCTGGGCGATCATCACCTTTTCCGGGACTGAGAACAGGCCGGACCGGAGCAACGGAACAGCGAGCGTGATCAGGGCCAGGCTGAACACAAAAGCGGCTGTCATATGAAATCCCGCCGATGCGACCAGGGCTGCCGCCGTGAAGATGACCAGCGCGGCTATGTTCAGCCGGTTCTTTCTTAGTTCGTCCAGCGGAGCCGGCGTCACGGTGAAGGTGCCCGGGTGAACCAGGAACCTGAATTTCGGCCATTCATAAATGAGGAGCAAGAGGTTCAGGACCAGGAATACCGCATTGACATACGGAGTTCCCTGCCATTCCATGGAGATCGTAACGGTGAGGATCGAGACATTCATCGGGAACAGCATAATGGCTCCGAGGATACTGAACCGTTGCGAAAGCAACAGAACTCCGCAGACGATCTGCGACCAGGCCACCACCCGGGCAAACAGGGCCAGTCCGTATTCGGTCAGGCGCTCTTCCATCCATGGCGGTCCGATCAGCTGGCCGAAGTGGCCATGGGTCAGTTTACAGAACCCTGCGGAAATGAAAATGTAGCCCAGGAAAAGCCGGATGAGCAGGATCAGAAAGTCTTTGCTCCGGATCATTTTACACTTCTTTTTAGCAGGATAAAGTAACCTGCGACAAAGGCGGCAAGCGCCACGGCAAGGCTGATGCAGGTCTCCCGGGTCACGAACGTCACCTCCGGCATCTTTCCTTTCCCGCCGCCGCTCATCAGGCTCAGCATCGGGTGTGCATAGGGAATGGTATATGCGTATTCCCAGCCGGTATTGGTGCTGATCAGTCCGGCGATGGTTCCGATCAGACCGATGCCCATGGGTTTGATGAAGTCGGACCAGATCAGGCTCAGGAAAAACTGGATGGACAGCATACCGAGCGTGGAAAGAAACAGTTTCAGATGAAGCTCATAGGCGGTGCGCGCGATACTGAAGTCCTGGAACTTCAGCTCCGGTTTCAGCAGTCCGAGCAGATTGCCGGTACCTATGATCAGGGTTGCGAACAGGAAAAGACAGATGGCATTCAGAATGACGGCAAATACGTATTTACTGCCATATATGGTCCATTTGTTCAGCGGCATGGAAAAGAGGCTCTTCCACATTTCGGAGCGGTGCTCCATATTGTTTACCGAATAGGCGGCAAAGATCACGAACATCGGCAGCAGCAGCACACCCATGACGCCCAGGATCGACCCCATATAGCGGAGCCACTGCAGGGCGGCGGGGTTGTTGATCACCTTATGACTGTTTATGAAATAACCGGTCGCGACCAAACCGCAGATCGCCACGGGAAGGATCACGGCACTCCAGAATGCGAGCGTTTTTCGGGACTTATAGAACTCAGAACGGAGGGACAGTATGAACGGGTGCATAGCCTTAGTTTTGGGTGATATTCAGGAACAGGTGTTCGAGGTCTTTTTTCTCGTCCATGATGGAATAAACCGTGTAGCCGTTCCTGACGAGTATGGTATTCACACCGGCCATCTGGACACGGGACTGATAGGGGATCACCAGGCCGTCCTCCGAGATGCTGCTTACGATCCCTTCCCCGCGCAGCATGCCTGCCGCGCCAGCCGGATCGTCCACCGTCACATTGATGACGGGCTGGTTCAGCTGGTGAAGTTCACCGATGCTTCCCTGGAAGAGGAGTTTGCCGCGGTTGATGATTCCGACATGCGTCGCCATCTTTTCTACTTCGGTCAACAGGTGGCTGGAAATAAAAATCGTTTTCCCATGGTCAGCGGAAAGTTTCTTCACCAGTTGCCGGATCTCGATGATCCCGTTCGGGTCCAGTCCGTTGGTCGGTTCATCCAGGATCAGCAGATCCGGATCGTTAAGCAGGGCCAGTCCGATCCCCAGCCGTTGTTTCATGCCAAGGGAGTAGTTTCCGGCTTTCTTGTTTCCGGCCCCGGTCAATCCGACCAGTTCCAGGATCTCCTCGACCTTTGCTTTGGGGATCTGCAGCAGCAGCGCGCGGTTTCTGAGGTTTTCTCGGCCGGTCATATGCAGGTAGACCGTCGGCTGTTCCACCAGCGAACCGACCCGTGAAAGGATAGCGATCCGGTTTTCGGAAAGCTCCCTGCCGAAAATGAAAATGTTTTTGGCGGATGAGTGCAGCAGGCTGAGCAGCAGCTTGATCGTCGTCGTCTTTCCCGCCCCGTTCGGACCCAGGAATCCGTAGACGCTGCCCCGGGGAACTTTCAGGGAGACCCCATCCAGAATCTGCTGCTTCCCGAACCAGTAGGACAGGGATGCCGTAGAAATTGCCATATCCGCCATACGTATAGAGCTTAAGCGCTGTTTAAAACAGGGCCTTTACGAGATTGAGCGAAGAAACCGTCAGCGACGGCATGCGGAATGAATGGCTTGCCTGGTATTTTTCAGCCGGGATCTCACTGTCATTTACGACGAACAGCACACCCAATACCAGGAATACGGGAACCAGCATCAGGATGAACGGAGAGACGAAATTGCTTGACTTTTTCATTGCCTTGTGATTTGATAGTTCAAAGGAAATGCGAATATTGCGGCTGCGGAAATGTATTAGACCAAGGGTGTAAATATCCAGACGAAAGCCCAAAAAGGCCTTCGTCGACAATTCCGCGACCAGCCGGCCGGTTTGCCGATAGAAAAGGGCAGTTCGTCGAAACCGGCTTTGAAGAAACGGCCGGCAGCGTACTTTTAAGCAATGAATTTAGGAAGGAAGATATTCTTACATGCCATCATCTGGGTCGCTCTGATCGCCTTCCTTGTGGTTATTTCAAACCGTCGGGGGGAAGGCCTGACCTATGGCACCGTGGTGAGCTTCGGCTACTTCGGGCTTGTCAACATCACTCTTTTCTATGTCAACTACCTGGTCGTGCTCCCGATCTTCCTGAGGACGCGACGCTACTGGGCCTGCGCGATCAGCATCATTGCGCTGATCATCGTTTTCGGGTTCATTAAACTGGGAATGGCCGTCTATTTCAAGGACGTGCTCTGGTCCGGGGAACAGAAAATGACTGAGAATCCGGATTTTCGCCGTTATTACCTGAGTACGCTGTTCGTCAGCGGTTTCTTCGTTTTTATCAGTACGACCGTCAAGTTCATGGGTGACTGGTTTGTCAATGAAAAAGAACGGCGGACACTCGCGAATGAGAAACTGACCGCTGAACTTGCGTTCCTTCGCTCCCAGATCAATCCGCATTTTCTGTTCAACTGCCTGAACAATATCTACTCGCTCGCCTACCAGAAATCGGACCGGACCGCGGAAGCGGTGATGAAGCTGTCGGAGATCATGCGGTATATGCTCTATGAAAGCAATGACAGCCGGGTGGAGCTCAGCCGGGAGATCGGCTATCTTGAGAACTTTATCGAACTGCAGAGACTCCGGTTCAAAGGCAACGTGTATGTCGAACTGACCGTATCGGGTGTGGAACAGCAGCAGCAGATCGTGCCACTGATCCTGATCCCTTTCGTGGAGAATGCCTTCAAGCACGGCGACTCGAGCGATCCGGAGTTCCCGATCCGCATCAACATTGCCGTGCGTGAAAGCCGGCTGACGTTTTCGGTCACCAACCGGATGAACTGTCAGAACAAGGACGAAACCGGCGGCATCGGACTTGTCAACGTGCAGCGGAGACTGGACCTGCTTTACCCGGGAAAGTACCGGCTGAATATTTCACGTAACGGTATTTATAGTGCTGAATTATCTCTAAATTTATAATATGATACGCTGTCTTGTGGTTGATGATGAGCCCCTGGCTCTGGATATTCTTGAGGACTACATTTCCAAGGTTCCGTTTCTGAATCTGGTCAAGACCACAACCAGTGCGATCGAAGCTTTGCAGCTGGTTCAGCAGGACCAGATCGACCTGGTGTTCCTTGATGTGCAGATGCCCGAACTGACGGGTATTCAGTTTCTGAAGATCATCAACGGGAAGTGCCAGGTCATCCTGACCACAGCCTATCCCCAGTATGCCCTGGAAGGTTATGAGCTGAACGTCGTGGATTATCTCCTGAAGCCGATCCCTTTCGACAGGTTCTACAAGGCCGTGCATAAGGTGCAGCAGCAGAATCACATCCCTGCGGCCATGCCCGAGCCGGTCGCTCCGCCGGTTGTTGTCAACAATGCGCCGGAATTCATTTTTGTCAAGACCGAGCATAAGATCCAGAAGATCTACCTCGATGATATCCTGTATATCGAGGGGCTGAAGGATTATATTTCCATTTTTACGCCTGCCGAACGGGTGATCACACTTCAGAATATGAAGAAGATGGAAGAGGTTCTGCCTTCAGGAAGATTCGTTCGCGTTCATAAATCCTATATCGTCGCGCTGGACAAGATCGAAAGTATTGAACGCAGCAGGATCTCGATCTGCGACAAGATCATACCGATCGGCGATACCTACCGGGATCAGTTCTTCAAGCTGATCGAGGCGAAGAACGTCTGATCCTCCCTTAGCAGCAATTATAAAATAACCGTACTTTCCGGTGGTTTTCCGACCAGGCAATGTAGCGGCCGTCTTCTTTGCCGAGCAGATAATGGAAGGATACCGCATCCGGCCTCGCTTTCAGTTCCTCAAACAATTCCCGGGACACGTACTGGTCTTCGAAAACGGCATCCGGCCGGATCGCAGGAGTGCGGAAATTCTTTTCATCGAAGAAATGCCGGAGGCGGTCCCCGATGTAGGCTGAACGGATCGAGTCGTTGAGCCTGCCGGAAGAATCCGCCTTGTCGTCAATTCCGTAGTCGATCAGGTACTGGCTGTCAAATGCATCCTCGTAAATGACCCGTCCCCCTGAAATGATCCGGAAGATGACGCGGGCATTCATATAGTCCTTGCCGGATAGGGTCAGCTGAAACGTATCCTGAACGCCTTTTTCGGAAAACGTATGCAGCTTCTCCAGCGTGAACAGGGCCGAACTGGCCTGTTGTTCAGGAATGACGGGCGGGCTCCCTGACGGTGCCGGCCGGTTGCATGCTGCCAGCAGCAGGACCAATGCGGGAAAGACGACTTTTAGGCTGATCATTGGCCGAGATGTTTTCTGATCGCCTGCTCCGCTGCCGATACGACCTCCTCCGGAGTGAGACCCTGGGGCTCGATCGGGTCGAGGACGGTCCAGCTCATTTTTTCACCGAAGCTCAAAGGAAACTTTCCGTACTGGACCATTTTCCATGCTCCGTCGATGGCGACCGGAACAACGAGCGCGCCCGGGACCTTTTTCAGGAGGGTGGCAATTCCGCCTACGGCAAATGGTTTTAGTTTACCGGTCCTGGATCGGGTTCCTTCCGGGAATATCACGGTCGACCAGGTGTTCGACCTCATGCGCTGCGCAAGCTTGAGGATCTCCCCGATCGCCTGTTTCGGATCCTTCCGGTCAATATTTGCAGCCCCGCCATATTTCAGGTTGAAGGAGATGCTGGGGATACCCCGTGTCAGCTCGATCTTGGATATGAACTTGGCGTGATGCTTCCGCAGGAACCAGATCATCGGCGGAATGTCGTACAGACTCTGATGATTGGCAATGAAAATGATGGACCGGTCTGTCGGGAGGTTCCTGTTGTTACGGAACGACACATGGCTTCCCA
Organism: uncultured Sphingobacteriaceae bacterium; assembly: GCA_966250385.1. Classification (GTDB taxonomy): domain Bacteria; phylum Bacteroidota; class Bacteroidia; order Sphingobacteriales; family Sphingobacteriaceae; genus DASWTL01. Next base: position 63,057 of record CBINHC010000012.1, on the reverse strand, counting down.
TGATGTAATAGCTGGCCACGAGGAAGAAATTCAGCAGATCGACCGACCGTTTATGGGCCTGGTATCCGCCCAGTTTCAGGGACAGCCATTGTACCGGATGAAATACGAGCAGTAAGATCCCCCAGAAGATATAATGGATGGGAGTGAAAATAAATCCCAATATTTTTTTCATGGCGCGAAATTACTAATTAGATGTGTTTCGTAAATGTGTTTTGCTTAAAGCGGTAAGCGGCCTTCCAGCTGGAGGACCCTGACCTTCAGAATGGCGGCAACTGCCAGCGAGTCGGTGATGGCCCCGCGCTCCACCATCCGGTAAGCTTCCGTGAACGGGACTTTCCGGACCTGCAGCTGCTCGGTCTCCTCTGGCGACGAGGCACCGAAAGTGAGGTCCGTGGCCAGATAAATAATTCCGAGTTCATCGGAGACGGAGTTGGACAGGTGGATACGCTGGATCTCGGACCAGCAGTTCGCCGTGATGCCGGTTTCTTCCCTCAGTTCCCGCTTTGCAGATTCGAGCGGATCCTGCCCGAGAGGGCCGCCTCCTTCCGGGATCTCCCAGCTATATTGGCCCAGCGGGAACCGGTACTGGCCGACAAGCCAGGTATTTCCCTGATCGTCAAGGACCAGGATCCCGATCGCAAGATTCTTGAAATGAACCTGTCCGTATATACCGGGTCCGCCTGCAGGATTGATCACCTGATGTTCCGTTACGCTGATCCACGGGTTGTCATATCTGAGTTCGCTTGATCTGATCTTCCAGGGGTTCGCTTCCAGTTGCTCCATAAGCTGCAAGATAGGAAAACCTGAGACTATTGAACGCTCGTCATTTGATGATTGGCTCAGTGATGAATTCAGGGAGAAGTTTGCAGGTGAAGGCCGGAAATGCCTGTAACAAATATTCGCTACATTTGTTACAAATTCGATCTAATGAGCATAGCAGAAAGTGTGCTAAAACGCATAGAAGCTCTTCCTCGCGGCGAGATGCTGCTAGCTGCCGATTTCAGTGATCTCGGATCATCAGAAGCGGTAAGGCTTTCCCTGTTCAGGTTAGAAAAAGAAGGTGCGATCAGGAGGGTGTCGCATGGTATTTATGTTCGGCCGAAAGAGAGTAGCTATTTAGGCAAAATAGTGCCCTCTGCTGAAGAAGTGGCCGCAGCCATTGCAAAGCGTGATCGGATACGCACGGTACCCACCGGGAGCTATGCCTTAAATGCCCTGGGACTAAGTACCCAGGTTCCCATGAATATTGTGTTGCTTACCGATGGCTCGCCCCGGGAAATAAAGGTTGGCAGGCGTAAGATCAAATTCAAAAGAACTACCCCTAAAAATCTGATGGCCAAGGGAAAAGTAAGCGGCCTGGTCATACAGGCATTAAAAGAAATTGGCAATGGCAGGATAACCGAAGCCGAAGAGAGAAAGATCATAGACCTGTTGTGCAGGGAAGAAGAGAAAGACCTGCGGCACGATATTGTCCTGGCACCGGTGTGGGTTCAGAAAATCATGAAAAAGGCACTGAACGGGGGGTGAAACCTGACTTAGCCCTGAAAGGAGGGAACAGGCAGCCTTCTCAATCGGCACTGAGCAATGACTTAAAATCAAAGAAGCCCTTACCTGTCGGCAAGGGCTCCCTGAAAAGAATGAGTTTTTTACAGTCCGAAGGCGGTCCGGACCTGGTCTGCATAGTCCAGTTTTTCCCAGGTGAACAGTTCAACTTCCACTTGTTTCTTTTCGCCGTTGGTGCCTTCAAATGTTTTGGTTACGACCTCGTTTGACCGGCCCATATGTCCGTAAGCAGCGGTCTCCGAATAGATCGGGTTACGCAGCTTCAGCCGGGTTTCGATTCCGTAAGGCGTCAGGTCGAAGATCTCCACGATCTTGTTGGCGATCTCGCCGTCGGATAACCCGACCTTTGATGATCCGTAGGTGTTCACATACACGCCCATCGGATCTTTTACCCCGATCGCATACGATACCTGAACCAGGATCTCATCCGCTACGCCGGCGGCAACCAGGTTCTTGGCGATATGGCGCGTCGCATAGGCTGCGGAGCGGTCCACCTTTGAAGGGTCCTTGCCGGAGAATGCACCGCCACCGTGCGCACCTTTTCCGCCATAGGTATCAACGATGATCTTTCTTCCGGTCAGGCCGGTATCCCCGTGAGGACCGCCGATCACGAATTTGCCGGTCGGGTTGATGTGATATTTGATCTGATCATTGAAAAGTTTCTGAAGTTCAGGTTTCAGCTGAGCCTTGATCCTCGGAATCAGGATGTTGATGATATCCTCGCGGATCTTTTGCTGCATTTCAGCTTCCGAGCCGAACTCGTCATGCTGGGTGGAAACGACGATCGTATCGATCCGCACCGGCTGATGGTCATCCGCGTATTCGATGGTCACCTGTGACTTGGCATCCGGGCGAAGGTACTTGATCTCGCTGTTCTCACGGCGCAGGGCCGCAAGCTCGATCAGGATCTTATGGGCCAGGTCGAGAGCAAGCGGCATGTAGTTTTCGGTTTCGTTGGTCGCATAACCGAACATCATTCCCTGGTCTCCGGCGCCCTGCTCCTGGCGGTTGACGCGGTCAACGCCCTGGTTGATATCAGCAGACTGTTCGTGAATTGCCGAGAAAACTCCGCAGGAATTGGCTTCGAACATGTATTCGGACTTGGTGTATCCGATCTTCCGGATCACCTCACGGGCGATCTTCTGCACGTCCAGGTAAGTCTTGGATTTTACCTCTCCGGCAAGAACCACCTGGCCGGTGGTTACCAGTGTTTCGCAGGCCACTTTTGAATCCGGGTCCCACGCTAAAAAATTATCAATCAACGCATCAGAAATCTGGTCGGCAACTTTGTCAGGATGCCCCTCTGATACAGATTCAGAAGTGAATAAATAAGGCATAAACTTGATGATTAAAATCTGGAAAGCAGGCGGACCGGGGAGCGGGAGAGGGTAAAATAAAGTTATGTTTTTAGCACTTTTTTTTACGTGGTTGCAATCAACGCAAATCGATCCACTGTTTCGTGCGCCAAAAGTAAACAATTTTTAAATACTGGAAAATTATAAATTAACTTTGCACCAAGTTTTATCTGCTTGAAAAAGAACATCCTTTTTGTCATAAATCCAGTTTCCGGCGGCAAGAATAAATCCAGTTTCAGTACCCTTGCAAAGGCTGATCTGGACCCCGCCCTGTTCAGTGCCGAATATGTTTTTTCCGAATCCGTAGGCCACTGCCGCGAGCTCGCCGCCCGTGGAGTCCGCGAGGGCTTCGACATCATCGTAGCCGTGGGCGGTGACGGAACGATCAATGAAGTAGCTTCGGCTATCGAAGGGTCCGGAAAAGTGATGGGAATCATCCCGTGCGGATCAGGAAACGGCCTGGCCCGCGCGCTGAAGATCAATCTCTCGCGGAGGGACGCTGTCCGCACCCTGAACGGGCTGCGGACCGTAAAGATCGATACCGGCAGCTTCAATAACCACAGTTTCTACAACATGGCCGGGATCGGGTTTGACGCGCATATCAGCTCCTGTTTTGCGAAGATCGCCAGGCGCGGTTTCCAGGGGTATGTGAAGACGGCATTTACGGAGATCTCCAACTATGAGCCCGAGACCTACCTGATCGACATCGACGGGCATAAGATCGAGCGTACCGCTTTCATGATCAATCTGGCCAATTCATCGCAGTTCGGTAACAACGCCCACGTCGCGCCGAAAGCTTCCCTGCGGGACGGCTTGCTTGATGTCTGTATCATCAAACCCTTTCCGCTTTATCATTTCCCGGTAATGGGGCTGCACATGTTCACCAAGACCGCCGACCGGTCCAGGTATGTGGAGATCATCAAGGGAAAGGATATCCGCATCACCCGGATGACTCCCGGAGCGGTCCATGTCGACGGTGAGCCCGTGACCATGGGGACCGAACTGGAGGTGAGCGTTAAACCTTTGAACCTCGAAGTGCTCATATAATCATCAGCCGTCTCCATTCTCTCATGTAAATTCATTTTATGATCAGAACCTTTACTTTTTTTACCCTGTTGATCTTCCTGCTGTCCGCCTGTACCTCCGGTAAGAAGGCCATGCAGCAGGGCAATTATGATGAAGCATTCTACAAGGCCGTCAACCGGCTGCGCAGCAACGGAAATCATAAGAAGTCCCGGGAAATCCTTTCCGTAACCTACCCCCTGGCCCGGAAGTGGCACCTCGAACGGGTTAAAAACATGGAGCTTACCTATGAACGTTTCAAGTGGGAAGCGATCAGCCGCGAGTACGAAACGCTCAACCAGATGTATGACGAACTCATGCGCTGCCCGGCCTGTCTCCAGAACGTGGTTCAGCCCGCGCGGTATACGTCCGAGAATGAAAGCGCGAAACTGAAGGCGGCGAGTGAACGGTATGAGGCAGGGCTTGCAGCCCTTGAAAAGGCACGCAAAGGGGACCGGGAAGAAGCAAAGCTGGCTTTCGAGCACTTCACCGTAGCGAACTCCCTGGTCCGATCCTATAAGGATACCGAAGAGCGTCTGAAGGACGCGGAGTTTTACGCTACCGTGCATGTTGTGGTGGAGCCCATTCCGATGCACAGCCAGGCACTGAAACTGTCGAATGAGTTCTTCGACAATAAAATCAATGAGTTCCTGCTGAGTTCACCGGTCAACCGGTTCGTCAGGTTCTATACGGCCCGGGAAGCCAAAAAGATCGGTCTGAACAAGCCCGACCAGATCATTCAGCTTGCCTTCGACGATTTCGTCGTCGGCCAGACCTACATCCATGAAAAAGAGTCGGATCTGATCCGGGACAGCATCGTTCTGGCGACCTATGAAGTCGATGTACCTGCGGGAAACCGGGCAGCGCAAGGGAAGGTCACCATTTGCCATAAATCGAACGGAAGGACGGAGACCCTGATTGTCCGGGAAGCTGACCTGAAGGCGCACCTTGATCATGGCGACAAGGTGGGTTCATGTAACGGAAGCAGTACGGCCCCGGCAGGTACTACCAGGGAAACGAGGAAGGTCTACGGAAAAGCCAAAGCGACGACGCATATATTTACCAAGACGCTGGAATCGAAGGGTCTCCTGGACTTTCGGATCCTCGACGGGCAAACCCGCCGCGTCCTGAGCCAGGAAAAGTTCCCGGGCGCCTACGTTTGGCAGACCCAGTGGGGATACTTCAACGGCGATGAGCGCGCACTGGACGGAACCCAGCTTCGGATCATGAAAAGCAAGGAGGTTCCGCCTCCGGCTCCCCAGGAGCTGTTCCTTGAATTCACCCAGCCGATCTATCAGCAGCTGACGGCGAAGATCCGCCAGTTCTATAAAAACTACTAGATTCCGGAACTCCGGATACACAATGCCCCCGGCAAGCGCTGCTTACCGGGGGCATTTTCATTATAACAGGAGATGTAAGTTAGTTCTTCAGATCCCGGCCGTAGGCCTGCAGGATCCCTTTCTCTTTCATCAGCTTCTCAATAGCATCCATGTCCATCGGAACAAAGTCGCTGATGATCTCGGCGCCCTTGTCGGTAATGACGATGGCGTCTTCCAGCCGGATGTAGATTTTCTCTTCAGGAACGGTCAGGGCCGGTTCGATGGTGAAAACCATGCCGGCGCGCAGCGGGGATCCGTCGTAGCCCCCGACGTCATGGGTGGACATGCCGATCCAGTGTCCGAGCATACCGCGCGGATTCTGGGACGATTTGTCGTAGTTGTCCACAAACCGCTTTGCAGCCGCGCTGTATGCGGGTTTTGAGAACCTGCCTGCCGTTAACAGGGCCTGCATATCAGTGACAGCGGCTTTCTTGATCTCCTGTGCGGTTTTTCCCGGCTGAATGTGTTTCAGGATACTCTTGTAGCATCCCAGGTAGAAGCCGTAAAGCTCGCGCTGCCAGGAACTGAACTTTCCGTTCACCGGCATCATCCGCGTCAGGTCGCTCATGTAATACCGATAATCCGGGGCATAGTCCATGAGCAGAAAGTCGCCGTCCTTCATCTTTCTCTTGCCTGCGTTGTAATGCGGATAGTAGGCATTCTCGGCACTGGCGATCAGCGAGTAATAGGCGTCTCCCTGGGCACCGTTCCGGAAATAGATATATTTCGCGGCGGCGTCCACCTCATACTCATATATGCCCGGTTCCACTGAACGCATGGCCTCCAGCAGGGAAAGTCCGGACAGGCGGGTCGCATCTCTGATCAGTTCAATTTCCCGGGGGCTCTTGATGAGCCTGAGGGCATCCAGGGTCGGGGTGAGGTTCCTGATCTCATATTTCGGAAAGCCGGACCGGATCTTATGGATAAAAGCCGCCTCCCGTGAGCCGGTTCCATCCCAGGGGTCGGATAAGGCGTCAGCCACCGCCCGGACCGCCAGATCCCGGCTCATGGCGAGACCTTCGGCGGGTGAAAAGGGCGTGAAAAGCTCGCTTGCCGGAAACCGGCCGAGATGCTCGGCCATCACTTCGGTCCCGTAAACGTTTTCGATCCCGCTGAGCTGCCTGATCAGGTCGGCGTCTTCGGCGGAAAGCATCTTGCCTTCCCCTCTTTCACGCCCCTCATTCCGGTGCGGAAGATACAGGCTGGCTGTCCGGCTGGCGCCGTTCAGCACCAGGTAGGCCTGCGGTACTTCTATCCCGCTTAAATAGAAGAAGTCATTGGATTGCCTGAACCGGACGTAGGCTGATGGTGCCGGGGCGCCCTGCAGAACGGCAATGCCGGTTGCGCCGATGGCGTCATAAACCTTGTTTCGCCGGGCCGCAAACTCTTCCGGGGGAAAGTCTTTGGTGAACAATGGAACATCGACCTGCGCGCCAGCGGCAACGGACAGCGCGGTCAGCAGGATAAAGGCAAGGTACTTGAGCAGTTTCATGTTTTAGGAATGGTTGAACGTTAAATATAGAAATCATTACCAGAAAAGTCAGGGAACCATCCTGACGCTCCGGTGATGCCGGTGGTTTTAATTGACTAATTTTGCGTTATGAAAGACAAGCGATCAAAGAAATTCAACAGCTTTGAGGGGATCGTATTCTCCACAGATCCGGACCATCAGTACCAGGTTCCCGAAGAGGAGCAGGTGGAAACACCGGAACCCAGGATGCAGGATCTCCGGGTTCAGCTTGACAAAAAACAACGCGGTGGTAAAGCGGTTACCTTAATAACCGGTTTCCGCGGAACCGATTCCGACCTGGAAGCCCTGGGCAAAAAACTCAAGCAGAAATGCGGGGTCGGCGGATCGGTCAAGGACGGCGAAATTCTGATCCAGGGGGATTTCCGTGAAAAGGTGATGAATCTGCTGCTGGCCGACGGTTTCAGAGTAAAAAAAATCGGCGGATAAAGGTACTTTTTTTGGCCTGCTTAGTGTATTGATTCTTAGTGTGTTAGCGCTTAGTGTTTTCGATACAATTTGCTGATTTTTAGGGAGTTTTTCTTTGTTTTTGTAATCAATATAGGCTTACTTTTGTTCTAATAAGGAACATAAAAGCATGTTGATTTATGAATAAAATTTCCACCAATACTCCTGATCTGACCTATCTGGACATCTCTTCGGAACATATATTTTATCAGCTTGAGCCGGCGGAGCTGGTCGAAAGGGCCATTCTGAACGGTGAAGGTACACTAACCGACACGGGAGCCCTGGCGATTGACACCGGTGAGTTCACAGGGCGTTCGCCTAAAGACCGGTTCATCGTTGAGGATGAGCTGACTGCGGAATCCGTATGGTGGGGCGATGTCAATATCCGCTTCAGCCCTGAAAAGTTCGAGGCACTGTATACCAAGGTCGTGAACTACCTTGGAGATAAGGACATCTATGTGAGAGATGCTTACGCATGTGCCGATGAGGCACACCGGATCTCCATCCGGGTCATCACGGAAACTGCCTTTCAGAATCTCTTTGCACATAACCTGTTCCTTCGCTCGAAGCCGCAACAGGATAATCCCGAGTGGACCATCATCGCTGCGCCCGGGTTCAGGGCCGATCCTTCCGCCGACGGTACCCGCCAGCATAATTTTACGATCCTCAACTTCACTAAAAAGATGATCCTGATCGGCGGATCCGGGTATACCGGTGAGATCAAAAAGGGCATCTTCTCCGTACTGAATTTCATCCTTCCGTATCAGAAGAATGTCCTGTCCATGCACTGTTCGGCCAATATCGGCGAAAACGGCGATACCGCTGTCTTCTTCGGACTTTCGGGAACCGGTAAGACCACGCTGTCAGCCGATTCCAGACGCCGGCTGATCGGTGACGATGAGCACGGCTGGAGCGAGGGGAGCGTCTTCAATTTCGAGGGCGGCTGCTATGCAAAAACGGTCGACCTTACCGAGGAAAAGGAGCCGCAGATCTATAAGGCGATCCGGTTCGGATCCCTGCTGGAAAACACCAACTACATTGCCGGAACCCGGACGGTGGATTATGCGGACACGGCCAAGACCGAAAATACCCGCGTCGCTTACCCCATCCATTATATTGATAATTCCGTCATCCCTTCCATCGGGGGGGAGCCAAAGAATATCTTTTTCCTGACCGCGGACGCTTTCGGCGTGCTGCCTCCGATCTCCAGACTGAATCCCGGCCAGGCGATGTACCATTTCATTTCAGGTTATACGGCAAAAGTTGCCGGCACTGAAGCGGGAGTTACCGAGCCGCAGGTCACTTTTTCGGCCTGTTTCGGCAAGGCATTCCTGCCCCTGCATCCGACCTACTATGCAGAACTGCTGGGTAAGAAGCTCAAAGCGGGCGATGTCAATGTCTGGCTTGTCAATACCGGATGGACCGGCGGTCCCTACGGAGTGGGCCAGCGGATGAAGCTGAGCTACACCCGCGCGATGATCACTGCCGCCATGAACGGCGACCTGGATGACGTTGGATATGAGGAGCATCCGGTATTCGGACTGATGATGCCGCGCGAATGTCCGCAGGTTCCGTCCGAGGTTCTCAACCCCCGGAACACCTGGGAAGACAAGGCCGCCTATGACCATAAGGCCAGCGAATTATCGGCAGCATTCAACAGGAACTTCCAGCTCTACGAGAGTTTTGCTACCGCTGAGATCATCAGCGCAGCCCCAAAACTGGCTGCCATGGCGTAAAAAGTTTTTTTACGGCTGCGCTTGCAATTCATAAAAAAAATAGTTTTCATTGTAAAAAATTGTCTCTGACGGGGGCAATTTTTTTTTATTAACGGGTCGGTTTCGCACAAGGATTTCAGGATTGGCACCGGGAAACTGCGCGGATGGAATAAATCCTGAGGGGGTTTGTTATTACCTGTAAAATTATATTTTTGTTTTCCACTGGGTAAACAAAACACAAAGCGAACAATTAACTTATAATAATTAAATCAACAACTAAAACTAAATTTAAAAATGGCAAACGCACCAAAACCAACAACAGCCAAAAAAGAAAGCTCTGGTTCAAGCATTTTTGCAAGTCTATCTATCGTCATCTGTCTGGTAATCGGATTTCTGTTATGGAAATTCATCATGGGTAACCCTTCAAACTTCGAAGGCGGAGACCCGGATGGCGGTCACCCACTACCTGGTAACTACTTCGGAATGGTATATAAAGGTGGTTTCATCGTGCCTATCCTGATCGGTTTGTTACTGATGGTAATCGTATTCTCATTCGAGCGTTATTTCGTTATCAATAAAGCTGCTGGTAAAGGCAACGTTGACGCCTTCATCAAAAAGATCCAGGGATTCCTGAGCAGCGGCAACATCGAAGGTGCTATGGCGGAATGCGACAAGCAACAAGGTTCTGTAGCTAACGTGATCAAATCAGGTCTGAAGAAATACAGAGAAGTGGAAGCTGATTCCAACCTGGACGTTGAGCAGTCTGTACTGGCTATCCAGAAAGACATCGAAGAGGCTACTGCCCTTGAAATGCCTATGCTGGAGCAAAACCTGACCGTTATTGCAACACTGGTATCGATCGGTACACTGTCCGGTCTGTTAGGAACAGTAACCGGTATGATCAAGGCGTTCGCGGCTCTTGGTACCGGTGGTGCGCCTGACCAGGCTCAGCTGGCGAATGGTATCTCTGAAGCACTTATCAATACTGCAACAGGAATTCTTACCTCTACTCTGGCGATCATCATGTACAACATCTTCACTTCCAAGATTGATAAGCTGACTTACTCAATCGACGAAGCCGGATTCTCTATCGTACAGACCTACGCAAGTACCCACAAATAAGAGATTGAAAAATAATATCCCGGTCTTTATGGAAATTCCGGGATACTATCATCTCATTAGTACAAACGAAATTAAACTTAAGAAATGCCAAGAGTAAAAGTTCCAAGAAAGAGTACAGCCATCGATATGACGGCAATGTGCGACGTGGCGTTCTTGTTGTTAACGTTCTTTATCTTAACTGCTACTGCACGTCAGCCCGAGCCGCTTCCTGTTGATATTCCGTCTTCAGTGGTTCAGATTAAGGTTCCTGATACCGATATCGCTACCCTAACCATTGGTGACGGTAAAGTGTTCTTCGGTGTTGCCGGACCTGAGATCAGAAAAAACATGCTGGAGCGTATCGGCAAACAGTATAACGTTCAGTTCACTGAAGAAGAAAAGTACCGTTTCTCACTGGTAGAAAGCTTCGGTGTTCCTGTAGGAAGCCTGAAGCAGCTGCTGGCCATGGATGGTGCGAAGCGGAATGAAGCCGGCGTTCAGCCCGGTATTCCGGTGGACTCCGTCGGTAACAGGGCTTCCGAGCTGACCGACTGGGTTTATGCCGCCCGCTATGCGACCAAGGAACTCGATAACAAGGATCTTCGGTTCAGCATCAAAGGTGATTCCCAGGAAGAGTATCCTGCGGTTAAGAAGGTAATGGACATCCTCCAGAACCAAAACGTGAACAAGTTCAGCCTGATCACTTCACTTGAAGGTTCAGAACAATAGGACATATTAATATTTAAACAAAATGGCAGAATTAGATACCTCCTCCGGCGGGGGTGGTAAAAAAGGCGGGAAGATCAGGAGCAAGAAGCAATCCACCAGGGTCGATTTAACGGCGATGGTTGACCTTGCGTTCCTTTTGATCACCTTCTTTATGCTTACCACCACCCTGGCTAAACCCCAGGCGATGGACCTGGCCATGCCGGATAAGAATGAGGAGCAACCGGATACCAAGCTGGATGTTGCCGATAACCGGACCATGACCATCCTTCTGGGCTCCAATAACCGTCTTGAATGGTATATGGGTCTGATGGAGAAGCCGATCACTCCTCCGCAGGTCGATAACTACGGAAAGAACGGAATCCGGAAGGCACTCCTTGAACAGATAAAAAATGTTCAGAGCATAACAGGTGATCCTAAAAAAGGTCTTATCGTTTTGATCAAGGCAAGTGATAAATCCACCTACAAGAATCTGGTGGATATCCTGGACGAGATGAAGATTGCAAATGTAACCCAGTATGCAATTGTAGAGATTACCGAACCGGAAGTAGATTTGCTCAAGCGGGATAAGATTTATGAATAGTTCACCCGTTAATATTTAGAAGACAATGGCAAAATTAGATATTTTTAAACCGGAGTGGCTTGACGTTGTATTTGCTGGTCGTAATAAAGCATACGGCGCCTATGAACTGCGCAAATCCAATCCAAAAACAACCAATAAGGCTCTTTTAGTCGGCAGTGTGTTGTTTGTATTGGCTGTCAGTTCGCCGACGATCATTCGATTGATCTCCGGTTACATGCCTGAAGAAGAAGAGAAATTCAGAGAAACGGAAGTGGTTCTGGCTCCTCCGCCACCGGTGGATGAGAAAACACCTCCTCCGCCGCCACCGGTAGAGCCACCGAAGCCGAAAGTGGACCAGGTGAAATTCCCTCCTCCGGTCGTTGTACCTGCTGAGCAGGTGACCGAGGAAGAGCCTCCTACCGTAGAGGAACTGAAGGTTGCTGACCCTGGTCAGAAAACCATTGAAGGGGATCCGAACGCGGAGATCCGTATCGATGAACCTGTCGGTGAGGCACCGAAAGAAGCGGAGATCGTTGAGGATAACAGTATCAAGGATTTCGCGAGCGTCGAGGTTCTCCCTGCATTCCCCGGCGGTGATGAGGCTTTCGGAAAGTACTTGTCGAGAAACATCAAGTATCCGCCACTGGCCCGTGAGAACAATATTACCGGTCGTGTGTTCGTGTCGTTCGTCGTTGAGAAAGACGGGAGGCTTACAGACATCAAGGTGGTTCGCGGACTTGGGTACGGAACGGATGAAGAAGCGGTACGCGTACTGAAGAATTCGCCGAAATGGACTGCCGGTGTTCAGAACGGGCGTACGGTCCGGGTACAATTTACCATACCTATTTTCTTCCAGCTGGCCGGACAATAGAAATGGCTTTTAGTAACAAAGAAAGACAGAAATCGCCCGCAAAGCGATTTCTGTCCATTTTAGGGGTTGCATTCTTCCTGATGTATCTGGCATTGGGAGTGGCTATCATCTTCTGGAAAGACATTCCACTGGACATGGAACCCCGCTACCGAATAATGTTTGGAGTTTTACTGATTGTATACTCTTTCTTTCGGTTTATGCGTTTATTACAGACTAGAGACTAGTATGAAGGGATTACTCAAATTGGCGGCTGCCTCGTTTTTCAGTATGGCGGCTCTGGCTGCCTGCCAGAATACGGGTTCGGATTCGGGTGGCTCCTTTACCAGGGGCAGCACCCAGGTCGTCATTGACGAGTCGTTCAAACCGATCGTCGAGGATCAGCTTCAGGTATTTGAGGCGCAGTATCCGACCGCCAAAATAGAGCCCGTATACAAGTCCGAGAATGAATTACTGAAGCTTTTTTTGTCGGATAGTATCCGTGTTGCGGTTATTTCCCGTACATTAAAACCGGAAGAATCGAAGTTTTACGAAAATAAAAAGATTAATATCCGCGTTAAACGTTTTGCGATAGACGCAATAGCGCTGGTAGCACACAAATCGGTGACCGATTCGACCATTACGGTTGCAGAGGTCATTGACGTACTGCAGGGAAAGCCGGGAAGATTCAAGACCCTGGTCTTTGATAATCCCAATTCAAGTACGGTCAGTTATTTGAAACAATTAGCGGGCGTGGAGGAACTGCCTGCAAAGGGCGTTTACGGAATGAAGTCGAATCCTGAAGTGATCCGGTACGTTCACGATCATCCCGGAACGGTCGGCGTGGTCGGTGTGAACTGGATGAAACAGCCGGATCCCGATCTCGTGCCCTTCGTGAACAACTTGAGAACTCTGGGTGTTAAAAATTTACCGGGGAAACCTGGTTCCGACAATTTTTATAAGCCGACACAGAGCAATATTGCCTTAAAGCTATATCCTTTCACCAGAAACCTCTACATCCTGAATGGTCAGGGCGGTCCGGGGCTCGGCTCGGGATTTGCTGCATTTCTGTATGGGGAACAAGGGCAGAGAATTGTATTGAAATCAGGATTGCTGCCTGACAGCCTGCCGCCAAGGGAGGTAAGAATAAAGAGTACACTAAACTTAAAATAGAACCAATGAAAATGATGAAAAATGCGGTGAAGATAACTTTTGGACTGGTTTTTCTGGGCTCTGCAGTTTTCGCGCAAAACTTGAATGACGCCAAGAAGGCCATCGATGCTGAACAGTATCAGAAGGCAAAAACCATTTTGAAAGGTTTAACTGCTTCACAACCAACAAACGCAGAAAACTATTTCTACCTCGGTAATACCTACCTGGCAAACGACTATGTCGATTCGGCCAAAATGGTTTACGATAAAGGAATCGCAGCCGATGCGAAAGAGCCGCTTAACTATGTCGGACTCGGAACCGTCGAGCTTCAGAATAACAACGCTGCCGGCGCAAAGAGCAACTTTGACAAGGCAGTGGATCTGATGGGAAGAAAAGACTACAAGTCGTTCCTGTACATCGGACGGGCCTACATCGACGCGCCGACTCCTGACTATGCTCAGGCCGTCAGCTACCTCGAAAAGGCGAAGGAAAGAAACGCGAAGGACGCTGATATCTTTCTTGCACTGGGTGACGCTTACCGCGGCCAGTCCAAGAACAGCGAAGCCTACAGTGCTTACCGGACCGCTACCGAACTGAACAAGAACCTGCTTCGTGCCTCTGTGGAGCTTGGCGTGATCAACAAGAACGCCAAAGCGTTTCCTGAAGCGGAAGCTGAGTTCAAGAAGGTCCTTGCCGTGGATCCGAATTACGGACCTGCTTACCGGGAGCTGGCTGAAACCTACCTCCGGTGGGGTACCGATGAGACCAAGGAGCGTGATGCAAAATATCAGCAGGCCCTGGATTTCTATAAGAAGTATATGGATCTGACTGACCGTTCCATCGAGTCCAGAATGCGTTATGCCGATTTACTGGTATATACCAAGAAGCCGAAGGAACTGGAGCAGGAAGCTCAGGAGATGGCCAAACTGGATAAGGCCAATCCACGGATCTACCGTTACCTTGGATATGCGGCTTATGAGAACAAGAACTATCCTGCCAGCTTACAGGCGATGAAAGACTTCTTTGCGAAAGTGGACAAGAAGCGGATCATCGACCAGGATTACCTGTACCTGGGTCTTGCACAGGTAAAGAACGACTCTACCGAGGCCGGTTTCAGGAACATCGAGAAAGCGATCGAACTTGACTCCACCAACGCCGAGGCCCTGAGCAGCGTTGCGAAAGAATTTTTTGACGCGAAGAAATGGACCGAGGCGCAGCGCGCTTACGAGCTTGCCGTAAACAGCAGGGGTGCGTCCGCTACCCTCTATGACCGGTTGTTCATGGGTCTTTCCTATTATTTCGATTATGCGATCAGAAACCAGAAAAATGAGAATCCGGATATCAGCATGCTGGCCAAAGCGGATTCTGCCTTAAGCTTTGTGATCGAGAAGTCTCCGACCAGCCCGGATGCCTATATCTACAGGGCCCGTGTTAAGCGGTATACCGATGACCAGGAGAACCCTAAGGGATTAATGGTTCCTGACTACGAGAAATACATCCAGCTGATCACTGAAAAGGGCGGCGAGATGGGAGCTTCCGTGAAGAAGAACATGATCGAAGCGTACTCCAACCTGGGTGCCTTCTACGTGAAGACAGATGCTGCAAAGGCAAAGGAATATTTCCAGAAAATAACCGAACTGGATCCAGCCAATACGTACGCCCGTGATGCCCTGAAAGCCATCGGCGGCAGCAAATAAACGATACTTTCACATTAATTATAGGAGAGAGCCGGCTTTTGTCGGCTCTCTTTTTATTATATTTGCGCCAAATTTTGTATGGAAGCATTAAGTACACCAGTGAATTACCTGCCAATCATCTTCCAGATGGTGGTCGCCCTAGGTTTTGTGGTTTCTACGATGGTATTGACCCATTTGATTGGTCCGAAACGGAAAACAGCCGATAAACTGGTTCCGTTCGAGTCCGGAATTGAATCGATCGGTAATGCACGGTCCCGGTTCTCGATCAAGTATTTCCTTGTCGCTATACTATTCGTCCTGTTTGACGTTGAAGTTATATTCATGTATCCCTGGGCCGTGAACTTCAGGGACTTCGGGCTGAACGGCCTCCTGGAAATGTTCCTGTTCATGGGAACGCTGCTCCTGGGCTTCATTTATGTCCTGAAAAAAGGGGTGCTGGACTGGGATTAGGAACTGGGGTTCTGATTAATTCCTCAAATTGACTTAGATACATTTTTAATATTGTAATTTTGACACTTTCCCCCCTGGGGAATGTGTTTTAGCTGTTAGGGATATGAGCGATATAAAATTAGTAGAAGCTCCTCCGGGTGTAGAAGGTGCAGGGTTCTTTGCAACTTCCTTTGATAAAGTAATCGGTCTGGCTCGTTCGCATTCATTGTGGCCCCTGCCTTTTGCTACTTCCTGCTGCGGAATCGAATTCATGGCCACCATGGGTGCCCACTATGATATTGCCCGCTTCGGAGCGGAGAGACCTTCTTTTTCCCCGAGACAGGCCGATATGCTGCTGGTCATGGGAACCATTGCGAAAAAGATGGCGCCTGTCCTGAAGCAGGTCTATATCCAGATGGCGGAACCCCGCTGGGTGGTAGCCGTCGGTGCCTGTGCATCTAGCGGCGGTATCTTCGATACCTATTCGGTATTGCAGGGGATCGATGAGATCATCCCGGTCGACGTGTACGTGCCCGGGTGTCCTCCGCGCCCCGAGGCCTATCTGAGCGGAATTTTAAAGGTACAGGAGTTGGTCAAGAATGAGTCTCTCAGACGCAGACACTCTCCTGAGTACAAAGAATTATTAGCAAAATACGGAATCCAGTAATGGGTAAATTAACAAATCAGGCTGTTTTACAGAAGATCACTGCACGTTTTGGCGAAGCTATTTCAGTTCCTGCCGAACCGTATGGTCTGCTTACTTTTGAAACGGATAAAGGAACGATCGCCGAGCTGCTTAAATTCCTGAAGGAGGACAAGGAGCTGGCATTTATTTATCTCACCGATATCACGGGTATCCATTATCCGGAGAAGGAACTTCCGATCGGGGTCATCTATCACCTGCATAGTCTGACCAACAATGTCCGCGTCCGGATCAAGGTCTTTCTGGAAGGTGAGAATCCGGTCATTCCTTCAGCGACCCCGCTGTGGAAAGGCGCCGACTGGATGGAACGTGAGACCTACGATTTCTTCGGGATCCGTTTCGACGGACACCCTGACCTCCGTCGTATTTTGAATGTAGATGATATGGACGTTTTCCCGATGAGACGCGAGTTTCCGCTGGAAGACCCCAATCGAGTAGATAAAAAAGATTATTTCTTCGGAAGATAATGAACAATCCTTTTGCAACTGAAGTAGACCCGTTCAATGAAACGACTACCCTGAACCTGGGGCCGACCCACCCTGCAACGCACGGAGTATTCCAGAACGTACTGCAGATGGACGGAGAGCGGATCGTTAGCGGCGTTTCTACGATCGGATATATTCACCGCGCATTTGAAAAGATCGCCGAACACCGGCCGTTCTACCAGATCACCCCGCTGACCGACCGTCTGAACTATTGCTCATCGCCCATCAACAACATGGGCTGGCACATGACCGTTGAGAAGCTCCTGAATATCCAGACCCCCAAGCGGGTCGATTACCTGCGGGTCATCGTCATGGAACTTGCCCGGATCACCGATCACCTGATCTGTAACGGGATCCTCGGTGTGGATACCGGTGCCTATACCGGCTTCCTCTACCTGATGGAAGAGCGTGAGCACGTGTATGAGATCTATGAGGAGATCTGCGGCGCGCGTCTGACAACCAATATCGGCCGGATCGGCGGATTCGAACGTGACTTCAATGACATCGCCTTCGCCAAGATCCGCAAGTTCATCAAGAACTTCCCGCCGATCCTGAAAGAATTCGAAGCGTTGTTCAACAGGAACCGGATCTTCATGGACCGTACCGTGGGCGTGGCCCCGGTCGATGCGGAAACTGCCCTGAACTACAGCTGGAGTGGTCCGATCCTCCGGGCAACCGGCGTGGATTACGATGTCCGGGTTAGCGAGCCGTATTCTTCCTATGAAGATTTTGATTTCGAGATCCCTGTAGGCACCAACGGTGACGTGTATGACCGCTTCCTGCTCCGTAACGAGGAGATGTGGCAGAGTCTGCGGATCATCGAGCAGGCGCTCGAGAAGATCGAAAAAGAACCCAGGGGGATCTATCATGCGGATGTCCCTGAATTCTACCTGCCTCCGAAGGAACAGGTATATAATAATATGGAAGCCCTGATCTACCATTTCAAGATCGTCATGGGTGAGATCGATACCCCGAAGACCGAAGTATACCATGCCGTTGAAGGCGGTAACGGCGAGCTGGGCTTCTACCTGGTGAATGATGGCGGCCGCACGCCGTACAGGCTGCACTTCCGTCGTCCGAGCTTTATCAATTATCAGATGTATGCCCCGATGAGCGCCGGAATGTTGCTTTCTGACGCCATTGTGAATATGAGTAGTTTAAATGTTATTGCAGGAGAGTTAGATGCTTAGTATAACACAAACCGATGAGGTGGTATTTACCCCGGAAATGATCGCCAGTTTCAATGAACTGGTGAGCCGTTATCCTGAAGGAAGACAAAAGTCTGCGCTGCTTCCGATTCTTCATTTAGTACAGGCGGAATTTGGCTGGGTGAGTACACCTGCTATGGACAAGGTAGCCGAGTTTCTGCAGATCCAGCCGATCGAAGTATACGAGGTTGCATCCTTCTACACGATGTACTTCCTGAAACCTCAGGGAAAATACGTGCTGGAAGTATGCCGGACAGGACCATGCTGCCTGGTGGGTGCCGAGAAGATCATGAAGCACATCGAAGACAAACTGGGTGTGCGTGAAGGGGAAGTAACCGAAGATGGTCTGTTCAGCTGGAGAGGCGTCGAGTGCCTGGCTGCGTGCGGTATGGCACCGGTCCTTCAGATCGGACCCGAATATACCTTCTATGAAAACCTCACAGAAGGAAAAGTCGATGAGTTAATAGAAAATTTACGGTTAACAACAGCAGTTAAACCTGTTGATCAAACAAATTAAAGGTGGCTCGCAAGTTATTATTAGAACATATAAACGTTCCGGGCATCAATACGTTCGAGGTTTACCGCCGGATGGGTGGTTACCGGGCCGTTGAAAAGGCCTTGAAAACAATGTCTCCCGAAGATATTGTGGAAGAGGTGAAGAAATCAGGCCTCAGAGGACGTGGCGGTGCCGGTTTCCCGACCGGAATGAAGTGGAGCTTTCTGGCCAAGCCGGAAGGTAAGCCGCGTTACCTCGTATGCAACGGTGATGAATCAGAGCCGGGTACCTTCAAGGACCGGTACCTGATGACCCATATTCCCCATGCACTGATCGAAGGGATGATCGTATCCAGTTTCGCACTGGGCGCCAATACTTCCTACATCTATGTGCGCGGCGAGATGATGCCCCAGATCAGGATCCTGGAAAAGGCGATCGCAGAAGCCAGGAATGCCGGATTCCTGGGCAAGAACATTCTCGGGACCGGGTATGACCTGGAACTGTACGTACAGCCCGGTGGCGGTGCCTACATCTGCGGTGAGGAAACGGCCCTGATCGAGTCGCTGGAAGGAAAACGCGGTAATCCGCGGATCAAACCTCCGTTCCCGGCCATCTCCGGACTGTATGACTGTCCTACCGTAGTGAATAACGTCGAGTCGATCGCGGCTACCGTGCCGATCATCAATGACGGCGGGGACGAGTATGCGAAGATCGGTATCGGAAGAAGTACCGGAACCAAGCTGATCTCAGCTTCCGGAAACCTGAATAAACCCGGCGTCTATGAGATCGAACTCGGTCTTTCTGCCGAGGAATTCATCTATTCGGATGAATACTGCGGCGGGATAGCGAACGGAAAGCGCCTGAAGGCGGTGGTTGCGGGAGGTTCCTCGGTGCCGATCCTGCCGGCCAACCTGTTCCTGAAGACGATCAACAACGAGCCGCGCCTGATGTCCTACGAATCGCTGTCCGACGGCGGATTCGCTACAGGCACCATGCTGGGTTCCGGCGGACTGATCGCGTTTGACGAAGATCAGTGTATCGTACGGAATACCTGGAACTTCAGCCGATTCTACCACCATGAAAGCTGCGGACAGTGTTCACCATGCCGTGAAGGTACCGGATGGCTCGAAAAAGTGCTGCACCGTCTGGAATACGGCCATGGTAAGATGAGTGATATCGACCTGCTGGTCGACGTCTCCAAAAAAATCGAAGGAAATACGATCTGCCCGCTGGGCGACGCGGCCGCATGGCCGGTGGCAAGTGCCATCCGTCACTTCCGTGACGAGTTCGAATGGCATGTTACCCATGCCGGCGAAGCCATGCAGAGAAACTACGGACTGGCCCGTTATGCCGATCCGCTGCCGAAGCCGGAAGAAGCGCCGGCCAATTAATATATCGTCGTGCCGTTCCGGGGACACCCCCGGGCATGACAGGAA
This sequence comes from uncultured Sphingobacteriaceae bacterium, assembly GCA_966250385.1. Classification (GTDB taxonomy): domain Bacteria; phylum Bacteroidota; class Bacteroidia; order Sphingobacteriales; family Sphingobacteriaceae; genus DASWTL01. Next base: position 43,166 of record CBINHC010000012.1, on the reverse strand, counting down.
TCAAACAAGAGAGATCTTTAACAACAATGGAAAAAGTTAAAGTAACGATAGACGGAATTACGGTTGATGTTGAACCGGGAACCAGTATCCTGAACGCTGCACGGCAGATCGGGGGCGATATTGTTCCTCCCGCGATGTGCTACTATTCGAAACTGCAGGGCAGTGGCGGTAAGTGCCGTACCTGCCTGGTGAAGGTATCCAAGGGTTCCGAGAAGGATCCCCGCCCGATGCCCAAGCTGGTTGCCTCCTGCCGGACCACGGTGATGGACGGCATGGAGGTGCAGAACATCACTTCCCCTGAAGTGACCGAAGCCCGCAAAGGCGTCGTGGAAATCCTGCTGATCAACCACCCGCTGGACTGCCCGGTCTGTGACCAGGCCGGCGAGTGCCACCTGCAGGACCTGAGCTATGAGCACGGTGTCGCCAATACGCGGTACGAGTTCGAGCGCCGGACGTTCGACCGCATCGATATCGGCGACAAGATCCAGCTGCACATGAACCGGTGTATCCTTTGCTACCGCTGTGTATACACCGCTGACCAGATCACCGACAAGCGCCAGCATGGCGTGCTCGGCCGGGGTGATGCCGCGGAGATCTCCACCTATATCGAGAAAGCGATCGACAACGACTTCTCCGGAAACGTCATTGACGTCTGCCCGGTAGGAGCCCTCACCGATAAGACCTTCAGGTTCAAGAACCGGGTATGGTTCACCAAGCCGGTGGATGCCCACCGGGATTGTCCTACCTGCAGCGGCAAAGTAACCCTTTGGTACAAAGGCGAAGAAGTTCTCCGGGTTACCGCCAGGAAAGATACCTATGGTGAAGTGGAGGAGTGGATCTGCAACAGCTGCCGGTTCGATCACAAGAAGACCAGCGACTGGGTCATCGAAGGCCCGCGCCAGGTGTCCCGGCATTCCGTGATCTCATCCAACCATTACGAGACATTGAAACCGCTTCCGGTCGTCAAACCGAATCCGGCGCTGCAGGAAGCCAATAAAGAACAATTCGAACGAGCCACTAAATTCTGATGGAGTTAGCCTTAGTCATAGAGAAAGTTATCCTGATCGCCGTTATTTTTGGCATCAGTCTGGGTATTGCCGCATATTCGACACTTGCAGAACGTAAGATCGCTGCTTTTCTTCAGGACCGGGTAGGACCGCACCGCGCCGGACCGGGCGGTATGTTCCAGCCGCTGGCCGATGGTTTGAAAATGTTCCTCAAGGAAGAGATCATTCCTTCCCAGTCCAATCCGTTCCTTTTCATCCTCGGACCGTCGCTCGCGTTATTCACCGCTCTGCTGGGAAGCGCAGTAATCCCGTTCGGGGAGACCATGCAGATCGGAGACCGCCTGGTTCCGCTTCAGGTTACCGACATCAATGTGGGGATCCTGTACATTTTCGGGATCGTATCGCTGGGCGTCTACGGCATCATGATCGGGGGCTGGGCTTCCAATAACAAATATTCGCTGATGGGCGCGATCCGCGCCGCTTCACAGAACATCAGCTATGAGATCGCCATGGGTCTTTCCCTGATCGCCCTGCTGATGGTGACCAATACCCTGAGTCTCGGCGAGATCGCCGCTCAGCAGCACGGATGGCAGTGGAATATCATTTATCAGCCGCTCGGGTTCATCATTTTCCTGGTCTGTGCATTCGCCGAATGTAACCGGACACCGTTCGACCTTCCGGAAAGTGAGAACGAACTGGTAGGCGGCTACCATACCGAATACTCCGGCTTCAAGCTCGGCGCGTTCCTGTTTGCCGAATATGTCAACATGTTCATTTCCTCAGCCGTGATGGCCACCCTGTACTTCGGCGGCTACAACTATCCGGGAATGGACGCGGTGAACAGCATCCTGGGCCCGACCTGGGGACCGCTGGTCGGTGTTGCGGTGCTCTTCGCGAAGATCATCTGCTTCATCTTCTTCTTCATGTGGGTACGCTGGACCATCCCGCGTTTCCGGTATGACCAGCTGATGAAGCTCGGATGGAAGATCCTGATACCGCTGGCTATCGCAAATATTGTCATCACCGGTATCGTTATTACAGTTAAAGAATTATTATAAGCTATACTACTCCTCCGGGAGGTTACTACCAGCTATGGAATCATTAAGTAATAGAAAAAAAGTAATTGAACAGCAGCCGATGACTTTCTGGGAGCGGATGTACCTGCCTTCCATCGTGAAAGGTCTTGCAATTACTTTTCGCCATATGTTCAAGAAGAAGGAAACCGTTTTCTATCCTGAACAGGAGCGTGAGTTTTCAAAGAACTGGCGCGGAATGCACTCGCTGAAGCGCGATGAGAACGGCCGCGAACGGTGTACGGCATGCGGACTTTGTGCGCTGTCATGCCCTGCGGAAGCCATTACCATGATCGCCGCGGAACGCAAGAAAGGGGAGGAGCATCTGTACCGTGAAGAGAAATATGCGGCCGTATATGAGATCAATATGCTGCGCTGCATCTTCTGCGGACTTTGTGAGGAAGCGTGCCCGAAAGAGGCGATCTACCTGGACGGTCCGATCGTTCCGGCGGACTACCTGCGTAAGGACTTCATTTACGGGAAAGACAAACTGGTGGAAGCACCCTTGAAATAAAACGTACCGGTCCGCCGGAGGCTCTTGCCGGATGTCCTGTTATTCCGGCGAAAAATAATACCTTTGCCCCGCTTTAAGCAGGGTTTTAATTACAAATGATGGGTTTATCTTTATTCTACTTTGTAGCATTCTTATCGATCTTCTTTGCACTCCTGGTGATCTTTTCCAAGAACCCGGTGCATAGCGTGCTGTACCTGATCATCACCTTCTTTACGTTTACCGTTCACTACATCATCCTGAACGCCCAGTTCCTGGCGGTGGTGAACTTTATCGTGTATATGGGGGCGATCATGGTCCTGTTCCTGTTTGTGCTCATGCTGCTCAACCTGAACAAGGAAACGGAACCGATGAAGTCCAACCTGCTGAAGGTCGCCGGGGTTATTGCCGGTATGTGCCTGCTGGTGACCATCGCCGGGTCCGTAAAGGCACTGAACGTTTCCGATCCGGTCTTACTGAAGAACCCGGAGATCGGCCTGGTTAAAAACCTGGGAAAGGTCCTGTTCAGCGACTTCCTGCTACCATTCGAAATTTCTTCCATCCTGCTGCTGTCCGCCATGGTTGGAGCTGTATTATTAGCCAAGAGAGAAACCAAACACGCATAATGGATACTGTTACTCAAACCATACAAAGCGTTCCGCTTAATCATTACATCTTATTCAGCACCATCATCTTCGCGATCGGCGTGATGGGCGTTCTTATCCGCCGGAATGCCATCGTGATCTTTATGTCCGTGGAGCTGATGCTCAATGCCATCAACCTGCTGCTTACCGCTTTCTCAGCGTACCGCGGGGATGCAGCCGGGCAGGTTTTCGTGTTTTTCATTATGGCCCTGGCCGCTGCCGAAGTAGCCGTCGGGCTTGCCATCATAGTTATGGTTTACCGCAATACCCAGTCTGTGGATATCAATGTCCTCAACCGGCTGAAGTGGTAAGGTGAGTTAGAATTAAAGTATAGAATTACGTCCCCTATTCATGATAAATTTAGTCTGGTTAGTGCCGTTATTACCCTTGATCGGGTTTGTGATCAATGGTCTGGGCCGAAATGTATTTTCCAAGTCAGTTGTAGGTTTCATCGGTTGCCTGACCGTATTGGCGTCTTTCGCCATCAGTACAGGGGTCTTCCTTGAGCTGAACGCATCTGACGCAAAAACCTATATCGTTCCGGTTTTCGACTGGATCCGGGTCGGGGACCTTTCGATCCCTTTCTCTTTCCAGGTTGATCCGCTGAGCAGCATGATGCTCCTGATCGTAACCGGGATCGGCTTCCTGATCCATGTGTACTCTACGGGGTACATGCATTCGGATGCGGGCTTCGCCAAGTTCTTTTCCTACCTGAACCTGTTCGTATTCTTCATGCTGCTGCTGGTGCTCGGCTCGAATTACGTGGTCATGTTCATCGGCTGGGAAGGCGTGGGACTTTGTTCCTACCTGCTGATCGGTTTCTGGTATACCAATTCTTCCTATGCCAGCGCGGCAAGAAAAGCCTTTGTGATGAACCGGATCGGTGACCTGGGTTTCCTGCTCGCGGTGTTTCTGATCTTTACGACCTTCGGCAGCGTTGAATTCGCGCAGGTATTTCCGCAGGCGGCAACGATGGTGACCGGGGACAGCACGCTGCTGCTGATCACCATCCTCCTGTTCATCGGGGCAACCGGTAAGTCTGCCCAGATCCCGCTGTTTACCTGGCTGCCTGATGCGATGGCGGGCCCGACCCCGGTGTCGGCCCTGATCCACGCGGCCACCATGGTTACCGCGGGTATCTATATGATCACCCGGTCGAACATCCTCTTTACCCTTTCACCGGTAACGATGGAGATCGTCGCGGTCATCGGACTGGCCACCGCCATCCTGGCTGCCTGCATCGCCCTGACCCAGAACGATATCAAAAAGGTACTGGCCTATTCAACCGTCTCCCAGCTGGGGTATATGTTCCTCGGTCTCGGGGTCGGCGCCTATTCCGGGGCTTTCTTCCACGTCATCACCCACGCATTCTTCAAGGCCCTGTTGTTCCTTGGTGCGGGTTCTGTCATCCATGCCATGAGCAATGAGCAGGATATGCGGAATATGGGTGGTCTGAAGAAGCAGCTGCCCGTCACTTTCTTTACCATGCTGATGGGAACGATTGCCATTTCGGGACTTCCGCCGTTCTCCGGGTTCTTCTCGAAAGATGAGATCCTGGCGCATGCTTTCCAGCACAATAAGGTCCTGTGGTTCCTGGGCGTACTCGGGGCTATGCTGACCGCATTCTATATGTTCCGGATGATGTTCCTGACCTTCTGGGGAAAATTCCGGGGAACTTCCGAACAGGAACATCACCTGCACGAATCTCCGCGGTCCATGACCGTTCCGCTGATCATCCTGGCGGTCCTTTCCGTTATCGGCGGATTGATCGGCATCCCTCAGGTACTGGGCGGAGACCACTGGTTAGCCGGTTTCCTGGCGCCGGTACTGGAACCTTCCGCTCAGAAGCTTGAAGCTTTCCACCTGGATCATACCACCGAATACATCCTGATGGCCGTGTCGGTCGCCGGCGCACTGATCGCCGCCTTCGTCGCCTACGCAAGGTATGTAAAAGGAGGCCGGGTGCCTGCCGGGGATCAGGAAGAACGCGGCGCGCTAGCCGGACTGTCGTACAACAAGTTCTATGTTGACGAGATCTACCAGGCGCTGATCGCACGCCCGCTGGACGGACTTTCAGGGTTCTTCTTCAGGGTAGTGGACCGGTCCGGCATCGACGGCATCGTGAACGGGATCGGCCGGGGTACGACCGAAGCCAGCAAGGGATTGCGGTTACTCCAATCCGGTAACGTCGGCTTCTATATCTTCATGATGGTGATCTGCGTCGTTGCGATTATCGTGTATAGTTTTTATAAAATTTAATAAGACAGGTACGTTATAGATGGACATTTTACTGCTTATACTTATACCGTTAGCCGGCGCATTACTGGTTTCCTTCGGCAAGTCGCAACGGGTTAAATACGGCGCGCTGATCATTTCCTTAATTTCAGCACTGCACACGGTAAGCCTCCTTACCCGTTTCACCCCGGACGCATCGGTTCAGTTCCTGGCGGACTACGCCTGGATCCCGCAACTGGGCATTCATTTCAAGGCCGGTATCGACGGCATCAGCATGCTGCTGGTGATCCTGACCAACCTGCTGATCCCCGTGATCATCCTTTCCGGTTCCGGCCGGGAGCACCGGAGTCCGGGCGCCTTTCATGCGCTGATCCTGTTCATGCAGAGCGGCATGCTGCTGGTGTTCACCGCCATGGATGCCTTCCTGTTCTATATCGGCTGGGAAGCCGCACTGATCCCGATCTATTTCATCGTGGGCATGTGGGGCGGCGAGAACCGCGTCCGTGTGAACATGAAGTTTTTCATATACACCATCGCGGGCAGTCTCATGATGCTGATCGGTATCATCTACACCTATCTGCAGACTCCCGGCAACAGCTACGACATTGCCGAGTTCTATAAACTGAATCTGGATGCCGGTACCCAAAGCTGGATCTTCTGGGCATTCTTCCTCGCTTTCGCGATCAAGATGCCGGTATTCCCTTTCCATACCTGGCAGCCGGACACCTATACCGAGGCACCAACCGCAGGTACGATGCTGCTTTCCGGTATCATGCTGAAAATGGGTATCTACGGTGTCATCCGCTGGCTGATCCCTGTGGCTCCCCTGGGCTTTGCCGAGTGGGGACAGACCGCACTGATCCTGTCCATCATCGGTATCGTCTATGCATCCATCATCGCCTTCACCCAGAAGGATGTGAAACGGCTGGTCGCCTATTCATCGATCGCCCACGTGGGACTGATCGCCGCGGGTATCTTCGCCTGGAACCAGACCGGCGTGCAGGGTGCGATGATCCAGATGCTGAACCACGGGATCAACGTTGTCGGTCTCTTCTTCGTGCTGGATATCATTCAGCGCAGACTGGGGACCCGCGAAATATCCGTTATGGGCGGTATCGCCAAGGCCGCGCCACAGCTGGCGATCGCATTCCTGATCATCGTACTGGGCAGTGTTGCCCTTCCGCTGACCAACGGCTTTATCGGCGAGTTCCTGCTGCTGATGGGCGTTTACCAGTATAACCTGTGGTATGCGGCCGTTGCCGGACTGACCATCATCCTGGGTGCCGTTTACATGTTCCGCATGTACCAGCATACCATGCTGGGTACCGCCAATGAGCAGACGCTGGCCTTCCGGGACATCGATGCTTCCGAAAAAGCGGTCCTGATCATCATCTGTGCCTTAGTTATCCTGATCGGCGTGTATCCGCAACCGATCCTCCATATTTCCGAAGCAGCCGTAAGCAACCTTGTCGAGCTGGTGAACCAAAAGATTTTAGCAAAGTAAAAGAATGAACGTACTGATCATATTATCTGTTCTGGCGATTGTTAACCTATACCTCGGACTTTTCCGCGGTAAACGTGCCCTGATCCCGGTAACCGTGCTCGGGCTTCTCGGAGCAGCTGCAGCTGCCGTAGCGGAGTGGAATACCTTTCCCGAGGCCGTCTTCAGCGGGATGATGCTGTTTGATAATTTTGCGGTCGCGTTCTCCGTCATCACCATATTGTCCACGCTGCTGATCGTGGTGATCTCCCATGATTACTTTTCGCGGATCAGCGAACACACCGCGGAATATTACGCCATCATCCTGTTCGCCCTTGCGGGGATCATCGTGATGGTATCCTATCATAATCTCACCATGCTGTTCATCGGCATCGAGATCATGTCCGTGAGTTCCTATATTCTTGCGGGGATCAAGAAGAAAGACGTGGCTTCCAACGAAGCGGCGTTGAAATATTTCCTGATGGGAGCCTTTTCGACCGGCTTTCTCCTGTTCGGGATCACGCTCCTGTACGGCGCCACCGGTTCTTTCGACCTGGAAGGGATCCGGCAGTATGTGATCTCCAACCCGGCCGGGATCTCGTCGCTGTTCTACAGCGGGATCGTCCTGGTTACCGTAGGACTCTGCTTCAAGGTGGGAGCCGCTCCGTTCCACTTCTGGACGCCGGACGTGTACGAAGGTTCGCCGACCCTGGTTACCGCCTTTATGAGCACCGTGGTCAAGACTGCCGGATTCGCTGCCTTCCTGCGGCTGTTCGCCACCTGTTTTGCCCCGCTGCACGACTTCTGGGTGCCTTTACTGCTGATCATCACCGTAGTGACCCTGTTCATCGGTAATATCACCGCCCTGTACCAGCACAGCTTCAAGCGGATGCTCGCCTATTCGAGCATCTCCCATGCCGGTTATATGCTCTTTGCGATCGTGTCCCTGGGCGCTGAATCGTCCAATGCGGTCTTCCTGTATGCTACCGCCTATTCGGTTGCTACGATCGTCGCATTCGCTGTCCTGATCCTGGTGCAGCGGATGACCGGATCGGATCACTTCGACAGCTTCAACGGGCTGGCCAGAAAGAATCCGTTCCTGGCGCTGACGCTGACCGTGGCCATGCTGTCCCTGGCCGGAATTCCGCTGACTGCGGGCTTCATGGGTAAGTTCATGATGTTCAGCTCCGCATTGTCCGGCTATCATGTGATCCTGGTGGTCCTGGCGGTACTGAATGCGGTCATCGGGATGTTCTATTACCTGCGGGTGATCGTGGCGATGTATTTCCGGGAAGGAGAGGAGCATGCGGCGGTTCCGGTGTCTCCCTACTACAAAGTGGTGCTGGGTGTTTCGGCGCTGGTAACCATCATCCTGGGGATTTTTCCGGCCTTGATCTCAAACCTGTTATAACAACAAAATGTCATTAATATTCGTAGTTTTACGGATATTACCCCTATGGACGAAATTTGGCAGCAGCTCCAGCATTTTATAGATCCGGAAAAGCTTCTTCGCGAAGGCGGATTCTACCTGCTGCTATTTGTCGTGTTTGCAGAAACGGGATTGTTCTTCGGGTTTTTTCTGCCCGGTGACTACCTGCTCTTTCTGGCCGGCATGTTCGTCGCCACGGACCGTCTGGGAGTTCCCATTTATGTGATGGTTGCCGGACTTATTTTAGCCGCAGTTTTTGGTAATTTTGTGGGTTACTGGTTCGGCAGACGAACGGGGCCCCTGCTCTACCAGCGGAGGGATTCATTTCTCTTCAAGAAGGAGCACCTCCGTATGGCCGAGGAGTATTACAAGAAGCAGGGTGCCTTTGCGCTGATCATGGGACGTTTCATCCCGATCGTCAGAACGTTCGCGCCCATCGTGGCCGGGCTGATCCGGATGGATTACCGGAAGTTCGCCATGTACAATGCAGCGGGTGCGGTCCTGTGGATCTCCTCGCTGACGCTCCTGGGTTATTTCCTGGGGCAGCGCTTTGAAAAAGAGATAGAAGAATATCTGTTATATATAATTATCGGCTTCGTTGTCATAACTGCCTTGCCCCTGATTTGGGCATACCTTAAAAAGAAGATAGTTAGAACAAAAGAGGTTGGGAAAAGTTAAATTTTGAGAGTGATATGAGTAAAGACCATCCGTGGCACAACGTTTCCCCAGGTGAAGAGCTACCTGGCGTGGTAAATGCAATTATTGAAATCCCTAAAGGCTCGAAGGCTAAATACGAAATTGATAAGGAATCAGGTCTGCTTAAGCTTGATCGCGTGTTGTTCTCTTCTGTCGTTTATCCGGCCAACTATGGCTTTATTCCGCAAACCTACTGTGACGATAAGGATCCCCTGGATATCCTGGTGATCTGCTCCGTGGACGTCTGCCCGATGTCCATCATCGAGGCGAAAGTGATCGGCGTTATGCACATGGTCGACAACGGCGAGCAGGACGACAAGATCATCGCCGTAGCGAAGAATGACATGTCCGTAAATCACATGAATGACCTCAGCGAACTTCCGCCGCATACCATGAAGGAGATCGTCCGGTTCTTCCAGGATTATAAGGCGCTTGAGCATAAGAACGTGACCATAGAAGACCTGATGGGCAGAGAATATGCGTTGAAAGTAATTCAGGAAAGTTTGGAATTGTATCAAAGTACTTTTGTTGTAAATTCATAAGCAAATGGGCTTCCAGATTTTTCTTACTTTTTTCCTTGTCTTCCTGAACGGGTTCTTCGTGGCAGCAGAGTTTGCCATCGTCAAGGTCCGGGCATCACAGATCGAATTAAAAGCAAAGACTGGAAGCCGGGTTGCTAAAACCGCCAAACACATCACCCAGCACCTGGACGGCTACCTGGCCGCCACGCAGCTGGGTATTACGCTTGCCTCACTGGGTCTGGGTTGGGTCGGTGAACGGGTCATGGCGACGATCGTCAATAACTTTTTCACCCTCATCGGAGTGGACCTGAATATCGGAGTGGGCAGCACGATCAGCCACGTACTGGCCTTCACCATAATTACCATCCTGCACATCGTATTCGGGGAGCTTGCCCCCAAATCGCTTGCGATCCAGCGGCCGGTGAACACGACCATGGGGATCTCCATTCCCCTGCAGCTGTTCTACGTGATCTTCCGTCCGGCAATCTGGCTGCTGAACGGGCTGGCAACGCTCATCCTGAAAGGATTCGGTATCAATACCGTCGCCGCCCACGAAGCGCATCACAGTTCCGAAGAACTGCAGTACCTGCTGGACCAGGGTAAGGAGAGCGGCGCGATCAACATCAATGAGCACGAGCTGATCAAGAACGTCTTTGATTTCAATGAGCGGGTCGTGAAGAACATCATGGTTCCCCGGACCAAGATCTCGGGGATCGAGCTGTCCGCCACTACCGCAGAGATCCTGGATGTGGTGATCAGCGAGGGTTACTCCCGGATCCCGGTATATGACGAAACCATCGACAATATCGTGGGGATCGTTCATGCCAAGGATATTCTTCCGATTCTGGCGCAGGGTAAGGAGCTGGTCCTGGCCGATATCATCCGGAAGCCTTATTTTATTCCTGAGACCAAGAAGATCAATGACCTGATGAGCGAGCTTCAGTCGAAGCGTATTCAGATCGCCATTGTTCTGGATGAGTTCGGCGGAACCGCCGGTATGGCGACCCTGGAAGATATCGTGGAGGAACTGGTCGGCGAAATCCAGGATGAGTACGACGAGGAAAAGCCGATCGTCGAAAAAGTTTCCGATACGGAGTTCATCATCAACGGATCGGCGACGATCTATGACGTGAACGAGTATCTGCCGCATGACCTGCCGGAAGATGAGGATTACGATACCATCGCCGGACTCGTCGGAACCGTGTTCGGAAAAATTCCGGACGTGGGCGAGAACTGCGAATACAACGGTTATATCGTGACCGTTTTGAAGAAAACTGACCAGAACATCGAAGCGATCAAGCTGGACCTGGTGATCAACCAGAGCGACAGCATTGACGTCCATTAAGGAGGAAGGAGACCATGCATCTCTTCTATACCCCCGATATCACCGCTGACTTCTATACCCTCAGCGAGGAGGAAAGCAAGCACTGTATCAGGGTTCTTCGGCTTCAGCCGTCCGACCTGGTTTATCTCCTGGACGGGCGGGGCGGTTTCTACACGGCGGAGATCTTTACGCCTCATCCCAAGAAGACCCTGCTGAAGATCCTCTCGCACCAGGAAGAGTACGGCAAACGCAACCATTATCTCCACGTGGCCGTGGCGCCGACCAAGAACCTGGACCGGCTGGAATGGTTCCTGGAAAAGGCTACCGAGATCGGGATCGACGAGATCACCCCGGTCATTTGCGAACGTTCCGAACGCAGGGAGGTTAAGACCGACCGGCTGAACCGGATCATCACATCGGCCGTCAAACAATCCATCAAAGCCTACCATCCGAGGCTCAACGAACCCGTCAGACTGAAAGACTTTTTGCCTGCGGAATTCCCCGGCCAGAAATTCATAGCCCACTGTATCGACCAGGAAAAAGAGTACCTGTCCGAGCGACTGGAAAAGTACGGGTCGTACCTGGTGCTGATCGGCCCCGAAGGCGATTTCACGCCAAATGAGGTGGAACAGGCCCTATCCGGCGGATTCCTTCCGGTCACCCTGGGCACTTCCAGGCTGCGAACTGAAACCGCCGCGCTTGCCGCTTGTTTTGAAATAAACCTGCTGAACCGATGAAACGAATCGTTATCCTGGTCATCCTGCTAAGCGTATCCGTCCTGTCATTTCATGCACCGTCCTACAAGCTGGCGAAGCTGAAATACAACGGGGGCGGCGACTGGTATGCCAACCGGTCCGCGCTTCCCAACCTGATCGCGTTCTGCAACCGGAACCTCGGAACGAACTTCTTCAGCGAAGAGGCCGTCGTGGAGGCGGGGAGCGCCGAGATCTTCAATTATCCGTTCGTATATATGACGGGGCACGGAAACGTCGTGTTCTCCGACCAGGAAGCGCAGAATCTGCGGAAGTACCTGCTTGCCGGCGGGTTCCTGCACATCGACGACAATTACGGGCTGGACAAGTTCATCCGGCCGCAGATGAAAAAGGTCTTTCCCGAGCTGACGTTCCAGGAATTGCCGGCCAGCCACGGCATTTTCAATCAAAAGTATAAATTTGCTGCAGGGCTGCCCAAGATCCATGAACACGATAACAAGCGCCCGCAGGGTTTTGCCCTGATATACAAGGGCCGGGTGGTCTGTTTTTATACGTATGAGTCCGATCTGGGCAATGGCTGGGAAGACGCCGGCACCTACCCGTCGGACTCGGAAGAAACCCGGCTGAAGGCCCTGAAAATGGGCGCGAACCTGATACAATACGCCTTAACCCAATAATGCAATGTATAAGATCAATGTGAATGACCAGTTTTCGTTCGATGTCGAAGACAAGAACGGAATAACGATGAACGGCGAAAGCTTTTCGGCTGATCTGTCCCGGATCTCCGCCGGCACGTTTCACCTGATCCGCGATCACAGATCCTATACTGCAGAAGTCTCGGACATCAGTTACCAGGAGAAGACCTGTACGGTCAAGGTGAACGGTCGTCCGTACCGCGTTTCCATTAAGGACCAGTTCGACCAGCTGCTTCACCAGCTGGGCATGGACACGGCCGCCGGACAGAAGGTTACCGACCTGAAGGCGCCGATGCCCGGACTTGTGCTGAAGGTGCTGGTCAAAGAAGGGGACGAGATCCGCAAAGGCGACAATATCCTGGTCCTGGAAGCCATGAAGATGGAGAACATCCTCAAAGCTCCCGCAGACTGTACGATCAGGTCCGTCAAGGTGGTCCCCGGCGACAAGGTCGAGAAAAACCAGGTCATGATCGCATTCCAGTAGAACCCACCGGACCGAAAAGAAATTTATCGGACTAACCCGCTTTGTTCCTGTCGGTTAAAACAAAGTATTCCCATAATTCTTTTAACTTTAATAGTTAAATCCTATTAAAAAAAGAACGAATTATGAGGAAAAGTTTACTATCCCTGTTTGTGCTTTTATTTCTCGCTTCACTGGCACTGGGTCAGACCAGGACTGTGGGCGGGAAGGTAACTGCCAAGAGCGACGGGTTGCCCTTGCCTGGGGTGAGCGTGACCGTCAAAGGATCGCCCAACATCGGCTCCCAGACCGATGCCAGCGGGGCGTTCCGCTTCAATGTACCAGCCGGTGCCGGAACGCTGGTTTTCCAGTATATCGGTTTTGTCCGCAGTGAGGTCGCCATTCCGGCCGACGGCATTGTGAATGTCCAGCTGGAAGAAGATCAGAAACAACTGAGCGAGGTGGTTGTCGTGGGTTACGGTACCCAGATCCGCAGGGAACTGACCGGCTCGATCGCCAAGGTTTCCGCCAAGGACTTCGATGACCTGCCCCTGAACTCCTTTCAGTCGGCCCTGCAGGGACGTGCGGCCGGCGTATTTATCAATACGGGCAGCGGAAAGCTCGGCCAGGCCATGCAGATCCGGGTCCGGGGAATCTCTTCCATCAGCGCGGGCAACGACCCGCTGTATGTGATCGACGGCGTTCCCGTCGTCACCGGGAAGCTCGGCTCCTATACCGAATCCGATGATCCGCTGGCTGCCATCAGCCCGGAAGATATCGAATCCATCGAGGTTCTCAAGGATGCTGCAGCAGCAGCCATCTACGGGTCCCGCGCGTCCAACGGCGTCATCCTGGTGACCACCAGGAAAGGGCGGACCGGGCGGACCAATATCGAGTTCGGCATGCAGATGGGAACCAGCAAGCCGACCAACAAGGGCGATTTCCTGAATGCCGCCGAATACCGGGAGCTGATCGGGGAATCCATGGCCAATGTCGACTACTGGGGCGAGTATGCCAATGCTGCCGAGTTCTTTGCGGACTGGACCGGTACGGATGACTGGAACCAGAATTACAGCACCGACTGGGTGGACCAGTCCTTTCAGAAAGGCAGCGTCCAGCAGTATTCGCTGAGCGTGAACGGCGGCGACGCCAAGACCCGTTTCCTGCTGAGCGGAAACTTCAACGATACCAAGGGTATCATCATCAATAACAGCATGAAACGAATCGGCGGGCGGTTAAGCCTGGATCACACCGTCAATAAATCCATCGAGGTGGGCGGCAACATCAACCTGATCAAGACCGACCTGGTGCGCGTTTCCAGCGATAACGCCTTCAGTAACCCGCTCCAGCTGAACGCCCTGCCACCGATCCACCCGCTGTATGATGAGGAAGGCCGGTATAATCCAAATACGTACTATTACAACGGCCTCATCAATGTGAGTGACGGCAGCAACGATAATATATCGTTCAAGTCCCTGACCACGGCGTATGCGGGCATCAAGTTTACTCCGGAACTTTCATTCCGAAGCGAATACGGGCTGGATCTGACCACGCTTGAGGAGGAGGAGTACCTGGGACGCCGGACCCAGGACGGAGGCCCCTTCGGTCTCGGCTACAGCAACAATGTCCGGGCGATCAACTTCAATACGAACAATACGCTGAACTGGAATAAGAACCTGAGTGAAAAAAGCAGCCTGCAGTTACTGGGCGGGTTCTCCTACCAGAAGGGAACTTACCGGAACTCGGACCTGACCGGGGAGGGATTCCCGTCGGACCGGTTCACCAAGATCGCCAGTGCCGCAAAGATCACCGGGGGAACGGCCTTCGAGACCGCCTATTCCGTTATGTCATACCTGGCCCGGGCCAACTACAAGCTGGCGGACCGGTACCTGCTCGGTGCCACCATTCGCGTGGACGGTTCCTCCCGGTTCGGAAGCGAGAACCGCTACGGTACCTTCCCTTCCGTATCTGCCGGGTGGATCGCTTCCGAAGAGGCTTTCCTGAAGGACCAGGATGTCGTCAGTTTCCTGAAGGTGAGAGGCAGTTACGGGCTGACCGGAAACGCGGAGATCGGCGACTTCGCTTCCAGGACCTTGTATGAGGGAGTTTCCTACGGCGGCGGATCCGGAACGATTCCGAGCCAGCTCGGCGACCCTTCGCTGACCTGGGAGAATACCGCTACGACCGACCTGGCCCTCGAATTCGGGTTCTTCCGGGACCGGATCTCCGGTATTGTGGACTGGTACCATAAGAAGACCAGCGACCTGCTGCTGAACGTGCCGATTCCGGCTACGAACGGATTCACCACGATCACCCAGAATATCGGCGACCTGGAGAACCGCGGTGTCGAGTTCTCCCTGACCACGCAGAACCTGGTGAACGCATTCAAGTGGACCACCAACTTCAATATCTCCTTTAACAAGAACAAGATCACGCGGCTGGCAGGCCAGCCTATTTATCCCGGCGGCCGGTATGTCGGCCGGATCTCCGTAGGAGAGCCGTACGGCTACTTCTATACCAAGGCCTATGCGGGAGTTGATCCGGAGAACGGCGACGCCCTCTATTATGTGGATGAAAGCCGTACTGCAACAACCAACGACTATTCGGCTGCGGCCAATCAGAAGGTCGGGGATCCGAATCCCGAGTTCTTCGGAGGTTTCGGGAACCGGTTATCCTATAAGGGATTCGACCTGGATATCCAGACCCAGTTCGTATACGGGAATGACATCTACAACTCCGGGGGCGGTTTCATGTCCGCAAACGGCGACTGGTTCGACAACCAGACCCGGGACCAGCTGAGAAGGTGGAGAAACCCCGGTGATATCACTGATGTGCCCCAGGCCCGGTTCGGGTTCGGAAACGGCACGAACGCCTCGTCCAGGTATGTGCAGGACGGGTCCTACTTCCGGGTGAAGAACGTGGTCCTGGGATATTCCCTGCCCAAAACATTCGCCACGAAGATCCGTGCCCAGAGCGCCCGCATCTACGTGTCCGGGCTGAACCTGGTGACGATCACCGACTATACCGGTTATGATCCTGAAGTGAACACCACTTTTTCAGGGACCGTTCAGCTGGGCAACGACTTCTATACGCCGCCCCAGCCACGGACGATCACCTTTGGATTAAATGTTGGATTTTAACCTTACCCGGAATCACATGAAAAGAAACTATATAAAAGCCGTAAGTGCGCTGACGTTATTTCTCGCGCTTACATCCTGCGAAAAATCGCTTGATATCGATCCGCGGCAGGAGATCTCCGCGGAGCTGGCCCTGTCCTCTCCGCAGGATGTGGAAAACGCCCTGACCGGCGGCTTTGCCGTCATGGGCTATGCCCAGCTGTACGGAACGAACCTGATCATGGTGCCCGAACTGCTCGCCAATGACAATTATATCCAGTGGGTCGGTACCTTCGACAGTTATACCGATGTTGCCGACCGCTCCACCATGCTGGCGACCAATGCCGAAGCGACCCGGACCTGGTCAGCGGCATACCGCGCCGTCAATATCGCCAATACGGTGCTCAGTGCGCTGGATATTTTTACGGATCCCCAGCAGCGAAGCTCGGCCGAATCGCGCGCGCTTTTCATCCGCGGAACGATGCTGTTCGAACTGGTGCGGCTGTATGCCCTGCCGTATGAAGCCGGCGGAGCCAACAGCCAGCTTGGAGTGCCCATCGTGCTGGATGCCGTCAGGACCACGGATAACCTGCACACCAGCAAGGCCCGAAACTCGGTTGCCGAAGTATATGCGCAGGTCGAGAGTGATCTGAACGCCGCCATTACCAGCGATCCGTCCAATTATGCCGCCATGGGCATGCTCGCCCGGGTCTACCTGCAGGAAGGGAAATATGCCGAAGCCCGGGATATGGCCAATACCGTCATCACCAGCGGCGGATATGAACTTGCCGGTCTGGAGGAACCGTTCCGCGTCGATCACTCCGATGAAAACATCTTTGAGATCGAACAGGATGAACAGGTCAATGCGGGAACGTCCAATGACGGTCTGGCGACCTTCTTCTCCAGTCTTCCGGACAACTACGGCCGTGCCGAGGTGCGGATCCATCCGGCATTTGCCGCCTCATTCCTTCCGA
This sequence comes from uncultured Sphingobacteriaceae bacterium, assembly GCA_966250385.1. Taxonomy (GTDB): domain Bacteria; phylum Bacteroidota; class Bacteroidia; order Sphingobacteriales; family Sphingobacteriaceae; genus DASWTL01. Next base: position 26,309 of record CBINHC010000012.1, on the reverse strand, counting down.
CCGACCTCCGCCGCACCCAGCTGATGTATGCGGGAAGAGCGGGCGGTCTGTTCACCCGGAAATGGTCTGACTATTACGACAACATCCCCGTCATCCGCCTGACCGAAATGGTCCTGATCCGGGCCGAATCGAACTTCCGTCTCGGTACGGCCGTAGGAGCTGCCCCGGCGGAGGATATCAACAGCCTGCGGAGCCGTGCCGGACTGCTGCCGCTGGTGGTCCTGACGCTGGATCAGATCCTGGAAGAGCGCGAGAAAGAACTGGCCTTCGAAGGGTTCAGGCTTCATGACTATAAAAGGACCCAAAGGTCGGTCGGCAGCCGGGCATACAACAGTCCCGAGCTGGTGCTTCCGATCCCGGACCGCGAAATGAACGCCAATCCTGAGCTGGTTCAGAACGAAGGTTATTAGACCGTAATTTTCATAGAACAGGCCCGGAGATCTCCGGGCCTTGTTTATTTTTGCAGGTATGAACGGTCAGCACAGAAAAGATATTTATCCCGGCCTGGAAGTGGAGATTATTCTTAAGAAAGATCAGCGGACCGGGAAGCGCACGAGCGGCATTGTGAAGGACATCCTGACCAGCGCAGCCTTCCATTCCCGGGGAATCAAGGTGAGACTGGAGGACGGCCAGGTCGGCCGCGTCGCCGAGATCTTCGACTGAACGCGCCCAGCCAGGGGTGGGTCAATACCCCGGAACGTGGGTCAGTTTGCCCGGAATATGCAGCCGGGCGTGGAATATCGATAATTTTAACCCGACCGATATGAAATAATCGGGGCAACGGTCGCACTTATTGGCCCACATGGCTTTTTATGACCTTTTCGGCCAGCTCAGTCATCTGATCTTCTGAGTATGGAAGCTTAGGAGGAATAGGTTGTCCAAAGATTTTCTTGCTGCACCTGGCATGAAAGTCTTTTTCTGCTTCATCTAGTTCCTGGTAACAATACAGACAGCGCCTACTCATTTTCACCTCTGTTTATAGGTTCAACGCTTACAGCGCCGATGCAATCGCTGCAAGCTACCAGCAGTAAGCTCATTCTTGTTCCTGGGGTTAATTTTCCAGCTCCTTTCCGCTATATGCAGAAGCCACCCTTCCGGGATCAGGCCGTCAAAAAAGGGAAACAAGATCTGACTATGGAATTCCTCTTCCTGTAGAGGCAAACTTAAACTTACGGGTTCCGGTTTTTTACGCTGCAGGTATTCTTCCTGGTACCGGAAGTGGTACCCGTACTGATCCTCGCGCAGAATTCCTGCAAGTTCGTTATGCATTAGGACTTTAGCGGCTCTCATCAATAAACTTGTTTCTGTTAAGTGGTACCGGTCCCAGTTGATATCCGAAAAGGAAAAGTACCTGATTAACCTTATTCATTTGCAGAGACGCTTTACCTTGTTCCAACTCACGAATAAATCGTAGTCCGACTCCCGCCTTGGCAGCGAGGTTTTCCTGAGTTAATTTTAAGGCTTTACGCTTTTCCTTTATAAATCCCTGAAGCTCCTTTGATTCCATTTTATACCCGATTGGGTATAAGATAAGGAATTTTAAACCCTTTATACCCAATCGGGTATAAAAAAGGAAAAATAGAGATGATTGCACCTGAAAGGGTATAATAACCAGGTACGATACTTTTATCCTGCACAGACGGTACGCTACTTAAAGACACGTCAACAGCATACCCGGGGGCATCAACAGTTGATTTACCCGGTCGCGACAGGCTCCTAGCTTTCCCAGGTCATTATTTTCCCACGGTCCTCAGGTTTGAGACACTGGGATAACGTTTTTTCGTCATATTCCAGCCCGTACTGCTTCAGCACCTCCTCGGGTACCCCGTCCCACGCATTCGGCCGGTTTCCCTGGTACTGCAGGTCCTCGATCCCCATTTTACTGGTAAAGAAACCGGTGGCCACCAGGTTGCGCATCGTCCGGAAGAAGGATACCCCCTGGCTCATTTCCGGGTCCTCCTTCTGCGGGTATGCGATCCGGTCCACCAGTTCAAGCCGCTGCTGGTCCGAACAGCCGGTGAACGGCTTCCCGTATAACTTAACGGATTTCATGTTGATCCAGCGGAGACCGCCTCTCATCGGCGTCTGGTAACCCGGCTGGTCCTTTACGATGAATTCGATGAACTCGGGCACTTTGGCCTGCGAGGCGCTGCCCGAACGGTCATCCGCAGGGATAATGATATCGCTCAGGACCGTAATGGTCGCCATTTCCTCCTTGCTGAAGAACGTCTCTTCCATCAGCTCCTTGTCCCGGTCCGCTTCTTCAGCGGTCCGGCCGTAGCCTTCGCCGGCAGGGGCCTGGCCGGCTTTTTCCTTTTTATCGTCGCAGGCGGGGGCCAGCATCGTTCCCGCCGCCAGGGACCCTACGGCCAGTAATTTAAGGGATTCTCTTCTGTCCATTTTTTTCTTGATTAGATGTTCTGTTTTTTCAACTGGTCAACGATGTACTCCGATGCCCGCATCGACAGGGCAAGAATGGTCCAGGTCGGGTTCTTGTCCGCCTGCGACACGAATGCGCCGCCGTCCACCACAAACAGGTTCTTGCAGTCATGAGCCTGGTTGAACTTGTTCAGTACGGACTTTTTGGGGTCATCGCCCATCCGGGTCGTCCCGACTTCGTGAATGATCCGCCCCGGGGCCTCCAGGCCGTGAAGCTGATCCGCACCCGGCCGGTCGCCCAGCGCGATACCGCCCATGCTGTGGATGATCTCCTCGAAAGTGTCCTGCATATGTTTGGCCTGTTTGATCTCGTGATCGCTCCAGGTATAATTGAATCTCAGTACCGGGATACCGTACTTGTCGACCACGTTCGGATCGATCTCGCAATAGTTGTCCTCCCGGGCGATACATTCCCCGCGGCCTGCGAAACCGACCGTCGAACCGTAAAAGCGGCGGTAGTCGTTCTTCAGTGAGGCGCCGTAGCCTTTCGGCTGCAGCTGCGCGTCCTTACCCGGGTAGTTGCCGTAAAAGCGTTCGATCCCGAACCCGAATCCGTAGGATGGCATGCCCATACCGCCCCAGAACTCGATGTGGTATCCCCGGGCGAAGTCGAGTTTCTTATTGTCCAGCCACCACGGAATATACAGGTGCATGCCCCCGACACCGTCCTCGTTATAGACCTTCCGGTCCATCAGCTGCGGCAGGAACGCTCCCCGGGACGCCCCGGTCGAATCGTGCAGGTATTTGCCGACCACGCCGCTGGAGTTGGCCAGCCCGTCCGGGTGCTGGGCGGATTTCGAGTTGAGCAGGAGGCGGGCGGATTCGCAGGCACTCGCCGCCAGGACGACCACCTTCGCGTTGACCTGGTATTCCTGCAGGTCCGTCTTGTCCACGTAGGAGATCCCCGTGGCCCGGCCGCTCTTATCCGTCAGGACCTCCCGGGCCATGGCATTCACGTATACGTCGACATTACCGGATTTCCGGGCCGGGTTGACCAGTACGGTGGAGGAGGAGAAGTCGGCATGGACCGAACATCCGCGGTTGCACTGGCTGCAGAAGAAGCAGGAGCCCCGGTCCTTGTTGACCGGCCGTGTAAGGATCGAAAGCCGGGACGGGATGACCGGAATATTGATCTTTGCAGCCGCCTGTTTGATCATCAATTCATGCAGCCGCGGTTTGGGCGGCGGCAGGAAATATCCGTCCGGCTCATTGTAGATACCTTCCCTGGTGCCGAAGACGCCGATGAGCTTATCGACCCGGTCGTAATACGGCTTCACGTCGTCATAGGAGATCGGCCAGTCGTCGCCCAGGCCGTCCAGGCTGCGGTGTTTGAAGTCATTTGGTCCGAAGCGGAGGGAGATCCTGCCCCAGTGATTGGTACGGCCGCCCAGCATCCGGGAACGGAACCAGTCGAACTGCGTTCCTTCCTTCCGGGTATACGGCTCGCCCTCGATCTCCCAGCCTCCGTACGCCGCATCGAAGTCCCCGAATGCGCGGGTGGTTCCCGCACCGCGCCGGGGCGATTCATAGGGCCAGCGCAGCTGGGTACGTTGTTCCGGATTGGCCGGGTCGTAATCAGGACCCGCCTCGAGCAGGGCGACCTTGAGGCCGGCCTCGGTCAGGATCTTGGCAGCCATGCCGCCGCCCGCACCCGAGCCGACGATGCAGACGTCGTATAATCCGCCTTTCTTCTTAATTTCAAATGACATATGGGAAATTTTGTGCCCTTAAAATGAATAAAAAGTGCAGAACTTGCAAATTATGGGACGCGGAAAACCGGGCATGCCGCTGCTTACCGTCAGGAATCGCCCTTCACAGAAATGTAACATTGGCCGGACGGTGAAACATACTAAACAAATTATCGTCTATATTTGTAAAGACAATTTTTTGAAATGGGATTATTAAAGTTCTTATTTATTACAATCTGTGTTTTATGGCTCATCCGCATGATCCTGAGACTCGCATTGCCATATATCTTTCAGAACCTCGTCAAAAAAGCTCAGCAGCAGGCGGGTCAGTACCAGCAGCAATACCAGAACCGCGCAGACGGCCGGGTAAAGGTTGATTACGTTCCGCCGAGAGAACCCAGCGGAGCAGACCGCGCCGGCGACTTCGTGGAATATGAAGAGATCAGGTAGACCCGCGAAAGAGATACAAAAAACAGCAACAACATTAACCAAACGATACAAAGCCTTCCTACCGGGAGGCTTTTTTGCTGGTCAGCGGTTTTGTTTCTGTATAGTGCGGGCCGTGCACTGAACGTGAGTCATTTAGCGGATCCGGCGGCGGACCGCATTTTCTGTTGAAGATATTTTATCCTTACTTTGTCGAAATTCGTAATGCGGATGCTCAGAGTCAGGAACCTTTTTGTTTTAGTTTTCGTTTTTGCCAGTTTCCAGGCAAATGCAGCGTTTGATTTCAATCAGCACTGCATCAGTGCCTATAAGGAGATCTTCAGTCTTCGTATAGCCAATGGCCGGAGCCTGATCGAGGCGGAAAGGAAAAGAAACCCGCAAAACGCCATCCCGTACCTCCTGGACAGTTATGCCGACTACCTGACGGTCCTGACCAGCGAAAACAAGAGCGACTTTGAAAGACTGCTCAACAACAAGTCGGCGCGTCTCAGCCGGATCAGCAGGGACGACAAAAACTCGCCCTTCTACCTGTTTGCCATCGCGGAGATCCACATGCAGCTGGCCCTGACCAACGGGTACTTCCAGGAATACTTCGCCTCCTCCATGGAGCTGAAGAAAGCCTACAGCGCCCTGCAGGAGAATCATAAAAAGTTCCCGGACTTCCTTCCGAATCAGAAGAACCTGGGCGTGCTGAATGCGGTGCTCGGGGCGCTTCCCTCCGGCCTGAAGCGGACGGTGTCCGTGTTCGGCATGAAAGGAGATACCCGGTCCGGGGTGAAGATCCTTGAAAACCTGGTCGACCGCCTGCCCGGCTCCGCCTGGCCGTACTTTTATGACGAGGCCGTATTCTGGCATGCCTATGTCCAGACGGATATTCTGAACAACCACGATGCCTATCCGGAGATCATAGCGAACGCCCAGAAGATCGATTCATCCAGCCTGCTCCGGACCTATATCGGCGGTTATTCCGGATTCCGGACCGCCCATACCAATGAAGCGATTTCGGCATTGAACCGGCGCCCCCGGGATCCCGACTTCGTGAACTATGCCTACCTGGACTATATGAACGGGGTGCTGCACCTGCGCAAGCTCGACAGCGGTTCATACAGCTACTTCCAGAAGTACCTCAGGAATTACAAGGGGATCAATTATATCAAGGACACCTACCTGAACCTTGCCTGGTTATCGCTGATCCAGGGAAACATGAACGGATACAAGGAGTATATCAACCTGGTCAAAACCAGGGGCTACGCCCTCCATGAGAAGGACAAACAGGCAGTAAAAGAAGCCAACGATCCGCCGCCGCACGCAGAGCTGCTCCGTGCCCGGCTGCTGTTCGACGGCGGATTCTACGACAAGGCCCTGGATGAACTGAAGGACCGGCGTGCCGGCGACTTCAAATTGCTGCGCGACAAGATCGAGTTCTGTTACCGGGTGGGCCGCATTTATGATGAATACTCCAAAGACGAGCTCGCCATTAAGTTCTACCAGTTCGCCATAGACCTGGGCAGGAACGAACGATACTACTTCGCTTCCAATGCGGCCTATCGTATCGGCATTATCTACGAAAAGAAGAAGAACTACCCGCAGGCCAAGCGCTTTTTCAACATGGCCATCGACATGGAGGATCACGACTATGAACGAAGCATCGAGACCAAGGGGAAAGAAGGCCTGAGCCGTATAAGTAAGTAACATGGAGAAACAGAAAGTCCTGATTACCGGTGCCAGCAAAGGCATCGGCAAAGCGATTGCCCGCATACTCGCGCCGCACTATGATCTTATTCTACACGCCTCAAAGCCGGAAAACCTTCCGCCGGCGGGAGAAGGGGTCGCCCATTTGTGCGCCGACTTTTCCGATCCGGAGCAACTGGCCGGATTCTGCAGCCGGCTGAAGAAAGAACATGGCGACAGCCTGTACGCCGTGATCAACAATGCCGGGATTACGCTTGACAAGTCGCTGATCTTTCAGCCGGAAAAAGATATCGACACGTTGCTGCAGGTTAATCTGAAAGCTCCGATCCTGATCTGCAAGACCGCGTTCAAGTTATTCAACATCCGGAAATCGGGCGTGATCATCAATCTCGGTTCCTGCGTCGGCCAGAGCGGCAACGCCTTCCAGGCCGTTTATGCGGCCACGAAAGCCGGCCTGGTCGCGCTGTCCAAATCGCTGGCCAAGGAAGCCGGCTCCCTGAATCCGGACGGGCATGAGATCCGGATCCTGAGCATCTCCCCGGGCTTCATCGAAACCGGCATGACGGATTCGCTGCCTGAGACCGTAAAGGACCAGTATCTGAGTAACATCCCGTCCCGCCGCTTCGGACTGGCGGAGGATGTCGCTGAGCTGGTGCTCTTCCTGTTATCACCGAAAGCATCCTTTGTCAACGGCTCCAACATGGAGATCAACGGGGGAATGCTGTAATTTCACTTCAAACCTAAAACTGTCAATATGAATAACCTTGTTGGTTACCCGCCGAACCAGGTGCTGCTGCACGGACCGAGTAAGTTACTGGTTGATCGTTATCACTGGCATATGCCGGAAACTGGTATCATCGGCAGCTATACGCCGCGGGCTAAGGATGTCGAGGATCATTTCGGGGTATTCCGCGGAGTCGACCAGATCGAGTCCTTCGGCCAGGCGACCGTCGGTTCCTGCGCTCCCTTCCTGGAGTCGCTCAAGCAGAACTGCAGCATGGAGGATCTCCGGGGCAAATACATACCGACCTTTATCGGGGTAGGGCAGGTGAGTTTTCACAGCTACCTCCAGGAGGGCGAAACGTTCGTGAGCATCGGTCATATCAAGTTTTACAAGTTCAGGCAGATGGTCGTGGACGGCAGGATCTATAAAGCCCCCGGAGAACTCGACCTGGACGGCTATTTCAGGGATTTCACGGCGGACCAGGTGAGGAACTACGGGCTGGACAACGGCTTTACCCTTGTCGCAGAATTTTACGATATTGCCGGCCGGGCAATTAAAGCATCAAAAATTTAAGCTATCACATGTTAAGAGAAGACGTCGTTGCCGGATTGGCAGAAATACTAAGAACAGTCAGGCAGATCGATCCTGCAAAGCTGGAAAACCTGACGGAATCAACTGATTTCATCAAAGATCTGGGAACTCCTTCAACCGAGATGATCAACATTGCCGCCAAGGCGGAACAGAAGTTCGGCGTGGAGTTTGACGATGATGATATTGATGATCTGGGCACTACGGTGAAAGATTTTGTCGACCTGGTTCTGAAGACCCAAGCGAAAGGTTAATGATGCAGGGACGAAAGGTTGCTGTTGTCGGATTGGGCGGAGCTTTTCCCCATTGCGCTGACCTTAAGGAGTTCGATACCAAACTTTTCGCCAACCAGAGCCTGATCAGGACCTGGCCCGAAGCGGAAAAGTATGCCAAAAACATCCGGTCCAAGGTATCGGGTTTCATTACCGAAGCGGAAATGGGACTGGAGGCGGTACTGTCTCCCGTCGTTGAGGACTACCCTGAAGCATATATCGACAAACTGGGCCGGATCCCGGCAGCCAACCTGGCCACCGCCGATGTGGGCAGTATCTGGGCCATGCTCGGCGCCCTGGAATGTATTCGGATGGCCGGCTGGACCGACGCGGAAACGCAGGCCGAACAGACCGGCGTGGTCATCGGGTCCGGCGGGTCCGGAAATGAAATTCTCCGGAAAGCCTGGCGGGCGTTTTACGACCATGGCAAGAAGACCCGCACTGCGGGCTCCCACAATGTGGACCGGACCATGGTGTACCGGGAAGCCGCCAATGTCGCCTGCCTGATCAGGAACAAAGGCGTTTGTGAAGCCGTAGGCTCCGCCTGCGCCACGGGACTGGGCAATATCGGCTATGCATACCGGCTCATCCGGTTCGGGATCCAGGACCGGATTATCGCCGGCGGCGTTGAAACGACCTCCCTGGAGACATTTATCGGGTTTGACGGGATGCAGGTCCTGAGCAAGGGCTTTACGCCGGAAGAAAGTTCCCGGACGTTCGATAAGGACCGGAACGGGTTCGTCTGCTCATTCGGAGCAGGTATCGTCGCCCTGGAAGCATATGAACAGGCCAAAGCGCGCGGCGCTAACATCCTGGCGGTGATTGATGAATACTTCAACAACTCCGACGGCGACGGCGATATGTTCTATCCTTCGTTTGCGGGACAGCAGCGGCTTTGGCGGGGTCTGTTAAAGGATACCGGTCTCAGGCCCGATGTGGTGAAGGTTCACGGCACGTCGACGCCGGCTGGCGACGTCATCGAGCTCCTCAGCGTAGTCGATATGCTGGGTACCAGCGGCTATCATATCTCAGCCCCGAAATCCCAGTTCGGCCACACCATCGGCGCAGCGGGCGCCATTGAATTTATCACGGCCGTACTGATGCTTCGGAAACAATCGGTACTGCCATGCCTGAATTCTGTCAACCTGAGTGAAGAACCGGAAGAGTTCCAGAAGGCACCGGACTGGAAGGGACCTAAGGAGCCCCTGGCCGCCTTCCGTGACCTGATACCCCAGCAAAGTTTTCAAAAAGAGATCAACCGCGTGACCTGCCTGAACTATGGTTTCGGCGGTACCAACAGCGCGATCTCCATATCCAGAGAGGCATGATCGATAATACGAACAAGACAGCCGTCGTTTTCGGCGTACGGAACGACAGTTCCATAGCCTTTGCCATCGCCCGGAAGCTGCTGCAGTCGGGCTGCAGGGTCGCACTGAGCTACGTTCCTGAAACCCGGGAGGACGTCTTCTACCTGATGGAGAATCACGGGTTTGACGCGGGGCTGGCTTTCGAGGCCGATGTCCGGAACGAGGACCAGATCACCCGGGGACTCGCCGCCGTTCACCAGACGGCGGGGAAGATCGATTACCTGCTGCATGGCGTCGCCTTCGGCAACCATAACGTCATGTGTTCGACCCTCCCGGGAAGCCAGGCGGAAGCGCCATCCTATATCAATATTCCCTTCGAAGACTTCGCGGATTCGTTCAATATCAGCGCCTATTCGCTGTTGCGGATCTGCCGGGTCGCCGAGCCCATGCTCTCTGAGAACGCCTCGGTGGTCACACTGACCTATAATGCATCCCAGCGGGTATTCCCGAATTACGCGGGCATGAGTATCAACAAGGCGGCCCTGGAAAACATGGTGCTTTATCTCGCCGACTACTTCCGCCAGCGGAAGGTCCGCGTAAATGCCATATCCGCCGGCCTAGTGATGACCACGTCTGCCGGCGGGGTAAGCGGCGTGCGCAACCTGCGCAAGCTCGGAAAGCTCGTGGCTCCGCTGGGCAACGTCACTGCCGACGACGTGGCCGATACGGCCCTGTACTATTTTTCATCGCTGTCGAAAAAGGTGACCGGCAATATTCACTTTGTTGACGGCGGCTTTAACATCATGGGGGTTGCGGCCGATGCAACCTGACTGGGCTGAAACGGCGAAAGAGCTGACCGGCCGCCCGGGTTTCGCAGCCGGCAACGATATCGTTTTTGTCCCTGACTTCCGGGCGATGTTCAACGATTTGTTCCGGAAAAAATCATTCACGGAAAATGAGATGGCCTATTGCGACCAGTTTGACGACCCCATACTCAGGTATGCCTCGACATGGGCCGCAAAAGAGGCCGTTTACAAAGCCGTAAAACAACTGGACAGCACGGCGATGGGGTTCAGGAGCATCGAGATCCTGCGGGACAGGCCTGCCGGAATGCCCATAGTGACACTCCATAAGCACGGAAATAAGTTCGGGATCAGCCTGTCCCTGACCCATGACGGCGATTACGCGTGGGCTGCCTGCCTGATTATGGTTAAACCAGGAAATACGCCGGCTAACCCGGCGACCAGCACCTTATGACAGCGCACTATTACGATCATCCGCTCGTTCATTTACACTACTACAAGTTCGGTAGGGGCGATAAGGTCATGCTTTGTTTCCACGGCTACGGCATGCACGGAAAACAGTTCACCTTACTGGAGTCCGGCCTGGGTGACCAGTATACCTTTTACGGCTTCGACCTGTTTTTCCATAAGCAGACCAGACTGAAGGACCAAAGCCTCGCTGCGGTAAAGAAAGGGATCTCCAAACAGGAAATGGCCGCGCTGATCGAAGACTTCTGCCGGGAGCACCATATTGACAAATTCTCGCTGATCGGGTATTCGATGGGATCGCACTATGCGACCGCCATTATGGAGCAGCTGCCGAACCGGGTATCGGAATATATCGTGGCCGCCGCCTCCAGTCTCGGACCGGGCAGGGTGGTCTTGTTTCTGAGCAGGACCAGGCTGGGCAACAAGCTCCTGGAAAAAATGGCGCTGACCGACAACGGTATGCTGTACCTCCTGAAGATGATCCGTAAGATCGGGCTTGTCGATAAGGCCGGATACGAGATCCTGTATAAGGAGATCGCAACCTATGAGCTCCGGTTCAGTTTTTATGCCACCGCCACCTATCTGCGCGCCTTCATCACGGACCGCAACAGGCTGATCCGGGCCATCAACGCGCATGCCGTGAAAAGCATCTTCATATTCGGAAAGCGTGACCGGATGTACCCGCCATCCCTCGGAAACACGGTCATACCGCACATCCCTTCAGCCCAAAAGATCATTTTGGATGAAGGACACGAGATGATAAACAGTAATTTCGCAAAGGCTCTTACCGAAGCGCTCTATGATCATCAAACCGAAGAAACTTCCCTACCCGGGCTTTAACATTGCCGCATGGGCGCTGATCCGCATCCTGAAATGGCGCTTCAACAAACTGGTGATTCACCGGGATGAGATCAAACCAGGCTGTTCCTATCTGCTGCTCTGCAATCATTTAAGCTTCTGGGACGGGTTCTGGGCGGCCTACCTGGTATCAGAGACCCTGAACAGCCAGGCTCCGCTGCGCGGATTCTATCCGATGATCCTGAAAAAACAGCTGCAGAAGAACGGGTGGCTGCGGTACTTCGGATGCTTTTCGGTCTCGCCGTTCGGAAACACCACCAGGGAAAGTATTGCATTTGCAGCGGATAAGCTGAATACCCCGGGCCAGGTCGTCGTGCTCTTTCCGCAGGGAAACCTCGAATCGCAGCATGTCCGGCATATTGAACTGAAGACGAACGGAATCGCGGAGATCCTGAAAAAGACCGAAGGCGACGTCCAGATCCTGTGGTCTTCCAATCTGACCGAATACTTCGAAAGCCTCAAACCTTCCGTTCATTTCCACCTGCTGAACTGTGGTACCCGGGCGGATCTGGATATCGATTCACTGGCCGGCCGTATCAACGCCCATCACCAGGCGGCGATCAGGTCGCACTTCAGATTTACCGCGGAGCCGCAGATGTAGCAGAACAGCCCCGGACAGAGGGCCATGCCGCTGTTATGGCGGCACTTACCGGCGCCGTTTCCGGGCAGCCTGCCGCCTGTCACGGTAATTACGACATCCGCTATCTCATATCTCACTTCTTTTTCTATTTTTGACGCTCAACTAATTTAGGACGAATGAATAACTGGTTTAAGCGCAATGGTATTCACTTTTTAATCGCAGGAATATTTGTTGCATTATGTTTTGCCTACTTCAGCCCGGTCATGCGGGGGCAGGCATTATTCCAGCAGGATGTGCTTCAGGCACAGGCAATGCAGAAGGAGATCATGGATATTAAGGCCGAAACGGGCACCGCCCCGTTATGGACCAATTCCATGTTTGGGGGGATGCCATCCTACCAGATCTGGGTACAGTATCCCATGAACGTGACCACCTATGTTATCTCATTCTTTAAAACCGTATTTCCGAACCCGGTCGAGACCGTCCTTTTATACCTTTTAGGAGCATACCTGCTTTTCTCGGTATTGAAAGTACGTCCCTGGCTGGCAGCGGCAGGAGCGATCGCATTTGCGTTCTCCTCCTATAACTTTATCATTATTGAAGCGGGCCACAGCAACAAGGCCATGGCGATCGCTTTTTTTGCGCCTATCGTCGCCGGTATCATCCTGACCCTGCGCGGCAGGTACCTGATCGGATCGATCCTGACGGCGCTGTTCCTTTCGCTGGAGATCCGGGCCAACCATATCCAGATGACCTACTATCTGATGCTGGCCCTTCTGATCCTGATCGGGATCGAACTTTATCATGCGATCCGTTCCGGAAAGGCCGGTGCATTTTACAAGTCGATCGCATACCTGGCCGGGGCGACGATCATTGCGGTCGGCGTAAACGCGGGCATGCTCTGGACCACCTATGAATACGGACAGGAATCGATCCGCGGAAAGTCCAACCTGACTTCTTCCAGCGCCAATACGCCGCAGAACGGTCTTGACCGTGATTATGCCTACCAGTGGAGCCAGGGCGTGGGCGAGAACCTGACCTTCTTGATCCCGAACGCATATGGCGGATCTTCATCGCCGCAGTTAACCGGCGATTCCGAGGTCGCCAAAGTGCTTACCCAGCGGGGCGTTCCTGGCGATCAGGCAGCCGGATTTGCGCGGCAGCTTCCCACATACTGGGGCGACAAGCCCTTTACATCCGGCCCGTACTATTTCGGGGCGATCATCTGTTTCCTTTTTGTCTTTGGATTATTCGTCGTTAAGGACCGCTTCAAATGGTGGATCCTGGGCGCTACCGTGCTGAGCCTGTTCCTGTCCTTCGGCAGGCACTGGCCGTATATCTCCGACCTGTTCTTCAATTATTTCCCGCTGTACAACAAGTTCCGAGCGGTGGAGTCGATCCTTGTTATTGCAGGTCTGCTGTTTCCGATCCTGGCGGTCCTGGCGGTCAAGGAAGTCATTGCCGAAAAGCGCGACAGCGCATTCCTTATGAAACGGTTCATGTGGACCGTTTACATCGTGGGCGCGATCCTGCTCATCATGATCGCCGTTCCGGGTCTGCTCCTGTCCTTTAAGGCTTCAAACCATGAAGAATTCATCCAGCAGCTGCTGCAGATCACCGGCGGAGACCGCTCATTTGCGGATGCCATCGCCAATGCACTGGTTCAGGACCGTACCAGCCTGGCCAGAACGGACGCTTTCCGGTCCCTGATCTTCGTACTGGTCGGCGCGGGAGTAGTATGGGCGCTGATCAAAGGCCGTCTCAATGCCGGACTGGCAGCCGGAATCCTGGCCATCGCGATCCTCATCGATATGTGGAGCGTAGACCGCCGCTACCTGAACAATGAAAGCTTTGTCAACAAGTCCGAGCTGAACCGCCAGTTCCAGGCCAGAGATGTGGATAACCTGATCCGTCGCGACCAGGCCCTCGACTACCGGGTGCTGGATCTGACGATCCCTACGTTCAGCAGCGCAAGCGCATCCTATTATCATAAGACCATCGGCGGCTACCATGCAGCCAAACTGAAACGTTTCCAGGAGGTCATCGACAAGCAGTTCAATAACGCCATCAACGAGGATGTCCTGGACATGCTCAATACCAAGTACGTGATCACAGCCGATCAGTCCGGTAACCAGCGGGTTCAGAACCGTTCCACCGCTGCGGGCAATGCATGGTTCGTGAACACCGTAACCTACGTGAAGAATGCCGATGAGGAAATGACCGCCATCAACAGCTTCGATCCGAAGAAAGAAGCGTTCGTCGGCGAGGAGTTCAAGTCGCAGATCGACGAGAAGAAGGTCGGATTCGATCCGAACGCGTTCATCAAGCTGGTCAGCTACCGGCCGGACCACCTGGTGTACGAGTATTCCGCAGGCCGCGACGTATTTGCGGTGTTCGCCGAGATCTGGTATGATAAGGGCTGGAATGCCTATGTGGACGGTGAGAAGATCCCGCATGTCCGTGCGAACTACCTGCTGAGAGCAGCCAGCCTGCCGGGCGGAAATCATAAGGTGGAATTCAAGTTCGAGCCGGCCTCATACTACACCGGCGAAACGATCTCGCTGATCGCGTCGATCGTCCTGGTTCTGGCCATCGCCTTTGCCATCTACAGGGAAGTCCGCAAAGGGCGCACCCCGGAGACGACGGTCAAAGCATAGACCGAAAAACCGATATACCGAATCAACTGACGAATGCCCCGGGGATCAAGTTCTCCGGGGCATTCTGTTTTACGGCCTGCGGGGACGCGGAATCGTGCTTTGGCCGGCGTTATGCCGGTGGTCTGTGCCAGGGCCTCCAGGCGCCGCCGCTGCGGCGCAGATCTCCCGTTATCCGGACTGATGTGAGGGCGGCCATACCCTGGATGTTGTGACGTGGTCCTGATCATCATGAACCAGATGACCGGGCAGCAGCGCACAAAAAAAGCCGTCTCTGTGTGAGGCGGCTCTGTACATATCTTTTTGAACGGTTGGTTAAGGCAGGCGGAAAAGGAACGGATGGGTCTTGCTTTCCACGCCGTTTGCGTCCAGCAGCGGGATCTGGTCAAAGTTCACCAGCTGGCTGGTGATCCGAACCACCCGGTCCTGCAACTGAATGTCGGCGATCCTGGTGCTGAATCCGCTTTCATGCAGCGTGATCTGCCGGATATCCTCGTTCCGGAAGACGACGGTACCTTTCGCCGAGCGGTATTCATACACGTCGAATTCCCAGTCATAGACCAGGCGGTTTCCCTTTTCGAAGTTTAAGAGCCGGAAAGAAAGGTTGAGGTGGTAGGACATGACCATGCCGTAGGCAAGCAGGATCCACGCAGAGGCGTTCCAGTACATGGCGCCGACCGAAAGGACGATAAAGGCGATCGACATGCCGATCAGCGTTCTTTTATTGCTGGTAAAGATGTTTTCCGCAGAGGTGAACCGGACAACGGACAGCAGGGAGTTTATAGGTTCCTTACGGTTCTTTTCCGGGGCGACATATAAGAGGTTGACCGGAACCGAGGCGCCGAGAAGCAGCAGGTTCAGGAGGTCTTTTCCTTTGGCTGAAGAATTAGTCATTTGTCCGTCTGTGTTTCAAGTAATAAACCATTAGCCTGAATGCAATCACAACGTGGTTCATAAGGTTCGGCAATAATCCGAAATGCTTGCTGAAAATCGCAAACCGTTCCTTCAGACTTTCCTGATGTTTCTTTTTAGACATTCCCCCGACCAGGTACTTGGCCACGTACATCCTGGTGTTGACCACCAGGGTGGCTTTTTCCAGGATATTCAGGATCCAGTCGATATCCGAGCTCAACCTGTAGCGCAGGTCATAGGCTGGTGCCAGTTCCCTGCGTACGTAAAAGGCCTGATGACTCACACTCATCCCAAACCTGAAACTTGCTTTGGTCAGCTGTTCGGGGGCTTTATGCCGCCGCTGACCCAAACTGTTCCACCCTTCATCAAACATTTCTGTTTCACCGTAATACACATCGGCAGATGGCGCTGTTGCAAATACCTTTTCAACGGTATCGGCAGCGTAGATCTCATCACCCGAATTCATAAAAAGAACGTAATCGCCGGTCGCCAGAGCGAGCCCCTTATTCATCGCGTCGTAAATACCGTTGTCTTTTTCTGACCGGAGGATCAGGCGGTCTTCATATCGTCTGATCACATCGAGGGTGCCGTCTGTCGAGGCTCCGTCAATGATGATGTACTCGATATTCCCGTAGGTCTGATTAAGGACCGAAAGGATCGTCCGCTCGATATCCCTTGCATTATTGTAGACAATGGTGATAACACTAAGCTTTTGATTCATACGGAAATTTGACGAAAAGGTTACAGGTTCAACAATTCTTTATAGAGTTCGATGTGCTGCCGGGCAATGACCGGTTCTGAAAACCGGGTCTCTACCGTCCGGCGTGCGTTGGACCGGATGCGCTGTTTATCAGCGTGATCATAGATCCAGCGGATGCCGGTCGCCAGATCGCCGGCGGATTTGTATTGAGCCAGGTACCCGTTGTGCCCGTGTTCGACCATGTCCGGAATTCCGCCGGTCGTAAAGGCGATGACCGGAGTTCCGCAACTGAGGCTTTCCATGACGGTATTCGGCAGGTTGTCCTCGAGGGATGGAGCCAGGAAGGCATCAGCTGCGCTGTAGCATAATGCCAGGCGTTCATCATCGGAGATCGTGCCCAGGAAGGTAGCCGGAACAGGAAACGGCGTTTCGGGACCGGTTCCGCGATTGCCGAACACGACGAGCTGGACGTCTTTCATGGCGTCCGGATTTCCGGCGGCGAAGATCTCAAGCGCTTCCAGCAGGTAGGAGGTTCCTTTGTGAAGGTCCTTCCGGGAAGGCATGAAACCGCTCAGCATGATGAACCGGTCCGGATCCAGTCCGAGTTTTTTCCGGGCTTCTGAGCGGTCGGTCGGTTTGAATACCGAGGTATCCAGGGTATTGGGAATATTCAGGAACCGCCGGTCGCCCAGCAGGCTGCTTGATCGGACTGATTCCTGCATCCACCGGCTGGGGGCGACAATCGAAAAGGGCAGGGCTGAGTATGCGCGATCCTTCGCCTTCCAGATCGAATGGGACAGGTCGTCCGGATGGGAACGCTTCAGCAGGGGACAATTGCCGCATGCCCGGTGAAAATGATCGCACCCGTAGCGGACATGGCATCCCCCGGTGAAGGCATTGCTGTCGTGGAAGGTCCAGACGACGGGCTTATTGAGCCGTGCAAGCCGGGCCAGGTCCCGGGGCCTCAGGAAGGAATGATTGATCCAGTGGAGGTGAATGATGTCCGCCTCCCGGAGCGCACGGTGCCGTGAAATGTCCCGGCCCCATATCGGGAACGAAAACGGCGTCTTCAGGGGATTCAGCAGGAACTTCGCCAGGATCCTTTCCGCCACGATACCCGCCGCCGTGATCCACTTCTGAAAGAACCCCGCAGAAAAATTGTTGACACCGGGAGTCTTATCGAAAGAAAAGTTCACCCAGATCGTGGAATCGATACCGGCTTCTTCAAGCGCTTTGTTCAGGCGCTGACAAGCCCGGCCGGCTCCTCCGTTACTATAATACGTATTGATGTGGACAATTTTCACGTGACTCCAAAAGTACATTAATGTACACTAATTGTACACGATTGTACACTGATCATACGCTAAAAGTACACTGATTTAGTATTTCAGGACGGTTTGTGTAACTTCAGGCGTTCGGTAGAATCTTAAATCAGAAATAACCCGAAGACCTTACACAATGAAAAAAATACTGCTGACCATGCTGGCGTTCAGCGCGGGGATACCGCTGCTGTCTGCCCAGAACGTTTATTTCGCATCCAATCCGACGCTGACACCGGATGCCGCTACCGTGATCTTCACATATGAGGGCGATCTCTGGAAGACCGGTATCTCCGGCGGAAGCGCAACCCGGCTCACGGCGATGGCCGGGGAGGAAACCAATCCCAAGGTGTCCCCGGACGGAAAATGGATCGCATTCTCCTCCACCCAGGCCGGAAATAACGACGTGTACGTCATGCCGATCGGCGGCGGAGAGATCCGCCAGCTGACTTTCCACGATGCGTCCGATGAGGTGGATTCCTGGAGCTGGGACTCGAAAACGATCTATTTCACCTCCGGTAGATACAACTCGTTCGCCGGCTACAAGGTGCCCGTTACCGGAGGCACCCCGGTTCGTTTATTCGAAAACTACTTCAACACGGTCCATAACGTGGCCGAGCATCCGAAGACCGGCGAACTGTTTTTCAACGATACCTGGGAAAGCAAGCTGTTTGCACACCGCAAGCGATACAAAGGCGCATACAACCCGGACATCCAGTCCTACGACCCGAAATCCGGCCAGTTCCGGAAATATACCGAGTACAACGGTAAGGATTTCTGGGCCACGCTGGACAGGAACGGAAATATCTACTTCGTTTCCGATGAAGGGAATGAGGAGTACAACCTCTACACCTTTGCAGACGGAAAGAAAACGCAGCTTACGAAGTTCGAGACTTCCATCAAGCGCCCGTCCGTGAGCGCCGACGGCCGAAAGGTCGTGTTTGAGAAAGACTACCAGCTGTATGTCTATGATGTTGCCGGTAAGCAGGCTGCGCGCCTGGACATGCAGATGCCGCGCAACAACGTGTTGTCAAAAGAGCAGGACTTCGATGTGAAGAACCGGATCGAGACGTTCGATATTTCGCCGGACGGAAAGAAGATGGCCTTCGTTTCAAGGGGTGAAGTTTTCGTTTCGGACATCGAAGGCAAGTTCATCCGCCAGATCAGCAAGAGTGCGGAACGGGCTTCCGAAGTGAGCTGGTTAAGCGATAACCGCACGCTGATCTTCAATCAGACGGCAAACGGGTATCAGAACTGGTTCACCGTTTCTGCGGACGGAAAGGGCGAACTGAAGCAGCTGACCCGTGATAACCGGAACAACCGTTCCCTGACGCTGAACAAGGACCGCACCATGGGCGTCTACCTGAGCGGCAGGGACGAGGTGCGCACCATTGACCTGAAGACCCTTCAGAGCAAAACGATCGTCAAAGACGAGATCTGGGGCTTCCAGAATTCCTCGCCCTACATTTCCCCGGACAACCAGTACGTGTTGTTCACGGCCATCCGGAACTTTGAGCAGGACATCTTTGTCCATAACCTGAAGTCCGGAAAGACCATCAACCTCACCAATACAGGCGTAACGGAATCGGACCCGTACTGGTCGCCGGACGGGAAATACATCTATTTCGTAACCTCCCGCACCAAACCAGCCTATCCGTACGGCTTGCAGGAGCCGCGTTTGTACCGGATGCCGCTGGATAAATTCGACGCGCCGTTCCGGACCGAGAAGTTCGATGCGCTGTTTGCAGTCGAAGCTTCAGCCGACAAGGAGAACGAAAAAGGGAAAGCCAAATCCAAATCCAAAAAAGAGACCGCACCTGCAGCTTCCGCCGGTCCTGTCGTAACGATCAATACCGAAGACATCATGAAGCGGCTGGAGCAGATCGGGCCTGCTTTCGGCTCCCAGTACGGAGCAATCGTATTCAGGAAGGAAGACAAAACGACCGTATATTACGTTTCCGATCATGCGGAAGGAAAGAATGCCATGTACCGGACCATCCTGGAGCCATTCGAGTCTCCGAAGACCGAAAAGGTCATCGACGGAAACGGCGGTTCGATCATCGAGAACAACGGCAAATTCTACCTGCTCTCGAACGGCAACATTCATAAATACAATCCGGATCAGAACAAGGTCGACAAACTGGACATCAGCTATACCTTCAGACGGAACCTGTCCGGCGAGTTCAGGCAGATGTTTGATGAGACCTGGGCCAATCTGGAAGAGAACTTCTATGACGAGAACATGCACGGAGTCGACTGGCCGAACATGCGGGAGCGCTATGGCGCGTACCTGCCCTATCTGACCAACCGATCCGACCTGCGGATCCTGCTGAACGACATGCTCGGCGAACTGAATTCGTCCCACATGGGCTTTACATCCAACGGGCCTGAGGAGCAGATCAGGGTCACCTACCGGACCCTGGAGACCGGGGTCATGTTCGAGAACACGGATCCCTACAAGGTCAGCCACATCGTGGCCGGCAGCAATGCGGACCGTTCCCACGTCAACGTCCAGCCGGGCGACAGGCTGACCCACGTGAACGGCCAGGCCGTGGACGCCGCGCAGGACCGTAACTACTACTTCACCAAACCGTCCCTGGACAAGGAGCTCAAGCTGACGTTTGACCAAAACGGCAGGACCGTACAGGTTACGCTGCATCCGGAGTCTTCAGGACAGCTGCGGACGAACCTGTATGACGAATGGGTGGAGAACAACCAGAAGAAGGTGGATGAACTGAGCGACAACCGGATCGCCTATACCTACATGAAGAACATGGGCGGGCCTGAACTGGAAAGCTTCCTGATCGATATGGTGTCCGAAGCGGATAAGAAGGAGGGACTTATTCTGGACCTGCGTTACAACACCGGGGGCAATGTGCACGACGCGGTGCTGCAGTTCCTGTCGCAGCGACCCTACCTGCAGTGGAAATACCGGGGCGGCAAGCTGACGCCGCAACCGAATTTCGCGCCTTCAGCCAAGCCGATCGTGCTGCTGATCAACGAACAGTCCCTGAGTGATGCGGAAATGACCGCAACGGGCTTCAAGGCCCTGAAACTCGGAAAAGTGATCGGGACCGAGACCTACCGGTGGATCATCTTTACGTCAGGAAAAGGCCTGGTGGACGGCTCCTTCTACCGGCTGCCGGCATGGGGCTGCTATACGCTGGACGGAAAGAACATCGAGAAGGAAGGCGTTGCGCCGGACATCCAGGTGACCAACACGTTCAAGGACCGCCTGGAGAACAAGGACCCGCAGATCGAACGCGCGGTTCAGGAGATCCTGAAGGACCTGAAATAATTCCAGAGGGCTCCGGCAAATTGCCGGAGCCTTTTTTAATTTTGCTCTTTCATGAGCAACCAATTAACCGATCGCCGGTTCTGGACCAGATACTGGGAGTCCAAGACGGATCTGATCTTCCCGGTGGGGCCGGACTACTTGTTTCACAAACAGCTGGAGGCGATCGTCTCAGCGAAGGGCGTGAAATCCGCGATCGAACTCGGCGGTTTTCCGGGCTATTATTCCATCTTTCTGAAGAAATACCTGGGCGCGGAAACGACGCTGCTCGATTATTTCGTGCACCCCGGGATACTCGGGGAGCTGCTGGAGGCCAACCAGCTGACCACGGCGGACGTACAGGTCATTGAGACCGACCTGTTCTCCTATACGCCGGAACGGCAGTATGACCTGGTGCTCAGCTGCGGACTCATCGAGCATTTCCAGGATACCCGGGATATCCTGTCCAGGCACGTGCAGTTCATGAAGCCCGGAGGTTCGCTGTTCATTACGCTGCCGAATTTCAGGGGCGTGAACGGGTGGGTCCAGAAGACCTTCGACCGGGAAAACTACGATAAGCATCATATTGCCAGCATGGACCTGGAGCTGCTGGAGACTGCCGCCCGGGACCTGGGGCTGGTGGACGTCAACGTCCGGTACTTCGGCGGATTCAGTGTCTGGCTGGAAAACCGGAAAGAGAAGTCGGCGCTTACACGGGCCTTTATCAAAGCGTTGTGGTATGCCGGGAAGATTCCTACGAAGATCCTGGGATTCGAATCAAAGCAGCTCTCGCCCTATATCATGCTGACCGCTTCCAAAGGCTGATCACTTATTCATGCGCTGGCGGATGAACCGGATGATCCGTTTCACCAGCGAACCCTTCCTGTTTTTGAGGAAGTGCCTGATCGCCTGGTAAGCCCGGATGTCCTCCTGGACCACGGGCGGGAACTCGGTGATCCGGTTCTGGTTGACCGAAACCTGGTACATGTCGTTCAGACCGGAATGAACGCCGGTATTGTCATGACCGATGTTGTTGATCAGCGACTGCGAAGGGTTCAGGGTGAGTCCTTTTTTCAGGAACACGGAGGCATACCAGCGGATCGCCCAGGAGTCGTTCTTCCCCGCCTTGAACTGCTTCATCTGCCGCCAGAAATCCATACTGCCCCCGATCGAAAACTCGTGTATGCTCTTCTTGTCAAACCGCCCCATCAGGACGTCGATATCCGGTTCGAAATGATCCCATGCCCTTTTCCACGTTGCCCAGCCCCAGCTCGTCGCCGCCCGGTAAAAGAAGGTCTCCGGGAGCCCCTTGGGCAGGGGATACATGTAGGCGCCGATATGCATGACCCGCGGCTCGTCGCGGTACCGGTCCAGGGCGTCATTGAAGTACTGCAGGGTGTGCGGCGAACTGATCAGATCATCCTCGAAAACGATGACCTTCCCGTATTCGTTCACCAGCCGGGTGACGCCGTCGGTCACGGAAGCTGCAAGTCCGAGGTTCCGGTCCCGTTCAATGATCTCTACGCTCCTGAAACCCTCGGTTGTCCGGATCAGCTCGCGGACCTCCGCGACCTGCGCGGCATGCGCAGGCGTCTTCGCCGCGTCCGAAAAGATAAACAGGCGGGATTCTTCGGCAAGCCGGTTCTGCCGGAGGAACTTCAGGGTCCTCCGGGTATGTTCTGGGCGGTTATAGACAAAGAGGGCTATCGGAGCGAACGCTTGCATAGGGGCTCTTACTTAAACTCCAAGACAGTTGTTTGGTTTGTAAAAAACCGAAGTGGACTTCCGGTAGAACAGGCCCGGTGAGATGCCGCTGAATGAGAGGTGTCTGAAGCCCGCGCCGGTCAGGAACTCGATAGCCGGCCGGTAGAAGTCACGCTCCGAATCGTCCAGAACGATGACTCCGTTTTCCGACAGGGCCGGGAGGCAGTTCCGGCAGCAGTTCACCCGGTCACGGCCGTCAACGATGATGATATCGAATTGCTCATTCCTGGTCAGTGGCATCCGGCTGTACTGGCCGTCCGTGACCAGTTCGCTGAAGATGATCTCCGCATTGGCCGGTTTCCGGTTCAGAACCTTTTCGTACCATGCCCGGTCGTGTTCGACCGATACCACCTTCCCGGCGTTTTTCGCATAGAACCAGGTGGAGTTACCCGAGCCGAACTCAAAGATCCTGTGCTCCTTCCGGATCCGTTCGGATATGAAGTCAATAAAGGAATAGGTCACCCATGGAATCGGTTGTCCCTGATCGTCTACGGGAGTCCTGGAGTCAAATGAGTTGAACCATCCGGTTTCCGCCAGATAGCCTTTTACCCCGAAGGACAGGAGGGTCTTGATACGGCCCGGTTTAAGCAGGGAGCTTAATGGAAGTAATCGCTTCAACGTTTATTCAGTTTTTGTATGAGTGAGATCAAAAATAAGGACTTAATCATCATGATTCCCTGTGCCCGCGTCCGGGGAACGAAGATGATGGAAAAAGTGGCAAAGGCATAGGCGAACAGGGTCGCCCAGGCCGCCCCGGCAATTCCGAAATGCGGAAGCAGGACGAGGTTCAGGACGATATTGACCAGGGCGCCGACCGCCGTCCGGAACAGGGAAAGCTGGGTCAGCCCTTCGTTGATCAGGTACTGTCCGCTGGCTACGCCGAGGAACACGAAGACCCCGGCCCAGACATGGATCGCCAGAACGGGCGCGCCGGCTGCATATTCGACGTCATACAGCCAGCCGCTGTACACCCACGAGGATAGGAATGTCATGACCAGGGCAATGCTCATGCTGATAAACACCATGAGGTCATAGAGGTTCTGAAGCCGTTTCCTGTACCGCTGCTCATCCTGCTTCTTTGCCGTTATGATGGCCGGAAAGACCGACGATACAATGGCCATCGGGATGAAATACCAGGCTTCGCTCAGGGAGACGACGGTCGAGTAAACCCCCAGCGGGGCCTCTCCGAGCATCCTGCCGATCATGACCTGGTCGATCTTCATATACAGGGTCACCAGGACGGCGGAAAACATAAGCGGCCAGGACTTGGAGAGCAGATGGCCCGCAGTGGAGCGCTCAAAACGCCACATCAGCAGTTTGTGTTTCTGCACCGTATAGATGCTGATATAGCCCAGGGCCAGGATCGCAGCGTCCATGAGCAGGGCGATGACGAACCAGATCAGCGAAAGCTGCAGGAATATGAATACAAGCTTGAGGATCGCAGACAACAGGTTCCCGAAGACATTGACCAGCATGATGTTCTTCGCCTGTACCCGCGCCTGGTAAAAGGCGTCGATGACGTTAAAAGCCTGGAAGAGTCCGGTCAGGGAGAGGATCAGTACGAAATCAGATGGCGTGCCGCCGGAAGGGAAGACCTGGTAGGCGATCATGATCACCGGAATGACCGCCACGGCAGCCAATAGCTTCAGGGATACGGAAGTTCCCAGGATGCCTTCCTTCCTGCCGGGAGTGTTCACCAGTTCCCGGACGATGAACTGATCGAGACCCAGGCCGGCGACCGACAGGAAGATGATCACGAAGGCGTAGGCATTGTTGATCGTTCCGAACGCTTCCCTGCCCAGGTAGTTGGCGACGCTGATGTTGACCAGCATCTTGATCAGCAGGCTCCCCACCCGGCCCAGCATCAGCCAGCCGGTGTTCTTAAAGTACTTTTCAAATGCCGACTGATCAAAGCCTGGAATAGCGGGAATCCTCATCAGAGGCAAATGTAAAAAAAAGAAGGGCACAGTTTCCTGCGCCCTTCCGGATATGCTGAATCTGCCTGCTTCCTAGCTGACAAATTTCTTAGCGTTGATTTTGCGTTCGTTCTCAGTCAGGTAGATCTTCCGTAAGCGCATGCTTACCGGAGTTACCTCGATGTACTCGTCCGCCTGGATATACTCCATGGCTTCCTCAAGCGAGAACTTGATGGCCGGAGCGATCCGTACGTTGTCATCACTACCGGATGCACGCATGTTGGTCAGCTGCTTGCCTTTCACCAGGTTGACAACCAGGTCATTGTCCCGGATGTGCTCACCGACGATCTGACCTTCGTATACGTCAACTCCCGGATCGACGAAGAAACGGCCGCGATCCTGAAGCTTATCGATCGAGTACGCGGTAGTCTGGCCCTTGTCCATGGATACCAGTACCCCGTTCGAACGGCCGGGGATGCTTCCCTTCCATGGTTCGTACGATTTGAAACGGTGAGCCATGATAGCCTCACCTGCGGTAGCGGTCAGGACGTTGTTACGCAGTCCGATGATACCCCGTGACGGGATCTCGAACTCCAGGTGCTGCAGGTCGCCTTTCGGTTCCATGATCAGGAGCTCGCCTTTACGCTGGGTTACCAGCTCGATCACCTTACCGGCAACTTCCCCAGGTACGTCAACGATCAGGGTCTCAACCGGCTCGCTCTTCACGCCGTCGATCTGCTTGATGATTACCTGCGGCTGACCCACCTGTAATTCGTATCCTTCGCGACGCATGGTCTCGATCAGTACGGATAAATGGAGAATACCCCGTCCGTATACCAGGTAGGCATCCGGAGACTCGGTCTCAACGACTTTCAGTGCCAGGTTCTTTTCCATTTCCTTGTACAGACGTTCACGCAGACGCTGGGAGGTAACGAATTTACCTTCCTTACCGAAGAAAGGGGAGTTGTTGATCGTGAACAGCATGTTCATGGTCGGCTCATCGATCTTGATGACTTCCAGTTGTTCCGGTGCATCAAAATCCGCAATGGTATCGCCGATCTCGAATCCTTCGATTCCGACCACGGCGCAGATATCGCCTGAGCTTACTTCCTGAACTTTCACCTTACCAAGACCTTCAAACGTATAGAGTTCCTTGATACGGGACTTCTGGATCTTTCCGTCCCGTTTAACCAATGAAACAGGCTGGTTTTCCTTGATGGTTCCTCTTGCAACACGCCCGATCGCGATACGGCCTACGAATGAAGAGTAATCCAGGGAAGTGATCTGCATCTGGAGGGTACCTTCGTTAACCGGTGCCGGAGGAATGTTTTCCAGGATGGCGTCCATTAACGGGAAGATGTTATCTGTAGGAACTTTGTAATCAGTACTCATCCATCCCTGTTTGGAAGATCCGTAGATCACAGGGAAGTCCAGCTGCTCTTCTGTCGCTTCAAGGTTGAAGAACAGTTCGAAGATCTGCTCGTAAACCTCTTCAGGACGGCAGTTCTCTTTATCAACCTTGTTCACAACCACGATCGGTTTCAGTCCGAGCGACAGCGCTTTCTGGGTTACGAAACGGGTCTGAGGCATGGCGCCTTCAAACGCATCGCAAAGCAACAGAACGCCGTCAGCCATTTTGAGGACCCGTTCAACCTCACCGCCGAAGTCGGCGTGGCCCGGGGTGTCAATAATATTGATCTTAACGTCCTTGTAACGTACGGAGACGTTTTTGGAGACAATCGTAATACCACGTTCACGTTCCAGGTCGTTGTTGTCCAGGATCAGATCTCCTGTTTCCTGGTTATCACGGAAAATGGCGCAACTGTGTAGGATTTTGTCAACCAGCGTTGTTTTACCGTGGTCAACGTGTGCGATAATCGCTATATTTCTAATCTTCTGCATTC
>CBINHC010000011.1:0-157228 GCA_966250385.1 uncultured Sphingobacteriaceae bacterium | reverse complement strand
TCTTCTTCTTCCCGAACCTGTTTGAACTGCGCCAGGAAAGCTTCCTGTGGATGAAGGACCTGTCCACCTACGACGCGCTGATCACATTCCCGCGGATTCCGCTGATCGGCATGGACCACATCAGTCTGATGTGTATCCTGATGACGATTTCCACGCTGATCTATACGTACTTCAATAACC
This sequence comes from uncultured Sphingobacteriaceae bacterium, assembly GCA_966250385.1. Classification (GTDB taxonomy): domain Bacteria; phylum Bacteroidota; class Bacteroidia; order Sphingobacteriales; family Sphingobacteriaceae; genus DASWTL01. Next base: position 157,048 of record CBINHC010000011.1, on the reverse strand, counting down.
AGATCTCGGGGGCGACCGGCCAGATGAAATATATCGGGTACATCACGCCGATCATCTTCCTGGGCGTACTGAACAGCTATCCTGCCGGATTGAACTATTATTACTTCCTGGCGAACATGCTTTCCTTCGTACAGCAGTATATCATCCGTCAGTTTGTAAACGACGATAAGATCCATGCCCGTATCCAGGAGAACAAGAAGAAGCCGGAATCCAATAAGAAGTCGAAATTCCAGGCACGGATGGAAGAATATATGCGTCAGCAGCAAGGGACTGCAAAGCAGCAGCCAAAGAAAAAATAGACGGAAGAAAATAACCGTTCAGCATACAACAATATCGATCAGGCTCCGCAATACAGCGGGGCCTTTTTGTTGCCCGGACAGGTCAGTCTTCCGCTGAAGATCGAAGCGGCAGGCTGAACGAAAAGGTGGAACCCTGGTCGGTCCGGCTTTCGAACCACATTTTTCCGCCAAGCCGTTTGATGATCTCAAACGAAATATACAAACCCATGCCGATGCCCGAAAACGAGTAATTCTGATCGTCGGAGGCACGGTAAAAGCGCTCAAAGATCCGTTCCTGCTTGTCCTCCGGTATGCCAACCCCAAAATCCTGTACATGGCACACTACTTCCCCATCCCTGCATTCCGCACGAACCCTGACCTTGTCCGCCCCTGGTGAATACTTGATAGCATTGGTCAGCAGGTTGATCAGCACCTGGCCCGTACGTTCAAGGTCACCCCTGACAACGACGTCCGGCACCTCCTGGATGACGATCCGGTGGGAGGCACTCGTTTTCTGGACATCACTGACCACATCATGCAGCAAATCGCCGAAATTGAACTCTGCATTCCGCAGCTGCAGGTGACCGCCCTCAATCTTACTGACGTTCAGCAGATCTGCGATCAGCGTGACCAGCCGGTTGATCTGCACATTCATCTTATTCAGCATGGAAGCGCCGATCTCATCGCCGGATTTTTCCAGCTTCCGGCAAAGCACCTGAACCGCCGCTTTCAGGGAGGTTACCGGCGTCTTCAGTTCATGACTGACAATCGTGATCAGCTCGTCCCGGCGCCGGTCCATTTCCTTCTGGTGAGTAACATCAATGGTGGTTCCGATCATCTTATTTCGCCCGGAACCTTCGTCCCGGGCCACCTCGCCCTTCAGATGGACCCAGCGAAGTTCCTGGGATCCCCGCCTGCGAATCCGGAATTCCACGTCCAGATAACCGTCGGCCCAGGCCGCAGCAAAGCCTTCCCTGACCATTTCGGCATCTTCAGGTACCGCGTACTGCAGCAACATATCCATTCCCCATTGTTCTGTTTCGGGATTGTACCCATAAATCTGGGAATGCCCCTTTGAAGTGATCGCTTTCCCTGTAAGATGATCAAGGTCCCAGATCCCGATGTTCGCCCCTTCAACAGCCAGCTTAAGCCGCTTCTCACTCGATCCGAGCTCCCTGATCAGCACCAGATGCTGAGACTCCGCAGTCTCATTATCTCCGGGCAGCACTTCGCTTGTCTGCAGGCTCGGATAATTCCGCATGATCTTGACGAACCCGTAGTGACGGCCATCCGGATCGATCAGCGGGTACACCAGACCACTTGCCCAGAAGAGCGACCCGTCCTTCCTGACGTGATACCGCTCATCGAGAGCAGTTCCGAGTTCCAGTGCGGTGGACAGCTCTTCTTCCGGAACACCGGCCTTTATGTCTGCCGTGGTGTACAGCATGCGGGCGTCAGCACCAATGACTTCCTCCCTCCGATAGCCAAGCACATGAACGGCGCCTTCACTCCAGCCGGTGATGATTCCCGCCTTGTCTGTGGAAAAAATTCCGTAATCCTTCAACGTATTTAGCAGCGGATTGTCATAATGATCCGGCCAGCCTTTGTTCTCCTGTTTTACACTATTCACGTCTGAATAACAATATTTACATAAAATAGGTTCAGAAAAAGGGTGCTCATCACGGGAACGGCAGCCGGCCGATGGCCGGACCGGCCGGGCCGGTTTGTGTAAAAATGCCGTAATTCCCGCCCTTTTTCCAGACAATTTCAGATATTTAAATCCTCAACAACCTCCTTATTAATGCGTAGACTATACCCCTTTATTTTCTTTCTGTTGGCCGGTCAGCTGGCCGTAGCCCAGAAGAGCTCCAAAAAACCGCTCGATCACTCCGTTTACGACGGGTGGCAGTCGGTCTCGTCGCAAAAGATCAGCCCGGACGGGCAGTGGGTCATTTATTCCGTAACACCGCAGGCCGGTGATGCCAAAATGGTCATCACCAACCTTAAAACGAAGGCTGTTACCACGGTTCCCCGCGTCCAGAATGCCGAGATCTCCGGCGATTCGAAATTCACCTTATTTACGATCAAACCATTTTACCAGGAGACCCGGCTGGCAAAGATCAAGAAAAAGAAGCCCGACGATATGCCGAAAGACAGCCTTGGCATCATGGCCATGGGCACCGGCAGCATCTTCAAGGCCCCCCGCGTCAAATCCTTCCAGCTGCCCGAAAGGTCTTCGGCAGTGGTTGCCTACCTGAAGGAAAAGGAACAGACAGACAGCACGAAGAAGAAAAGCGCGGAAACCCCGGCGGCCGGAAAGGAAGGTTCCGACCTGGTGGTCCGGAGGCTTTCAACCGGGATAGAAACCGTATTCAGCAATGTTACCGAATACGCACTGAGCGAAAACGGCAAATACCTCGTGTTCGCCCGGGTCACGCCGAAGAAGGATACGGTAAGCCAGCCAGGCGTATTCTGGTACGATATCAGCCGTGATGCTGTCCGTAAGATCAGCTCCGGCCGGGGTACCTACAAAAACCTGACCTTTGATGAAAGCGGCAGCCAGCTGGCTTTTACCGCCGAGAAGAGCCCGGAAAAGGCACCCGTAAAGATCTTCAGCCTGTATTACTTCCGCCAGACCCAGGACAGCGCCAAGGTCCTTGCCCGCCAGGGAACTCCGGGCATTCCGTCGGACTGGGCAGTGAGCGGCAACGGCAAGGTATTTTTCAGCAAGAACGGCGAGAAACTGTTTTTTGGTACGGCGCCGGTTCCGGCCCCCAAAGACACGACCCTCGTTGACTTCGAGGTCGCCCAGGTGGATGTGTGGAACTACCAGGACGACTACCTGCAGCCCATGCAGCTGAAGAACCTGGACCGGGACCTGAAGCGCAGCTATACGGCGGTGATCTACCCGGCCGGCGCGGCACCTGCGGTCATCCAGCTGGCTGATGAAAAGCTGCAGGACATCGAGCTCTCCGTAGAGGGCAACGGCGAATATGCCCTGGCAGCATCGGATGCCGGAAACCGGATCGAAACCCAGTGGGTGGGTTCCTCCTATAAAGACCTTTACCTGGTCTCCACCAGGGACGGCAGCCGCAAACTGATCACGTCCCGGGTCCGCGGCACCGCAAGCCTGTCGCCGGGTGGCCAGTACGTCGCCTGGTACAACCGCGCTGACCGGAACTGGTATGCCTACCATATCGGCACCGGCCGCCAGCAACAGCTTACAGGCGGACTGAAGGTCGCCTTTTACGATGAGCTGAATGACGTACCGGACGACCCGTCGCCGTACGGCGTGGCCGGCTGGACTGAAGGCGACAAGGAAGTGCTGATCTATGACCGATACGATATCTGGAGCTTCGATCCGAAAGGCGGAAGCCCTAAAAACATCACCGGCGGCGCCGGCCGTAAAGACCAGATTACCTTCCGTTACGTCGATTTCACCGCTGAACGAAGCTTCCGGAGAGCAAACACCGATCCGGTAAGCAGCAGGAAACCACTCTGGCTGCAGGCCTTCGATAACCGCACCAAGCAGAACGGCTGGTACAGGAAAAGCCTGAACGCAAAAGGCGCCCCCGAGCTGGTCGTTATGGCCGAGCGGTCATACTCCAGGCCGGTCATGGCTAAATACGCTTCCGAATTCATCTATACGAAGGGCAGTTACCAGTTATCGCCCGACCTGTACGTCTCCTCTGATTTCCGCAAGGAAACCAAACTGAGTGCGATCAACCCGCAGCAGGCGGAGTACAACTGGGGTACTGCCGAACTGGTCAGCTGGACCACACCGAAAGGATACCAGTCGGAGGGCATTCTATACAAACCAGAGGACTTTGATCCGGCCCGGAAATATCCCATGGTCGTCTATTTTTATGAGAAACTGTCGGACGGACTGTTTGACTATATCGCCCCCGCACCTACTCCGTCCCGGCTTAACATCTCCTATTTCGTCAGCAACGGCTACCTGGTCTTCGCGCCGGATATCTCCTATGAGATCGGCTACCCGGGCCGCTCCGCAGAGGAATTCATCAACAGCGGCGTGGAAGCGCTCAAAAAGAACAGCTGGGTCGACGGCAGCAAGATCGGGATACAGGGCCAGAGCTGGGGCGGCTACCAGGTTGCTCACCTGATCACCCGGACCGATATGTATGCCGCGGCATGGGCCGGAGCCCCGGTCGTCAACATGACTTCTGCCTATGGCGGCATTCGCTGGGAATCAGGCATGAACCGCCAGTTCCAGTATGAGCGCACGCAGAGCCGCATCGGTGCGACCCTCTGGGAAAAACCCGAGCTCTATATTGAAAACTCACCGCTGTTCCACCTCCCGAAGGTGAACACGCCGGTAGTCCTGATGTCCAATGATGCCGACGGAGCTGTGCCGTGGTACCAGGGAATCGAAATGTTCACCGCACTCCGGAGGCTGAACAAGCCGGTCTGGATGCTGAACTACAACGGTGAGGCCCATAACCTCATGCAGCGCCAGAACCGCAAGGATATCCAGATCCGGGAACAGCAGTTCTTCGATCACTTCCTGAAAGGCAAACCGGCCCCGGCCTGGATGACCAAAGGGGTCCCGGCAACGTTGAAAGGCCGCGACTGGGGTTTCGAGGTGCCCGAAGCGGCAACCGCTTCGAACTAGCCTTCCCGGCAATCAGCAAGTCCCCGTGAGCACCGCCTTCGGGGACTTGTTTTTTTCAGGACCTGACGACTGAATTTCTGCCCGCATCTTTTTGTATTTTCGCCGCGTGAGTATCATCAGCAGCATTATCAGCGCCTACTCCTCCTTTGAGGAGACCCGGTTAAGGGACCGATTTTTTAAGTGGAAAGACCTGCAGCCCCTGATTCATTCCCAATCGAACTTTGAGATCAGCGAGGCGGGCACATCGGCGGAAGGCCGCGCGATCTGCCTGCTCAGGAGGGGCAGCGGACCGGTACGGATCTTCCTCTGGTCGCAGATGCACGGGGATGAAGCGACCGGTACCATGGCGCTTTTTGACCTCTTCAACTTTCTTGATCACCCGGACCACCACCAGGTGTCCCGGCAAATCCTGGAGCGATGCACGCTCTACTTTCTGCCGATGGTTAATCCAGATGGTGCAGAGCGCTTTACCAGGGTGAATGCGCAGGGCCTCGATATCAACCGCGACTTTTTGCGGCAACAGTCTCCTGAGGGAAGGCTGCTGAGGAAATTAAGGGATGAGATCGGACCTGATTTCGGATTCAACCTCCACGATAAGAACGTTCTGTGGTCTGCCGGGAACACAGGAAATCCGGCCACGATTTCGCTGCTTGCTCCGGCCTTCGATGCGGCGGTCTCCGTCAATCCGGTCCGGGAAAAAGCCATGCAGGTGATTGCCGGCATTAACAAGGCGATCCAGCCCATGATTCCAGGTCACGTGGGTCTGTTCAATGATGAATATGAGCCCAGGGCATTCGGCGATAATTTCCAGGCCGCCGGTACCAGTACGATCCTGATCGAAGCCGGCGGATATCAGAATGACCGGGAAAAACAGTTTATCCGCAAAGTATACTTCGCCGCAATCCTCTCCGGGCTGATCCAGATCAGTGAAGGAAGTTACACGGAAACTCCGCTGTCAGAGTATACCGCAATCCCCCAGAACCGGAAGGTCCATTTCAGCATTCTGCTTAAGAACTGCATGTTGGAATTTAACGGCAATGAATTCATTGCGGACATCGGCCTGAATGCCGATGAGCAGATCCGTGAAGCCGGAAAAAGCATCATCTGCGACTACATCCTTGAAGACCTCGGCGATCTTTCCGGGAGATTCGGGTACGAGGAATATGATGTCTCCGGGTGCAGAGCCATCTTTTCAGGCACCCCTGAGCTCAGCAAGGCCGCTGATTTCAGCCTCCTGAACGGACCCGAAACGATTTTATCGTTCGAAAATGGCAGAATTCGCATGAAAACTTCTAATTTGAGCGGCGAACGCTTCCGCCGGTAGATTCCGGATCATCATCTCCGGAAGTAACTCGGACAGATTATTAACACAAACTCCAACCTGAATACACCTTAAATGGCCCTGAATTACGTCTGGATCGCTTTTTTTCTGATTGCCTTCATTGTTGCACTTATTAAACTGATCTTCTTCGGCGAGACCCAACTGATGTCGGATGTCGTAAACGGAATGTTTGAAAGTGCCAAGACCGGATTTGATATATCCATCGGGTTGGTCGGCATCATGACGTTCTGGCTCGGCATCATGAAGATCGGCGAGGTCGCCGGGATGATCTCAGTCTTCTCTCGGGGCGTCAACCCCTTCTTCAGCAAGCTGTTTCCCGGCGTTCCCAAGGATCACCCGGCCTCCGGATCGATCATGATGAACTTTTCAGCGAATATGCTGGGCCTGGATAACGCGGCCACGCCGCTGGGACTGAAAGCCATGAAGGAACTCCAGGAGCTGAATCCGCAAAAGGACACGGCGACAAACGCCATGATCATGTTCCTGGTGCTGAATACGGCCGGGCTGGCCCTGATCCCGACCTCAGTCATGGCTCTGCGGCTGGCCGCGGGTGCTGCGAACCCCGCGGACATCTTTATTCCGTCATTGATCGGAACTTTCATATCGTTCCTGTCCGGAATGATCGCGGTTGCCTTTTATCAGAAGATCAATCTGCTTCAGTTACCGGTCCTCGTGTTCATCGGCAGTTTCCTGGCGATCATGGCCGGGCTGTACTTCTGGCTGGGGGGGCTGCCGCCGGAGCAGATCCAGACGAATACCAGCATCCTGGGGGGACTCATTATCTTTTCGCTGATCGTGCTCTTCATCGGCTATGGCGCCTTCAAAAAGATCAATGTCTATGAAGCCTTCATTGACGGCGCCAAGGAGGGATTCACCACCGGGGTGCTCATCATTCCCTACCTGGTCGCGATCCTCGTGGCCATCAGCGTCTTCCGGACGACGGGCTGCATGGATTATGTCGTGAACGCGATCGGATACCTGGTAGCGGCCTGCGGACTTGACACTTCTTTCGTACCGGCCCTCCCGGTCGGTCTGATGAAAACGCTCAGCGGCGGCGGAGCACGCGGCCTGATGGTCGATGTGATGAAGACCTACGGGGCCGATTCCTTCCAGGGCCGTCTGGCCAGCATCATCCAGGGATCTACGGAAACAACCTTTTATGTGCTGGCCGTTTATTTCGGGTCAGTGAATATCAAAAAAACCAAGTACGCTTTAATTTGTGGATTAATAGCCGACCTGGTCGGCGTGGTAGCCGCCATTTTGCTGGCCTACCTGTTCTTTAAGTAATGCGGTATGAAAACACTTGCGCTCATCGCACATGACGGCAAAAAGGCTGAACTGGTCGCCTTTGTGAAGGACCACTATGAATTCCTGCAGAATTACAAGCTGGTAGCGACCGGGACCACCGGGACGCATGTCCGGCAGACCGGATTAGCCGTCACGCTGAAACTCAGCGGCCCGAAAGGCGGAGACGCGCAAATCGCCGCGATGGCGGCCGAAGGGAAGATCCACGGAATCATCTTTTTCAGGGATCCGCTTGGCAAACATCCCCATGAACCCGATGTCCAGATGCTGCTGAGGATCTGTGACGTCCATAACGTCCCGCTGGCGACCAATCCGGCAACCGCCAGCTACCTGCTCAGGGGTATGGAAGATGAATGGCGGGATCTGCAGCCATCCTAGGCCACCATCAAACGGCAAACATGTAAAAGGACCATCAATATCATTTATTATGAAGAAAATCATAGGACTCGGACTATTGCTGGCCGCGCTCTCGACAGAAGCCCAGCAGCGAATGACCCCGGAATTGCTCTGGCAGCTTGGCCGGGTAGCCGGCGAAAGAGTGACGCCCGATGGCAAAAACCTGATCTACGGCATCAGCTTTTATAATGTAGAGGAAAACAAGAGTGAGCGGAACCTGTACTCGGTACCGGTTTCCGGAGGTTCTGCAACGCAGCTGACACGATCGGCCGGCGGCGAAAGCGTCATTCATATCGATTCCCGGTCGGGAAAGATCATCTACCTCCTGAAAGGGCAGTTATGGGAAATGAATACCGATGGCAGCGATCCGAGGCAGCTGACGAACTATGAAGCCGGACTGAACAACGTCCGGTTGTCTCCTGACGGTAAGTCCATCCTGTTTTCACAGGATGTTGCCATCGTCAAGGTAAAAGGCGAAGACCGCCACCCCGACCTGAAAAAATCCAATGCCTACGTCTTTGATGACCTCAATTACCGGCACTGGGATACCTGGGAGGACGGCAAATTCCAGCATATTTTCTACGCATCATATGCAGACGGAGTGGTCGGCAAACCGGTCGACATCATGCTGGGCGAACCCTACGACGCGCCGCAAATGCCGTTCGGCGGCTCTGAAGATGCGATCTGGAGTCCGGACGGAAGGAACATCGTATATGTAAGCAAAAAGAAGTTTGGCAAGGCCTACGCCACCAGCACGAATACCGATATCTATTCTTATGACGTGCAGACCGGCAAGACCATCAACCTGACGGAAGGCATGATGGGCTATGATACCTCCCCTTCCTTCAGCCCCGACGGCTCGCGCCTGGCCTGGTTAAGCATGAAGGAAGACGGATTCGAGGCGGACAAGAACGATATCGTCGTGCAGGATCTGAAAAGCGGCAAGCGGTATAACCTTACTGCCGGGTGGGACGAAACGGTGGCATCCTTCAGCTGGAGCGCCAATGGCCAGAAGATCTTTTTCCTGGCAGCCACGGGCGGAACCGAACAGTTGTTTGAACTTTCCCTTAGCAGGGATCTCAGTAAGAATACCGCAAAGAACATCCGCCAGATCACCAGCGGACAATTCGACGTCAACGGGATCGTTGGCCAGTCGGGCAATTCCCTGCTCGTCTCCCGGGCCGATATGAATCACGCGGCCGAACTGTTCAGGGTGGATCTTAAAACCGGATCCCTTACCGCTGTCACCCGGGTCAACGACCAGATCTACAGCAAGCTGGCTATGGGCAAGGTCGAAGAAAGACATATCAAAACGACGGACGGAAAGGACATGCTGGCCTGGGTCATTTTTCCGCCGGATTTTGACCCGGCAAAAAAATACCCTACCCTGCTGTACTGCCAGGGCGGACCGCAGTCGGCGCTGTCGCAATATTATTCGTTCCGCTGGAACTTTCAGCTGATGGCCGCCAATGACTACATTATTATTGCGCCAAACCGCCGGGGAATGCCCGGTCACGGCGTGCAGTGGAATGCAGATATCAGCGGCGACTGGGGCGGCCAGCCGATGCAGGATTACCTGGCCGCAATCGACGATATTGCCAGGGAACCTTACGTCGACAAATCCCGCCTTGGTGCTGTCGGAGCGAGCTATGGCGGTTACTCCATCTTCATGCTGGCCGGCATCCACAACAACCGCTTCAAGTCCTTCATTTCGCATGACGGGCTGTTTGACCTGCGTAGCTGGTACGGAACCACTGAGGAGCTTTGGTTCGCCAATAAGGACATCGGCGGGCCTTACTGGGGAAATAACGCCTCTGAGAGCTATAAGAAATTTAATCCGATCGAATTTGCGGATAAGTGGACAACCCCGATCATGATCGTTCAGGGCGGCATCGACTTCCGCGTACCGATCGAACAGGGGCTCGAAGCCTTCCAGCTTGCCCAGCTCAAAGGGATCAAGAGCCGGCTTCTCTACCTGCCCGAAGAAAACCACTGGGTATTATCACCACAGAATGCGATAATCTGGCAGCGGGAATTCTTTAAATGGCTTAAAGAAACCCTTTAAATAAGCTTTCTGACCCTGCCGGCATTGCACAAAAATGACCGGCAGGGTCAAACAAGCATTTTTTCTCAATGTTTAACAAGTAGCCTAAACATGAGAAAAACATTATGCAGATCCACCCTGAGACGCTGAACCGGTTCGGAAGTCAGCACAAAATCATTAAACATTACATCGACGACCTGCCACCTGAAGCCATTCATAACCGGCTGGATCCGGTGAACTGGTCGATACATGAAACCATTGCATACCTGGTCCGCTACCAGAATCTTCTCATGGACAGACTCCATTTGATACTGGAGGAGATCGATCCCTATTTCAGCATCTATCAGCCCCAGGAAGACCCTGAGTTTCGCTGCACGGCTGCCAAAACGACCGGATCCCTGCTGCATCAGTTGTATCGGGTCCGTGAAGATCTGCTGTTGATGCTGGAAAAGATGAAACCGGAACAGTTTGCGCGGGTGGGTACCCATGCGAGGCTCGGAAGAATGAACATTCCGCAATGGATAGAGTTCTTCCTGCTGCATGAGGCTACACAGTTGTTCAAGATCTTCAAGCTCGCCGGAAGTTTCTGGTCCATGGATAACAGCCGCAACAATATTATCTACCTGTCCAATGTCAAGAATGTGATCGACGACCTGGCAGGATAAAAACAAGACACATGGTAAAGCCGCCTGAAAACCAGCCGCCAGCGGGATCGGGGCGGCTTTACTTTTAATCCCGTTTGAGGATCAGATAACCCTTCAGCAGGTCAGAGGCCGCCTGCACCCTGGAGGTATCAGGCGTGATCAGATAGTAGTAAACGCCGTCCGGCAGATTATCGTTATTGCCGAGCTGAAGCCCCCTGTTGGCAAGGCCCCGGAATACGTTTCCATTCCCGGGATTGTATCCTTTCGTACGGAACACCTCGTTTCCCCACCGGTTAAAGATCACAACCTCATTGTTCGGGAAGTTCTCAATATTCCGGATCTGGAAGTAATCATTGTTATTGTCTCCGTTGGGCGATACCAGTGGCAGCGGCTCCGGGTACTTACTGTCCGGAGACGATCCCGGATCGGATGACTGCGAATCCTGAATGATCACAACCGCTCCCGATCCGATCCGCACATTGTTGTGAGAAGTACCCGCGATCTCGATGACCACGTCTTCGGCATCTTCCTGCAGATTGTCGGGAGAGGCAAAAATCCGGATGCGCTCCGAAGTAGTCTGCTGGCCTTTTGGAATCCGGATCGTCTGGAATTGCTCTGAAAGCTCGTAATCACTGTCTCTTTCGGCCTTTCCTTTATAGCTCAGACGGATCACGACATCTTCGTTGAAAGCTTTCTCCAGCGTGGCCGTTATGGATATTTGCCCGCCTTCCCGAACTGTGGACAAGCCCGGAGTCAGATTAACGACGGTATACGGTACAACAGTTATTTCCACCCTCGCTGAAGAGCACAGCCCCTCAGGCGTACATACGCGGTAGGTAAAGGTATCTTTGCCGGTAAACCCTTTTTTGGGCGTATAGGTAAAGCTTCCGTCGGGCAGGAACTTCACCGTTCCGTTTGCTGGCTCGGAGGTCGCCGTGAATACCGGGTTCTGAATCTGGTCGATAGCATCATTCCGGCCAACCGAACCTGATACCGGCTTGTCGACATCGGTTTTGAAAAAGTCGTCTTCCGCAGCCGGCTGAACTTTCCCGTCATTATCATCGTTCGAAACCGGCGGAATAGCCGTAACATTAAAGGTCACCTCAGCAGTGACGGTGCACTTCCCGTCAGTCACGGAATACCTGCCCGTGGTGGTTCCGGACCAGCCTGCTTCCGGAATATAAGTGAAGGATCCGTCCAAACTCAATTTCCACGTTCCGTGTTCAGGCGCGGATACTAGGGCAAAGCTCAGAGGATCTTGATCCGCATCCGAATCATTGCCGTCCACCCTCCCGTTGAGGGTCTGCGCATCCACTTTGAAATAGTCAGGTTTGGCATTAGGAATGGCGTTGACAGTCAATGTGGCCTGAGCGGATTCAAGCGTTCCGCTGCTTGTCCGGATAACGACCCGATAGGCTGTCCCGTTTTGGGAATACTTTGCCCTCCCCAGGTCCAGTGTAGCCCCTGTCGCCTGCTCGATGTCAGTCCATGAGGCGCTGCCGGCCGGTTTGCTCTGCCACTGGTACCGGATGTTCTCTCCGGTTGCCTGCACACTGAAAACTACGGGGTCGCCGGCACAAACGGCCAGGGACACCGGTCCTGAAATGATCTCAGCCTTCTGACATTCCTGAGCCCAGGCAAATACCTTTACCGAAGCGATCGTGCCGCAAGGCCCGGTGATCAGAGCCCGGTAGAAACGTCCGTTGTGCTGCTTGGACGCCTTTACGGTCAGAGACCCTGAGATTTCGCCGGCCAGGTCCATCCAGGTATCAGAACCTTCGTTAATCTGCCACTGATAAGTCAGCGATTCACCGGTCGCACCGGCTTCGAACGTTGCCTCCGCCCCATCACAGACGGTAAGCGATACCGGTTGCTTTACGATGACGGGTTTTCTGGCGACCGACAGCATCGCTGCTTCAGAAGTAACAGATCCGCATGCTCCTTCGACCAATACTCTGTACAGATTACCATGCTGATCCGGCTTGATGTTGGTGAGATCGAGTCTGGCCCCGGTTGCACCTGGCAACGGAGTCCAGGTATTTCCGCCATTGCTGGATTGCCATTGGTAGACCAGGTTCGCTCCGTCAGCTTGTATATGGAAGGTCGCATCCGCGCCCTCACAGCGCGTAACCGGCACAGGCTGTCCAGTGATGACTGTCTGTTTATGCACAATGAGCGATGCTTCAGCAGAGTTCAGTGTTCCGCAGGTGCTGGCGATTACTACCCGGTATTTGAATCCGTTCTGTGCCGCAGCTGCAGAAACGGCCAAGGTGGTTCCTGTCGAGCCGGCAATATCTTTCCAGCTCGTGCCATTATTGCTTTGCCATTGGTAGGTGACATTTGCGCCCGTAGCTCCTACCGTGAAGGTTGCAGTTTCATCCTCGCAAACTGTTACCGATACCGGCTGCCCGGTGATGCGCAGCCTAGGAGTAACGGTCAATACCGCCTCAGCAGAATTCAGGGTTCCGCAGGTGCTACTGATCACCATCCGGTATTTGAAGCCGTTCTGTGCCGCAGCTGCGGGAATACTCAATGTGGTTCCGGTCGAGCCGGCAATATTCGTCCAGGTCGCCCCGCCGTTATTGCTTTGCCACTGATAGGTGATGTTCGCGCCGGTAGCCCCTACCGTGAAGGTCGTGACTTCATCCTCGCAAACGGTGACCGATACAGGCTGCGCAGTGATGCGCAGCTTAGGAGTAACGGTCAATGTTGCCTCAGCAGAATTCAGCGTTCCGCAGGTGCTGCTGATCACCACCCGGTATTTAACGCCGTTCTGAGCCGCCGCGGCAGGGACGGTCAATGAGGTTCCGGTCGAGCCGGCAATATCTTTCCAGCTCGTGCCATTATTGCTTTGCCATTGGTAGGTGACATTTGCGCCCGTAGCTCCTACCGTGAAGGTCGTGACTTCATCCTCGCAAACTGTTACCGATACCGGCTGCGCGGTGATGCGCAGCTTAGGCGTAACGGTCAATGTTGCCTCAGCAGAATTCAGGGTTCCGCAGGTGCTGCTGATCACCACCCGGTATTTGACGCCGTTCTGAGCCGCTTCCGCAGGAACGGTTAGCGTGGTTCCTGTAGAGCCGGCAATATTCGTCCAGGTTGCCCCGCCATTATTGCTTTGCCACTGGTAGGTGATGTTCGCGCCGGTAGCTCCTACTGTAAAGGTTGCAGTTTCGTCCTCGCAAACGGTGATGGCTGCAGGCTGCGCGGTGATCCGCAGTTTCGGCGTAATGGTCAATGCCGCTTCAGCAGAATTCAGCGTTCCGCAGGTGCTGCTGATCACCACCCGGTATTTGAAGCCGTTCTGAGCCGCTGCCGCAGGAACGGTTAGCGTGGTTCCTGTAGAGCCGGCAATATTCGTCCAGGTTGCCCCGCCATTATTGCTTTGCCACTGGTAGGTGATGTTCGCGCCGGTAGCCCCTACCGTGAAGGTCGCGACTTCGTCCTCGCAAACGGTTACCGATACCGGCTGCGCAGTGATGCGCAGCTTAGGAGTAACGGTTAATGTTGCCTCAGCAGAATTCAGCGTTCCGCAGGTGCTGCTGATCACCATCCGGTATTTGAAGCCGTTCTGTGCCGCAGCTGCGGGAATACTCAATGTGGTTCCGGTCGAGCCGGCAATATTCGTCCAGGTCGCCCCGCCGTTATTGCTTTGCCACTGATAGGTGATGTTCGCGCCGGTAGCCCCTACCGTGAAGGTCGTGACTTCATCCTCGCAAACGGTGACCGATACAGGCTGCGCAGTGATGCGCAGCTTGGACGTAACGGTCAATGTTGCCTCAGCAGAATTCAGCGTTCCGCAGGTGCTGTTGATCACCGCCCGGTATTTGACGCCGTTCTGAGCCGCTGCCGCAGCAACGGTCAAGGTGGTTCCGGTCGAGCCGGCCATATCCGCCCAGCTCGTGCCATTATTGCTTTGCCACTGGTAAGTGATATTCGCACCGGAAGCCCCTACCGTGAAGGTCGCGGCTTCGTCCTCACAAACTGTGACGGATGACGGCTGCGCGGTAATCCGAAGTTTGGGCGTAACCGTCAATGCCGCTTCAGCAGAGTTCAGCGTTCCGCAGGTGCTGCTGACCACCACCCGGTATTTAACGCCGTTTCGAGCTGCCGCCGCAGTAACGGTCAATGAGGTTCCGGTCGAGCCGGCAATATTCATCCAGGTCGCCCCGCCGTTATTGCTCTGCCACTGGTAGGTGACATTTGCACCGGTTGCTCCTACCGTGAAGGTCGTGACTTCATCCTCGCAAACGGTTACCGATACCGGATGCGCGGTGATCCGCAGTTTCGGTGTAATGGTCAATGCCGCTTCAGCAGAATTCAGCGTTCCGCAGGTGCTGCTGATCACCACCCGGTATTTGAAGCCGTTCTGAGCCGTTGCCGCAGGAACGGTCAAGGAGGTTCCTGTAGAACCGGCGATATCCAACCAGCTTGACCCGCCATTATTGCTTTGCCACTGGTAGGTGACATTTGCACCGGTAGCAGTTACCGAGAAGGTTGCAGTTTCGTCCTCACAAACGGTTACGGATGAAGGTTGCGCAGTAATCCGAAGTTTGGGCGTAACCGTCAATGCCGCTTCAGCAGAGTTCAGCGTTCCGCAGGTGCTGCTGACCACCACCCGGTATTTAACGCCGTTTCGAGCTGCCGCCGCAGTAACGGTCAATGAGGTTCCGGTCGAGCCGGTAATATCCGTCCAGCTCGTGCCATTATTGCTTTGCCACTGGTAGCTGATATTCGCGCCGGTAGCCCCTACCGTGAAGGTTGCAGGTTCGTCCTCGCAAACGGTGATGGCTGCAGGCTGCGCGGTGATGCGCAGCTTAGGAGTAACGGTCAATGTCGCCTCAGCAGAATTCAGCGTTCCGCAGGTGCTGTTGATCACCGCCCGGTATTTGACGCCGTCCTGAGCCGCTGCCGCAGGGACGGTCAATGAGTTTCCGGTCGAGCCGGCAATATTCGTCCAGGTCGCCCCGCCGTTATTGGTCTGCCACTGGTAGGTAAGGTCTGAACCGGTAGCTCCTACTGTAAAGGTTGCAGTTTCGTCCTCGCAAACGGTGACGGATACTGGCTGGGTCTGGATTTCAAGTTTTTTTACAACGGTGAGGACTGCTGCAGCCGATGTCAGGGTTCCGCAGGCATTTTCCATAACAACCCGATATTTCATACCATCCAGGGCCAGTGAAGCGGATGCCAGCGTAAAACCTGCCGCATCGGCGCCGGCAATATCCGTCCATGACGTTCCGTCCGTACTGGACTGCCATTGATAATCTACCCCATCCCCGGCTGCCTGTACCGTGAACGCAGCTGCCTGGTCCTCACATACGGTAGTTGACACCGGCTGCTCTGTAACGGCTAATTTTTTTGACACCGTGAGCGTCGCCTCATCTGAGGTTACAGGCCCGCAGGCACTGCTGATGACTACCCGGTATTTAAAGCCCGTATTTGCTAATACCGCCGGTACCGTCACGCTGGCACCTGTTGCGCCGTTGATGGCGGCCCAGGTATCCCCTCCGTTATTGCTCTGCCATTGATAACTGATCAGATCGCCGGTTGCCCCGACGGAAAATGTGACGTGCTCCTCCTCGCAGGCCGACATTGACACGGGCTGGGTTTCGATCAAGGCAGGTTTAGTCACCGTCATCGTGGCTTCAGCGGAAGTTTCCGAAGGGCCGCACCCCCGGCTGACAACGACCCGGTACCGGGCCCCCTGATCAGCAGCGGTGGCGGTCACCCGAAGCGTCGGGCCGGTTGCCCCGGTTACATCTTCCCAGGCGGAACCGGTATACCTCTGCCACTGAAAGAAGTTTCCGGTGGAGCCTTCGGCAGTGACCTGAAAGTTAACTTCTTCGCCGGGACAGCTGGTCACGGACGCCGGCTGACTGAGGATCTTTACCCTGTTGATGGTGACCTGTACGTTGAATGTATATTCGCAGCCGGTTTGCAGGAACCTGCGGGCGATATAGCTTCCGGATGCCGTAACACGGCTTAACGGAGTTGCAAACCCGTTGTCATCCGCTCTAAAAAGCTGGTACCCGGAAGGGAGTCCCAGCGCCGAAACCTCCGTATCGCAATCAAAGGCGTAACTTCTGTCCGCTGGCAGGTCCAGGCACTCCTGGGGAATGTTCAGTGCGATGTCCATGGGCCCGGAGGTCGGGCAGGATCCGCTGACCATCGGCGGCGTTGACTGAACGGCCCATTGTTTATCCTTGTTGATCGTTCCGGAGAAGGTCAGTTCACCAAACTTCGAAATACTCGGCGCACTGCACCGCAGCAGGTCGCAGTCGGTGGTCAGGCGTGCCCGGTATCGGATCTTTATCTTCGTATTGGGATCAATAGATCCTCCCTTAGTGCCGGTGGCACCATTCCCCAACCGGAATACTACGCGGTTCTCCGAACTCAGGTATTCCGATTCATCGTCATTGGCGGCGTCTGTCTTACCGGACCAGGCTCCGTTATTCACCTGTACTTTCAGGCTGCCGGGAACGAACTGGAACGCCGACGGCAGGATATCACTAAAAATCGTGTTGGCGCTTTTGTCGATGCCGATATTGCTGAGTTCATATTCGAACTCGACCTCATCACCCATCGCGACAGCCGCAGGGCCGGCCAGGTTGGTATACTTATGGGTGAACAAAAAGGAAGGATTGTAAACGTCTATCGCAGTGGTTACGACCCCCACAGCATATTTGTCACCGCTGGTTGCCATGTTGATCCTGGCATTGGTGGCGCTGTTCTTGAGGAATTGAAAGGATGAGTTATCCAGCTTAATGATGCTCGCATCGTAACCCAGCGTATTCACATGCGCAGGATTTCGCGAAGTTACGATGCTGCCCTTACTGGCGATCGAACTGTTAAAGGTGTTATTGCTCGGGTGAACCGCATCCTGAACCGTTACGCCATTCACCTGCAGATAGTCACCGGTAATGGAAGCGTCCCCTTCGTATGCCACAAAACCCAGCTCAAAGGACACTGGTCCCGTCGGAGGCGTCAAAAACCCGGATATAGGAATCTCGAGGTCCGGTGCGCCTTTGGGGATTCCGACGAACCCGTCAAACACGGTGAGGTTCCGGACCGGCTCCAGTTCCTGGCGATAGGCGATCACCAACGTCCACCCCGCCTCCATGGTTTTCTCCTTTGAATTGGCTACCACATTACCGACCACGTAGGTCCCGTTAATAACCGGGTTAGCCTTCACGAGTGCGGTGACGTCCTTAAAATACTGGTAGTACAGATCCTGAAAAATTCCAAATTCGACATCCGCCTCCAGATCTATAAAGGAACCGCCCGGCATTCTGAGCTTGACCTTATTCCGGTCAGCATACCGCGAATTGGAGGGGCTTGCCGATCCGTTCCAGTATAATCCCGCGAATGTGATGGTGGAGCAATCCGGCAGGTTCAGATCGGCGGAACTGGAGTTATAGGTCACAGTGCCGTCGGCGATGACATCAATGTACTTACTGTTATTGTTGTCATTCTGGGAGCTGCTTAAATCTGTGTTGCAGGACTCACAGGTCAGAATATTGTTGGCGACAAATACGATACCGCCCGGCTGCTCCGTTTTATAACGAGGTTCAAAGGGTTTGATGACGACCTGCGAGAAGACATTCTGGCACCAGAAAAAAAGGATGGCCATAGGCAGGAAAAGCGCAAGTTTTTTTCCTCCGGCGGAGATCAAAGACCGAAATAATAGCTTTGTAAACCTTTTTTCCATTCACACACATCACAGGAGTGAAAGCACACTGACCTGATATCTCCCCCTTCTACGAAAACCTCGTGTTTAGGTTATAGATTTTTTGCGTGCGTTGTAACTTTTTACATCTCCGTTAATCTAAGAATCAGAACTTTGGGAAGTTTTGCTGAGTTTAATAATTTAAGTTGTTTAGGTTTTACTGGTAAAGGCTCACTGCGGTGAGCTTTTATCTTTTTCCGAAAAGCAACGTCATACTGAAAAGCGCTTCCCGTCGTTTCAGTAGAAGTCGGCCCGAAAGGGACAAACCCATATCATATGTATACCGGAAACCTTACCTTTAAACCCATAGTAAAACGCATGTTTCATCCGGAATTTAGCATAAGAAACACCATGCTCCTGTTATTCGCAGCGTTATTTACAGTCGCAGGCTGCAACTCCGGCGGAAAGAGCAATTCGGGCAGTGATGGTTCAATCCATGCTGAAAACACCGGTGAATCGCCAAAAGCAGAGTTTCAGGATCCCAGGGTATCGGCCGTGTACAACCACTATCTGCACGTAAAGGATGCCCTTGTCCAGGCGGACAGCAAGGAAGCCCAGCTGGGCTCAGCAGCGCTGAAGACCGCACTGAACCAGATCAATAGCACTGAAGGTGCAGCGGCTGCCGAGAAGATCACCAGGACCGCTGATCTGGCGGCCCAGCGGGCGAGCTTTGATGGACTGACCAGTGAAATTGAGGCCGTCCTCAGAAAATCGAACTTAACTCGCGGTGAGGTTTATAAACAATATTGCCCGATGGCCAATGAAGGCAACGGCGGGTATTGGTTCTCCAACGACCGTACGATCAGAAACCCCTATTATGGCGATGAAATGCTGGATTGTGGTGAAGTGAAAGAGGTAATCAAGTAGCGCCTGTCATTTACCGACGAATAAGGTCCGGGTTTTCCACCTAAGATATTCACAATCTGTTTATTACTTTTCCCGGCGGTTCAGCAAACCTGGAATCAGGAATGGATGTTCTTCATTTGTTAACGTTCAACCTAAACCGTATGATTTACAATCAATTCCAGGAATGCATAGATGTATGTTTAGAATGTGCTTCTATCTGTAACCAGACTACCAATGCCTGCCTGAATTCGTTCAATGTAAAAGAATTGAGGCGCTGCATTCAGTTAGCATCAGATTGTGCGGATGTGGCAACGGTCGCTGCCGAACTGATGGCCAGAAACAGCGACTTCGCTGAAAGATTCTGCCAGCTCTGCGTGAACACCTGTAACGCCTGTGCAGCTGAGTGTGACCGGTTCGCATCGATGAATGAGCATTGCAAACTCTGCGCTGAAGCTTGCCGTTTCTGCGCATATAAATGTGAAGAGGTGACGGTCGCAGCCTAGTCTCTTTCTGGCAGACATTTATCGTGTCACATCCGGTGTGCGAATTCCACAGGGCAAAATACCCAATAGACAGTTCGTCAGATCGAGATGCAATCCACGTGCATAAACTTCTCTTAGTAGCATCTATACTGCTCCTGTACTGCCCAACTGCACTATGTTCAAAGCTACGGGCGACGGGAAACATAGCAAGTATTCTTGCTTCGGTAATGGGCTACCATCACAGACAATCAAGATCCCCGCTTATAAGCCAGGCAAGAGGATATTTAAAAAATCCCGGTATGAGAAATTACCGACTACATTTGATCCTCCTGTATAGTGCACTCGGATATATCGCAGGGTATTCATCAATCTCAGCTATTATCTTTTTAGCATCAAGCTCTCCATAAGCTGATAGCCTCCAACTTCTTCGGCGGAAAGTTTATGAAAGACAATTAAAGATTTCAATTCATCTTCTGTCAGCTCATATGTGTCCCTATCTTGAGATACCTTGATGTCAATATAAAGAAGTATCTAATCTTTATATGAACCTGTAGACAATCTTCGTTTGCCATGATACGGCTGGTATACTCTACTTTTAAACCTTCGAAAATGCCCTAAAGCGCGTCATAACAGAAATAACACAAGGGAACAAGAGGCTAGTCTACAAGAGTCCCTTACAATCTATCAAAAAAATACAGTGAAGTTATTGAGATCCGTTGCCAGAATCCTTATGATTCGATAAAAACCTTCCAATCACCGAGTACACTATATATGCGCTTACGCAAACAAAAAAGATAATTGACACAAGAAAATACGTCCGATTTTCAGCGGGAACCACATTAAGATAAACCAGATCTGGAACAAGCGTAAGCCAATAGAATAGCATCACACAGAAAACAGGTACATAGTCCTTTCGATATGGGTAAATAAATGGTGTTAATAAAAGATATAAATACGACAGAATTAATAATATTCCTGCAAGGTGATAAAATGAGCCCCGGAGAAAAAAGTAGAAAATAGGCTGTGTGAGCTTCGGCATTGTCCATTCCAGCCCTCCAATGTAAACCAGGATACAACTATAGCTAATAAGCAGAAGAATTTTTCTTGTATTCATCATTCTTATTGAAGTTTGTTAATAACATGGACCATTACCTACCGGGGTGCCAGGAACGGTGGTCACACCAGGCTGTTTCCTAAGCTCACTTCCTAGCTGACCGGGATCTTTAGCAGCAATCGTACCCGACGACGAGTACGGCAAGGTAACTCCGGCGCTACTGGATACTATTTCAATAATCTGTCCGAAAAGGCTTAGTAACTTTTCCATTGGTCCAATTTATAAAGATTCAAAATATCAAGCAGTCTAGCAATAATTTCCACAACTCTTGAACAGTTTCTGGAAATGACCACGCTTTTTTTCTTTCGTATAAGAATCATAACTCTAAAATTAGCGCCTCGGAAATGTCAAAAAGAAGATTAATGGAAATGTGGCCAGTGAAGTTACATCGGTAATTGTGCTAAAGGATGACCTGAAACGAAAGTTAGAAGCCCAGATCAGCGATGCAGAATTTCTGGGCATGACTATATCAGATCAAGCTTCCCTTAAAAAAGCCCGAGACTTATATTCTTCTTGGGATGACTATAACAGTAAGCTTTTAATGCACTCATTCAGCAACTCCAACAGTGAATGACACCGATATGATCACTGTACAGACAAGATAATTTTCGGTGGGTACTCTTCCTTTCCAGGAGAAGTACAAGAATTTAACATTGATGCTAACACAAAGATTGGAGAATTATCTTCAATAATAAAGCGACTTGAACTTATTCCATCAACAACCTCTCATCAAGGAGCAGTTGCGAAAACTGAGATTTCTACGCGGGACAGATTTTTTGCTGCAGAATAAAGGCGATGTAGTCTTTGACTTCAGGGCTGATCCGTTCAGCCCAGGACAGGAACTTCTCTGGCTTCCATTCGGCTACAAAGCGGTGCGAGGACGACAAATGATCTTGTTGAGTTGTGTAGGCATTCGGTCGCAAGCCGCGTGAATGAACCGCAATGCGGTCCTGTTGATGGAAGATGTACACATCCTGATTGGTATAAACGATCCGTACTTCTTTGCCGATATACCGATACGGCACGCTGTAATAATGCTTCTCCAGCTGGATATGGCAGTTCTTCATCACCGTCGCCTTTTTATAACACTTGATCTGATAGCGGCTGGTAGGAAGTGGAGAAAGGGAGGCGGCTTCATACTGCCGGAACTTCTGCCACCGGGCTGATGGCTTCCCGCTGTAGCAGCTGGTGATTGTGTTCGTCCAAAAGTTCCCGGATGGCTGCATTCAGCTCTTTCAGGGTACGCTGACTTCTGTCCATGATCTGTTCAAGCATCCTTGTCAAACTTTACTTTGCAGGGAAACACCCTTACTGTCTCACAAATCGGCTAAGCACCTCTTGCCCTCTACTTTCGGTTTCCGACCTATCCTCCGGCAAGCAGTTCTCTGACGTGGTTCGGCTTTCGACGCTTTCTTTGTAAAACCTTGTAACTCGGTTCCCTTATTCTAACATTCAGCCCTTCGTAGGTTCCCCCGCTACTATGGCCTCTGCTGACTTCTGACGATACCGCCCTGTATCGCTACAGGTTGTTGCCGCTTCAGGCTGCGCGTCTCCCTCCGCCAGCATACCGTCAGATCTCCCGGGGTAAGTGCACACCCTTTCAGTCCATGTCGCCTCTGCATTTACGTACTGGTATTCCGTACAGTATGGGGCTTTTGCTTCCTTTGCAGCATCACCCATACCAGCCCGCCTTATATGCAGTTTCTGTCCGTAGGCGCAGACTTTTGCCGCCAGCTTCTTTCAGATTCGCAGTCACCCGCGACACCCTTGCTCTTGGCTAACACTCCCTACTGTAAAGCGTGTTCGGGACTTTCACCCTATAGATTGTGCACATGCCCGGCACACAACAAAAAAGCCCTCTGGAGTTAACCAGAAGGCTTTAAATGTACCCCCAACAGGATTCGAACCTGTGACCTGCGGTTTAGAAAACCGATGCTCTATCCAGCTGAGCTATGGAGGCAAAACCGTGCACAAAAGTAGGAAAACGGCATTAATTTCAAAAAATTATATTACAATAGATTCAACCCGCTAAGTATGAACCGGAAACAAACAAAAAAAGCCCTTTCCGGCGTGCGGAGGGGCTTATCAGGTTGACAAGGTTGGTTAATAAACGCCTTGGGACTGGGATTTGAAGTAAAACGGTTCCGGCGCTGAAGCCGCAACGTTCGTTTCCTCTGAAACCGCCTGTTTCCGCAGAAGCTCATTGTACTTCTCCAGCAGCGCGATGTACTTGTTCATCCAGAAGTAGACGCTCTCACCTTGTGCAGGCGCTGAATCTTCCATCGGAGAATCAATCAGACGTTTCATCTGCGTCAGTTCTCCCTTATCGAAGTATTCAGGAAACTCCACTGAAAAATCATGGCCGAGTACACAGCCGATCTTCTGGATAATATCCAGTTTCAGTGTTTTCTGTTCAAACCAGTTGTATACGGACCGTCGGTTAACGTGGATCCTCCTGGCTAGTTCTGTGATGCTTAGGCCGCTTCGTCTGACTACTCTTTCGACGATTGCCCCGGTATGCTGCTCCATAGGTATTGAGGTTAATGATGATACAATTGGAATCAATTAGTTTCGAACCCGGTGAGGGTTGATCGCTAAACAACAAGTACGTGGTAATCAGTTAGGGTATCAGCTCGCGGTCTTTCTGCTCAAAATGTCCTGTAGATGAAAAGTAAAATGGGTTGTGTGTAGACGTTCTCATAGCGTTCGTAGTTGATGTAGTAAATTAACAGTCAACTGCGAAAGCGGTTTCAGAAAAGTTACATTTTTTTCCCACCCTGTGCATGAATCCGCCGAAACACGCCCGAAAATGTGCTTTAACGATAATAGTTCGCCTTTTCCTGTAAGCAGAACGATTCAACAGCCTCATTATCAGGCAAGTTTCAACATAACGTCAATGTCTTCGTACCGCGAATTCTTGCTCTTGTATTCCGGAACGATCGCCTTCATTTTACGCACAACTTCCAGTTCGTTATTCTCCTGGTTCAGTGCGATCAGCTCGGTGATGTTCTGGACCACCTCAGCATAAGGATAGGTCCGGACCTTGGAAATCCTGATCTTTTCATGGTGGGTCGGAATATCATGTTCCTCCTGCTGCAGGAGTTCCTCATACAGTTTCTCTCCCGGCCTCAGGCCGGTGAATACGACCTTGATATCCTGATCCGGGATCAGTCCGGCCAGTTTGATCATCTTATAGGCCAGATCAACGATCTTGACCGGTTTTCCCATATCAAAAATGAAGATTTCGCCCCCGTTACCCATCGCTCCGGCTTCCAGCACCAACTGGACGGC
Organism: uncultured Sphingobacteriaceae bacterium; assembly: GCA_966250385.1. GTDB lineage: Bacteria > Bacteroidota > Bacteroidia > Sphingobacteriales > Sphingobacteriaceae > DASWTL01. The sequence goes on along the minus strand of CBINHC010000011.1, from coordinate 132,947 downwards.
TTCGGGGATGGTCATGAAGTACCGGGTAATATCCGGGTGAGTGACGGTGACCGGACCGCCCTTATCGATCTGCGCGCGGAACCGCGGGATCACTGACCCGTTCGATCCCAGAACATTCCCGAACCGGGTCGTAATGAATTTGGTCTTCACACCTTTCATGGAAGCCGTTTTTGCGTCGATCTGCGTACCGGAAGCGGTCCGGTTGCTCAGCGCCTGGATGTAGATCTCCGCGATCCGTTTGGACGCTCCCATAACATTGGTCGGATTCACCGCTTTGTCCGTGCTGATCATGATGAACTTGTCCACATTATAGGCAATGGCAAGATCGGCAATATTCTTGGTACCCAGCACATTGGTCAGAACGGCCTCTGTCGGGTTATTTTCCATCATCGGCACATGCTTATAGGCAGCGGCATGGAATACGATATCAGGCCTGTAATCATTGAACAGCGCCTCCATCCGGCTGTAATTCTGAATGTTGGAAATGTAGATCTTTGAGGCTACCCCCGGAAAATTCTCCTCGATCTCAAGCTGCAGTTCATGCAGCGGCGATTCGGCCTGATCGCACAGGATGACCATTTCGGGATAGTAGGTCATGACCTGGCGGACGATCTCCGAGCCGATTGAACCGGCAGCGCCCGTAATCAGGATCCGTTTTCCGGACAGCTGGGAAAGGATATTGGTCGTCTGAATCACGATCGGTTCCCGCTGAAGCAGGTCCTCGATCTTCAGCGCCTGGAGCTGTTTCATATTCAGCTTGCCATAAACCCACTCGTCAGAAGGCGGAACGGTGCATACACGGATTCCGAGCTCTATGCAGGTCTCCACAATGGCCTTCTCGCTTTCGGTTTTCAGCATATCGGTTACGACCAGGAGCTTGGTGACGTTGTAGGTGTTCTTCAGGTACAGAATGTCCTTCGGGTGGTATACCCGCTTCTGTTCGATGTACTTGTCGACCTTGCTGTAATCGCTGTCGATGAATCCGGCCACGAAAAGCGCCGTACTGGATTCCACCGCATTCTTGATCAGGATCGAAGTCCGGTCGGAGCCATAGATCAGTACAATATCCCGGGGACCGGAACTGGAATTTTTCACCGCCCGGAAAAATCCCTTAACCCCTACCCGCATCAGGATCAGCAGGGTCGAGGAAACAAAGAAGTTGATGAACAGCGCCGAATTCACCTCACTGAGGGTGATATTGAACAGGTCATCAACCGGAAAACTGATCAGTACCCAATACAGGATGGTACAGTTCAGTACGGCAGAAAAGATCCGGAGGAAATCATGGGAATTCGAATACCGGATCACGCCGGTATGAATCCGCATCAGATAAAAGACCGAAAGGGACACTGTGCAGTACAGGCCCAGGTAGACCAGAAAGTGTCCCCGGAGAACATCCGAGAACTCAAACTTTCGAACCACAAAAAATGAAACTGCAAAGGACCAGCTGATAATGAACTGGTCAATGAGCAGTACGATCCACTTCGGTACGACTTTATTATGTATTAGCAGGTTTTTCATAGGAGTATATGCTGAACGACCTGCCCGGATCAGGGGATCCGGCCAGGTCTGGTAGGTATTGCTGGTAATCAGGCCTTAGCTGGCCGATCTCATATAGACTTTCTGACCGGCAGTAAGGGTTTCCCTGATCTTTCCGATGACCTCATTGAGTTCGAATGCGGAAAGATTCGAGCCGGAAGGAATGCAAAGGCCGGTCCTGAACAGCCGTTCGCTCACCCCGGTGCCGTAGTAGGGCGCACCGGCGAACACGGGCTGCATATGCATCGGTTTCCACAGCGGCCGGGACTCGATATTCTCGTTCTGAAGGGCCAGCCGGATCTCTTCATGATCGCCCGGGTTGCCGATGGTAACGGCGGTCAGCCAGTGATTGGAGTAGTATTCGTCTCCCGGTTCATTCTGGAACCTGATCTCGGGAAATGCTGCGAGCGCATTCCGGTAATATTCAAAGATCTTCCGGCGCTGATAGACCCGCAGCGGCAGCACTTCCATCTGGCCCCGGCCGATACCCGCGCATACGTTGCTCATCCGGTAGTTATAGCCGATCTGCGAATGCTGGTAATGCGGCGCCTGATCCCGGGCCTGGGTGGCCAGAAACCGGGCCTGACTGATCCACTCGGGGTTCCGGGAAACCAGGGCTCCTCCGCCGGAGGTCGTGATGATCTTGTTTCCGTTGAAAGACAGGATACTCAGGTCACCGAAAGTCCCCAGTTTCCGGCCGTTGTAGCTGGAACCAAGCGCTTCGGCAGCGTCCTCGATAACCGGTATTTCGTATAGCCGGGAAATCTCCATGATCCGGTCCATTCGGGCGGGCATTCCGTACAGGTGAACCACAATGATGGCTTTGGGCTTTTTACCCTTGCTGATCCGGTCACGGATAGCGATCTCCAGTTGCTCAGGATCCATGTTCCAGGTCTGCTCCTCGCTGTCGATGAAAACAGGAATCGCTTTCTGATAGGCGATCGGATTCGCAGACGCCGAGAAGGTCATCGACTGGCAGATCACCTCGTCCCCGGGTTGCACATTCAGTATAATCAGCGCCAGGTGGAGCGCTGACGTACCGGAACTCAGGGCCGCCACATGGACGTCTTCCTTGAGATAGGTCTCCAGGTCATGTTCAAACCCGTCCACATGGGGACCCAGGGGAGCGATCCAGTTGGTTTCAAAAGCATTTTGCACATAAGTCAATTCATTCCCGCCCATATGCGGGCAGGATAACCAGATTTTGTTCTTCATAGGGTTGCAGATAAGAGGTAAAACACCAGGTAAGTCTGGATGTCATCAGGATACCGGGCAGATGTGTAGGGGTATCCTGAGACTGGCAGATGGTTGGTAGATGTATGGGCAGATTAAACAGGTCACGAACTTCTGTAAAGAGGGAATATCGGATTCGTAAATTCCTTTCCTTTGCATTTTTCTTCGACCAGTTGGTTATAAACAGGCTGATTGGCAATATACCGCCAGGTATTGAACTCAAAAAACAGGTTCGAAAATCCGGATTTGAAGACGAAAAGGGAATCTTCCTTACCCCCTACTCCGCCTCCCAGATGCAGATAGCGCATGCCCATCTGACGGCCGAAGATGCTTGCCTCGTCAAACAGGAGCTTCATAGGTGCCTCATGCAGGAAGTCATTGCTGGTAGCCGCAAGGTGGGTCTGCATGATGTTGTGGGAGCAGGTTACGATGATCCCTGATGTGATCCGGTTGTCATAGTACGCCAGCAGCAGTTTGCTTTCAAAGTCCTCGGCATTCAGCAGGTTTGCAAAATAGGATTCATCAAAGAAGTAGGACTCCGATGCGTTGACCTTGATCATATTTTCGGTATAGATCCGGACAAATTCCTTCAGTTCATACTTGCTGTTCGCTTCACGGACGGTAAAGCCTTTTTTCCGCAGCTGGTTGATCTTCATCCGGATCGCCCGGCGATAGTTGCGCACCTGCTCCTCGTGGGAAACTGCAAGGTCCACGGCTACCGTCTTACCGTCGTTGTGGATCCCGCCGAGGCGTTCAAGCAGCACTTCCTGATGCAGGATCGGGTGAAGCCGTGAAAAAACGCTGACGATCTTTTCTTTCTGCAGAAAGCTTTCGAATGAATAACGGAATTCTTCGATCATATCTTCGTCCAGCTGGCAGAAGGGCTTGTTCGAAATCGGTCCGGCATAGCCGTATACCGAGGTACAGTCATAATATTCAGTACCCTCGATTTTTCGTTTTAGTAGTGGTAGCGCAATAAAGTTGTCTTTATGTTCCAGTAGAAATAATAACGGCTGGGTGTCTGTTTCCAGGGAATGGTAATACCATGTGTGATGAAAGTCGTAGGCCTGGGCACTTTTTATGGTATTCTTCCAGGCCTGCTTCTCATCGACAGGTATTGTATAGTAGGAATGGGTTGTCTTCACTTCCATAATCATCATGTTGTCTATTCAATCAGGTGAACTCTAATTTGCTAAAAGGGATCCGGAGCAGAAATGATTTGTCGATCAGAAACAGGTCGTGCTTCTTTTTCGAAACCAGGCAGACCGACTTCAGGGCTGATTCCTTGAAATACCAGTGTATCTTCCGCCAGAGGTTATAATCGATCTCGGTCCGGATGATCAGGTGCGTTTCATTAATCAGGGTCCCGATATGCAGGCCCTGATGCATGAGCTGTTTGAAACCGTTCTGGTCATATACACAGGTGAAGGATGCCTTGTCATATCCTCCGGGGCTTCCGGCCATGTCGTTCCGGAAATAACTGGTGATATTATACCAGTTATTGTAGTTCACCACGTCCATGCCCATCCGGATATACCAATTGAAGGCACGGACATTCTTCTCAAAGACTTCAAGCTCGAAGTAGGCAAAGTCACTACCTTCCTCGGCAAGCTGCCTCAGGGAATTGCTAAGCAGATAAGCTCCTACCCCTTCTCCCTGGTAGTCGCCGGAGATGATAATATTGTTCAGCACCAGCGTACTGGCCTTGATCTTGAAGTGTGCGAAACCGAGGAACGTTTCGGATTCCGGATCCAGGCAGTAGAATATCCGGTCGACCACATTATCGATCAGCGACTTGAAGAAATACAGGTAGTTGGGATCTTTATAGATAGAATATGCGGAAACTTCGGCATCATAATGCTTCTTCAGCAGCTGATCGATATGGAAAATGATCGAATCATCCTGAGAAGTGAGTTCCCGCAGGGTCGGCGGCGTTCTGAGAGACGCTTTCGCCCGGTCTTTATAATTGGATGTTACAAGTTTTTTTAAACTTCCTTGCATAATTCGCAGCTTTAATATGGTTACATGGACTAGAAACTCTCAATCTGCATCCCGGGACAGCCGGTAGCAGAGACATAAAAAGGAAGACATGTTGCTTAGTCGTATTTCTCGACCAGGTGGCCGGAAAAAACTTCTACGATCCGGTCGCATTTTGCGAATGACTGCCCGGGGTTATACCGGAGGTACTCATTGATATGGTTATTGCCTTTCAGCCATTGTATCAGAATGGCCGGAACGTTAACACCACCCTGATGAGTGAACGGGTAGCCCCCGCCGAAACGCGGGTTCAGTTCGAGGATATACAGGCCGTCATCCGTGTCGAAGACATCAATATCCAGGTTTCCGATATGCTTCAGGCCGGTTCCGATCCGTTCTCCCAGCTGGTCGAACCTGCTGTCCGAGATGAGCTGTGCCTTATCCGTCTCGCCGTCACGCATGCCCATCTTTTTCTTCGCAAAACTGCTGATATAATTTCCGTTCAGGTCATTCAGCACATCCATGCCGTACTCCTGCCCGACCAGCTTCTCCTGGAACAGGATAACCTGGTCCGTCACCGCATCCCCGGCGTCGGAGAGAATACTGCGCCGCAGCCGGATCGACAGCAGACGGTGTGCGAGCTCCAGTTCTTCCATACTTTCGACCACTTCGATCCCGATGGAGGCGCTGCCCCATCGCGGTTTGATAACCAGCGGAAAGCTCACCTCTTTCTGCTCGACGGCCTCGGTGACCTCGCGGACCGACAAGTAGGTCCTGGGCGTTTTGATTCCCAGCTTCTGCAAAAAGAGCTGCGTCTTCCACTTATCGAAGCAGGTATCGATGACGACCGGATCCGACACGATGGCCGTAACGCCGTTCTCGATGAACGCAGGCTTATGGGAGGCCAGGATGGGAAGTTCCAGATCATTCAGTGACAGGATCGCATCCACGTCATTCTGCTTGCAGATCTGCAGCAATATCTTGATGTAATTGGGGTCCGTAATAAACGGAACCTCAACTGCAATATCGGCGTCGGCGAGCGCAGGAGCGTTATATTGGGTGTCAGTAGCGATTACCTTTCCGAATCCCTGTAGGGCTTCCTTGAAATAATTAACCAGGTAATTCCGTCTACCGGCGCATGTAAGCAGGATGTTCATATTGATATTATTGTGGTTTATGTTCTTGGATTGAATTCATTTTTTAGGATCGAAATAATGACCATGTCCTGAAATTTTCCGTTGTGCCAGACATCCTCCCTTAATGTCCCTTCGAGCTTTCCGCCCAGTTTCATATTGATCCTGATCATGGCCTGGTTGTCGGCGAGATGCATGCTGTAGACCTTGTTCAGCTGCAGTTCGTAGAAGCAGTATTCCAGTATCGCCTTCTTGATGTCATATCCCAGGCCTTTTCCCCAGTATTCCTTGACACCGATTCCCATGAAGGATTCGCACTTCAGGTTGATCCGGTCGATACTTTTGATGCCGGCAAAGCCGATCGTCTTGTGGTCTGCCTTCATGCACACCATGAAATTCTTTCGCGCGGGATCGCCCGCCACACGCCTGAGCCATTGTTCGGTTCCCAGAACGGTGGCCGGATAATCACTGTAAACGAGGGATTTCCGGACCTCATGGTCGTTGACCCACTGGACTTTATGTTTGACGTCCTCGATTTCCATCGGACGCAGGTAAATGAGCTCTCCTTCTATCATAAAAATTATTGGTGTTAATCAGGGTGCGCTTAGTTGGTTGGACCGGCTGGTCCGGAGTTCTGCCTGCCGGTAAATATCAAAGGGCGTTCCGTCGGGAACCACCTTGATATCACTTCCCCGGAACACCTTAACGGCCGTCCGCAGGAAGATATACAGGTCGAGCCGGAAACTCAGCGCTTCCACATACCGTGCGTCCAGTTCGAGCCGGTCCTTCCAGTTCAGGAAGTTCCGCCCGTTAATCTGGGCAAGCCCGGTAATGCCCGGACGCACCTGGTGCCGGGTCATCTCCCGGTCGGAATAATAGGGCAGGTAACGGGTCAGCAAAGGGCGCGGTCCGATGAACGACATGTCGCCCCGAAGCACGTTGATCAGCTGCGGGAGTTCATCCAGGGAAGTCTTCCGAAGGAAGATCCCGACCGGCGTGATCCGGTCCTTATCGGGAAGCGGATGCCCGTCACGGTCAAATGCGTCGGTCATTGACCGGAACTTGATCACACGGAACGGCCGTCCGAGGTAACCGGGCCGCTCCTGGTAAAAGAACGGTGATCCCTTATAATAAACGGCCAGAACCACAAATAACACGGCAAACACCGGCAGGCTGACCGTAAACAGCACCGACGCCAGGACCAGATCAAAGAATCGTTTGAAAAATATCCGGTACATATATACTTACGGGTTTAGATCAAAAATCTGCAGCATCTGCTCATTAACTTTATTCACGTCATAGCGGTCTTCCGCGTAAAGCCGGCCGTGATAACCATGCTCCATGATCTTGTCGGGGTTCAGAATGTAGTATTCCATTTTTTCGGCCAGGGCGTCGGCATCCCGCGGCGGAATGGCAAATCCATTGACTCTTTCCGGGTCCGGATTCACAGTTTCCCGGCACCCCGCCGCATTGGATGTCAGGATCGCCCGGCCGATGGCCATGGCTTCCAGCAGGGAACGCGGTGTACCCTCCCCGTAATAGGATGGCAGGACCACCACCGATGCTTCACGGATGAACGGCCGTACATCCGGTACGCTGCCACCATACTCGATGACCTCGTTCGATTTGATCCTTTCCAGCAGCCCGGGATCGATACAGTCGATCCCTTTGTCCTCCGATCCCAGATACCGGAAACGGACATGCGGATATTTGCTCCTGATCTTTACGGCCGCATTGAAAAACTCCTCGACGCCTTTTGCACGGATCAGACGGGCCATCATCAGGAAGGTAATGTTGCGGGTATCCGGGATGTCGTAATGAAAATGGGTGAGATCAACCCCCGATCCGTTGACAACAAATGCCTTATTCTTTTCGTCGATGATCCTGGAAGCCAGCAGCTGGTTCAGATCATCGTTGTTCTGGAAGATGATCTTGATCTGCTTATTGGGCTTAAGGCTGAACTTCAGCAGCCTCTTGGTCAGCTCCTGGGTGACACTGACTTTTGATTTCTTGACAAAGGTGTATCCCAGACCGGTCAGCATGGAACAGATCCCTTCCACCCTGCAGAATGATGCCACGATGGAGCCATAGATGATCGGTTTAAAGGTATAGGCGAAAAACAGGTCGGGCTTGACGGCCTGTATGATCCTGTAGAGCTGGACCATATACTGGATGTCGCCCAGCAGGGATACGCTGTTCCGGGAAAGATTGTTATGATAGACCTTAACGCCCCAGGCATGGAGCGTGTGCCTGACGCGGTCCGGGTAGTTACCCGGAACGAAGGCATAAACTTCATGATCCTTGACCAGTTCCTGGATCAGTTTTCCACGGAAATTGATCAGCGAACCGGCATAACTGCATGATATTAATACTTTTCTTTTTCTGACTGACATGATAGGTGTGTTGAATCGTAACTGCCGCGAGGGACAGGAGTCCGGACGGTGAGAAAACGGAATAATCGTTATTTGAGAGCCACCTGGTCGGGTGACCGCAGGGTCGCCTGAACCTGCTGGTGAAATGCGTCTCTGGAGACGGGCTTGCCTTTGGGATCGGTGACGGCCGCATTGCTGACCTGCACCCGAAGTGCGGGTTCGCGAAGCTTGTGCACACTCAGCGAAGTATTCGCATTGTACTTCCAGACAGGATCAGTAACGGTGATCGTTCCGCCGACCTTCTCCCCGTTTTTGGAACGGCTGACCGAACAGGATATCAGAAGTCCCTCCATCGAACCGTAATCAACCGGTTTTCGGATATCTACGCTGACCTGCCGGTCACCGCTGCCGTAAAGCTTGTTGATCCCGATACTGATCCCGGCCCCCGGGTTATATTCGGTCCGGGCGTCCACGATGCGGATGTTCCGGATGAGGTCGCTCGGCTTATTCGGTTCGATATCAATCCCGCACTGCGGATCGACTCCCTCATTGTAACCGGAGTAAGGCGAGATCAGCTCAAGGCCGTCGACATTGATCACCGAGATTCCGTTTCGCCGGTTCTCCCGGCAATAGGCGTTGACAATCTTAATATTCCGGGAGGGCCCGCGGTCGGTACTGCCGGCAATGTAAATTCCATCCCCCCAGCATTTGGAGACCCTGGCATTATAGACGGAGATATTTTCCGAGGATACGATATTGATGCCCATCCCCCATTCGCCGCCCTCACCCAGGTGTCTGTCCCGGTCCCCGATGAGCACCGGATCGATCAGCTCCACGTTCCGGGCATTCCGGATGTCCAGGATCGCATATTTTCCCTTTTCGGTAGCGGCAAGCCTCAGCTCGGAGCCTTTGGGAAAGACCAGCGTTTTATTGGAGTTTACCCTCAGCCCGGATTCATTGATCTTCAGGGGAAACGCGGGGAAAATCAGCCGGTCGTGATTGAAGATCGCCGATTGGATATATGCCGTATAATCCTCGGTGCCGTCTTTCACATAGCCCGGAGGGAGTGCTTTTTCGAGCTCGAACCCTTTTTCGGCCACGTTTCCGTAGCTGACGGCTACCGGCTGCCACTGAAGGTTCTCCTGATACGTCATCGTTGCTTCGGGCTTCTTCTCCGTCTTCCCGGAGCAGGCCGCGAAGAGGAAAAGAGCAAGTACTGAAAGGTGATTCATATAAACTCAGGTTGATTTCAGGAACATTAACAGACCACTTGCAACCACTTCTCCAGCACCTGTTCCTCTGAAAAATTATCTTCGACATACCGGCGTCCCTTACGGCCGATCTTCTGCCGTTCTTCAGGACTCAGGTGCATCACATAGCGCATCTGGCTGGCGAGGTCCTCCGGATCCATTCCGCGGGCGAGGAACCCGCACCCTGCATCCCGGAGAAACTCTTCAATGCCGTCGACCGCTGAGGCGACCACCGGCTTATAATATGACATCGCCTCCAGCATCGAATTCGGTGATCCTTCACCAAAGGTCGAAAGCACGAATCCATCGCCCTGCCGCAGGAACTCGCCCGGATTGGACTGGAAACCCAGTATCCGCACCTTGTCTTCGATCCCCAGTTCCCGGAGCATCTCATAGGGCCACTCTTCCCGGATATGCCCCAGGCAGTCCAGCCTGACCGGTTCATCTTTCAGGAGCGCCATCGCCCGGAAGAGTGTCCGGTAGTCCTTGGCCGGCCTGAAGTGGGCGACGGTGACCCAGACAAAAGGACTCTCACCGCTTGCGCCGGTAACCACCGGCTCGACAGCCGGTATGGCCACCGCGTTATTGATGATTATGCCGTTGCGCTTGGCCGCTGACTGGGTCTCAAAATTCACCTTGGAAGCGTTCGAATTATAGACGATCAGGTCATCCAGGCGGGCGGTCAGTTTCAGCAGTTTCTGCCACTTCCGGCTGATCACGGAACTCCGGACGGAGGAAATCAGATGGAACCGGTACCGAAGCTTCAGCACCCGGGCGAATACGATGGCGATAAACATGAACGCAACCACCACATTGGGCCTGTACTGACCAACCAGCCTGAACAGCGTAACGGTGTTTGTCAGAAACCGGCTCTTCCAGTTGCTCAGGAACGTCACCTTGATCCCTTCGGCCTGGAAGTCGACATCATGGAAGTCGTTCAGCGGCTTCAGCGCCAGGATCCGGACGGACTTTCCCTGCGCCTTCAGGAAGCGGGCGACCTTCACCATCTGGGTCTCGGCCCCGCCGCGGGTAAGACCCGGGGTAATAAACAAGATCCTGTTGCTCATTCCAGTTCCTCCAGATTGCTTTGTACGGCAACCGGTTCATAGTAACTCATGTACCAGTTGATAAAGCGGCTGATACCTTCACCGATACTCACCTTCGGCTGGTAGCCGAGGATGTTCACCAGGTCGTCGATGTTTGCCCAGGTGGCAGCTACGTCGCCGTCCTGCATCGGAAGGAATTCCTTCCGTGCCTCCATCCCAAGATTGCGTTCGATGGTGCTGATGAATTCCATCAGGTCCACAGGCTCGCCCCTGCCAATGTTGAAGATCCGGTAAGGAGCCCTCGAAGTTGCCGGATCCGGATGCTTACCCGCCCAGGCCGCATTACCGGCCGGCGGATTATCGATGACGCGGACGATCCCTTCAACAATGTCGTCGATATAGGTAAAGTCCCGCTTCATCCGGCCGTTGTTGAACACCTTGATCGCTTTGCCCTCTGTGATCGCCCTGGTAAACAGGACCGGCGCCATATCCGGGCGGCCCCACGGACCGTACACCGTGAAGAAGCGCAGGCCGGTGGTCGGGAGGTTAAACAGGTGGCTGTAGGTATGGGCCATCAGTTCGTTGCTCTTTTTGGAAGCGGCGTACAGGGATACGGGGTGATCCACATTGTGACCGGTTGAAAAGGGCATGTCCTCGTTCAGGCCGTAGACGCTGGACGAACTGGCGTATACGAGGTGTTTGATATCATGATGCCGGCAGCACTCCAGGACCTGGAGAAAGCCGTGGATATTCGAATCGACATAGGCCTGGGGGTTGATCAGGCTGTAACGGACGCCTGCCTGTGCGGCCAGGTTGCAGACGGCATCGAGCTTTTCAGTCCCGAACAGGTGATCCAGCGCCTCGCGGTCAGTGAGATCCATCTTTCCGAACCGGTAGTTCGGATATTTATGGCTCCGGATCAGTTCGGATCCTGCAGATTCGGGTACCGTGATGCCGGTCTCGGCCAGCCGGCTGTGTTTCAGGCTGACATCGTAATAATCGTTGATATTGTCAATGCCGATCACCTCGTCACCGCGTTCAAGCAAATACCGAACAAGGTGGAATCCGATAAAACCGGCAGTTCCGGTAACTAAAATTTTCATAGGTTTCGATTGGGTAAGATGTTATTGGGGTAAGAAGCTCAGGGATTCACGGGAACCGGGGAACGCTTGAGCGACCGGCCCGGCTGAAAGAGGTGTTTCAGCGAGTAAATGATCGCCTTGAAGACGTTGTAATCCAGTAGCCCGGGCTCCCAGAAATAATACCTGAGATCTGAAAGCGTGATCACCCGCCAGCGGGAGATCGTCTTGAAACAGAACCAGGCTTTATTGTTCCAGTATTTCTTCAGCGCCCGGATGACCTTCGGGTCTGTCTCGGTCCGGATCAGCCTGTTGACCGTTTTAAAGACAATCATGGACTCAAAATTCATATGGATATTTCGGGTCACCATGTTGACCGATGTCCGGTGATAGACCGCGCCGACATAATTGATCCAGTAACCGGTCCGGATCATGCTCATCACTTTCAGCCAGAGATCCTCGTCACCGCCCCTGAGTGCTCTTCCCTCGGGAAAGAGTCCGGCACGAATCAGCGTATCCCTTTCAATAACGACCGCGCCGGTCCACACAGGTTTCTGCAGCAGGAACTGCGTGAAGTCGAATTCGTGGCTTCCGCGCCTGGAGTTCCGGTGGTAATACATCCCGTTCCGGCTGAAGGTCACATCGGACACGTAGTAGCCGCTGGCGAACAGCCGGTTACCGGGATTCAGACGGATCGCTTCAGAGACGTTCAGCAGATAGTCCGGCTTCCATTCGTCGTCGGCGTCCAGGAAGCAGATCCAGCGGCTTTTCGCTTCGGAGATGCCCAGATTCCGGGCCGCATAGCCCCCGGGGCCCGGGACATCCCGGGTCAGAACCCGGATCCGCGGGTCAGTAAAGGTCCTGAGCTTTTCGGAAGAGCCGTCCGATGAAGCGTCATCGACGAGGATCAGCTCAAAATTGTCAAAGGTTTGGTTCAATACCGAATAGACCGATCGTTCCAGATGCGGTAATTTATTATGAACAGGAATAATGACGGAAAACATATTTTTCAGTTTAGGTAAAAGGGTTTGCCCGGAGCTGTGAGCCACCGGTTTTCAGGCGGATGCCTTGGTCTGGGCGCGAAGCCGGGCGGTATCCAGACCGACCGGTTCGCCGTGGTTCAGAAAGGGCTGATAGAATGCGATTTCCTTCCTGATATTGATCTTGAAGTCACTTTGCTCACGGACCCACCGTGCGGCATGCCGGCCCATTTCAGCGGCCTTTTCTGCGTTCTGTACGAGCCTGCGGACCTTCATGCGGACCTCCTCAGCATCCATGCCCGTAAACCAGCCGCTGACATCCTCCCGGATGCATTCCCGGATTCCCGGAACCCTGCTCACAATACTCGGAAGACCACATGCCATCGCTTCCAGCAGCGCCTTGGGATTGCCCTCATGGGTCGAAAGCAGGATAAAGGACCGCGAGCGGTTCAGGTATTGCGGCAATTCGACGTTATCTATCCGGTCCTTCCAGGTGACGTTCGGACTGGCTTCGGCCGTCGCTTTCACCAGCGACCGCAGCGAGCCGTCCCCGATGATCAGAAAACGCAGCTCGGTGTCGCGGAATGCATCGATCATCAGCTGGATATTCTTCAGCTTCTCCAGCCGGCCGACAAAGGCGACATCATATTCCCTGGGGACATCGGCAGGCCGGAAGACGTCCAGGTCAATGGCATTGCACATGCACAGGATCTTTTCGGGTGTGATCCCATAGGTCTTTTCGATGAAACCGCCGGCCTCGAACGACGTGGTCAGGATCCGGTCTGCCGACCGGAAGGTCAGCTTCTCTTCCAGCCGGTCCATACGGGAGAGCCGTTTGAAGTGAGAATGGTAGAAGCCCATCCGGACGACCAGCGGAATCCCGTAAAACCACTTCAGCAGCAGGCCGAACCGGGCTGAGCGAAACTGGTTGGTCTTGGAGATCAGCACCCTGCGGAAATACTTTCTGTACAGGACCAGGGCTGCAACGTAATAGATGAGGTTCTGGACCCGGAACGGGATGTTCCGGGGTATCCATGGAAACATCTGCAGCAATTCGAAATGCGGGTAATCCCTCAGGAACCGCCGGTCATTGCGGCCAAAACTGAAAATGATCAGCTTCAGGTTACCTGCATTGCAGAGGTCCTCATAAAAACTCAGTTCCCGGGATAACTGCCCCCGGGCATTCCATTTTTCAAGGCTGTTATTGGGTGTCAGCAATAACAGCAGACTGTCTTTTATCATAAGTTCTTCATTTAGGTTGCGCCGCAGGCGCCGACTCAGGCGATGAGCTCCTGGTAATCCGAAACAATAGCTTCGATCGAGAAGCGGGTGGCCACATCTTCTTTGATGGCCTGGTGGTCCCACGACCGGCTGCAGGCCCGGATGACCCGGTCTTTGAATGCCTCGACATCTCCCTGGGCCACGATATAGCCGTTGAAACCGTCCCGGATCAGGGCCGATATACCCCCCACTTCAAAGGCGACCACGGGAATCCCTACTGAAAGGGATTCAATCACGACGTTCGGAAATCCTTCTACGTAGGATGGCAGGACCATCAGGTCATAGCCTGCCAGCAGTTCCGGGATCCCGTTCACGAGACCGAGGATCTTCACCCGGTCCCCGAGGTTCAGCGTGCGAACCTGATCGGAAATCTCATCCCTCAGCGGACCGTCGCCGGCAATGTCGAGCCGGTAACCGGCCGGGAGCCCGGCCATCATGCGGATCAGCCGCTCATGTCCCTTCTGCCGGGTCAGGCGGGCGACATTGATCAGTTTCCGCATTTCGGGTGCCGGAGCGTCCCTCTTGATCCAATCGGTCGGGATAACCGGATTGGGAATGATCACGATCCGGGTCGACTCCCGGTATTTCGTCCGGACCGAGGATCGGATCTCCTCGGACTGGCAGACCACCGTATCAAAACGGTTGTAGAACAGCCGGTTGAAGAAGCTCAGGAACCTCGCCTTCGGGCCCTTGAAACGGATCACCTCGGCCACATTGGAAGGCCGGGCAATCAGGTGCGGAATCGGAATGAAGAAGGAGATCAGGCCGACCAGCGCACTGATGTGGCCGCCGGTCGTATATACCGCGTAGGGTTTCTCCTTCCGGAACAGCCGGTATAGCTTAAAAAAGGACCTCGACGCTTTACCCGTCTTCAGATCGATTACCCGGACATCCTTCAGTTCAGAAGAAAAGAACCCGGCTTTGGAGTTCAGCAGGACCAGGTTCACATCATACAGGGTCTTGTCAAAGTTTTGGGAAAGCAGCCAGAACACTCGTTCGGCCCCGCCTGCATTTAAGGAGCTGAGTACAAAATATACTTTCTTGCGCATGGAATTTTGATTGAGACCGGGCCCCGGGGCCCGGCAGTGCAGCTGTCAGTCGCGTGCATGAGCCCGGTGCATCTGGTGGAAATGCAGGACAGCAAAATACAGGAAGATCGTCGCCCCGCTGTTCAGGATCCACCCGTTATGGAACAGCGAGTTCATCGAGATCGACAGAAACGAAAAACAGAGACAGACCAGCATGGCCTGGGAAGGTCCCCTGATATTCGTTATGGCGGATTTGAACGCCACGAATATCGGCCGGTAAACGGCAAACAGCAGCAGGAATCCGATAAACGGCCCGAGGTAGGTCAGGAACATCAGGTATGCATTGTGGGAGGTCAGGCCGTTGCGAAGCACGAAGCTTCCGCGGGTAACGTCCGCCCAGCTCTTTCCGTAGAACACCAGTCCGTAGGGGTGGTCCGCGTAGATCCGCAGATTTTCCTTTACCAGGTTACTCCGGTCTTCGCCCTTCTCCGCATTGCGCTCATTCTTGGCGAAGATATTATCGTACTTGCTCTGACCCGGGTCCTTGAAATCCACAAAGCTCATCACGACGAAGCCCAGCACCCCGATGGTCCCGAACAGGAAGACAGCCCTTCCCCGGTAGTAAAAGACCAGGAACAGGATCAGCGCGGTGAAAAAGGTGACCAGCACGGACCGCTGCATCCCCAGGTAGATGAAGACCAGGCAACCGCCGAGGATCAGTAACTGGGCCAGGACCGGAAACCGGTACTTCAGACTGAAGAGATAGATGAAAGGCGTCAGCGCAGCCAGGTGGTATCCGAAGTTGAAGATCGAGTCGGTGATGCCGGCCGGACTCTGTTTGATCGGGCCCCCGATCAGCAGTGACCGCACGGCATTGATCTGTACCGGATACATATGGTTCAGCACCATGATCACCGAGGAACACAGCAGCAGGAGCATCAGGGCAAGCACCGACCGGTTGAACCGGCTCTCATTTTGGCCGACGAAAAAGTTAAAGTAGAGCCCGCAGGTCGTGATGGTCATGACATTCACCACAAAGGACTTGATGTCCTCCTGGCCCCACAGGTAGTACAGGAAACAGGCCATAAACAGCCAGAGCAGCTGCCAGCCATAGAGCAGCGTCTGGTGCCGCAGTTTTCCGAAGAGAAAGATCAGCGGGAAGCCGAAAACGATCGGCGTGGGCGCCCGGAAGATCTGGTTTAGAAATATATCGAACGTTAACGTATACATGTAGAATATCATCAACGTCGTAACAGCAATCTTTTTAAACATGGTGGTTGGGTTGGTCAGGGGCCTATTTAACAGCCACCGAAAACATATTCTTCATGATCTGCCGGAAATCGAAGATCGCCGGGATCCGTATGAAGTTGCTGAAGCACAGATATGCGAGAAAATATACGCCGCTGCACAGGATGATCCGCACGATGTCCAGGATCTGATACGAAGATGCCAGGTACTGGTCCAGGAAATAAGTACCGATTCCCAGGCATACGGACAGGCCGATCGTCGGAAGGACATCGGCAAGCTGCTCCCGGAGCGGATAACCGATCAGTTTTCCGCTGCAGAATGAATTGACCAGGAACTCAATGACGGACAGCAGCAGCTGGACAAACAGTAACCCGTAGATTCCGAACGGAAGGGCGCAGAGGATGGCCACCACACTGTATCCCTTGTTAATGGCCCGCTGTTTCACGTGCATATCGCTCCGGCCTTTCACCTTCAGGATATTCAGGTTATAGGTATTCAGCGGATACAGAATCCCTGCAAGACAGAGGATCGAAAAATAAGGGGCCGCTTCCAGCCACCTGGTCCCCAGCAGCAGCCGGATAAACGGTTCCGAGATCACCGCCAGCAGGATCAGGGCCGGTGCCAGCCAGAAAATCAACTGCTGCATCACCTTCCGGTAAGCCGCCTTTAGTTTGTTATCGTTGTCGTTGATGGAAGCGAACATCGGGTAGGTTACCTTGTCGAGCGCCCGCGAGAGGTTACTGATCGGTAACTGCCGGATGGACAGCGCCCGGGAATAAAATCCGAGCTGCGCCGCTGAGAAATACTTTCCGATGATCAGCGTAAAGATATTCTGGTACAGCGTGTTGATGATCCCCGAAATGGTCATTTTATAGCCGAACCCGAAATGCTCCCGGAACGCTTCGCGGTCAAACAGGAAATCCGGTTTCCAGCCTGACCGGAACCAGTACTGCACGGTCGACACCAGGGACTGGAAAAGGTACATCCAGACCAGGCTCCAGATCCCGAACCCCAGGTAGGCCATCGAAATACCCATTATGGCTCCGAGTACCAGCGAAGGTAGCTGGATCGTCATCTGGGTCTTGAAATCCATCTCCTTGGTAAGCCGGGTCCGCTGGACTCCTGCAAACGCACTGATGATGAAGGAAACAGAATAGACGCGGAGCACATCGGTAAGGATATCCTGATTATAGAATCGCGCGATAGCCGGCGCTGCAGCGAACATGATGATATAGAAGACGACGCTGCATACCAGGTTCATGAAGAAGATCGTCGAGTAGTCCTTCTGCCCGGCGTTTGCGGTCCGGATCAGTGAGGAGGTCATCCCGCTGTCCATCAGCGAATTGCCCAGGGCCATAAAAATGGACATCATGGCAAAGATTCCGAAGATGGACGGATCCAGGACGCGCGCCAGGATCACCGAGACGATAAACCCGATGATCTGCACGCTGAACTGCTGGGCGAAGGTCCACACCAGGCCGGACAGGGTCTTTTTTTGTAAGCTCATAATCAGAAAAGGTCCTTCTTAAACAGATACAGTGGCGTTTTCGCGGGTATACCACTTCAGGGTTTCCTTCAGCCCGTCCCTGATCGAGAATAACGGACTGTAATCCAGCAAGGTGCGTGCCCGCGTGATGTCAGCCAGCGAATGCGGGATATCGCCTACCCGATTCGGGCCGTGGACGACCCCTACCGATGCGATCGCCGGATCGTATGCGGCCAGGAACTCCTTCAGATAGGCAACCAGTTCATTCAGCGAGGTATTCTCGCCGAAGGCGACGTTGTAGACCTGGTTCACGGCTTCACTGTTTTCAGTGAACAGCGCTTTCAGATTCATCTGGACAACGTTCTCGATATAGGTAAAGTCCCGTGAGTAGTTTCCGTCGCCGTTGATCACCGGGCTTTCATGGCGGATGAGCTGGTTCACGAACTTCGGGATCACCGCAGCATAAGCCCCGTTGGGGTCCTGGCGCTGACCGAATACGTTGAAATACCGGAGGCCGATCAGCTGCAGACCGTAGATCTTGCTGAATACGTCGGCATACAGTTCGTTGACATACTTGGTGATGGCATAAGGCGATAGCGGCCTGCCAATTTTTTCCTCCCTCTTGGGAAGTTCCGTGCTGTCGCCGTAGGTGGACGATGAGGCGGCATATACGACGCGCTTCACTTCGGAGTTGCGGGCGGCAACCAGGATATTGAGAAAACCGCTGATATTGACCTCATTGCTGGTGATCGGATCCTGGATGGAGCGCGGTACCGAACCGAGTGCGGCCTGATGGGAAACCAGATCGATCCCGGCCATGGCCTGTTCACAGGTTTGAAGGGACCGGATGTCGCCCTCCATGAACTCGAAGGCCGGATTCTCCATGAACGGTTCCAGGTTCCGGCGGTGACCGGTGGCCAGATTATCAAGCACCCGGACTTTCCGGGCACCGTATTTCAGCAGGTATTCGACCAGGTTCGAGCCGATAAAACCGGCACCTCCGGTGACTAAGAATGAATAGCTGCTCAGATCGGTATGATGGTAAGGCGTATTGTACATAGTGTTCAGGTTAAGGTCTATAATCGGGCGTCTACGGCTTCAGGAGCCAGCGCACATTTGATGTCGTATACGACGGCGTTCTCTTTGGCGCACTCCGTGATATCCAGGGTCCGGAAAGCTTCGTGGGCGACAGCCAGAATGACCGCATCGTATTTCCGGTCGTTGAAGTCCCGGTCCTGGCAGATGACGCCGTACTCGTGCTTAACCTCCTCAGGACTGGCGTACGGATCATGAATACATACGTTGATCTTGTACTCTTCCAGTCTGCGGACGATGTCGATTACCTTGGTGTTGCGCACGTCCGGACAGTTTTCCTTGAAGGTGAACCCGAGAACGAGTACATCGCTGCCCACAACCTGGATGCCTTTATGCAGCATCCGTTTGACCACTTCATCGGCCACATAGCTGCCCATGCTGTCGTTCAGACGCCGGCCGGCCAGGATGATTTCCGGGTGATACCCGACTTCCTGCGCTTTCTGCGCCAGGTAGTAAGGATCCACTCCGATACAGTGGCCGCCAACCAGCCCGGGTTTGAACTGCAGAAAGTTCCATTTGGTGGAAGCCGCGTCCAGCACATCCTGGGTATCGATGCCCAGGCGGTTAAAGATCTTGGCCAGCTCGTTGACAAAGGCGATATTGATATCGCGCTGGGCATTCTCAATGACCTTGGCGGCCTCGGCCACGCGGATCGATGTCGCCTTATGGGTCCCTGCGGTGATAACCGACCGGTAAAGGCTGTCAACCCGCTCGGCAACTTCCGGTGTGGATCCGGAGGTTACCTTCTTGATCTTGGCGACGGTATGCTCCTTATCGCCGGGATTGATCCGTTCCGGAGAGTAGCCTGCAAAAAAGTCCGTATTGAATTTCAGTCCGGAGACCTTTTCCAGAACGGGCACGCATTCTTCCTCGGTAACGCCAGGGTAGACGGTAGATTCGTAGATCACCACGTCCCCTTTCTTGAGTACCCGGCCGACCGTCTCGCTGGCCTTGTAGAGCGGTGTCAGGTCCGGGCGGTTAAACTTGTCAACCGGAGTCGGAACCGTTACGATGTAGTACGTACAGGTCCGCAGCGGATCCAGTTCGCTGGTACAATACAGGCCTTTCGGCGTATCGCAGGTCGGCGTCAGAACTTCCGTAAGGTTCTCTTTGGAAACCTCCAGGGTACGGTCCTCCCCCCTTTTCAGTTCGTCGACGCGGGAGGCACGGATATCAAAGCCGATCACCTTATATTTTTTGGAAAATTCAACAGCCAGGGGTAATCCTACGTATCCGAGGCCGATTACTGCAATTCTTGGATTTTCTATACTCTGTTCCATTTAAAAATGATTATTTAATGTTGGGTGATAATTGTCGGTCAGGACGCGACGGCGCCCCGGCACGTCGCAGTGTCGGGGATGTTTCCTGCTGCAACCGGATACGGAATATGCAGAAAGGCTTCGGAGCATCGCTCTGAAGCCATGGTTATCGGACGTGAAGGGAAATCAGATCGGAAATCAACGCCGGGGTTCTTCAAGGGTCACCATCAGGGTAACCCGTTGGGTCAGGGTTTCATCGACGACATCCTCCTTGTTATAGAAGTAGATCTGTAGCGGGATCTCCACGGATCCGGATACGCCCGGGTCAAAGACGACCATCACTTTGCCGAACTTACCCGGTTTGATCCTTCCGGTTGTCCAGATGGGAACCGAGCAGCTGCATTCTGCTGTCGGGGTGATCGAGTTGATCCGGACCGTCTGGTTTCCGGGGTTGTATATTCTGAATATTTTCTGTCGTTTTTCCTTAAAACCAAGTTTAAAAACCCGTACCTGCTGCGCTTCGGCATCTTTTCCCGACATGCCGGATGTCAGGAATAACATGACCAGGATCATGGAAATAAAGAGTCCCAGTGGTTTCATGGTATCGCTTTTTCCTATACAAAGCGCAACATCACGCATTTTGTTTCACAAATCGTGGAATTTTTTTCTCATAACGAAAATTATTCCACCAGATCTACATCTCCGACGGTAACCCTGGTAATGAGTGCACAGTCAAGGTGCTCCAGCACCATCAGGACTTTCTTGCCTTCGAGCCTGACGACTTTTCCGGTGTGATCGCAGAATGCGCCGTTTGTGATCTTTACGGTATCCCCAACCTTCAGGTCCCGGATTCTGACCGTCTCCAGGTCATCGTAGGTCAAGAGGAAGGAACGGATATCCTCGATCACGCTTTCGTGGAGGGTCGCTGGCTTCCCGCAATGGTACACGAAGTTGATCACCCCGGTGGTCTCCCGCACGGCGAGTTCCTCCCGGGCGTTGACCCTGACAAACAGGTAGGCGCTGAACAACGGCCATTCGACTGTCTTCTTGCGGTCAGCCCACTGGCTTTCCCTTTTGATCACTGGGCAATAAGATTCAATGCCTTTCTGCTCAAGCAGTCCGTTTACTTTTTTTTCCCATCGGGGCCGGGTGTAAACGACCCGCCATTGTTTGCTTCGTGCAGCTTTGATCTCAGAAACTCGGTCCATTCGTTCGTGATTGTACTGCAGTGATGAGCAGGCGCAGCTTCGCCAATCCACTTACAGTGTGTGTTTTTTTGTTGATCTTCTTTAGTTAACCGCCGGATATGGCTTCGCCAATCCACTTACATGGTCATTTTTTCCGGACAGTTGAGGCAGTTTAGGTTTCGATACCGGGGTATCGGGGCTGGGGCACGGCCCCGGGTTCTGAAACCCGGGGCGGCTCCGGTGATGTTTTTCGTGAACCCGGCCGGGTAAAAGGCCGGAATCACTGATCGTGTGCATGAGTGAGGATTTCCCTCGGTTATATAGGTATTGTATGTTGTCGGTCAGGAATTCATCGCATATCCTGCGCTGTATCCGTAGCCGTAGCCGTATTTTCTGAAGTTTTCCTTCTTGGCATCGTTCAGTACGACCATAGGAAACTTCAGTTTTTCATTTTCATAGATGTCATTGAAAATTTTCACCTGGCTGGTCAGCGTATAGTTGTACCGCATGATATAGATGCTGCAGTCCGCATACTGCGCCAGATTGAAAGCGTCGGCGACCTGACCAACCGGTGAGGTGTCGATGATCACGTAATCGTATTTTGTCTTAAGGTATTCGATCAGGCGTTCGGTACGCGGATTCATCATCAGCTCAGCCGGATCTTCCGGGATGGAACCCGCCCCGATCACTGAAAGATTGGGCAGCACATTCGAAGGCTTGATGATCTCCTCGATGGAGGTCATCCGGCCGAGCAGGTAGTTACTGATCCCCTTGTCGTTCTTGATGCCCATATCGGCCAGCAGCTTCGGTTTGCGCAAGTCAAAATCGAGGATAACCACCCGTTTCTCAGTCAGCGCCAGGCTGGATGCGAAGTTGATGCAGAAGAACGTCTTACCTTCCTGGCTCATGCTGGAAGTCACCAGGATCACCTGGTTATCCCGGCCCTGCGTGACAAACTGCAGGTTCGTACGGATCAGGCGGTAGAACTCTGAAATGATATTCCGGCTGTTCTTCCGTACCACGATATTGCCCTTGCTGTCGCTGTGGCTGATCTCGCCGAGGACCGGCGCATTGGTCAGTTTTTCCACATCGGCCAGGGTCTCGATCTTTTCGTTCATCATCTCACGGAGATATAGTCCGGAGAAGGGAAGTCCGAGTCCGAAGACCAGCGCGCACAGGTACACGAGCTGGGTTTTGGGACTAACCGGGGATCCGCTGGCTTTCGGATGATCGATCACCTTCGAGTTCGTGCCGGTCGCCTGCAGCGAAAGCGTGGATTCCTCGCGTTTCTGGAGCAGGTACAGATACAGGTTTTCCTTCACGCCCTGTTGTCTCTTGATCTCGAGGAGGTCCTTTTCCACGCCGGGAACGGACTGAATCTTGGACTGGTACATCCCGGAGTTCGCACGGAGGTTATTCCGGGTCACCTGAACCCCACGCTTCATATTCTGAATATTTTCCAGCATACTGGACCGCAGACCGCTCAGCTGTTCATTAATATTAACGACGATCGGGTTATCCGGGTTGGCTGTACGAAGAATTCTGGTCCGCTCAAGCTGGAGGTTGTTGAACTGGCTGATCATGCTCTGAAGCCCTTCATCCTCGACGCCCAGCGTACTGGGAACCAGCCCGTCCGATCCCTGTTTTCTCAGGTAGTTTTCAATGGACTGCAGAACGCTCAGCTGGATATCCTGGTCGGCCAGCTGCTGGTTATAGGCACCGCTCTGCTGCAGGTACATCTGAACATCGGAGTTGACATCGGTGATCCCGGACTGTTGCTTGTACTTGGCGACCGTTCCTTCCACGTCCTCAAGTTCGGCAGCCAGCCCTTCCAGGCGGTCATTGATGAACTGAATCGTATTGGCGACCACCTTATTCTTATCCGCTATATTTTCCTCATTATAAACCGCGAGCAGTTTGTTCAGGATATCGATGCCTTTCTGCGGCACTTCGGTGACATAACTCAGGGTCAACACCTTTGCGTCCACATTAGCCGGTGCAACGGTGAGGCTCGCAGAGTAACTGCTGGCAAGTTTTTCCAGGTTATTGAACTGGATACGCACCGGCTTCAGCGGAAGGTTGAATGCAGGGGTCTTCCTGACAGCGAAAGTCGCGTACGGACGTTTGATCACCTGTCCGTAGCGGTAATAGGTCAGGGACGACCCGTCCTCCAGCTTAAAGGTATTGTTGCTGATCGGATGAATCACGACCTCCTCCTGGTAGGCCTCGGGCCTGATCTGCTGGTACTCCACTTTCAAAGGAACAGAAGCCCCGTAAATCTCCGTTTCCTTCATTTTACCCTGAGTATAGTAGGTGACCTCCAGCTTAAGTTCCTGGAGCGCCTTTTGAAGGAGGGATCTGGATTTCAGGATCTCCATCTCGTTCTCGATGCTGTTTTGCTTCTTAACGAACAGATCCATCACATTATAGTCCATTTCCTGGATCGGCTGACCGCTCTTGGTCCGGTCATCCTTGATCAGTAAGGTGGTGGTCACTTCATATTCCCGCGTCGCGTACCGCAGATAAAAAAATGCGGCCGTCAGGCAGAGGATCAGCGTCCCGGCAAACAGATACCAGTATCTGAAGTACCTTAGAAATATGTTCTTAATATTGGTCTCTTCCAGCTGTTGGATTTGCTTATCAGACATAACAGATTTTGATTAACAGGTTCTTGATTACGGTATTAATCTTGAAACCACGATAGTGATGATCGAAGCAGCCGAAACGATATAAGGCAGGACCTGGCGTCCGGCAGAGATCTGGGCCCCCTTGGCTTTGTCCGGTTCCACATATACAATATCATTCTGCTTCAGGTAGAAGAACGGGGAGTTGAGAACATCCTTGCGGTTCAGGTTCACGCGGTTCATGGTCCGTTTGCCGTTCTGTTCGCGGATGATCAGCACGTTGTCCCGTTTACCGTAAACGGTCATATCCCCTGCCAGACCAAGCGCCTCCAGAAGGTTGATCTGATCGTTGTTCACGGTGAAGGTGGACGGGCGACTCACCTCCCCGATAACCGTTACCTTGAAATTTTCATAGGCCACGTTTACAATCGGTGACTTTACATACTTGCTGATCTCGGTTGCCAGTTTATCCCGGACCTGCTCCTTGGTCAGACCGGCAACTTTTACCTGTCCGAGGACCGGGAAATTGATATAACCGTTCTTGTCAACGGTATACCCGCTGGCTGTGGAACCGGCAGTGGACGGATAAGCAGTTCCGCTGCTCACCCGTGAGACACTGGCACCACCGCTGAACAGGACATTGGATTCCGGACTGAGGGTGCTGACGCTGATGCTCAGGATATCATTAGGCTGAACCTGGGGTTCGATCTGCTGCGGGACCGCCAGCTCGAACCGCTGACCGTTGTCCAGATCACTGAAATAAACGAGATCCTTCTGCGTCGAACACGATGCCAGAAGCATGATCCCGCAGGCATAAAGTGCTATTTTTCGGTGTGGTTTAATATTCATTTCTTTTACCTCCAATGGTTTTTTTGATTTCTGGTTAACTGGCACACTTTGTTTATTGAAGCGGACAACTGATTAACTAGACAATGGGTAAAAAGTTCCCCCCGGAGGTACATTGTATATCAAAGTGTGAAATTTGCGAAACGCCATGTGCAGGCCTTAAAACGCACTTTTTGACCAAAATTGTGGCTTTCAACGGCCCCATCACGGTTCCGTTAAAAAGCCGGGCTGAAACGGGAACTTTCAGCCCGGAAGTGAGAAATAAAGCGGGAAAGTGAGAAAAAATACACCGGCGCCGGGCACTTCCCGGTTCCGTGTCCCCTGCACAGCAGGGCATTAGCTCACGTTTGGGAAAACGGACGCGGGATCCGGGGTGACGTACTGTAAAGAAAGAGAGAATATTGTGCACCCGGGCGGGCACACCGAATCAAACACCGTATAAAAAAGAAAAAAAATCAGCCGGACGGGCCGGCTGAAAGACAGATGGGCTCCCGGGATCGGTGCCCCCGGAGCCCAGTTGAAACATGCTGTTAATAATAGGTCAGACGGATAACCCCTGCCAGGGCCTTGGCGAGCCGGACAACCTGCCGGGTATATCCGAATTCGTTATCATACCAAACGTACAGGATCACTGATTTCTGATCATGGGATAGTATGGTGGCGGGGCCGTCGATGACCGAAGCGTGGGAATTACCGATCACGTCGCTCGAAACAAGCTCCTGGGATACCGAGTACTCGATCTGCTCAACGAGGTCGCCGAACAATGAGGCGCCTTTCAGCACCTGCTCCAGATCTTCCCGGGAGACCGCAGTGCCAAGCTCCAGGTTCAGAATGGCCAGCGATACGTTCGGCGTGGGCACCCGGACCGCATTACCGGTCAGCTTTCCCGCCAGCTGGGGGATAACTTTGGCGACCGCTTTATCGGCCCCTGTTTCGGTGATCACCATATTGAGGGGAGCGGATCGCCCACGGCGGTACTTCTTGTGATAGTTGTCAAGCAGATTCTGATCATTGGTATAGGAGTGCACCGTTTCGATATGCCCCTTCTCGATCCCGAATGTCTGCTCGATGAGACTGAGCACCGGGACGATCGCATTGGTCGTACAGGAAGCAGCTGAAAAGATCGTTTCCTCGGCAGTCAGGCCCTTGTCATTGATGCCGAACACGATATTGGGAATATCTCCCTTGCCCGGAGCCGTTAAAAGAACCTTGCTCACTCCTTTGGAACTCAAATGCCTGGATAGGCCCTCACGGTCACGGAAGACGCCGGTATTATCGATCAGCAGCGCATCCTCTATCCCGTAACTGGTATAATCCACTTCCTCGGGACTTCTGGCGGCGATCATCCGGATCATCTGGCCGTTGATGCAAAGCGCCTGGTTTTCAAAATCCTCCGCGATAGTCCCGAAAAACTGGCCGTGAACCGAGTCATTGCGCAGCAGCTCCGCCCTTTTGGTCAGTTCCTCGGGGCTGTAACTCCGGGTTACGATGGCGCGAAGCCGGAGCTGCTCCCCTTTACCCGCCTGGGTGATGAGTTCCCGGGCCGCAATTCGGCCGATACGACCGAAACCGAACAGGATAACATCCTTCGGCTTCATTTTCATCTTGTCTTTTCCCATGTGGCCGGCCAGTTTCGCCACGACAAAATCTTCGGCGGAGGAGAACTGATGTTCATCCAGCCATTCAGCGGTCAGGCGGCCGATATCAATACGCGATGGCGCCAGGTTACATTTGAGCATGGCCTGCGCCAGTTCAAGGGTCTCGTAGACGGAAATTTCCTTGCCGGTGATCTGGCGGGCATACTGGTGGTGTGCGAGCACCTCACTGCTGCTGACGTCAAACAGCGGTTTTCTGAATAGCACGAGTTCGACAGACCGGTCAAATCGCAGCCGGCCGACGATACTGAGCAGCTCAAGCGCTTTCTTTTCCTTTTCAATCCACTGATTGAACTCGGTTTGATATTTTTTGTGCATGAAGATGTTATAATTGGTTCAGGAGGCGCAAAAATAAAAAAGATTGGGCGGTGACCCAATCTTTTTACTAATATTTTGCAGAACCCGGGTTATCCCAAATATGATTTCAGGATCTTGCTGCGTGAGGTATGGCGCAACCGCTGAAGGGCTTTGTCTTTGATCTGGCGAACACGTTCGCGGGTCAGATTGAACTTCTCCCCGATCTCTTCCAGAGAAAGCGGATGGTTGGTACTCAGACCGAAAAACAACACAATAATCTCCCGTTCACGCTCGGTGAGGGTGGCCAGGGAACGCTTGATCTCTTCAGAAAGTGATTCGTTGATCAGGGTACTGTCAGTATTCGGATCGTTATTCTCGAGTACATCCAGCAGGGTATTTTCTTCGCCCTGAACGAATGGAGCATCCATGGAGACGTGACGCCCTGAGTTACTGAGCGTATCCGAAATCTTGTCTACGGTCGTCTCCAGCGTGTCCGCCAGTTCCTCCGGTGACGGTTCACGCTCATATTCCTGCTCCAGTTTGGAGAAGGCCTTGCTGATCTTGCTCAGGGAGCCCACCTGGTTCAGCGGAAGACGCACGATCCGGCTTTGTTCAGCAATCGCCTGGAGAATCGACTGGCGGATCCACCAAACGGCGTATGATATGAATTTAAAACCCTTGGTCTCGTCAAAGCGCTTGGCCGCCTTGATCAGTCCCAGGTTCCCTTCGTTAATGAGGTCTCCAAGTGTAAGACCCTGGTTCTGGTATTGTTTCGCAACCGATACCACGAACCTTAGGTTGGTCTTGGTAAGCCGTTCTAAAGCAGCCTGATCCCCTTCCCGGATTTTCTGTGCTAATATTACTTCCTCTTCGGCAGTTATCAGATCAACTTTACCAATCTCGTGTAAGTACTTATCCAGGGATTGTGACTCACGGTTGGTAATCGATTGCGTTATTTTGAGTTGTCTCATTTATGTGTTAATACCCTTTCTAAAAAAACGTGCAAAGTTATAAATATTTCCTGTTTAACGTTAAAAAAACGAAAAAGTTGGGTTTATTTTAACATCTTATTCACAGACACTTATTGTAAAATTTACAACAAAAATTATTCCAAAAATTTTAGCAAAAGCCATCCCGTACCGCCAGAAAGCCAGTCCGTTGAGCCCCCCTCCCCGGAAAGTAAGACTCCGTAAATTAGGAATTATTTTTTGTTTGCAAAAGTTCTGCACGTCTTCCGCACAGCGTATTCCACGAACGGTCCGGCGATGCGCTTTTTTCACAGGCACTTCACCACACTCCGGGAAAATTAACCGCTCAAACAAGCCGGATACCGACGGCGCCGGAGGGTCCGGACCACTCAGAATCTGACCTTGATCCCGAGACCCAGTTTCAGGATATCGGTAAAGGGCAGTCCCCGCGCGTTCTGCACCCAGCTGACCAGGTAAAGGTCGCTGGCATTCAGTTCGGAATAGAAGACGACTCCCCTGACCGGCCCCCTGCCCATCAGGCGCCGGGAATACACCTCCGCTTCCTGGCTCAGGGATAAATGCAGACGCAGGGCCTCAGACCATCCGTAATAGCCTTTGCCGTATTGCTCCCTGTCGAATACGATCGTCAGGTCCTTATCGAACGTGTAAGAAAGAAAGGCGCCCGGATTCAGCGGCTTCAGGGTTATGCCGTTGCTGACCTTCAGTACGAGCGGCCGGTAAGCGAACTTCAGGGTCAGAATATCCAGCTGTCCGCCCTTGCTTTCGGGCACGAAGCCGTACAGCAGATCGAGGTTTCCCTGGTGATCCCGGAAGAGGTCGTAACTGCCGCCGAAACTGAAAAAGCCGATACTGCCGGCATGCTGCACCACCAGCGCATCCGGAATCAGCTCATGCCGTGACTGGGCTGAGCCACTTCCGGCCAGCAACAGCAGGCAGATCAGGATGACGCCATTAAAATTCGATTTCCCGCACGTGCAGACTTCCATTGATGATCTCGATAAGGGTGAATTCCCGGTTCAGGATGGCCCCGGCTATGATGAACGGGATCTGGTTGGGGTATGGCCGGAACTGGCCGGCTGTGTGATCATGGGCATGCAGCGAGGCCAGGCAGTTTCCCGGGCGCTCCAGGGCGGCTACATAACCGGCTTCCATATTCGGGTCGAAGTCGCCGGAGAACGGCGCCACATGAGATATGGCCAGGAATCCACGCACACCGGTTTCGGGACGCATCTGCTGGTCCAGCCACCTCTGATCGGGGATCGTTCCGTCGAAGAACACCTCCCGGCTGTTGGTATTCAGACAGACGAATTTATACCCCTGGTACACAAAAGAATAGTCAGGATCGCCAAAGATCCGGCGAAAGACGGTCCGCCCCCTGGCAGCCATATCATGGTTGCCGATCACGCCGACGTATGGCACATTAAGGCCGGAATAGATGCCGGTAATCCATTCCATTTCCTGAACGAGGCCGAAATCTGAGATATCGCCGGCAATCACGACGAAATCCAGGCCCGGTATCCGGTTGGCCAGCTTTACAAAGTCACGGGCTTCGGTATACCCCCGCTGGGTATCGCCGGACAGGATGAAACGGACGGTGTCGTCCCCCGGATTTTGCCGGAGCCGGTCCAGGTTGACTACATTCAGATTTTTGGGGGTGTTTTGGTCACCGGTCACATTCGGGCTGTATTCAAGACTGTCACTACAGCTGACCAGCCCGAACAGGACCACGACACCCCAGCATATGACGGTACGGAGCATGGTTTTTCACAGGTATTTCTAATATACCAGCGAACCCATTCGTTGTTTGCCCCGAAAACTAAAGATCTTCCCGTTCGAGCATCAGAATAGCTCCCTGGGGAACGATGAAGTACTTCTCGCCCTGGTAGATGATCTCGGTGGAAGCGTTCTGCAGGAAGATCGCCAGATCTCCCTCCCGGGCCTGAAGCGGTATATATTTGACCTGCTCCTCACGCCCGCGCCACGCCTCGCCTTCATCCGCCGGTACGGGGACGGGATACCCGGGTCCGGCCTTAATAATATAACCTTTGCGTACTTTTTCCTTTTCCTCCACACCCGGTGGCAGGAACAGACCGGTAGAGGTCTTTTCTTCCGGCTTCAGCGGCTTGATCAGCACGCGATCGCCCACGACGATCAGATTTTTAAGGGAGTTTCCGTTGAATTGCATCGTATTATGGATATTCGGTTTATGTCAGATTCCGGTCCTGGAACCACACCTCGTCCGGACGGGCTGTGAACCGGCTCATCCTGGCGATGAGTTCACGCGGATCGGCTTCGTTGATCACCAGGTCCCGGTTGGCAGGCTTCAGGAATTTCCGGGAAACCATTAGGTCCATCTGAGCAAACAGGGGATCATAAAATCCATCCAGGTTAAGCACTCCGATGGGCTTGCTGTGCAGGCCCAGCTGCAGCCAGGTCAGTACTTCGAAAAACTCTTCGAGCGTGCCGAAACCACCCGGCAGGATCAGGAATCCGTCCGCAAGATCCGCCATTTTCTGCTTCCGCTCATGCATATTGGAAGTAATGATCAGTTCTGAGAGCCCGTTATGACCGACCTCCTTGTCCATCAGGAAAGCCGGTATGACCCCGGTCGCCTGGCCGCCATGCTTCAGAACAGCGTCAGCGATGAGGCCCATGACCCCGACCTTCCCGCCGCCGTAAACCAGCCGGATCTGTTCCCGGGCAAATATCAGGGCCAGCTCTTCTACGGCGGCAGCCAGCGCCGGATCCCCGTTGAAGTTAGCGCCGCAATAGACACCTATGCTTGTGAGTTTCATCCCGCAAATCAAAGGAAAATATCAAAACGGGGAAAGTAAAGCGGAAAGTAAAAATAACGGCGGCCGGAAAGCCGGTCGCCGTTACCTTGTCAAGGCTGGAACTTATAGAACACCCGCCGCGCCGGATCGTTTCAGTCGCTGAAGCTGTCCAGAACCTGAAGATACCTTGACACGTAGTCGCCCAGGAACCTGCGTTTGTACTGCATGATAAACCTGGGATGGTCCAGGACCACGATCTGGTCAAAGAATTTTTCCCGGTTGTTCAGGATCTGCAGCTGTTTCAGGTTCTTACCGCTGCCCAGGCAGATGCAGCGGTCGCGGTTGGCCCCGAATCCGAGCTGCTCACGCATCCATCGGGGCTGCAGATCCCGGATAGAAGCCATGACCGCCGGGTCGTCGTAGTAGTTGAGGTTCAGGCCGTCACGGGTGAAGCCCAGCGGTGAGACGGAAGTGAAATAGAATTTCCGGTAAAATGCCCCGGCACCTCCGTATGCCCGGATCACAGCATAGATAAAATCGGCCGACAGTTCGGTTTTCGGCGGAAAGTCATGATCAATTCCGCAGTACTCCTTCAGTTTGACGGGGTCGGTGAACGGGATCCCGGTGACGCCGGCTCCGAAACGTCCGGGATTGATCCCGACAATAAAGTTCCGCTTCAGGGTGTCGTTGTAGAACCGGCGGTAAAAGGCCTCCGCGGTGGCCGCGGAAGCCGGATGGGAAAAAGGCTTCAGCACCTCCACCCCCCCAGGCAGGGGAAAGTCCGTTTCAATGGAATGATAAAATGCCAGAACCTTTTCTCCGAATGTCTGCATATCCTTAATCTGCCTTTACCAGCGTGATCACCCCGTCCATGGTAGCAAAAAGAACCTCCCCCGGACGGATGACGTTGACGGTGTTCACCATGGAATTATCCACCTTATGAGCCCAGCTTACCTTCCTGCTTTGCGGGTCCAGCGCATAGACCGTACCATTCTTGGTTCCAAAGTAAACGATCCCTTTCTTTTCGATCAGCATCGACGGCACATGCTCATACCCGAAACCGGCGTTGACCTTCCAGGCGATCTCCGGCTTGGTCCGCCTGGTGGGGAAAGCCACCACCTGGTCCTGCATGGTCTTGCCGTAGATCAGCTTTCCGTCCGCCGAGAGTCCGATGGATTCCCGGACTGTGGCCTCGTTTGACCGCCACAGCAGTTCGCCGGTCCGGAAATCGATCGCGCTCAGGTAGCGGTCGGGAGCGGCTATGTAAACCACGCCGTCATAGACCAACGGATTCACCATGGCGGGTGAAAACATGCGGTTGGCGCTGCCGTTATTCCAGGACCAGCGCTTTACGCCGGTCCGCTTGTCAAGCGCGTAGAGGTTCCGGTCCCAGGCTCCGAAGATCACCTGGTCGCCGTGAACGGTCGGCTTGCAGACCACAGGTCCGGCCAGCCCTTCAAAGGACCAGCGCTCCGCCCCGGTGCGGACGTCCAGCGCACGGAAGTGCCCGTCGCTCCCGCCGATGTAGACGGTTTTTCCGGAAATGGCCGGCGTTCCCAGCACGGAAGCCGCGGTTTCTGTCTTCCAGAGCAGCTTTCCGTCGGATCCCCTGAAACAATAGATAAACCCGTCACCGGAGCCGAGGATCACCCGGTTGCCAGAGACGGCCGGCGAAGAATAGATCGCTCCGCCTGTCTTGAAGGACCATTTCTTCTTTCCTTCCCCCAGGGACAGTGCTTCCACCTCCCCGACGCTGTTTCCGAAGATGACAAGGTCTTTATACCGGGCGGGCGTTGAAACCACGTTGGCGTTGGAATGGTAGCTCCAGACCGCTCTGGCGGCCGGATACTGCTCGTTGACCGTGAACTGAGGCCGCGGAAAGACCTCGGCGTCCCGGTAATCCTGCCGCTGCAGCGGCAGCTTCCGCCAGGTGCGGGCTTGTTCTTTCCCGGGCGTCTTTTCCGCGAAAAAAACCGAATCTCCGCGCATGGTCACAATATTGTAGCCGCCGATCTGCGCTTTGGCCCGCAGGTTTGACCTGCCCATGGTGGCAGGGATCCCTTCGGCCTTCACTGCACGGTTGTTATGCCCGTGACCGCAAAGCGCCAGCTGGGTATTGTATTTTTTCAGCCGGTCAGTCGCCTCGTACCAGTTATCCAGCCCGGGATCCAGCGGATAGTGATTAATGAATACGACCGGCTGCTCTTTGGACGTCTGATTCAGTACGGAGTCCAGCCAAACGGTGGCGTCCCGGGGGATATGTCCGTCGGACATCCGTACATAAGGCCCGGACGCACAGCCGATGAAACGGTATCCTTTATGATCGAACAGGAACTTGTCATTCCCAAACTCCCGGATGAAGCTTACGCCGCCCGATTCGGACCACCCGGTATCGTGATTGCCGGGAACCACATAATAAGGGATCTTCAGGCCCCGGATGATCTCGCCGGCCAGTTTCAGTTCGGCGTTGGTTCCCATCTCCGTAATATCACCCGTAAGCAGAACGAAGTCGAGGTCAGGCGTCCGGTTGATGTCATCAATGGTACGGCGGAGATCTTCTTCCCCCGTATCGGAACCGACATGGGTATCGGTCACAAATGCAAATTGAAATGACTGGGCTGAAGCATTCAGGATGATGCCGGCCAGCAAAGCCATCAGCATGGAAAATAATTTCATGGAATGGATTTTAAGTGTCGTCTTACGAAACTGCGGTTTTTTGCAGGAATTATCCTAATCCAATCAGAAAAATGCAACAAAAAGGAACGTACGCTGCCCCCGGGCGGGCCTGGAAACCCGTGTTGTGACCATCTCCTGACCATAGGCATGACTGAAAGCACTGAAAAGCCGTATCTTTGCAGACTTAATTAGGAAAAATGAGTAAGCACGGAAGAATTCTGGTAGCCATGAGTGGTGGTGTTGACAGTTCGGTAGCCTCGGTCATGTTACATGAACAGGGATATGAAGTGATCGGGCTCACCATGAAGACATGGGACTATGCGTCTTCCGGAAGTTCTTCCAAGGAGACCGGCTGCTGCAGCCTGGACAGCATCAACGATGCGCGGGCCCTGGCGGTTGCCTATGGATTTCCGCACTACATCCTGGATATCCGCAGCGAATTCGGTGACTTTGTCATCGATAACTTCGTTGACGAATACCTTGCGGGAAGAACCCCCAACCCATGCGTACTCTGCAATACCCATATCAAATGGGAAGCGTTGCTGAAACGGGCCGACAAACTGGACTGCGAATTTATTGCAACCGGCCATTACGCCAATATCCGCCTGCAGGAGAATAACCGGTACGTCATATCCAAGGGTCGCGACGAGCACAAGGACCAGTCCTATGTGCTGTGGGGCGTAAGCCAGGAGAACCTGTCCCGTACCAAATTCCCACTGGGTAGCTTTACCAAGGCTGAGATTCGCCAGATGGCACGGGACATGGGCCAGCTCGAACTGGCATCCAAATCCGAGAGCTATGAGATCTGCTTCGTACCTGAAAACGACTACCGCGCATTCCTGCGCAATAAGGTCGAAGACCTGGATGAACGCGTGAGCGGCGGTAACTTCGTTCTGACCGACGGAACGGTAGTCGGTAAACACCAGGGATATCCCTTCTACACGATCGGACAACGGAAAGGACTGGGCATTGCCCTGGGCCAGCCCATGTTCGTCACCCGGATCATCCCCGAGACCAATACGGTCGTCCTGGGAACCCAGGAAGAACTGGAGCGCTCGGCTGCCATGGTCCGGAACCTGAACCTGATCAAGTATGAACGCATCGACGCCCCGCTGGAGGCGGTTACCAAGATCCGCTACAAGGATGCCGGATCGATGAGTACGATCATCCAGGACGGAGACAACATGGTTGTGGACTTCCATCATGCAGTTACCGGCATCGCCCCGGGACAATCGGCCGTGTTCTATGAAGGAAACGACCTGCTGGGCGGCGGATTCCTGATGTAGCGGTCCGCCGGACGGCCGGATCTTCGCCATTCCCCTCTTCCTAAACCGCTGTTCATCTGCCATAAGACGGAACTGCGCCGCTAATATTTGGCCGGTATCGGAATTTGTGTATCTTATGGATCAAACGCAGTTAATTTGGGATCCCGTCTTCAGAAAAACAAAATCCGCCCTTAACACTTACACAGAGGTAGGCATATCCGATTTGGGTTTACCTAATTTAATCATTTTATTTGCACCAAAACGACATATTGAATGGCGAAAAACTTGCTTATTGTAGAGTCTCCGGCGAAGGCCAAAACGATCGAAGGGTATCTGGGTAAAGATTTCCTGGTGAAATCCAGCTACGGTCATATCCGCGATTTGGTCAAAACCGATGATGCGATCGATACCAAAAACAATTTCGCCCAGAAATATGAAGTCCCCGCAGATAAGAAGGCGGTCGTTAATGAACTTAAGAAACTGGCTAAGGAAGCCGAGACCGTCTGGCTCGCATCCGATGAGGACCGCGAGGGAGAGGCCATTTCATGGCACCTGTTTGAGACCCTGAATCTCAAAGAAGACAATACCCGGCGGATCGTTTTTCATGAAATCACCAAACCGGCCATCCTGAAAGCAATCGAAACGCCGCGTACCATCGACTACAACCTGGTCAATGCCCAGCAGGCACGCCGGGTTCTGGACCGGCTGGTCGGTTTCGAACTCTCGCCGGTGCTGTGGAAGAAGGTAAAACCTTCGCTCTCCGCGGGCCGGGTGCAGTCGGTTGCTGTGCGGCTGATCGTGGACCGGGAACGCGAGATCAACCGGTTCACCCCCTCGGCTGCATTCAAGATCGTGGCCATATTCCATACCGGAAACCAGCGGGAACTGTTCCGGGCTGAATTACCCCAGCGTTATGAGACCAGGCCGGAAGCAGAGTCTTTCCTGCAGGGGTGTACCGGAGCCGCCTTCGCGGTCCGCGCACTGGATACCCGGCCCTCGAAACGCAATCCCGCGCCGCCGTTCACCACCTCTACCCTGCAGCAGGAGGCCAGCCGGAAACTCGGATTTTCGGTGGGCAGGACCATGTCGATCGCGCAGAAGCTGTACGAGCACGGAAATATCACCTATATGCGTACCGACTCGGTCAACCTGTCGGATACCGCCCTGAAGGCGGCTTCCGCGGAGATCCATTCCGCTTATGGTGCCCGGTACCACCAGGAACGAAAATTCAAAACCAAGACGGCCGGCGCACAGGAAGCGCACGAAGCGATCCGCCCGACCTATTTTGAACAACATACCATCCAGGGCGATGCCGCTGAGAAGCGCTTATACGAACTGATCTGGAAAAGGGCGATCGCCTCACAAATGGCGGAAGCGCAGTTCGAGAAGACCACCGCCCGGATCAGCATCTCCGGCCGGCAGGAAGAATTCGTCGCCAACGGCGAAGTCATGAAGTTCGACGGCTTCCTGAAGGTCTATATGGAATCTTCTGACGAGGAGACCGAAATCAGCCTCGACGAGAACGCAGACAACACTATTCTGCCGCCTCTGGCCGTGAACCAGCCGCTGCAACTACGCGAGATTTCGGCTACCGAAAGGTACAGCCGCCCGCCGGCCCGCTATACGGAGGCCAGCCTGGTCAAAAAACTCGAAGAGCTCGGCATCGGCCGGCCTTCCACTTATGCCCCGACCATTTCAACCATTCAGAACCGCGGGTACGTGGTGAAGGAAGACCGGGACGGCAAGCCCCGGAAGTTCCAGGTACTCACCCTGAAAGACGGGAAAATCACCTCGGAAGAACGGACTGAGATCACCGGCGCTGAAAAGGGAAAGCTGTTTCCGACCGACATCGGCGCGGTAGTGAATGATTTCCTGGTTGAACATTTCAAGGGGATCGTCGATTTCAATTTCACGGCGACCGTTGAAAAGGAGTTTGACGAGATTGCCCAGGGACTAAAGGACTGGACGAACATGATCGACCGGTTTTACAGCCCGTTCCATAAAGAAGTAGAGAACACCATCCAAACTGCCGAGCGTGCCAGCGGCGAACGCGAACTGGGCATTGACCCGGCTACAGGCAAGAAAGTTTACACCAAGGTCGGAAAATACGGTCCGCTGGTGCAGATCGGCGAGAACGATGACGAGGAAAAGCCGCGTTACGCAAGCCTGCTCCGTACCCAGTCCGTGGAGACGATCACCCTGGAGGAGGCACTGGAGCTCTTCAGGCTTCCGTTCAGCCTGGACGAATACCAGGGAAAGGAAGTGTCCGTTGGCGTAGGCCGGTTCGGTCCGTATGTAAAATGGGGCGATGCCTACATTTCGGTGCCCAAGGGCGAAGATCCGCTGACCATCGATATGGAACGGGCCATCGCACTGATTGAGGAGAAGCAGTCCGCAGATGCACCGATCGCCCATTACCAGGGTGAACCGGTTTCCAAGGGAAAAGGCCGGTTCGGTCCCTTTATCAAATGGAAGGACCTGTTCATCAACGTACCGCGGGCCTACAATTTCGATAACCTGTCCCAGAAGGATATCGACGAGCTGATCAGCAAGAAAATCGAAAAAGAGAACAACCGCTACATTCAGACCTGGGAAAAGGAAAAGATTGCCATTGAGAACGGCCGGTGGGGACCGTTTATCCGCTTTGGCAAGCAGATGCTTAAGCTGGGGCGCAATAAAGCGACGAACGAAAAGTTCACGCCTGAGGAACTGGCCGCGCTCTCCCTGGAGGACGTGAAGAACCTCATCACAGAACAGGTCCCGGACGCTTTTGAACCGAAAGGAAAGAAAGCGGCGGCAAAAAAAACTACGGCTACGGTAAAAAGGGCAACCGCAACAAAAAAGGTGGTTAAAAAGAAATAGGCATCTGACGAGCCCAAATAACTAAAGACGGAATCATAGCAAGCGAAGCAATGAAAAAGGACCTTCCCGAAAATATCGTAGAGGACATTTCGATCGCGGTCGTCCTGGAGGAAGAATCCCCGGAATCCAAAGTCTGGAATGTCTACCTGGTCAACCTGAAGGAACAGCCTATCCGGACGGTGCTGGTCAGCTCAAAGGGGTATGGCCAGAAAGACGGCCGGGAAGTGAAGACCTCTGTCCTGCGGCACTCCATCGGCGATGTCGGCGGCAAAGACTTCGCGCTCATCGAGGCAATCGATGAGCAGGTCTTCGGACTGACGAATGAATACTGGCTCAGCTTTTACATCAACGGGACCATTTTCGACAAGAAATTTATATTCCTGCCTGAAAGTATTGTTGAGTCCAATCTGATCCGCATACCCGTTGTCAACAAACCGGGTGTCATGATCGGATGACGGCTGCTCAACATCTCAAAGTCCGGCAAATCTGGTCGGTTCTGTAATCCCCCGGAGGGAGTAGAGGCATCCCCGAAAATGGGAATAACGAAAAACCGCCCATACCTATACCAACGGGCAAATTTACGGCATCCGATGGGCAGGTTCGGGAACATCCTGCGGCAGAAGCAACCTGGCCGGGGAAAACCAAACCTGACCAGGTCCGGCTGCCAGCCTACAGCCGGCAAAACAGCCGACAGGGTAAATTAAGCATCCTAAAGCCAGAATCTACCTCCTCTCCTTCCGATTCCCGGGGAACATTAACCCTTAGTTGATGTTATAGTGGTATATTGGCAAAAAACATTTTGCATGGCAAAAAACAAATCAAAGCAATTTAAGACGATCATCACCAAGCTGATCACGGACGTTTTTGAAAAGTCCGGGAATAAGCCCCTGAATTATAAACAGGTAGCAGCAAGCCTGAACCTGGACGACCCGGAATCCCGGGAGCTGATCCGCGAAGTGCTGGAAGACGAGGCCCTGTCCGGCGTATTGATGGAACCGGAAAGGGGAAAATATACCCTGAAGGAGTTAAAGACCTTTGTCACCGGACGCGTCGATATGACAGCGGACGGATCCGCATACATTGTAACCGACGATGAGCTGGAAGATGACATCTATGTTGCACCGCGAAAACTCCGGACAGCCCTGCATGGTGATACCGTTAAGGTATATGTTTACGCCAAGAGCCGCGGCCGTAAGAAAGACGGGGAAGTCATTGAGATCATCGAAAGGGCGAAGATGGAGTTTACCGGAATTCTGAAACTATCCGACCGGTTCGCGTTCTTTGTTCCCGATGACCGCAAGATGCTCCACGACATCTTCATCCCGCTTTCGGACCTGAATGGCGGACAGAACGGAGACAAGGCGATCGCTCAGATCGTTGACTGGCCGCAGGATGCCAAGAACCCGATCGGGAGGATCAAGCACGTGCTCGGGAAACAGGGCGAGAACAATACCGAGATGAACGCCATCCTGGCGGACTACGGTTTCCCGCTCGAATTCCCTGCGGATGTCGAGGCGGAGGCGAATGCCATTCCTGAGGCGATACCGGCTGCAGAAATTGCCCGCAGACGCGATTTCCGGGATGTACTGACCTTCACCATCGACCCGTTCGATGCCAAGGACTTCGATGACGCCATCTCCTTCCGGCACCTGGACAACGGCCACTACGAAGTCGGCGTCCATATCGCCGACGTGTCGCACTATGTACGTCCGGACACGCTTCTGGATAAGGAAGCCTTTGAACGGGGTACTTCGGTATACCTGGTCGACCGGGTAATCCCGATGCTGCCGGAACGGCTCTCCAACGGGGTCTGTTCCCTGCGTCCCCGCGAAGAGAAACTGTGCTTCTCGGCGGTCTTTGAACTGGACACCCATGCCAATATCGTCAATCAGTGGTTCGGCAAGACCGTCATCTTCTCAGACCGGCGCTTCAGCTATGAGGAAGCGCAGGAGCTGATCGAGAACAAGACGGGAGAATACAGCGTCGAAATCAACCTGCTCAATGAACTGGCCTACAAACTCCGCGAACGCAAGTTCAAAGAGGGAGCCATCAGCTTTGAGACGACCGAAGTGAAGTTCCGGCTGGATGAGGCCGGCAAACCGATCGGCGTATATATCAAGGAACGCAAGGATGCCCACAAGCTCATCGAAGACTTTATGCTCCTGGCCAACCGCAAAGTGGCCGAATTCATCGCCAAAAAAGGCAAGGGTAAAAAGAAGCTGACCTATGTATACCGGGTACACGATGCTCCCAATGAGCAGTCCCTGCAGACCTTCGCGCAGTTTGCCGCCAAGTTCGGCTACCAGATCAACATGAACTCGGATCGCGAGATCGCCCGGTCACTGAGCCGGCTGATGGACGATGTCGAAGGCAAAAAAGAGCAGAACGTTCTGACCTCCCTGGCGATCCGGTCGATGGCCAAAGCTATTTACACGACAAAGAAGACCAGTCACTATGGCCTGGGCTTTGACTTCTATACGCACTTCACCTCTCCTATCCGGCGTTACCCGGATGTCCTGGCACACCGTCTCCTGGAGCACTACCTGCTGGGCGGTCCTTCAGCCAATGAGGAAGCCTATGAGAAAATGTCCCTGCATGCGTCGCAGATGGAAAAAAAGGCCGCTGACGCTGAGCGGGCCTCCGTCAAATACAAGCAGGCCGAGTACCTGGAGGATAACGTGGGGACCGAATACAACGGGATCATTTCCGGGGTTACCGAATGGGGTATGTATGTGGAGATCATCGAGAATAAATGCGAGGGCATGGTCCGACTTCGGGACATCTCCGACGACTTCTACGTGCTGGATGAGAAGAATTACTGTATCATCGGCCAGCGCAAGAAAAAAGTGTACCAGCTGGGTGATGAGGTACGGATCCGTGTCAAGAAAGTTGACCTGGCCAAGCGCCAGATCGACTTCACGCTGATCGGTGACGGCCAGGCGGTGCAGCTGGAAGGTGAAAGCATACGGGAAAGAGCCCCCAGGCAGTCTTCGGGTAAGCCGCGGCAGAGCCGATCGCCGAAGGGCAAAGGCGGTCAGAAATCCGCGGAAAAGAAATCCGGGAAACGAAAATAGGTCTGCAGGCGGCAGGATATGAACGTTGTGCCGGATACTGCCTGCTAATTGCTAATTTTGCCGCCGCATGTACACGATCAGCGAACTTCAAGAAATTATTTCCCGGGAGCTACGGGGTAAGGAATACCCCGCCAGCCCCCGGGAACTTTATGAACCCATCAGCTACATGCTGGAGCTCGGCGGAAAACGGTTACGGCCTGCGCTGCTGCTGATGGGATGCAACCTGTATTCCGACCGGATCGAACAGGCTATCCGGCCGGCGCTCGCTATAGAAGTATTCCACAACTTTACGTTGCTCCACGACGATATCATGGACCTGGCGCCGCTTCGCCGCGGACAGCAGACGGTCCATGAGAAATGGAACACAAGCGTGGCGATACTTTCCGGCGATGTCATGCTGGTCGAGGCCTACAAGCTGATGATGGGCGTCGAACCCGCATTGCTTCCCCGGGTACTCTCCATCTTCAACCAAACGGCCGTCGAGGTGTGTGAAGGACAGCAGATCGATATGAATTTCGAAAAGCAGCAACTGGTGACGATTGATCAGTACCTGGAGATGATCCGGCTGAAGACATCGGTACTCCTGGGGGCAGCTCTGAAGATCGGGGCGCTGCTGGGTGGGGCGGATGAAAAAGAAGCCGTGCTCCTGTATGAATTCGGCGTCAGCATGGGGCTGGCTTTCCAGCTCCAGGATGATATCCTGGACGTTTACGGCGATCCGGAAAAGTTCGGGAAACAGGTCGGCGGGGACATTATTTCGAACAAGAAGACCTTCCTGCTGATCAAGGCACGGGAAATCGCTGCCGGCCCGGACGCCATCGCGCTGGACCAATGGCTCACCTCCGAGGACGTTGCCGGCAAGGTTCCGGCGGTCACAGCGCTGTTTGACCGGTTCGGCGTCAGGGAACTCGCCGAAGCTCAGATGGATACCTTTGCGCGGAAAGCCTTTGACTGCCTCGACCAGCTGACGGTTCCCGGGGACCGGAAAGAACGGCTTCAGCAGTTCGCCAGTCAGATCCTGGTCCGCGAAAGCTAGATCATTCCCCGGTTTCAGACCAGCCGCTTCAGGCAGGCATAAAGGTGTTTCTGAACGATCCTGGGCATGGTGTCCAGTGTCCGGAATTCGTCATCCTCATGGTGCGCCGCAAGCTGGGCTCCCAGTAGCCGTATCTTTTCTGAGGGGGCGATATCGGCATCCTTCATCGCATCAAACAATGC
Organism: uncultured Sphingobacteriaceae bacterium; assembly: GCA_966250385.1. Classification (GTDB taxonomy): domain Bacteria; phylum Bacteroidota; class Bacteroidia; order Sphingobacteriales; family Sphingobacteriaceae; genus DASWTL01. The sequence continues at coordinate 91,474 of CBINHC010000011.1, read as the reverse complement.
ATCCAGCCGGTAGGTCCCCAGCTTGACACGGTGGGCGATCAGGCTTCGCTCCTCCTGCTGGTATTGCGATATCGTCTTTTCATTCAAATGCTGCTTGCACAGGAATACCAGGTTCCGGTTTTCGCGGAAGAACTGGGGCAGGTACAGGCTCTTCCTCCCCTCGTAGGACTGCTGGTCGAAATCAATGGACCGGATCCGGTACTGGTTCCCTTCAATATCCGGGGTGATATCCACCACGAAATTGTAGGAGCGCATATCGCCGAGGAGCCTGACAAAGCACCGCTCGTTAAACTTTACGAATTCCTTGGAGATCCGGGTCTCATCAAACTTGGAGCCATTCATGTACTGGTCAATGAATACGTCCCCCGGTAATCCCGGGATATGCTCTTCGATGAGCGTTTCCCGGTCAGTAACATAATTGATCCGGTTGGGCGACAGGATATGCTCGAGTTCCAGCCCGAAGACCCGGGACGCATCCGCATACTTAATATAGAAATGATCATAGTTGTCATTCAGCCGGTTGATGATCCGGATCCGGAAAGGCTTTGAATTACCGAAGGTGCAATAGTCGATACGGGCCACGGAAAGGTGCTCCATCACTTCCATCCGGCCGTCCGCATGCAGCAGCGCATAGATGTATTTCAGCGCCGGGTAGATCTCATCCAGCTCGTTCTGTTCATACTGCACCGTCTGCCACAGGGTATCCCGGTTATGCTTGTCCAGAAGCGGGACGGAGAAGTTGAAATGAAGCAGGTCCGCATAGTTCAGCGGGAGCCGGATCTCACGGTCCCATTGGCTGAGGTAACTTCGAAGCGGCTCACCGATGGGATAAAATAACTTTTTTCTGGAAGGCACGTCCTCCCGTGCTGCTGCGTCAATTCCCATACTCCAAAATAGCTGAAAAAAACAGGACAGCAAAAAGGGCCTCTTTGTTTTCCGCGAGCCCGAAATCCCCCGCCGGTGCTAGATGCCCCGGACCAGTCTCCGGCGGACCACGTAACTGGTCAGTTCCGCGTTCGTCTTCAGCTCCATTTTTTGCAGGATCCGCGCCCGGAACGTACTGATGGTCGAGGAACTGAGACATAACTGCTCTGAAATCTGTGAAACGGTCTTGCCGCTACCAATGAGGAGCAGGATCTGGTACTCCCGGTCTGAGAGCAGTTCATGCGGTTCCTTGTCCAGCGGCGCACCTACATGGTTCGCAAGTTGCTGGGCTACAGCCGGAGTGATGTATTTTTTCCCGGCCAGGATCTGTTCAATGGCAACAAAGATCTGCTCCCCGGCCGAGTCTTTGGCCAGATATCCAGCCGCTCCGGCCCTGAATGCCCGGACAGCCACCTGCTGTTCATTATGAAAACTGAAGATCAGGACAGGCGCGCGGTTGCGCTCGGCCTGGAGTTCCCTCAGCAGCTCAAGGCCGTTCTTTCCCGGAATTTCAACATCCAGGATGAGCAGGTCCCACTTGACTTCCCGGATCTTGCGAAGCGTTTCAGCCGCCGTGACCGACTCCCCGAATTCAAAACCCGGAAACCGGGTGTGCAGCATATGCTTTAATCCGCTCCGGATCGCAAAATGATCGTCCGCGATTAGTATCCTTTTATGCATAATTTATGGTTATGGTGTAAAACCCATGTTTTTTCAGCTCCCTCTGCCGCACGCCGATGCGGACGATTACTCCGTTAAGGGGTCCTGCCGGTCATTCCTCATGCCGATCACCAGATCCAGTGTCGTCCCCTTTCCCGGCCTGCTCTTGATCAGCAGGTTGCCTCCCACCAGGGCGGCACGCTCCCGCATACCCAGCAACCCCATGGAGAAGGGGTTTTGAATACTGTCCGGCAGCATCCCGCGCCCGTTATCGGCTATGCGCATAAATAAGCGGTCCGGGGTGATTTCCAGTTCGGCGGTTACACGGGAGGCATCCGCGTGTTTAATGATGTTAGTAAGCGCCTCCTGGCAGATGCGAAAACAGCAGATGGAGATGTTCTTTTCAATATTCCTGCGTTTTTCGCCCTTTAGCCTGATCCGGCAGCTGACACCCAACTTCGCCTTAAAGTCCTCAATAAGCCATTCCAAGGACGGAATCAGGCCGAGCGTATCCAGGATACCCGGCCGTAGTTCAGTTGCAAACTTTCTTAATGACTGGATGGTGACGTCAGCAGCCGCCATCGTCGAGTCCAGGACGGCTTCTCCCCCTTCTGCCAGGTACCCCCGGAGTGAGTTCAGGTACATCTTCAGGCCGGCCAGCTGCTGGCCGAACTCGTCGTGTATCTCGCGGGCGATGTGGGCACGTTCGTCTTCCAGGACATCATTCAGCTGGCGTGCAAAGCTCTGGATCTCTTTGCGGGACTGCACGAGTTTCTGATAGGCTTCCTTCCGCTCCGTCACATCCCGGCTGATGGACATGTAGTTCGTCACATTTCCGTTCCGGTTAAAAAGCGGCTGACGCATCACTTCGCGCCAGAACGGCCGGCCGGATTTGGTGTAGTTCAGAACCTCACACTGGAACACCTGCCCTTTGCTGTTCATGTCCTCCATCTGTGCGACCACCGAGGGGTCGGTATGCTCGCCATGCAGGAAAGCGGCCTCAGACCGCCCGGCGGCTTCTCTGAATGAGTATTCAGTCATTTTGCTGAAGGCGTCGTTCACCCATTCGATCCGACCATCCAGGTCCGTAATGATCACCGCATTATCGGTATCCCGGGCAATCAGCGAAAGCCGCTGAATTTCTTCTTCAGCCTGTTTGCGTTCGGTAATATCGATCAACACATTAATACCACCGTACAACGCTCCGTCTGCATCATAGACAGGAGAAGGACATGCAAGCACGTTCCGCAGTTCCCCGTCGGGACGTTTCAGAACAACCTCAGCGTTCCAGGCAGGCTTCCCATTGATCAGCGCCGAGGCAAGCGGCCTGCGATCATGCGGCAGCGGCCGCCCCTCCGGGGTGAAGATCTGGATGGATTCATGCTGATACTCCCTGCCGAGCTCCGGGCGGGTGCCCCAGAGTTCAACGGCCGCCCTGTTATAGAGCAGCATGTTACCTTTCGCATCGGTCGTATATACCGCGACGGGAAGGTTCTCGATCAGATCGACGTACCGGCGCTCACTATCCTCCAGGCGCTTGCGGGCCAGCACCTGTTCGGTCACGTCGATCCCGAAATAAAAAATCCCTTCTACCGCGCCTTCATTATTCTTGTACGGCTGATACATGAAAGTCAGGTAACAGGGCTCCAGCTTCCCGTCCCGCACCAGTTCCAGCGGGGTGTCCGCCGAGGTGAACGTTTCGCCGGTCTCATACACATGGTTCATCCATTCCGGAATACCCTGGTTCTCCACTTCCGGGAAGGCTTCCAATACAGATTTTCCTTCAATGCCTGACTTGCCGGTAAAGGCGTAGAACGCGGCGTTGACATGCGTATAAACATGATCCCTGCCTTTTAGAATGCACATGCTGACAGGCGCTTCATTAAACATCCTGGAGAACCGAAGCTGCTCCTGCTGAACGGTCTTTTCCAGTTCCTTCTTCTCGGTGACGTCCCGGGCAACCGCATAAAGCAGGCGATCGTCCTTTGAAATATTGGCCGCCCAGGAGATCCATTTCCTCTCCCCGGCTTTGGTGATATACCGGTTTTCAAATGACTGGGTCAGCAGATTCGATTTCAGATGCCTTAATGCAGCCTCGCTTGCGGCGCGGTCATCCGGATGAATGAAATCAAAAAACGGCCTTGAGGTCAGCTCCTCTTCCGAGTAGCCGAGCAGCCGTGTGAACATGGCGTTGATCTTCTTGAAATAGCCATCAAAGCCCACGATAGCAAGCATATCCGGTGAAAGGTTGAAGAACTGGTTCAGCTCCTGCTCAGCCTTCTTCCGCTGAATTTCACCGGCCAGGTGACTCATCAGGCCATCGCTCATCCACTCGGCAGGGATCGGGAGCGACAGATCCGAATAAAAGCTGAAGACCGCCACGACCTGCCCGTTGGAAAGTATGGGCATGGCAATTCCGGACAAGAGGCCGTTATCGGCTGCGAAGGCTGTGCGCCTGAATACCGGATTATTGGGAAGATCCGTCATTTGGACAATCTCCCGGCTATCCCAGGCAAGCCCGATCAGCCCGTCCGGCTGTTCAAACATGCCCTTTCCGTCCGGCCGGAACTTACGGGCCAGATGCACGCTGGCGAGGCGGACGACCTCCGTATGGCCAACGCTGCCGGTCCAGGCTTCTGCTACCACGGTTCCGGTCAAACCGCATAGCTCTTTAAGTACCGCCGAAAGGCAGTCTGAAAGATCGTCCGACTGGTTGAAAAGCTGGCTGACCTGGGAAATCAGCTGCCGCTCCTGCTGAAACCGGTAGCGTTCAGTTTCATCCTTTGCAATCCCGTAAACGCCCCTGACCTCACCGTCGATCAGCAGCGGCATGACCGAAATATTCAGTTCATGCCGTTTCCCGCTCTTGCTGATGGCGGGAACCTCGACACTGAACGAAGCCCCGGCACAACACTCCCGGAAATAACCCTCCAGGCGCGAGCTTTCGCTGACCAGGCTGAGCTCGGAAAAGTGCATCGACAACAGCTCGGCTTCGGTCCGCTCAGAGAGCTGTACCGCCGCCTGGTTGACCCGGGTGAAATATCCGTTCAGATCCAGCGAGAATACGACATCCGGATGCTGCTCAAAAAGGGACTGAAACTCCTGCTTATTTTTCCGGTGAACCTCCCGAAGCTCGATCTCTGCCGTGATATCGGAGACCGCGTGCAGGATAAAACGAATCTGGCCGGTATGATCCGGAACAGGAATATTGTTGGGCGACCAGTAGCGTTTGACAAAACCCTGGCCTTCCGGCCCCGGAATATCAAACCGGTAATAGGGTAAACGCTCCGCTTCTCCGCTTTTTGCCACGCGGATAAAAGATTCAGCCATCGCCGAAGCGTCCTCTCCGTGAAATATATCGAATAGGCCCTTTCCCAGCAACTCTTCCCGGGATCGGCGGGCATTCTCAAGAAATAAGTCGTTGACCTCCGCAATGGTAAAATCCGCATCGGTCCGCAGCACCACCGCCGGCATCGGCATCGCATGAAAAATCGAAAACATATCCCGCACTTCTGGTATCGTCAAAAAATACTAAAAATCTGAAAAGATGCAGCCGATACCGCTGCATATCCTTACTTGCGCTCAGCCGCCCGGAACTCAAGTTACCGCGACAGCGGGGCCTCCTAGCAGTAAATATACATTTTCCGAAGCAGGAATGCCGGCCCGGGTCTTCACGGAATAAGGGAAGGGATCGTCATACAAGGAAATGATGCCGCCTTTTCCAGTTTGGAAGTTCGCCCCGATGCCGCTTATCGGATAACGGGACGGGCCGGGCAGCCGCCCCGTTCAGCTTTCTGCTGTATAGTATGAGAACCGGCTCAGAAGATTGAATGCATCCTGCTGGCTGTCATACAGGTTGTACACCAACGCCTCGGCCGCGCCTGATTCAAAGGCCTGGTGGAGGTCGAGGTAAAGCTGGCGGGTATGGTGCCTTAGGGCACGGTTGATCAGTTCGACCTCTGGCAGGTCAAACGTATAGGTGCCGCCGGCAGCATCACTGAATGTTTCCTCCAGCAGGCGGTGAAGCGTGCAACGGTCGGATCGCCACCGATCGGCCGCCTCCCCGCTCAGGAGGTTCCGGTGCAGCGTGAGCGCATACCTGATTGTCTCAACTTCAGGTTTGCAAAGATCCAGTTGTCGCCACATAGTCATAAGGATTGAAGGTATCAGGCACCTGCTGGGATTTACGGCGTGCCGCCCACTCCTCCTTCAGGATTCCGTACACATGCATATCAAAGAAAACCCCCGCCTTGGACCGGTGCTTCCTTAGCGTTCCCTCCCTGGAAAAATGCAGGTTCTCGTATAGCCTGACCGCCCTGATATTCCGGGGATCCACATACAGGTAGACCTTCAGGAGTTTCCTGACCCTGAAGGCGTAAAACAGCATCCACTCGGTAACCGCCTTTCCGAAACCCCGGCTATGGAAATCAGGATTGATAAAGATGTAGAATTCCGCATTGGCGTTCGCAGGATTGATCGAGGTGAGCCCGGCCATCCCCAGGCACCTTCCAAACGGATCCCGGAAGGCAAAGTCGCACCGAACCTTATTATTCTTAACACGGTGGTACCAGCTGGTAGTAGACTCCAGCGTCACTGGCCCGGCCAGGAACTGGAAGGTATTTACCCGGTCGTCGTTCAGCCAGCGGGTCCTCAACGCGAGATCCGACTCGCTTATTGGTTGTACCTTAACCTTCATTTGAGATTCAATGTGAACAGATGTCCATAACCCACCCTGACTAAACCGGATTTACAAACTGATAGTTGACCGGTTCATCGATTCATTCCACAGGATTATCGATTCTTCGGCAGACGGTATGTCCGCTGCCGCAGGAAATTGCGAAATTAAGGTAAGTCCCCGCTGAAGTCATGTGCGGTAAGCCGGGATAATTACTATTTTAACGGAAGAATACAGATATCGGCGGAGCGGAAGGACGACATACCCTAACAGTATATGACCACCAGAATCAACGCGTTTCCATTGATCAGTCATTTCCTGGGCTGGCTCTTCTTTATCAGTCTTCCTTTGATTTTTTTGCTCGAGAGGCATCATAGCCTCAGCCCTCTGATCACATCACCGGCTTACCTGCTCTACTGCTCCTCGTTTATCGGTTTATTCTATCTGTTCCTGCATCTGCTGATCCCGGGGCTTTACCTCCGGAAAAAGCAGACAGCCTTTTTTCTTGCCATTCTGTTCCTGTTGGGGCTATTCTATATTCTAAAGCCGTTCGACCGGCTCATCCGGACCAGCCGGCGCCTGACCCTGCCGCCGGAATCCGCAGTCACCCTGAGCCGCTCCGTTCCGTCGGGGCATGAGACCCCGCCGCCGGGCGCCCCGGCTTTCGATCTGGTAAGCGTTTACCTGTTCTTCTTCGTGCTGGCATTGAGCATGGCCGTACGGATCGCCACGGAATGGAGATCTTCGGTACGGCGGGCCCTGATGGCCGAGGCGGACAAGGTGAGCGCGGAACTGTCGCTGCTGAAGGCCCAGATCCATCCACACTTTCTGTTCAATACGCTGAACAACATCTATACCCTGATCCTGACGGGACACCACGGGGCGGCAGACAGCATCCTGAAGCTGTCCCATATTATGCGCTATATTACCGAGGATGCCTCCCGGCAGTTCGTCCCGCTTTGGCAGGAGATTAAATTCACCGAAGATTATATGGCACTTCAGCGCCTCAAGCTCGGCGCGGCGTCCGAACTGGACTATCACGTACTCGGAAGCGCAGATCAGAAACAAATAGCGCCCCTGATCCTGATCCCGTTCATCGAGAACATGTTCAAATACGGTGTGAGCAAGCATTCCTGGTCGCCCCTCCTGGTTCATATCGAAACCGACGGGGAAAAACTGATCTTCCGGTGCGAAAACAACGTTCACGATATAAAAAGCGTCGATCGGGGCACCGGTATAGGCATCCATAATACGATGCGGAGACTGGAAGCCCTCTATCCTGGCCGGCACCATCTCGATATCCGCAGGACCGGGCGGTACACGGTTACCCTGACACTGGATCTCCGAACCTGATGAATACGGACATGAAACGGCTTACCTGCGTCGCCATTGACGACGAACCGATCGCGCTGGACCTGATCCGGAATCACTGCAACTCCATCCAGGAGCTCCACCTGCTGGCCACATTTGAAGATGCCGTGTCCGGCCTGGAATACCTGCAAACCCACCCGGTGGATCTCCTGTTCATTGATATCTCCATGCCGGACATCAGCGGGATCGATGTCGTGCGCTCCCTGAAACGACGTCCCATGGTCGTATTTACCACGGCCTTCAGACACTTTGCGTTCGAGGGCTATGAACTGGAAGCGCTCGACTATATCCTCAAGCCGGTCGCCTTTGAACGGTTTCAGAAGGCGGTCCGAAAAGCCGTCCAGTCGGACACTTTAAGACGATCTGCCCTGGACGGCTCCTTCTACGTCTATTCCGAATATCGCCTGGTAAAAATCGATACCGGGGAAATCCTGTACATCCAAAGCCTGAATGATTATATCCGATTTCATTTCAGGAGCGGAAAGCCGGTCCTGACCCTGATGCCGCTGAAGAAAGTGCTGGAGAAGCTTCCCGAAGGCCGGTTTATGCGGGTACACAAGAGCTATATCGTGGCGGTTAACCAGGTCAGGGAATTATCGAACCGGAAGTTGATGCTGGAGTCGGGCGTCGAGATCCCGGTAGGCGAAAGCTTTTCAGCCGGTGTGAAGAATATGAAGCGGTCTCTTTAGCAAAGAATCCCGCAAAAAACAAAAGAAGCCTTCTGTTTGAAGGCTTCTTTTGTATCCGCAGGTCATGCAGACAGGATCTTTACTTAAAACTTATGCAGTTGCAGTCTCAGCAGGGATCACAGAAACATACGACTTATCGTCGCCTTTTTTCTTGAAAACTACTTTACCGTCAACCAGCGCAAATAAAGTGTGGTCTTTACCAATTCCGACGTTTTTATCAGGATGGTGTTTGGTACCACGCTGACGAACGATGATATTTCCTGCTATTGCAGACTGACCACCAAAAATTTTGATACCTAAGCGCTTACTGTGCGACTCTCTACCGTTCTTGGAACTACCGGCTCCTTTTTTATGTGCCATTGTATGTTATCTTTTAGGAATTGAAAATCAATTCTGAAGTTTAAACTTAATTATAATGCGATATCAGTGATCTGAATCTTGGTGAACTGCTGACGGTGTCCGTTTCTTTTCTTGTAACCTTTTCTGCGTTTCTTTTTGAAAACGATCACTTTATCACCTTTTAAATGAGACACGATGGTAGCCGAAACTTTAGCGCCTTTCAGTGCCTCAGCACCTACAGTAATTTTACTTCCGTTAGCAGCTAACAATACATTGTCAAATTCAATACTAGCGCCTTCATCTCCCTGTAAACGGTGTACAAAAAGATGCTGGTCTTTTGCAACTTTGAATTGCTGTCCTGCTATATTTACTATTGCGTACATTGTTAGTTATTTTTTGTGAGGTGCAAATATAGGCAATTAATTCTTCTATCAAAATAATCGGAAGAAGAAATACTCCGCCATCATTCTTTTTCCTTAAACTTCCGGGCGTTTGCCTCGGCCTCGATCACCTTGTCCCGGACTTCGTCCACAACCGATTTCGCGGCGGCACGCAGTTTCGGCTTTTCTTCGTAGTTCAGGTCCAGCAGCATCTTCTTGGACTTTTCCTTGTACCGGAATTCGACAAAGAAGTGCGGGGTCGGCCGGGTGGTATCCCCGCTTTCGATCACATCGGGCATGTTCCAAAGACCAAGCTCGGCCGCTTTGCGGTGCAGGTACAGGAGAGCATCCTTGCTCAGTTTCACATTCGTCTTCACCAGGGAGTCACGGCTGTCCTCGTACTGGAAGTCACCCGTCCTGGAATCATACTGGTTCACCAGATTGGTTCCCATGCCGTATTTCAGCGTGATGGACTCAAAATCGGCGAACCGGTAAGGTGCGTTCTTGAGCATGACCCCGTAGTAATAGAAGCAATATATCAGGAACGGAACGGCGATACTGACCGCCAGGAAGATTTTCTTATTTCTGTTGTTCATAATTCAAATGTCAGCGCCACGGAGACGCTGTTCTATCTGGTGCACTATATCTATAACTGTGTAATTTCCTGATTCGCCTCTTCAGGATGAAATTCGTTTTCCCATTTGGCAATGACAACGGTCGCCAGACAGTTCCCGATCACGTTCACCGATGTCCTTGCCATGTCCATCAGCTCGTCGATACCGAGGATGATGAAGATCGGCCAGACCGGCAGTCCGAAGGACGCAGCCGTTCCGAGAAGGATCACCAGCGATGCCCGCGGCACACCCGCAACGCCCTTACTGGTCAGCATCAGGGTGAACACGATCAGCAGCTGCTGACCCAGCGAGTAATGGATCCCGGCCGCCTGGGCGACAAAGATCGCCGCTAGCGACAGGTACAGGGTCGTTCCGTCCAGGTTAAAACTATAACCGGTCGGCATGACGAAGGCGACGATCTTACGCGGCACGCCAAGCTTTTCCATATTCTCCATAGCACGCGGCAGGGCCGCCTCCGAACTCGTGGTAGCAAACGCAATGGATACCGGTCCGGCAATGGCCTGCAGGAATTTTTTGATCGGCACGCCGGTAAAGTAGGCGATCGGAAGCAATACGCCGAACAAAAAGAACAGCAGGGCGACATACAGCGTAATGAGCAGCTGGAACAGGTTTACGAGGATTCCGAGACCCATATGGCCTACGGTGTAGGCAATGGCAGCACCCACCCCGATCGGCGCGAAGTACATGACGATGTTGGTGAACTTGAACATGACCTCAGAAAGGCTTTCGGTGGCTTTCAGCATCGGCATCCGTTTGTCCTCACGGACCATGGCCAGGGCGATACCGAAGATGATACTGAACACCACGATCTGCAGGACCTGGCCTTCAGCGATCGACTTGGCTATATTCTCCGGGAAAATATGCAGAATAATATCATTGAGGGTCTGCGGAGCCACTTCGGGAAGTTCCTCATGAGCCCCGGGCGGAAGTTTGATGCCGACTCCGGCGCGGGAGATATTGATGGCCGCCAGACCAATGAACAGGGCTACGGTTGTTACCGCTTCAAAATACACGATCGATTTCCAGCCCATCCGGCCCACCTGTTTGAGGTCTGAGTGCCCGGCAATACCATAGACAAGTGTAGCGAACAACAGCGGCGCCACAATGGTCTTGATCATTTTAAGGAACACCTTGCTCAGCACCTGGAGCTTCATTCCGATCTCCGGAAAGTCATGGCCGATCTCAGCTCCCACCACCATCGAGATCAGGATCCAGGAGGTCAGGGACCTTTTCTTCACCCCGTATACGAACAGACCGGCAATTGCCAGCCAGCGTGCGAATAACAGGGCAACGTCCGGAACCTGGACTAGCTGGTAATGGTTAAGAAAGGTCAGAATAGCTGCAAGGGAAATGGTAAGGACCGGCACCAGGGCCAGGTTTCGGAATCTCATGTAGTATCAGTTAGTGGTGCGCAAAAGTAATTAATTAGATTTACGGTGCAAAAGCAGCCCAATGAAAGCCGAAAAACTGACTGACATCAAGAAAGAGTTAACCCACAAAACCGGAAAGGAACTCATCGAACTGACCCTGCGGCTTGCAAAATATAAAAAAGATAACAAAGAGCTGCTCTCCTATCTGCTTTATTACGCAGAAGACCCTATGCAATACGCCGAAGCACTGAAGACGGAGCTGGAACCGGAGTTCCAGGCGTTCCAGAAACATCATTACTACAGCACCAAGGCGCTCCGGAAGATTCTCAGGACGCTGAGCCGGCATATCAAATACACGGCGTCGAAACAGGTGGAAGCAGAACTGCTGATCTGGTACTGCCGGAACTTCCTGAAGTATGCGGACCTGAAGACAAGCCACAAACCTCTTCGGATGCTTTTGATCAAACAGCTCGAGAAGATTCTGAAGGCCCTCCCTAAACTGCATGAAGACCTGCAGTTCGATTACAGACAGGAGGTCGGGGAGCTTGTGGAGGAAGCCCGGCAGACTACCCGGTGGTTCGGAAAAAGTGAACTGAACCTGTAACAAGCCGCCCGAATCTTACTCTAAACCCTGAAAACACCCATAGTGAATAAAGAAGCTCTCTTTAAAGACATCTTCAAGGCGAACTCCAAAAAGATTTTCCACCTGTGTTACGGTTATACCGGCGACGATGACATTGCCAATGACCTGATGCAGGAGACCTTCATGAAGGTATGGCAGAACCTGGAAAAGTTCCGCAACCAGGCGATGATCTCCACCTGGATCTACCGGATTGCGGTAAACACCTGCCTGTCCTATCTCCGGGTCGAAAAACGCCAGGCCAAAGACGAACTTACCGACTCCATCATTGAAACCCAGGCCGAAGAGCTGTCTGAGAAAAACGAGCAGGTTGCAGCCCTTTACAAGTGCATTTCACGACTGGAAGAAAATGAACGGATCATCATCACGCTGGTACTGGATGAGATGCCATATGCCGAAATTGCGGAGATCTCAGGAATCTCAGAAGGAAACCTGCGGGTGAAGATCCACCGAATCAAACAGAAATTGACTGAACTCTATAATAAACATGAAAGATTTTGAAGCACTGAAAGAACTATGGAGTAACCAGGTAGAACAAACCAGGTTCAGTCCGGAAGATATCATCCGACGGGTACGGACTTCGAAGGGCCAGTTTGCCAACCGGCTGCTTTTCGAGGTCGTGGCCATGGTCGCAGCCGTCCTGGTCCTGGCCTATGCCTGGATCGCTATTGACTTTAAGATGTGGACCAGCCACATGGCGCTGCTGATCCTTATTGCCTGTTGCTGCTATATGATGTTCGCCCAGTACCGTGACTACCGCAGGATGATGGACGACACGCTGCTGACGGGCAAACCTGAGGAATACATCCGCTATCTTAAGTCCTATAAGCAGGGCCGGTATAATCTGAATACCCGCAAATACAGGGTGTACACCCTGTTGTTCTGCGCCGGCCTGGCCTTCTTTTTCATCGAGATCTTCTTCCTGGCGTCCCTTTGGGTGACGATCCTGGGAGTGATCGCTACGGCAGCGTGGTTCCTGGTCTGTTATTTCATCATTATGAAAGCCTATATCCGCAAGGAAGAAGGCCGGCTGAATGAGATGATCAGCAGCCTGGAGCGACTGCAGGAGCAGTTCCGGGACCGGGAGGATTAATGATCCGTCAATCCTTCCGCTCAGCCGGGAGCAGGTCCAGCAGCGCCTTTTGCCAGATCCGGTATCCTTCCGGGGTCATATGCAGATTGTCCTGCACGAAAACCGGAAGCGGCTGGCCTGAACCGTCCAGCATCGGCGTCCAGACATCTGCATACATGGTCAGCGGAGTAGCATCCGCATACTTTTTCAGCTCCGCATTGAGCGATTCATAACCATCACGGAGCGCCCAGCGGGCGATGCTCGGTTTGGCTGAAATAAAGACGACCGGGACACCCGGAAGCGCCTTCCCGATTTTTTCCCTGAGGGTCCGTGCCTGCCGCATGATTTCCGGTACCTTCTTTCCGGCGGCCAGGTCATTGTCTCCTTCATAAATAAAGACTTTGGAGGGGCTGTACGGCATGATCACCCGATCCGCATAATAGAGCAGATCCGAAAACTCGGACCCCCCGAATCCCCGGTTGATGACCCGGTACTCCGGAAAATAGTGCTGGATACTCGTCCACTTGGCGATCGACGAACTGCCGGTGAAGAGGATGCCGCCCGGTGCGGGGCGGGCGACAGAATCCTGCCGTTCAAAGTTACGGATCGTGGCTTCCCACTTGTTCTGCTCCTGTGCAGCGGCCGTCAGGCTACCCAGCAGCACGGAGAACACGATGTATTTTAAGATCTTCATTTCTTCTTGCTTTCTTTTTCTTCTTCGGTGATGTCCTGTACAACGAACGAGTTGTTTCTAAGCCGGTACTCGAGCAGCTTCTTTCCGCCCGTAGGCTTGTTCGGGGCATCCTTTTCCTCGTAGACCGGGAACTCGCGCCGGAGACGGCCGTCTTTGATATACAGCGAGTCCTGCCCCTTATACCCCTTCTTACTGGAACTGCTCAGCCCCGGGAACGTAAGTTTCTGCCCGGACCCGTTGTCGCTGAATTCATAGATATACATGGTCAGGTGCGAGCCTTCGCCCTCCCCTTCCGCCTGGATAAATATTTCCGGATTGCCGTCCGAGTCCATGTCCATATTCCATGCGTCGGTCACACGACCATCCAGCTCCCCGGTAACGGACCGGTATTTCAGATTGGTGGAATCTGATCGAAGGATCAGGTAGGCTCCTGACTCGGTCGATCCGCGCCCCCAGCTCAATACGTCAAAGGTAAGCCCGGGCTTCACCTCGATCGCCTGGTGAAACCTGAAGGGATCCATGATCTTTTTTTCAGGGGCCGGCTGAACAACGGCCGGTTTATCGTCGCCGGATGTACATGCGGTAAACCACACTCCGGTGAACAACGCTATCCATGCAAGGGCGGTAGTCTTCATCTCAGTATTTTTTTCGGTTGGTTGATCCGGACACCCGTTTCTGGTACCCGCGAGCCCAAATCTAAAAAATTATACGACAAGGCAGGAAACGGAAATCTTACCTGAAGCGGATCCGCACCTTCCTGCCGGAAATGTTCTCGAGCATCGGCTGGAAGATCAGGACGGCATTTTCCCGGGCCTTATCCAGGATCTTCATGTTCATGGCATTCTCGCGCAGCTTCTCTTCGGCAACCTTATAAATTCCCTCCACCATCTCCTTGGCGTCACTGGGAAACCAGGCTCCGGTCACGTCATAGACTTTGGACCGGTCATGATCCAGCTTCACGTAGCAGATCTCCGGTGCTGGCAGAAACACCAGGACGGAGTCGCCGTCGTTTACCACATCCTCCTTCCGGACCCGCGTCAGATCGATGCACCCGGCAGCTTCCCCGGCAGCGACAAAGAGGATCCGCTGGTCGGGCAGGAATGTACGGACCTCCTTTCGCTCCAGTACGTCCTTCATACTGTACTTAACGAGCTCAAGTTTTCCCATATCGGTGATCTTTTCCACCATGATGTCCTCGGTCAGCTCGGAACGCGTCATATAGAACTCGCGCCGCACATAGAAGAACAGGAACACCAGGAAAATAAATGAAGATATTACCAGAATGAGGATCAGGGATGTGCGGCGCATGATTTAAGGTTTGTACATGGTAAACAAGCGGATGGTCCCCTATTGTTTCGCTACTGCCATCCCCAGATCTCTGAAGCCGGGGCATTCTATTCCAGGCATTACAGCATCGGGCCAGACGGCAAGGTATCTTTGGCGATGCAAACCAACGCCGCGCATTCCCTTGTAACCTATAGGCCGCGGGCTACTCTAAACTGCGTCATGAGTCAGAACAATCATTTCATCAGAATCACATCAGCCAGCAGCGATGATATTCCGCAGCTGCAGATGTTGTATACCGACACGATCAAAGCCGTATGCATCAACGATTACGGTCCCGAACAGATCACAGCGTGGACTGCGGGCGCAGGGAATCTGGAACGCTGGCTGAGCGCCATTGAGACCCAGTATTTTCTCGTGGCGCGGACCGGCAACTCTGTGATCGGTTTCGGCTCGCTGAAGGACGGTGACTATATTGACTTCCTTTATGTACACAAGGACTACCAGGGATTGGGAATTGCCGGAACGATCTTTGAACAGCTGGAACAAAGAGCTGCCGGGCTCGGTAAGCAAGAGCTGACTGCCGATGTGAGCAGAACCGCCAGGCCGTTCTTTGAAAAAAATGGATTCAAAGTTCAGCGGGAAAATCAAAACCTGATCCGGGGAATTACCCTGATCAATTACCGGATGAAGAAGGTACGGCCGCCCGCCTGAACAAAAAAGAGACCGTCATACCGACAGTCTCTCTTCTAATCCTTGGCTTCAGTCACCTCGGTCTTTCGGGCAGCCGGCGACCGGTGGGGCCGCTTCTTCCCATAACTCTTATTGGTGATCTTGCCTTTTTTGCTTTTGATATCGCCTTTTCCCATACCAGTTATTTCTTGTGTGAAACAACAACGGCGGGATACAAAATGTTTCTATTGTTCGACCACGTCCTCTTTGGCAGCAAGGTAACGCTCTGCTTCCAGTGCAGCCATACAACCGGTACCGGCAGCGGTCACCGCCTGGCGGTAAATCTTATCCTGAGCATCCCCGCAAGCAAATACGCCCTCAATATTGGTCAGGGTCGTTCCGGCTTTGGTAATCAGGTAGCCGGTCTCGTCCATATCCAGCCAGCCCTTGAAGATATCCGTATTCGGCTTATGGCCAATGGCGACAAAGAAGCCGGTCACCGGGATGTCCGATTCTTCGTTGGACATATTATTGACCACCCGGATCGCCGTAACGTTTTGTCCGTCGCCGAGGATCTCACGGGTCTCGGTATTGTAATGGATCTCGATATTTCTGGTGTTCAGCACGCGATTGACCATCGCTTTAGATGCGCGGAATTCATCGCGGCGAACCAGCATGTGAACCTTGTTGCATAACTTGGCCAGGTAGGTTGCCTCTTCAGCCGCCGTATCCCCTGCTCCCACGATCGCAACATCCTGGTTCTTGAAGAAGAACCCGTCACAAACCGCACAGGCAGACACTCCGAAACCGTTATATTTCTGCTCGCTTTCCAGCCCCAGCCATTTGGCGGAAGCGCCGGTCGCAATAATGACCGTATCTGCAGTTATGGTCTTGTGCTCGTCAATGACGACCTTATGCGGAGGCCCTGAAAAATCAACGGATGTCACGTACCCGAAGCGGATGTCCGTTCCGAATCGCTCGGCCTGCTTACGCAGGTCTTCCATCATTTCCGGACCCAGGATCCCTTCAGGATAGCCGGGGAAATTCTCCACATCCGTGGTTTGGGTAAGCTGGCCTCCCGGCACGATACCTGTGTAAAGGACCGGTTTAAGATCAGCACGGGCAGCATAAATAGCTGCTGTATATCCGGCCGGGCCGGAACCTATTATCAGACAACTTACGTGTTCAGTTTCTTGTGACATCTTTAATTATTGGAAAACAAAATTAATAGTTTAGAAAGGATGCGCAAAATAACATTTGTCAGCACAGGATAAGGATTTAAACCCGTCCGTAGCACGATGGATACCTCCCGGCGCAGCGGTGACCCCAAGCATTCTTCCTGCCGCAGTGGAAGGACATCCGGCAAAGTCAAAGCTGCGTCTCATCATCTTGCATATACGTTCCGTTAGGTACAATGCTTTTCGCCGCGCAGTCGATCCTGTCTGGTTTCAGATATTTAAACCGCGCATGCCCGGCACGTTCAGGCCCACAGAATGCGCTGACCTCTGCTGAATCACAACATCAGGAGCTCATCCAAAGCATAGGTTCAAATAAAAACACCCACAGTGGCACTGTCAGTGCCGCTGTGGGTATCAAATAAACTTCGGAAATAGACTATTTCCCCTTATTAGCTTTCAACACCCGGATGAAGTTCCCGCCCAGGATCTTCCCGATCGTTTTTGCCGAATATCCTTTTTTGAGCAATGCCTCCGTGATGGCCGGATAGCCGGTCACATCGTCCAGGTGGACCGGGTAAGACTCGGCACCGTCAAAATCAGCACCCAGCCCGACGTGATCTTCGCCCATGACTTTCACCATATGGTCGATATGATCTACGAGCAGGGACAACGGGGCCCGCATGCTTTCCACTTCATCCTTATACTTGACGGCCAGTACCGCCTCAGCCTTGTATTTGCTGTCATATTCCCTGGTGAGCCGTTCCATTTCAGCCGCATGCTTTTTCAGGAAAGCCGCCTGCTTCTTACTGTACGTGCTATCCAGGAAGCCGGAATAGAAGTTCACGAAAACGACCCCGCCGTTCCGTGCGATCGCCTTCAGTTGCTCATCCTTCAGGTTACGGGAATGCGGGTTCAGGGCATAGGCCGAGCTGTGCGATGCGATTACCGGCTTGCTGGTCACCTTCAGCGCATCGTAAAAGGTCGCTTCACCTACATGGGAAAGATCGACCATCACGCCCAGTTCGTTCAGCCGGGATACGATCTTCTTTCCCTCATCGGTCAATCCCTTTTGCCCTGGACCGGGGTTCTTCGTCTCGTCCGCGGCTGAGGTCGCCCAGCGCGTACTGTTATTCCAGGTCAGGGTCATGTAGATCATACCCCGTTTCGCCAGCTCATCCAGTTTGCTGAGGCTGTTTTCGATCATATGCCCGCCTTCGACTCCGATCATTGCCGCGAGCTGACCCTTTTTTACCGCGGCCTGAAGCTCGGCCGCATTGGTTGCCAGGGCAATTCTGGAAGGATTCCTTTTGATCAGGGCCTCCAGCGAATCGATCTCCTGCATCGCCCGGTTGAAACCGTGGCGCTCATCACACCATATGGAGAATACCTGCACATCCAGGCCGCCTTCGCGGGCGCGGACCAGGTCAAAGTTTCCGCCCTTCTGGCGTTTCCCCAGGTCGATTCCGGAACCGATCTGGTCGGAAAGGATATCGCCGTGCGTATCAACGACAATAGCTTGATTATGGATCGATCGCGCATCCTGGGCAAGTACACTGGCGCTGCTCAGGACTAGCAGCAGCGCCGGAATAATTCGTAGGGTCATAAGGTTTATCAGGTTTGTATAATACCAACGTTGAATGGTTTCTTGATCGGCGACTGGTTGGCCGCCTGGATTCCCATGGAAATCACCTTGCGCGTCTCCAGGGGATCGATGATGCCGTCCACCCAAAGGCGGGAGGCCGCATAGTACGGGGATGTCTGAGCGTTGTACCGCTCGGTGATCTCGCTCAGCAGTTCCTGCTCTTTCTCCGGAGTGATCACCTCGCCTTTTGCTTTCAGCGCCGATTCCTGGATCTGTAGCAGTGTTCTGGCAGCCTGCGACCCGCCCATCACGGCGATCCGGGCCGACGGCCATGCAAAGATCAGGCGCGGATCATAGGCCTTCCCGCACATAGCGTAGTTCCCGGCACCATAGGAATTACCGATCACGATGGTGAATTTCGGGACGACGGAGTTGGCAACAGCATTTACCATCTTGGCCCCATCCTTGATGATCCCGCCCTGCTCGGAGCGGCTGCCCACCATGAATCCGGTGACATCCTGCAGGAACACGAGCGGAATCTTCTTCTGGTTGCAGTTCATGATGAACCGGGTAGCCTTGTCCGCGGAATCGGAATAGATCACTCCGCCGAACTGCATTTCCCCTTTCTTGCTTTTCACGACCTTCCGCTGGTTGGCGACGATGCCGACAGCCCACCCATCGATCCGGCCCAGCCCGCAGATGATGCTTTGACCGTACAATTCCTTGTACTGTTCGAATTCAGAGTTATCCACCAGGCGGTGAATGATCTCCAGCATATCATAGGGTTTCTCGCGGTTATCCGGCAGGATGCCGAAGATCTCTTCGGGATCCCGGGCCGGCAACGCCGGTTTGATCCGGTCAAAACCGGCCAGCTGCGGCGCCCCGGTCATGCTCATGACCTTTTTAATGGAATCCAGGCAGGCCTGGTCATCCGGGTGTTTATAATCCGTGACGCCGGAGATCTCACAGTGTGTGGTGGCACCGCCAAGCGTTTCATTGTCCACATCTTCTCCGATCGCCGAACGGACCAGGTAACTTCCCGCCAGGAAAACGGAACCCGTCTTATCGACGATCATCGCCTCATCGCTCATGATCGGCAGGTAAGCGCCACCCGCAACGCACGAGCCCATGATCGCGGCGATCTGAACGATCCCCTCGCTGCTCATGATCGCATTGTTCCGGAAGATGCGCCCGAAATGTTCCTTGTCCGGAAATATCTCGTCCTGAAGCGGAAGGTACACGCCTGCCGAATCCACCAGGTAGATGATCGGTAACCGGTTCTCCATGGCGATCTCCTGGGCCCGGAGGTTCTTCTTGGCCGTCATCGGGAACCACGCGCCGGCTTTCACGGTCGCATCATTGGCCACGATAACGCACTGGCGACCCGAAACATAACCGATTCCGGCCACCACGCCGGCCGAGGGACAGCCGCCATGTTCCTGGTACATGCCGTCGGCAGCGAATGCGCCGATCTCGAGCCATGCGCTCTCCGGATCAAGCAGGTATTTGATCCGTTCGCGGGCCAGCATCTTACCCTTTTCGCGCTGTTTAGCGGCTGGTTTCTCGCCGCCTCCGGCTTTTACCCGGGCTAAGCGCATCCTGAGTTCTGAAAGTAGCTGTTTGTTGATATCCTCGTTCTTATTGAAATCGATATTCATGCTGGAAAGATAATATAAAAAGATCTTAAAGTCAGTGCATGAACGCTCCCGGGGCGGTTCCTGTTTCGAAGGGTTGACATTCCGGTAAGCGGGAGCCGGGAGCCCGGGAAGGCTCCCGCGATTACCTGCAGCTTACTACAGTTTCAGCGCACTGATCCGGCCGTTGCTTCCGGCCAGCAGGACCAGACTGCCCTTTTTGGCCTTCCGGACCACGTGATAGCCTTCCATTGAGATGCGGTGCCACCGGTTCCCGCCGTCCAGGGAGATGTCCGTTCCGGAAGTTCCCGTCGCCACCAGGAAATTATCGCGAAGGTATTCCACCGAGGAACGGTAACCATACGGGCCCGACTCCGGACTGATCCAGTTCAGACCGCCGTCCCGCGTCAGGACGAGGGTATTGGTCCGCAGGGTATCGGCCAGGTAATTTCCGCCGGCCGCGACGCCGTTGGACGGATTGAGAAAAGCCAGGGAGAACGGACCGGTCGAACTCTCGCCCTGTATGATCGGACAGTAACTGGAAGTCCATGTTTCACCGTAATCAGCTGAATGAAAGATCCGCGACCGCTTACCGCCCGTGGCGATCCACACATGACCGCCCGGAAGAGTGCGGATATTCGTTCCGCTCGCAGCGAAACTCGCCTCGCCTTCCTCCAGCTGAAGGTTCGCCCGGTCACTGATATTGGTCCATGTCCGTCCGCCGTCCGCTGTCCTGAGCAGCTGCATCCGGCCATTGATCGGGTCGCCGTAGACCAGACCGTTTTTTTCATCCCAGAAATCCATTCCGTCGAGGAAAATTTCGGGCGAATCATTGCGATAAACCACCTGCCAGCCGGCACCGCCGTCCACGGTCAGCAGGATCACGGCCGGAGAGCCGGCACTCACCGCCACGGCCTGCCGGGCGGAGAAGGCTTCGATGTCCCGGAAGTCCAGCGTATCAAAACCGGCGGGTTGCTGCCATTGCCAGTTCCTTCCCCCATCGGTCGTCCGGCCAAACCAACCCTGACTCCCGCTGGCCCATGCCACCTGGTCGTCGACTA
This sequence comes from uncultured Sphingobacteriaceae bacterium, assembly GCA_966250385.1. Lineage (GTDB taxonomy): Bacteria > Bacteroidota > Bacteroidia > Sphingobacteriales > Sphingobacteriaceae > DASWTL01. The sequence continues at coordinate 70,614 of CBINHC010000011.1, read as the reverse complement.
CTGAAAGTCCGCGGATGCTGGTCGGCGTGCCCGAGCTCTGGGACACAAGAGACTGTGCATGGCCTGCAGTATGACAAACAAAAAGAGCGAAAAGGACAAATACGGTTCTGGTCATGGTTGGGGCATTATCTAAGACTAAAATGGAGGAAAAGTTCGAAAGTTTTAAGAAAAAACGGAAAAGCCGCAGGATACAAGACGGAATGAGCGATTTGGCGGTTGGGACCATGCTTCATGAGTGCCAGCTTGCAGAAAGAAAAAAGATTGTTTTGTAGAAAAGAAAAGTGCCCGGAAGCAGATTCGAACTGCTACGCCCATAAGGCGCCACCCCCTCAAGATGGTGCGTCTACCAATTTCGCCACCCGGGCATGCTTTTTAAAGAACATAGCCAGGAATTACTCCTGGCTATTGAAAACTTGCTTGGTGCCCACGGAGAGACTCGAACTCTCAAGGGACAATTCCCAACGGCTTCTGAGACCGCAACGTTTACCAATTTCGCCACATGGGCAAGTTTTGCTGATTCACCCTGTTCTTCACACTCTCCCCTGAATCGTTAGGCAAATATAGGAAGAACAGATGTTTTCCAGAAATATTTTAATGCGCGAGAATCATTTTTCACGCATATTTTTTCTTAGTGCCTGAATCTGAAGCGAATTAATTATCACAACTCCAGCTGCAAACCGTCATAAGCCAGTTCAATCCCGGCTGGCAGCTGCCCGGAAACGACCTGATGCCTGCCCATCCGGTGACTGATATGGGTCAGATAGGTCTTCTCCGCCTTCATTTCCGCTGCAAAGTCGAGCGCTTCGGCCAGCGTGAAATGCGAAATATGGTCCTCCCGCTGGAGCGCATTGATGACCAGGACCCGCGAGCCGCGAATCAGTTCCCGGGATTCCTCGGAAACCGTTTTGGCATCTGTAATATAGGTGAAGTCCCCGATCCGGAACCCGAACACGGGCAGCAGGAAATGCATCACCTCAATCGGAGTGATCTGCACCCCCGCAATGGTCATCCTCTCACCGGTGATGTCGTGCAGGTTGATCTGCGGAATACCGGGATACTTAAAATCCGAAAACACATAGGCGAATTCCCGGCGGAGGGCGTTCTGGACCCGGGTATGGGCATAAACGTCGATCGCCTTCTGCGTCCGGTAGTTGAAGGCCCGCACATCGTCGAGCCCGGCTATATGGTCCTTGTGTTCATGGGTAAAAAGAATGGCATCCAGGTGCTTTACTCCTGCCCTGAGCATCTGGTACCGGAAGTCAGGTCCCGAATCGATCAGCAGGGACCGGCCATTCTCTTCCACCAGGACGGATACCCGCAACCGTTTATCACACGGGTCCTGGGAGGTGCAGACCTGGCAATCGCAGGCGATCACCGGCACTCCCTGAGAGGTTCCTGTCCCTAAAAAAGTTACTTTCAAAACTCCAGACTGATTTGTTTGATGCTGTAAAGCAATTTCTTCTGTTTGTCATCCAATAACGCTTCATCGGCAGCAATGGTTCGAAGCAAATCTGCCAGCGCATTGATCTTGCTCTCCAGATTGGAAAACTTATTCACCACGATCACCCGGCTGTTGTCCAGCACACAGGCGCCCGTCTTGAAGGCACCCTTCTCATAGCGAACACGATAGTCCAGCGCCTTGAACAGCGATTCCAGTTTATCCAGTGTATGTTGAGTGTATGAAAGCATGGATTTCAAAAATAGAAAAAAAAGAAAGGGTTCAAGTCCTGAGACCGAACCCTTTCCACAAAAAAATTTAAAGGTTACCGGAGGTCAACAACTTCAACCCCGGGATGTTTTTTCGGATCGAAAGTAAACGTCGAGGCCGGTACGTTCACATTGGGCGCAAAGCCCTTGATCGCATAGGTATACCGGTTTCCGCCCTTGTCAAACAGAATAGCGTTACTGATCGTACGGGTCGCTTTATCGATCCGCAGCCGCACCTTGAAAAAGGAGGTCTTGGCGTCCGTTGGGGTCAGGTCGATCGTATAGTACGTCCGGCCATTCATTTTCGTCTCGCCGTTATACAGGGATTTGAAGCCTTTCTCATACATGGTAAAAAGCTTGGCCGGGTTGAACGCATCACCGGAGGTGCTTACATCGTTCAACTGAACCTCCTTATCGGACTTCAGATAGGTCCACTGGTTCTTCCCGTCACTGATCAGCTCCTGGTCTTTGAGGACAACCTTATACTGGTTGGTCTTCGACCGGGCATACAGGGTTCCGGCCTGGCTTTCCCTGATCTTTGCCTGCGGATTATCAATGGTAAACGTAAAATCTGCTTTGATCACATCGTAAGCCTTGTATTTCTTGCTGACGTCTGCCAGGATCGCCTGGGCCCGGGCATCGGTCTGGGCCGACACCTGCACAGCGGTCCAAAGCAACAGCCCCGCACTAACTAATACTTTTTTCATCCCGTTCACTTTCATACACACTAATTAACTAATCTTTCTTATTTAAATTGTCCAGGAACTGCTCCAGGCTGTATTCATCCGGCAGCAGGACCTCCCGCGCCTTGCTGCCTTCAAAAGGCCCTACGACACCTGCAGACTCGAGCTGGTCAATGATCCGGCCGGCCCGGTTATACCCCAGTTTCAGCTTCCGCTGAATCAGGGAGGTTGACCCCTGCTGGTGGAGAACGATCAGTCTTGCCGCATCCTCAAACATCGGATCCCGGTCATCCGGATCAAAATCCTTCGCAGACGCCCCCTCCCCGTTCTCGTCGACGTACTCCGGCAGCATCCATGCCGACGGATAGCCGCGCTGCGCCCCGATAAAATCGGAGATCCGCTCCACTTCCGGCGTATCGACGAACGCGCACTGGAGCCGGATCAGGTCGCTGCCGGTCGCCAGCAGCATATCTCCCCTTCCGATCAGCTGGTCCGCCCCGCCTGAATCGAGGATCGTCCGCGAGTCGATCTTGGACAATACCCGGAAAGCCAGACGGGCCGGGAAGTTCGCCTTGATCGTACCGGTGATGATATTGACCGACGGACGCTGGGTAGCGATCACCAGGTGGATACCCACCGCACGTGCCAGCTGGGCAAGTCTTGCGATCGGCGTTTCCACTTCCTTTCCCGCCGTCATCATCAGGTCGGCAAACTCATCGACGATCAGTACGATAAATGGTAAGAACCGGTGACCATCGTTAGGGTTTAATTTGCGGTTGATAAATTTTTGATTGTACTCCTTCAGATTCCGCACCTGGGCGTTCTTAAGGAGATCATACCGCTGATCCATCTCGATACACAGGGAGTTCAGTGTATTGATCACTTTCTTGGTGTCGGTGATGATCGCGTCCTCCTCACCCGGCAGCTTGGCCAGGAAGTGCCGTTCGATCTGACGGAACAGGGTGAGCTCCACCTTCTTCGGATCCACAAGCACGAACTTCAGCTGGGAAGGGTGCATCTTATACAGGAGTGACACCAGGATGGAGTTGATCCCGACCGATTTACCCTGACCGGTGGCTCCGGCCACCAGCAGGTGCGGCATTTTCGCCAGGTCAGCGATATACACCTCGTTGGAGATCGTCTTCCCGAGGGCTATCGGCAGGTCCATGGTCGTATTCTGGAACTTCTCGGTAGCCAGTACCGAGCGCATGGAAACCATTTCCGGGTGGGAATTCGGCACCTCGATACCAATGGTCCCTTTACCCGGCATCGGAGCGATGATCCGGATGCCGAGGGCCGCAAGGCTCAGGGCGATGTCATCCTCCAGGTTCTTGATCTTCGAGATCCGGACCCCCGGAGCCGGAATGATCTCATAGAGCGTCACCGTAGGACCGATGGTCGCCTTGATCTTATCGATCTCGATATTGTAGTGGTTGAGGGTCTCAACGATCTTGTTTTTGTTCGCTTCCAGCTCACCGGCATCCACGGAAATCTTATTGGTCCCGTAGTTCTCCAGCAGGTCCAGCGGCGGATTCTTATAACTGGAAAGATCCAGCTTCGGATCATAGGTTCCAAATTGTGCGACCAGCTCGCTGGCTTTCTTCTCTTCTTCGTTCCGCTCGATGGTCAGGCTGGGCTGGGGCTTCTCAGCAACCGGTTCAACGGCAGGCTCAGCGGCCAGCTCCTGGACGACAGCCGCGGTGGTCTCAAAAGGAACGTGATTCACCGGGAGCAGTACTTCCGGTTCATGCACGGGTTCCGTCGCCACGGGTGACCCAAATACCGGTGCAGGAGCCGGTTCCTGCCGCACAGGTTCGGCAGCCGCTTCAAAGACCGGTGTAACCGGGGGCTCGCGGCGGGCACGGTTGCGCAGCGGAAACTCGACCGGCTCAGAACGGATCTCTTCCTCCAGTTCGATATCCTCGTTCACTTCGGGTATGGCGTAAGCCGGTTGTTTTTTGCGTTCCGGGATCTTGAAATCAATATTGTAGGCGATAATCAGTGCCGTCAGACCGGCGAAACCGAGAAGGCCTGCCGTACCTGCGTTCCCGATCTGGGCCTCAAGGAGCCGGTTGGTCCAGAACCCGAATTCCCCTTCCAGGAAATGCGGATAGTCTGAAACGAACCCGTGGAAAAACGCGATGGTGACGGTGATGAATACCAGCAGGAAAAACGAGTATCCCAGTGCCTTGGCCAGCGAAACCAGTTTTACCTTGAAAAGCAGGCGGTAGCCGACGATAAAGAAAATCCCGATAAACAGAAACGAAGCGATCCCGAACCATTCGTAAATGAACTGGTGGGACAACAGGGCACCGAACTTACCCAGCCAGTTCTCGACAACAGGATGGTCCAGGCCCCGGAGGGCGAGTTCTTCCTGGGTCCTGAACAGGTTTGCCCATCCCCCGTTGGAGTCCATCACGTAGCTCTGATCTTCCTGCCAGGTGAACAGGTAAGAAGTAAAGGCTACCAGGAAATACAGGGACAGCACCAGGAAAAATAAGCCGAGTATCTTGACCGCCCGACCCTGGTCAAAATTGAACCTGGGCAGGATCTCCGTCTTCTCCTTCGGTGTTCTGGGCTGTCGGGGCGTTCTGGTTGCTGGCTCTTCACGAAAAGAGTTCGCTTTAAATTGGTTTCCTCTCTGGGGCATTCGCTTCTGAAAAATTTAACAGGCAAATATAAAGTTAATAGACCATTGGGACGGGTTAAAAAGCGCCAATCTCAAAGATTAGCGGCCGTCACCATCCAGGAGATTGCCCAGACCGCCCAGGATACTTCCCTCCTCTTTGCGGTTATAGGTGCCGAATGCCAGGATCCTGCTGGCAAGCCGGCTGATAGGCAACGTCTGGATCCACACCTTTCCGGGTCCCCGCAGGGTAGCGAAGAACACGCCTTCACCACCGAAAATAGTATTCTTGATGCCGCCTACGAACTGGATGTCATAATCCACTCCATGGGTAAAGGCGACGATACAGCCCGTATCGATCTTAAGCAGCTCACCGGGCTGAAGCACCTTTTCGACAACATGTCCGCCAGCGTGAACGAAAGCCATGCCGTCGCCTTCGAGCTTCTGCATAATAAATCCTTCTCCGCCGAAAAGCCCGGTTCCCAGTCTGCGCTGGAAGGCGATGCCTACGCTTACCCCTTTCGCCGCACACAGGAAGGCGTCCTTCTGGCAGGTAATGCGGCCGCCGAGTTCCATCAGGTCCAGTGGTATGATCTTTCCCGGGTAGGGCGATGCGAAACTGACCCGGCGCTTTCCGCCGATCATGTTGGTATAAGCGGTCATGAACAGGCTCTCCCCGGTCAGCAGGCGCTTTCCGGCACTGAACAGTTTACCCAGCACTCCGGACTGCGCCTGGCTGCCGTCACCGAAGATCGTCTGCATCTGGATGCCGTCTTCCATCATCATGAAAGCGCCGGCTTCGGCGATCGCGGTTTCCTGCGGATCGAGTTCGATCTCTACGTACTGCATCTCTTCCCCGAAAATGCGGTAATCAATTTCATGGTTTGTTCTCATATTGAATAGAGTTTGCGATTTCCGTTTTGTTACCGGTACAAATTATGAAAATAGTCGAAAAACGGGAAACTAATCATCCCAACCGCGATTCGAACATCGATACTGGCAGTGGCAGGCTCAGGGTATCATGACATTAGGGAGTCCCTCACAGGTATACCGATGTATAGGTACTTTTGTACTCTTCTTTCAGGGACGCAAGCTGCTCATCCAGGTACCTGGTGACCGGGCCGGGGCTGCCGTCGCCCACGACCTGTCCGTCAATTTCTGTGACCGGGAGCACCCCCTTGGTCGTACTGGTAATAAACGCTTCGCGGGCGTTCCGGATGTCGTCCACATGCAGCGGTCCGGTGAACACCGGGTACACGGTCCGCGCGATCTCCAGCACCCTATTCCGCGTTACTCCTTCCAGGATCCCGGAAGCCGCCGTCCGGACTTCCTGCTCACCGGTCACGATAAAGAAATTGGTCCGGGGGCATTCTGAGACCAGGCCGTCATGCTGGTAAAGCACGTCGTCCACCTGCATTTCACGGATCACCCGCTGCAGCCGGATGGCCATGATGTAGTCGATGGTCTTGACATCGGGGAGTTGCCGGAGGTACGGGAAGGTAATCAGTTTAAGGCCGCGCTCAACCAGCCCGGGATCCCGTTCCTTCAGGGGCAGCTGGGTAATGATCAGGTTCGGTTCGGCAATCTGATATCCGTCCGGCGATACACCGCCAGTCAGGGTGAGCCTGATACCCGACAGCTCCAGCTTGTTTCTTCGGACCAGTTCATGAACGACTGACCGGAGTTCCTCCCGGTCCGCGTGCAAGGGGAGATCCATTTTGGCTGCCGAGGCAAAGAACCGGTCCAAATGGTCATGGAAGAAAAGCGGAACGCCCCTGTCGACCTTTAGATAATCAAAAATACCGTAACCGCGCTGGATGGCCAGATCCGTCACGGGCAGGACCGCTTTGGTGGCATCGATAAATTCAGTATTCAGATAGGTGTAGTTCATCGCCAGAAGTAAGGTAAAGTCCGAAATTTCTAAATCTACGACTCATGGGGCGAAAATTCGGAGGCTAACACGATGATTTTTTGACATCCAGCTTTCGCCGGTTGTTTTCCGAAACCAGATCTGTAAATCTACAGTTAGATAATCGGCGAAAATTCGGTTATCTGGTTTAAAAAATGCAGAAAGTGGATATACGTGATGTAATAAGACTCCTTCATTTTTCTGGCTCAAATGTGATAATACTTCGAGACAATGAACCTTCACGGCTACCGGCGTACGTGCGTCGATCAGCCAGTCAAACGTTGCTTCAATAACAGGATCGGGGTCAAAATCGGGAATACCCCGATTTTCCAGCAGAAAAGCCATGATCTTCCCATAATGGCGCCGGCAGCTTGGATTCTCCTGGAAATGGTATTGTCTGAGGAAATCACCCAGGCACGGCTGAAACGTCTCAAAACGGCCGGTGACCACCTGCTCAAGCACCCGGGAAGCACGAAAGGCTACTTCCGGTTTTTGATGGAAGGTAAGCTCAAGGAGGTCCTTCACAGAATGATGTCCCTGGCAAACCAGACTCCCGGTTTGAAGCACAGACAACTTGGTCATGGTCCGATTTAGTCGGTTTAACAAGTCATTCACATCGCAAAGTTAAAGATCAGCTGATCTGAAGCGGCTGTTGGGAATGAAATACACCATCATACGACACCGGGCAACCCAAATGTCGCGATTTGGCGTAGTATACTTCCTAATAACGCGCCAAAACCCTATTAAAAAGTATAGATTTGGCGTGATATAGAAAATTAAATCGCGCCAAATCGGCCTTATTTAGTATAGATTTGGCGTAATATAGCTTATTATATCGCGCCAAATCTCAAAGAATTTATTTATTTTCGTTGGATGGAACCTATCATAGGCCGAGAGAATGAGTTAGCATTGCTGGAGAAAATTGAAAGTTCCCCGGAAGCGGAGCTCGTGGCAGTTTACGGACGGAGACGGGTTGGCAAGACTTACCTGATCAGAAATGGGTTTAGCAGAATCCCGCGCTTTGAGTTTTCGGGCATGCATCATGCGTCCCTGGAACAACAGTTGGAAAATTTCGCGCTATCATTAACTGCTGCCGCCGGCGGACTCCCGGTCGCCCGTCCCCTCTCCTGGTTGCAAGCCTTTGAACTCTTGAAGCAATACCTGGTACCTATCCTGCCCAAAGAGCGGACGATTATATTCTTCGATGAGTTTCCATGGATCGATACGCCGAGGTCAGGGTTCCTCCCCGCCTTTGAAAATTTCTGGAACAGCTGGGCTTCCAAACAAAAGAATCTGGTGGTTGTGATCTGCGGATCTGCAGCGGCCTGGATGATTAAGAAGGTTCTTAATAACCGTGGAGGGCTCCATAACAGGGTCACCCGTAGAATTCGCCTTTTACCATTCACCGTGGGCGAAACTGATGCATATTTAAAATACAGGAAGGTAAAACTTGACAAGTATCAGGTATTACAGCTTTACATGGTCATGGGCGGCATCCCACAATACCTGAAGGAAGTTGAACCGGGGGAAAGTGCTGCCCAAACGATTGACCGGCTTTGCTTCACTAAAGAAGGACTTCTGCAGGATGAGTTCAGGAACCTGTTTCATTCCTTATTTGACGGAGCTCAAAATCACATTAATATTGTCCGGGCGCTGGCAAAAAAAGGGGCGGGTCTTACGAGATCCGAACTCATCTCTGTCTGCAAACTTAGTTCAGGGGGATATACGACCCAGTTATTGGAAGAACTTGCCGAATCCGGGTTCATAAGCTCCTATGTCCCGTTTAATAAGAGCAAGAAGGACGCCACGTATAAACTGATAGACGAATACTCCCTGTTTTATATCAAGTTCATAGAGGGTAGTAAAGCGACCGGCGCGGGAACCTGGCTTAGATTTATTTCCGGAAATGCATGGACCAGCTGGAGTGGATTTGCCTTTGAAAGCATATGCATGAAGCACATTTCTCAAATTAAAAAGGCGATCGGGATCAGCGACGTGTATGCTGAAATATCGGTTTGGAGGCACCAACCTCGGGATCCATCAGATCGGGGCGCTCAGATTGATCTTCTGATTGACAGGAGTGATTCCTGCATTAACGTGTGTGAAATGAAATTTTCGGCACATGAATTCGTCCTTTCCAATGCGTATGCCCGGGAACTTGAAGAGAAGTTGCGGGTCTTTCAGTTAGAATCAAAAACGAAAAAAACCTTGTTCCTTACCATGATCACTACCTTTGGCTTGAAGAACGGTCAAAGTTATCCTGGGTTGATACAAAAAGAGGCGACCATGTCGTTGTTCTTTGAAGACAGACAATAAAATCTTTGAGTTCAGGTACCGGATGAAACCTCAGAGTGGTCATCAGCGGGCCATTCAGGTTATCTTCGCCTATAGTCGACGCTTACTGCCGTGCGAGGACACTTCGTAAAAATGACCGTCTTCAATTAGCATGGCCCTGGCGGGCAGTTTTTTATCATTTGAGACTGGCTGAACCAAATCAATCCCGAATAATTTTCTTTTGATGGTTTTCTTTCAGCTGTACAGAAAACTTACGAAAACCATCCGGCACAAGTACGTTCAGGGCCTAGTTTGCCAACCGTTCTCTTGGTACCTCTTCCTTCCGGACCGCCTCATTCTGGTAATAGTATACAACGGCATGATCCCCTTTATTGATTACCCAAGGTCCATCGGTGCTGATCACCGAGCTATCCCTCGGATCCTGGGAGCCCCCAAACTCAATTCTCAGCTGACCGGTGGCCAGGCCAATTACAAAGCCCAGTCTCCAGACAGAAAATAGGATGAGGAACCATACCGGACAGTTTTCTTCCACTTTGGAAGTGACATCTTTTTCAAGCAATTTAAGAATCTCTTTGATAGCGAATGTTATCAAAGCCTCCAGGGGATGGGTTGGGTCCCGCTTCGCAATTATACACGCTCGTGCAATTACAATTATACAGAAAAGATTTCATTAGCAAATGGTTGCTGGCCAATGACTTTGGGAACTACCCGGATATCCCTAAACGCTTACGAACTTCCCCAGGAACATGCCACTAATGGCTGTATGCCCGGATTTTGGAAACAGACTACCGTTGAAATAACTTCCCAACGGCGGCCGTTGACCGCGGCTGGGAAGTTTGACTGAATGACATGAAGTAATGTCGTTGAGACCAGTGGTCTATTTGATCTGCTCTTTTACCTCGCCGCACTCCAGCATTTCATCGCCGAAATACGGGTTCTTAATCTCCGGTTCGCCGGACAACCAGTATCCGCCGTCGCTGTTATTGGCCATCGGGCAGTACTGTTTGTAAATGGTACCGGATTTTACTTTTGAGCCGCGGATCACTTCCTCGGCTTCAGCGGTCAGGGCTTCAAAGTTTGAGCGCTGGGCTTTAACCTCGGCAAGACTCGCCACTTTCCCCGCCAGGTCCGCTCCTTGGGTATTGCCAGCATCGGTGAAGGCAGCCTGCAGTGCGGCCGCACCTGCCTGGGCCTCTTTGGCGTCGCCGCTGACCAGGGCATTCTTCAGGTGAATATAATGCTGGTAAACGGTCTGCGCTTTTTGATCTTCAAGCGATACCGGAACTGCTTTGGCTGCTTCTGCATGAACGGAACCGTCATGGCCATGTGCATCCGCGCCGACTTGCTTTTTCTGATCTGACGAACATGCGGTCACTGCCAGCACGGCGATGACCATGGTTCCTGCACATGCGTTTCTTAGGATCTGTCTAGTTTTCATTTGTTTGGTTTATTGATTTGGTGAATATAGGAATGATAGTTAGAAGGTGCTAATGATTGTGAACGGCCATCGGGTCCATGCCTTTCTTGAGAACGAATTCACTGTAAAGGAGATATCCTCCTGAAACAACCACTTCGTCCCCGTCCCGCAGCCCGCTGGTTACCACGATGTGGTCGGCATCTTCCGGACCGGTTGTGATTGCTCTGGGCGAGTACGTGTGGACTGCCGAACGGACCCAGACATGGGCGCCATCCTCTTTCCGGATCACTGCATCCAGCGGCAGACGGACAGCATGCTTCCCGGCGGCTGACGGAAGTAAAACACTGGCCTGCATGCCGGGCTGAAGTTTACCGTCCGGATTGGTGATGGTACCCCGGATCTTCAGAATCTGAGAGCCGGCGCTGATCTGCGGTGCAATATAACTGATCCGGGCATTCAGCTCTTCCGGCTGACCACTCACATGCACTTTCACGGGCATGCCCTGGCGAAGCCGACCGGCCTCGGAAGGATAAACATCCGCTTCTACCCACAGAGCGCTTAAGTTTTCCAGGCGCAGCACCGGCGATCCCTCACTGACATAGCCGCCCTCCGTCACGTTCACTTCTCTTACAATCCCGCCCCTCTGGGCGTGGACGGTGATGAGCGGTGACGTTTTGCCGGATGCTGACAGCGCAGCGAGCCTGGCCGCTGAATAACCGTAGAGTTTCAGCTTATCGCCGGCTGCCTTCAGCAGTTGCCGGTAAACTTTTTCATCCGGAAACGCCTTGACCGACTGCTGTTGCAGCAGGTATTCCTGCTGCAGGGTCTGAAGTTCCTCGCTGTAGATCTGGAAGAGCGGTTCGCCCGCACGCAGCTGGCGGCCGGTCTCCCTGACATACAGCCGTGCTATCCGGCCGGCAAACCGGCTGGAGATCACTTCGGTCTGCTCAGGATCGGCCAGGAGTCTCCCATTCAGCACGGTGGACGACGAAAAGCTGGCCCCTGCCACTTTCATGGTTTTTAGGTTCGCCAGCTGAGCCTGCCGGTCACTGAGCATCAGCTCGCTCTTGCCGCCCTGGTCATTCATCGGTACCAGGTCCATCCCGCAGACGGGACAAGTTCCCGGAACCTCCGAAACGACCTGCGGGTGCATCGGGCAGGTATACTTATCCGCGGAGGCTGCCTGATTTTTCTGTTCGCGCGCGCAACCGACCAGGATGATCATCCACAGGAACAGGCCCGCCATTTTTAGAATATCTGATCTCATTGCTTTAGACTGTCAACTTTTACAAAACTTTCGGAATCCACCAGGAACCACGCGTTTTCCGCGACAGCGGTTTCCGCAGGAAGGCTGGTTCCGATATCAGCCCAGTCGCCCAGAACGCGGTTTACCCGCACATGGACCGGCACGAAACCAAAAGGTTTCCGGACAAAGGCGACATACCGGCTTCCGGTCCGAAGCACGGCTGTACGGGGCAGCCAGGTTCCATCCTGTTTTCCGGTATCTTTCCTTATGCTGATCAGCTGACCGATCTTCCACTTCCCGGCCGCATTGCTGATTACCGCTCGGACCATGGAAAAGCTGGTACCCTGACCGTAATACGGCTGAATCAGGCTGACCCTGGTATCAGCAGCCAGACCCGGTATGTCCGCGGCTGAGATATGAACCGGCGTTCCCCGGTGGAACTGGTCCAGCTCTTCCGGATTCACAAAAAACTCGGCCCGGACGGCTCCCGGATCCACCAGGGTGAACAGCTTCTGTCCGGCGGAAATATACTGGCCTTCCCGGATGGCCAGGGGCGTTCCGGTGCTGACCGGCGGTTCCGGTGCAGCAGTCCGGGCAACTGGACCGGCAGACATGCCGTCCATCGAACCGCCACCCATGGAACCCGATCCCGAAGAACCGCTGATCACCGTTCCCCCTGCTGGTGCTGATCCGGTTGGCGGCCCCTCCGGATTACCGGCTTCCTCACTCAGGTAACCTGAATACGGGCTGTATAGGGTTACCCGGTAGTCTACCTGGCCCGTACGCAGGATCCGGCCGATCTGGCTATCGGTCATACCCAGGAGGAGAAGCCTGCGCCGGGCTGCATCAGCCAGCCTGGTGTCACCGTTGGTGTGCAGGAACAACAGCTCCGACTGGGCTGCTGCCAGGTCCGGACTATAAATCTCCATGAGCTTCTGGCCTTTACGGACCCGCTCAAAGTTATAGCTGACGTACAGCCGTTCAATCCTCCCGGGAACACGTGCGGATACACTGTTAACCCGGTCCGGATCATAGTTGATCACCCCTTTGAAGGTAAGTTCTCCGAACCGGCTTCCCCGGGACGGTTTGACGGTCCGGATCCCGGAGATCACCACTGAGTTGGTCGGCTTTACCAGGCGGGCCAGGCTGTCATCAGCCCCCTCATGTCCAGGCCCCTGGTCTACCGGGACCAGGTCCATTTTGCAGATCGGACAGGTGCCGGGTTCTTCAGCCACGATCTGCGGATGCATCGGGCAGGTATAGCGCGCAGCCTGATGCAGAGCATGCTTTTCCCCGGTGGTGCATGCGGCCAGCAGCAACACTGACCACAGGACCACAACCAGCTTATTTCTGAACTGCTCTTTCATATTCTACGATCATTTTATAGAAGCGCTTCAACTGATCCAGATAGTTCATCTGCGCCATATTTACCGTTTCCCAGCTGTCGATCACCGCCGGCAGCTCCGCCTTGTTTTCCTGGTAGGACAACATGGTCACCTTCAGATTCTTACCGAGGGATGGCAGGATCTTATCTTCATAGTTTTTCAGCTGCTTTTCCATCGTCACAAGCTCAGTTTCCATGGACCGGGTCATACCGGTCATTTTCACGAGCATGGCCTCCCGCTCCTGCCGCATTCCCTGTAACTCAAAGTCCATGGACTTGACTTCCGAACGGTACATTCTGGAGGACCATGGCGCAATCGGAATCGAGACCATGCCCATCAGGGTGTATTGTTTCGGCATAAGAGGCGAGCGGTTGGACATGTGTTCATACCGGATCCTGAAATCAGGTTTGGCTTCCTGGCGCATCCGGTCCCTGCCCAGCCGCATGGCGCGAATGGACTGATCCATCTGCAGGATATCACTGCGGACCGATGCCAGGTAGGCCGAATCCAGCTGCGCCACCGGCTCGAAGCCGACGGTCGTCGCCGTGTCGATCTCCAGGGCGGCGCCGTAAGGCCGGTCCATCAGGGCATTCAGGGCGATCTTCGCGGAGGCGATCTCGCTTTCGGTCATCAGGATCATGTTCTCCGCCTCATAGCTCCGGCCTTCAGCCTTGAACACGCTGCCGAGCGCACCCTGGTTATAAGGGTAGCGGATCTCGGCCAGCTTCTTCATGGTGCCCATGATCTGCAGGTTCTCTTTCTGGTACCGGAGCTTCCGGTAGGCCACCAGGAGACCATAATACAGCTCCTTTCCGGCCGATTTCAACTCGTTGGCCGATGCGCCGCGTGCATAGCGGTCGATCGAGGCCTGGGCTTTCAGAAACTCAGTCCTCGCCCTGACCTTCGCCGGATTGGGGATGTCCTGCTCGGCGGAGAACATCCAGGCGCCTTTTTCTGCGTCACTCATGACCTCCGAACCGGGATAGGGGGTCATATAGGTGCCGGCCCCGACCATGGGCGCCATCCAGGCGCCGGCGCCTTCCACCCTGGCCTCCTTACCCCCGATACGGCTCTCATAGGCTTGAAGGGCCGGGTTATGCTCCTCAATTTGTTTCAGGACCTGCTGCAGCGTCAGCTTTTGCTGCCCGGATGCCGGAAGGACAGCAGAACAGAAAAATCCCCCGATCCATAAATATCTTTTAATGTTCAGCATCGTACACCTCCATCTTTCCGAACTTCCTCAGTTCATATTCTTTTGTCATCAAAAAGATCAGCGGGGTTACCAGCAGGATGTGCGTCGAAGAGGTCAGAACCCCTCCGATCATGGGCAGCACGATCGGCTGCATCACATCACTGCCGACACCGGTTGACCACAGTACCGGTATGAGGCCGAAAAGCGCCACACATACCGTCATGATCTTGGGCCGCAGCCGTTTGGCGGCGCCGGCGATCACGAATTCGCGCAGCTCCTCCCGGGAGATCGTCTCACTGGAATTCCCCCGTAACCGGACCAGCTGCTTCATGGCATCATTCAGATAGATCACCATCACCACTCCCGTTTCCACGGCGATCCCGAACAGGGCGATGAACCCGACAGCCACGGCAACGGAGAGGTTCACACCCCAGAAATAAACCAGGTACGCGCCGCCGATCAGCGCGAACGGGATGGTCACCAGGCTCAGGAAGGCCTCCCGTAGCGACTTGAACGCCAGGTACAAAGAGACAAAAATGATCGCCAGTACGATCGGAAGGATGTACATGAGCGTTTTTTGCCCGCTGATCAGGTTCTCATACTGGCCGCTCCATTCGATAAAGGAACCTTTTGGAAGGTCCAGTTCGCCGTTCAGTTTTTCGATGGCGGCCTCGACGGTCGTACCCAGGTCCCGGTCGCGGACGTTAAACATCACGGCCCCCCGGAGGATCGCGTTTTCAGAGGCGATCATCGGCGGCCCGTCCACGAACCGGATCCCGGCAACCGCAGACAACGGGACGGTCCCGGCGTCCGGAGACACCAGCGGAATCCTTTTCAGCCGCTCCAGGCTGTTCCGGTATTCCTGCGCCAGCCGGAGCTGGATACTGAACCGGCGGCGTCCTTCAATGGTACTGGCAAAAGGTGCTCCCCCCAGGGCGGTCTCGACGGTTGAATTGACGTCATCGACGGTCAGGCCGTAACGGGCAAGCTGGTCCCGTTTGATATCGATCTCCAGGTACTTGCCGCCTGTCACGGGTTCTACATACAGGTCCTTGACGCCTTCTACGTTCTTCAGCAGGTTATGGACGCGCTGGGATACCTGGTCGATCTGCCGGAGATCCTGCCCGTAGACCTTGACGCCCACATCCGTCCGGATGCCCGTGGCCAGCATGTTGATCCGGTTAATGATCGGCTGGGTCCAGCCGTTGACCACTCCCGGAATCTGTAGTTTTGAATCCAGCTCATTGATAATTTCCTTCTTGGTAATGCCCGGACGCCACTCACTGCGGGGCTTCAGCATGATGATCGTCTCGATCATACTGATAGGCGAATTATCCGTTGCCGTACTGGCCCGGCCGGCCTTACCCAGGACATGGTCCACTTCGGGAACGCTTTTGATGATCTTATCCTGCACCTGCAGGATCCGTTTGGCCTCCTCGTTTGAAACGTCCGGCAGCGTCACCGGCATAAACAGGATGGATTGCTCGTCCAGCGGCGGCATGAACTCGCGGCCCATACTCATCAGTAACGGGATACTGACCAGCAGGGCAAGGATATTGACCGCCAGCGTCGTTTTCCGCCACTCGATGCACTTCCGGATCAGCGGTTCATAGAACCGCTCCAATCCCCTGTTCAGCGGATTTTCATGGTCGGATCTGAACCTGCCTTTCATAAAGAAGGAGATGATGACCGGGGCCAGCGTGACGACCAGCACGGCATCAATGATCAGGATGAACGTCTTGGTATAAGCCAGCGGATGAAACAACTTTCCTTCCTGGCCGGTCAACAGGAATACGGGAAGGAACGAAGCGATGATAATAACGGTTGAGTAGAATACCCCCCGGGAAACCTGCCTGGAGGATTTCTCGATGATGTCCAGCCGTTCTTCCCGGCTCAGCTCCACGTAGTCCTTCTTCCGGCCCCGCGAAAACCTTTTTCTGAGATTAAACATGTGTACCTCCTTTTCCCTGTTGCCCGTTGAGCTCGGCCTGACGGACGGCGAGATTCTTATATGCGTTTTCAGCCATGATAATTCCGTTGTCAACGATGACCCCGATGGCCAGGGCTATTCCTGTCAGCGACATGATATTCGAAGAAATATCGAACGCATTCAGCAGGATAAAGCTGGCGGCAATGGTGATCGGGATCTGGATGAGGATACTGACGGCACTCCGCCAGTGAAACAGAAATGCGATAACAATCAGTGACACCACGATCATCTCCTCGATCAGCGTCGTCCTGATGGATGAGATGGACTCTTCGATCAGTTCTCCCCGGTCATATACGATATTGAACTTGATGCCTTGAGGCAGGCCTTTGGAGACTTCGATCATCTTGGATTTCAGGCGGGCGATCACTTCATCCGCATTCTCGCCATAGCGCAATACGGCGATGCCGCCGACCACTTCACCGTTTCCGTTATAGTCAAAGATGCCCAGGCGGCTTTCCCCGGCCATCTGCACGGTTGCCAGGTCCCGGACCCTGACCGGGATCGAGTTCCGCGTGGCCACGGCCATATTCTCGATCTGTTCGATGGACTGGAGGTAGCCGGTCGTCTTGATGATATAACCGATCCCGCTCATTTCGAATTTCCGGCCGCCGGCTTCATTGTTGTTTGCGTTGATGGCCCGGGTAATATCCGGGACCGTGAGGTTGTAATAAGTCAGTTTGTTCGGATCGATACTGATCTGGTACTGCTTCTGAAAACCGCCGAACGAGGCGATCTCACTCACGCCCGGCACATTCTGCAGGGCGAAGCGGATATACCAGTCCTGAATGGCCCGTTGTTCCCCCAGGTCCATACCCGGTGCATCCAGGGTATACCACAGGACATGGCCCACCCCGGTTCCGTCCGGTCCCATTGATGGAGTGACGCCTTCCGGGAGCACACTCCCCAGGGAACTTAAGCGCTCCAGTACGCGCGAGCGTGCCCAGTAAACATCCACATCATCTTCAAAGATGACGTAGACGAAGCTCATGCCGAACATGGAATTCGCCCGCACATATTTTACTTTCGGAATTCCCTGGAGGTTGGTGACCAGCGGATAGGTAACCTGGTCTTCAATGATCTGCGGGCTCCTGCCCATCCATTCGGTAAAAACGATCACCTGGTTCTCTGAGAGATCCGGAATCGCGTCGATCTTATTGGTCCGGACGGAAAAGATCCCCCAGGCAAACAGAACGGCAGCTATGATCAGGACCAGGAACCGGTTCCTTAATGAAAATGTAATTAAGCTCTCAATCATCGCTTAATGGTTCGAAGATTTTTAATAGTCATATAGAGGTTCCGGATCCCGCGGACATCTGTCAGTCAGATGCGACTCAAAGGTTCAGGGAATACGGCGGACATGGGCGTGGGAATGCCCGGCAGGATACGAAGTATCCAGCTGACTGAAGACTCTTAAATTCTGAAATTGCGGTTCTGCAGGAATACCGGCCCTTTTGAAGATCGCGGCGGAGCATGACCGAAAGGATGTGCGGCATACGAGGCAGGAAGCACGAAAGCAGCCGGTTCGGCAGGCCGTGGTGAGAATACCGGGAAGACCAGCTTGGCAAACTGGAAGTTGTTTTGGGCTTTCTGCGCCTTTTCAACTTTCAGCTGCTTCTGTTCATCCTTGCAGCATTTCTTCGCATCGGATTTCTCCATCCCGCAGTTGCTGCACTGACGCGCCTCGGACTTGGTCAGGCCCCAGCTTAAAAGTTCCCCCATGCAATAATGGAAATGCACGGTTGCCCCACTGGCTACGCCCAGGTAGAAAACGGCGAATATGGAAATGAGGAACTTTTTCACAACGGTCAAAGATAAAGGGTTTAAAAGAACAACCTTTATATAATCTGCATAAAACTATAAAATTCTGTAGTATTTTCCCGCCTTACCCATGCCGGAGCTGCTACCAGAGCCCCGGCACCGGAAGACAACTAAACCAGGCTACGCTTTTTCCGCGGTATACCCAGCCTGCCGGAGGCTTGCGATGACCTGCTCCTCCCGGGGATTTTCAGATTCAATCGTCAGGGTCCGCTCCGGATCCTGCAGGTCGACTTTCCAGTTTCCCTCCCCCACGGTTTCATTCAGGCCCGGGGTCACTTTTGCCACGCAGGCATCGCATTTGATATTCGTCTTAAACTTTAAAGTTTCCATCTTATATGAATTATCGGTTATGATTTGTTATTAAACTAATTGTATCCGGAACCGCCTGATAAAGTACTCATTCGTCCGAACCCAGTTTCGCAAATCGCAGCCGCAGACTGTTGGAGACCACGCTCACACTGCTCAGTGCCATCGCTGCGCCAGCCACCATGGGGTTCAGCAGGAACCCGGTAAGGGGATACAGCAGCCCCGCGGCAATCGGAATGCCAATGACATTGTAAATAAAGGCCCAGAACAAGTTCTGCCGGATCACCCGAACGGTCTTACGCGAAAGACTGATCGCCCGGGCGATTTGGCGGAGATCGGTGCTGATCAGCGTCATCCGGGCAACGTCCATGGCAATATCGGTTCCCTTACCCATCGCTATACTGACATCTGCCTGCGCCAGCGCCTGACTGTCATTGATTCCGTCGCCGACCATGCCGACCTTTTTTCCCTGTGCCTGCAGATCCTTTACGAACGCAGCCTTCCGGTCCGGCGAGGTTTCAGCTTCGAAATGCCTGATTCCCACCCGATCTGCCACCGCTTTGGCGGTCCTGGCGTTGTCGCCCGTCAGCATATACACCTCTATACCCAGCTCCTGCAACTGCCGGACGGCTGCAGGCGAGCTGTCTTTGATCCGGTCGGCGATCGCCAGGGCAGCAAGCGCCTGCTGGCTGTCGGCGAGCCAAATGACCGTATAGGCTTCTCCCGACCACTCTTCGGACCTGGCGGCGAGGGTATCATCTATCCGGATCTGATGCGCGGTCATCATCTTAGGACTTCCCACATAATAGGTTTCGCCGCCATAACTGGCCCGGACGCCCTCCCCGGTAATGCTCTCAAACCCTGCAAGGGCCTGTCTCCGCGCATGGTGGGCCAGGAGGTACCGCACCACGGCTTCAGCCAGCGGATGTTCCGACTCCGCCTCAATGCTGTAGAGAAGCCCGGACAGTTCCTCCCTCTCCACACCCGGCTTCCAGGCGATATCGATCACCTCCGGTTTACCTGCGGTCAGGGTGCCGGTCTTGTCGAGGATGATTGCGTTCAGGTTCTTAGCCTGTTCAAGGCTTTCCGCATCCCGGATCAGGATACCGTTTTCTGCTCCTTTCCCTACCCCAACCATGATCGCTGTCGGGGTTGCCAGCCCCAGCGCACATGGACAGGCGATCACCAGCACGGTGACCAGGGCAAGCATTCCCTGGGTAAACCCGTTTTCGCCGCCCAGGACGACCCAGGCGATCAGGCTCAGTACCGCAATCCCGATGACGACCGGGACGAAGATCCCGGCTACCCGGTCCACCAGCTTCTGTACGGGCGCCTTGCTTCCCTGGGCCTGCTGAACCATCTGGATGATATGCGCAAGGAGGGTATCGCTGCCCACGCGGGTGGCATTCATCCGGAAACTGCCCTTCTGGTTGATGGTCCCGGCATATACATCCGCCCCCGGTTCCTTAAGTATTGGGACCGGCTCACCGGAAATCATACTTTCATCCACCCAGGAGCTGCCGGAATCTACCGTCCCATCGACCGGCACCTTGTCTCCCGGACGGATCAGCAACATATCCCCCGGCATGACCTCCGATACAGGCACGGTTTCTTCCGCCTGGTCAGCGCCGATCCGGATCACCGTCCTGGGCTGAAGGCCCATCAGCTTTTTGATGGCTGCCGATGTATTCGATTTGGACCGTTCCTCCAGCAGTTTTCCCAGCAGGATGAAAGCGATAACGACGGCGGCAGCCTCAAAATAGACATGCCCCTCCAGGCCGCGGCTGGTCCAAAACTGAGGGAACAGCGTATTGAATACACTGAACAGGTATGCGATCCCGGTACTCAGCGCAACCAGGGTATCCATATTGGCCGAACGGTGACGCGCCTGCTTCCAAGCATTGACGAAGAACTGGCGGCCAAAGATCAGGACGACCGGCGTCGCCAGCGCCCACATGACGTGATTGGCCCAGGGCATATGCATCAGCAACATCCCGATGACAACCAGGGGAACGGAAAATCCGATAGCCATCCAGGTCCGGCGTTTCAGGTCGCTCAACTTATCTTTCTGCAGTTTTTCGAGCGTGGCGGCGGCCGATTCGGATTGCTCAACTACCAGATCATAGCCGATCGACTGCACCGATTTCTTCAGTTCCTCCGGGGCAACCACCCCTGGAATATATTCGACGGACGCAGAGTTATTTGCAAAATTAACGACAGCAGCAATGACGCCTTTCCGGGCCTTCAGCATGCTTTCCACGCTGATCGCGCAGGACGCGCAGCTCATGCCCGTGATCGGAAAATTCTGTCGCACCGTACTGACGTTGTACCCGAGATCCCGGATCGCCGACACGGCACGCGGGATCGCTTCGGGTGAGGCGGTCTTCAGAACCGCCTGGTTATTATTCAATTCGACCTGGTGGGCTATGACACCCGGCACCTTATCCAGACCCTTATCGACGATCAGGGCGCAGTGCCCGCTTTCAACACCCTCCAGGGGAAGTTTAATGGTATCGTTTGTCTCGTTCATGGCGTTCTTCATCTGACTTACACAAATTTGCGACCATCCGAAGCGTCAACCGTTACAGAATTTCTGGAATAAGTTATAAGATTCCGAGGAACGAGCGAGAACTGAACGAATCTGAAGAAGGGTCCATTCGCACTTTCATTGCAGGAGTATCCTCAAACGCTGAACGAGGCTACAAAAGGCGAACTAGTCTACCAGCTGTCACGGGTGTTCACCAACGAAAATATCGTCGAGGCAGTTCGGCTTTAAACTTCTGCCCCTGCAAATAAGCTAAGTTACAACTAAGCTGAAGGGAATCCTGGGGAAGCCGCCAGTGTCTCCGGGCCGTCATGATGAGCCCGTTTCCCATTTTTACTTCGTTGCTAAGCTGAAAATCAGTACCTTTGCACCTCAATTTTAGACTATATGATTACGGTATCCAATCTATCCTTACGCTTCGGAAAACGCACTCTCTTTGAAGACGTTAACCTGAAATTCACCCAGGGCAACTGCTATGGAATTATCGGCGCCAACGGTGCTGGTAAGTCCACGTTTCTGAAAATCCTTACCGGAGAAGTGGATCAGACATCCGGCCAGGTGGCCTTCACACCCGGCGAGCGGATGGCGGTTCTGTCCCAGAACCACTACCAGTTCGACGAATTCCCCGTGATCGAGACCGTGCTGATGGGCCACAAGGAACTATATAACGTGATGAAGGAGAAGGATGCCCTGTACGCAAAAGAAGATTTCACGGAAAAGGACGGTGAACGTGCCGGTGAACTGGAGAACATCTTCGCGGAAATGGATGGCTGGAACGCGGAGAGCGGCGCCGCTACCCTCCTGAGCAACCTGGGGATCAAGGAAGAATTCCATTATAAGCTACTGAACGAGCTGGACGGTAACCAGAAAGTCCGGGTGCTCCTTGCGCAGGCATTATTCGGGAATCCGGATATCCTGATCCTGGATGAGCCGACCAACGACCTGGACATCAATACGATTTCCTGGCTGGAAGACTTTCTGGCCGGTTATGAAAACATCGTCCTGGTGGTATCCCACGACCGTCACTTCCTGGACACCGTTTGTACGCACATCGTTGATATTGACTTCGGTAAGATGAACATCTATACCGGTAACTATACCTTCTGGTATGAATCAAGCCAGCTGGCCCTGCGTCAGCGCTCCGATCAGAACAAGAAGATGGAAGATAAGGTCAAGGAACTTCAGGAGTTCATCCGTCGTTTCAGCGCCAACGCTTCCAAGTCCAAACAGGCCACCAGCCGTAAAAAGGCACTGGATAAGATCAACCTCGAAGAGATCAAGCCATCCAACCGTAAATACCCCGCTATCATGTTCAATAACCAGGGCCGTGAAGCGGGCGACCAGATCCTGCAGGTTGAAAAACTTCGCAAGGAGCTGAACGGGGAGCTGCTGTTCTCAGATATCGACTTTTTGGTAAACAAGGGCGACAAGATCGCGGTGCTTTCGCAGAACAGTCTGGCAACAACGGCATTCTACGACATCCTGACCGGCCGCGATGCCGGTTTCTCCGGTGAGTTCAAGTGGGGAGTTACGATCAATATTGCCGATATCCCGGCCGATAACTCCGATTACTTCGCAGGCAAGGACCTGAACCTGATCGACTGGCTGCGCGAATACTCGGTTGGTGAAAAAGACGAGCAGTTCATCCGCAGTTTCCTTGGCCGGATGCTGTTCTCGGGTGAAGAGGTGCTCAAGAAATCAAACGTTTTGTCCGGAGGAGAGAAAATGCGCTGCATGTTCTCCCGGATGATGCTGCAGCAGGCCAACGTGCTGTTGTTCGATGAACCAACCAACCACCTGGACCTGGAATCGATCACCGCCCTGAACAACGGCATGAAAGACTTCAAGGGGACTATCCTTTTCACCTCCCGTGACCATGAGCTGACCCATACCGTTGCCAACCGGATCATTGAGATCACTCCGGGCGGTATCATCGACAAACTGATGAGCTACGACGAATACATCAACAGCGAAGCGGTAAAACAGCAACGTGAAGAACTGTATGCCATGGCATAGTGAAAGAGCCATACGAAAATTGAAAAGTCACCTCCGGGTGACTTTTTTGCGTTAAATCGAATCGCTTCGTAACCTGCTCCCTTTCCGGACCGTAAGAATAGCTAATCAACGTGATGAGAGATGAAGGGATTGGATAACAGCGTAAGATCAACACAGCATTATATCGTATTCAGGATCGGTGCAGATACCGACATCTATAACGGGCGGATCCGCCTGGTCGAAAGGACCCTAAAGAAGCTGGAAGAACGTGAGGACTACATTGCCTGCCAGGCATTGTATGATGCCCTGCAGTATCATGCCTCAGCCGGTATAAAAAATACGCCTCCAAAAGAGACTGAAAACCAAAAAGAAACGGCAGCCTAGGCTGCCGTTCCGGTTTAATATCCGTTTCATTATAAACCCCAGTCGGGATCCTGCTGATTCAGGGGATTGATGTCCCCGGTGGTACCCCGGTTGGAAGGTGAAGGATGCCTGCGGCCGATCCGCGCCCTGAGATCATCAGGGGTGTCGAAGATCCGGCTCCGGTGGATCTTTTCGCTTCCGGAACTTGGTTCGCCGGTATTATGGCGATCTTCAGCCGAACCGATCGGATTCTGTTCGGTCCGTCCGGTCCGGCCGGACTGATTGGATTCATTTGTTCGCGTCCGCATCTCCCCGGAAGGTGATGTCCAGCCGGTCTCCTCGGATGAGGAGAGGTTGCCGCTCATATCCGAACGATTCGCTTCGCCGGACATCGGCGTCTGGCTGATTCCGGAGCTGCCGGTCCGGTCAGTCGATGAATCTGCGAGCGGATCCTGGGCTGTGCGGCCTGACCATTCGCTTTGATTGGACCCGGACCCCATGTTTTCCGAAGTGCGGCCCTGGTAGCCGGAATCGGACCACTCACTTCCCGTTCCCGGTCTGTTGGTTTGCGTTGAAGGCGGTGTCTGGCCGGTCATGTTTCCGCCTCCCGGCACGCCTGTATTCGGTTCTCCGGGCATTCGTTCCCGCCCCGTACCGGTTATACCAGTGGTGCCGGAAGCCGGGTTAGATGCTCCCAAACCGGTTCCCATTCCGGCTCCGGTTCCCATTCCGGATCCTGTGGTTCCCATTCCGCCACGATACTGAGTGATCCGTTCGTCCACGTCGATCGCACCGCAGTCATCCAGGATATCGGCAACATCTTCCGCCTCTTCATTACTGTCGGTATATACCGTAACTGTACAGCCCCGGTTCGCTACTTCACTGTAATTTTTTGCGTCGTCATCATTTCCGAACAGATTGCTGAAGAAGTGGCTGATACTCTCTCCTATCCCTTCATGTTTCTCTTCTGTTCCGGTCTCTCCCATCTGCTCCCTGATGTCCACATGATCGCTGGTGATCCCCCGGCTTTCCAGGTTCCGGACCGCTTCACGGGCCTCAGCTGAACTGTCAAAGATTCCGATTACTGCTTTTGCCATAATTTATTTCCTCCTTTAATCGTTTTCACTTGGCATTGACAAACAAATACAATGCCTCACATTTACAAGGCGCCGGGGAACTTTATGTTTTTATTATTTAAACTTAAGTACCGGAAAAGCCAGAATGGCGCCGTAGTCCAGATGGGCAAGCAAACACGACAGGAGCATGGAAGTCAGGCAGCACCAGTCGACAGAGCCGTATTTACTGACCACGGACGCTGACCGGCAGTCGCCGATCAGCCCGTAGTCAGTTATCACCGGTTCTGAGACCAAAGCAGATCCTACCCCCCCTTCCGGTCAGAAACCAGTAAGTATAACGAGAAAGCCCCGATAGCCATGACCGTATCCCGGACAGCAATATCATAGTACTGCCCGGTCAGGACCAGGTTCAGGGCAATGCCGATAAGCCACAAGCCTACAATGAGGCTCCCGATGCGCGGTTTGGCGAGAACGAGAATTCCGGCGACGATCTCGATGACGCCGACGATCAGCATGAACGTATGTGGTTCGAGCGGCAGGATCTGCGCAACGGCCGGAGCCAGGTACTTGTCCCAGTCGACCAGGAGATGAAAGAACTTGTCTGCCCCGGCCACGATGGGAACCAGTCCATAGGTCCACTTCAGCAAGACACGGGCTTTTTCAGTCGCGCTTAATTCCCCTGAATAAGCGGCTGCCGGATAATTTACGGTTGTACTCATGAGTTTTTCTATTTTCTATATAGAGTTCACGGGTTCCTTTGGGGTTACAACCTACGGCCGTGGAACCCTACGGGAACAGCGACCCACCTTCAAAAGAAGGAAAGGCTGCATCGATCGATGCAGCCTTTCCCGAAAGAGCTCGCCCGGTATTATTTGGCGGTGAGCAGTTTAACGGCTGCCTCCAGGACAGTGTCCCGTCCCTTCCGCATATCGGTGATGGTCGGATTCACCGGCACATCCGGCAGAATTCCTACGCCTACGAACTCCTTACCGTCCGGATAGGTATCCCGTTTGGTACATACCCGTGCAATACCGCCGCCAGGAAGACTGAACATCAGGGGCTGGCCGGTGCTGCCTCCGGTGGTCTCGCCGATCAGCTTGCCCCGGTCCATGACATCGAATGCGATGGCGAAGTCCTCGGCTGCCGAGTATGTACGCGGGCTGGTCAGAACCGCCACCGGTTTGGTATACAGCAGTTTTCCGTCTGCCGGGTAGGAATTATTGCTGCCACCGGTCCTGCCTTCGGCATTACCCCAGGCACGGTGAGCCGGCCGGTAATCCCGGGTAAACCAGCTGCTGGTCAGGAACGGCTTATCGGTCAGGGTGGAAAGAACTTTGAATCCGACGCTGCCATTACCGCCCCCGTTGTTGCGTACGTCAAAAATGATGGCGTCCGCCTTGCTGATCTCCGGGAAATGTTTAATGTATTGAACGGCAGCTTCGTCGTTTCCGAATGTATTCAGTTCTACATGAGCGATATTTCCTCTCAGCCAGGTCAGCCGGAACGCAGGATTAGCGGGGATCATCTTCCGGATCGCGTCAAAGTCTACCCGTTTAACCGGTACCGTAAATCTTTTGCCTCCGGAATCCTTGAAACCGATAACCAGTGAATCGTTCAGGGCACCCCGAAGCAGTCCGTACTCGTAGGTCCGGACATCCAGGTCATGCGGAGTTGATCCGCTCTGGTAGGGGCGGATGTTTTTTTCCGCGTAATCCCTTACCGGAACATTGTTCAAACTGATTACCTCTGTTCCCGGAGTAATGCCCCGCGCTTTCAGCGCCTCATCATAAACCTGAAGTACGACCACCCTGCCCTCAACCAGTCTGGTTTTCAGCGCCGGCTGGGCATAGAATTCGGCGCTCAGCTGGTCCGCCGGATACACATTGGTATGGCCGTCTTTCAGCTGCGCGATGGTCCGCATCAGTAACCGGTAGTAATCGGCGGTGGTTTTGGTTTTCGACACTTCGTTCAGGGCTGCCATGTACAGGGAATCCCACTTCAGTTCCGGAACCAGATCGAAGTTCACAAAGTTATACTTGACCTCGGACCACAGTTTGGAAACCCCGGCTACCTTCTCCGCTTCAGATAGCTCAGCTTGATAAGGCGTATTCAGTTCCGGGCTGTCCCAGAGTCGTTTGGCCGATGCCTCCTTTCGTTTGGCGTTCTCCACGATCGCCGGCCACTTCGGATCGTCATGCAGGGACGAAAGGTCAGTATCCCGCTGAAGGTGTGCAACATTCGTCCAGCCGTTCCTTAATGCTCCTTCGAGAAACCGGAACGCAGCCGTTTTATCGCCTGCAAGGGCATATGAACAAGCCGCATTGTAATATTCGCCGGCATTATCAGCTCCCTTTTCGATCGCCAGCTTGTAGAGCTCAGCGCTCTCCGGATATGCCTTGCTCTGGTATGCTGTATTTGCTTTCTTAAGGAGGTCATCGGCACTCTGCGCTGACACCGAGATGGTTGCACACGCGAGCGCAACCGAGAGGAAAATTCTTTTCATAACCAAATTTAAACGTATCCTCTCAATAGATGAAAAAAGCCGGAAAAGGTTACACGAAACCCAATGCGGGGTCCGGGGATTGAGCCTGTAATAAGACAACTGATCGCTCTAGGCGCTTTTCATCATGTCTACCGGGGTAATGACGGTACAAGAATCACTACCGCTCCGGAATCTGTGTTCGGACAGCCATTCCGGCTTCAGCATACCAAAAACCAGTTTGTCATGGTATCGGCCGTTCTTATACCGGTGCTGGCGGAGGTTTCCTTCCTGTACGAAACCGATACTCTCGTACAACCGGACCGCATGAACATTGTCTCCGTCCACGTACAGATAGATTTTTGCAAGCCCGAGGGTACTGAACCCGTATTCCAGCATCCAGGTCGTTATTGCTTTCCCCGCTCCCTTCCCCTGCATGTCGGGATTGATGAAGATGTAAAACTCCCCGTTATGGAAGGAAGCATTGATCGCCGTGATTCCGGACATGCCGACCGGCGTACCCTTCTCATCCCTGAACGCCAAATCATACCGGTCATAATTGCGGATTACCTTATCATACCATTTCAAGGTTCCCTGCAGGGTAACAGGAAGTTTGAAATACATATATTCATTCACACGGGGGTCGTTGATCCAGTCTACCCTTGCAGGAAGATCGTCTCTGGAGATGATATCAGCAGTAAGTAACATAGTTAGAAAACAAAATAACAAAGGGCATGAGCACAAAATTGACGCCAACAGGCTGAAAACTCATCACCGTATGCAACAATCATGCTTCAGGGATGTTTTTTTGACCTCGGGAAATAGTTGTCGTCAAACCATGACATCCCGGGGGGAATGCCGGGATCAGTCCGCTTTCCTGATATTGATCGCACGTTTCTTTTCCCTGACTTCGAATACCACGTCTTCGCTGTTTCCGGCCGTGAGGTCGACCCGGAAGCTGTCCTGCAGGATGCGGAATTCCTCGCTGAACACCTTTTTATTGATCTGCAGAAGATAACTGTCGGCGGGCAGGTTCAGGAAGAACTGACCTTCCGCATTGGTCAGCGTCGAATAGCTCTCGCCCTTTGAACTGATTGCCGAGATCCGGATACCGGCAGGACTGAACGGCAGCTTGCTGAATCCGTCTTTCACCACGTCGACGCGCCCTGAAATGAAGCGGCTTTCCTTGAACGGAATGTACCAGGTCTGGCTCCGGTCCAGGTTCAATTGCTGCCGGAACCCGTTTCTGGCGATCCAGCCCCGCACATTGTCATCCTGCCTGAGATCCAGGGTATATGCTCCGGAGCTGATGTTCCGGTAAGTTACCGTCCCTTTAGCATCGGAGGTAAAGCGCTGACCGCTGATCAGGACGCTGGCCTCCGGAATCGGAACGTCCCCGGAATCGAATACACTGTTGTTATTCATGTCTTTGAACAACACGATCTTCAGGTCCTTGTACCTTCTTACGCCGACAAGCGGCATATTCAGGTTTTTGCGAATGCTCAGATTGAGATAATCCGGCGATCGGTCACCCGAAAACCGGTGATTCCCATAGAATCGCACCGACATACCTCTTTTTTTAAGGTCCAGGTTGAGGTCCACCCGGGCAGCCAGGGTGTGACCATTTCGTGTCGCATCCTTCAGATAATTGACCTCCAGCCGGGATGTGAAGGCGGACCGGAAGAAGGATCTTTCGGCGAAGGGCGCGAACTGGTACCGGCTGGTGTACGCTCCGGTATTCCGGTATTGCATCAGGTCCCAGTAATAAAAGGGCCCGTGGTCCGCGCGAAAACTGAAGCCCATCCCGCTGGACTGAAGGGTCGCGTAACCGCTGAAAGCATGCACCGGCCTGGCTCCGGACTGGTCGTTCGGCCGGCTCGCCGCATAGTGGCCCGAAACCGAGACGTTAACCTTTGAAAACAATAACAGGCCGGCATTCAGCCCAAGCTTTTTGGACCGGTAAGGGATGCTCGTACTGCTGTCCTGCAACTGATCGACCACGGAAGCCGTCAGAGAGATGTTCTGCCTTCCTCTGAAGAATCCCCCCCGGAGACCATATTCGCTGATCCGCCCGCCGAAAAGGCTGATCAGGCGAAGGGAGTCAACGAACCGGACTGAGCGGGAACTGTATTCGCCAAGCGCGCCCATAAAGAATGATCCTGCGATCAGACGAACCTCGCTTGAGCTGCGTCTGACTCCGCGTTCAAGGCCGGAGAAATTCGGGCTGGTCAGACGATTGACGGACCTGACGACCAGGTTCGGGCTGTTGAAATAATATGTCAGACCAACGGCGGGGCCACCCTTCATCCCGCCGGTCTGCAGGCCATCTGTTTTTTCAAAGCCATATCCGGCGGATACCTCGAACGAGGACCGCCCTGCAACCGCGCTGAAATTGCCCAGCGTGGAATAACTGTTGGTTTGCGCTTCACGGTCGAGGTTCAGCAGCGTCGTGCTGGTGAGCGAACTTCGTCCGGCCACGGGAATGGACTGGGTAAGGCTGAGCTGACGTGCATCGCCCAGCCGGCTGTTTACTCCCAGCACATCAAAGGAATATCCCGAACGGGTCGTATGGCTGATCCGCGCACCGAGGCCATCTATCGGAAACTGGCTGAACTCGACCTGGTCTCCGACCGAGAACTTCCACTTTGGCGTCGCAAAGTCCACATGAGCGTACCGCGAATATATCTCGCTGTCGTAGTTATAATAGTTTTCCGAGCGGAATGCATAGTCGATCGCCATTTTAGGATCCAGGGCGATACTTCCGGCACTGTTCAGATAAAACTGTTTCTGACCCGGAACCGTAAAATTCTGACTGACCAGTTCCACATACATCGGAACATTGAACCACCGGCTTGAATTTTCCCGGAAGGTGGAATAGTTGCTGAAAACGTTCTGCACCAATACTTTCGGAACAGGGGACCCCTTACTTCTGATGTCGACAAAGATCCGCTGCGCCTTGAAGCCGTCTAGCAGCCGGGGCTCGGTAAGGATGCCGACATGTACGATCGTATCCGATGCCGCCCGCACCCGAATCCGGTTATTTTTCGCGGGGACGGACAACTCCAGTCCGGTCCTCAGATCCATAGACAGTTCCTCGTCCACGTTGCCCGTATTCGAAATGCGAACCATGAAATAAGTGATGCGGCTGTAGCGGTCCAGTTTCAGTTCAGGCTCAACGAGGGTTGCTTCCCACCTCGGGTTCGGCGCCACCCGCGCAATGTATGTCTTCAGCACCCGGGCGTTGCTCCCGGGCATACCGAATTTCAGGGTTACCGGGTAGGCGACGTTGCTGAGCGTCGCATGGCTTGCGGCAGTACGCACGGGAAGCCGGAGCACCGCATGCGGCTCCAGGACGACCATCCTGGAAGACTGAAACGGCGAGGACC
The DNA here is from genome assembly GCA_966250385.1 of uncultured Sphingobacteriaceae bacterium. Taxonomy (GTDB): domain Bacteria; phylum Bacteroidota; class Bacteroidia; order Sphingobacteriales; family Sphingobacteriaceae; genus DASWTL01. The sequence continues at coordinate 40,196 of CBINHC010000011.1, read as the reverse complement.
AGCCCGGAGGAAGATCGAGTTCCACGGTCAGAACTTTCTTTGACGAGGCGAAGTTTTCCAGGGTGAGGCTGTTGAATGCCAGCGCTGTCCCGCTCTGGATCACGGTGTCCTTCAGTAAGGAAATCCTGACATCGTGCAGCGAATCCGCGTAAAATGATGCCCTGGCCGGCAAAACGCCCGGCAGCAGCAGTACCAGGAGAAACAGCATACCCCTCAGCCGCGCCGAAAAGGCCGGAAATAATCTCAATGACAAAACGGGGAAGACAATCACCATCAGTAATTCAGCCTCCCCCTTAGATACTGCTTACCGTGTAGGTTATCCCGATTGAATAGTCATTTGAGGACGGATAGTCGAAACCTGGAGCGATCTTGTAATCAATGCCGATCGTCGCCGATCCGCGACCGTTCCTGGCCGTAGTGCTGCCGCTCAGTGAAGCCGGCACGGTGGAAACGGACGAGTAGGTACTGGTCCCGTTCCGCCGGAACTGCACAAGGGAAGCCGGCAGCGGGTTTGACGGATCGCCTCCGGTGAAATGCTCCGTACCGGCGCTGATCGTCAGAAACCACGGAACGTTGGACCGGTAACTGAGGATTACCGCGTTAAGCTTCTCAATTCCGGAAACGAGCGAACCCAGGTCGGCGGTGAAGTCAAATTCGATACTGTTCCCTTCAATCACGGCTAGATCGATCGCCTGCGGGATCATCAGGGTAACGGTACTCATCACGGAAACGCGTTGAGAAGACTGACCATACGTAAAGCCCGGATTCAGAAGAATGGTCAGCGCGTATAAAAGGTTCTTTGGAAGGACAGGCATTGGCTTCAGCTTAAAAAAAAAGCGTCAATGAAAATCCATCAACGCTTTCCTACTTATAAAATTTAGGGTAATTAGGGTGCACTGATGGTATAGATCACGGTTGTGACGTAGTCCTCAGCGGGAGCAGCCGTAAAACCCGGGATCATTTGGTAATAGATTTGATAGTCCGCCGATCCCCTTGATGCATTCGCCTCTACCCCGATAAGTTTCTTGGGAGTGGTGGACAAGGTTACATAGCTCTCGCCGTCAATACTTACCGAAAGCTTATCAACAGACAACGGAGCTTCGGCTGACCCGCCGCTGAAATTGGGTTCTTCCGTACTGATCTGCACATAGTATGGTTTATTGGACTTGGCAGTCAGGGTGAATACGTTCGGCTTTATTAACCCCCCGGTCAGTTCCGCAGCCGTGGTGAACTCAAAGACCGCATCATCTTTCGTTCCGGACCCGGATATCTCTGTTACCGCCCCGATCTTTGCGGACACAACCGACGTTACGGGAGCAGGACCACCTTGTGCCCGGATCTCAGCAACCACCAGGGTCACCAGCATAACAAGAAGTAAAGTTTTTTTCATCTCTGTTAATCGATTAGTTTAAAAATTAAAAACAAGCGCTGTGCCATGATACGAAGATGCGTTTTCACTGTCTGCTAGCCACTTATTGACCGGGTCAGGCCAAATAGCGGGGGGGGAAGATTCACCACAGTTCGCGGGCCGAACCCGCGATATGGGGAAAATTCGTAACACGTGAGTTACATACCGGTACTTGCCGCTTGGCAGGAGCCTGCGGCTCAGGCACGCTGAAAATGTGCAGAAGAAGATGTATTATTCAGGTGTAGATGTATGTACGAGGCAGACCGTGGGTGGTCCTGGTGATCCGGCCCCAGTCCGGGATGTGTGCCCTTCTCCGTTCACCAGGCGCTCAGTATGCAGGATCCATTTCCGGCCCCCATGCAGTTCCAGCGGCTCTGACGAGCGGGTTTCGAAGGTGTTCATCCGGGAAGCGGCAGCCCGGGAACCGGCGACCACCTTATTGTCCTTCAGGACCACGCTGGCGACATCCGGTATGCGGACCCGGATCGTGCTCGTAACCGAAGCGGTTCCCGCCTTAGCAGAAGTCGTCTGTGCAACAGCCGTTAAGCAGGACGTCAGAACGATCAAACCGGCAATGAGGACCTTCACGGCCTCTTTTACGGAGACGCCAGACGATGGTTACCACTTTTTTTACTCAAACGAAAATTCTTATTGGTTGCTGATCGTGTAAATCACGGTAATAGAATAATTATCTGCCGGCGGATAGGCGTAACCGGGATCCATCCGGAAATCCACCCCGAACGTCCCCGTTCCCCGCGTTAATCGGACTCCTGTCGTGCCGGCTAACGGTTCAGGAGCGGATGTCAGATCCGTAAATCCCGGCGCCAGGGTGGTCCTGAACTTCAGGACGGAAGCGGGCATATTGCCCTGGCCACCTGAGAAATGGGCGGATCCCGCCTGAATCATTACAAAATAAGATTTGTTGGAATAATACCTCAGTGTCGTCCCGGTGATGTTGATCCCGTTGTCCAGTGCAGTCGTGCTGCTGAAATCAAAGTTCAGCGCCGGGGAAGCGTCCGGCTGAAGGATCAGGATCTCCGAAATGACAATAGAGACGGGTACGGCTGCATACGTTTGCGCACGAAGCGTCCCGGGCGCCATAGTGCCGATCAGAACGAATAAACATATGATGCGCAACCTTTTCATATCAGTCCTGGCAGATCCGGATGTGAAGCAGGACCGTATGCGTTCCCGGCGCCTGCGTGAATTTATCAAGCGCCGCACTGGTCAGGGTGACCTGGTGGGTCCTGCTTTTGACCTTCCCGGCAGCGACCACCACCTGGTAGTTCTCGTTCAGCGTCAACGGCGGCGCTTCTGTTCCGCCCGGATTGCTCGCCGACACGGTGAAATTGTTCAACGGGATGATCGTCGTCTCAGACCCGGTCAGGCCGGTAACCACCCCGGCGATATACACCTTGTAGCTGGAGTTATTGGACTCTACATTGATCGCGAACGTGACCGATTGCGGCGTCAGGAATTTAGTAAGGTTGTCGAGCACCATGCTGGTGTTTCCCGAAACCGAAAACCTGAAATTCGGATGCGACTTGCAGCCGGCAGGATCCGCGGGAGGCACCTGCGCCTCGGTCATCGCCGGAATGGCAAGCAATGCCAGGATCAACAATATGACTTTGATTCGTGAGCGCATGAGAAGGTTCAGGTTCAAATATGCCTTTTAACTTTCAATTACAAAAGCACTCTCGAAAGATAAATAAACCCCGCTTGTTTTCCTCGAAACGTTTTATATTTTAGTAAATAAGAAACTCGCTTCACGGAGGACCAAGCCACATGATAAAACAATTAATTGCCATCAGGACCAGTCTGTGCCTGATCGCTGCACTGCTGACCGCCAGCGGAAGTTACGCACAGCGAATCAATGTCAACCCAACGATCCTGAACTTCAGCACACCTTCCGGGGGAAGTGCCGTCCAGCTCATTACGCTCACCAACCTGTCCGACCAGGAACAAACCTACCAGCTTTCGCTCGGCGACTGGCGCCGGGATAGTATCGGCGGACACCAATATTTCCCGCCGGGATCCACAGGCCGGTCCTGCGCCCGCTGGATCTCCTTTGACAACTCAACGGTAACCGTCGCGGCCGGTAAATCGAAGGAGGTTCGGGTTACACTCAGCCCTCCCCAGGCAGCCGACCCGGCTGAGATGAAATGGGCAATGATTTTTGTTCAGAATGTTGTCGAACAAAATGGCGGTGCCGGCAAAAGCGCCAAAATGGCCGCTACGATAAAAGAGGTATACCGGATCGGTGTACACATCTATCAAACGCCCCCTGACGCCCGGGTAAAAGGAGCAAAAGCCATTTCCCTAGAGCCGGACAAAACGGCTTCCAACGCATATAACTTCATGATAAACAACACCGGCAAATCGATGCTGGAGTGCAAGGTCCGCCTGGTATTGACCAATCTGACTGATGGCAGCGAGATCAAACTCGATGAATCGGAATTCCCGGTATTCCCGGATGGTCAGCGCATCGTGAAACTAACGATCCCGACCACCGTCCCGAAAGGCAAATATTCCATGCTGGCTGTCCTGGACTACGATCCCGATATGCCGTTGGAGGCCATTGAAAAACCGCTGGAGATCAGATAAGCCCTGAACTTCCATCGGAAAGCATCTTTCCCCTTTTGCAGGGCGGGCCTGACGCTCAGGTGAGAAGGTCCTTCGCGATTAAGGAAGAAATAGATTGCCAGTTCACGCAACTTTGCTGACGTAGTACACGCTAAAGCCCGTCCGTGGGGCGCCCGGGAAAAAGATTAGTTTACTTACCATTTTCGGCAGAATGACGCCAAATTATCAATTAATTGATCAGACCCACGTTGTCGGGGCGTCTTGTTAATTATAATAATAATTTATACCTTTACTGAACCAAACGATTATTATATTAATCAGGATGCTTGAACCGACGACTGTTAAGAGCGTAAGAACCAACATTGGGAAATTGATAAAGCTCCTAAGGAAACAAGACCGCCTTACCCAAGAACAACTCGCTGAGAGGCTAGGCTTATCGAGGATGACTATCAAGAATATAGAAGCTGGACAGAATGCTACGCTGGAAACCTTGTTCAAAATTCTGAAACACTTCGACATCCTGGAAAACTTTGCAGGATTGATAAATGACGAGATTTCAAACCGACAGTACGATTCGTTATACTAATGGCAAAAAACAACCTGCTTACCGTCCATTTCCTTGGTCAGGAGATCGGGAAACTGGGATTTGACGAACACCGGAACGCATCTTTCTTCCAATTTAAACCTGATTTCCTGAAGGTAGGCGGGTGTGTAAACCTGTTCCCTTTTGTCATTCGAAGAGTTGGTCATCCACAGGTATTTACCAGGTTCTCCGGAGATACCTTCCGCAGTTTACCTCCGATGATAGCAGACTCACTTCCGGATACCTTTGGCAATATCATTTTTAAAACATGGCTCGAAAGCAGGCATTCGGCCTTAAATCAAATCAGCGTTCTTGAACAACTCGCCTATGTAGGGCAACGGGGAATGGGAGCCCTGGAATACCACCCGTCCAAGGAGATTCCCTCAAACAGCACCATCGATATCAGTGAAATGGCTGATATCGCCGGCAAAGTATTAAGAAGCAAGGCCGATGCAAGCGGTGACGGTCTGGACCACCGGTCACTCCTGAATATTTTTAAGATTGGCAGCTCTGTCGGCGGAGCGCGTGCTAAGATCCTGGTATCACAGGACAGAAAAACAGGCCGTATTATTCCGGGCGACGTGGCCTCAGGAAACGACAGCGACCACTTGTTGGTCAAGCTGGGCATTGACGAGGATATCCCATACAGCAGGGAGCTGGTTGAATTTACCTACTACCAGGCGGCTACATTTTTGGGCATTGACATGATGGAGAGCCGCTTGATAGAGGACAGGCACTTTGCAACGCTCCGATTCGATCGGTTAAACGGTGAGAAACGTCATGTGCTGACCGCTACGGGTCTGACAGGATGGGATTTCAGGGATGCCCGCGAATCCAGCTATGAAAACCTGTTTAAGCTGGCCCTTACGCTGAAACTGGACCACAGGGAGTCCGAACAGCTGTTTCGCAGAATGGTTTTTAATGTCATCTTCGCCAACCATGACGACCATCTGAAAAACCACAGCTTTGTGTATGATCACCGCCTTGACCGATGGCACCTGTCTCCCGCCTATGATCTGACCTATTCACTTAATCCGTTACTAAATTTCAAGAGCACGCCGCGTGCACTGTCCGTTAACGGGAAACGTTCGGGCATCACAATGCGGGACATTCTGACCGTTGCAGATACTTTCAGCATCGGAAATCCCCGGCGAATTGTATCGGATATTCAAAACGGGCGGGACTATTGGATTGACTGCGCACGAAAAGCCGGACTTCCTGAAAAAATTGTTCAGGCCATCCGGAAGAACTTTGAAACCCTACACTGACAAACTTCCAGTTGCACTATATTATCGACCCGTTCTCTGTCCTGAATCTGCCGGTTGATACGGAAGGAATGCATACTGGCTATCCTGGAACCTGGAACAGAAATGCCGCCCGAGGCCATTGAAAAATCACCGGAAGCTGAACGATCTCTCGAAAGAAGGGCCCCAAAAGGCTCGAGTAGAAACCGTGCAACGGCTTTTTTCATCGGAATCATAACTTCTCCACGAGTATACAAGTCACGTCCGGAGATATTTGATATGCGGCAACTCTTCAGTGCGCTCAAAACGGATTTCCAGGAAATATTCCCGGTTTCCGACACACACTTTGAGTACCTTTGCGCAAAGCCTTATTAAGATGTTAGTAGTCAACAGCACCAGGGACGATATCCCGGTCATCTTCGATTTGTACGACGAAGCCGTCAAATTTCAAAAGACCGTCTTCAACAAACACTGGCAGGGCTTTGAACAGGACCTTATTGAACAGGAAGTCGCCGAAAACCGGCAGTGGAAGATCGTTATTGACGGGCAGATAGCCTGTATCTTCGCCATTACATTTAATGATCCACTGATCTGGAAAGAAAAAGACCGGGATCCGTCCATATACATCCATCGTATCGTAACCAATCCCCGGTTTCGGGGCTCCGCTTTTGTGAAGGAAATCGTTAAGTGGTCCAAAGAATACGCAAAAAGCCTCGGGAAGCGATATATCCGTATGGATACCTGGGGTGATAATGAAAAACTGCGGGAGTATTATGTCAGCTGCGGCTTCGAGTACCTCGGAATTACCGTTATGGAAAACACTGCCGGACTACCGAAACATTATGAGGGCCTCTCATTAAGCCTCTTTGAGATCCCCGTGGAGCAGAACCGTCCGCCTCGTTGAGTCAATCTCCGTTCTTAAGCTCCAAGGTACCGGTCCATTCCTTTTCAGGCTCCGAAGACCCTGACCACCAGTTTGGGTTTCTTCTTTAACCCATTGGAGAATGCCTCCGGGGAGCGGAAACGAATAAAGTTCAAGATCAGATCAGCAGTGGTGCGGAGCGTTTCCCGTGGCGCCAGATAACTTCCGCCGAAACGGGTAAGCATGTCCGGCATCAGAAACGGTGCGTCTGAGAAGCTCATATGTCCTGTAGAGGGAATCTTCACTTCAACGGAAACTGCCCGCGTTTTCTCCAGGTTCGCCAGAAAAGTACTGTCAATGGCGGCTCCCATTTCCTCCCACCCTGCGCGGGTACGACCCTTGGCTGAAAGTTCGGCATCGGTATAGGTTGGAAAACTGCGCACGGTTAACGCCGGAATCTCCATGGTACCGGAAAAGGCCTTCTCAAATGCGCCGCCATCCAGATTGACCGCGAACCTGAAAGGCCCGGGATCCTGAGCGACCAGGAGCGCAACATTGCCCCCGATGGAATGCCCGATCATTCCCAGGCGTTCCGGGTCGGCCAGCCCTCTTAGAAAATCAAATCCGCCGGCACCGGCCAGAAAAGCGTCCATCACGAATCTGGAATCCTGAAACGCTGACCGCAGATACGGGTCGAAGTTTTCGTAAGGATAGGCCTGGTTTGTGATGATCCGGCCGTCAGCCAAGCTGACCGGACCGCAATACAGGTTGTCCATGGCGATCACGATGGTCCCTTGGCTTACGAGGTCCTCGATCAGCGCCGTATAGCTGAACGTGGACATCCCCCATCCGGCGGAAAACAGCACAACCGGGAATTGCCGGTTCCCTTTCACCGGCGCCGCATCCGCAACACTGTTCGTTTTCAGCGTTAAGAGCGCCGAAAGGGCCTGGCTGTCCAGGTGAGCATACCCGCTCTCCTGCAAAGCTTTGCTTATCCCGCCGGGAACATATGTCTTCCTTTTCCCTACCGGTCCCGATGCGGGATACCAGACCGTAACGGGAATCTCCCGGCGCTGTCCGAGTGCCGAATCCACCCTGGAGGAATCGACCAGTGACAGGGATCGCACCCCGCATGCATATTTTCCGGACGGCTTCGGGAGCTGTGCGTCAGCGATGAAGGGAAAAACCAGCAACATCAGTAAAAACAGTTTTTTCATCTTTTTTGATCACCTAATGGAAACAACCGCCGAATGCTTCAGGATCCCCCGGATTCCTCGGAGCGGGAAGCCGCTTCCCTTTTCAAGAGCTAAAGTAACACAATAATGTGCAGTGACCCTTGCAGAATCCTGCTCATTTTCCTGCTTAACTAAAATGTTACTACTTACATAATTTTATACCGCTTACCTTTGAGCCGTTTATGAACCCGAGCACATCTGCAAACATCCGGTACGGCACCAGCTGCCAGTCGGTACACCTGCAAAAGAACCAGAACCGCCCTCAAACACTGAAAGCGGATAATATCATGATCAGTTCCTGCCTGGATACGCTGGATGCCGCCATTCAGCCGCGCGGCCTTTCCATCAAGTACGTGTCACGGGGCAAAGAGCTGTACCACCTGAACAAAAAGGATTTCAATATAACCGGCGGGCGGTACCTGCTGGTGAATGAGCATAGCCCGGTACTGGAAGCCCGTATCAATACCCCCGATACGTGGGGAATGTGCGTGGACATCGACCTGTCCCTGGTCAACGATGTGCTCAGCCAGGTGGTCGCACCCGACGATATCGATGCGGATGCGAATATCCCGCGTTACTTTTTAACCGACGACCTTTTCGTACAGGAGTCCATTGCCGGACCAGAGCTTTCGCGGATGCTTGAAGTCCTGATGCAGCAGATCTCCTCACAGGCGAATTACGGGCATCCGCATGAGCTTCTGTTCGATCTCACCTCCCGGATCGTTCGCGACAATCTGCCGGTAATCGGTTCATACTACCGGTTAAAAGCTTCCCGGCTGACGACCCGCAAGGAACTTTACCGCCGGATCCTGACCGGCCGGGAAATCCTGGACAGCTCCACGGACAAGCTGGTCGACATACCGACGGTAGCGCAGCAGTGCTGCTTGTCCGAATTCCGTTTTTACCGGCTCTTCAAACAGTGCTTCGGCATCAGCCCGGGACAATATTTGCAGCAAAAGCGAATTGAACAATCGATCCTGCTGAAACGGCAGAACCACACCTGGTCGGAGATCGCACTCCAGCTAAACTTTACCGACCTGGCAGCTTTCAGCAATACTTTTAAAAAAGTGAAGGGCATGTCCCCCACCCAGTATCTGACCACAGGTAGTCGTATCGACCATCGTAAGTCCTGCCTGTAACGCAGGGCCTTCCTCAGGGTCTCATACTTCTGTCTGATCGTTTCAGCCGGGCAGCCTCTTCGCCGAACTGCCCGGGCGGGCGAGCTCTGTCCGCGCTCCGTCCTTCGGCACCAATGTTCCTCATCCATGTAATAAAAATGTCACAGCTCCCGCTCCGAAAATGACAGGATATTACAATAAAACCACCTGCCCGGGGCTCAACTTTGCTGACAACAACGCAGGCGAAAATATATGCGCCCGCCTGCCTTAAGTCAGTAGCCATGAAAATATTCCTGTTAAGCGTCAGTCTGTTACTCCTGTCTGTCATTCACGCCTTCGCCCAGCTGAGCGGCCGGTTAACCGACGGCAACGATGAACCGGTTCCGTATGCCAGTGTCTCGGTGGTCGGCATCCGCGATTCGGTACCGGTTGCCGGAGCCGTTGCCGATGATCACGGAACCTTTTCGATCAACTGGCAGGGAACCGGCACCTACCGGCTTCGTCTCTCCGCCATAGGATTTGTTACCCGGTACACCGAGCCGTTCGCCGCAGGCGGATCGTCCTTTGCAAAAGATTTCGGCCATCTGCGGCTGACCGCCGACGACAAGCTACTGGGTGAAGTTACGGTCCGGGGACTCCGGCCCGCCATCACTGTTAAGGCAGACCGGATGGTGGTCGATGTCGAAGGAAGCGCGCTGGCTTCCGGCGGTTCTGCGCTGGAGGTGCTGGAGAAAGCTCCCGGTGTATGGATCGACCAGGATGGCAACATCCAGCTCAACGGCAAATCAGGAGTACGGGTTATGATCAACGAGCGGCTCACTTACCTCAGCGGCAAGGAGCTGCAAACCCTCCTGGACGGCATGCCTGCAGCGAATGTCAAAAGCCTTGAAGTCATCACCAATCCCTCATCAAAGTATGAAGCGGCCGGCAGTGCCGGCATCCTGAACATCCGTCTGAAAGAAAACACCGCCCGTGGAATGAACGGCAGCATCTATGCCGGCTATCAGTACAACCTGGCCAACGGGTATTCCGCAGGATCAAGCGTCAACTTTAAGAAGGGCCCCTGGAACAGTTTTATGAACGCGGACTTTGCACGGCGGCCCAGGTTACGTGAAGGCGTCATGGACCGCGAATTCCATTCAGAGACGGCGGACACCCGTTTCCACCAGCTTCGCGATGAAGACATGACCCTGAAGGCTCCGTCGTTCAGGATCGGTACGGACTACGAACTGGGAAAGCGTCACAGCATCGGCGGCCTGATAAACTGGAACCGGAATACGACCGACCGGTCCTTTCTTTCGGAGACCATATTGCACGATCGTTTAAGGGACCGGTCGCAGATGATCCATGCCGGCAACTTCAATAATGCCAGCCAGAACAGCGGCGCATATAACATCCATTACCTGGGACAACTGGACTCTTCAGGATCCAGCCTGGCAGTGCAGCTGGATTATATAAAGCTGGACAACGCGACCGATTCGCGGTATGAGAATCAATACCTGCCCGATCAGGACAGTCCGGTCCTGGAACGTCTCCGGTCAGTCAACCCGGGCTACTACGACATCTTCTCGGCAAGTGCCGACTTCAACATAAATATCCGGAAGCTGGGTAAGCTGGAATCCGGCCTCCGGGTCAGCCATGTTGTTTCGGGTAATGAACTGAACTTTTATATAGTGAACTCCGATGGCCAGCAGCCGGATAAGAACCGGAGCAACAATTACCGGTACCAGGAAGATATCTATGCAGGATATGTCAGTTACAGCGCCTCGGCCGGAAAAATGTGGGACCTGCAGGCCGGCCTCCGGGCGGAACAGACCCGCGGGCGGGGCCGGAAAGCTGAGGGCGGACCGGTTGTCTCCAGGAACTATCTCAATCTGTTTCCGAGCGTGTTCATCACCCAGAAGGCCGGCGATTCCTACCAGATCACGTACAACTACAGCCGGAGAATCGACCGGCCAAACTACCGGACCCTGAATCCGTTTATTTTTTACCTGGATCCATACAGCTGGTCAGAAGGCAACCCCGGTCTGCGGCCGCAGTATACCAACTCCTTCCAGGTCACCCAAACACTGAAAAGGAACTACAGCCTGATGCTTGGGTATTCTTTGACAAAGGACTTTTTTGCTGAAGTGCCTGAACAGGACCCCGAACACAACACGACGATCTACCAGGAACGGAATATTGACCGGGCGGAGGATCTGAGTGCGACCCTGATCGCCCCAGTCCGGATCTCCGGATCCTGGGATGTGAGCAACAACCTGGTTGCCGGACTTCAGAAGAATCGGATCATCCTGCAGGACCGCGAGATGAAAAACAACCTGCTGTTCTTCACCGCCCAGTCCGCGCACAACATCCTGTTGCCTCACGGCTTCCAATTCCAGGCCACCGCAGCCTACAGTTCCCCGTCCACATACGGCGTGTACCGGTTCGAACCCCAGTGGTGGATGGATGCAGGCCTTAAAAAAGCCCTGTTCCATAAGAAACTCGACCTGCTGATCGGAGCTACCGATATCTTCCGGACGCGCGAAGTCCGCGGCGATGCCAGTTATAACGGGAACGTTTTCAACTATGTGAACTACTTCATGGCCCGAAGCGTCAAAGTCAACCTGCGGTATACCTTCCAGCACGGACAAACGTTCAGGTCCCGGAACCAGAAGATCAGCCTGGAAGAACTGAACCGCGCCGGGGGATAGGAGATTCATAGATTCGCCGCGAAAGCAATTAAGATCGTACATTTACATTATGGAACAGTCGACTCATATCGATCCGCGGTATCCCATCGGGCCTTTTCTGAAGCAGGACACCTATAGTGATGCTGAATGGCAGGATCTCATTCATACCATCGGCGAAGCGCCGCAAAAATACCGTGAGATCGTGAGTGGCCTGAGTCCTGCCGACTTTCAAAAGACCTATCGGCCGGGAAGCTGGACTGTTCAGCAACTGGTTCATCATGTTGCCGATATTCAGCTTCTCCATTTCTTCAGAATGAAAAAGGCCCTTACGGAAACGGATTACCGTACGGTGACCCTGATCAGTATGGATGGATGGGCCGAAACCGCGGACGGTATCGCGGCCCCGGTTGAAGATTCGCTCATGATGATGGAATCGATCACCCGGCGATACCTTTTTCTGCTCCGGTCACTGACACCGGAACAGCTTCAGATCACCTACTACCACCCGGCCAGGAAAACAGAGATCAGCCAGGTCCAGGCCGTCCACATGGCCGCATGGCATGTGCGTCATCACCTTGAACATATCCGGATTGCCCTCGGGCAGTAGCCGCCGCGTGTGACCGGACAGGCCCTGCCGAAATAACGGCTGCCAACCGCGGACCGCTTCCCGTCCGGTCGGCGGTCACTAAATTGCGGTTACCCCAAAAACATATCCCGCAAAATTGTTTAATAGGTATCCATACTCCCGGGTCTGATTATGCTGCACCCATCAAGCACCTGCTGCTTGAGCTGGCGGACCGGCGGCCGGGGTTCAACATTCTTGAAAAAGCCATGGACGAACTGCATCTTTTATGAAAGCCTCTCTTCTGTCGGCGCTCCTGCTGCTGAACGGTTGCCTGGATCAGGGTGAACGCATTAAACCAAAGATTTCCACCGTAACCGAATCAGTATATGCATCTGCCACAGTGAAAGCACAGGACCAGTACGAGGCCTACTCTACCGTGACGGGCATCCTGGATACCATCCTGGTCCGTCCGGGTGACCGGGTGAAGGCAGGTGATCTGCTTATGCAGATCGACAACCGGATCGCCGGCCTGAATTCCCGGAGCGCATCCATCCTGCTGGAACAAAGCCGCGAAAACCTGCGCCGGAACTCGAACCTTCTGGCAGAAGCCGAAATCGCTGTTCAGACCGCCCGGGATAAATTCGGCCTGGATTCCGCGCTGTATATTCGACAGAAGAACCTATGGGACCAGCGTATCGGAACACAGGTTGAATTCGAACAGCGACGGCTGACGTACGAGACTTCCCGAAAGGCCCTCCTCTCGTCCCAAAAAAAACTCGGGCAGTTGCGAACCCAGCTGAAAAATGAATACCGGAACGCCGATGTGAGCTATGACCTGACCAAGGAGCGGCAGGCGGACTATCAGATCAGAAGCAAAATCTCGGGGATCGTCTATGACATCCTGCCGGAGCGGGGCGAGCTCATCACGTCCCAAACCCTGCTGGCTGTCATCGGTCACGATCATTTCGTACTCGAAATGCAGGTGGATGAGGAGGACATCGCCCGGATCCGCACGGGACAAGCGGTCGAAATCCTGTTCGACTCCTATAAGGGCCGGACCTTCCGGGGAAAAGTGCAGAAGGTCTACCGGATCATGGATCCGCGGAGCAGCACATTCCAGGTGGACGCCCAGCTGCTGGCCCCCCCTTCGGAACTGTATCCCAACCAGCAGGCCGAAGTGAACATCATCATCCGGAGCAGGAACGACGCAATTGTCATTCCCAGGGAATACCTGGACAGCCGGGGTCAGATCTGGCTTTCCCGGCGGGAACGCAGGACCGTCAGAACCGGGTTGCAGGATAACGAAAAGGTGGAGATCCTCGATCAGCTGGACACCTCCCGTTTCATCTATAAACCAACAGAATGAACAACAGATTGCTCATCCGGATCGCCGTTTCCCTGTTGAAAGCCAGGCTGGGTCAGACCATAGTTGCCGCGATCGGGGTCATGTTCGGCATTGGCATGTTCATCGCCCTGGTCAGCTTCATGACCGGCCTCAACCAGATGCTTGACAACCTGACCATTACCCGCACACCCCATATCCGGCTGTATAAGGAAATCAGGCCGTCAAGGGAACAGCCCGTAGAGCTATCGCCCCGCTTCAGGGACCACGCAAACTTCGTCCGGTCCGTCAAGCCGAAGGATGACGGCAGGGACATCCGGAACAGTCGGGCCATCCTCCGTACGCTGGCCAAAGATTCCCGGGTGTACGATGTGGCCCCGAAAGTCCTGACACCGGTTTTCCTTAACATCGGCGGAATAGAAACTTCTGCGGTGATCAACGGGATTGACCCGGTGACCGAAGAAAAATTGTTCCCGGTCGGCGACTACCTGCTTAGCGGATCGATGAACGACCTGGCCACGGTTCACAACAGTATCATCATTGGAAAGGGCATCGCTGCCAAGCTGCTGATCAACCCGGGCGACCGGATCCGCGTCACCACCGCACAGGGAGATCAGGCCCTGCTGAAGGTGGTCGGGATCATCCAGTTTGGTCTGGCCGAAATTGATGACGTTCAAAGCTACACGTCCATCCAGACCTGCCGGAATCTGTTGGGCAAACCGACCACCTATGTGACGGACCTGGAAGTCAAGTTATACGATCTGGACCTCGCTCCGGCCATGGCCAGGCAATACGCCCGGGTTTTTGATGTGGAGGCCATGGACATTCAGACCGCCAATGCGCAGTTTGAGACCGGAAGCAATGTCCGCAGTATTATCTCCTATGCCGTCGGCGTCACGCTGCTGGTCGTGGCGGGCTTCGGGATCTACAATATCCTCAATATGCTCATCTATGAGAAGATGGATGCCATAGCAATCCTGAAAGCAACCGGATTTTCGGGAACTGATGTGCGCAGAATCTTCCTTTTCCTGTCGATGATCATCGGGGTAACCGGCGGAGCTGCCGGTCTGACGCTCGGGTACGTCATGTCGGTGATCATCAGCCATATCCCATTTGAGGCCACTTCCCTGCCGACCATCAAAACGTTCCCGGTCAATTTTGCGGCTGTTTATTACTTTATCGGAACCACATTTGCCCTGGCTGCAACCTACCTGGCAGGGTTGTTCCCCGCTTTGAAGGCAGGAAAAATAGATCCGGTACAAATCATCAGGGGGAAATAATATGGACACCATCCTGCATGCCAGCGCAATAAACAAAGTGTTCTATGACGCCGAAAACTTCCGGGCCCTGACGGATATTACCTTTTCCATAGACCGCGGATCGTTCGTGTCCATCGTTGGAAAATCGGGTTGCGGGAAGTCTACCCTATTGTACATTTTGTCGACGATGGATACGGAATATACCGGGGATCTGTTCATCGATTCCGAACGGATGACCGGAAGATCTGGAGCGGATCTGGCAAAGGTGAGGAACGAGAAGATCGGCTTTGTCTTTCAGTTTCACTACCTGATCGAGGAATTCAACGTATTGACCAACGTTATGCTGCCGGCCCTGAAGCTTAACCGGCTGACCATGGAAGAAATCAGGGACCACGCCATGGAACAACTGCGGATTCTGGGCATCGCCGATCAGGCCCTCAAGCATCCGAACAGGTTAAGCGGGGGACAAAAACAGCGTGTTGCCATCGCGCGTGCGCTCATCAACGATCCGCTGATCATCATGGGTGATGAGCCTACCGGTAACCTGGACAAAAGGAACGGCGAAGTGGTCTTCGACCTTTTCAGGAAAATATGTGAAGAAAAGCATCAGACCATCCTGATCGTCACCCACGATCCTGACTTTGCAACCCGTACCGGAAGGATCATTGAAATGGAGGACGGCAGAATCCTGAATACATGACGTGTCAATGGAACCGTAAATGCAAAACACCTTATCTCAATGCAAACGCCTGAAATTTTGTTTCAGAGTCAGATCGCTCACTATTTCGGTAATCCTTTTCTCTCGGGTCACCGGCAGTTTACTCAGCGCGATCCGGTGGAGCATTGCTTTTCGGTCGGACCTGCTTAAACTATCAAAAAAAAATTCCATTCCCGGATTCATTTGGAACCGGGCTTTTAAATCCTCCGGAATAATCAGGGCTTCTACATCATCGAGGATCGTCCAGGAACCGTTTCGTCGTGCCGTCTCGACAGCGGCCAGGCCGGCTTCACTCATCAGGCCCGCTTTTGTCAACCGGTCAACTTTTCCCTTATTGATCTTCGACCACGTGCCTTTTGCCTTCCTTTTGCAGAAATACTGCAGTGATGACTCGTGGTCGACCTTGACCTTCTTACTGTCAATCCAGCCAAAACAGAGTGCTTCGTCCACCGCCTCACTCCAGGAAATGCTAGGTTTCCCTGATGCCCGCGAGTAGAAAACGACCCATACCGCAGGCTTCGAAGCATGGTTCAGCCGCAACCACTCATGCCAGTCAGAAGGGCTTTTAGGATAGAAAGTCTCTACATCCTTTCCGGGCATTGGTTTACAGGGTTTATTGTGCATTGGAATCGCCAAAATAGCAAAAAGCTCCGGCACCAGCCGGCCCGGACGCTTAATTCGCCCCGGGTCATTTCCGGCTTAATTCCGCTATTCTGGCCTTGCTGTAGTCGATATACGCTTTCTGCTCTTTGAGAGAAGGCTTTGCAGCGAGGTATTGTCTGAAGTATCTCAGGGCTGAAGCGGCCTTTAACCTGGTGTCGCAGACATTCGCAATCGCGTAGTAAGTCATCGGTTTGGCCTCGAATTGCAGGCTCTTCCGGTAAGCGCCCAGCGCTTTTGACGCGGACTTCAATGCCTCATACGAGTCCCCGATCAGCGCATAATAATCCGCAACATTCGGGGAGATACTTTCCTCAATCGTCTTCCTCAGATATTAGATGGCTTTCGGCTGATTTTTCAATTCCTTGTAGCTCATTGCCATGGAGTAAAGAATAGATTCATTCTCCATGGACTTTGCCTCCAGCGTAGCAAGCAGTTCGATCGCTTTCTGATCGTTCCTGGTAAAGAAGTGCGATTCGGAGTTATACAATATGGCCTGACACTTGGCCACTGCCCCTTCGTGGCATTTGAAGGGTTCGCCCGGTAAGATCAGCAGCTCATATCCGGCGCCTGCACGTTGGGCTTAATGTACGATCGTGATGAAGCCTTTCACATAGCTCGTCCGGCCGTCCTTATTCAGTTTGAGTACATAGAAGTAGGAATCCTTCGGCAAGGGACGCCCTTCGAAGGTCCCGTTCCAGTTGTTCTGATACCGCTGAACTTTGTAGACGACCTGGCCGGCCCGGTTTACGATGGTCAACTCATTGTCGGGATACCGGTCGAGGTCTTTAACGATCCAGTTGTCGTTTGTGCCGTCACCGTTGGGAGTCAGGATATTGGCAGGAAAGACCACCAATCCGCTGAGGATCATATGGGCCGGAAGAACCGGCTGAAGCAGACCATGGGTAATACTACCCTGGGCACCGATCATCGATTCGACAAGCGCAATTTCGCCAACACTCCACTCGAAACCCATATCGTCCCCGCTGGCGGCCAGCCCGGCCGAATTGATCACAGCAGGTTCTATACTTTGCGCCTGGCTGCTTTGCACAAACAGAAGCGCCGCCAGCATCGGAAGCGCGTATCTCACCAAAAAAGCTTGTTGGTTCACTTTACAAAATTAACCGTTAACGAAAAATCAATCACCGTTCTTCAACATCTGATACCGGATACCGATCTCGAAGTTCCCGCTGGTGTAGGTTCTCAATGCAGCGGTCCCCGTAGCGTATAATCCAAGTATGGAGAGTTGATGGTAGTTGAGACCGAACCCGAATGAGGCACTCCGCGAGGTGTGATACATACCCGAAAGGATCAGCTGATTGCTGATCAGGGTTGTCTGCACACCCAGATCAATGATGTTATCAAATCCCCTGACTCCCCTGAACGCTGCTTTCGGTTGGATCGCGCCGGCATTGATACCCTCGCCGAATGTCCAGCGGTAGGCCGCTGAAGTGTAAAAAGTTCCCTGGTCCACGGCGTCATTGTCATCTGAACCGAACACGGTTTTCAAATTCGGCACCGCCAGCTGCAGCTCCAGGCGATCGTCCGTATAAGCGGCCCCGAAATCCCCGTCCATATAAGTTTCGCGCCTGTTGAACCGGCCGACGGTGATATCTCCCTGCTCGCCATCAAGCTGTTCGTTCATCAGCCGCTCGTTCATGAATCCGAACGACAGGCCTAGGTGCAGCCGCCTGGATGCGTCATCCAAAGGAAGATGATAGGCGTAAGTGCCCATCACGCGTGTCGTCTTGAGCAGGCCAGTCGCTTCATTGACCATGCGGATCCCGGTCCCCACTTTCCGGTTCAAACGGTATTCGGCGGTCAGTGCATTAGTTACCGGAGATCCGGGAATCTTGCTCCACAACTGACGAAGCCCGCCGGAGAAGACCAGTCCGTTCTCCAGTGCCGCCATCGACGGATTGGCAAGGTATCCGTTCTGGAAGTATTGAGCCCCGAACGGATTCAGCTGGGCAGCCGATTTGCCGGTACCTCCAACGGTCAGGGCCCATATGGCAACTCCTGTTCTAATGATTTTCTTTATGTCATTCATCAATCTGTCTGCTTGGAAGATCAATCTTCCCGGTCATGCACCACCGGCCCTCTGTACGGGTGCTGCTCAAAAAAGTTTCGCGAGCGTAATGCCGGTTAAATGCAGGTTTATTTTCCCAATTTCCCGATAACTGCCCAGGGTGTGTTATTGCCGGGAGGCAGCAGGTTCCAAAGAAATAGCTTTTTCGGCAAAATGCAAAAGTTTTGCGTTCCGGGCTGGCCGCACAAAAGAGCCAGCTGGCTGCTGTCCCGGATTATTTCCGGTCAGAACGAAAACGGTATTGGCGTGGATCATTGATTAACGGGAGCCCGTAACACACTGCCCGCAGATAAGAGATCGTAAACATAATCGTAAACATAAATGGTCCAGCCTCGGCCGAACCATCTATGTTCCAATGTTGCTATATTCCAATGTTGCTTTCTTATTCCGGAGGCAAACGCCGGGGCGGCTCCTCCGCGGCTTCACCCATGATTCGAAACGCGGGCCAGATCCCGGATGAGACCCGACAGGCTTCGCCTTCCCGGGACCCTTCCCAGGAAACTGCTGAGTTTCCTCGAACTCCGGTCCTGCACATGGTTGCCGATATAGTCGCCCAGTCCGCGTCCCGCGATTGCGAATCGCTTCATTTCTTCTACATCTTCGCGGCCCGCACTGGAATACGTGTAGGCACAGAGACTTCCGGAGGTAAAGCCGATTAGTATATAATTGGTTCCGATCTGGTAGCTGCATACACAGGACTTACCGTTCAGATTGGCATAACGTTGCATGAGGAAGATTTAGAATATAATCAAAAATACTCCGGAGACCGATCAGTTTTTTACGGGAACCCGTAACCGGCTTGTTATGCTGGCCGGTTCACAGCCAAGTGTTTTCGGTGATCCGGATAAGGGCCTGATCCGCAGACCGGTCAGATAATACCCATATCCTTACAGTAGGCAACGAGCTGTTCATTCTTTGAAAAACTGAGGGTCTCCTTCATCAGGTTGAGACGCTTTTCGATACTGCTCAGGCCGGAAGGGCGGATCTGTTCCCGCTGCAGGTATGCCGGGATGTCTTTCTGGCGCATGCCCTGTGCAAGCAGCGAGATTATGGTCACATCAAAATCAGAAAACTCGTGTGAGTTTTTCTGCCGGATTGCCTGACGGAGGTGAAGGGGGAAATGACGATGCCCCTTGCCGATCGTTTCGATCGCCTGTCTCAGTTCCGCTGCATCGCGACGCGCCTTTCTGACATACCCGTTGATCCGATGGTCATTGAACAACCCTTCAATGACAGCCGGACGGTGCTCCGCAGAGAACACCAGGATCTTCAGATCGGGCTGAACCTGCCGCACGGCGGCAATGAGCGCTTCTCCCCCGCTCAGGATCTGAGCGGTCCCGTCTTCCTCGAAATAGAGATCGGTAATAAGCAGATCGAACGGCTCCCCTTCGCGCACACCTTTTTTCACCCGGAGCAGCGCATCATCACAATAGTAAACATAGCAGGGCCCCATACCGAATTCCTCCAGGGTCTTTCTCAGGGAGATCGTAGCAATCTCCTGGTCTTCTGCAATTAGGACGCGATTGAACATGATAATTGGCTAGTGAGTAACCGGGAACGAAATCTGGATTCGGGTTCCTTTCCCGGATTCGCCATCAAAAGTAATGGCACCGCCTATCCGTTGAATACGGTTTCCCGTATTGGAGAGACCATTACCGAATTCAACCTTTGGCGGCAACCCAGTCCCGTCATCCGAGTACCTGACCGCAATGTGTCCCTCCAGCTGCTCAAACCGGACAACCACGTTCGCGGCCCCGCTGTGCTTCTTCATGTTAACCATGAGCTCCTGGAGTACGTGCAGCATCTCCTGTCTGACATCGGAACTTGCTTTGCTCCACAGCGTTTCGCTGTTCCCAGTCACCAGGACCTTCGTACCGGTGGTTGCAAAGGACGAAAGAAGCCGGGTGACGGTCCGGTGAAACTCATCCCCGGAATAGTCTTCCTTTTCATACGAAAGGTCCCGGGACCGCTCATACATATCTTCGATCCGGTCCAGGAGCTGGTCCCGGTCGACCTCGACCTGGTTTTCTATCTCCGACATCATCCGGTACAATCCGTTGGCAACCACGTCGTGAACCTTCCGCGACATCCTGAGCTGATTTTCACGGATGGCCTGTTCCGTCTCCAGCTTAAGTCGTTCTTTTCGCCTGCGATACCAGAACAGGAAACACACGACGATCGCGACGATCAGCAAACCGGCGCCGACGATCTGATACGATCTTTCGGTATTCTTCTGTTTCAGCTCAAGGATTTCCGCTTTCTGCCTTGCGGCCTCGAACCGGATCAGTGCGTACCGGTTTTTGGCCGTGTTACGGGCCGTTCGGATACTGTCGCTGAGCTGCTGGTATTCCGCAAAATGCTTCCTGACGTCTGCCGGCGACCCGAGACGTATCAGTTTCTGAAGCGCCTCAAGCTGGTCATCCGCACTGCCGATTTCATGGGCCAGTGCATACATCTTCCCGGCATAATACACGGCGGAATCAGGACGGAGCTCTGAATAATAGTCAGCGAGGTGAGCGTAACTGGTCGTTTGACCCCAGAGAGATTTTTCCTGCCTGCGGATCCGCAGGGCAGTCAGCAGTTCTGGAGCCGCCCGGTACCGGGGATCGCGCAGCCACCTGGTCCTGGCCCTGTTGGATAACACCCGGGCATAGGCTGCAGGATCTTTCTGATACTTGCTGATTACGGAGTCGTACAACCGCAACGCTTCGTCATACAGGCCTTTTTTCTGGTAGACCACCGCCTTATTATTCAGTATAACGAGCAGAAACTCCTGGTCCGTGGTAAGCTGGATGGCCTTGTCATAGTACCGCAGCGCGGCATCATATAATTCCAGGTTATAATTCGTAATTCCGAGCTCATTATAATCGGAAGCCAGGCAATAGCGATGTTTGGGATTCTGCTCGTCCAGCAGTGCCAGTGAGCGTGTCAGGCTTTCCTGACTGCCGGTGTAATCCCCGGCATCGGACTGAATGGCGGCAAGCTGATTATAGGCCATGGCGACCAGGAGACTATCCTTCGAACCGGAGGTAACCCTGTTAAAATAGAAATAGGCCGAATCATTCTGGCTGAAAATAAAGGCTTCGCCCTTCTTATAGTCGGCACTTTCGGGCACCCGATACGCTTGATCCTTTTGCCGGCAGGAATAAAGAAAAGCTATGGCGAACCAGAGAAGTAGCAGATGTTTGTTCAAGAAACGTTTTTCCAAAAATACAAAATTATAGCCAGTGCCTGAACAGTGACCGGCTACTACATTTCGGGGGCAGGCAGCCCCGATCGGCAAAACAAAGGGCTTGTCGCAACCGCTACTTTCTAGGTTGCAGACCAGGGAACGTAACCGTATCGCTGAAGGTCCTCCCTGTCCTTTACCATAACAGTCCTTCCTTCAGTCAGCAGATAAACCGTGTCACTTATGGAGACTACATCCTGGTACATGTGGTCCGTAAGGATTATTCCCTTTCTGCCTTTCGCCTCCTGAAGTAACTCCTTGACCCGGTCGACAAGGACGGGGCTCAATTGGGAGAATGGCTCGTCCAGCAGGGCAAACTTCGAGTTCGCCGACAAAACGACATAGATTTCAACCAGCCGACGCCCTCCGCCGGACAGCTCCGACATCCGGGTACCAGGGTCAATCTCCAGGTCCGGAAACCGATCCCGGAACTGCCTGAAGTCGAGTTCGAAATCGGAAAATACACGCTTCAGGGAAATCCTGCCGGGGATGAAATGCTGCTGGGGTAAAAACAGCATCAACCCCGGCACTTTAAATCCCTGATTAATTACCGTTTCATCGACGCGGATGCAGCGGTCGTTCAGCCGTATCTTTCCAAAGATGATGTTCATCAGGCTGGTCTTTCCGGAACCGTTTCTTCCTAGCAAACCCACAATGTTGCCTGTCCGGCACGTGAGATAGACGCTGCTCAGCACAGACCTGCCTCCCACGGTAAAGATGATGCTGCCGGCTTCCAGGGTATGCTTCATTTGAATTGTGCAATCAGGAAAATGACCAGTACGAACAGCAGTTTATCAATGCCGAGCGACCAGGCCCACAATCTGAGTTCCGGCACCCGCAGGTTCTGATAGTAGACGTATTCCTGTTTTTTGTAACTATGAATGTATGAGCCGATCAGACCGGTGGCAATTACTTTGAACCAAAAAATGACAACCCAGGCTGAATAGCTGAACTGAAAACACAGAAACGCACAAATCACCGTTATGGCAAAGGTCGCGGGGAAGAATCCCGAATAGTACATCAGGACGAGTCTGTAAAAATTCAGCTTCGGCATCTGTACCAATAATACGCATCGGCTCCCGGATTTCAAACTCCCGGTCCGAAGCATAAGGTGCCCGGCCCGGCATAGCAGTTGGTCATCTGCGACATGATCAGCTTTCAATGAACCTGACCGATACCCTGATTGAGCGCCGGTACAGGACGCCTCCTTTTCCGGCACGTGATGTGCTGTTTGATATGCAAACCAAACCCTGAAGGAGATGGAGGCAACGCGCAGTAAAATCGACAAGAATGGACAACCGGGGAGCCCGGAAAGTCGCCTAATTTTAGAGCAGACACAAAATTTAAAAACAGAACAAATGGATAAAAGATCACTTGGCAATACAGGATTACAGGTTTCGACACTGGCATTGGGCGGGAATGTGTTTGGATGGACCGCCGACGAAAGGTCTTCATTTAAAGTCCTGGACGCATTTATGGATGCAGGCGGTAATCTGGTTGACACCGCCGACGTATATTCCCGCTGGGCTGAAGGTAACAGCGGCGGCGAAAGTGAAACCGTCATCGGAAACTGGATGAAATCCCGGAAGAACCGGGAGCAGGTCGTCATCGCGACCAAGGTCGGTTCCGATATGGGCGACGGCAACAAGGGCTTGAGCAGGAAGTATATATTTCAGGCCGTCGAAAATTCGCTGCGCCGCCTGCAGACCGACTATATTGATCTGTACCAGGCGCACTACGATTTCCCGGAATACCCGCTTGAAGAAACGATGGAGGCATTCGATGGGCTTTACAGCCAGGGAAAGATCAGGGCCGTGGGGGCTTCCAACTACTCCGCGGAGCGCCTGACCGAAGCTTTAGAAGTGAGCAAGTCCGGGGGACTGATCAGCTACCAGACCCTTCAGCCGCTGTACAACCTGTATGACCGTGCCGCCTTTGAAAAGGACCTGCAGCCGGTCTGCCTGGAAAAAGGCCTGGGGGTGATCAACTACTATTCGCTTGCCAGCGGATTCCTTACCGGCAAATACCGGAACGAAGGCGATCTTGATCAGAGCAAACGTGGCCAGGGAAACAAGAAATATCTCACACCCAGGGGAATGCGAATCCTGGAAGCATTGGACAAAATCGCGGCGGAGTACAACGCTTCACCAGCGGAAATATCCATCGCCTGGTTATTAAGCCGTCCCGGAATTTCAGCTTGCATTGCCAGCGCCCGGACGACCGGCCAGTTGGACGTCCTGGTGAAGGGCACCCGCTTAAGTCCCGATACCGATGCACTCGAATACCTGACGGCGGAGAGTGAGGAGCCGGAGACGACAAACTAGTCTTCAGAGTCCCCTACCGACTTCCTCTTTGACTTCCTCGTTTAACCTGCTGCGCTTTGGCCAACTTCGCGTCACTGACATGTAACTGAAAATGCCTGCCGCCTCCCTTTTCAAAGACCTCGCATCGCAGGACCTTTTCATGGGCAACGGTGAACTTATCCATCACAAAAAGGAAGCAGGCTTCCTTCCCGGCCGGTACGTTTCGTTCAGGAATAATAAACTGTACAGGTCGTAACTCCTGTTCCTGGGTGATGGTCCGCCTGGCGATTTTCCGGTCCCGGACAAAGAAGCGTACAAAGTCCACATCGTAACTGATCGCCGACCTGTTCATCAGCTTCAACCGAAGATAAATCTGATCCGCTGCAACAAGCGGCCGCCCAATCAGGGCGCGGACTTTTCCGCCCCTGTCACGGCCGGCCGTACGGAACCGGATCTTTTCCCCTTTCCGGAATCCCGCCGCTCTTAGATCGATCACTGCATCCGGAAGCGCTTTGGCCTGTGCCGGGGAATTCTCCGCCTCCTGTCCCAAAGCATACTGCCCCGCCAGGAGCAAAAGCATACCTACTGCACCAATGATAATTTTCATGTCATTACTTTTTATCAGGTTAAAGTATTTACTGAGATCAGATGCGCTGATTCCGGTCCAGGAGCAGCAAGTGATAGCCGGCCCTGACCTTCACCTTTACCTGGCGGGCCTTTTTCCGGAACAGACCTTTGGCCGCCTGGAGACCGGCGCCGGCTACTTGTGCCGATACCGAGGGGTCCAGCGTCATGAGCTGGAGCCCCTGAAGGGCATCATCCGCACCCTTCTTTATCGCATCCCTTGTCAGGGCGCCCGGCGCATACAACCCTTCCAGTCCGTCGAGGTCAAATGCATCCAGCGCTACCGGAAGGATGGCATTTCCATAGCGAAGTGAAGAGATCCCGATCTTCAGACGTTCGCCATTCACGGTGACCTCGCCATACACCAGCTGATTTTCCGGAATCAGCGTCTTACCGACGTAAATACTGTCGCAGATTCTCAGCCGGACCACCGAGCCGGAGATAACCGTCTGATCCTGGTGAATCACCGCCCGGACAGCCCGCCCCGCTCCTGCTGAATCCGCAGCCAAAACGCGAAGTACGCGACCGGATGACCCGGCTTCCGCTCTTCCCGTTTCCCTGTTCCTGCCCGGGTCCTGCACTTCCAGGATCTTCTCCAGGACGGCATCCAGCTGACGTATTTCAGGATCCGGAGCCGTTTCGGCAGGACTCCGGATCTTCCTGATGAGGCCTTCAAGGCGGCTCACATCCTGGTCGAGTCCGGCGGACGGTCGTTGTCGGGGCGGGGCTTTCACGGGCCCCGGATCCGCCGGTCTGTCCAGCTCCGCCCGGATCCTGTCCAACCTTTCGTTGATTCGTTCCTCATGCCGTTCCGCCATGGATTCCGGGGCAGCCTTGAACGCAAAATCGGGGGAACTGAAATTCCCCGAATCAAGCCGTTTAGCCAGCGTCTCATAGACGCTGAACTTGTCCTGCTTTTCATGATCGCTGAACCGGGCCTCCGGCAAACGCGTATCAAGTCCGGGATGCGGACCGGATACCGCTTCAAACTGGCCCCTTCCGCCCCCCAGAGCCCAGAAGGCCAGGGTCAAAAACGGGAGGACCAGCAATGGCAGCACCAGCAGGAACTTTCTCTGCCTGTGCGCTGCAGGTGATAATTGCGTTTTCATACTTTCCATTGAATTGATTTGTCTAACTGTATTGTCAGGGTTAACATCATTCACATACCCGCGCAGGATCGCCGGATGTGAATCCTGTGTGTTTCAGTTTCACCGGCATCCGAACAACCCGGAGATCAGTATATACAGGTTCAGGCTGCCGAGCGCCAGGCAGAGCGCGATCAGCAATAGCACCTTCTGCCGGTGTGAATAATGTTCCGTCCTTTTATTCAGGGCCGCAGCCATCAGGTATTGCCGGCGAAGGAGAGCCCCGGCAATCCGCCGCGCGAGCCGGTCCTGGACCGGCCCTCTCCGGCTCCCTCCCGAAAGGAATTTCATGGAGTCCCGGATGGCTCGTCCGCATTATGGATGGTTTGCCAGCGTTCGATCAGGAATCCGTGTGGATTATTGTCCGAACGGGCAACGTTACGGAGGTACCCCTCCGTGATCAGGGACCGCGAAACTTTCGAAGTCGCCCGGATCAGCTTCTGGGAAGCATAGCACCGGAAATAGTACGGATATTGGTTCATGTCCAGCTGCACGCTGTCGATCCGGATCTCCTGGCTGATATTCGCCGAAATCAGCCGGGCATAGTATCCTTCTTCCCGGAGATTGTCATATTGTGCTTTGGCGGACTGATCGGCGAGGTAAAGGGCCCTGCCGATCTGCGACCGGATGACCTTGTCATCAGGGTCCAGGGTAAAAAAATACCGGTGAAACGTGCTGACATGGTCCCGGGCTTCCACCGGAATATTGTCCTTTCTTTCTGATGCATACGCTTCCAGGGCTTTCCCGTTTGCCAGGATATAGATCCTCTCTTGTGCCGCCTCTGCTGCCTGGTAACTCTTGAACAAGGCAAAAACCGAAAGGATCATGCATCCCAGCACCGTTAGGATGCTGAACGTACGAATGTGCCGGAAGGCGGAGTCGATATTTCTGAGTTGTCTGAACATGGTTACCTGATTTAGTTCCCGGACAGCCGGTCCTTCTGATACCGGGATGGGTCGCCAAAATATCCCGATGACTGATAATACGAAGCCATTCCCTGGCTGATCCGGCCCCGCTGATCCCCCAGGGCATCTCCCATTATTCCTGACGGGGAAGAACCGGTCCGGATCGCCCGGGAAGAAGAATTGCTGATCAGCATGTTGACCTTTTGCAGCAGGGCGTTGCCGCCGCCTGCATGCACGATGTAATCGGCTACGGCTGGCACGGTAAAATAGCCGGCGATCCCGATCACCATAAAGATCAGGTTGGCCGTATCCGTTGAACTGAAGAAGGTGTCGCCGCTGTCTGCGATCTGCCCGATATCCAAGCGGAGCATATTTTCCTGGATCTTTCCGAGAATGGATCCGAAGATATTGGCGACCGGGAGCCACAGAAATACGTTGATATACCGCGCCAGCCAGACGGTCAGCGTATGCTGAAAGCCGTCAAATACGGAGAAGCCGATCACCAGAGGCCCCAGAATTGCCAGCACGATCAGGTAGAAGGTCCGGATCGTATTGATGCACAAAGCGGCCGCCTCGTAGAGTACCTGCAGCACCTCGCTCATCCACGATTTGATCGTATTCCGGAAGTTATAGCTCTGTTTGTCCATCCAGAATCTGACATCATTGCCAAGACTCTCCAGTATCCCCTCACCCGTGCTCCCTTCTCCTCCGGGGTTGGTGTACTTATACCATTTCCCGCGGTCTCCCTGTCCGTCGGCTCCGATATACATCTGCCAGTTCTCCGAAGCCTTAACGGCATCCGCTTTTCTTTTCAGCAGTACGCCTATCGCCCGGTCGGAGTCGGTAACCATCCCCCGGGTTGCCTGAACGACCGGCTCCAGTACCCCGTTCATCAGGGACAGCACAAACGGATACAGCAGAATGGCCATGCCCAGCCCAAAAGGCCGGAACAGCGGGTAAAAGTCTACCGGCTCAGCCTGCGCAATATGACGCCACACACGAACGGCGATGTACCAGAGCGCTGCGAATCCGGCGATCCCGCGTCCTACGGCCATCAGCCTCGCTGACAGGGGGATCATATCCCGGTACACGTCGTCCAGTACCGACTGGAGCGCACGGATATCGCCGGCCATTCCCTGTGCAGCTGCCGGCTGGGGAAAGCAGAGAAAGGACACCGCACAACAGGCGACCACCAACCGCATTCTGGTCCTATCTTTCATACTGGTCATCTGGAGAGGTACAACCCGGTTACGTCCGACACCTGGCGGAATTCCTTTGCGCGCTGCAGGATAAGTATCCGGGTACTGGTATTGAAGCTTCGCAGGAACCGCCGCTTGTTCAGCGCTTCGGCATGAATCCGGTCGATGGCGGCAAGCCGTTCCGCGTCGGTCATGGACAGGTCCGAAGCCGTGATCACCGTGAGTAGTTCATCCGTATCCCGTAAGGTCTGGCTGAACAGTCCGGAATAAACCCTTTCCAGGTATCCGGTTTCGACGTCGGACAGCAGATCGGACACGCTGAACTGGTTGAACGCAGCCTTGTATTCTTTCAGAATATCCTGCTGAATGCCGATAATTTCCGCGACCCCGCCATACTGCCTGACGGCCGGATTTACCGCCTTAAGCCCGGCCAGGAACGAATTGTGCAGATCGAAGTTTCCGCGTGAAATATCCCGGACGGCATTATAGCCGGCAGAGACCAGCTCGTAACCTTTCTTCATATCCGCCAGGATGTTCCTGAGCTGCAGGAGCTTCTCATAGTTCAGCAGCAGTTGCTGAACCTCGGCGGACTGGGCGCTGCCCGGTTTGGCCGAACAAACCACCAGTACAAGGATGATGATGGCCCTCGTACGGTTTTTTATACCTGTACTAAAATGTGTTTTCATTTCTTTGAGTGAATCAGTTTTTTATTTCGTGAAGCTTACCGGCAGCAGCCGCGTTGCGGCCGGCCTGGTGTTTCATCAGCAGCATGATCCTGATTCCGGAGGCAAACGACACCGTGAACTGCCACTTATCCTCCAGCGAAGCGAAGATCCTGTCCAGCCGCTGCAGTCGCTCTGAATCGTCCATCTCAAGTCCCCCGTTCTCCATCAGCAGAGCGAGTCCGGCCAGGTCCTTTTCACAGTCTTCCAGCACGCTTTCCCTGACCGAACGCACATACTGCCGTTGTTCCTCAGAGAGACCGGCCAGGCTCAGCCCGTTGAGCTTTTCCCGGATCCGAAGCTGAAGGGACAGGATCCGTCCGATTAGCGCATTATCGTGAACGGCGGCACCCGGCCTGTTCAGCGACCTGATAAAAAGATCATGGATACTAAATTCTCCGCCGGTCAGCTGACGGATCATGCCCAGCCCCGAATGAACGGTCTGATAACCGCTGGCCGCATATCCGGCATAGACCTTCAAGGCCACCAGTTGCTCCAGCAGATATCTCTCCTGCGTTTTTTTCTGCTTGAAAAATTCGTCCCAGCTCTGCGCCCCGCCGATGCACGGGCGAAGCAGGAACATTAACGAGAACACCGGCCACCACCTCATGATCCGCTCGGCAAACCGTACAACTTTCGCAGCGTCCGGACCTGCGAATCCGTTCCTGCGCGCCGGAAGCTCAACAGCATGTTCCCGCGGTTAAACTCCTGCAGGTCGGCGGCAAGCTCATCCATCCGGCCTGCAGCCTCCTCCAAAAGTTTCAACCGGCTGGCGTCGCTCATCTGCGTCCGGAAAGACCTGACGACCAGCTCCACCCGGTCCAGATTCCGGACACTTTCGGCCAGGATCCCGGTGTAGACATTCAGTACATAGGCGAGTTCCTCAGGACGGAACTGCTGACCCTGCCGCACCAGGTCCCAGCCCCGCTGATAATCCTCCACCAGTCGTGCAGACCGGGCCGTGAGATCGCGGACCGACTGGTAATATGATATGGCGGTCTTTACCCGCCGGAGATCTTCATAGTAGGTTGCATAGAGATCCCGCTGCCTTTCTGTCCAGTCGGCGATCTCAGACAGCTTCAGTTTCGACAACTGGTTTTCCAGCACTTTCTGTGCGTTCTGCAACCAGATAGTCTCATTTTGGAGGCGCTGGATCTTCAGGTCAACAGCCGTAATGACCTTCTTGACGCCCTGTTTGATCACTTCGGCGATGCCCAGCTGGGCCCGGGCATTTCCGGGCGAAAGCAGGCAGATGCAAATGATCACACCTGCCGGAATTGTTGTTTTTGGTTTTTTCATGGTCTTTTTTGATAATCAGGGTTTTTTAATACCTCCGGCACCGGAATCCCGAACCAGGGCCGCGATCCCTTTTTCAATGTTGCCGTACCTGGCGGTATATTGCTGCACTTTCATCTTTTCGGTCTCTTCAGTCGTATATAGCAGGTATTCTTCGGGACTGACTTCAGTCCGGTATACTTTACTGAGCTGACCGCCCAGGCTGATAAAGACCTCCTTGTACTTCCGGGCCGGGTCATTGGCTTTGTTGATGGAGAGCACCTGGACCTTTTCCTGCTCGCTCAGGCCAAGGAGGTTCTGGATCTGTCCGAACTTGTTCCGGTACTTCGACTGGTCAAGCAGGATCTTGCAGTCGGAGTTATTGATGATCGTTTCTTTTACGACCGGCGAGCTGATGATATCTTCGACTTCCTGGGTAACCACCACTGCTTCCCCGTAGAACTTCCTGACTGTCTTGAATAAATACCTGATGTACTCAGCCATTCCCTCCCGGGCAATGGCCTTCCAGGCTTCTTCGATCAGGATCATCTTCCGGATCCCCTTAAGCCGGCGCATCTTGCTGATGAACGTTTCCATGATGATCAGCGTCACCACCGGAAACAGGATCGGGTGATCCTTGATATTATCGAGCTCGAAGACGATGAACCGGACCTGCAGCATCTCCAGATTTTCCCGGGCATTCAGCAGAAACCCAAACTCCCCGTCACGGTAAAACGGCCGGAGCACGTACAGCAGATTATCCAGATCCATGTACCGGGCCTGAACCTGCTGCTGCTTCAGCTCGGCGGCAAAGTCCTCCCGCAGGTATTCATAGAAGGTGTTGAAGCACGGGAAGATCTCCGGGCACCTGCGAATCTTTTCATAATAGCCCTGCAGGGCCTGCGAAAGTGCTACATACTCCGGGCGTTCCAGCACTTCATTCTCCTTTTTCCAGAGTGCCAGGATCAGGCTTTTCAGGCTTTCCTTCTTCTCCGTATCCAGGAGGGTTCCTTCCGGGAGGTAGAAAGGATTAAATCGGATCGGATCGTGCTCATCATAGGTGAAATAATACCCGTTGACCAATTGGCACAGACCTTTATAACTGTGGCCGACATCCACCAGAACGATATGGGCGCCCTGCTCATGATACGTCCGGACGAGGTGGTTGGTAAAGAAGGACTTGCCTGAACCTGAGGGCCCGAGGATGAACTTGTTTCGGTTGGTGCAGATCCCCTGCCTGACGGGTTCGTCAGACAGGTCGACGTGAACCGGGTTTCCGGAGAGCCGTTCCCCCAGCCGGACCCCGACCGGGCTCAGCGACGACCGGTAACTGGTCTCCATGGTCAGGAAGCAGCAGGCCTGCTCGGCAAAAGTGTCGAACATGTCGTTCTCCGGGAAATCGCCGGCATTACCGGGAAGACCGGCCCACCAGATCTGCGGAGCGCCGTCAGTCTCCAGTTTAGGATGCGCTTCCATCTGTGAAAAAGCTGAAGTGACGATGCTCTTCAGTTCTCTTTCGCGAGCCGGTTCTTCCGTCCACACCAACACGTTGAAATGCGCCCGGACCGGCAGGCGGGAGTTGCTGATCGCCTCGTTCAGGAAGTCCTGAGTAGCATCACGGCTGATCGTGTTCTCACGGGAATACGCCGACAGGGACTGCAACCGGAGCCGTTTTGCCTCAAGTTGTTTTAACGTCTTCGCCGGATCTTCAATGAACAGGTACTGATTATACAGATGACTGCAGTTCAGAAGCAGCCCCAACGGACTTGCAAAGCCGATGCTATAGCGGGTACGGTCGGTACTGTAACGGTCATAGTTGATCCGGGTTCCGCACAGTTCCGGCAGACTATCAGGTTCGGCGAGTGTAAAAAGCTGGCAGCGCCGGTTCCCGACCCGGATTCCTTCCTGCAGATGAATATCATATAGAACCTTCCCGGCGGGTTCCAGAAAACAGTATTGCTCCAGGATGCCTGCTGTCTCACCGGTTCCCGCCAGCTGTTCGTTATGGAGACGACGTAAAGTCACCAGGCTGCTATCGGCCAGGATCCGCTCGAACTGGGCGGTTTTTTCAAGGAAGTCGGAAGTTGCAGCCGGGTTGAGCAGCTCTGCAGGCACGGGGGATCTCCGGAACAGCCCCGAGAAAGCGGAACTCGACCGCCGGGCACCCGCCTTTTTGGTCACGAACACAAAACACCGGTGCCGTAAAAATGGCCGCTCATTGAAAAAAAGATTACTGGCGCGGTCCAGAAAGGAAGGATCCCGGTCCCCCGTTTCCGGGAAATCGCCCAGGAAACGCTCCTCCACATACCAGTCCTGCTTATGCAGGCAGGAGAAAGCCGGGAGCGCACGGACTGCACGTACCCAGGCATGGTGGAGTCCTTCATAGCCCTCCGCTGATAAGGTAAAGATTTCGGGGAGGGTGACCTCATAGGCGACCGTGATATCTCCGGACCGCGAAAGGATGCAGTTCTGCTCGACCTTGTAAATCGGCAGCAGCTTTTCAAGCTCAATGGGATTTGCCATGGTTCAATTGGGTAAAAAGGTTTCTGGACCGGAGGATCAGGTACCGGGGAACATACCTGCGGGCAGTTCGCTTCAGCAGCCCGTATGGGCCGAACGAATGACTTAACCGGTAAATCTGCGTTACGAGCAGGATCCCCAGTGCGGTGATGACCGACAGGCAGATCCATAAACTGACACCCGCGATATACATAACGGCAAACAGGATGAGAAGCGCAACGAGGCCTGCGGCCATATAGCCGATGTACTGCGCCTTCAGCCCGCGGAACTCGATTGGCCGGTTGATCCCCTTATTGATCTGGTATACGGCCGCCATGTCAGATGCCGAAAAATGACTGCAGTACGGTCGCGACGATGACCAGAAAGATGCAGCTGCCGAACCAGGCGGATGCCACCTTGCCGGTATCATGATCACCGCTGTTCCATTTCTGGTAGACCTTGATCGCGCCTACCAGCCCCATAACTGCACCGATGGCATACATGAGGTTCGTTCCGGTACTGAAATAGCTGCTTACCTGAGCGGTGGCCTCGTCGATTCCTGCGGCTCCGCTTTGACCGAATACCGATGCAGAGATCACTGTCAGCAGCAGGCATCCGGCTATCCGGCCGGTATACCGCTTCGGATTTTGTACCCCTCCTTTCATATCAGTTGAGATTTGGTGACTGATTTTCAGGAAGTGTCAGGGGAAGTTCGGGTTGCAGGCGGGCCTCCGCCATGCCCGGCCTGGCGGCACCCATGACGGGATCCGGATCCGCAGAAACCCTGGTATTCTTTCTGAGCTGATGGAGACCGGCCCTGTAAAACCGAAGCATGATAACCAGGTAATACAAGAAGCCGGCGATGCCGACGGCGAGCAGATACTGCTGCCAGGAGATGAAGGATAACATAGTCTTTTGGTTTACCCGACCGCCCCATGCGGCCGTTAGGATAAAGTTCCGGACACCTCAAAAACAAATTTGCGTACCTGTTACGTAGTTCGCTGTTTTTTTTCTGAAAACACCCCCAGGCACCTGTTTAGTCCACTTTTCAATAGTCAACGAAAACCGGGGCGACCAAATCGCGGGAAAAAGTATACATTTTTCAGTGCACCGGCGAACGTCAGCCTCAAGCCCCGGATCCCCCAGATACGCCCGTAATTCGCTGCTCCTGTGGCCTTCAGACTGCTTCAGACGCCCACCCCGGTACCGGCTGGCAGACCTCCCCCGAAAAAACAGCGAACTACGTAACAGGTACGGTATTTTTTCCGGAAATGATTGGGAACTTCAGATCTGTTCAGACCTACTTCCGGATGCCTCCAGCGAATCGGAGCATGAAGCCGAACCGGAGCAACACAAACGAAGACGCTCGAACCCTTAACTCTGGAACCCAATGGAAAAAGCCACCAAACCGTTGCGCAGCATTACCTGCAGCGTTCGTTTCGATAACGACGAATACACCAGGTTGCTGAGGCATTTCGATCAGTCAACCTGCCAAAATCTGGCCGTATATATCCGGTCGGTAGCCCTGCGAAAACCGATTCAGATAAGGTACAGGAACGAATCGCTGGATGAAATCCTGGAAGAACTTGCTGACCTCCGGATGAAGCTCCGGACCATTCTCCAGCACATCGGAGAAAGACCCGAAGCACGCGGCACAGAAGAAGCTGCAGTGCAGCAAACCGGCAGCGCCACGGGCAGGATCGTTGAACAGGAACTTCAGCCGCTGGTTGCGGATATTTTTGAACGCATATCTAAGTTTTCAGACATATGGTCTCAGTATTCAAGAGAAACAAAAGCATAAGAGGTATCCTCCGGTACAATGAACAAAAAGTGGCTGCAGGCGCAGCCCGGCTGATCGGAGAAGGCTGGTACGGGAAAGATCTGCAGGATATGTCCTATGATTTCAAAGCGCGGCGCCTGGAAGACCTGGCGTTGCGGAACATGCGATGTGTCAAACCTGCCGTGCATTTGTCGCTTAACTTTTCAAATAATGACCGGCTGGATGATAAGCGGCTGTTTACCATTGCGCTGGAATACCTCAGACGTATCGGGCTCTATAAACAGCCGTTCCTGGTCTACCGGCACTTCGACGCCGGTCACCCGCATGTCCACATTGTTTCTGTGACCGTTCGTCCATCCGGAAACCTGATCGTCATTCATGAGCCGGGACGTAACATACTCCAGACTGCCCGGATGGAGATAGAAAAAAAGTTTGGCCTGGAATCTCCCCGAAGGAACGAAAAGCAGCTGTTGCCTCCAACTCTCACCGGCCCGCGCCTTTTTCCCATTGAATATGGAAGATGCGAAACCCGGCCGGCCGTGTCGAATGTCGTCCACGAGGTCCTGACCCGCTATAAAGTAACCAGCCTTCCGGAGCTCAATGCCGTTCTCATTCAGTTTAATGTCAGGGCCGACCATCACCCGGGCTCCGACGTGAACAAAAGCGTCCTCTATCGGCTCATTAAGGATGGCAGGCATCTGGGAACGCCGATCAAGAGCAGACACATCCATGGCAACCCGACGCTTAAAAATCTGGAGGCGGTATTTTCCAGGAATATTGCAGAAAAGATCGACCGCAGGGAAATCCTGATCAGAAAGCTCGATTCTGTGCTCTTCACCCGTACGAGTGAAGCCGCCCTGCTTCTCACCTTACAAAGCAAAGGAATCAGCGTTGTACTTGACCATGGAGAAGACGGGCAGCTGAGATCGGTTTCCTACATCGACAATTATGCCGGCGTGGTCTGCGAGGGCAGTGAACTCGGGACCGCATACAGTGCAGATTCCTTGTCCGTCAGGTTTGGCCACTTTAAAGAGGTTTCAGCAAAGCTTCCGATTGCTGCACGTGCCGGAGAGTCGGTTTCCTATATTTCCTCGGCGATCCCCGCTCATGATCCTTCAAGAAAGGACCTCCGTCTGCAGCTCAGCAAAAAACAGGGACTCCGCATCTGAAATGGCCACCGGGGAAAACGAACAGGAACTCCGGAAGATCGCGGATCTGACAAGAATGCTGTCGGTTGCCGTACTCTGCTTTCATATTTACCTTACTTTTCATGCCTGTTTCGTGAAGTGGGGCTTCTCATCAGGCATTACTGACCGCATATCAGGCGCCGCCGCAAAACTGGTTGTGTTCCAGGGTCCGTGGGAAGCAAAGGGAACCGCGCTGATCCTCCTGATCGTTTCACTTTTCGGCGTGAAGGGAAAAAAAGACCGGGACATATCCCGGAATTATCTGCTCCGGCAGTCAGTCACCGGCCTGGTCCTGTACTTCGGAAGCGAGCTGCTATTTGCTTCAGAGGTCCCGGCCGCAATGCTGGTTCCGGCCTATTCGCTGCTTAGTTTCCTGGGATTCATCCTGATCCTGGCAAGTGGCACCCGGTTTTCCAGATTACTGAAAACTACTCCGGCCGGCGATATTTTCAACAAGGACAATGAAACGTTCCCCCAGACGGAGAAAAAGTCAGACAATGAGTACTCGGTAAACCTGCCGGCTGAATACAGGCTGAAGGGCGAAACCCGGAAAAGCTGGATCAACATTATCAACCCCTTCCGAGGAACGCTCATCCTGGGGATCCCGGGATCCGGCAAGTCCTATTTTGCCATACGTCATTTCATTACCCAGCATATTAAGAAAGGATTCAGCATGTTCATTTATGACTTCAAGTTTGACGACCTCACCCTAATCGCTTATAACACGTTACTGCGGAGCCTGGATAATTATGAAGTTAAACCGCGTTTCTACGTGATCAACTTTGAGGATCTCAACAAGAGTCATCGCTGCAATCCGTTGAACCCCGCTGAAATGACGGACATCAGTGATGCGACGGAAGCGTCGCGGACGATCATGCTGGGGCTGAACCGCGAATGGATCCGCCGCCAGGGTGACTTCTTCGTGGAATCAGCAATCAATTTTCTGACGGCGATTATCTGGTTTCTCAGAAACTACAGAGGCGGAGCGTACTGCACGCTGCCCCACGTCATTGAGCTGATGCAGGCGGACTATGAAAAGCTGTTCAATTTACTGGCAGGTGAGCCAGAAATTGAGGTGCTCATCACCCCTTTTGCCTCCGCATGGAAAAGAAATGCGTCAGATCAGCTGGAAGGCCAGATCGCCAGTGCAAGGATCAGCATGGCCCGGCTTTCCTCCCCTGCCCTCTATTATGTCCTTACCGGTAACGACATGAGTCTCGACATCAATAATCCCCGGGAGCCTAAGATCATCTGTATGGGAAATAACCCGCTAAAGCAACAGGTATTCGGGGCCGTTATCAGCCTGTATGTTTCCCGGATGATCAGGCTGGTCAATCAAAAAAACAAAATGAAGTCGAGCCTTATCTTTGATGAATTCCCTACGATCTACCTGAACCAGGTGGACCATCTGATCGCTACTGCACGGTCGAATCTGGTTTCAACCACCCTGGCCGTTCAGGACTACAGCCAGCTGAAGAAAGACTACGGCCGGGACCACGCTGAAGTGATCATGAATATGGTCGGCAACATCATTTCCGGACAGGTAAGCGGTGATACGGCCCGCCAGTTGTCCGAACGGTTCGGAAAGATCCTTCAGGAGCGCAGCAGCTTCTCCACAAATAGCCACGACGTATCCGTTTCTGGATATGCGCATCTTGACGCGGCTATTCCCGCTTCGAGAATCGCTGGCCTTTCGGCGGGAGAATTTGTCGGAATGGTCGCGGATGATCCATTCAACAGGATCGACCTGAAGGTCTTTCACAGCATGTTCCGGAATGACCACCAGGGGATCCGGGCTGAAGAGTCAGCTTATCACCCTTTGCCTGTTATCAGGAACGTCACCCCGGAAGAGATCCGGCAGAATTACTTTCAGATCAAACAGGAAACACGGGAGCTGTGGACTGGTCAGACCACCTGACCGGTCATCATAAACCAGGCACGGTCAGTGCTGGCAAGCACTGACCGGTTCATACAAAAAAACAGCAGTGCCGCAGAAGAAATTTTCGAACTTATTCGCTATGTCCCACACTTTCACGCTGGCGGTTATTAAATTCACCTGAGAAATGCTGACATTGACCCGACGGGCAGCATCCAAAGGCATACGTTCTGAAATAATTGGGAATGATCGAACTGAAAGAACAGGCTCATGTACTCGAACGGTATTCACACCGGCTGTTATCGGCTGTGGAGGATAGCCTGACCGATTTTACGCTCCGGCACGGTTCGGAAAGGGATCGCGCGATGTGGTCCGCTAAAGCCTGCAAGAAAGCTCTTGGTAAGCTCAGAAAGTATATTGTGTTGTACGGATTCGAGTCAACATACGAAGAAGTCATCTTTTTCCGGAAACTGAAGCCCCTGTTGTACAGCCAGTACATCTACTTCAGCCAGATCCATAACTTCCTACTGAACCGGCCGCCGGGCGGCATCCGGGAAACCCAGGAGTATATCCACACAGAACTGGCAGACCTGAGAAAGTTCTTTGAGGTCCACAGGGGATTTTACCAGTATTACCGCTCGGGCGGCAGCGAACTGGACTACCTGTACTTCACGCGCCAGGAATTAGGATATTCAGGCCCGATTGATGAACATGCGGCGGATGATCAGTTTTCAACCCCCGGAGACCACATCCTTTCAAAGATTCTGGCCAACGAGAAATACCAGGATTACCTGAATATCCAGTTGTATTACATTTCACAGGGAATCAGTGAGACATCGGTACGGGACCCGCAGGCTAACCTGCGGTGGACGTCAAGCAAGACAGATCTCGTTGAACTGATCTATGCGCTGGTGGAAACAGGAGTCCTCAATAACGGGAGCACTGATATCAAGCAGGTCATGGCTGCTTTTCAGAGGATCTTTCAGGTAGACCTCCGGGCGTACTATCAAAAGTTCGGATCTATTGTCGACAGGAAAAAAGATCCGACCGCTTTCCTGGATAAACTGAGAGCGTCTCTTTTGCGGCGAATCAACGAGAAACTCGAAGAGGAAACTCCGCAACTGAAACATATCAGCTTCAAAAGGCCCGCCCGGAACAAAGTCGCACAGAACAGACTTCCGGACACGAATAATGCGGGAAGCTGGCCGGACTTATCCGGTAACTTACCAAGCGGACTGCCTGGATAATTTTGTAGATTTAAATATATCTTTGAACTTCTAATTCCCAAAAACTATGTCTGAAACTTCAACTCACATCGGTAGAAAAATAAGCCGGATCCGCGAAATTCGGAATATGAAGCAGGAAGCGCTCGCGTTCGAACTCGGCGTCAGCCAGCAGGCAGTTTCAAAAATGGAGCAAAGTGAACGCATTGAGGAGGACGTTCTCGCCAGGGTCGCCCAGGCGCTCGGAGTAACACCGGAAACGATCAGGAATTACAGCGACGAAGCAGCGATTTATAATATTCAGAATAACTATGAGGGAGCGGTAGCAAATACCGGTCCTGGAAATAATAATAATAATTGCACATTCAATGCGCTAGATAAGCTGATGGAAGTGATCGAAAAAAATGAGCTCCTCCATGAAGAGAACAAAAAGCTTTATGAGCGGCTGCTGGCTAGCGAGCAGGAAAAAGTCGCGCTCCTGAAAGGAACAAGAGACTAAGTCTTATCGGCTCGCGTTCACGATAGAAGAATTGATTCATTTGGGGCATGGAAGATAAATCCATGCCCCTTTTTCATACAAACGGAGGCTTCAGGGACCTTAATAATTATATATTTAACGTATAACGTTTTAATTTCCAGCAAACACACCTCACATGGCCAAAAAACTCCTCCTGATCATCATGCTTTTAGTTACCCGATCAAGCGGGTTCAGTCAGAGTCCTGAGCGGTACAAAAAACTGCAGGACACCCTCATCGTATCGAATGACCTGGGGTATCAGAAACACCTGTCCATTACGGTACCCAGGGACTATCAGGAAGGCTTAAACCAGAAATATCCCCTGATCCTGATCTTCGATACACAAAATAAGCGCAGCTACAATTATCTGCTGAATACCATCGATTATTTAACGAGTAACGAGCAAATGCCTGCTTCAATCATTGTCGGTATTGAATCCGAACCTGACAAAAGATGGAAAGAAACCAGCCTGCCGATCACTGACGAAGCGTCTCTGGGCAAGAAAAATGAAGCGTTTATTTTCAACGAACTCATCCCGCTGGCAAAGCAGAAATATAAAGCGAGTGATTTCACGACGCTGATCGGGCATTCCCGGTATGGTTACTTTACTACCTATTTGCTGACTCAACGGCCCTCGTCCCTCAACGCAGTGGTTTCCATAAGTCCTTTTTTCAAGCAGGCAAACGTGGATCTGGCTGACTCACTGGGGAAAATTTCTTCCGGCGCGCATTTGGAACATACCGTCTATTACAGGTATTCTGCCGGCGCCGATTTCCCGGAGGATTTTGATTTAATGGAGAATAGCCTCACAGGTGCAAAAGATTCTCAGATCAATTCCAAAGGATACTTATTCCCGGAAGCAGATCATAATGTCACACCTGGATTAACGGTCGGAAAAGCGCTTTATGAGATTTTTCAATACTGGCGTAGCCAGCAGAACCGATACATTAGCGAGAATAACAAGGATCTGGAAATCAGGAAAGATCTCGATGCAAAAATTACGGAGCATTACGGTCAGCCACTGAACTTTTCGCTCGGAATACTGAATGGAAAGGGCTGGCAATTCTTCAATGAAAAACAATTTAGTAAGGCCATTAACGCGTGGAACCTGATGTTGGAGGTCTACCCTAATTTCTCTGAAGGATATCTGGCCATTCTGGAGGCTCAGAAGTCGTCTGGGATGTCAGTGGATGAAACGGTTCGCCTGTTCAATGAAAGCGTGAGGAAGTCCCTCTTCTACGAAGATTCGGAAAAAGCCGAATTGTTGAAGGAATTGGAGTCCCTCACGAAATAGCAGCAGGCTAGCGGCTATCGCTACGAAATAAAGAAAGCCCGCCATATGGCGAGCTTTCAGGTTGGATGTGTTATGAAAAA
>CBINHC010000010.1:0-164747 GCA_966250385.1 uncultured Sphingobacteriaceae bacterium | reverse complement strand
GCTCGGCCACGATTTTCTTGTATTGAGCCAGCTCTTTTTCCATTTCTTTAAGATGTGTGCATATCGGTGATGGGGGGCCAAGCATATCGCTCGAAGAGGGGCCACTTGTATCGGTGATACAGGGCCAGTAATTATAGGATTATTTTTTCAATTTTCTTAGGGACTCTCCGGATAAGGTCAGCCGATGTGCTGCATGTACCAGCCGATCCAGGATAGCATCTGCAATAGTACCCTCTCCAATTACCTCATACCAGGCACTGACCGGCAACTGGGAAGCGATGATGGTAGACTTCTTATTATGTCGGTCCTCTATGATTTCCATTAACAGGTCGCGTTGTGGTTTGTCGAGGTTCTGAAGTCCAAAGTCATCGAGGATCAGCAGATCCTGCTTTTCAATACGGGCAATCTCCTTGTATAATGAGTTATCCGCCTTTGCTCCGTGCAGGCGGGTAAAGAGTTTGCCGGTGTTATAATATGCCGTTTTATACCCCAGGGAACAGGCTTGATGCCCTAATGCTGAAGCAAGAAAGCTTTTCCCTACTCCGGTAGGACCGGTTATCAGGAGGTTCTCCTTTTGCTCAATAAACTGGCCGGTAGCCAACCTTGCAATCAGATCTTTGTCCAGATCCCGTGATACCTGGTAGTTGACTTCGGATAGATGAGCGGTGTAACGAAAGGCAGCCCCATAGGTCAACCGAGCGATCCGCTTATTATCCCTATCCTGCCATTCGGCATCAATCAAGATGCTTAAAAGCTCGTCTGGAGTCAGCTTTGCCTTTGTTTCCATGCTACTTTGGTACGCCTGCAGCATTCCGTGCAATCGCAGGCTTTTCATTTTTTCTACTGTTTGTAGTGCATTCATATGTTTGGATTAATTGTAATAAAGCGATCCCCGTAGGTTCTCATGCTCCGGTAAACAGACGGTTTCCGGCTGGAGATCCAGTTGCTGATCGAGATTCTTTTTCAGGATGGCTTCCAGTATCTTATAGCCATACTGATCAAAAGACATGGCTCGTATGCAGGCATTCTTTAATCGTGCGGTACCATAGATTTTCCCCAGCCGCTGGATACCCCAGCAGGAGCGATAAGCCTGTTCCGGATGGGCTCTCAGAGAGAAGACCCTTTCAAGGTATTGATGAATGAGGGGATCTTTCGACATTCCCCACTCAAGAAAGGCAGCCATATTCCACCCTTGCATATATTGATGATTCTCAGGCATATGACTAACCAAGGTGGAAAAGCCCGCTGGCTTCCGGTTTCGGGGATGGGTTGCAATTCGCCTGTTGGCCGAATAGACTTCCACCATCGTTTCGCTATACCGCAGTTCTACTTTCTTTCCGATAAACTGGAAGGGAACACTATAGTAATGCTTGTCCTCCCCAAGAAAGACATGATAGTTCTTTTGAACCTTGATTTGCTTATAGGAGAGTAAGGCGAACCCATAATCGGGCAACGGCTTCAGCAGTGGCTTCTCCTGTTCCTCAAACAGCTGCCTCCGGCTGATCTGGCGTTGTTGATACAGCCGGTCGTTGTATTGCTGAAGCAGGGCGTTGATGGCCTGGTTGAGTGAATGGAGGTCGAAGAACACCTGATCTTTTAGCGGGAAACAGATACGCTGATATACGAGCTTAACGGCATTCTCGACCAAAGCCTTATCTTTTGGCTTCCGGGAGCGGGTAGCCAGTATGGCGGTATTGTAATGCAGTGCAAAGGCTTTGAAGTCCTTATTCAGCTCCGGTTCATACCTGTCGGCCACCGTAACGGCAGATTTGAGGTTGTCGGTCACAATCAGCTTCGGAACGCCACCAATATATTCTAATGCATGCCGGATGCTTTTAAGGAACGAGGCTTTTTGTTGGTTAGGAGTTGCCTCCACATAGGTATAACCGCTTCCCGCCAGCACAGCAACAAATAGTTCAACATACTGTCGCTCCCCTGTCTGCCGGTCAACGATATGCATTTTATCTCCCGCATAATCGATCAGCAGCTTTTCACCCATTGTTTGTTCCAGGCGAAAACTGGCATCTTGAACAGCAAACGCTTTTTGAAGATGCTCCTTAAACTGAGTATATCCATACCCATCTGGATTTTTGGCGCGATAAGTCTCCCAAAGATGCAGGTAGGTAAAACCCGGCTTTTGAAGTTCTTCCTGGTACTTGGGGATTAGTGATTGGAGCTCATGGTAAGCGTCTGGCTTACTGGCTATTTTGGTTTCCGGCAATATGCCCGCCAGTTCGTCTTCCCTTAATTGACTTAAGGACAGATAGTCTTGGGTAGCGCCGCCAAGCGCCTGAATATATTCATTAACCGTTTTCCGGTTGATTCCGAGTAAACGGGCAATAGAGCGATTACTCTCGCCGGACGCTTTTAATTGAATAATACGTTGAATGTCTAACATGTCTTTTCGGTGACCAGCCATACTGAACAGGATAAGTTGTTTCCTGTAAAGTAATACTTTGTTCAAAGTGGCCCGGTATCACCGATAGGACTGGCCCAGCATCACCGATACGGCTGGCCCGGAATGGACCGATATATACAAAGATGCTTCAACTGCGAAATATCCATTCCGGAGTATTTGCTCTTCCAGTTGTAAAAAGTCCCCTGACTGATTCCATGCTCCCGGCAGAGGTCCGAAACAGTTCGCCCAGCTTCCTGGGAGGATAAGATTTTGATGATTTGTGACTCGGTAAAGTTGCTTTTTTTCATTTCCCTAAATTTATAGACTACTACTTTTATTATCGTAGCTGCTTTTAGGGAAGATTACACGCGGACCTGACTACACCATGGACCCACGCTGCCTCGACGAGAGGCAGGAACTGATTAAAGAACACAAGTTCTGATGCTGAAAGTAGATTTCAAACGGCTGCGCACGAAGCCTTGCGCCATATTATTTGGACGCTGGAAGAAGCCCTGGAAAAGATCGGGATCGATTATTACCTGATCGGCGCTCTGGCGCGAGACGCTTGGTTCCAACAGGAAAAGATAGTTAGCCGAACGACCGCCGACGTCGACTTTGCCATCCTGGTTCCCCAGAAGGAAAAACTCGAAGAGCTCAAAACATTCCTAGCCAGGGAAAAAGGTAACGTGGAAACCAAAGGTAACTCCTTTGCTATGATTTCACCGGGAGGCATCACAGTTGACATCCTGCCCTTCGGTTCTATAGAGATTGATCAAGAGCTAAATATGGCAGACGGCGAAGCCCAGGTTGTAACCAACGGGTTTAAGGAAGTCTTCTTCGCCGCTTGGAACTATTCGAATCCGAAGACGGGCAGTTGCGCATCAAGATCGCTTCCCTGCCCGGCATCGTGCTCCGCGATTTCATGCTCGGATTCAAACGTACGACAGTCCATTTTACACTCTCTGTGGCTTGGATACCCACAAGAGCTCGAAAGTGTCACATGAGCGTTTTTGAGCCTTAGTCTATGCTGTCAATCAACAAGATACTGGAGCCCACGATCAATGTTGCTTACTAAGGAGTCTAAGCCCAGTGTACTGGTAAAGTCTGTATCCAGGAGCTGTAATCCGTCATCAATATGCATCTTAATATATCGAGCGATATCTTTATCTGACTTGTAAAGATTGTAGTGTACGCAAACTAAGGCGACATAGAATTCAGCATTATCCCCAAACAAGACCTTAAAGCTATATTCCTTGCCGCCGGAATCTTTAATCTCTTCGAGGCGTAAGACACGATCTTGAGAAATGGAATGCGTAAGTGCTATACGGGCGATCAGGTTCTCCGCTCCCAGGTTAAGCTTATTGGTCAACTTAGTAACAACTTCCTTATTCGCCTTAGATGTCTTTATATTACTGAACATAAGATAAATGATATTGGTTAAACAATTGCTCCGGTTCTGTCTTCACAAAAGTTGAGTGATACTTTTCTACTTGTTGGATCAGATAGGCGGTGCCGACTTTAGGTTGCAGTAAAGTAAATTCATCTGCTGTCAATTCATTCTCCAATAAAGGGAATAAGACAAGTTGGGTTGATATGCTCGGATAGAATTGTTTTATGATATTCCGGGAGTGTGTTTTATCAAATTTCTGAAGCGGGCTGTCAATGAAAATTGGAAACCT
The DNA here is from genome assembly GCA_966250385.1 of uncultured Sphingobacteriaceae bacterium. Lineage (GTDB taxonomy): Bacteria > Bacteroidota > Bacteroidia > Sphingobacteriales > Sphingobacteriaceae > DASWTL01. The sequence continues at coordinate 160,670 of CBINHC010000010.1, read as the reverse complement.
GATATGCGATTCTTCCACTAAGCCTTTTAACAAGGCGGTAGCATATAACTGCTGTTCTCCTTTTGACAGCTGTTCTTTATTGATTACGCGGTTATTTATATCGTAAAGTTCGATATCGATTAAGTCACCCTCGACAATCACTTTGACGCTACGAACAAAATCTTTATGCATTAAGCGATTCAACTCACTAGTCAGATTGCGCTCAAGTGATTCTTTTTTCTTAGTCTTTAACTGGTAAATAAATTTATCCAGCTCATTGATTAAACGTTCTGCCACCCTATCCTTTTCCAGATCGATGTCTTCCATCTTTACCCGCTTTGCCAATTCTGACAGTTGGCGGGATAAAGTTTGGTTTTCTTGTTGTGTAACAAAAACCCGGGCCTCAAGGTTATTCAATTCTTCTTCCAGTTGGACTATCTCTCTATCTACCTTTTGTTTATTGGCTCGGGCTGCCTGAATTACGACATCTTGTTCTTTCGATTCAGCGTCCTGCAACTTGCGTTGAACTGTATTACTGATAAACTGTAGGCGCTTTTGCTCTGACACTAATTGTTTAAATGTCTTTAAATAGGCATTTTGCAAATTGTCGTAGATCGCATTGAAGCGATTATATTGCTCCGTAGTAAAATCTAGTAAGACTTTTTGGTCAGCTGGTTGAGCGGGCAACAGGATATCCTTAATCAGGTTTACCAACGCTCCCTCTTCTGTACTGCCGATATTGAGTAGGCTCCTTCCACGTTCGATAGAGAGCTTTATCTCTGTGAACTTATGCTCGAGCAATGTGGCGGAGACCGCGCTGTTATTGAACTCTTTTTCAAGTTGCGCCTTGACAGCGCGCATCTTATTGCCTGCGATAGCGAAAGGTGCTAGTTCCATCAATTCGTTGAAGTTATGACGAAGTTGGGCCAAATGGACTGACAACTCAGTTTGCTTCGCCTTGAGGGCTTTTACCTCTTCAACGGTAAGGCTGCTTCCTTCTCTGATCAGTTGTATCTGATAATTGTCGGACAAGCTCTTCTTGCTAATCAGTTCTTCCTGGCTAAGTGCGATCTCTTCTTTGAATTGATCAAGCAGCTGTTCATTCTGAGAAAGTTGCCGCTGCAAGTTTGCAAGTTTATCGCGATCACTCTTGTGCGCTGACTTCTCTCGTAAACGTAAGCGGGTATTTAAAAGGTTAGCCCGAAGGTCTGTGTATTTTTTTATCCCCAAAACTTCCGCATAGGCTTGGCTTAAGTAGACTTTTTCGTCAGAGTTTTTGATTTCTGCTAATGAAACGATTTTTTCAGCATCAAAGAAGAAGAATTTGGCAATCTCTTTAGGCAATATAAAGTCGTTGATAAAGATCTCTGAACCGACCTGTTTAGTCAGCTCGTTGGTTTTACCATCAATAAGAATCTCTACCGTTTCCTGTTGATTCCTTGTAAAGCATGTGCGTTTAACCTGAACAGACTGACAAGATACGGAAGGAATCAGAATGTCTGAAAAGTTAACGGTAACACTAAAAGATTCGTTGTCCAGAGAATCCGAAGCCTTTGCCTCTGATTCCCGTTCCTCGACTAAACCTGCACCTTTCTCAGCCTGATCTTCTGCCAACCGATTCATGAGTTTTTTGCAATATGCTCTGTAACCGCCTGATTCATAGATCTCCTGGCGATATCTTACATCTACATCCCCCATTAATTTGCCGTATAAGCACCATACGAGCGAGGTTAGAAATGATGTTTTACCAAAACCGTTATTCCCGGAGATGATGGAGATATTTTGTTCTTTATCTGTTGAAAGTTCAACCCGATTGGTCCCATGATAGACCCTGAAATTACGTAGTGTGATCTGGTTGATAATCATTAGGTCGATTGATTTTTAACGTAATGCTCTAGATGAGTATCGAAGTCATTTTGAAGTCCGTAGTTATTCACTAAAATGTATTTCGATTTTTGGATTTCAAGTAGTTCATTGATTAATGTAACATCGGATTCAAGTTCACAAACCTCCTTCAAGATCTCGTTCTCGAAGATGTTCTGTTGGCTGAAATCGGCACTACTCATTTGGGTTCCATAAACCGAATTGTAAATTTCAGCCACACCAAGATTGAATATTGAATCGCGGTGCCAGATGACCTGGATTGCAACCAGTTCCTGATAATTGATTAATACGAGTTCCGGATCATAAGCCTGCACCTCCTTTTGTGCCTCGAGTAACGCTTTCAGCAGCAGGGCTCTTTTTTCAGGGTAATAAGGCCCCCAGACGTCTTCGCCGACTGTGTCGCTATTGCGGCGTTGCATTTGACGCCATTCACGTTCATTACGAGTTTCCTGCAGCAGGTCGCGGAACGCGGATAGCGGTTCCATCCAATCTTCACCATTGTCGATCAATGCTTCCATGGATCGATCCCGATTAACAACAGTACAAACCCAACATCCAAAACGGCTATTACCGCAGGACGGGGTTGTTGTATCGATTACCAACGGACAGTCGCCGCCATTGGCGTTGCGGTAAAGGGTGACCAGGTCTCGATTGGTGCCGCCCCAAGGCGGATTTACCTGAAGCAAATATTGCCAGAGCTCTTCCGTCTCTACATCCTTGATCACTGCAAAAACGTACGCGTTTGGCAATACATGCTTGCGTAACCGCTCTCCTTTTACTGCATGTTTTTTAATACTGCGTGCACGGTTGGTGCTTTCGGCGCTACGAGTACCCAATAGTATGATAACCTCGCCCGTTTCATCTATTTTGGTCTTAATGAATTCAGTAGTGGGATTAATCTTTAGACGCTCGGTACACCAGCGGAACTTATTGTTAGGCGCTGGGTAACCTTTTCCCAAAAGGTTAACCCAAAAGGTTTCCTCTAACTTTGGGGCAGTTTCGTGAACGGTCAGCGGAAAGCTTTGACGAGCTGCGGCTGTCTGAATATTCTTTAACGTTACTCGGATGAACTGGGCAATTTTGGGATTTTCAACTAATGTATCATTGCAGACTACATATATATGGCGACGGCGAAGTTCCGCTGGTACCTTAAGCAATGCATACCAGACCAGCTGGAGCAGCATTGTGGAGTCTTTGCCACCGCTAAAACCGATGATCCAGGGGCGATCACTCTCGTCATTTAAGTATTGGTCGATGACCTCTGCTTCCAGTTGCTTGATATCCAATGACATAAAAAACGGCTTAGTTGACTGAAAAAATAATCCTAATATAGAGTTTAAAAAACAAGTATAGAGATCGGTGGAAAAATAGCTAAAGGTGTATAACCTTTGCGATATTACCATCCCCGATTACCATTGGAATACAGCAAGATGGACAACCAAGCTTTTCAACTACCTTCAGATCGTGAATCGGATATAGCTACATTTGCCGGTTGTCTCAGCGATGTAACGTACAAATATTATTGGTTCCTCGCTATTTTGGATCATCTGAATGTGAAAAATGAGAGGTATTTTTCTTTTCAGCAACTCACAGGAGGAATGTTGTCCTACGCCTGGTATCCACTAGACTACTATCGTCTATCTTTTGGAAAGCAGGACAGTTTTAGAACGCTCGTGCAGTTTATTAACGACAGGCGAAGATTGATAACAGCCCTGGCGCGCCACCCATAGACATTCAACTAGCAGACCAGCTCACTCCGAAAGGGCTTGACGCTCTTAGGGAGATTATTAGCAGGACATTGAAGCGTTATGTCGCTGGCAGATTCTTAAGCCCATTTTTTTCATCTGCCTTAGCCGGTATGAAGGATCAGCACAAAGATGCATATATAAAGACGGCATCTGCGCATGCCGACTTTCCTGTTCCGTATCAACTGATGGACAGGGGAATTCTGGTAAATAACGATTGGGCGATCTATTTTCAGCGTAACTACCATTTCTTGAGAGGCTTTATCCAATGGCATCTACTTCGATTCCTGCAAAGAAATAATCCCAACGTCATTGGACTCGCGGAAAAGCTAGAGAAGCCGAAGTTTCGGGACCTAACAGTTGCGAAAAAAGCTTGGCGCGCATTTATCGAAGCTCATCCATTTTCTTGCATTTACAGTGAGATTTCAATTGATGCATTGCATCTTTCAATGGACCACTTCATACCGTGGAGTTATGTTGGGCACGATGAACTTTGGAATATAATTCCGACGACCAACTCCATTAATTCCATGAAAGGGGACTATTTGCCTGATATGTCCAAACACTTACTTGCCTTTTGCCAAAGTCAATTTCGGTTGGTAAAGTTTCATTTACATCAGGGCACAACTGACATATTAGAGGACCATTACAGGCTTTTTAATGCGGGTCTGGGAGAACTGTCAGAAGAAGTGTTTACATCGAGGCTAAGTGAAGAACTTCATAATTACCACCGCGTAGCGATCCGTTTAGGTTTTCGACCCGTACGAGAGCGGGGCTTTATTATATAGCTAATCGTTACATTAATGCTAAAGTTAAAGTACCGTTCTAGACAGGTGCTAAATTCCCTTTCTATTGATAAGCTTTGTTAATGCCCAAATCCCAAAAGGAAGAGCCTAAAGAAGAGAATCTTATACTTTTAGCAAAGCTTGGAAAGCGAATTAAAGATTTGCGTATCGAAAAGGGATACACAAATTATGAACACTTCGCTTATGAGAGCGGTATTTCGCGAACTCAGTATGGAAAATATGAAATAGGCGATAATCTTAAATTTCTCACCCTAGTCAAAATCCTTAAAGCGATGAACGTCTCCCTTACGGAGTTTTTCGCCGAGGGCTTTGAGGACCTCCCTAAATGATATGCAGACCCATTTACTGATTCAGGAACTCGGTAAACTTAAAGAAACTTCAAAGGAAGCGATTGCGAATGGAAATCTTCCGATTGATGACTGTCTCAAGAACTACCTACATATTGAACGGCCGGTCGAACAGGCTTTGAAACAAGCATTACTCAAAGCCTGTCAACACCATCGTAGTACTCTCCTTATGGTTTGTGGGAATGTCGGGGATGGAAAATCACATTTGATCTCCCGCGTACAGGGCCTACCTGAATATCAGGAGTGTTTTACTCAATTCAAAGTGCACAATGATGCCACTGTGAGCTTTAATCCCGATGAAGATTGTATTGCAACACTTTCCAAGTTGCTAATTCCATTTAGGGACGATCAACTGGGAAAACACAGCACCAAGATTTTATTAGCCATAAATCTAGGGACTCTAAGCAACTTCCTTGAGCAAAATCGAACGGATTTTACAGCGCTTCAACGATTTGTTTATGCCCACCAGATTATAGAGGGCGGAAGTGCTGCCGCTACTGAGGGAGGGGTGTCTTCTGATCATTTTGACTTTGTGAACTTTACGAACTATCACTTCTATAGCCTCAATTCGGTCGGTCCGCAGATGGATTTGATCGAAGAGCTGTTCCGTCGAGTTACCGCAGATTCGCCTTTGAATCCAATTTTTACAGCCTATAAGTCGATGAGGGAGTTTGCGTGGCCACAGCCGTGTCCTGTAATTTCTAATTTTGATTTTCTATGTAATGCTGCGCATCAACGGGTAATCGCCAGATTGTTGGTTGGTTGCCTGATCAAGGAAAAGCAGATTATTTCTTTTCGACAGCTGTTGAATTTCATTTATGACTTGCTGGTGCCTTACCAACTGGCCCAGCCAAATTTGGTTAAGTATCAACAGCTGGTCGGGCGTCTAACCGCTGAAGAGCGACTAGCGACTTTCACACCCTATTATCTGTTTGAGAATCCAACCCGTTCCAAGATATTTTCTAACCTCTACCAACTTGATCCGGCCATACGTCGGTATGAAGAGCTGGATGAAAGGGCTGTTCAGTTATTTACCGATAATGACCCTTGCGGCTGGCTTAATAACGAATTTCCTGATTTACTTCCTTTCCAAGTTCAGCCAAAGCCAGAAGAACGGATACGGCATGAGCTATTGACTAAAGCTTTTTTACGCTTCCACTATATTGAACAGGCCGACTCGGTTAAGTACACAGATGATTATTTCGCGGATTTTATCCAGGCATTGTATGCTTACAATACGCATGATGTCGCAGGTTTGCGTCCAGCAATTGAGTTGGTAAAGAAAGCCGCCTATAGTTGGAATGGGGGTACCCCGGAAAAGAATAAGGCAATTGTCCCGGGAACAGTGAAAAGTACAGTTTATAGGTTGTTTAGACAGATTGAACTTAGGTCGGTGCCTAAACATGCGGCGAAAAATCATGCTGTAGTGGTTAACGAATTTGGTCAGGAACTACATTTTAGATTTCAAGTGGGGCACAACTCAGAACCTATCTCAATCGACGTTGACTATGCATTGTATGTATTGCTGCAAAAAATCAACGACGGTTATAGACCCAATAAAATCGATCGTCAGACCTATGTGAATTTCGGACGCTTCGTAGAGAATGTCACCTTCGCTGACATCGATCGCGAACGGCTCTACATAGATGAAATCAACTACGGCCAACCGGTGGATTATACATTTTTTTATGATGACGAATTTCAAGAGTTCACCTTTAAAAAGCTACCTCGCCTATGAGTATGAAGATTGACGATTTGCTAAAATCCTATGTTGTTAAAAAGGCGAATAACAAAGTAGAATTTAAGCACAATCGAGCTACTCATTTTCCAATTGTGCCATTTATTACCAAACTGAACGGTAAGGAAATTGAAAAGCTTGACTTCGGATCTTTTGATGGTTACATCGGGCAGTGCTACCGACAAATGCAAGGTCGGGCATTACCAGATGATATGGAGCGCGAAGACTACAAGCACAAGCTAAAAAAGCACGTGATCGAGCAGGCGGCTGCCATGGTAAAGATCGAAGATGGCTTAGAGGACAAATTTTACAGCATAATTGAATCGTTGTTTTTCAATGGGGCCGATTTGATGAAATATAGTGTCGAATCGCAAGCCTATCTATACTGGAAAAAAAAGGATTCAGGCTTGGTTAATATTGCCGACTTTATTTGCAAAGCGTTTATCGATCAGGAAGTTGCATTCCTCTGGTTGGGGAAAGGAGGTGTTCCCGAGAATTCACTGCAACAATTGCTGAATAAAGCATTACCGCCGTTAGTTGATTTGCCCTCTTCACCTTCAAAGGCAGATGAATCGAATAAAACCAACTACCATTTGTTTAATCTCCATATTGTCGAGCTCTTTAAAACAGATTTCAAGTTTCTAAGTAAAAATAAGCAGAGCTTTTTAAAGGAAAGCGAGTTGCTGTTCAAGTACTATTACTTCCTTTATATTGTCCAGTTAGCGAATACCCTAAATCATTTTTTCGAGCCGGGAGTCGATTTTAGGCTATATTTTACGCTTGAATCAGAAACCGTATCAGACAATCGGCAAACAATCAAAGCTGGTTGGAAATGGCTGGAGTCCCGCTTATTGAATATGATGTCGCACTCGGTGAACCTGGACATGGTCAATCGTTTAATCAGTCCTGCCGGCGGTGGCGCTGATTATCGCGCAATGCGGATACTCTTTAACGAGATGTCTGAAGATGATGCAGAAGAGCTTCGCAATCGTTTAGATCAGTTATTGAAGTTCTATACGGATGTAGTACCGGTTGAAAAAACCACTTGGGACGCTTTCGATACAGAGTTTCGCCGGAAGGTTGCCTCCAATAGGTACCAGAGTGAATTAGAACATAAAGTTATGGAGTTATTTTATCGGATTGAATTCCAATTTGATAATTCCACCCGTAAAGCTAAAAGATTATCCTTTGCTAATTGGTTCCTGGCATTTTGTAAAAAGAACTTCCTCAAAAGTCGTGGCCGCAATGGCTACAGCTTAAACCTTACTCAGGAGATGCTGCTTTTTATGACCAAGCTTTGTGTTGGTGATCAGGAAAAGATGAGGTTTAATGACCTAATGGCTGAGTTTAATCGTCGGGGAATCTTTTTCGACGAAGATACCATAAGAGCGATTGTTCAAATCTTTGAAAAGATAAACCTTATCGAGAAAAAAAGTGATAGCGGAGATGCACAATACATTAGAAGAATTTTATAATTACCTGGCTGAAGTGCTGTTCGATTTTTTTGGACAGGCCACCGCAGTTAGACCGGGGGATCGATTTTCGATTCATTTTCAAGAAGCGGAGGACGTTGCCGCATGTTTGCGTTGTCTAGTGACTTTAGAGCCTGAGATTGTTAGGGCTTTTGAATACCAACATCATGAGGGATCCAGCACATTTACTGGTAACTGTCTGCAGTTCGGCGATGTAAAACTTATTTTAGCTACAAGTCTCGAAGCGTCAGAGAACTATCTCACACTATTGCGTAATGAGGTAGCTGAACAGCGTGGTGTATTTGAAAACACAGCCATACTAGTTCTCTTTAACGGACAGCTTGATAGCCTTATTGGAGGTACCGGAGATCTGACGTTAGCTGGCATGCCCTTGAGTTTCGAGTACTTTGAACACGATATATTATCCCGGCTTAGAGACACGTTTAAGGGCCGTTCGGATAAAAGGACGATTCTAGAGTTAGCTTTTAAAGAAAAACGAAGTGAATTCAGGCTTGGCGAGCTAAGTCTATTTGATTTCAAGCATATCGTAGCAATAATCCAAAGTGGTGAATTTAACGATTCAGACTATCATCTATTAGGGCTTTTTCCGCATTTTGAATTAACAACGATTACCGATACAAACCGAATCCGAGAGAAAGTCGAGGAAAATAACCTGCTTTTTGAGCATATCGAAAATGTGGTCAATTATGGCAACGTACAGACTGATCTTGACCGCGTACTTATACAATCCGGGTTAGACAAAATAGAGGCGGGTATTCCTGATGGTTCGTGGATGTTATTAGACTACACCGAAGTTGCTAAGTTTAAGATTAAGCCGGAGAAAGATAAGCCAGTAGACTACATTGGCCTTGACCGAAATCTCTTGAGCGACCAGATTGAAGCTTGGGAACGAAAAGACACCAAGAATAGCAGGATTCGACATATCCTAATATTCAATAATTCAGGTGTCTACCCGATAAGTCAACGTTTCAATTTTAGTGCCCCGCTACGTGGAAAGCTAACTGTTACGGGAGGAGAGTCCGCGGTGGCCCGTGTCGAACGAGCTGGTAAACAAATAGAGCTTGTGGTGAACATGCCGGCCTATAATAACCAATTGATCACCTTCGAGTATGAGGACCAAAAGGTCATAACCGCAAAATACCGCTTTCGGGTTTGTGTTATAAACGGCTCATCCGCAGTTTTCCAGCATTTCAGTGCTAAATATAGCCTGAGTCCCGATGGTCAATTACTGATCGACGCAGAAGGCGACGTAAGATTCAATGCCGAACAACCTGAGCTAACCAATATCGATCTTGCAATAGATGAACACTATACAGTAGATGACGACAGTGGACTAATACTAGATCTGAATAATGAAGATGAGGAAATCATACCATTCACATTGCATTACCGTGACCAAGCTCTAGGTCTTTGTGTGAAACAGCAGATCGGACTTTCAAAGCCGGTTAAAGGTTGGGATGTCTGGCAAAATAAAAGAATTGAAAAAAAGAGTTATGACTATATTTATTCACCTGAGCAGGAAACCTTAAAAATCTTGCTGAATAATGATGAGTTTGCTCCCCGAGATGATTACCGGCGAACTCTATTGTTAGAATCTGCCTTGATGGACTTTCCTGCTTTGGCCTGGTATGAATCAAGTCCTGGTATTGTGAAGGATCGACCTTTACGGCTTGCCCCACGCTTGAAAATTGCTTACTTTGAATATTTTGAAAAGATCAAGGCAGCTGGAACATTGCCGAGTTTATTTTATCTCGATGATGAGGCTCGTCAAATAGCGATACAGTACGTAGACGTCTTTTTAGCAGAAGTAAGTGAAATTAGTGAAGACGCCATATTACAGGAAGAAACCAAGGCAGATCTCATTGCCCTTGGATCAGTTTCTGAAAGGTTTGGGAATCAGGTTGTCAAATTAAGTCCCTTGCATCCTTTAATGGTCGCGTATCAATTGGAGATATACGGACAGGTCAAGCAACATCAGCTGTACGAGGCGATGCTCAAAAAGTTGACGCCATTGAATTTGCTGCCTTATGTTTATTGGCAATCTGCCCGTGGAGAACGGCAACTGTATGCGAGTAAAGAAAATAATCACTCCCCGGAATGGCAATATTACAGTAGTGACATTCATTTCAAGCAGTTTTCCGGTCGAGAGTTTATCCGTGATCTCGTAAGCCAGAAGATACATGAGTTCATCACGAACTTCTTTTTCTTGTTTGCTCATGATCGCCGGGCACCGATACGAATTAATGTCTTTAATATGGGAGATTGCCTACAAGTATTGCAAGGCATATTTGATTATTACAAAGAACGTGCAGCTGCTAATGAACCCTTGCATGAATTAAGACCCATTACGCTACACATATTCGGCTCAGAAAATTATGTGACAACCTTTGAAAAAATGTCACATCTTATCGCACAAGAAGATATCGAACGGTCCTTTGAACTGGGAACGATAAATAAGCGTATTCCATTTGAAGACCTATTGAATGCGTTTAGGAGCAAAGTGCAATACTATGCCATAGGCGAAAATGAAGGATCTACCTATGCACATCTGACGTTCTACCAGTTTGGTAACGGACACACCAGTAAAACCTACAGGGATTACAGGAAAATACCATCCGGGCTTTCTCTGAACGGGCTTCTAAACGACTTACCGTCTTATTATCAAGATCAAACCTATATCACCGGCTTTGGGACCGAATATGTATTCAGGTCTAACCGTCTCATTGACACAGCAAAAGCTTACAATGCATTGGCCCAAGTGTCATTTTCACGCCACCCTTTCGCTAGAGATCGCGCTATCTGTACCACCATTGATCATAGTATAAAACATGACTTGGGAAATTTGTATGACCACTCTCAATGGGTGGTTTTTGTTGATCCTCATTTTGACCTGACATTTTTTAAAGATGAGAAGGATTTGATTATTGTGCATTACAGTGATCAGCATAGTAATGCCAGCGGCTTCGATGCAATTACGGTTAGCCGCAAATCTCAACAATATTGTCACCTACTGGAAAGCATCTTAGATGCGCAGAAGATCGCTCATTCCAAAGCAAAGATTTTCCACGTCATTAACTTGTATAACGCTATTAACGGCCAGTGGCTGATCAAAATGATCGGTAAAAAAGATGATCGGATGCGCAAGGAAAAGCTAAGTATTCCGGCGGCGGCTAAGTTGTTCTTAGCGTATTTCGATCATCCAGAAATTATTTGGGTGCCCGTCTCTCTCGAAGAAATCTTAAGAGTTTCGGGGGGGGCGGGTCTGAGTAAATCCGAAGGGCTATTCTCAACAGCTAATTTGGGGGCAAAAAATGAGCATGGCGATGATCTTTTAATGATCGGTTTATATGAGAAAGGCGGGGATTTGCATCTGCAGTTTTATCCCGTTGAGGTTAAGATTGGGATAAATAACAGTGATGTATTGAATAAAGGGAGACTTCAAGCTAAAAAAACGTATCAGCTAATATATGACCATCTAAATGATGGGGCTAAAGGATTTGAGTCCGCTTTCTACCGAAGCTTTTTTGCTAAACTGGCGATTATGAATGCTGGAAAGATGCAATTGTACGAGGTGTGGCCAGAGAAGAACTGGGCTAAAGTTACTACTGAATACAGAAGCCGTCTATTAAACGACGAGTTTGTTGTTTCCACGGGCTTGTCATCTTACATTAATGATTATGCCTTAATAGCTTTTACCCAATCGGCCTATGTTCGCTCATATGAAATGGAGCAGGAGGGAATTTTGTTGACTCACTTTGAAGAGGATGCCTATAAATATCTAGTGGAAGGTGTTGAGGAGATTAAATATTGGCTGCATGAAACGCCGAATTCTATTAAGCGTGAACAGCTGTTGGTTTCAGCACTGACAACTATTGAAGATTTACCTGAATTTGAACCGCACGATAATGTCGCTGAGCTGCCAACCATACCTGAACCAGAAGCGGAGCCAGAATATCCGGCCACATTAGTGCCGCAGATTGAGGATCTGCCGGCGGAGGCTGAAGTGCGTTCACCGCTGCGCATACTTTTTGGCAGCAATATAAATAACGGGGAGCCGGTATATTGGTACCCGACCGATACAACGCAGGTCATGCATAGTAATACTGGCATTATTGGCACGATGGGCACTGGAAAAACGCAGTTTACGAAATCATTGGTAACGCAGCTTTATCGTGAGAGTAAGTATAATGTTGACGGTAAGCCGATCGGTCTATTGATTTTTGATTATAAGGGGGATTATATAAATGAGAAGTTTGTAACCGCTACAAATGCTAAGGTATATGGCCTCTATAACTTGCCGTTTAATCCGTTAGCGATTGATGCTACTCCAAGATCGGTGCCTTTACTGCCACTTCATATTGCATCTACGCTTCAAGAGACGATTTCACTAGCTTTTAATCTAGGAAATAAGCAGAAGGCGCTGCTAAAAGATGTTATCATGAAAGCTTATGAGGAAAAGGGAATCTTTAAATCGCAGCCCGAAACGTGGAACAGAGTAGCACCTACAATCGCCGATGTATATGACTGCTTCATGGAAGATGAGAGGATGTCAATGGACAGTCTTTATGCTGCGCTAAACCAATTGGCCGAATACCAAATATTCCAGCCTAACGGGCACGAAACCACGTCCTTATATGAATTGATTGACGGAGTGGCCGTAATCAATCTTTCCGGTTATAGTGCCGATCTGCAAAATTTAGTGGTTGCCATAACCCTTGATGCCTTCTATTCTCAGATGCAAAAGAATGGCCACAGTGTTATTCAACAGAATTATCGGCAGATTACTAAAATGATCCTGGTTGACGAGGCTGATAATTTTTTAAGCAAAAACTTTGTTTCTATTAGGAAGATATTAAAGGAGGGGAGAGAATTTGGTGTCGGCACGCTACTATCTACGCAGTTTTTGAACCATTTTTCGACAAGTGACAATGAGTACGCCCAATATATTTTAACTTGGGTAGCGCATCGTGTAAATGACATTAAACAAAAAGATGTTGAGTCCCTTTTTCCGATAATTGACAAGGATCAAAAGGAGCAGCTAATTCAGATGATTAAAAAGCTGGAGAAACATTTCAGTGTCGTAAATCTCGCGGGGTCAAAACCGATTTTTATTGAAGATTATCCGTTTTGGAAGCTGATTTCCTAAAGCGCGTATTGTGGCGACCCGATTTAGATTGTTGCGGGACTAACGTGCTTACAGCACCTGGGAGTGTTTTAGCGTGGAAAATACAGTCACGGATACTACCAGCTCGAATGTCATTTACTAGTTGATGGGTAATATTGTGATGACTTCATTAACCTTCAAAAACGGTGATGTGGACAGGAAAGTATAAAAACGTATATTAAGCTCTATGAACGAAACTGTACGAAGAAAGCTGATCGAAGTTGCCAGACGGCGTGGTGAGCAAACGATCACCTATCAGGAACTATCTGATGCGTGCAACCTTGGGCTAGTGATGCGCGTTTCTGAGTTTGACCGAGCCGAGATTGGTCGGATCTTGGGGGCCATCTCAGAATTTGAGCATAATCAAAGCAGACCTTTATTAAGTGCCCTGGTGCTTACGAAGGGTAGCGGATATGAAGGTAATGGCTTTTTTAAACTATGTGAGGAGCTCGGCTTCGGCTCCTGGAAAAGGCTACAGAAGGATGAAAGCTTTCCAATAACTCAGATGAGAAGGTGCTATGAGTTTTGGAAGAACGATGAAAATTACCTCACTCATTTAAATCAATCGGAATTGATCTAAATTTAATGTGATCTCTAAAGGGATTTGGTTTATGCGTTGATAGGTGTGGCTGTATGTCGATTTGCGATGGGAATACCAGAAAAGCTTAAAATTGTGTAAATTATTGGAAAGTACCGTCTAATAGACTCCCTGTATGATATATTCCTTTATTGCCGGCATTGCAACTGAAGTTCATATCGAAGAATTTTAACGTTTTCGGGATGGGTAAAAAGTTGCAGGTGTATATGATAGACGGCACTGAATATGGGCCGCGAATTGCTGAGATAGGAAACTGGACGGGAAAGGCGATTTATTCAAATCGCGCGTCGATTCATAGGATTATGGCACGTCCTGAGATGGATAATCCGGGCGTTTATTTTTTAAAATCCAGCCCGTCGAAGAGCTCCTTTGCGGAAAGAATTTACATTGGGGAAGGCGAAAACATAGGCAATAGACTAAATCAACAGCTTGCAGATGCCACCAAGGATTTTGAGGAAGTGGTATTCTTTACTAGTAAGGACGATTTTTTGACGAAAGCGCACATAAAATATCTTGAAGCAAGACTGATTGGCCTAGCCAAAGCGGCCAAAACGGCAGAGATCGCGAATGTAAATATTCCAAGCCTACCGGTGCTTCATGAGGCGGACGTGTCTGATATGGAATATTTTCTGGATCAGATTAAGCTGATACTTCCAATAATGGGATTTCGATTTCTGGTAGAAACGGTGATTACTGAAACCGGAGGAGGAAAGGTTTCAACGAACGTCTATACTATAAAATCGCCGGTTCTGAAAGCCAGAATGTATGAGAGCGAACAGGGGTTTATTGTTATGAGAGGCTCCCAGGCAAACAGAAACATGGCACCTTCATTAAGCGAAACCTACAAAACTCTCCATCAGAAGCTTATCGACTCTGGTATTCTTCAGCTGAACGGAAAGTCGCTGAAGTTTACAGAAGATACGGTATTTTCAAGCCCTAGCGCTGCTGCAAATCTCGTCTTGGGGCGGCAAACTCCAGGACCGCTGTTTTGGATAGATGAAAAAGGAAGATCTTTTAAGGAAGTAACCGACGGTCCAACTATTCGTCAGATCGGTACGTAGCTTCTATGGCTGTTGTTATGCTTCGATTCAGGGGTGTCCCTGGGTCCGGATTCTGAAAACAGATGGTTCGGTCTGAAGTTGTCAGTGATTGGCTCATAGAATTCGGCCGTTCGACCACTCAGCTCATCGAATATGTGATGAGGCTGGGGAGAAAGGAGGGCATTACAAAATGCAGGTTATAATAAATTGTGTGACTCCTTCTCGCGAGTGTCATTCGTCGAAATAGCGCAGTTCCAGCTCTACCGAGTATTTGATGTCGGTAAACAACCTTATTTCGAAGTAATCACTGACTTTTTCCGGCAATCATTGAAGGCCGGCCCCATACTACCCTACAGTGAAGTAGTTGGCGAAGGCACGGTCATTCTTACTCAAGTTGGAGGGAAACAGGAAACTGAAATGAGAGCTTCGTGAACGCAGACGACAGGTGTTTAAGACCTCAGTCCCTTTTACGTAGCAAAAGGTCAACCTTCTCCCGCTCACTGGCAAGTAATCGTTCAAGAAGCTGGACCTTCTCATCATACAGCGCTACAATCTTTTCAATAGGATTGAAGTTATAGTACTGCGAGTAGGAGGTAGCGTTGCCATAGGTATTCGCGATGAAGCTGATAACGGCTTCATCACTGAACTGCTTAATGCCATCTGCAGGAACTCCAAGGACTGTTGCAACACGTTCAAGCGCCTCATCTTCAATTTTCTCACTCTGCTCCATTTTGGAAATCGCCTGCTGGCTGACTCCCAGCTCCGCTGCCAAGGTCTCCTGCTTCATCCCGCGCAGTTCACGAATACGGCTAATCTTTCTGCCGATGTGTGTTGATGTATCCGACATAGAATTTGATTTGAATCGTATTTCTCAAAACAGTGCCGGAGTTGGCCGGCACTGTTTGGGAACATTATCTCACATTCTGTTCAATCCCGCCAGCAGCAATCTCATTCTGCGGTATCAGCAGAACATACCGCTTATCCCTGGGCGGAAGGTTGTGGGTCTGACCATTTACCGTGCGGGTAAGGGTTACTGCAAACCGCACATCCTTATTTAGTCTCCGCAGATCCTGCCAGCGCAGGCTCCGGAAGATCAGCTCCTTTCTCCGCTCCAAAAGTACCAGCCTTAACGCTTCTTCAGCATTTGTCGCCGTTAACGGTATGAATGTTCCAGTTTTGAATCGCTTCTCGAGCAAGGTGTTCAGGTCTTTCAACGCATCGGTTACATTGTCTCGTCTGGCAAAGCTTTCGGCACGTATCAGGTACATTTCATCGGTAGCCAGTCCGGAGAAGACATCGGCATTTCCATTATAGCCCCCTTTGAAATTAATAACACCTCCGCCCCGATTGTTAAAGAAAACGGTCTTTCGCAAATCATCAGGTTGATAGCTGGCAAATAGTGCTGGATCAACACTTGTGGCCGCCGAAATGAAGTAGGAGAAAAGAGTGTTCCTCGAAAAATATATGACTTCATCATTGCCGTTAGGCAGAGTAGGGGGAAGAGGCCGAGGTGCTGTTGCCGTCAGTGTATTGTAGTCAATCAACTTACTATTAGATGCGAGAGCCGCGGATGCATAGGTTCCGGCTTTCTCATAATCCTCCATATTCAGGTGCACCCGGGCAAGGAGCGCGTTTGCCGCAGCTTTTGATGGCCGCGTTTTATAGGCTGTCTGTGCGGGAAGCAGAACCACGGCTTCAGAAAGGTCTTTGATCACCTGATCATAGACCTGCTGCACAGTTCCCCGCCCTGGTCTTTCATTTACGTTCGAGGACAACTTAAGCGGTATCCCGGGTGAAGTGCCGGCATTTGCCTTTTCGTAGGGTGCGGCAAATGTTTGTACAAGGTTAAAGTGCGCATAGGCCCGGATGAAGAGTGCTGCCCCTTTCAGCGCATTGATTTCTCCTTCAGTGGCCTTGCCCGGTTTGATCTTTCCTGCCGCCTCAAGGGCAACGTTGGCATAGAATACCTGCTTATAGGGAGTTTCCCAATCACTGACAGTGGCTATCTGTTCCTTTTGGTCAGACCATATGTAGCTTGTCCGTTCTACTTCAGTGAACAGGCCTGCATAGCCTGCGTCGGTTGTATGGAAGTCGTCGGAACTGATTTCAGGTAGCGCAGGAGTGAGATTGATCACGCCGTTGTTGTCGAGCAGTGCCTGGATGTCCTTTACAGTGGTTGGAACCAGTAAAGCCTTGTCGGGCTTTTCTTCAAGGAACTCCTTATCGCAGGAGATAATGGTGAAGCTCACTGCTGCCAGAAAAAGTAGTTTTAATGTTTTCATGTCGTTCAGTTGTTATTTAGAAGTCGACCTTTAGTCCCGCAGCAATGGTTCGCACGGGCGGTCCTGTTTGGAAATCAGGATCAATGCCCGCATCATTGGCTTTCCAAACCATTCCCAGATTGTTTGCATACAGATAAAGCCGTGCCTGGTTAAATGGCAGCTGTTTAATTGACGATTTATCGAAGGTGTAACTCAGGTTCACATCCTGAAAACGGATATGGTCCCCCTTCTCAACGAGTGCCTCTGAGTACAGGTATACGTTATCGCGGGCGGCAGAAGCAGTAGCCGGCATGGATGGCACATGGGTGATCAGTTCGTCACCTGGTTTCTGCCACCGGAGACTATAGTCGCCGTGGCCCCCTTTTCCGGTTAACACCGACGAGTAGTTCACCGACATCCTCCGGAAGTAATAGCCCAGCCTGTAGCTGATATTAGCTGACAGAGAGAAGTTTTTCCAGGCGAAGGTGTTCCGCAAAGCCCCAAAAGTTACCGGCCGGGATGGGCCGTTATAAACCATCGTTTCAGGAGTGGTGCCGGAAATGATTTGTGTGTAGTTGGTGCTGACTTCTCCATTTACATACCCTTGAGGGTTGCCATTCTCAGGGCTCAGACCCGCTGACCTGTAGCTGTAGATCGAATATAGAGGCTTACCTTCGAGCGGAAATACAGACCCTTCCGAAAACCTAACATAGTTGCTGGTGGAGGCCTGAACCTTATACCCGGTCACTTTGTCTGTCGCGTAGCTGAAAATAAGTTTGGTGTTCCATTTCAGGTTTCCGTCGAGGTTCCTGCTGTTGAGGGCTAAGTCAATTCCACTGCCTTTCGTATCGGCGGTATTTCCCCTGAATGAAGTTATTCCGCTTGACGGAGGGAAAGGTGAGTCCCCGATCAGGTCCGTGCCTTTCTTTCTATAGTAATCAAAACTGCCTGTCAGAACAGTGTTTCTCGTTTCAAAGTCAATCCCGGTGTTCAGCATACCTACGCGTTCCCACCGCAGTTCAGGATTTGGTGGGTTAATGACGGTGGCATAGGGCAAAAAAGTTTGGTACGCCCCCGAGGTGTAGCGCGCCGTAGTATGCGCGGAAATGCTTTTGCTGATATTCCCGTTGTAGCCGTAAGTAAACCTGAACTTCAGGTAGGGCAGAGGGCTCATCCTGTAAAAATCTTCATCGCTGATCACATAGCTCAGACCGGCTGACCATAATGGTACTCCGCGCTGATTGCTCTCAACGCCGAAGAGATTGCTCTGGTCGATACGTGCACTACCCGAAACCGTGTATCGTCCTTTGTATGTATAGGCTGCGTTTGTGTAATAACTTAGATAGCGGTCAGTCACGTCCGACTGGCTGTCGTTGTTACTAATCGTACGAAATGAAGAAGGGTTTACATAGGTTGCAAAACGTGTGACATAATCCACCGGGATAGACGTAGCGTGCTCATTGTCGTAGCCATATAAACGGGATGTGGCATTCAGAATGTGCATATCCCGCATTTCCGATCCGATGAGTGCGGATAGCCGGTTCTGCTTCCAGCTCCTGTCAAAATTCAACTGCCCCCGAAGGTTATGCGCAGTAGCGGTGCCGTTTTCCAGGTCCAGAATGCCGCCCTGGGGGATGGCCCGGGTTAAAGTGCCGTTATTAACGGAAGAGAAGGTGTTGATCTCGTTACGGGTATAGTAGCTATCCTCGCTCTGCAAATTCCGCCCTTCGTTGAAATTTCGCTGGTACTGGTACAGCGCTTCCGCTTCCAGGCCCGGAAGTACCTTGTATTTTAAACCAGCATTCACCCGGTAATCCGTGCCGGAAACCCGGTTGTCCGCAAGCTCCAGTTCCTGTAGCGGACTATAACTCCAGTCATTCAGGCCCGGCTGCTGCGTTAATGCCGACTGTATATAGGTGTTCCTGTAATCCCTTATGGTTTTCAGGTAATTCCCATTCGCGTCAGCAAGCTGGGCATAAGGGTAAAGGGCGCTGCCCGAGGCAAGTTCAAAAGAACCGGGACCGGAATTATTCAGATCCCGCTGGCTGTTCACATAGTAAATTCCCGTCATGAGGCTGAGCTTTTGTTTCAGCAAAAGGTGTGTGGTAGTGGCATTCAAACTCACCCGGCTGAATCCATTTCGTCTCAGGTTCTCCAGGTTTCGGTCGAGTCCGGCAGAAACATAGTAACGTTGATCCCCGGTGCCGCCATTCAGGCTCAGCGAGTGCTGCTGGTTCACACTGTTTCGATACAGGTACTTCTCATAGTCAGTCCTTACATCCAGGGTCTTCCATGCGTTCAGCTGTGCATCGACTTCGGCAGAGCTGATTTGTCCATCTCGTTGTGCAATGAGGAGTTCAACCGCCGGAGAGAGTGCGGTCTTGAATAGCGAATTCTCTGTACTGTTGTAATAACCCCGATTAAATAGCATGCGTTCAGTCTCAATGAAATCCGCAGTGCTCATTCTGGGCTGGTAAAACAGGTTAGGCCTTTCCCCAACAGTAATATTGGTATTGAACGCCACCTGGGGTATGCCAGGCCTCCCTTTTTTTGTCGTGATGACAATTACGCCGTTGCCTGCTCTTGAGCCCCAAATGGATGCGGCAGCGGCATCTTTCAGCACCGTTATACTCTCCACATCGTTGGGGTTGATGTTATTCAGGTCCCCATCAAATGGGAAGTTGTCGATGACGATGAGAGGTTGTGCGTTTGCATGCAGCGTGCTTTGTCCGCGGATACTCATACTGCTGCTCCCTTTTCGGTTGAATACCAGCCCGGGAACAACGTCCTCGAGCCTGCTGACAATATCGGTACTGACCCGTCGGTTCAGGAGCTCGTTATCTGCCCGCACAAAAGAGCCCGTTGCCCGTTCCTTCGGAATTTCCTGGTAGCCTGTTGATACTACCACTTCCTGTAAGGCACCGGTCTTTCTGTCAAGCATGATCTCCAGCGTTCCTTCCTGCGGTAGCTTTACAGTTACCTCTTTAGTATCAAAGCCCAGGTATGAGATCACGAGCACGGCAGCCGAACTATCGGCTGTTAGGGAGAATCTTCCTTCGGTATCCGTGGAAACCCCTTTCTCGGTGTTTTTGATCTTAACGGTTGCGCCCGCAAGGGGCCCGCTGTCCGAAGCATCCATCACGGAGCCCCGGATGACATGCTGAGCAAGCCCCGTCAGGTGCAGGCACATCAGCATAACGGTTAGTGTTACTATTCTTTTCATCGGTTTAGGTGTTAGTAATTGGTTGTCTAATTTTCAAGTCCTTGATTCTTCAAATCGGCCCGTCCTCACATCCGGTCCCGTATTACAAGCCGCTCCATCACCTGTTCCTTTTCCCTGAATTCAAGGTCATATTTCTTCAATGCCGCATTCAGTGATTTGACGTCATGCATGGATGCTGACACAGAGATATCCACCCAGGCGGTGTAGCCGGTTTCGTTCACTACAGGGATGTTCGTATGTTGCATATAAATCACATTGAGCTGATCGACCAGGCGCTGTAGCGGGAAGTTCTGCAGCCTAAAGCCGAAAGGATCAAACCGTGTATCAGACTTGCCGCCCTTGCTTTTCAGTTTATCCTTTGAGGATGTTCTTACCAGGGCCAGGTATTTTGATCGTCTCCTTTCAATGGTGGCCGTATACCTGGGAAGCAGTCGCTGCAGGTCTGCCCGCATCATTTCATATACCTGCTTCTGCATGTTAAGCGGTGCCATCAGTTCATAGGTGTGGCCGTTATCCTTCAGCCAGTCCAGGTATTCACCGCCTATTCTATCCGATGTAATTTTTGAAGGATCCTTTACCTCCAGGATGATCTTTCGCTTCAGCGGGATCCCCTGGTCAGCATAAGCAAGCGAGAAAAGTGTTAGAACATTGGCATTCCGGGCAGTCAGGCGTATGGTACTGTCGGTTCTGAATGTGCCCCTGCCCGCTGGCAATCCCGGCACATAGCCGGTGTAGATGGTCCTATACCGTGCGGCAGATTCGTTGCCGCCATTTCCGGAAATGAACAACGGTTTGTTTCGATCGTAAGCCAGCACGACATCTTGTTTCTGGCGAATACCGGAAGCATCGCCATTCAATATTTTTCTGATGTTTTCGGCATTCACTTGCTGAAACTCCGTAATCGCGCGGATGGTCCCGCTCCCATCAATCCACACATAATGCGGATAATATTGATGGGGGAAGAGTTTGGACAGTTCTTTGTCACCTACTGCAGTTTTCAATCTTATGCCATGGGCTTTTTCGAGCTTCACCAGGAACGGGCGGATTTCCGCCTCGCTTTGGTAGGCGATGGGGAGGAATTCCAATTGGCCGGCAAACTGCCTTTGCAGGCTGTCAGCCATAGGCAAGGTGGAGATGCATGCCGAACACCAACTGGCCCAGAAATCCAGTATCAACAGCTTGCCTTTGTAATCAGAGATTTTAACAGAATGAGCAGGGGTGTTGATGACGTTAGTAATGGTGACATCCGGCATCTTCTCGCCGATCTGAAGGCCCTTCTTGTTGGGTGCACCGCTCTGCGAACCTTTGTTCATTACTTGCGCGGGCACCGGCTGACCGGCAGGAGTTTGTGCCTTCACCGCAGTTATGATGATAAACAGCTGCAACACCAGGATGATCATGGCAATAAGGGCCACCATCAGGTTATCATCCATTTTTCGAAGCGTTCGCTTGAAGATTATAGAGGCCGCCCTTACCCAATTTTTGGGCATAGGGGTGGCCGTTAAGCCAATTTTTCGTTTCATTGGTTAGTTAGGTTTAGTAATAGGTGGATAGTAAATTCTTCGACAGGGGCAACGTCAATGCGGAGCCCGGAACGAAGATCTCACCCGGCAATACGGGATGCGAAGCAATGAAGACTCTACTTCAAATCTTCTCATAGGTAGAAAACCCACAGGACGAATGATTAATTTAAAACCAAACGGTTCTCCTGCCGGTTGTCAGTTTATCATTCGGGATTTCTCTTGATTCGCGCATAGAACACAGTAGCCAATACCAGAAACCGGAACAAAGTCCAGGAAACTTGGTACTTACCTGTAAGGGCGACTGGAAAAGAAGAAATAAGTGCGGGCCTCTTTTGTTCATTACTGAGCACTGAGAAATTGGCCGGCCATAAACAAAGAGTGCCCGCACTAAAGATCCTATAGGTGTTTTGGAAATCGATCATGTCTCATTAGTCTTGAATTTCTCAGGTTCAGCAATGAGACAACTAGTTGATTCTTCACCCAAATATAAGAAAATTACGGATATGTAGGTAGAACTAACAACATTTTTTTTAACAAAAGGAAACACCTTTCAAGAATGAAAGAAAGGGATAGAAAACGGATGCAGCCATTCAGGGATCGGTTATTTAAACTTAGAACTGAAAAGGATTTGAGCCTTCGGGAACTATCTCAAAAATGCGATGTTGACCACGCGAAAATTAGCAAACTTGAATCGAACCCCGATACCAATCTGACGTTAACGACTCTGTTTGAGCTTGCAAAAGGCTTAGGAGTGCATCCCAAAGAGTTGATTAATTACTCTTTTGACTTCCTTACCATTGATAAGGACGTTTAACTACTGACAGAAATCTTTTTCAAGCAGCTCTTCTGAACCACCTTTTGTAGAAGTGCAACTTTCTCAATCAGTTTTGACACTTCTTCGCTAGTGATCACAAAATCCTCTTTGTAGCGGGCATCGATGTAGCTGCATTTTAGCAGATCAAATAAGTGCTTTTCATCTTCTTCGTGCTCAGGAAACGGGAACACCCCAAACAACTCTCCCGAGATATGTTTCGCGTATTGGCGTAGCTTTTCAAGGTTGTGTGTTTTGGGCTTATAGCCGGTAAAAACTAGAAGTGCAGTATTAAAAAAATGTTCTGCTGACTGATGTAAATAAAACGCGGCCTGTTTGAAGCTTTGCCGGTCGAATGCGTGATGGGCATCTATCAAGAACTCTCCGCCAGTTCGGTGCCACTGCTGAAAATATCTTTCGGCAATAACCTTTTCTTCCCCAAGAGATAGTTTTCTTGCCTCCTGAAAAGCAAAGTTGCCGGTGTCATGTAACAGCACACCTTCGTTCACGATGTCGGTAAAGAAGTATTGTCCTTCGGAGAGCCCTTCATTTACATAGTTAATGTCATGAACAATGATATTAACGGGTGTCCGTAGATGCCTGAACCGATTTACGATTTTATCCTGTATTAGATATTCCTTGCTGGAATTATCTTTTGGAATTACCAGAAAATCATAATCACTTATGTATTGGTATCGCACTCCGTTTTCAAAGTAGGTATCATCAACCTGTTCACCCTTCGCATAGCTGCCAAAAAGAATGATCTTTTCGGGGCTAATCACCTCCCTGATTACCTCAGCGATCTGAAGGATTTCAGCTTGGTTTTGGTGGGAGAGGTGGGAAAGGGAGGTTTTCATTGGGGATAAATATAATGATTAACCCAATTCTATGAGCGTTGAACGTCAATATCGGGTGTACGTGTACCCACCGCCTCAGGCGAAAATGGCTATCTCGTCTTTCAAGTGCTGGCCGGGAAGAATCGGTGAGTTGTCTTTAAAGAATCGCTTAGATGTGTGGGGATTCTCGAGGGTACGCTTATTTCGTCTGATGGTCGTCACGGATGCGTGTTCTCGATCAAAGCCTTCTGGATCAGTAATTTTATAAATAGCATGCCGCCGTCCTTCACTTGCTGGCCGATCTGTCGAAATTACTTATATGAAGATTAAAACTTCGTACAGAAACAAGCAGATTAATGAACAGAGAACCCTCGCGAGGGTTCTCTGTTCTGATCACGATTACTCACCTTCCGGGAATCAAAGCATAAACGCCGTTATCTTCGATCAGCTCGGTCATTTCTGCTCCGGGAGAGTTCGGATTCGACGAGAAGGCGGCCTTGCAGGCGTCCTCGGAAGACACACAGGCGCGCTGGGACTCGGTGGTTGATGTCACCAGGATCCATTCACCTTCGGGTGTTCTTCCGTAAACCGGATCATCAGTCTTGCTTGTCGCTGACTGGCTAGCGAGAGCGCCCGCAATACCTAGTACTACGGCCAGTACTCTTACATTTAGATTTTTCATGTTTTTTTGTTTTGAATGAGTTAAACTCCTTTTCTGCAGGCGGAGACGACCTGATCATTTGGCCAAATAATATCTTCTAGCTGTTATCCCTTTTTTGGATATCGGCCTGTTTCTCTGTACCAATTCCTTCTAGTAGTACTCCGGTTCCAGCCAGGATGACGAAGAACATGTTGAACAGGAAATGTTCTTCCCATGAGAGCTTTGAAATAACCCCGCCGCAGGAACAGGGCACGAAGGCGAAATAGTTCAATTTAACCAGTACAATGTAGACGGTGAATCCGAGCATGAGCACGAGGGAAGCACCTAATCCTTTTTGACGCGTAGCCGGATGGATGAGTAACCCAGCAACAACGAGCTCAGTAACCGGTACGGCCCACGCAAGGATATTCCCGAGCCACAACGGAAACACCTGATTGCGCATCTGGCTTCGGGCAGTTTCGTAGTCGAGCAGTTTGGTGAGTGCCGCATAAATCCAGAGCAGAATGAGCAATGCCGATATAAGGCTGGTGATGCTAATTTTTTTCATGGTAATGAGTTTTTGGTCCCAAGGGAAAACAGTAAATGGTCAAACAACGTCCCTCTATTCTCCGATATAGGATTTGTTAAGTCAGTTGTAATACTTATGGCCTGTCCTTTCAGGTGTTTTGCCAGCAAAGGTTCCTGGGAGTGGTTCTGAGAATTTCTGCTTTATCGAAAAACTCTGCGCTTCCCGAAGCTCTCCCGGAATTACTGCTCCAGTAACAGTCCATAGGAAATGCGGCACCAGTACCACCGTATGATTTGACCTCGTTTTTATATTCTAAAGTTCGTCACTCTAATTCCGGTTCGGAAGGTCATACTGGACAAGTTCTCGTCACCGGTTTGGCAAAATGATACTGTAATTGAGGTCGGTAACTGGACGTTCTGGCCACTTTCTGTACCGAAATTTGCTGGGGAACAACCAATTTGGTTCGGCACCGAAAAGTGGGTTTTCTCGGGGGCAGTTTCTCCCTTTGTCAATTAGAATTTGTTCCTGGACTTTCTGAGACTTTCTCTCGACATATGAAGGTAGGAGCAAATGACATTCTGGGGGGCGATGCGAAAGATCTCCGGAAAATCGGACATCAGGATCTGAACCCGTTGATTTAAAGGCAGCCTGACGAGATTCGCCGACTTCTCCCGGCGCGATACTTCTTGCATCAGGATGAGGCGCTCAAGAATTGCTCCATCGCGCTCCCGGTCCAGCAACTTTCTAAGGGTTCGACCCGGGGTCGTTATGAGGCTGCAATCGGACAGAACTTTTATGTAGCCATCATTTTCATGCGCTGGATGGCAGCACAAGATGAATGAGTTCTTCTTATAAAGGTCTGTTACCTTCATATCCTCGCTTAGCTGATAGCGGTACAGATGTCCTGAGGTTACGAACCAGATGCGTGTCCCCGGGTGTGACGGACCATGAATCACATCGTGCTTTTGATAGTGTTCCTCGATAAGAATTTCCGTCAATGCGGCACGAAAGCTGTTCGAAAACGGATGCAGCTGTTCCAGATACTCTATTACGTTCAAACCTTCCATCATGATCAGCTTTAACGATTGCTTTCGTGCTGTGCGCCGGTTGCATTGCAGCAACATAAAAATAGTGCGCACTAATTTCACAAAGTGGGACTTAGCATTTTTTATTTGTGTTTTGAAGGAACCGATATTGAAAAGCTTGTAACATTATGGACGACATGACATAAACAGGCCGCTGTAGTGATGAGTGTCAATCCGAGCAATCCTTTCTTTTTATTTACCGACTGCCCACAGCCAGTTCTTGTTTATTCGCCAGATTATTCGCTGGTTGATGCCAACAAGGCGGCTTTAGCTTTTTTTCAACGTTCTAAACCTGAATTGCTAGAGCTTACCGGGCTGGACCTGCATGCTACAGAGGATAAAGAAGAGTACCTGGCAGAACTGAACGAGAGGAGAGTAGTGTCCCGACGGAGGTGCAAGTTTAGCACGGTTTCAGGTGTTAAAGTAGCCGAAACGTGTTCGTACCCCATAGTGGCCGGTGGAATGGAAGCCCGCGTTGAGATGATCATCGGACCAAAGCCTGACGCAGTCCCCATGAAATGGAGGTTCATGTATTCGCGGCTCATAAAGACACTTGAAGCCATGCCTGTCGGTTTCTACCTCCTTGACCGAGACTGGAAGTTCGTCTACTGGAATGCGCAGGCAGAATCTATTTTTGGCATTAGCCGGGAGCAGGTGTTGGGCAAGGCCCTCTGGGCCGTGTTTCCCGAGGCCATAAATTCCAAGTTCTATCTTGAGTACACACAGGCAATGGAAACAGGTACCCAGGTGAATTTTGAGGAGTATTATTGGCCACTGCAGAAGTGGGGCAGAGTAGTTGTTAATCCTATCGATGACGGCCTGGCCGTGTTCTTTTGTAAGCATCCGGTTCTTACCCAGACTTCATGATGGCCAGTTCCTGCTGGTACTGGTTGATTTCCTGCTGATGCTGGGTAAGCTGCGCTTGTTGCTGTTGGATTTCCTGCTGATGCTGGGTAAGCTGCTGTTGATATTGTTGCTTTTCTGCTTCCGCCCGGATCAGGGCTTCCTCGTAGAGTTTTTTATAATCCGGGGTGGCAGATGACATGCAGTAAAAATACGGCGATCGCGGCCCCTTTCCGGCAAACAAAACCCCGACTTATTATCCACCCTAATATCGACCGTTTGTGGATAAACGGTCGAAAAAGTCAATTCCCGGAAGTTACCCGGCTGTAGCGCTTACGCCGCTGGACCGAGGCCAGGCGGATTCCCTGCAGGATCAGCATCAGTTCCCCCGCACTCAGCTGCGCCTTTCCGTTACCGGGGCGCTCAAAGGTGCCACTCTCCAGACGCTTCACATAAAGGGCATAACCGTCGATGTCCCACTGCAGCAGCCGGATCTGGTTGCCGCTCTTGCCGATGAAGATGAACACATCGCCGGTCAGAGGGTCTTTGCCCAGCTTGTTCTTCACCAGGCCGGCCAGCGAATAGACCCCGCAACGCATATCGGCCGGCTACTGATACAGAAAGTACCGGCACGAACTCGACAACGACAGCATACCTAGACCAGCGACTTGATATATTCCGGCGGAAAGTAGCCATTCAGCCGCAGTCGCGTACCTCCTGGGTACTCGATCTCGATCTGGCTGGATCCGGTCGGAGCCGGAAGCCGGATCTCTGAAAAGCCACTCTGCGGCGAATCGTCACTGGTCAGCTTATCAAACCAATAGCGAAAACCATAATAACCCAGACCGGCCCGCTCACAATAGCGCCGTTGACTTAATCCGCTTTGGCGCCAGCTGATCAGATGACGCTCCATCTCCGATCTTTTTGTCGCGTTTAATCTCATGCGACAATATTAGATGCCTTTCATCCAACATCATAATGGGTGTCAACCGGATGCTTACGTTCTTTTCAGATATTACCGCATACCGGGCGGCAGAAGATGCACTTAAAGACAATCTGGAAGAATTACGGGAAGTTGCCTTCCTGCACTCCCATCTGATGAGAAGGCCGGTTGCCAATATCCTGGGCCTCTCACAATTGCTTGACGAACAACAGCTGAGTGGTACGCATCAGGAATTGAACGCGTTGCTCCAACATAGTGCAAGGGAATTAGACGACATCATTAGCGAAAGTAACGCCCGAATCAACAGCCAGCAGGATAGCACAAGGATTCAGGCTCGTCTGAATGTCGAGACGTTTAATTTTGATGAAGTGGTCCGAGACGTTATTGGTCAGTATGCAAATCAGTTCCCGGAATATTCTTTCGCCGCTCATTGTGATGCTGGTATTCAGTTTTCGGGGAACCGGCAGGCTATCGTCCGATTACTGAAAATCCTTCTCGAAGACTCAAGGAAGCTGTCCCCCAATGTCCGCAGCGTAGTCGCTGAAACGAGGGTTGAACATCACCACCTGATTCTTGTGATGCGCAATTCTGGACCTGCCATTCCGGAGACGAGACTGCTGGAGATATTTCTGGCCGTTCACGACCTGCATTCTCCTAAGAAAGTCGAATCGGGTTTGTATCGCGCTTCGCAGATCATTGGCCAGCACAGGGGAAGCATGTGGGTAGAATCATCAGAAGCGGATGGTACGGCCTTCTATTTCAGATTCCCGCTTCCGGTCTTCAACTGGCGAATTAAGGACGGGGAGCGTGTTCCTGACTCCGATGCCAGCGGAATAGAACTCGGCGTCCTTGACGATAAACTTCTGCATGTCTGCCTGCAAGGGGTTCATGATCAGTATTCTATCCGCAAAGCGTGCAGTGAAATACTTAAAGCTACAGGAAAGAAGAATTATGAGGGTATCATGATGGATACCAGGCAGGTCATCGGACCCTGGGCCGATGGCTGCCTGGTGTTCGCTACTCATTTGTTACCCAGGTTGGAAGAATCGCCGGTTCGTAAATGTTCCTGGATCAAGCCGGCGTCATCCTTCGGAAGATTTTGTATTCAACAGGTTATTGCCCTGAATACAACGTCCATGCCCGTAAGGAAATTCGCCTCTGAAAAGGAGGCTCTTGAATGGCATAAGAGCCCAAAGTAGGATCGATCAGCCGCCACAGGTGCTTTGCTGGCTGTTCCGGGATCAGTCCGTTGACCGGCTCCCGCCGCTTTCAATTGGGGTTTATCATGATATGCGCGCCATGTGTCCCGGGGTGCATGAGCCATGGCATCCCCGGGGCCTGGGGCTTTAGCGGTAATCCGGTGGATTTCTCGGTTGCATAAGGTATATAGACGACGGATCTTATATAGCCATTTTTGACTTCTCCGGTCTGGGGATTGTAATCGGCCTGGTCGGCGGAATATACGAACAGGGCGGCAGGCGCTTTAGGCATGATCAGTTTGCCTGCCTTTACCTCTTTTTCACGCAGATCGAACACCTCCTGCTGTTTCTTTCCCTGTTTCCTTAGTTCCCGGCCGCGCTGCATAAAATCCTGCAGATCGCGATGGTAACAAGCCACGGAGAAACCTGGTTGGTCCGGATCATCGCTGACGCAGATCAGCTCGCCGGTTCCTTTCCGTAAAAGGATCAGTTCTTTCTGCGGCGAATAGCCATACACCGTTACACCGGGCTTTTTGTCCGGGGGAGCGGCGAGCAGGGCCAGCTTTATTTGTGTTTCAGGTGCCGGTACCGGATTTTGTGCGTAAACAGGCCAACCACAGGAAGCGAGGCCCATAAGAAGGATGATGGTGTTCATGGAGATGAAGATTAGCCTATTCTTATAAACTCCGTTTCTCTTGTTTAGGTTTAAAATCTTAATAATGAATTCGTTATTGTGGCAGGTATAAGATCCGATCTCAATAAGTGTAGCGTACTGCTTTTCAGCCCTGTATTGTAACGTTTGAATGACCCGGGTGCAAAATGGCAGGAATTTACAAGTGTGGATAGTGCCAAATGGCTTGTTTTGCGCCCCAGGTTTCCACAATGGTCTAGCGGACAGTGATGAGAGGATCGAAAAGATTTCTAGTAATAGCAAAGTTTATCTTCCTGTTTATTTGGGGAGTTGTATACCCGGCTTCGGGTGAGTCATATTTTCGGGTCATCGGCGGTATTCCGCATTTTCCGGAACGGGAGCCCTCATCGGTTCCCTCACCCGCTGCAGGGATGATCGTCTATAGCCGCGAGATGAACCAGCCGCTCATTTTTACCGGAAGCGGATGGGTCGACCTGTGCAGCAGTAATCTGGTATCAGTAGCTACTTCCGGGTTTCAGGTAACCAAAGGAATTCCGTTCCTTTCAATCTCCGTTGAAAATCCTGATGAAGCGGTTGAATCCGGCGCTGTTTATTATTCCAGCAGCGAGGGATCGGTTAAAATTTATAACGGGGAAGCATGGCAGAAGATAGCATTGCACAGGGGGAGCGGAGCTTACGTAACCGGCAACGGATTCTCAGCCATCAGCTCGCTGAATATTTCAAAACTTCCTGTGTTAAACAGTAACCCCGCTCCCGCGGGACTATCGGCAGGAGCCGTTTACATCAATGCGATAGCGAAAGTTCTCCGGTATTATGATGGAGGTAAATGGGTGGATGTCAGCTGCACGCCTGTTGTAACGACGCTTGATCCCTATTATGTTACCAATACCGGGGCTGAGTCGGGCGCTGATATCAGGAGCACCGGCGGCTCGGACATCATTTACCAGGGGATTGTATGGAGCGGGCATCCCAATGCGACATTGGATACGTTGCTGTCTACAAAAACCAGGTCCGGTGCAGGGGGCACCGGAGTTTATCCGTCTTTAATTACCGGACTTGTCGCTTCTACGACCTATTATGTAAGGGCTTACGCAGTTAACGGCTCTGGAATCTCTTATGGGGAGATCAAATCCTTCAAAACCGCGGATGCTTCTGTACCGCGGATCGTTACCCTGCCTGTTGCAAATATTGAGGCGATAAGTGCAGAGAGCGGTGGTGATATCCCCAGTACAGGAGGATCCAATGTAACAGACCGTGGAATCATATGGAACACCACCGGTGATCCGCTTCTGGATTCCGTTGCATCGATCGTCGATCCTGTAGCGCGTATAACCAAAGACGGATCCGGCCCGGGATTGTTCCCGACCCGGATGACCGGTCTGCTCGAGAACACGACTTACTATGTAAGGGCTTATGCGGTGAACCGGATAGGAACGGCGTATGGCAACCTGGTTACCTTTTCTACCCTTCCGGCTACTACTCCCGTTCTCAGTTCGCCGAATATCAGCATCACGAACATTACCGACAGTTCGGCCAGGAGCCAGGTGACGATCCTCAATAACGGCGGTGCAGAAGTTGTGGAACGGGGAGTTGCCTGGAGCACGGAGAGGATAGCCGCATGGGATTACCTTGATCCTCGGATACAGCACAATCCTTCGGTTAACAACTCCTCAAGCGATATAGGGACCTTCAATACCTTCTTATCTCCGCTTCAGCCCGGAACCCTTTACTACGTTCGGGCCTATGCAAAAAACCGGGTCGGCACTACCTACAGCTCTGAAACAAGCTTCAGGACAACTTCACTGCCTACCGTTTTCACCCTTCCTCAAACTACGGTGTCTGGATTAAAGGTGACGATTAGCGGGGAGGTGACCAGTGCAGGCGTTTCAGAGATAACCCAGCGGGGATTCGTATGGGGCGAAACGCCTGATTTTGATCCCCGGTCTGTCACTTCGGATCGGAGGATAACATTAGACCTCGGAAACCGGTCCGGGCTTGGAATATTTAATGCCCAGTTGTCCGGGCTTAACAGTAACACGGTGTACTGGGTACGGGCATTTGCGACAAACAATATTGGTACCGCTTTTGGCGACACGGTCAGTTTCATCACCGCAAAACTGCCTACAGTTACCACGAATGAGAACATTTCGGTCCTCGCTTATAACCGGGCGGCAGGAGCAGGTAACGTAACGGATGAAGGGCGTGATGAGGTCGTATCGAAGGGCGTCTGCTGGAGTACCGGTCCGGAACCGACCATCGCAGACAGTTATATCATAAGCGGTTCCGGTAAGGGGGCTTTTATAAGTACCTTAAATGGATTGCAGGCAAATACTACTTATTTTCTCAGGGCCTTTGCCATAAACAGCGCGGGCACCGGCTACGGAAGCCCGGTCGCCTTTACCACATCTCCGGCTATCCTTCCCACTGTTATTACCGTGGGTGTTACTGATATTTCGGCGGACAGGGTTCTCGGGATAGGTGGAATCTCTTCAGATGGGGGAGCAACAGTAACCCGTCGTGGTATTTGCTGGAACACTACCGGTAACCCGGTAGTGGATGAAGACAGCTTCTCAGACAGCGGAGGCGGGACCGGAAATTTTTCAGTTGCGATTACCGGCCTTTCTACCAATCAAACGTATTACGCCCGGGCTTATGCCGTGAACAGTGCCGGGATTGTCTATGGCGGGCAGGTCATCTTCAGGACCTTTACGACACCCGCTGTTGTTACCAACCAGATCATTGAATCATCGGTCACCAGTACGGGAGCTACAGGCGGAGGGGACATTCTCAGCGATGGCGGAAGTCCAGTGGTAAACAGCGGGCTGGTCTGGAGTACATGGCGGTCACCGGCTGTCCGGAATTATTCCGGTATATCCGGCGGGGGGCCGGGCATCGGCCAGTTCACCATGGCGATGGACAACCTGATGGGCAATACCACCTACTATGTACGTGCTTATGCGACTAATGCTGCCGGGACAGCATACGGGGAGGAGATGAGTTTTACCACAGCTCCGCCGGTACCACCTTCAGTGGTTACACGACAAGCGATAAACATCACCGGTAGTACGGCAATAAGCGGGGGAACGGTGACGGACAAGGGCGGCGCTTTAGTGACCCATGCGGGTATTGTCTGGAGTGAAACACCCGGGTTTGATGCTGCTGCCGTACCTGCACAAAACCGTATTATCAACGCCGGGTCGATGAATTTCACCGCCACGATCAGTGGACTACGTGCGGGATCCGTTTATTACGTACGTGCCTTTGCTGAAAACAGCGCCGGAATCACTTTCGGTAACGAGGTGACGTTCACGACACTCCGATATGCCACGGTGACTACGAATGAGGTCGCTTCTTCCATAACCAGTACGACCGCCGTCAGTGGCGGAGTGGTGACATCCAACGGGGGAACCTATGTAGGCCGGAACGGCGTCGTATGGAGCACACATCCCAGTCCGACAGTAAGTGATCATGTAAGCGCTCCCGCCGGTGCAGGAACCGGAAGCTTTACAGCCCACCTGACCGGCTTAAAAGGAAGCACGGTCTACTATGTAAGGGCCTATGCAGAGAACAGCGCAGGAATTGCCTACGGTAACGAAGTGCAGTTCACGACAGCGCCACCGGTCGCGCCCTCCATAACAACGGCTGTTCCGGAGGTGCTCTCAGCAACGGTCATCAGGGGTGGTGGCAACATATCCAGTGATGGCGGAGCACAGATTTCCACCAGGGGGCTGGTATGGAGTACCGTTCCCGGATTTGACCCGGCCGGCGTGCCTGAAGCCGACCGGGCGGCGGAAACGGGTTATACCACCGGAAGATTCACCATGGACCTGCGCATCCTTTTGCCCGGAGTGACCTACTTTCTGCGGGCGTTCGCCTCCAATGACGCCGGATTTACTTCCTATGGTGAGGAGATCAGCATCAGGGTGCCCTCTGTTCCCGGCGTGACGACTGCCGCACCATTGAATATAACCAACAAGGGAGCATTGGGTGGCGGAAGCGTCTTTGATAATGGCGGAGCGACCGTTGTAAAGTGCGGTGTCGTCTGGAGCACTCAGCAAGGTTTTGATCCCGATACCCTGGTCAGGAACCGAATAGAGCAGGGTGCCGCGGTTAACTTTACCAGCCATATCACCGGACTCCTGCCGTCCACCAGGTATTATGTCCGCGCCTATGCGACTTCCATTGCGGGAACCGGATACGGGCCGGAAATATCCTTTGTTACTGCTATTCCCGATTTGCCGACTTTAGCAACGATCACCACCAATGCTCCCGTTGTAACAGGGAGCCAGACGGCAGTCGCCGGCGGTACGATTACCGATGATGGCAACGCACAGATATCAACGAGAGGAGTGGTATGGAGTACCCGGTCCGGCTTTGATCCGGATGCTGGAACCGTCAATCGTATTTCCCAAAGCGGATCGGCCATGGGCACGTTCAGTATCGCACTTGCCCACCTTGTCGGCGGCACCACGTATTACGTCAGGGCGTTTGTTGAAAACTCCATCGGCCTTGCCTATGGCGAAGAGAGAAGTTTTACAACCCATGATTCTCCGGAGGTCTATACTTCAGATACAACATCTGCCACCGCCAGGTCGGCTGTTGCAGGCGGCTCAATCGCAGGTGATGGCGGAACGGAGGTGATCAGTTTTGGCCTGGTGTGGAGCACTGCACCCGGACCCCACACCGGCCTGGTTACCAAAATTGCGTTCAACGGAAGAGGAAAAGGCAATTTCTCCGGTACGATGGAAGATCTTGCTCCGGCGACCGAATACTACTACAGGGCCTATGCCATAAACCGGGCAGGCACAGGCTACGGACAGGAGCTTCGTTTTGTTACTCCGCCGGCACTGCCGAAGGTGATCACTTCCGAAGTGTTTACCGTGTCGGAAGATTCAGCCGAGGGCGGAGGTGAGATACAGCATGATGGCGGGGCGCCGGTAACGGCCAGAGGGTTGGTCTGGAGTACCAATCCCAATTATGTCCCTGACACCGTGATCGTAAACAGAACAGCGGTCGAAACTTCTGAGGCTCGTTTTGCCAGCACGCTCATCGGTCTGGAAGACAGAATAACCTATTATGTCCGGGCCTATGCCACCAATCGTGCGGGTACAGCCTATGGCGACGCGGTTGCGTTCTCTATGTTTGCCACGTCTGCTGAACTGATCACTGCCGGGACCACCGACATTAAAGGCACCACGGCAAAAAGCGGCGGTACCGTTACCCGTGACGGCGGCTCGCCTGTCCATACATGGGGAGTCGTCTGGAGTGCCACAGACCCTAATCCGGTCATAGCGAGAAACAGCCATACCAGCTACTCCGGCACGAATGACGGTAGTGCCTTTACCAGCATCGTAACCGGGCTCACTCCGAATACCAAATACTTTATAAGGGCCTATGCGATCAATGATGTGGGTGTGGCCTATGGGCTCACCAGAACATTTGAAACCGCTACGGTGCCCACCCTTACTGCCACCGGTCCGTTAACAGACCTTCGGGCAACGGGGGTTTCGGTAGGCGGCGAGGTGACTGACACAGGAAGGCTCCCTGTTCTGGAACGGGGAGTGGTCTGGAGCCAGTATAATGATCCGTCGACTGCCGCGGCAGCTGATCGGACTGTAGATACAACCGCCAGGGGTACCGGATCCTTCGTTTCCAGTATACGCGGACTTAAACCGGCAACTACCTATTATGTATGGGCTTATGCCCGTAACGAAGCCGGGATCAGCTATGGTACGGGTATATCCTTCAAGACGATGGAGATCATGCTGCCCGATGTCACCACACGGGATACCGTCCGGAACGTTTCAGCAAACGGCGGGGAAAGTGGCGGTGCCGTATCTGATGACGGAGGTGCGCCTGTAACCGCACGGGGAGTGGTATGGAGTACAAGTCCTGCACCGACCATATCGCTCGCTACCAAGATGGTCAGCGGCTCGGGTACAGGCTCGTTCGCCTGTAATATTACCGGATTGCAGCCCAAGACAACCTATTATGTGCGGGCCTTCGCAACGAACAGCAAGGGAACCGGCTACGGTGAAGATGTTGTATTCACTACAGAAGCCATGAAGCCTTCAGTCGGTCCGGTCAACATCTCGAACCGGTTGATGGAGTCTGCCGATGCAGACGCCGTGATAACCGGCGACGGAGGTGAGGCGGTGACGAAGCTTGGTTTGGTATGGAACACTTCCGGAACAATTCCGGGGCCTGCGGACCACACCTACAGTGCTGACGGTGCCGGCCCGAATATCAGAGCCACCCTTACCGGACTTTTACCGGGCACCACGTACTACGTGTGGGGATTCGCGACCAATGTGGTCGGAACAGGCTACAGCCAGAGTCCCGCAGTCTTCTCTACGCCGAAACTTCCGGTAGTGACCACTACTATGCCTGGCTCGGTAACCGGAAATACAGCGGCAAGCGGTGGTAATGTTACGGATAACGGCGGCCTGCCTGTCCTGGAAAGAGGCCTGATGTATGATACCATTAGCCCGTTATCCGTCGAAAGCATGAAAGTGCCTTCTGCTACCACCCCAGCGACAGGGGCATATACCATTAATCTTTCCAGCCTGAAAATGGGAACAACATACTATGTCCGGGCCTATGCGGAAAATGCTGTCGGCGTTGGTTATGGTCAGACAGAAAGCTTTACGACGCTCAATATACCGACCGTGACTACCACAGCGCCGGTACTGGATGCTAACGGAACCGCTGCAACCACCGGCGGTCAGATAACCTCGGATGGAGGTAAGGCGGTCACTGCACGAGGTGTTGTCTGGAGTTTAACAGACCGCGTGCCGACGGTCGCGCTTGCTACAAAGACCGCCAATGGCACCGGATTGGGAACATTCGTGTCGACGATATCCACCCTCTTACCGGGCAGGACCTATTACGTACGCGCATATGCCACCAACAGTATGGGAACGGGATATGGAAACGTGGACAGTATCGTTGTCCCGGCTCTGAAGCCCACCCTTACCAAGGTTGTGATCAGTAACATGAATTTGCCGACAGCCGATGCAGCAGCACGGGTAATCGCAGATGGCGGTGCTCCGATCGAGGAGCAGGGCTTTGTCTGGAATACGACCGGCCAGGAACCGGATTTAAGTACCGATATGTTTGTGTCTTCCGGTGCTATCGACGATGCAGGTGGTTTCGCAGCTGTCATGTCGGGATTGCAGGAAGGGCCGGTCTACTATTGCTGGTCCTATGCGCGGAACAGTTCGGGGGTTGGGTTTGGCCCTGCGGAAACGTTTGTTTTCTGCAACGAGGACTTTACGGTGATGCACATCGCCGGTCATAACGGCGCTCCCGAGACTAAGGAAGTTACCTATAAGGTGGCCAGCTCGAATATTTCCGGTGATGCGCGTTGTTGGATCACCCAGAATCTGGGGGCCGACCGGCAGGCAACGGCTGCCACCGATAACTCCGAGGCAGCAGCAGGGTGGTACTGGCAGTTTAACAGGTTACAGGGCTATAAATACTCGGGTGCGGTGCGTACACCGAATACCCCGTGGATCACCAGCATTACTGAATCAAGTGACTGGATGCCTGAGAACGATCCGTGCAGCCAATTGCTGGGGAGCGGCTGGCGTATGCCAACCTCCAGTGAATGGACGGCCGCTGACGGAGCGCCGCAAAACTGGTCCAACTACAACCAGACGTTTGCTTCGGTGCTGAAGCTGCACGCTGGCGGATATCTGTCATACGGCAACGGTGTGATTGGCGGGCGCGGCACCCAGGGTGTTTACTGGAGCAGCTCGCAGGCGGCCTCTACGAGTGTCGGCCTGACCATGGATCTGACTTCGTCGAAAAGTGCCTTAACCAACGCATACAAGATGTGGGCATATACCGTCCGGTGTCTCCAGGAGTCTTCCGGACCGGCGCTTCCTTCCGTGTCCATCAGCACTATTAATAATATGACAGGCAGCAGTGCCGATGTTCAGGCAGCGGTTACACCTGAGGGAAGTTCTCCGGTGACTTCCCGTGGTCTGGTCTGGAATACGACCGGAGATCCGACTGTGGATGATAACCGTTTCCTCAATGGTGCCGGTATCGGATCATTTACCAATACGCTGACTGGTCTGGCACCCGGAACGGTCTATTACCTAAGGGCCTTTGCAATCAATGGCCAGGGCCTGGCTTACAGTAAGGTGGTGGAGCTCAGGATTCCGTCGGTGGCGGTGGTGACTACAACAAAGCCGTCGGCAATAACGCGGATTTCAGGAACCTCAGGAGGTAATGTCACGGATAACGGAGGAGGCGTAATAACAGAACGCGGCGTATGCTGGAGCACGACCGGTTTGCCGACCATCGCAGATAGCAGGGTCAGTGCTGTTATTAATACATCAAACAGCTTCACTGTTCAGCTGACCGGACTGACTGAAGGTACCAAGGTTTATTTACGAGCCTACGCGATAAACAGCTCTGGAGTCGGCTATGGAAACCTGGACAGCTTGACTACGCTTTCCGTTCCAAAGCTCACGACGTCGGAGGTCGACCCGACCTCCATTACGAAGGCTTCGGCTATAGGCGGGGGGGCCGTCACATGGGATGGAGGAGTCGCTGTGACTGCACGCGGAATCGTATGGAGTACCTCGCCAAATCCGACCACAGCACTCGCTACGAAGACCAACCACGGCGGCGGCAGCCTGCCATTTACGAGTAATCTGACTGGCCTGACGCCTTCGACCACTTACTACGTCAGGGCATATGCCGTCAACAGCCAGGGGACGGGTTATGGTAATGAAGTGGCGTTTACCACCCTGCCAAACGCACCTGTATTAAGCCAGGTCATCCTTTCAGATATGACGGCGTCTTCTGTTACCGGATCAGCAAGTATCACATCGGATGGAGGCGTTGAAATCAGTGCCCTCGGACTGGTCTGGAATACCACGGGTAATCCGACCGTAGACAATAACGTTGTTCCGGCCGGCAATGGATCAGGAGACTTCCAGGCAACGCTTACCGGATTGACCGAAGGCTCCGTATACTATGTTCGCGCCTATGCTACCAATTCCGGGGGCACGGGTTACGGACCGGTCCTGCCGTTTAAGGTATGTGCCCCCAGCATGACGGTTTCACATCAGGAAGGTCTCCATGGTGCCCCTGAAACGAAGACGGTCACTTATGAAGTGGTCAGCAGCAACATATCAGGGGTACCCCGGTGCTGGATCACGCAGAATCTCGGTGCCGACAGACAGGCTGCCTCAGCTGATGATCCTGACCCGTCTGCAGCGGGCTGGTACTGGCAGTACGGAACACCGAACGGGTACAAGCATGACGGAACCGCCCTCACTCCGGGGGGCTGGAGTTATAATGTTGATATGAGTAGCTGGCCTGCAGCAAAAGATCCGTGTGCGGGGATGTTGGGCGAAGGCTGGCGGGTGCCTACGGCAGCTGAGTGGACAAGTGCCGATGGGGCGCCGCAGAACTGGCTCAACAGCAGCCATACTTTTAATTCCGCACTTAAACTTCATGCCGCCGGTTATCTGAATATCGACGGTACACTTAAAGAGCGCGGCGCGACCGGCAGGTACTGGAGCAGCAGTTCAGCCTCTGTATTTGTATCAAGTCGGTATTTTCTGAACTTTAATGGTACCATAAGTAGTGTCAATACAGGCTACGCCTACTTTGGATTTACTCTCCGTTGTATCAAATAGGGACCGTGACAAATCCGGCATGTGGCAGGAAGCGCAAGTTCAGCAAGATCAATTACGCTTAATTAGGGAATTTAAATCATGAGTAAGTATATCATCGTATTGTTTGTGTTACTGGGACTTGGTGGGGAGCTGCGCGCTCAGAACCTGAGTGTTAAGATCCATTTACGCGGAGTGCACGAAAGTAAGGTCAGCCTGCAGTCATTAGCCGGTAACAGCCTGAAGACGATCGTGCAGAGTCCGTCGATCCCGGGCGGTTCAACCGGTATGCTGACTGTTCCTGAAGATCTGCTGCCTGGTGCCTTTATCCTGCGCTTTGATTATAAAGAAACGGCAGGCAGTACACCATACCCTTCCGAAAAGCAGGTGATCATCAGTGCGCAGGATCTGGAGCTGTGGGTGCATCCCCAGTTTGTAAATAATCCGGACAGTACCTGGTTCCAGCCCGGAGAGCTGGAGAATACGCTGGCACTGAAATTTGCGATGGAAAATGTGAAGAAGAAGGAGAAACTTAACCTGCTGCAGAACTTCCTGGCCGGATATGATGAGCCTGGGTCGGCTTTTTATCAGTCTGGTATCCGGGAGTTTGAAAAAAGGAGGCAGGAATATAATTCCTGGGTGGAAACCTGGTCTGCAAGCCACAAGTCAAGCTTTTTCAGCCGGTCACTGCAGTTTACGCATGTTCCTGGTATCGCATGGCAGGGTACTGAAGCACAGCGGGTAAACAGCTTGCTGGAGACCTATTTTGAAGGCGTTGACTTTTCCGATCCGCTGATTCTGAAAACCAGGGAGCTGAGGGAATGGATGAACGGTTATGTCAACATTTACGGGTCGATGGCGACTACCAGTTCACTGAGGGATTCGCTGTTTACGCTGGCCGGAAAAAGAGCCATTGAGCAGGCTAAACACGGGCATCCGGTGGTGTACGGATGGATGGTCGATTATTTTTACCATGGCTATGAAAGCTTCGATATCCCGTCGGGAATACAGATGCTCCAGACGTACCTGTCGGACCCGCGTTGTCTGACCTCCAGAAGGCTGGAGATCGAAAAACGGTTAAAAGGTATTGAGACCATGCTTCCGGGCACGGTCGCTCCCGATTTTATGACCAAGGATGCTTCCGGGAAGCCGGTGTTGTTCAGTAAATATAAAACGGATTTGCCTTATAAGCTGGTCTTGTTCTGGTCTGCCGACTGCCATCATTGCAAGGAACTCGTGAAAGAGCTTTATCCATGGTATGAAACGACCGGCAGGAAGTATACCGATGTCTTTGCCATGAGTCTTGATTTTACGGATCTGGAAGTCTCGCGATGGGAGAAAGCAAAAAGCGAATTGCCGCGATGGAAACACAGCCGGCCTGAGGGTGGAGTGAATAGTCCTGAAGCGAATGCTTACTATGTCCTTTCGACCCCGGTGATGGTGCTTGTTGACGCAAGAACAAATAAGATCGTTGCTCTGCCCGGTAATGTCAGCCGGCTTGAAAAGTCGATATCGGCAATAGTTGATTAACGTATATTCCGGATGAAGAGCCTGCGGAGCTTTTAATCTTCTTCATGTTGATCCGTTGCCCTCTTATGCAGTAGTTACCAGCAGAATGGTGACCCATTACGCTGCTTGAGTCACTTCTTTTTCGCAACCTGAGTGCCTCTTCTAATATGTATTCACGGTAATCAATAACAAGTTTGCCGGCGTACTGTTCCACGGTCCCGGCAAAGCCCGCTTCCTTGCGTCTTACATTAACGGTAGTTGGATCTTTATGGGCGGTAATCCCTTCCATTTTCCTGTATTTGGCGGTATTTTCCAGCAAACGAATACGTGTCCGAACTTTCTTTGCCATATCCGCACAGGAAGTGACTGGACAGTAATTCTCCTTCAAGTACCTGCCCGGTTTTTGCGCCTAAACCGTTCATAACTCTTTTGTTGCATCGCTAACCTACAATCCGAAAGGATCTATCTCCGGTAAATCAGGGATAGAAGCGGTATTGCCTAAGATATTCTCTGACATTAAATGCATCTACCCGAAAAGCTCCATAGAGTGAAAGGTATTTGAACGTTTCTAACGGGTTTTCGTGTCTTCCTGTGATCTCCTAATCTGTTTTTAAATCAATATCGCCTGGTTCTTTTTCTGCTGTGACAGAGGAGCCATCAGTATTCGAGCCGTCGGTAACGTCGAAAAGTAAAGAAAGATATCAGACAGACTTGTCTGTTTTAATTTTATTTTCTATTATTGCAGCACGAAAAAAGTCCAAC
This sequence comes from uncultured Sphingobacteriaceae bacterium, assembly GCA_966250385.1. GTDB lineage: Bacteria > Bacteroidota > Bacteroidia > Sphingobacteriales > Sphingobacteriaceae > DASWTL01. Next base: position 119,425 of record CBINHC010000010.1, on the reverse strand, counting down.
ATATAAATTTAGAACCATGAATATTGACACAGGCCTTTTGCTCATTGATTTCCAGCAAGGTTTTGCCCGGGAGGAATACTTTGGCGGTAACCGGAACAACCCTAAGGCGGAGGGGAACGCCCGTGTCCTGCTGGAGTTTTTTCGCCAGCACGGTCTACCGGTGATCCATACCCGCCATAATTCGGTTTTTGAGAACTCGCCTTTACGGGCCGGGCAACCAGGAAACGATTTCATTGAAACCCTGGTTCCTCTTCCCAATGAACCCATTATGGATAAGTCCGTAAACAGCGCCTTCATCGGCACCAACCTGGATGAGGTTTTGAAGGAAAAGGGAATCCGGAAGCTGTACATCGGCGGACTGGTTACCAATCATTGCGTATCCACCACTGCGCGGATGGCCGCGAATATGGGCTATGAAATTGTAGTCATTGCCGATGCTACGGCCGCCTTTGATCAGGTCGGGTTTACCGGCGAGAAGTTTCCGAGCGAACTGGTACACCAGGTGAGTCTGGCCTCCCTGAACGGTGAGTTTGGTTCGATCATGGCCACTGCAGAAATTCTGGAGAACCTGGCATCTGCAGAACTGGGCTACCAGCAGGTAACATCACTTAAACACACTGAATCGGAACATTCATTTGTTATCTTTGACTAAATGAGAAGCGTAGAGGAAAGGATCATAGAGACAGCGAGCCGGTTATTTTACTTTCAGGGGTATAATAAGACCGGTATCAATCAGCTGATCGAAGAGGCCGGAATTGCCAAGGCCTCCTTGTACTCCAATTATTCTTCAAAGCAGCAAGTGGCGCTGGCCTATCTGCATACCAAAGCAGATAGTTGGGTGCAGCGGCTGCGGGGTGAGGTTTTACCTGGAGCTACGCCCAAGAAGAAGGTAGAACTGATCTATGATTTTCTGGAGTCGCTGATTGCAGAGAAAAATTTCGTCGGCTGCGCTTTCCAGAAAATGTCTTCGGAAATCGACCCGCAAACTGACCCGGAAATCGAAAAGGAGATCAAGAGAATCAAGCAATTGCTCCGTAGATTATTTCATGCGCTGGTAGCGAAAGATCCCCTGAAGCCGCTGAAAAAGGAGCAAGCCCTCGGCGATGAACTCTTTATATTGTTTGAGGGTACAATGATCTCTTTCCAGGTCCATCGCGAATTATGGCCGCTTATAGCTGCGCGCTCAGCCTCTTTAAAATTGTTAAAGGTAAACAGCTAAAAAAAAAATTGCTCTTTAATAGACAGACTTGTCTGTATATAAATTTCTGAGAATGAAAATCACCAAACTTTCCTGGGCCGGACTAAAAGTTGAAAGTGACGGCACCACGGTATTTATCGACCCTGTGGTCAATTTTGAAAAAATGGAAAAGTATATGGGTAAACCGCTCATGCCGGTACTTGAGATTCCGGCCGGCGAGCAAGCCGATGCTATTCTGCTTACGCATCTTCACCAGGACCATTATGATCGGGAGACGATCAGGAAGATTCTCAAACCCTGCGGACGGGTGTGGGTTCACCGGGAAGTCGAGGAGAAGATCCGGACAGCTGAACTTCCTGTCCGGGGAGTTGAGCTAAATACGCCCGTTCAAATCGGGGATCTCAGCATCATTCCGGTTTTTGCCCTGGACGGTATTGGTCATGAGCAGGTCTCGTGGATCATTCAGCATGGGAAGACGCAGATCTTCCATGGAGGCGATACCCTCTGGCATAACCAGTTCTGGGCAATTGGGAATCAATATGGTCCTATGGACCTGGCGTTCCTGCCGATCAACGGAGTGACCGTGCATTATCCTTTTATCGGCTACACGCCGTTACCGGCTTCGATGACCCCGAATGAGGCTGCAGCAGCGGGCCGGATCCTTCGGGCAAAAAACGTAGTCCCCATGCATTACGGGATGTTCGATTATCCGCCGGTTTACACCCCATTCCCTGATCCTGAAAAGGAATTTAAGCTGGCATGCGAATACCACAGCCAAAGCTATTTATTCCTGCGTGACGGCGAGTCATATCAGCTGGACCCGGCACCCCTACCAACAGAAACTATCAATGAAACGCTCTGAATTTCTTAGATCATTACTCATGGGAATATTATTGACAGACCCGGTGATAGCCGGAGCCGCTCAGCGGGCGGAAAAGGGTGGCATCGAAGTCACTCTCCTAAGAAATGCCACGCTGGTTATCCGGGCAGGAGGAAAACAGTTTCTGGTGGATCCCATGCTAAGCCGGAAAGGTGCGATGGAACCCGTGCAGCATGCAGCCCGGACGGAACGAATTCCTCTGGTTGAACTTCGGTTTTCAGCTCAGAAAGTAGCACGCATCATTGAGGAGACGGATGCCATCCTGCTTACCCATTTGCATCGGGATCATTGGGATGAGGCCGCAAGAAGCCTGATCCCGAAGACCAAAAAGATCTTCTGCCAGCCGGCAGATGAGGCGGTGCTCCGCGCGCAGGGATTCATTAATACTGAAGCGATTTGGGAACAAGGAGCATTCGGCGGCATCACCATTCACCGCACCTCCGGCCGGCATGGCACGGGAGAGGTAGGCAAGACAATGGGAGCGGTATCCGGCTTCCTGTTGAATGCCGGAGGGAGGAAAGTATATGTAGCAGGCGACACCATTCTCTGCAGCGAGGTGGAGGATGCCCTGAGCCGTTTCAATCCGGGGATCATTATCCTCAATGCCGGCGGAGCTGAATTTTTGCAGGGAGGACCCATCATTATGAATGCTGGGGATGTAATCCGCGTCGCAAAACTCGCCCCGGCCTCTAAAATTATCTGCGTCCATATGGAAGCACTTAATCATTGTCTTTTATCAAGGTCTGAATTAAAGAAAGCGTTAAAGAACGCAAATATCTCCAATGTAATTGTCCCGAGGGATGGCGCTGTGGCGGATATCTGATTTATCCGGGTTTCTTCCCATGCACCATCGCTCATTCACCTGAATTTAAAAATGACTGCGATCGGATTTGAAAAGCGAAAAATGAGCTGCAGAGCTGATAAGAATAAGGAAGCGCAAAATGCTTTTCCCAGACAACACGGAAACAAGGAACTGATCTGCGCCGCTATGGAGTGTATCCCATCAGAAAGCCGGTCCGGGCGCCTGAAGTCTGTGCTTTCAGAAAACAGCGCCAGGGCGAAGGAGCAGATCGCAAGCGGAATCACGGTTTACACCAATGATTGCCTGCGCGACTACTATTTGCTGAAGAAGGAAGGAGTGCGTTTTCTTAGCGAACCTTACTACACGATGGCCGGCCTCGTTGCCGAGTTCATCGATCACAGCGGGAACACATATCTACTGGTGGAAGAACGGAACTATTCAGACGACTGATATGACCATCGAAAAACGTCTGCGGAATAAGAATGAGATCATTCTGAGAGGCTCAACCCGGACAGGCAGGATCGCGGCCGCTGAAAACCTGACCATGACCCTGGTGTTATCCGGAAGTGAGCAGGTCGATATCGGCCAGAAGAACATCAACCTGTACCCGGGAAATTTCCTGATGCTGCCGCAGGGGGCCCGGTATTCGCGGCTGGCGAAGTCGGATGAGCCGGTAACCAGCCTGTCGTTGAGCTTTTCGCCCGACTTTATCCGGGAGTTCTGCATCAGACAGGAGGCGGGAGAGAGCAATATAACCGAACTGTTTGCGCACCAGGCCCCGAATCAAATGCCCGTCCGGATGCTTCCCTTCCGGAATGACCTTCGCTACACCGTCATGAATCTCAAACGTAACCTGGAGCGGGGACTCCTGGAGGACTCGCTGCTTAACCAGTACCTGTTTCACTGCCTGCTGAACTACTGTCAGATCTTCCGTAAGGAGGTCCTGGAGAAAACCGGAAACCTGTCATTTTCGAACCCCGTTACCCGAAATGATATCATGAAACGGCTGGTGCTGGCCAGGGATTATATTCAGAACAACCATGAGAAGAAGATTCGGTTAAAGGATGTTGCCGGGGAGGCCTGCTTGTCGGTCAACCATCTGCTCCGTACTTTTCAGCAGGTCTATCAAAAATCTCCGCACCAGTACCTGCTTCACGTGCGCTTCGAACGCGCCCGCTACCTGTTGCTGAATACCGAGTCATCAGTTGCCGAGATTACACGGAGGGTTGGATTTGACTGCCCGAGCTCCTTTATCCGCCATTTTAAAAGTACCTTTTCTGATACCCCGGCGCAATACCGTAAGAAGAGAAGAAAAACGAACAAAGCTAACGATGTTCCGGCAGGACACATAGCCGATCGGATTAGCAATCTGACTTCCCTTTCCGGATCTCGTACTTTAGATAATTTAAGAACACCGGCGTAATGGTCACGTGATCTTGCCCGGTCCTCAATCTGAATCGCTGGCTATTAAGAACATCGAATATTAAAGCAAAGCATGAAAAAAATGAAAAGCTTTTTGACCATCATCACTGTACTTCTGTTTGCAACCGCTTCTGGTGCATTTGCGCAGGAAAGCCCCACGAGAAAGGACCTTTTGCAAGCGGGCGTGAATCAACATGTCTCCGCCTTCCAGGTGCAGGAGGTCACGATGCCTGCCGGGCAGAGGGCTCCAGGACATTTGCATCCCTCACCGGTAGTAGGCTATGTGATAAAAGGACGGGTATTGTTCCAAATTGAAGGTGAAGCTCAAAAGATCCTTAATACAGGCGATGCGTTTTATGAACCACGTAATAAACGGATCCTGCACTTTGATAATTTGTCCTCGGATGCGCCGCTAACCTTTGTGGCGATCTATCTGAAAGAGGGCGACGAGGAGAATACCAGGTTCGTAAAAGATGAATAACCGGGTTTAGGCCAGGGCACTAACAGGGTGCATTGGCCCTCCATCGGTTTGTTTACGATTGCACCGCCCTTACTTCCGGTGTCAGTGATAAATATCCATAAAACTTTAACATGAAAACAGAAAGACGCTCAGCGGTTAAAAGTATGCTGGCATCCCTGGCCGGGATCGCGGGTTTGGGCTTTGTTGTACGCACAGAAAGCCATCCGGCCGCAAGCACCGGATCCAAAAGCGGAAATATTCATAAGAAGGATAATGTTCCTCTGTTCTCCGGGCACACCATCCATGGAAATGTGGTCTATATCGCCGGAAAGGGGGCAAATCTTCCATCGATGGACATTAAGGAACAAACGGAGCATGTCCTTCTGGAGCTGGAGCGGGAACTCATCAGTGCCGGATCTTCCATGCAGAAGGTCCTTAAGGTAAACGTGTACCTGGATGACATCGGTAACTATGACGAAATGAACGCAGTCTATCTCGGACGCTTCGGAAAAATGCCGCCTGTGCGCACCACGGTGGCCGTAGCAAAAGGAGGGCTGCCGGGTGGGTCGCTGGTGGAGATGGATTGCATCGCCTGCATTTAGTCCGCGCACAGCGGGAGATCCAGTGATCGGGATGGGGGACCGTTCCTCATCAATTTGGTGATTTTTTGCTATACACGAGTTTACGAAGAACATTTCCTTTGAATCTGAAACCGGTAACGATGAAAATATCGAAAGAGTCTGTAATAAGGGCTAAAAGCAATATTGAACCGTGGGTGGCTCCAACCGATATGCTGTATTCGGAGCCATTATCAGCCCGCGCCCAGGGGCCGGTTTACCTGAAACTCGAAAACCTGCAGCCTACCGGTTCCTTCAAAGTCCGCGGTGCGTTCCAGGTGCTCGGCCAGTTAGGCAGAGAAGAGCGTCGACGTGGCGTAATAGCTCCAACCGCAGGCAACCATGGAATGGGGCTTGCATTTGCAGGTAAGAAGCTCGGGATTCCCGTTCACATCTGTCTTCCCTGTGATGCGGATCCCATAAAGCTCAGCTTCATGAGAGAATGCGGTGCTGATATCACGTTCTTCGATGACATTGAAACTGCCCGGCAAAAGGCGCTGGAGGCTTCCCGAAATCAGCGGATGACCTTTATTTCAGCCTACAACAATGTCAATATGGTCCTCGGCGGCGGTACGATAGGAGCTGAGCTGCTGGACCAGCTACCGGAAGCCGATATCGTGCTGGTGCCGGTCGGTGGCGGAGGGTTAGCTTCCGGCGTTGGTGCGTATGTCAAGCAAATCAATCCCGGAATTCAGGTGGTGGCCGTGCAGGCCGAGAACAGCCCCACATTCTTTGAATGGTTTAAGGCGCGCAAAGCCATCCTGGTTAACCTGCGACCTTCCATTGCCACCGGTCTGAGTGGCTATATCGAACCGGAGACCTTAACGCTGCCGCTGTTCCTGGATGTGGTCGATCAGGTGGTCACCGTCTCGGAAACTGATATCATGAGCGCCATGGAATGGGTGCTGAATACGCACAAGATGGTTGTCGAGCCTTCCGGGGTTGTTGCCGTCGCGGCGCTGCTTTCCGGAAAGCTTGATACAGCAGGGAAAACCGTCGTTTTAATTCTGACCGGATCGAACATATCGAAGGCCCGCCTTAATGACCTGATCCGGCCACCTCAATCTTGATCTGCAGCCCCTGTGTCTCTTTGTCACTGCATTTCCGCCGCACTGTTATCAGCGGAGGAACCCATGAGTTTGTGAAGACTAATGATGGCCGGAAGCTCATGCAAGACATTCAACGATTAATAATATAGCCGAACATGAGCATCATCAAATATTTAAAACTTCAAGATTCGAAATTCCTGGCTACCGCGGATAATATCAGCATGTACCGGCAATTAGTCGAAAATCCGGGAGTGCCGCAGAATACGAGGGAGTTCCTGAAAGGATTCATTCTGAAGATGGAAAAGGCTCCCAATACCTTTGTCAGTATGACCGGCAAGTTAGCCAATACCCTGGAGTCTGATTCGGTCTACCGGAATCCCCGTAAGATTGCAATTCTCATTGACGGGAAATGCGGAAGCGCAACCGAGGAGTTTCTGCCTTTTGCAAAGCAAAGCAGTAAGGTAGTCATCTTCGGTAAGGAAAATTCGAGCGGAACGCTTGATTACTCCAATCTCAGAACAGTGGAACCGCCTTCAGGATTCTGGACGGTGACGGTTCCAACTTCCCGCTCATCGCGGCTCCCTGCTCAGCCTTTTAATCAAACAGGTATAGCCCCGGACGTTCGGTTTGCTAAACGGGACATCCGCGCGCTGCCTGTAGTTGTTAACTATCTGGAAACCACCGGGCACTGACCGGGAGGGCAGTCGGTAAATAACAAAAACAGGAGGGCAGGGGACCCGTCTCCCGAAAAAGCACTGAACTGATCAATACAATAGATTTTCACCGGTCGTAACACGCCGGCGCATTTATGGTCCAAACAGAAATTTGATCCTTTATGAAAAGAAACTTCTTCTCAACAGCTATAGCTCTGACCCTGATTACAACAAACTGCGCCCTGGCCCAGGAGTCCGTTTCAGCCACCGGAGCCCCGAGGTTAGTGGGCGAGGGAACAGTATCCTCGCCCGATTTTGAGTTTAACTTCACCAAAACAGCTTCATCCGACAGGGCCTTTTTTTCCAAAGCATTGCTTCCTGACTGGCGCCGGATAGCGATCGTCACCACCAGCAACCGGAAGGGGGAGTGGCGGGAACCCAGGCTGGTCCCTTATTCCGGCCGGTTCAGAGATGCCGATCCATTCATCGCTCCCGATCAGTCCATGATGATCTTCATTTCCGACCGGCCATCAAAATATCAGAAGAAACCCTCGGATTACGGTATATGGGTAGTTAAACCACCTTTTCATCAGCCCCAGGAGCCGGTACTTCTGGAAGGCGATTTCTATCAGACCGTATTGCCTCTTTACCCGAGCCTGACCGAAAAAAACGACCTGTATTTCAGCGCTGTCGACAGCCTTTTCGACAGTGACATCTATTATGTTCAAAATCAGAACGGGAAATACGGCCCGGCTGTGAAGCTGCCGTTCAATTCGCCGCAGCATCGCGACCTTGATCCGGCCGTTTCCCCGGACGGGACCTTCATCATTTTTACCAGTGCCAGCCGTAAAGGAATGGGCGGAACGGATCTTTACGTGGCTTTCAACAACGGCGGAAAATGGACCGGGCCGGTTAACCTGGGAAAGGATGTAAACTCACCCGGTAGTGAAGGGCAGCCCGGGATTTCTCCCGATGGCAAAACATTATATTTCACCAGTAACCGCCCGCAGGGGGTTACGGCTCCGCCCCGGCAAAAGGCGGTTACGAACAAAGCGTTTATCCGGGAACTGCGGTCGTCGTTTAACGGGCTCGGGAATATCTGGGAAGTGAACATTGAAAACATTCAACGATTGAATACGGGCGCTCACTAAACCACGTTCAAAAAAGCCTGAGGCGCTGTCTTCATACACCGACAGACCGTATTGCCTGCTACGAACCGCTGAAGAATAATCATTCATTTTCCTGATGAGCCCCGTGCATTCCCTGCCGGGGCTTTTGTTGTGGTCCGCCTCTGCTGCATATCCCTCTTTCCTGAGCTTTCGCGCTTTGAGTCAGCCAGATCAATGGAGGCAGTTCCTGACATTCTTCTGTCTGATCCCGGGGCAACCCGAGAGCCATCCGGGTCTCCGGAACTCAGTAAAAACCGTGATACAATTTCAATAGGGCAGTATTTTACAAATCTGTCGCCCGGACCCTGAATACTTTTGCGGCCACATACACGCGCATAGATGATTGTGTAAGTGGTTACGTAAACGGATATGGTGTCGACACAACAATTTTCACTTGAGATCAGGAATATCCTGCTGCCGGTTCGCCAGGTGGGTATGGTGAAGCAGTTTTTTATCACAAAACTCAAATACCGCGAACGCCAGGATGACCTGTGCTTCAGGAAGGGGTGGGTGGTCCTGGTCGCCCCTTCGGGGTTCACGACCATACTGACCGAAACCCGCGCCTCCGGACCTCCGAACCGAATCATTATCAATACCTCCGATTGCCTTCGGGATTATCACTACCTGAAGCGGGAATCGCTTCAATTTATTGGCGAACCACAGTATTTCAGCTTCGGACTGGCCGTGGACTTTACCGATGCGGCGGGCAACCTGTTCATGCTGCTGGAGGAAAGACAATATTAATCGAATTAAAATGGAATTTGTTAAAACGCTTAGTAATCAGAATCAGCTGACGCTGAATACCGTATACCGGGAGCAAACTTCCGAACGAGCCTCTAAATGTACCTTTCGCCTGGTTTTTGACGGTCAGGAACATTATTCATCAGGTAACCGGTCGATAACCCTTTATCCGGGGCATTTTCTCTGGCTGAATGAGGGGGTGTCTTATAACCGGGAGGTCAATTCGTCCGATCCCGTTTACAGCTTTTCCATAGAGATAACCCGGGAATTTTTCGGCGATTTTATGAAAAGTTCTGGAGGTAAAACAAAACAGTTACTTGACGACCCGTTTTGCAACGATCATCAGACCATTAATTTGCCCCTGGCCATATTTCCTTTGCAAGGTGACCTGAGGTATACGGTTATCAACCTGAAGCGAAACCTCGAAGCCGGCTGTTCAGATGATCTGCTTTTGAATACCTACCTGCACCATTACCTGATTAACTATCATAAGACCTTCAATGCGGAGGTCGTCTCCCGTATGGAAAAGCTGGATTTCCTGCAAAAGAGCACGCGGGTTGAGGTTCTTAAGCGCCTGTTATTGGCTAAAGATTTTATTCTCAGTAATTACCACAAGAAGCTGACCCTGGAAGAGATCGCCGGTGTGGCCTGCCTGTCTAAAAATCACCTGCTGCGGTCTTTCAGGCAGGCTTATAATATATCCCCTTACCAGTTCCTGATCCGGGTAAGACTCGAACGCGCCCGGTATCTCCTGGAAGCCGGAGGCCAGCAGGTCAAAGACATTGCGGCAATTGTCGGATTTGACTGCACCAGTTCCTTTATCAGCTTTTTCAAAAAGGCCTATCACCATACGCCTGCCAGATACCCGGGCAGTTCCCAACCGGTGCTGGCCTGATCCGGCCGTTTGCAACGAACAGGCTACACGGACCGATAGGTGATATTGTCACATCCCGCCGTCACGGTAGTTCCTAATATTACCTGCGTAATTAATCCTAAATCAAATTAAATGAAACTAAAATTACTAGCCTTCTTAATGTTGTGCATAGTCACCATCACAGGTGCTATGGCTCAAAGCCGGACGATCACTGGTAAGGTAACTGCCGCGGAGGACGGTTTGCCTTTACCGGGTGTGTCCGTAAAAGTAAAGGGTACCGGAACCGGTGTGAGCACCGGGATGGATGGGAACTATTCCATCGTTCTTCCACAGGGTGCCGGAGTTCTTGAATTCTCGTACATCGGCTTCGTTCGACAAGACGTTCAGGCAGGTTCCCGCAGCGTGCTGAACGTTGTCCTGGTAACAGACTCCAAGCAACTCTCCGAGGTGGTTGTGACCGCTCTGGGGATGTCCAAAGAAAAAAAATCACTCGGTTATGCTGCCACACAGGTCGGCAGCGAGGAGATCAACCGAACCTCGCCCGTGTCCATGCTGGACGGGTTGCAGGGTAAGGTTGCCGGAGTGAACATTTCATCGCAATCGGGCGCTCCGGGCGCATCCAGCAAGGTGATCCTGCGGGGCTATTCTTCGGTAAACGGCTCGAATCAGCCACTTTACATTATTGACGGGGTCCCGGTAGATAATACCCGGTATGGTACCTCGGGAACTAACCGGGCTACTGACTTCGGGAACAATGCCAACGATATCAACCCGAACGATATTGAAACGATTAATATCTTAAAAGGTGCGGCCGCTTCCAACCTGTACGGCTCCCGGGCTGCCAACGGCGTGATTGTGATCACCACTAAAAAAGGCAAATCGGGAAAGCTGAACATTGATTTCAACAGCTCGGCCACCATTTCCAGTGTGCTGATGACCCCGACCCTTCAGAATGTTTACGGCCAGGGGTGGTCCGGTGAGTTTGTTCCCGAAGAAAATGGCAGCTGGGGCCCGCGTATGGATGGCAAACTGCGGGAGTGGGGAAATGCGGTGGATAACGTACGCCTTAAAAAAGCGTTTGCGCCGCAGGATATCAAAGGCTTCTATGACCGGGGATCTGAGCTGAATAACGCTATCTCTGTCAGTGGTGGTAATGAAAAATCGACCTTTTACTTTTCTTACGGAAATGTGGGCAGCAACGGCGTTGTCCCGGGAAATTCGGATACCTATGACCGCAACAGCTTCAGCATTAGGGGAAGTACGACTGCCCAGGCACTAAAGATCGCCGCTTCACTTAATTATGTAAACCGGAACTCCGCCGTGGTTACTGCGGGCCAGGGAACCAGTACAGGGTCTACAACCTTCCAGGAGCTAATTCAGATGCCGCGGGATATACCGGTCACCGGATTTAAAGATTACCGGAATAAGTATCACAATGAAGACAACTATTTCACTCCTTATGCTACGAATCCTTACTTCTCCATTAATGAGAATGGTAACGATTTCAATAGTGAACGATTCTATGGGAATGTCAACTTAAGCTATGAGTTCCTGCCTTGGCTGTCTTCAAGTTTAACGGTCGGAACCGACGTATCCGACAGCCGGATCAAAGAGTGGACGGCGATTAATGCTGCCCGCCCGGGGTCGCCTAATGAAGGCCGGTCACCGGATGTGGGGGGCGTGATCGAATCCAGTTTATACCGGGGTGAGATCAATGCGGACTGGATCACCAGTATGAACCGGAAGTTGAGCAACAGCTTTACCATAGACGGTATGGTCGGTGTGAATTTCAACGAAAGAAACGCCAGGAATCTCGCTGCTCAGATCACCGGGTTAACGATTCCGAATTTTTATGCGCTCAGCAATTCATCTGCGCCGCCGGTATCCACGACCGGATATACCAAAAGGAGATTGGTGGGAACGTACGCCCAGGCCAACGTTGCCTATAACAATTATCTGTACCTGACACTAAATGCCCGCAATGACTGGTCATCAACATTACCTACGGACAGGAATTCTTACTTCTACCCGGGTGCCAGTTTAAGTTTTGTTCTTACCGATGCTGTAAACGGGTTGAACAACTACGGACTCAGCTTTGCGAAGTTCAGGGCGAGCTGGGGAAAAACAGGAAATGATGCAGATCCTTACATGGTCGCCTCAGTGCTCTCAAAAGGTGATGTATTCCTGAACTTCGGTAATATCACCTTTCCTTTCGGCGGCGTGAACTCCTACGAGATCAGTAATCTGATAGGAAACAGCAAGCTATCCCCTGAGCTGACCACCGAGTACGAGTTCGGTACCGATATGAGGTTCCTGAATAACCGGGTAGGTTTAGATTTTTCTTATTATAATAAGAATACGCGCGACCAGATTTTTACGGTGCCTATCCCTGCAACGACCGGCTATATGTCCCGGGTGGTAAACTTTGGTTCCATCGAGAACAAGGGTGTGGAGATCGCCCTTAACGGCACACCGGTCAAAAACAACAGCTTCCAGTGGGATATGACCTATACCTTCACCAGAAACAGGAATAAAGTGCTCGAACTTCCTGAAGGCCTGACCAAAGTCACCATCAACGATGCCTATGGCGTCGAATTTGTTGCCCGGGTCGGCAAGCCTTTAGGCGTCTACGAAGGTCCTGCGCCAGCCCGCGACCCTCAGGGCCGCATTATTGTCAACCAGACTTCAGGGCGGCCATTGCTGGCTGATCAGAACGAGGAATACGGCTCAGCACAGCGGGATTATACGATGGGCCTGACGAACCAGATCAAATACAAGAATGTTAATCTTGGGTTTTCATTCGATTATCGCCAGGGCGGGTTGTTCTGGTCATATACGGCGCATCTGAACAACTTCGTCGGAAATAGTGTAGAGACTCTTTATAATGACCGCAGACCGTTCATCGTTCCCAACTCAGTTATCAAAGTAACCGGGGACAACGGGGAAGTAACCTATGTGGAAAATACTACACCGGTTAATATGACGAATTTCGTCAATTACTGGAGTACCAGCTCCAATTCTGCTATCGCTTCACGCATGGAGGTTCTGGATAAGACATTTCTGAAACTGCGGGATGTCACCCTGGCCTATACGTTGCCGAAAACCGTTGCTACCCGGCTCAAAGCCTCAAACATCACCCTGACAGCATTTGGCCGGAACCTCCTGATGTGGCTGCCTAAGGAAAATACCTTCATCGACCCGGAGGTGAGTACCTATAATAATGACCTTTCCGGAGAATGGGGTGAATTTGCAGGCGGCCCGACCAACAGATCATATGGTTTATCATTAAAAGCAACATTTTAACATGAAGAATATTACAATAAAAAAGCTCGTGGTCTTTTCGCTGACGGCTTTGATTTCCTTTACCGGATGTGAGAAAATGCTGGATATCAATACGGATCCCAATAATCCTTCGATAGACAACAGCTCCCCGAGTCTGGTTTTTCCTTCTGCTGTGATTTCCACTGCCGGACGGATCGGCGGCGAATATGCCATCCTCGGCGGTTTTATGTCCCAGTATTGGAGCAACAGCCCGTTTGCCAATCAGTATCGCAATACAGATACCTATAATATTAACCAAAACAGCTTCAATACCAGTTTTGATGAATTATATGCGGGGGCATTGAATGATTATAATTATGTGATCAAGCGTTCCGCCGAAACCGGTGACTGGCGCTATCATTTGATGGGCACGGTAATGAAGGCTTACACCTTCCAGGTGCTTGCCGACCTTTACGATGAGGTACCCTACACGGAGGCATTCAAAGGAGTTGAAAATTTGAAGCCGCGGTTTGACGATGGATTTACCGTGTATACCGGCTTGCTGCAGGAGCTCGATCAGGCGCTTGCCAAGGATCTCAATGCTCCAGGTAACAGCATCCCCGGAGCGAACGACCTGATATTTGACGGAGACATGAACCAGTGGATCAGATTCGCCAATACCCTGAAGCTGAAAATGTACCTGCGGATGGTTTATGCGAAACCTCAGGAAGCGGAGGCCGGCATCAGAAGTTTATACGCTGAAGGCGGGAACTTCCTTACTGCCGGTGCAGGACTGTATAAATTCCAGGACCAGCCGGATAAAAGCAATCCGATGTATGAGATGAATGTCAGAAAGCTGAGCGGCGTGAAAACAAACTTAAGAGCAAGTAACACGTTCGTGAGTTTCCTGAAGGCGAATGATGATCCGCGACTGGAAGCGTACTACTACAAGGACGGAAAGGAGTCAGAAGTAAATCCGATAACAGGAATGGATCAGGCAAACTTCAATGATAAAACTACCTTTATTTCTGTCTTTAAGCAGACAGCTACGGATCCTGTCGATTTTATTTCGGCTGCCGAATCTCACTTTCTGCAGGCGGAGGCCCTGGAACGTTTCTTCAACGGCGCCGGTGCCAGAGAGCAGTATAATGCCGGGGTAGAAGCTGGATTTCAGCAGTTTAAACTAGGAGCCAGGGCCGCTGAGTTTACCGCGGCGGGCGGCAGGTATGCATATCCTCAGGAAGCTGATTTCGAGCATAAACTGGAAGCTATTATTACTCAAAAATGGGCATCCCTTCCGGGGTCCCACGCGATCGAGGCGTTTTTTGAAAAAAACCGTACCGGGTATCCCAGGCACAGTGCAGTATATTCTTCAGACGCTGCCTATATTCCGGGTCAGCTGGTATGGCCCATGGATAACGTAACCGGCAACAAATTTCCCAAGCGCCTGATGTTCCCAGCGAGCGAACGTTCCGCAAACCCGAATGTACCGGCACTGAAGCCGATCACTGAAAAAGTATGGTGGGATAAAAAACAGGTAATTCAGTAATACATCATTAGATATTAAAAATATGAAAAGACATATAAAAGTGCTTTTGGGTGTGCTTATCGCAGGAGCGTTGGGTGCATGCGATAAGGTAACGGGGGATGAGCCCCTTGAGATGACCACTCCGGGAAAACTCGCCGGCGAATGGTTTGTGACGATGAAGGAGAACGGAACGGATGTGGGCAACGGCTACAAGAAGATAATGACCTTCAATACTGCCGACAATTCGGCCAATATGTGGATTGACGATGCCAGGAAGTTCCGGTCGTTTAAGTCAAAGGTGAGCGTGGATGTCAATGCGATGACGTTCAGCGGCCAGGCCAGTGATAACCTTTACCAGGCGGACCGGAAAGTCACGGTAACCAACGGCAAGGTTTTCCCGAATGGCGGTCGTTCAAAAACGGGTAACACCGTTGACAGCATTTATTTTGAAGCGTCCTTTTCGGACGATCCGGGACACAAGTATGTGATCTCGGGTCATATGCGAAGCGGCTTTGCCGAAGACGTTTATTAATTCTTTCAAAGACCGGCGGAAGCCGGTCTTTTTTGTATAATATCATTTCAGTTACGTTCATTGAGAAGGTGATATTTTCCTATTTCACCTCGCGGGTGAACCGGAATTTTGGATATGAAAAATTTAAAAACGTTATTGCTGGTAGCCGTACTGGGTATTGCATCAGCAGTTCAGGCGAAGCCAAATAGTTCAGATTATAATTCGGTGATCCGGGCATTCATCGAAAGCAGGCTGCATACCGATTATGAGACGATGAAAACTATTCTTAGCCGCGAAGCGGTTGAAAAACTTCCCCGCGAAAAAGAGGTCTACAACTCTACGGCCACGGATCTGCTGAGGGCCATGAAAGTCAATGATGGAGTAGAGCAGTCCTGTACCGCAGAATATAAAGTCCTTGCGGAATGCGAGGGAATGATCATGGCGCAGATCGACTTCATTTATGACCAGCATACCATTTCTGAATTCATCACCCTGGAGAGAGGCAAAGGATTGGAATGGAAAGTGACCGGTATTAACAAATTCTTTAAAAACGTTTCTGCCGCCAATAAATGAAACAGTTAAAGGTGAGAAATTCGTACTCGGTGCGACTGCATCAGCATATCTTTACATCGGATGAATTGTTTCATTCGTTTTGGTAAAAAGTAAAGCCGCCTGTGTTAGTGCAGGCGGCTTGTTTTTTTTTCTCATTCCGGCAATCCGCCCGAACCAGGGCGGGCACCATTGTCAGCCAGCTGGATTCGAATAAAAAAAGCATTAAAAGTACCTGCTGAGGTAAATGCGTACCGGCTCTGAAGAAACCGATTTATGATGTTAAGGTGCGTGTGCCGGCATGTGCAAAACCGGGCCCGAAAAGCCGGCGGAACTGCTGGTCTGATTCAGATTGTTTTTTACGGCTTTTATCCGGCTAATGGGGGCACTCGTCAGTATTGTTTTGCCGGCATGAACTACAGGTAGTTTATTTGTATATCATATTCTTTACGGTTTATGGTTGATTATTTTAAAGAGGGCAGACTATAACACGGTCGGCCCTTTTTATTTCCGAACTTTTCAGTTCATCCGCAACGACTTTTTTAGAACTTCCGATCCCATCTTCCCGATTCGCGCCGTTGTGGTTCTTCTTTGAAGCCTCAGGATCTATTCCCGGTTTCTCTTTCCTGAGGTGTCCAGGTCAAGGCATTCGGTACCAAATCCGGATAAATCAATTTCATTACTCGCATAGATAAATTCAGGGTTGCATGTCAATCGGGAAGCCGGCCATTCCCGCCGCTTTGGGTCGGGATGCCGGGCTGTCGCTCAGATGTTTCCAGGAAATCGGTGCTTAATCGCATATTTCCGGCGTTCATCCACATTTATTGTGAGCATCTCACCTTTTTGTCTCTCTTTGATCCATCAATCGTGGATTAAGTCGGAAGGTTCGCGGCCTTCTGAAAGAATATAGATACATAGTGGCCAGGATATTTATGATGAGCAAGAGCAGGGCAAGTGCATTCGCCGCCCTGTTTCTTATTTTACTGATGGCGGGTTCATCCGCCTTTTCTCAAACCAGATGGTATGTTAATGCCTCTTCAGGACTGGACGACAACAGCGGCCAGGCCTGGGGACAGGCCTTTCAAACGTTAACCCGCGCCCTAGCTTCTGTTGGTGCCGGCGATGAGATCTGGGTGGCCAAAGGATCCTATTCTCCCGGGACGACAACGGGATTTGCACTGGTGTCCGGAGTAAAAATGTATGGCGGGTTTGCCGGTACCGAAACTGCGCTGGCCCAGCGGGACTTCGCCAAACTGAGAACAGACCATGAGACTATTCTTGACGGGAATAATACCAGCTACCATGTGGTATTCAATAATATCGCATTGTCCAATACGACGCTTCTGGATGGATTTACGCTGCAGGGCGCGAAGAGCCTGGACGGAACTTCATACAATACCAATACAGCGGGAGGCGGCATTCATAACGGGGCATCCGTGGAGGCGCACTTCAAAAACCTGGTGATCCGCAATAACTGGTCGATCGGGGGTGGAGCGGTATATAATACGGGTCCTGCAACCTTCGAGAATATCCTGATGACCGGCAATACGGTAAAGTACGATGGAGGCGGGATTCTGAATACCTCGGCCGCCGCAGTCTTTACCGGCATCACGGCCACCGGTAACCTGTCAAACAGGAACGGGGGGGCTATACATAATTCTGCAGGTGCAACATTCAACGACCTGGTCATATCGGATAATACGGCCGTTGCCAATGGCGGCGGGTTCTATAATACCGGCAGCGGGACCATTCTGAACGGCGGACAGTTTACCGGCAACAGGTCCGTATCGGGGGCCGGACTATGGAACAATTCGACGGTTCAGTTCAGCCGGTTGACGCTCACGGGTAACATCGCCTCGTCACAGGGAGGGGGGCTTTACAGTTCCGGGACCCTGACCCTTACTGATGCAGCCCTGAAAGAGAACGGAGCCGGAACCAACGGAGGAGGGGCATTTACTTCGGGAATCGCAACCTTCAACAGGGTTTCCTTTACCGGAAATACCTCGGTGCAGCACGGCGGCGGGTTGTACAACAACAGTACAGCGGACCTTAGTAACGTCGTGTTCAGCAGAAACAGCGTTACCGGTTCAGGCAGTTACTATGGTGGCGGGATGTTCCATGCTACCGCCACCGCTACGTTAAACAACACTACCTTCAGCAGGAACAGCACAAGTTACGTGCATGCCACCAGTTTCGGCGGCGGCGGGTTATACCGCAACTCAGGTGTCACCAATATTTATAACAGTATCCTATGGGGAAATATCCGGGGTAATGATGTTCCGGATCAGCTGAATGCAGGAGTCACGACGATAGCCAACACCATCCTGCAGGGCAGTTACGTTGGCGGCAGTACGCTGAATATGGACCCCCTGTTTGTCAATGCATCCGGTGACGATCTGCGCCTCCGGGCCAGTTCTCCTGCTATAGACGGAGGTGACCGTACCTTATTGAGTTTTGCGGATGAAGACCTGGATCGTGCGCAGCGGATCGTAAACGATGCCGTCGATCTGGGAGCATACGAGCATTCCGGGGCCGGGGCCCTAAGCGTTCGGGGCAGCCTGGACAAGACGATCACCCGTGGACAGTCTGTAAATGTTCTGTTGACCGGCATCGGCGGAACCGGGCCGTTTACCTTCAGTGTGGCAGAGGGAAGCCTGCCTGACGGACTGGTGCTGACCGCCAACGGTTTGCTGACGGGTGCCCCTTACAGGGAAGGGAGCTATTCTTTTGTGATTGCCGTCGGCAGCGGAGCGCAGACCGGCAGACGCTGGTATTCAGGAACTATTGTTGACGGCCCCGCGCATGTATTCGTCAATGCCTCGGCCACCGGGAGCAATACCGGGCAGAACTGGCAGAATGCGTTCACGGATTTGCAACGGGCTCTGGCTGCTGTTAAAGCAGGCGACGCGATCTGGGTGGCCAAAGGCACATACAGCCCGGGATCCTTGCCGGAGTCGGCCTTCACCCTGGTAAGCGGAGTAAAGATCTATGGGGGATTTGCAGGCACGGAGACGCAGCTGACCGACCGCGACATGTCAAAACTCCATGCACAAAACGAAACGGTGCTTGATGGCGGAAATACGAATTACCATGTGGTCTATAATGCTGCGGCCGTTCCCAATACCACCCTGTTTGATGGTTTCACCATTGCTAACGGGAATGCTTCAGGAACGGGAGCGAACGGTAATGGGGGCGGGGTGTACAATGCTGCAGGGTCGCCGGTTTTCCGCAACCTGATCATCCGGAACTCCCAGGCGGCCAGCGGGGGCGGGATGTACAATACCAGTACTTCAACGCTTGAAAAGGTCCGTTTCGAGCGGAATTCATCGACGGGCAACGCGGGCGGTCTATTGAATTCCAGTACCGCAACGCTTACTGATGTCGTTTTCCTGGAAAACGCCGCAACAACGACAGGCGGTGGTATGCACAGCACCTCGAGCCCCGTTCTGAACCGGGTCTCGTTTATTTCCAATACATCGGTTCAGCACGGCGGGGGACTTTATATCAGCGGTTCAGCCAAGCTGGACAATGTGATCTTCAGCCGGAACAAAGTTACCGGCACCACCACGAGCAGCTATGGGGGGGGAATGTACCATTCCTCCAGTACCTCCACCCTGACCAACGTGACGTTCAGTAATAACAGTACCGCCTATGTTCACGCTACGGTTTCTGCCGGGGGCGGTTTGTACCGGTATAACGGCACGGTAAATATTTATAACAGTATTTTCTGGGGAAATACCCGGGGGGACGGCGTTGCTGACCAGGTCAATTCGGCGAATACCGTCGGCAATACCATCATTCAGGGCGGATTTACAGGCGAAAAGATCTATCTGGGAGATCCGTTATTTGCAGATGCCATAGCCGACGACCTGCGGCTGCGGAGCGGATCCCTGGGTATCGATGCCGGTGATAACAGTAAAAGTGCGACCGATACCGACCTCGACGGGAAACCGCGCACCGTCAACGGCACCGTCGATTTGGGAGCATACGAGATCCCGGTGAACAACGGTTTGCTCATTCAGACGGCAGATCCCGCGGCGATAAGCCGCGGGGTTCGCTATGACCTGACATTGACGGCAACAGGCGGGACCGGCAGCTATACGTGGACCGTTGCCGGGGGGACGCTGCCGCCGGGACTTTTCCTGAGCACCGCCGGCGTGCTGCAGGGTGTCCCTGTTGTGGCCGGTACCTACGACTTTGTCGTATCGGTTACGGACGGGAACCGGGTCGGTAACCGCCAGTACCGGCTGGAGATCAATGCTGCTCCGTCCACCATATATGTCCATGGCGCATCCGCCGGATTGAACAGTGGTGCTGACTGGCCGAATGCTTTTACAGATCTTCAAAGTGCCTTAGCCATTGCGCAGTCGGGGGATGAGATCTGGGTTGCCAAAGGTACCTATAGTCCCGGCACCACGACCGCTTCTTCCTATAACCTGGTATCCGGGGTGCAACTGTATGGGGGCTTTAAGGGGACAGAGACGCAGCTTGACGAACGGGATACATCTTCGCTGCATACGGTGAACGAAACGATACTCAACGGGGGCGATATTGCGTATCACGTATTATATAACGCTGCCGCTGTAACGAGTTCCACTGTTGTTGACGGGTTTACCGTTGCAAACGGAAATGCAGCCGGTTCCGGCGCAAGCGGCTACGGTGCCGGTATCTATAATACGGCAGGTTCTGCCGTTTTCAGGAATCTGGTCATCCGGAATAACATAGCTGCAAATGGCGGCGGTATGTATAATACCACGGCCGTTACCATGGAAAAGGTCAGTTTCCTGAACAACCGGTCAACCGCATACGGAGGCGGTTTGTGGAACACGGGGTCTCCGGTCCTGAAGGATATCGTATTCAAAGAAAATGAAGCCGGAACCCAGGGTGCCGGTCTGTACAATACCGGATCACCCGTGATCGAACGCGGTGCCTTCATTGCCAACACCTCTGTGCAGCACGGTGCAGGGATGTATGGCAGCGGCTCGCCGAAACTGGACAACGTCATTTTCAGCCGCAATTCCGTAACCGGGGCGAACACCAGCGGATACGGGGGAGCGGTGCACATCACTTCCGGTACGGCTACGTTCACCAACGCTACGTTCAGCAACAACAGCATCGCCTATGTTGACCCGGTCATCACGAATCGCCGCGGAGGCGCGGTTTATCAGGCAGGCGGAGTCATCAACCTGTACAACAGTATCCTCTGGGGCAACACGCGGGGCAACGGGGTGAGTGACCAGGTGAATTTCGGGACCGGAGTCGTCGTTGTCAACAGTATCATTCAGGACGGATTTACCGGTAAGAACGCTACGGCCGTCTACCTCGGTGATCCCCTGTTCTCGGATGCGGCAGCGGATGATCTGCGCCTGAAGGACGGGTCACTGGCCATCGATGCAGGCGAAAACAGTAAAAGTACGACCGTTGAAGACCTTGACGGTAACACCCGGATCATCAATTCCGTGGTTGATATGGGCGCGTTTGAGAAGGTCAGCAATACTGCTTTGCGGATCACAACGACGCTGGTTGCCGCGATCGACCGGGGGACAAGCTTTAACCTGGCGTTTTCCGCAACGGGCGGAACAAGCTACCGCTGGACGGTTTCTGCCGGTCAGCTGCCTCCCGGCCTGTTGCTCAGCGAGTCCGGTGTTCTGAGCGGTACCCCGGTTGTGACGGGTACCTATGACTTTGTCGTATCCGTTACCAGCGGAAACCTGGTGGGGAACCGGCAGTACAGCCTGGTGATAAACGACGGCGCTTCGCGTTTATATGTACATGGTTCGGCCACAGGAGCCAACAGCGGCGCAACCTGGGCCCATGCATTTACCAGTCTGCAGGACGCGCTGAGCCTGGCAAAGGCCGGCGATGAGATCTGGGTGGCCAAAGGAACCTACAGTCCGGGAACGACCGCCTCTTCCAATTTCAGCATGGTGTCCGACGTCAAAATGTATGGCGGATTTGCGGGTAGTGAGACCAGCCTCGCACAACGGGATACCTCCAGGATCCGAACCGACAACGAGACGATCCTGACCGGTAATAACATCAGCTATACCGTCGTACAGAATATCGGCGCATTATCCCCGGAAACGTTGCTCGACGGCTTCACCATCCAGGGCGGTAAGTCCCTGGAAAGTACGTCAGCCAATGAGACAACCACCGGTGGCGGTATCTATAACGGGACCACGGTGAAGGCCGTTTTCAGGAATCTGGTGCTGAGAAACAACTGGGCGAGCTCGGGAGGTGCCATCTTCAATAACGGTCCGGCAACGTTCGAGAATCTGCTCATCAAAGACAACACGGTAAAGTACGACGGAGCCGGTATCTACAACTCTGCAGTGGCTGCCACGTTCCACGGCCTGACATTCACCGGGAATGTCGCCGGCCGGAGCGGCGGTGGTATTTGGAACAGTTCAGGAGCAGTATTCAGTCATATTTCCTTTACGGGTAACAAAGCATCCAGTTATGGGGGCGGAATGTTCAATAACAGCGGCGCGCCGGCATTGACCGAGATCGGATTCAGGTCCAATGAAGCCAGTGCGCAGGGCGGAGGATTCTATACCGGCGGTTCACCGGTGCTGAACCGGGTATCGTTTATCGCCAATACATCCGTACAGCATGGCGGGGGTATGCTCAGTACTTCATCGGGAGCCCCTCGTCTTGACAACGTTATTTTCAGCCGGAACAGCGTGACCGGCGCCAATACCAGCGGCTACGGCGGCGGTATGTTCACCTCGGGCGCAACGCTGAGCAATGTCACGTTCAGTAACAACAGTACCGCTTATGTTAATGCCACCACCGTTACCGGTGCGGGGCTGTACAGGACCGCCGGTACCGTGAATATCTATAACAGCATCTTCTGGGGAAATACCCGCGGAAACCAGGTACCCGATCAGATCAATTCCAGTACCTCGGTTTATGTCAGCAACTCGCTGGTGCAGGGCGGTTATGCCGGGATCAAAGTATTCATCGGGGATCCGCAGTTCGCCGATGCCGGCGCCGATAACCTTCGGTTACGGGCTGGTTCCCTGGCCATTGATGCCGGGGACAACAGCAAGAGCGGGTCAGCGGAAGATATGGACGGCAAGGCCCGGATCTCGAATCTGACGGTCGACCTGGGTGCTTATGAAGTCGCTGAGAATACCGGTTTGAAGATCCAGACCGCCGATCTGGCAGGAATCGTAAGGGGTGAGATCTATACGAAGACGTTAACGGCGACAGGGGGCACAAACAACTACACCTGGACCGTATCGGCCGGCAGTTTGCCGCTGGGAGTCTCGTTAAGCAGTAACGGAACACTTCACGGGGTGCCTTTTGTCAACGGATCGTTTGAATTCGTGGTTACCGTGAGCGACGGTACCTTAACCGGTAACCGGCAGTATACCCTCGCGGTAGCGGATGCCCCGGCCCGCATCTATGTGAGCAGGTCCGCCAACGGAGCAGACAATGGCTCTGCCTGGGCAGACGCATTTACGGACCTTCAGTCTGCGCTTGCCATTGCCGCCTCGGGAGATGAGATCTGGGTCGCCAAAGGGAGCTACAGTCCGGGTACGGCCGTCACGTCAACGTTTAACCTGGTATCCGGCGTGAAAATGTACGGTGGTTTCGCCGGGACAGAAGCGCAGCTGTCCCAGCGCGATGCCGCTAAGGTCAGAACCGACCATGAAACCATCCTGACCGGAAACAACACGAATTACCATGTGGTAACCGGGGCCGGTGCTCTGGCCAATACGACCCTGATCGACGGGTTTACCATTACCGCCGGTAAGAATGCGACCGGGACCACCAACAGCGCCAATTACTGGGGCGCCGGTATTTATAACAGTTCGACCACGGCCCTGGCGGTTTTCAATAACCTGGTGATCAGGAACAACGCAGGCGGCCGGGGGGGCGGTATTTATAACGTGGCTGCCGCAACCTTCAGTAACCTGGTCATCAGCGACAACACCGCCACAGTCGAGGGCGGTGGTATGTACAACACCGCGAAGGCATCATTAAGTAATATCGGGTTTGTCAATAATACGGCATCGGCGAGCGGCGGGGGGATGCTGACCACCGTTGCTGCAACATTTTCGGATGTATCCTTCCGGTCGAATACCGCTACAGAAAACGGCGGCGGACTATCCAATACCGGTGCTTCGCAGCTTGACCGGGTAACGTTCGAATCGAACAGGGCCGGCAATGGCGGGGGTATGCACAACAGCTCCGGGAATCCGGTCATTACCGGTGCGGACTTCCTTTCGAATACTGCGAATACCACGGGCGGCGGGTTACTGCTGGCCGGAATCCCGACGCTGACGGACGCCACCTTCAGGAACAACACGGCCGGGACTACCGGAGGCGGTATTCACAGCACCGGATCGCCGGTACTGGACCGGGTGTCGTTCATATCAAACAGTTCCGTTCAGCATGGCGGGGGTTTATACAGCAGCGGGTCGCCCAAGCTGAGTAACGTCGTATTCAGCGGAAATAGGGTGACCGGCGCAAATAGCAGCGGCTATGGCGGTGGTATGTATCACCATACCGGGACTTCGCTCCTGGCGAATGTGACGTTCAGTAATAACAGTACGGCATATACGGGTGTATCCGGTGGCGGATTTTACTACCGGTCGAGCGGCTCAGCCGCGATTTATAACAGTATTTTCTGGGGCAATACCAACGGAAGCGGCCCGGAGCAGCTCAATACGGCGGCAGGGATCACCCTGGCCAGCAGTCTGGTTGAGGGCGGCTACGCTTCAGGTACCAATATCCTCATCGGCGATCCCCTGTTTGAAGATGCCGCCAATCATGACCTGCATCTTAAAAGCGGTTCTCCGGCCATCGGTGCCGGCGACAACGCCAGTACATCGGCTACCGTGGACCGTGACGGGGAACCGCGGATCTATGACAGCACCGTCGACCTGGGCGCTTATGAAAACCAGGGCGGTAATTCCATCAAAATTACGCCGGCCAGCTTCCCTGCACAATTGCGCGGAACCGGGCTCGATCTTCCGTTATCCGCAACCGGCGGTTCCGGAAGTTATACCTGGACCGTTTCATCCGGAGCCCTGCCGCAAGGCATTTCCCTATCTCCTCAGGGTGTGCTGAAAGGCGTTCCGGTTCTGACGGGCAGTTCAACCTTTGTTGTGGCTGTAACGGACGGCACCCTGGTCGGAAGCCGCCAGTACACCATTCAGGTGAATCCCGGCGCGGCCAGGCTGTATGTGAGTCAGTCCGCAACCGGAAAGAACAGCGGGGCTGACTGGCCCAATGCTTTCAATAAGCTGACCGATGCCATCGCCATCTCCGAATCAGGTGATGAGATCTGGGTGGCGAAGGGCTCCTACGCGCCGGGTACCACGGCTTCCTCGTCGTTCTCCCTGCGCGAAGGCGTGAAGTGGTATGGCGGCTTTGCGGGAACTGAAAACACCCTGGCGGAACGGGACACCAGTAAGATCCGGACGGTGAATGAAACCATGCTCACCGGAAATAACACCAGTTACCATGTCGTTCATAACAATACCGCGCTGACCAATGCTACGGTTCTGGACGGATTTACGATCACCCGTGGTAAAACGGCGACCGGCAGCTCCGGATCCAACTACTACGGGGCCGGAATCTACAACAGTTCGGCCTCGGTTGCGGCCGTCTTCCGGAACCTGGTGATCCGGAACAACACCGCGGCCTATGGCGGCGGGGTATATAACCTGGGGCCCGCAACATTCAGCCGGGTCATCATCAGTGAAAACACGACCACGTCAGACGGGGGCGGAATGTATGATACCGGCAGCTCCGAGATGACAGCAGTCACCTTCACCGGAAATATCGCCGGTGGAAACGGGGGCGGCCTCTGGAAGTCCGGCCTGTCCGTGCTTAACGGTTTGACCTTCACAGGGAATAAAGGTGTCAACGGCGGGGGCATGTACAACAGCTCCGGAAACTCTCAACTGCTCGGGACATCCTTTACCGGCAACATGGGGACCGGGGCCGGAGGAGCTCTGTATTTGGCCGGCAGTCCGGTTCTGACCGATATAACCTTTACCTCGAACGCGGCGGAGAAAACCGGCGGGGCCGTACATAATACCGGGTCGGGTTCATTTGACCGGGTATCCTTCATCGGGAATACCGCCGTTCAGCACGGGGGCGGTCTGTGGAGCAGTGCCAGCCCGCAACTGGATAACGTGATCTTCAGCCGCAACCAGGTAACCGGTTCCAGCTACTATGGCGGCGGGGTGTATGTCAGCAGCGGCAGTCCGGTCCTGACCAATATCAGCTTCAGTAACAACAGCATCGCCTACGTGAATGCAAGTGCAACCGCCAGCTACGGCGGAGCCCTCTTTCGTTCAGGCGGGACCGTTACGGTTTACAACAGTATCCTCTGGGGAAATACCCGCGGAAACGGTGTGCCCGACCAGCTGAATGCCGGCATTACCATCGGCAATTCGATCGTTCAGGATGGTTATGCAACGGGCACCGACATCATGATCGGCGCGCCGATGTTTGAAGATGCGGCAACGGATAACCTGCGCCTGAAGTCAGGCTCGATCGCCATCAACAGCGGGGATAATGCGAAGACAGGAAAAGAGAAGGACCTGGCAGGCAACCAGCGGATCGCTGACGACCAGGTGGACCTGGGCGCTTACGAGAACCAGGGCGGGGCCGGTCTGAGCATCCAGCCGGCTGTATTTCCGTCGCTTTCACGCGGACAGGCGGTCGATATACAGATGACGAATACCCGGGAGGGCGGCACCTATACCTGGGCCCTGCAATCGGGAAGCTTCCCGCCGGGACTGTCTATCAATTCTTCAGGCCGGATCAGCGGCCGGCCGATGGTTGCCGGCAAATACACGTTTGTCATCACCGTGACGGACGGGGCGCTGGTTGGCAACAAACAATACAGCGCGGAGGTCACGCCGGCCAGCACGAGGCTGATGACCAATGCTTCGGCCACGGGAGAAAATAACGGCAGCAGCTGGAAAGACGGTTTCAAAGATCTCCAGACTGCCATTTCGCAGGCAACTGCCGGTGACGAGATCTGGGTTGCCAAAGGTACGTACAGCCCGGGTACGACGGCAACCTCATGGTTTGCCCTGAAGGAAGGCGTCAAGTGGTATGGCGGCTTTGCCGGTACCGAAGCGTCGCTCGCCGATCGGGACTCATCAGCCATTGGCGCCAACGAAACGATCCTGACCGGAAATAATATCAGCTACCATGTTGTTTACAACGTTTCGGCGCTGACCGGTGCCACCGTTGTGGACGGGTTCACGATCCGGGGCGGAAAGACCGCAACGGGTTCCAGCAGCGCCAACTATTACGGTGCGGGTATTTATAATAATCACAGCTCCGCCAATCCGGTACTGGCCAATCTGGTCATCAAAAACAACAGCGGTTATTACGGCGGCGGGATGTACAATGCCGGAAGTCCGAAACTATCGAATGTAACGTTCCTCAGTAACGCCGCGGGTCTGCAGGGCGGAGGTCTCTATAATACCGGAAACCCGGCGCTGACCGACGTGCGGTTTGACAATAACTCCTCGGCCACTTCCGGCGGGGGGCTGTATAACGCCGGCTCACCGGTGCTTGACCGCACGCGGTTCATCGACAATACCTCGGTACAATCGGGCGCGGGCGCCTACCAGGCCGGCGGAGCATCCACGTTTAGCAATTCCATTTTCAGTAAGAACAGGGTTACCTCCACGGGCAACTATCCGGGGGCGGCGATCTATAACAATGCCGGTTCGACCGTGCTGACCAACGTAACGTTCAGTAACAACAGCATCGCCTATACCAGGGACGGAACGGTCAGTTACGGGGGCGCTTTGTTCCTGCGGTCGGGAACATTGAATGTCTATAACAGTATCCTCTGGGGAAATACCCGGGGTAACGGTATTGCTGACCAGCTGAATGCCGGTATCAATGTCAGCCACGCCATCGTTCAGAACGGCTATTCCACCGGCTCAAATATCTTCATCGGGGATCCGTTGTTTGAAGAGCCGGATGGCCATATCCTGAACCTGAAGGGCGGATCTGCAGCGATCGATGCGGGCGATAACAACCGCGTCCAGACCCAAAAAGACCTGAACGGCAATGAGCGTCTGGTGAACGACGTGGTCGACCTCGGAGCCCTCGAGAACTCCGGAGGCGGATCCCTTCGGATCACGCCGGCTTCCCTGGCAGACTGGACCCGCGGTATGTCACCGGAACTACTGCTTACCGCAACCGGTGGGGATGGTAACTATACGTGGAGCCTCCAATCCGGAGCATTGCCGCAGGGTATCGTGCTGACGGCCGGAGGGCTCCTGACCGGGTCTCCGGTGTTACCCGGAGAATACACTTTCGTGATTGCCGTTACCGACGGCGACCTGCGGGGAAGCCGCCAGTACACCGTTCAGGTGAATCCGGGGCCTGCCCGGCTTTATGTCAACTCCTCAGCCTCCGGAAACAATACCGGGGCCGACTGGCAGAATGCCTTTACGGACCTCCAGCCTGCGCTCGGGGCCGCGGTCACGGGTGATGAGATCTGGGTGGCGAAAGGAACCTACAGCCCCGGAACCAAAGTGTCTTCCTATTTCACCCTTAAGGAAGGGGTGAAGATCTACGGAGGTTTTGCTGCGACGGAAAGCAGCTTTGCCGACCGCGACAGCACCAAACTCCGCACCGATAATGAAACGATCCTGGACGGTATCCAGGGTTCTCCGAGTTACCACGTCGTATACAACAACGCTGCTTTAACGAACGCTACGGTGGTCGACGGGTTTACCATTACCGGAGGCCGGACGGCAACGGGCAGCTCCAGCGAGTCCTACAACGGAGCCGGTATCTACAACGGTGCAGGTGCACCGGTTTTCAGGAACCTGGTCATCAGGAACAATATTGCCTATTACTATGGTGGCGGGGTTTACAATGCGGGCGCTGCAACGTTCGATAATATCCTGTTTCAGAATAACAGTGTAAATGTATCCGGTGCCGCCTTATACAATACCGGCGCAGCAGCGCTCACGAACGTTTTCTTTCAGAATAACAGTGCCGGCCAGAATGGCGGGGCCGTCTATAACACCGGTACGAGCACCTTGAATAACGCCACCTTTACGGACAATAAGGCCGGTACCAGCGGTGGCGGTATCTATACGACGGCTGTCATGGCGATCGACGATGTTCACTTCAATGCCAACAGTGCATCCTCCAATGGCGGGGCCGTATGGTCCAGTGCCGCCGTACGGCTGAACCGGGTCGTCTTCAATGGCAATACGACCAACGCCAACGGCGGGGCATGGTATAATTCAGGGGCCTCGTCAGTGGACCGGGTTTCATTCATTGCCAATACCTCAAAAAATAATGGCGGCGCGGTTTATAATTCAGGAACCTCAGTAGTCATCACCAACAGCATTTTCAGCAGGAACAGGGTCTCTACGGCCTCAACGTATTACGGGGCAGCGGTCTACAATATTACCGGTGCACTCACGATGAACAACAATACGTTCAGCCGGAACAGCATCGCCTATACTTCGGCAGCCGCTGCAAGTTCGGGAGCCGCGCTGTACCTGAAGTCCGGAACCGTCAATGTCTATAACAGTATCTTCTGGGATAACACGCGCGGCGGCGGGGTGGCGGACCAGCTGAATGCCGACGTGAACGTGGTCAACGGCATCGTTCAGGGCGGCTATGAAGCCGGCGTAAACGTACTGATCGGGAACCCTGAATTTGGCGATGCGCTGAACGATGACCTGCGTATTCAGGGCGGTTCGGCGGCGATCGACGGCGGCGATAACAGCAAGAACATTACGGCCCTTGATCACGGCGGCAATGCCCGCGTCGTGAACGGCGTGATTGACCTGGGAGCCTATGAGAGCTCCGGCGGCAATACGCTGACGGTCCTTCCGGCAAGTATTTCTACACTGGTCCGGGGAACCGCTGTAAGCCAGCAGTTCAGCGTGGCAGCAGGTACCGATGGCTATACCTGGACTCTCCAGTCGGGGACACTGCCGGTCGGTCTGGTCCTGACGCCATCCGGGCTGCTTAAGGGTACGCCCATGGTGCCGGGAACCTATGTGTTTGTCGTGGCGGTGACCGATGGTACCTCACGCGGTATCCGGCAGCTGAGTGTTCAGGTGAATGCCGGACCTGCCCGACTCCACGTTTATGCAGCGGCGTCCGGGCAGAACAACGGCAGTGACTGGGAGCATGCCTTCACCGATATGCAGACCGCACTTTCCCAGGCGGTGCAGGGTGACGAGCTATGGGTCGCCAAAGGAACGTACAGCCCGGGCACAACCGCGCAGTCGTCCTTCACCCTGAAGGAAGGGGTGAAGTGGTACGGCGGTTTCGCAGCTACGGAGAGCAGCCTTGCACAGCGGGATACCAGCAAGGTCCGCACCGAAAACGAAACCATCCTCGATGGTAGTCAGGGCGTTTCCAGCTACCATGTCATTTTTAATACCGGAGCCCTTACCCAGGCGACCGTTGTCGACGGCTTTACGGTTCGTGGCGGAAAAGCGGCGGTGACTTCCAATTCGACAACCTCGAATTACGCAGGGGCGGGCTTATACAATGTGAACGACGGCAATGCCGCCGTATTCCGGAACCTGATCTTCAAGGATAACCGGGCGGCCAACGGCGGGGCGATCTACACGACCGGTCAGCCGGTCTTCGATGGCGTGCGGGTAGCCGGCAATATTGCCGATTTCGTTGGTGGCGGTATTTACAATGCCGGAGAAGCCACGTTCACCAACATGATCATTACCGGGAACACGGCGCAGACCGGTGCAGGGTTCTATGCCAAAGGTGCCGGTGAGCTGACTAACTCGGTGGTCGAAGGAAACAATGCATTCGCTTCAGGCGGGGGGATTTATTCGGCCGCTTCATCGCTGGATATCCGCCGGGTTTCTGTGGTCAGCAATACAGCTACGCAGCATGGCGGGGGTATGTACATCAACAGCGGCGAGCAGGCCCTGTCAGAAGTTATTTTCAGGGACAATACTGCCGGAAGGAGCGGGGGCGGTCTGATGATCAATTCCGGGTCACCGGACCTTGACCGGCTGTCATTCATCGGCAATACGGCGGTTCAGCACGGGGGTGCACTCTATAACGGAAACGGGTATATCGAGCTCAGCAACAGTTTGTTCAGCAGGAACAAGGTTACCTCAACCTCCGGTTATTACGGGGGCGCCATATACAACTATTCCGGCACCCTGACCATCAATACGTCCTCCTTCAGCAGGAACGCGATCAGTTACCTCAAATCAGCGACAACCGGTTTTGGCGGGGCCATTTACCGTAATGCGGGAACGGTTAATCTGAATAACAGCATTGTCTGGGACAACAGCCGGGGAGGCGGGGTGTCCGATCAGCTGAATGCCGGAATCAATGTTCAGATGAGCGTCATTGACAAAGGGTACGCGGGGGGATTCAATGTCATGGATGCCGATCCATGGTTTACCGATGCTGCGGCGGACGATCTGACGCTGATGCCGGGCTCCATTGCCATCGACGGCGGAGATAACAGCAAGAACCATTCATCCAGGGATCTCCGGGGGAATGACCGTATCATGAACGGGGTGATCGATCTGGGCGCCTATGAAAATGCGGGCGGGAACTCGGTTGCTATCCAGCCGGCCGCTCTCCCCGCCATGACACGGGGCACGGCGGTGGATCTGCCGCTCATGGCCAGCGGCGGTACCGGAACCTATTTGTGGAACGTGGCCGCAGGGACACTTCCGCCGGGGCTCAGCCTGACGCCTTCCGGGGCGCTTCAGGGAACCCCTGTGGTTTCGGGGCTGTATACCTTTGTCGTGGTTGTAACCGACGGAACGCTGCGCGGCAGCCGGCAGTACAGTGCACAGGTCAACCAGGGTTCTGCCAGACTGCATGTGAAAGAAGATGCCGCTGGATCCAATACCGGAAGCGACTGGACGAACGCCTTTACGGATATGCAGTCGGCCATCACCCAGGCCATCAGCGGCGATGAGATCTGGGTAGCCAGAGGGACCTACAGCCCGGGTGCCAAGGCTACGTCCTATTTCACCCTGAAGGAAGGCGTGAAGTGGTATGGCGGATTTGCCGGTACGGAAACGATGCTGACCGAACGGGACACCAGCAAGCTTCGCACCGATCATGAAACCATCCTGGACGGAAGCCAGGGCGTTTCCAGCTACCATGTATTATACAACACCGCCGCCTTGACGAGCGCCACCGTGGTGGACGGCTTTACCATAAGCGGCGGAAAGACCATCGTCAACGGGTACAACTATATCAGCGCGAACTACATCGGCGCCGGCTTGTACAATGCACATGCTTCCGGGGCTCCGGTGCTCCGGAACCTGGTATTCAAAAACAACCGGGCCACGAACGGCGGGGCGATCTATAATACGGGTGCTCCCGGGTTATCCAATATCCTGATCACCGGTAATACGGCGGCCTTTAACGGGGGCGGTATCTACACTTCCGGGTCAGCGAAATATGCGGACCTGTACATATCGGGCAATACGGCCCAGAACGGGGCGGGTATTTACAATACAGCGTTACTGGAGATCCGCCGGAGTGAAATCTCCGGGAACGGCGCTTCCGGCACGGGCGGCGGAATCTACACCACCGGGCCGGGGATCAACGTGACGGGCGTGACGATGCATAATAATTCGGCCACGCAGAAAGGCGGCGGGATGTACGTGACCGGCGGCGCAGTGCAGATCAAAGAAGTTACTTTCTCGGATAATACGGCCGGTATCTTTGGCGGGGGACTGGCGATCAACTCCAGCACGTCATCCACGCTGGACCGCGTGTCATTTACGGGCAATACGGCCGGACAGCATGGCGGCGGTATGTATAATGGAAGCAATCTCGTCCTGAGCAACAGCATCTTCAGCGCTAACCGGGTTACATCCACCGCGGCATACTATGGCGGCGGTCTGTACAGCAACTCCGGAACGGTGACGGTCAGCAACAGTTCGTTCAGCAACAACAGCATCGGGTACATCATTTCGGGTACGAAGACCTACGGGGGCGCATTATACCGTGCGGGCGGAACCCTGAACATCAACAACAGTATCTTCTGGGGAAACCGGAGAGGCAACGGTGAAACTGACCAGATCTCCTCCGGTGCAAACGTATCAAGCTCCATCGTTCAGGGCGGGTACTCAACGGGCACGTTCATTATGGAAACTGACCCGCTGTTTGCCAATGCGCTTGCCCACGACCTGTCGCTGACCACCTGCTCACCTGCCATCGATGCCGGTGATAACTCCTATGCCTTAACCCAGTCGGACCTGTCCGGAAATAACCGGGTAAAAGGAGCCCGGGTGGACATGGGTGCAACGGAATACCAGGGCGAACGCCTGGTTCTTACGCCGGCAACATTGCCTAACGGCTTCCGCGGGACGGTCTATACGCAGCAGTTTTCGGCCTCCGGAGGCACCGGCAACTACACCTACAGCGTAACCTATGGCAAACTGCCGGACGGGATGATGCTGAGCAGTTCCGGGGAGCTGAGCGGAAACCCGATCGCTAACGGATCCTACACGTTCAATATCACCGTCAGTGACGGTGTCAAATGCGGTAATTCGGTATACACCGTGGACATCGTTCCGGGTACCGGGATCGTGCGAATGTACGTGAACCAGGCGGCAACGGGCGGCATGAATAACGGAAGCAGCTGGAGCAATGCCTACATCGATCTGCAGAAAGCCATCAGCGTGTCGCAGGCCGGGGATGAGATCTGGGTAGCCAGGGGAAGCTACAGTCCCGGAAACGTGGCCGCTTCATGGTTTACCCTGAAAGAAGGCGTGAAGATCTATGGCGGATTCGGGGCGACCGAAAACAGCCTGGCCGAACGGGACACCAGCAAGATCCGCACAGCGAATGAGACCGTTCTTGACGGTAGTCAGGGCGTTCCGAGTTACCACATTGTCTACAACTCCGGACCACTGACCAATGCCACGGTACTGGACGGATTTACCATCAGCGGCGGAAAAGCGTCGGCCGGTTACGGAAGCGTGTACGGCCAGGGCGCCGGTTTCTATAACAACGGCGGATCGCCCGTACTGGAAAACCTCGTCTTCCGGAATAACTCGGCGTATATCGGTGCTGCGCTGTACAATACCTCCGGGTCGCCCGTCCTGCGAAACGTCATTTTCTCGGGGAACACGGCTTCCACATCTGCCGGTGCCGTGTATTCGACCGCCACGGTCTCCCGCCCGGTATTCAGCAAAATTACCTTCATCAATAACACGGCTGTTCAGCACGGGGGAGCGCTATTCATCGCCAGCGGTACACCTGAGCTTTCCGACGTGGACTTCAACGGCAATAAGGTGACCGGGAATTACTATGGCGGAGCCATCTACAGCGGCGGACCGATGGTGCTGAACCATGCCACATTCACCAATAACAGCGCCTACCAGGGCGGGGCGATTTACAGTGTCAATGCTCCGGTGATCACCGATGCGACATTCACCGGGAACACGGCGCGCGCCTCAGGCGGGGCGGTATATCTGTCCGGCACGCCGGTACTGGACCGCGTGTCGTTCTATGCCAACTCATCCCAGTACCATGGCGGGGCCATGTACATGACAGGCACGATAAAACTAAGCAATGCCGTTTTCAGCCGTAACCGGATCACCTCTGCAGCAGGCTACTATGGCGGGGCCGTTTTCCATGCCGGCGGTACGCTGACGGTGACCAACTCCACGTTCAGCAATAACCGTATCGCGTATGCAAACAGCAGTGCGACCGCCCGATACGGGGGCGCTTTGTTCCGGAATTCCGGTACCGTAAAGATTTACAACAGTATCTTCTGGGGTAATAGCAGGGGGAACTCGATATCGGACCAGTTGAATGCCAATATCACCGTTGCCAACTCCGTCGTGCAGGACGGGTATGCCGCGGGAACTACCATTCTGGTAACCGATCCGCTGTTCGCGGATGCGGCAGCCGATGATCTGACACTGACCGGCTGTTCGCCTGCCATCAACCTGGGGGACAACAACCAGGTAACCGAACTTCCGGCCGATCGTGCCGGACAGAGCCGCATAAACGAAGGCACCGTGGACCTCGGCGCCTATGAAAGCCTTTCTGCACGCCTGACCATCAATACGCCGTCGCTTCCGGCCGGTACCCGGGGCGTCCGGTACAGTCAGCAGCTTGACGTTACCGGCGGCAATGGTAATTACACGTTCAGCGTGAACTACGGCAGCCTCCCCGACGGGCTGGCACTCAGCAGTTCCGGTTTGTTAAGCGGAAATCCGATAGCGGCCGGGACCTTCACCTTCAATGTTACGGTCAATGACGGGGTTAACTGCGGGAACAAACTCTATACGGTCAATATCGTGCAGGGCAATGGCGGCGTGCGGATCTACGTGAATCAGGCCGCTACAGCCGGAGCCAATAATGGATCAGACTGGGCAAACGGTTATCTGGACCTGCAGCGGGCCCTGGCTGTTTCGGTAGCGGAAGATTCGATATGGGTGGCAAAAGGAACCTACAGTCCCGGTCCGCTCGCCACCTCCTGGTTTACCCTGAAGGAAGGCGTCCGTGTTTTCGGAGGTTTTGCGGCTACCGAAAATACCCTGGCAGAACGTGACTCAACCAAACTTCATACGGATAACGAAACTGTACTGACCGGTGCTGCCGGCACGGCCAGCTATCACGTCATTTATAACGTTGCGGCATTAACGTCGAAGACCATCGTGGACGGATTCACCGTCAGCGGCGGCAACAGTGCCGCTTACAGCAACACCACTTCAGCTAACTATGTGGGCGGGGGGATCTACAATGCCAATTCCGGCAGTGCTCCCGTCTTCCGGAATCTGATCATCAAAGGGAATAAGGCGGTGAATGGTGGAGGTATGTTCAATACCGGATCACCTCAGCTCACCCGGGTCACGTTTGCTTCCAATGCAACAACCTCCGCTTATGGCGGGGGATTGTACAATACCGGAAATCCGGCACTGACCGACGTGAAGTTCGAGAACAATACCGCTGCCTCGTATGGCGGTGCGATGTATTCCAGCGGCAGCCCCGTTCTGAAAGACGTCGGATTTACGGGAAATACAACGTCCGGAAACGGGGGCGCCCTGTTTGTTCACTCGGGAACGCCGGTTCTCAGCGGAGTGGTATTCAGCGATAACAAGGTAACCGGCAATAATTACGGCGGCGCCATGTACATCAGCAGCGGAGGTAATGTTACGCTCTCCAATGCTTCGTTTATTGCCAACTCGTCTGTTCTCAGCGGCGGCGGAATCTATAATGTGGGAACCGTGACCCTGAAGAATGTCATCTTCAGCCGGAACAGGGTTACTTCCTCCAGCTCTTACTATGGCGGGGGCATGTACACCACCTCCGGACGGGCCGCGCTGATCAACGTCACGTTCAGTAATAATACCATTGCTTACAGCAACTCAGGTACGGCAAACTATGGCGGGGGACTGTTCCGGTCCAGCGGAACCGTCAGTGCGGTGAACAGTATTTTCTGGAACAACAGCCGCGGTAACCATGTCGCCGACCAGTTAAACGGCTCAATCACCGTATCTAACAGCCTCGTTCAGAACGGCTACTCAACAGGTACCGGAATTGTGACCGCGGATCCCCGGTTCATGAATCCTGCGGCTGATGATCTGCGGCTCGGTCCATGCTCACCGGCTATCAATATGGGCGATAATACGAAGCTCGCCGACATGCCGGCCGATCGCTCAGGGGAGCCGCGGATCGCGCATGCCGTGGTGGATCTGGGGGCGTATGAATACCAGGGCGCGTACCTGGAAAATACCGAGCAGGGACTGCCCGAGGCGTCTCAATGGACCCCGTACAGTCACAGGATCACCATTCCGACTCCGGGTAATTTTACGTACTCGCTGATCTACGGCCAGCTGCCTGACGGACTGGTCCTGGCACCGGACGGCACGCTGAGCGGATCAGCGCGGGTGGCGGGCCGGTTTGACTTTGGCCTTGCGGTAACTGACGGAACCAGCTGCGGGACGCTGAAGGCAACGCTTGTCGTCAAAGAGCGGATTCCGTATATCGTCGAGGTGCTGCAGCCATATCCGATACCGCTGGACGTTAATTCCGGGACAGCGTTTAATGAGATCGGCCTGATCCATGAGATCGAGGTGATCCTGAGCGATAACAGCAAAATTAAGCTGCCCGTTCAATGGCAGCCGGGAGCCTTCAACGGCAATGTATCCCAGACCTATGAGATCATCGGGGTGCTCACCGTACCTCAACCGGAAATGAACCCGGATAACCTGGTGGCCCGCGCAAGAGTGACCGTGCTGGAGCCTGTTCATATCTACATCGTTAAGGTGGATCAGCCGGCGGCACTTGAGGTGCTTTCGGGTCTTCCGTTTACCGATCTTCCGCTGCCGGCCCAGGTCAGGGTAACCTATGATAATGACTCGACCGAAAACCTGCAGGTCAACTGGCGGGTGGGTAACTATCTGCCGAATGCCGGCATTTACCGGATATATGGAGACCTGGTGCTTACGGATCCCGAATCGAATCCTGCGGGCTTTGAAGCGGTGATCGACGTATACGCACAACGGAACGTTATTGCCGTCGAAACATTCGGGGATATCGAAGTTCCGTTGAATACCCCTGCCGCGGACCTGCCTCTGCCGGTCATGGCCAAAGTGACCTATCATGATCAGACAACGGAAAATCTGATCGTTCAGTGGGACAGGTCGGTCTATCAGCCCGGAACAGCCGGCATTTATCCGCTCTCCGGCGATCTGACGCTCAAGCCGACGACCACCAACACAGAAGCAATAAAGGCAGCGGTCCGCGTGATCATCATGAAGAATGTGGCTGCGGTCGATGCCCTGCCCGCCATATCGGCCGGCTACGGTACCAGCTTCGATGCCCTTAACCTGCCGGCTCAGTCCGGGGTAACCTATGATGACGGCACCCGAGGGACCGCACAGATCAGCTGGAACGAGGGAAGCTACAACGGCGATCAGGAAGGAACCTATACGTTGTACGGCGATCTGATCGTGGCCGATGGTACCGGGAATATGAATGACCTCAAAGCGAGCATACAGGTTACGGTACTGCCAAGACCCAAGCATATTGTTTCGGTGGCCGCATCTGACACGATCACGGTCGACTATGGTACAGCCTTCCCGGCACTGCAGCCGAAACTGCCGTCAATGGTGACGGTAACCTTTGATGACAACTCCCGGCAGTCACTTGGGGTGGCCTGGCGGCCGGCCGGCTATGATCATCAATCCGCCGGCGTTTACACGCTTTACGGGGACCTGGTACTGAATTCGGGAATGGTAAATATGGACAGCGTACTGGCCTGGATCGCGGTCGTCGTTAACCGACAGTTCATCGCGGCCGTTGATCCGCCTTACACCATTGAAGTGCCGTTTGGAACCGCATTTTCTGATCTGATATTACCCGAGACGGCTGGCGTCACCTATAATGACGGCAGTACCGATTCGGTAATGGTCGAATGGCAGAACGGGAACTATCGTCCTGATCTGGAAGGACTGTATACACTGCCGGGTATCCTGGTGCCATCCGGCGACGTGGATAACCCGGATAACCTTCAGGCACACCTCAATGTCCGTGTGCTCAGCCGGCCGCCTGATATCGTCACCGTCCACGAGCCGGACACGGTACACGTTCCGTTCGGGACTTCCTTCGCTGGTGCGCTCAGCCGGTTGCCGGGCACCGTCCGGGTAACGCTCGATAACGGACAGACCGCACAGGTCCGGGTCACCTGGAGTGAAGGGGATTACCAGGGCAATGTATCGGGCCCTTATGTACTTTCAGGAACACTCACGGTACCTGAGGACCTTTCCAATTCGAATGTGCTGGACGGCAGGGTCACTGTCGTGGTCGACAACCGCTTCCTGACCGCTGTGGATTCGTTGCCGTCCGTTACGGTCAGCCATGGCACGGCATTCGGCGACCTGCCGCTTCCGGTTGATGTGGGAGTGACCTATAACGACGGTTCTTCCGAAGCATTGCCGGTCGCCTGGAGCTCAGCGGGCTACCATGCGGACACGCCGGGCGACTATCTGCTTACAGGTGTTCTGATCCTTCCTGATGCTACGGATAACCCGGATGATCTGAAAGCCTCTGTCCAGGTCCGGGTCATGGTACGGAAGAAGAACCTGGCCGCTGTTCTGGCAGATGATCTGACGGTGGACTTTGGTACTCCTTTCAGCAGCATCGCCCTGCCTCAGACGGTGACGGGAGTATTCGATGACCTGTCACAGGAGCCGGTGAACATCCACCAGTGGCTGCCTCAGGATTATGACGGTTCCGTACCGGGCGTGTACCAGGTGAAAGGGCTGCTGAGCCTGCCGGAGACCGTTGAGAATCCGGATACGCTCTCGGCCCTGTTGAACATCATCGTTCTGCCGAAGTACATCCGCTCTGTCACTCCGGTTACGGAGATCACGGTGGACTTTGGAACCGCGTTCGACCAGCTTCCCCTGCCCGCATCGGTCCGGGTTGCCTACAATGACGATTCTGCGGGAATGGCCGATGTCATCTGGCAGGTCGGTGCATACAATGAGGTGGTTCCGGGCGTATATACGTTTACCGGGGACCTGGTTCCCGAAATGGATGCCATCAACAAGAACAACCTTCAGGCGACGATCCGCGTAACCGTCCGGAACCGGATCCGGATTCTGACGGCCATTGCTTCCGGTTCGCTGGAGGTACCGTACGGCACTTCCTTTGCCAATGCTCCGCTGCCGGCGAAGCTGCAGGGTACGTTTGATGACGGAAGTACGGAAGACCTGAATATCGAGTGGCGTCAGGGCGACTACGATCCGCAGGTTGCAGGTGTATATGCGGTTCCGGGTACGATCACTCTTCCGGCCGACGCCATCAATCCGAACGGCATTGAGGCGTACGCGTTCATCTCCGTGGGCCGGAAGTCGGTGGTTTCGGTAGCGCCGCTGGATACCCTGGAAGTGCCTTACCAGACCATCTTTGAAATCCTTGCATTACCTTATCAGGTTTCGGTCGTGTTCAATGACGGCAGTGCCGGTTTGTTACCCGTGGAGTGGTCTGCCGGCAGCTATAACGGGGAGACCGGGGTCCACCGGATCAGCGGAAACCTCGTATTGGACGAGAATATTGAGAATCCGGATGACCGTCAACCGCTGGTGATGGTTAAGGTGGGTGCAAGGATACCGAACATTGAATCGGTCGCTACGGTTCCGGAGATCGTCGTTCCTTTCGGAACCTCACTAAGCGAGGTGATGACCAGACTTCCTGAAAAAGTAAAGGTGGTATATGATACCGCCCTTGAAGCGGAACTGGTTACCACCTGGTCGGCCGAAGCATACGATCCGTTGGTTTCCGGCCCTTATGCCTTCAGAGGAAGCCTGCAACTGGCAGCGGGTACCACCAACCTGAACGAATTGTTCGCCGAGGTGTTCGTGATCGTCAGCGAAAAGGCGGTGGTCAGTGTAACCGATCCGGATCCGGTTCAGGGAATCTACGGGACCCCGTTTGCCACCCTTAATTTGCCTGAGCACGTGCGGGTGTCCTACAATGACGGCACCGGCGAAGAATTGCCGGTGATCTGGGACGAAGCGGCCTACAACAGCACCACCCTCGCGGATCAGGAGCTGAGCGGATCAATACAACTTCCGGTAGGGGTAGTCAATCCGCTGAATCTGGAAGCGAAAATAAAGGTGCTTCTGCTTAAGAATATCCAGTCCATAGAAGCGATAGGAACCCGGACGGTGACCTACGGAACGCCTTATGCCGACCTGGCATTACCGGCCACGGTCAGGGTTGTTTACAATGACCTGTCAGAGGCTGAGCTGGCCCTTTCCTGGGATTCATCAGTATACACTGCCTCCGATGCCGGCCCGCTTACGATGGATGCGGAGCTGCCTGTCGTTTCCGGCACGCTGAATGCCGACGACCTGAAAGCTTCCGTGCTGATTGAGATCGATAGGGCGCCGCTGATCATCACTGCGGAACATAAGATCAAAAATCAGGGTGAACAGAACCCTGAACTGACGGTCACCTATGAAGGGTTTGTAAAGGGAGAAACCGAAGCTTCACTGACTGCGAAGCCTGTAATCTCTACATCTGCGGGGGCGAATTCACCGATCGGCAGTTACCCGATTCTGGTCGGGGGCGCAGTTACGCCAAACTACGAGATCGACTATGTGAGCGGCACGCTGCATGTGGTGCCCGAACCGCTCGCGCCGCTGCCGGCATCCGGCAGGTTAAGCGTATTCCGGATCGCCGACTATATGGTCCGGCTGGGCGAGATCTCCGCGGCTGAGCGGAGCGGGCGTATGACCATCGAATTCCTGAATGCACGCAGTCACCTGGAGGATAAGGAAAAGCCGTTCAAAGTGAGTGACTGGTACGGATACAGCGGTCCGCAAACGACGGCCACACTGGTATCTCTGGGGATCAGGAATATCACCGCGGCCACGGCTTCGACCGGGGGATACGTCCACTATAACGGAGGCGCAGACATCCTGGAGCAGGGTGTTTGCTGGAGTACCAATCCGGAGCCTACGATCGATGACAATAAAGTAAGTGGCGGGAGTGCCGGAACGTTCGGCTGTAACCTGACCGGCTTGCAGCCAGGTACGACGTACTATGCACGTGCCTACGCCAGAAACAGTAAAGGTACCGCCTATGGTAATGAGGTCAGTTTCACCACCAAGGCATTTTAAGTACACGACTACGCTGGCCGTTGAATACATGCCGGCCGGCGTAGTGGTGCTGCCGCCACACGATGTGCAGACGTAATACCGGCAAATACGGGATTGCTTTTGTATTCGATTTGTCGGCATTCATGAGGATAAAGCCGCTATTGGACAATCTTTTTTAGTCATTCTGAAGAGGATTCAATCTCTTTGAAATTAGGTTAGGTGGATGCCAGGCATCCGGCAGACCTGATTAAGAAGGGGTAATCAGGTTCATATCTCCCATGATAATTTTCTCAGGGGTTCTGCCGGAAGCAAATAACGCCTTGTGGCGGAGGATGATTCCGAGACCAGTAGTTTATGATAGAGTTTAAATTTCCGTTTATATGAACAGCACAGTTAAGCATCTGATTTTGCTTTGCGGTATTTTTTCTGCCTTTGTCGCAAAGGCTCAGGTAGGGATTGGAACATCAACCCCGGATGCCAGTGCGCAGCTTGAAATCTCATCGAAATCCAAAGGCTTGCTGATTCCGAGGATGACGGAGTCCCAGAAGGATGATATAGGAAATCCCGCTAACGGCCTTCTGATCTATCAGACCAATAACACGCCGGGTTTCTATTATTACACTAACGGACAATGGCAGCGCCTGGCAAGCAATGTCGATCTTCCTGCAGGCGGCTCATCTTCCAACAGTATCTTAAATGGTTACGGTAATCCGCCGTCGAACACGGGTAGGGACGGCGACTTCTATATTAACACCAGCACACACACGATATTCGGTCCGAAAGCGGGCGGCATGTGGCCGCCGACCGGTGTTTCGATGGTGGGAAGCGGAGGGACCGGTTCGGTTACCTCTCATCCTGTTACCTCGAAAGGGAGTATTGAGATCGGGAACGGCACGAATGCGGTTCTAAGCCCCTTAACGCTGGACCTGGCCGATAAAGCGGTAACTTCTGAAAAGATCGCTGCCGGTGCTGTCGATAATGCCCGGCTTGCCAGTAATGCCGTGACCTCTGATAAGCTGGCGGACGGAAGCATTACGAACGGAAAGCTGGCTGGCGGCGCTGTGACCTCTGATAAGCTGGCGGACAATGCGGTTACATCAGAAAAAGTGGCTGAGGGAAGTATTGCCAACGGAAAGCTCGCAAACAACGCGGTTACCTCAGATAAGATTGCTGACGGGAGTATTTCCAACGCTGATCT
The DNA here is from genome assembly GCA_966250385.1 of uncultured Sphingobacteriaceae bacterium. Taxonomy (GTDB): domain Bacteria; phylum Bacteroidota; class Bacteroidia; order Sphingobacteriales; family Sphingobacteriaceae; genus DASWTL01. The sequence continues at coordinate 76,912 of CBINHC010000010.1, read as the reverse complement.
GAATAAGGCCTCTATTCCGTTAAGCGGCTTTGCCGCGGCCGAAGGGAATATATCCATAGGTGGAAACCGGATTACAAATCTTGCACCGCCGGTAGCAAACCGGGATGCCGTCAACAAGAAGTATGTTGACGATCTTTTCAGCAAAGGCGGCAGCGGCGGTTCCGTCACACCGGGAGGAACAAATCCGGTGTTAAGCCTGGATGCAGCACAAAATCTGTCTATTGAGGGGGGTAATTCAGTCAGCCTGGCGGACCTTTACCAATCCTTAAGTTTGTCCGGAACCGTCCTTTCAATCTCCGGACCGCGAAACAGTCATATAGATTTACAAGGCCTGCTGCCCAAGGGCGGCGGCGGGGTCGTATCGACCGAAGGAGCGATTACCGGAACCGGCCTGCCTGCGAGTCCGCTTAGTTTAGCTGAGCAGGGAGTAGGGCTTGGTAAGATAGCCGCCATACCTTCCGGAACGTTACTTGCCAATAACAGCGGCTCTGACGGGTCGCCGTCGCCAATGACATTTGCAGACCTCAGAGCGTTGATCGGTGCTAACAAAGCCGACCTGGGCCTGGGGAATGTAGATAATACTGCGGATGGCGATAAAATTGTTAATTCAGCCGGACGGCTTACCACTCCCAGAAGGATCAACGGTGAACTCTTCGATGGTTCTGCCGATATCATTATTGCCGATCCGACCAAGCAACCTACCGATGTTGACCTTACCGCGTTGGCCGGCCTTAACGGCACTGGTATTATTGTCCGGACGGGCAGCGGCGAGGCGGCAACGCGGGTAATCGCCGCAGGCACCGGTATTAACCTGACCAATGGAGATGGGGTTTCCGGGAATCCGACAATTGCGCTCAGCAACACTGCGGTTACCGCCGGAAGCTATACCAGTGCCAATATTACCGTAGACGCGCAGGGAAGAATCACGGCGGCTTCAAACGGCTCCGGCGGAACTGCTTCCGATGATCAGGTGGCCAGTGAAGTGCCGGTAGCGCCAATTGCGGGTGTTACGGGTACCAACGTTCAGGATGTACTCTCCGGTTTAAAAGCCCTTGTCGACGCCAACACAACCGCTACAGGAGCCAAATTAACCGGCAACGCAGCCATCACCGGTGCGACGAAAACCAAAATTACTTATGATGCAAAGGGACTGGTTACTGCTGGCGCCGACGCTACAACGGCGGACATTGCCGATTCCCCGGACAGGAGATATGTTACCGATGCGCAGCGGACGACCTTAACGAATATCTCCGGAGTCAATACCGGGGATCAGAACGCCAGCCAGGTAGCCGTAACACCAGGGAGTGGAATTACATCAACTACCGTACAGGCCGCACTCGTTGAGCTGAAGGGCGAAATTACGGCGGCGGCAGGCGGGGGGCTCACGTCAGTTAACCGTGATGGTACCCTCACCGGAAACGGTACATCTGCAACTCCCCTGGGTCTGGCAGACGGGGCTGTTACGACCGGCAAAATAGCTGATGGATCAATCACAACGGCGGCAATCGCGGATGGCGCTGTCACGGATGCCAAGATCGGGACCGTAAGCGGTTCAAAAGTTTCGGGTAACATTTCAGGAAATGCTGCTAATGTTACCGGTGTGGTGGCCATTGCCAACGGCGGCACCGGGGCAACGACGCAGAGTGCTGCAATTAATGCGCTGCTTCCGGCACAGGCCGGCCAGACAGGGAAAATTTTACAGACAGACGGTTCCGGCGTGTCGTGGGTAACCGCACCCACCGGTGGCGGCGGCACCGGTACGGTTACCTCGGTCTCCGTTGCTACCGCAAACGGTGTTTCCGGTACGGTAGCGAATGCGGGTTCAGCGCCGGCGATCACCTTAACGTTAGGCGACATTACGCCGAGCAAGGTTACTGCTACCGGAGCAATAACCGGCAGCAATCTTTCGGGATCGAATACCGGAGATCAATCGGCTGCAACGGTGCCCGTAACACCGAATGCCGGTATTGGCCTGTCTGCATCGAACGTGCAGGCCGCGCTTGAGGAGTTACAGGGAGAGATTACAACGGCTGCAGGCGGAGGAATGAGTTCCGTTGTGCGGGACGCTACACTGACCGGCTCGGGCGTGACAGGAGACGCGCTCGGTATAGCCGATAATGGCGTAGGCACCGCTAAACTTGCGGCTAATGCGGTAACCTCCGCGAAGATCGCGGACGGGACGATCGCGACAGCCGACCTGGCGGATCACGCAGTGACCTATGCGAAGCTTCCGACCATGACGAACCAGAAATTACTGGGTTCGGGAGCTTCGGGAACAGCACCCACAGAGATCACCTTAGGAACCGGCTTAAGCTTCAGCGGCAATATCCTGAATGCGACCGGAGGATCCGGCACCATCGCGTCGAATACCATCCTGGGTAACAATACAGCCAGCACAGCTGCGGCCACGGGTTTAACGGCTGCGCAGGTTAAAACCATGCTCGCCTTAACGAAGACCGATGTCGGCCTGGCGAACGTGCTGAACGTCGATCAGACGAACGCGGCGAACCTGACGTCCGGGACGATACCTTCCGCACGCTTTGGCAATGCTACGGTGCCCGTAGCAGCCATAAATACAACGGGAACTGCAAGTGCCACCACTTTTCTGCGGGGCGATGGTACCTGGGGTACGCCTACCGCAACGCTGGGAAATATCAATGCGAACACGATCCTGGGTAACAATACAGCCAGTTCGGCAACTCCTACGGGATTGACGGGTGCGCAGGTAAAGACATTGCTTGGGCTCGCCAAAACGGATGTAGGTCTGGGAAATGTGGACAATACCGCAGACGCTGCTAAGTCGGTTGCATCTGCAGCAAAACTGACTAACGCCCGTACGATCAACGGAGTCGCCTTCGACGGATCTGCCAATATCACCATACCGGCGTCATATACACTGCCAACAGCGTCTGCCACAGCGTTAGGCGGCGTTAAGGTCGGATCCGGACTGACGATCGACGGATCGGGCGTTCTGAGCTCGACAGCTCAACCTGTGGATGCGGATCTGACCGCCGTATCGGGATTGTCAACAAACGGTTTAATCGCCCGGACAGGTTCAGGTACTGCAGCCACCCGGACCATAACAGCCGGTGCCGGTATCTCTGTTACCAACGGCGACGGCGTATCCGGGAATCCTACGGTAGCGCTTGCCAATACGGCCGTTGCCGCGGGAAGTTATACATCGGCCAATATTACGGTAGATGCGCAGGGAAGGATCACGGCGGCTGCCAACGGTTCAGGCGGGGGAGGTGCTGCTGTTGATGCTACCGGCTCAACAAAGGGTGTCGTACAACTTGCCGGTGACCTGGCGGGAATCGGCTCCACGGCTGCCGCACCGAAGATCACGGAGAAAGCAGTCACTTATTCCAAAATCCAGGACGTAGCGGCTAATAAGTTGCTTGGTAACCCTACAGGTTCAGCTGCAGCTCCCCAGGAAATCGCCATCGGATCAGGGTTGAGTTTTGATGCCGCTACCAAGACGCTGTCCGCTACAGGAGGTGGAGGCTCTGGCAGCGGTTTAAAGACATATGGTATAAACTCCAATAAAACGATTGTGAGAGCGAGTTCAGTGTCTCCGGCGGTATCCACTTCATATGACTCGGGAACGAAAACGATGACCATAACGATACCTGACGGGGTTTACCTTGATATGCTGAAGCTGAACCTGGACAATAACGAATTGGGCATCACAGGAGCTGACCTTCTGCATTTCAGAATCGTGGATCAGTCGGCAACGAAGTTCTTAAACACCTCTGAACTGACTATGCTGCCTCCTACTATCCACCATGGTAGTTATGAAGATGCCCCAAATGTTTATTCGGTTAGTCCAATGAATACAGGGACATTAAACCTGTTCACAGAATCAGTGGATTCCGCTGGCACTTTAGGATTCTATATCTACGGTATTCACAACTATGCTAAGAAATTCTTTCTAATTCTCAGATTTTAGAAACATGCCGAAAAACATACGAATACTTCCAGTTTTCTTGTTGATTTTTTGTGCTGTCATGACTCAGGCGCAGACAATATCTCAATTTACAGGTAGATTCCAGATCTCAAAGAAAGTAGCTTTAGGCGGGCATCTGTATGAAATCGAAGGTTCTTTTTTCGATGCTACAGGTAATTCGACGGCCTCTCAGGTGATGGCGGATGACAGAATTATAGACGCCGGGGGAAAGTCGTTTCAAATCCTTGAAAAGATCGGGGTATCGGGATCGTTGATCACCGTAAAAGTTAAGTCCCTGAATATGGTAGAACCATCGTTCGGATATGGGATAATTTTTCGGGGGACGATGAAAGGATTCCCTTTATTATCGAATGGTATGAGCGAACCGGTTCTGGTCAATACCTTAAACACAAGTGTTTTATCTATCGACGCAGCTATCCCAAGGTTAGAATTCGGTAATTCATTGCCGACGGTTGGTTCCGGCTCCGGATCATTTGTTTTGTATACAGGGGATTCCAGACTTTACCAAAAAACTACCCTGGGATGGAGCATGGTTGATTTGGCCCTAGTGAAGAACAAGCCCACCAAGCCATCTGCCGGCACCGAAGGTGAAATAATATACGTTTTTACCCTACAGAAATATTTTTATCATGACGGGGCGACATGGATTGAGATCGACGAAGTAAGCGCTTTGCCGTCAGCCAATAAGTTTGGCGACATTTTTTTTGTCCAGGGTGAGAATAGGTTCTATATGTATGATGCCAATAGCAATTGGGTCAACATCGGGAGCGGTTCTATACCCGGGAGTGCCTTACCAGGATCAGGTAGCTCCAAACCCGGGGATACCTTTTATCATACCACAGAAAACAGGCTTTACCTGTACAACGGTACCGACTGGGTGCCTTTGGATAATGTCCTTGCTGAAGGCCAGTTCTATATCGGTGATGACAAGGGCATAGCGGTCGGCGTCAGCAAGAACACGATTCCGCTCAGTGGTTTCGATAAAGCGGCGGCTGACATAGCCATGGGAGACGGAACGACTAATTTTAAGATCACCAATCTTTCCGATCCTGCTGCAGACCAGGACGCTGCCACCAAGAAGTATGTGGACCTGAAAACGACCGGTGTGCCGAATGGCGATACACTTCCTGCGACCGGAAATGAAAAAGCGGGTGATACCTACTACCATACTACAGAGAAACGGTTCTACGTTTACGATGGCGCACAATGGATTCCGGTTGCTGACAACTTGTTGCCACAGGGGCAATTCCTGGTGGGCGATGCGAACGGTAAGGCGACCCCGACGCTCAAAAACACCATTCCATTAAGCGGCTTTGACAAGGCCGCCGCAGATGTGGCGATGGGAGACGGAACGACTAATTTTAAGATCACCAATCTTTCCGATCCTGCTGCAGACCAGGACGCTGCCACCAAGAAGTATGTGGACCTGAAAACGACCGGTGTGCCGAATGGCGATACACTTCCTGCGACCGGAAATGAAAAAGCGGGTGATACCTACTACCATACTACAGAGAAACGGTTCTACGTGTTTGACGGTACCGGCTGGGTGCCGGTTATGGATAATGTATTACCAGAGGGACAGTTCTTCGTCGGCGGAGCCGACGGACGTGCTGTGCCGGCGGCAAAAAACACGATCCCGTTAAGCGGCTTCGGCAAGGCGGGAGCTGATATTGCCATGGGGGACGGGACGAATAATTTCAAGGTCACGAACCTCGCCGAACCGACTGTCGGACAGGACGCAGCCACCAAGAATTACGTCGACAACAAAACGATCGATCCGAACAATATCAGTCTCACCGCGGGGGATCTTCTGGTGGGAAACGGGTCAGGTAAGGCGGTATCAACGCCGAAGAATACGATTCCGCTCAGTGGCTTTGGAAAGGCAACCGAAGATATTCTGATCGGGGACGGAACGAATAACTTCAAAATTTCGAACGTCGCTGATCCTGCGGCCGATCAGGACGCTGCCACCAAAAAATATGTAGACGGAAAGTTTGCTGATCCATCCTCGTTAACCCTCGAAGACGGTAAAGTGCTGATCGGAAATGCGACGAACCAGGCTACTGCACAGTCCGTTTCCGGAGATATTACCATTACCAATGCCGGGGTGGCAACCATTGCGAATGAGGCGATAGACGCTTCAAAAATAAAGGCATCGAGCGTTACCTTGGATAAATTCGGTACGGCTGGCACTGCAGATGCGAATAAGGTGTATGCCACCGATGCGGATGGTAAACCCATGCTGGTTGACAGGAGTGCCTTTGCAGGCGGTGCCGGGGAAACGTTTGAATCGGATTTTGTGGTGAAGGGAGTGCCTAACTTCTTGAAATGGACAGACGGGCAGACCGTACCAGCTGCCGGTAAAACAGCCGTCCAGCTGTTGCTGGAAGGTTCCCAAATGGCTGTGTCCCCCGGATATGCCGCACCGACGGCTACCATTAGCGGTGCACCGGCGCCTGGTAATTTCGAGTTCGGACAGAATCTGGGTACCATCAACCTAAGCTCGACCTTCAGCCAGAAAGATGGGGGAGCGGAGACTGCAAGACAATATTTTAAGAACGGGGTTCTGCTGGCGGGAAGTTCTGATGTAATCTCCAACTTAAGCGGTCCGGTTACCTACAGTGTGAAGGTCGACTACGCCGAAGGGGCGGTCAAGAACAACAATCTTGGTGACCCTGATCCGACCGGACGTATTGCTGCCGGTACGGCAACCGCTTCGATCACCTATACGCCGCTGGCCTCGAGGTACTATGGTTTTGTGTCATCTATGAATCCGACGGATGCCGAAGTTCAGGCATTGACTAAGGATCAGTCCGGCTCACGCACACTGAAGACCACACTGGTCAACCCGTCAACTCCGAAGTACATCTGTTTCAGGTATCCGGCGGCGCTCGGGGCACTTACAGCTATTAAGGTGAACGGTTTCTCCTCAACAGGTGCCTTTACGATCACCCAGAGCACGTTTACAAATGCCCAGGGTCATACAAGCAGTTATTACCTCGTAGTTGGGAACAATCCGGTGGATAACTCCGGAGCGTCATCTTCAGACCTAGATTTCCAGTAATGAAAAAGATATATTTTGCTCTTATTCTGTCATTCACCTTTTTTCAGGCATTGGGGCAGGTTGCGATTGGCCCGCAGGGAGGTGTTGTGCCGTTGGGATCCTATCCGGCTTATTATAACCAGTACCTGAAAGGAGGTTTCAAATCGGGCGCTGATATGGCAAGCCGGGATGCTTACCCCGTAAATCTCAGGGATACAGAAAGCTTCATTTTCTTTACTGAAAATGATAGTAAGTTCTGGGTGCTGAAAGGCGGAACGGCCAACAGCAATTGGGTGGAGCTGGTGATCGGCGGGGCTGCTGCCGGTATCAGCCGTGGTAGTTCTTATCCAGCATCACCTTCAGCCGGCGATCTTTTTTATCATACTACCGATAACCGCTTATATCTCTGGAATGGGACGGTATGGGTACCAACGGATAATTTGCCGGTAGAAGGCGATGTTTTTTATAACACCACAGAGAAGCAGTTATACGTATACAATGGCAGCGCCTGGGTAGCGATAAGCGCAGGAGCGGCTCCGGCCGGCCCTTCAAATCCCCCGACGACAGGCGCTCAGACCGGTGATGTCTTTTATAATACCGCCGAAAAGAAGCTTTACGTGTATGATGGGAGTACCTGGGTTCCGGTAGGCGGAGGTTCAACGCCAACCGGTCCGAGTAATCCCACGTCGGGCGCTATGGAAGGTGACGTGTTCTATAACACCGCCGAAAAGCAGTTGTATGTATACAACGGAAGCGCGTGGGTGGCGATAAGCGGCAGCTCTTCACCGGGCGGTCCCTCGAATCCGCCGACCACGGGCGCGCAGACAGGTGATGTCTTTTATAATACCACGGAGAAGAAACTGTACGTGTATGACGGCAGTGCGTGGGTTCCGGTAGGCGACGGGTCTGCCCCGACGGGCCCTGATAACCCGCCTGCTGCAGGCGCCAAAGCCGGGGACGTCTTTTATAATACCACTGAGAAGAAAATGTATGTCTATGATGGCAGTGACTGGGTCCCGGTAGGCGGAGGTTCAACGCCAACCGGTCCGAGTAATCCGGCTTCGGGCGCTATGGAAGGTGACGTGTTCTATAACACCACCGAAAAGCAGTTGTATGTATACAACGGAAGCGCGTGGGTGGCGATAAGCAGCAGCACTTCACCAGGCGGTCCCTCGAATCCGCCAACCACGGGCGCTCAGGCCGGCGACGTCTTTTATAATACCACCGAAAAGAAATTGTACGTGTATGACGGCAGCGCGTGGGTTCCTGTAGGCGACGCATCTGCCCCGACGGGCCCGGATAACCCTCCGGCTGCAGATGCCAGAGTCGGGGACGTCTTCTACAATACTACCGAGAAGAAACTGTACGTGTATGATGGCAGTGCCTGGGTAGTGATAAGCGGCGGCTCTTCCCCTAACGGTCCGGCGAATCCACCGACAACTGGCGCTCAGGCCGGTGATGTTTTCTATAACACCGCGGAAAAGCGGTTATATGTATATGATGGCAGTGCGTGGGTTCCGGTAGGCGACGGATCTGCTCCGACGGGTCCTGATAACCCGCCTCCAGCAAGCGCCAAAGTCGGGGACGTCTTTTATAACACCACTGAAAAGAAATTGTACGTATATGATGGCACGGCCTGGCTTCCGGTAGGCGGAGGTTCAACGCCGACAGGCCCGAGTAATCCTGCATCGGGCGCCAGGGAAGGTGATGTGTTTTATAACACCGCCGAAAAGCAGCTATATGTATATAACGGCAGCGCCTGGGTAGCAATAAGCGGCGGCTCTGCTCCGGGCGGCTCCTCAAATCCGCCGACCACGGGCGCTCAGGCCGGGGATGTCTTTTATAATACTACTGAAAAGAAATTGTACGTGTATGATGGCAGTGCGTGGGTTCCGGTGGGAGATAATCTGGGGAGTCATACGGCTTCCGCCAATCTGAAGATCGGCACGTATTCGATAAGTAATGATGGGGACGCCGGGGAAGGTCTGACCTTCGATATTGACGGCAATGCTTACTTCGGTCAGGACGTAACGGTTAATAATAACCTGATGACCCCTTCGGACAGAAGATTAAAGACGAACATAGAAACCCTTAGCCATGTCCTTGAGTCGATCAACGAAATGAGGGGGGTAAGATTCGAATATATCGATCAGAAGAAATATGCGAAAGGGCCGAAGATCGGCGTGATCGCTCAGGAGCTTCTGAAAGTATATCCAAGTTTGGTGACCAAAGGGAACGACGGGTATTTTAAGGTTGATTACACCCAGCTGACCGGTATTCTGATTCAGGGTATCAAAGAGCTGCAGGTAAAAATTGCCGACCAGCAGAAGGATATCGATGATCTTAAAGATCGGGCCGCAAAGCAGGAGATGCAAATAGACAACATTCTGAAGAAGCTGAATAGTCAGGAGAAATAATGAAAAAAAGGACCAACCGTATTCGGTCGACAGGCAGGCTGAAACTCCGCAGGAGCATGCTTACTGTGATGTTGATGACTGCTTATTTTACCTCAAGCGGGCAGTTGATCACCGGAACTGAGGGTATCCATATTGTCAGCGGAACAGTCTTTACAGCCGATGGTCTGTGGATGGTGCCCTCGAAGGATATGAAGATGACTAATACTGCGTTGACGAAACACTCGCTGGCCATCAGCTGGCCGCAGGTGAACGGTATCCGGCGGATCTACGGCTTTTCCCGGCCGCTCTCGTTCACCGGCAGCATCGGGCTCCATTATGCGGACGATGAGCTTATAGGAAACGACCCGGCAGAGCTCGGCCTGGCACATTCCGCGGGCAGCAGTTTAGACGGCGTACAGTTCACACTACTGGAAGGCAGCGCCGTCGATCCGATCAACCGAACAGTAAGTCACCACCTGGTGAATATTCCGGAGCTGCTTTCCCTGACCGCGGTTACTGCAGGGGAGACGCCTGAATTAGCGAAGGGACTTGTAGCCAATACGATTCTTTCACCGGATAACGACGGTATCAATGACTTTTGGGTCATTGAGAATATTGAAAAGTATCCGAATAATGTGCTGAGGATCTTCGACCGGACCGGACGGATTTTATATCAGGAAACGGGGTATAAGAATACGTGGGATGGTACAGTTAACGGACGTCTGCTGGCTGAAGATACCTACTATTATATTCTTGACTACGGTCCTGGTAAAAGACGGACCGGCTTCATAAGCATTGTAAGAAAGGGATAGTGAAATATGCCTGTTGAGTCGTGGCGGGAATTTTTAAGGCGTGATGTAAGCCTCAATAGGATTTTATCGGGATGTGTAAGATGAACTTTTTCAATTTCAATTTTCAGACAAGTGTACGGGGAATCCGGCCGCTTAGGTCCAGTTTGATCTGGATTGCACTTTTGTTTTGCAGTGTTTCATTGCGGGCTCAGCAGACTCCGTTATCCAGTGCATATTATCAGAATCGCTATATCCTTAATCCTGCATTTGCCGGTATTTCAGAAGGGCTGAACCTGAATCTGAACCTCAGAAATCAATGGCGCGTAATTCCCGAATCACCGGTCAACAGCAGTCTGACGGCTGATTATCGATTCAACAAGGTAGGCATTGGCCTGAAAATTCAGACCGATAAAGCCGGTCACATTGGGCGAAATGCTATTTCCGGGACTTACGCCTATCATTTGCCACTTGCTTCTGCAGGTCAGCAAATGCACTTCGGGCTTTCTCTGGGTTTGATGAAGGACCGGTTTGAAAGTTCAGGCGTTATTGGCGAAGTGAACGACCCCCGGCCATTGGAGCTGAATGCCCGGAAAATTTATCTTGACGGCGATTTTGGGATCGGATATTCTGTTTCAAACTTAAATCTGGAGGCCACAGTTCCGAACCTGAAAACCTTCTTCAAGAAAGATTCCACAAATTCTGTTCAGTTCTCTACGGCCTATCTGGCGATGTCTTATAAGTTCGGAAAAAATCCGGAGACACTGACCATAGAGCCTAAGCTGAGCTACCTGGCATCCAACGGCGTTGAGAATATCGTCAGCCTGGGAGCGAATGCGGCGGTACTGGAGGATCAATTCTCGGTAACGGCACTTCTCCACAGCAGTGGAAGTTCTTCATTGGGCCTGGGCTTTAAGTACGACAGGTATCAGATCAATGGATATTATACCAGTCAGAATGTAAACGGAGAAGGGTTAGGTGGGACCTTTGAAATTCATTTTAAAATAAACTTCTTAAAAAGAGAGAATGTCTACAATATCGGCACCTCGACTTTTTGACGCGCGAGCCAGCTTCTTCGAATCATTAGTTCTCATCCAGGGATCGTGCGACCTGAGTGATGGCAGGGCAGGCTTCCGATCCGGATACAGCAATTGAATGTGAATAGTACTGTGAAGCTAAAGCTATTCGGGAGTCTGTAAAGAGACAGGGCGGAAACGATGAATATCAGGTGTCAAGCCATTCCTTGAACTTACCATATTTGTCGATACTGACGAATACGTCAACATCCGGTTCCGGATTTATAGCCAGCTTAAGTCGTGTCGTCGAATATTTTTTAATTTGTGCAATACAGTTGATGTTCACCATGAACTGCCTGTTTATCCGGAAGAATAGCTTCGGATTCAGTATCGACGACAGTCTTTCGAGACTGTAATCCACAGTATACCTCTCGTTATCGTGACTCACCAGGAAGGTGATGCGGTCCTCGTAATAGAAATATGCAATGTCCTTCACATTGATACTCTTTATTTTGTTGGCATAGCTGATCAGAAACCGTTCTTTATAGACCTCCTGGCCGTTCATGCTGTTTCGAAGGAGCCGGCAGACTTCGGCCAGTCCCAGGGCCGGCTGGAGATGGAATTTCTGTAATTTATCCAATGCTGCAGACAGCGCGCTGAATTCGACGGGTTTCAGGAGATAATCGACGCTGTTATACCGGAATGCGTTGATCAGATATTCGTCATATGCAGTTGTGAAAATTATGGGCGTATCGATTTGTACTTCCTCAAAAGACTGGAAACTAAGGCCGTCTTCCAGATGAATATCCATAAGGATTACATCGGGAGCAGGGTTTTCTTTAAACCAGTTTACCACACTTTTAACCGAGTGCAGTTCCCCAACAATCTCGGTTCTGTTTCCATATTTCTCTAGAAGGCCCTTGATTCTTGTTACAGCAAGGGACTCGTCTTCCACAATTAATACTCTCATTATGAGCGATAAAATTTAGCGCTGCGAATATAGGGTTTTTGTTACTACCGGATTTTGTCCATTCCTGCCATTTATCGCTCAGGAATGGTTTTATGCTGCCCTGAAGTGATCTTTTTAGGTATGGTGGTCATCAGCAACCAACAGACGAGCCACCGGTAACAACAGGTTTTCATTTGGGTAGTTTTTTGCCTTTGAATGAACAGGCTGATTAATAAACCTTCAACGCTGCACCGATTTTTGCCGGGCTGGTACATTTCGGCAAGAAACTCTAGTATTTTTGATCCCCTGAACATTCATGCTCACGAGCGGCAACTATGCGTATATCAGAAAATTCACGTCCGGAATATAACACGCCCATTTTTCCTTTTAAGTGGCAGGTCCTGGTATCGGCCGTATTCAGCGGAGGATTTTCGCTTATCCTTATCCTGACCACAAATGCTGATTACGGTTACTTGTTCCAGAATTTCCTGGCCAACTTTCTGCTCATGATCCTGATCTCTCAGGGAGCGGTGTTCATAAGCAGGCAGTCCGAGGGATATTTCTCATGGTTCACCCATCCCGGAAGGCGTATCCTGTTCTACCTCATTCCCGGATATCTGTATTGTTCTCTGGTCGATCGGATTACGATAGAAATGTTGAATTTCGTGTCCGGCGGGCCGGCGAGAACGGCTTATGACATTGGTATCAGTTCGTTTATTTCATTTTTGTTATTCAGTCTGATGGTCACCGGCTATAATGTTGTCTTGTTCATCCGGGCGTTTAAAGAGAAGCAGGCGGATGAAAGGGCCAACCAGTTCGGGAATTATTTTGAACAGCTGATCAACAATATCGAAGATATGATCAGCGTAATCAGCGCTGATGAAAAAATTCTGTATCACAGTTCCGGAATTTTGATCCATACCGGGTATACTGCTGCGGAAATGAAAACTCTCGGCTTCCTGGATATTGTGCATCCGGACGACCGTGAGCGGGTCAGGAATGAATTCCGAAGGTTTATCAGCAACCCGGAGAATTATTTGTATTCGCGATATCGGGTCGTAGCGAAAAACGGGATGGTGAGGCATTTTGAAGCTAAAATCTCCAACGGCCTTGATATACCGCTAGTGAACGGATATATCGCTACCCTCCGCGAAATTTCTGGACGGCATTATTTTGAAAAATATATTGTCCGTCAGACTGAATTGTACCGGCTTTTGACTGATATTTCTAAAAGCTTTCTGGCTGTCAGTTATCCCGATGCACTCAAGGAGATGCTGGACCGGATCGGACGGTTTGCAGAAGTGGAGCGTGCCTACGCCTATAGGCTCGATGAGGTGGGGCAGATGTGGGTTTGCCTTCATGAATGGCGAAGTGCGGAAGGTGAAAAGGTCCCTTCCCTGTATTATGAAACGGGTTTTTCCGCGGAAGATGCGGCATGGATGCTGAAGGAGTTTAACAAAGATCGGATCATCAGGTTTGAACGGCTGGAAGACATGCCGAGGGAAGCCGCACGCGAGCGCGAAATGTTCGAAGCAGACGGTACGGTATCTATCCTTCTGATGCCAATGAAGGTAAACGGCAAGGTGATCGGGTTCATCGGTTTTGATTCTCTATTTGAACCTAAGCACTGGGATGATGACGATCTGCTGGTGCTGAATATCTGCACCGAGGTGGTCACCTCTTCCTTAAAAAGATTTGAAACCGAACAGTCGGTCAAAGAGTCACTGTCGATCAATAGTGTCATTATCGAGTCGACTTCAGACGGCATCCTCCTGGCGAATAAAAATGGAGAGGTCATATACTGTAACGACAACCTGATGCGGATATGGCAGCTGAAGGACAATCCGGTGGGTGTCAACGTGTTTTCTGTTATTGCACATGCGATCAGGCTGGTTCGGGATAGTACAGTGATCGATGATGTTATCGAACACGTAAGGAATGATCCTGCTGCCAGGATCAGTCTGGAAGTGAGGCTTATCAATAATACGGTGCTGGAAATCTTATCAGCTGCCCAGGTCCTCGACGGGAAAGTTGCCGGACGGATCTGGAGCTGCAGAGACATAACGGACAGGACCAATTCGGAACGCGAGCGGATTGAGAAGGGAGTGGCACAGGCACAGTTTGAAAGCCTTCGTAACCAGTTGAATCCTCATTTTCTTTTCAACAGCCTGAATGTCCTCAGTTCACTTGTCCATATTGATGCTGACCTTTCCGAGCAGTTCATCGACCAGCTTGCCCGCTCGTACAGGTACCTCCTTGAACAGAAAGGAAAGGAGCTGGTACCCTTAAAGGTTGAGATTGACTTTATTCATTCATTCGTTTTCTTACTGAAGATACGCTTTGAGAATAAGCTGCAGGTCAATGTGAATGTCTACCAGGGTTCAATGGACCAACTGGTGGCGCCTTTGACTCTTCAGCTGCTTATCGAGAATGCAGTCAAACATAATATCGTGTCTGCAGATGAACCGCTCGTTATTGACATCCATGACCATGAACCGGGATACTTAATAGTCAGAAATAATTTGCAACTTCGGATTAACAGGATGCCGTCCACCGGTTTAGGGCTGAAGAATATTGTGAGCCGGTATGCCCTGCTGACTGACCGGGTGCCGGAATTTAAGGCGGAAAACGGACAGTATATTGCGGTTATCCCCCTGATCAATTAACCTTATTGCAATGCTGAAAGTAGTCATTATCGAGGACGAAAGTCTTGCGGTAAAAAAACTGGAATCTCTACTATATCGTTATTCAGACGAGATTGAAGTTGTTGCCCGGCTGGCATCGGTACGCTCTGCTGTAAAGTGGTTCAGCCTGAACCCGCAACCTGACCTGATTTTCATGGATATCCACCTGGAAGACGGCCTGAGTTTTAGTATTCTGGAACGGAAGCACTTTACCGCACATGTTATTTTTACCACCGCCTTTGATGAGTATTCTCCCAATGCCGATCAGCAGGCCGCAGGAGACTTTCTGTTAAAGCCTATTACCTTTGATGATCTTAAGACCACGCTTGAAAAGTGTAAATCACGGTTCCGGACCGGAAGTTGATGGCGTTTGTAGCGAGTAGTTTTGTTCTGCACTCAATCTTTAAATGCGAGGATTGAACCTGAAAAACATGCTAATCGGTAACAATCTTTTTTCCTGCGATCAGAATAATGGTTACTTGCGGGAAATGAGGCGTTATGAAAGCAATGAAAAGGTCCGTCCTGTATGTCGATGACGATCCTTTTTTCCAAAGAATTGTCACTCAGTTTCTGAAGGAACGTCACTATTTGTGCCATACAGCATTTTCAGTTTCCGATGCTTTTGACCGTCTGGATTATTTCGTGCCGGATATTATTATCTCTGATTATGAAATGCCTGAGATATGTGGTTTAATGTTCCTGCGCAGTCTACGCTGTCGTAACGACTTCAAGAAAATCCCCTTTGTACTCTACACGGATGGTGATACGCTAAATATTAAGCATGAAATAACTCAGTTGAATGCTTGGGTATACAATAAGAGATCGCCGATAAATGACCTTGGCTACCTTCTTGAAACCCTGTACCGCTCTGCTTCCAGCGTTCCGGAATTCTTTTAGCGGGGCGGGCTCTTGGCAGACTGGAATTTTTGGAGATTTTCGGTCCGTAATTTCCGGCATTTATCCCGCTAAAACCGTCAGTCGGCAGCCTTTTATTTGTATTGGCGATCAAAAAAGAGATTCTTGTAGCATCTATTCCATTTTATTTTTTCCAAAGCATATAAGCTGGGTAGCCCGGGATGAATTTTTGAACTGTCCCGGAAATTTATGATCAGAGAATATTTAATGATATAGTTCGATGAAGAATCGGGGAAGTAATGAGGATGCTATTCAGTTAGCTGTAGATAATGTTAGAACCGGAGAGTATACCAACTTTAATGTCATATATAATACCTACTATAATTCAATATACTCCTTTCTGGTAAAAAAAACCTGTCGGCACTCAGTTGCGGAAGATCTGACATCTGAAACGTTTATTAAGTTTTTAAACAGTATCAACCGCTATCAGCATATCAGCAAAACCCGATTGGGGTCCTATCTTTTTTCAATAGCCTATCGGAATTTTGTGGACTTCTTCAGAGAGAGCAGGCGCGCTGAACTCGTTGATATTGACTCCATGTTTTCCGAAAAATTCTTAGTTGACCATGCCTTAGATAATAAAGTGGACTCTAAGATCAGAAAAGCACATTTATTAAATGCCGTCGACTTGTTGGGAAATGATTATAAGAAGATCATTGAAATGTTTTATTTCCAGCAATTGTCCTATAATGAAATTCAGGACCAGCTAAAGATTTCGGAAGGGACAGTCAAAGTAAGGCTGAATCGCGCGCGAAAGCTGCTTAACAATAACCTGAGTAAGCAACAGGTTTTTTCTGATCGTGCATGACAGGTGCTTATTACGACCACCGGCTTTCTCAGGCAGAGGCTTAGAGGCTTTTTTTCAAAGAAAAGTATTGCCAAACCAGGGACCGGTGTTGTCACGGTTGGTAATTATGCCTGAGGTACTGCAAAACTTCACCAAGCCTGAATAATAGTGACGCCGGCTTTGCCGCGCGTTTTTTTAGGTTATCAGATGACATATTGACGAATTATTTCAGCAATGAAACGCCGAATGACTGACAGTGAATGACACTGCGCCTGCGCTTTTGACTTCTCGTCCTTGATTTTTTACTAGGCATCTGCCAGTTGGCAGCAATAAAAATACGATCACATTTACTATGCTAAAAAAGAACCAGAAATTGCTCCTTGTAACATTGACTTTTTTAGGGTTTGGGGCTAAATTATCCGCTCAGCCGGATTTAAAAGGACGGATCTCCGTTGATTATCAGCAGAGACCGTTGCATGAAATTCTTGATAAGCTGCAGGAGGCGACCAGTGTCATATTTTCTTTTGAAAGCGTAATGGTTTCACGGGATGAAAAAGTGACATTCAAAAGGACGTCAATGCCTGTTGCTGAGATATTGCAGGATCTTTTCGCGCCGATCGGGCTGGTAGCTGTTGTAAACGGAGATCGGATTATCGTGAAGGATAGGAGCAGTGCCGGCGTCGCGGCGCCTGGTTCCGCCCATCAAACAGTTCGGGGAGTAGTTACAGACATGAACAGCAGGATCCCTCTGCCCGGCGTTACCGTGGCTTTGATTTCAGGAAATCCCATCCTCTACACAAGTACTAACCCGAACGGCGAATTCCGGTTTCCCAAAGTTCCTGTCGGGCGCCATAGTCTTGTCTTTACCTGTATGGGGTATCAGAAAGCCGATGTTAGCGGCATTCTCATTGGATCAGGAAAAGAAATGGTGTTGAATGTATCGTTACAGGAGGCTTCGACGATGTTAAACGGTGTGGTCATCACTGATAAAAGCAACAACCGGAAAGCATTAAACCAGATGGCAACGGTAAGCGCCCGGTCCTTCTCTGTTGAAGAAACCAGTCGCTATCCTGTAAGTCTGTTCGATCCGGCCCGTATGGCGCTCAATTTTGCGGGTGTCTCTTCCGATTCGGACCTCGATAATGACATTGTAGTTCGCGGGAACTCACCCAAGGGGATATTATGGCGCCTGGAAGGAGCAGAGATTATTAACCCGAACCATTTTGGTGCAGAGGGAAGCTCCGGTGGGGGCATCAGCATGATCAGTTCAAATATGCTGGCTAATTCTGACTTTCTGACCGGAGCATTCCCTGCTGAGTATGGTAATGCCTTATCGGGGGTATTTGATCTCCAGCTCAGGAAAGGCAATACGGAGAAGCAGGAAAGTGCTGTAACCATAGGAATACTGGGTACTGAGGTTTCCACTGAAGGTCCGTTCAAAAAAGGAGGTAAGGCGTCCTATCTGGCAAACTACAGATATTCTACCCTTGATCTATTAAATAAAATCGGCCTTAATCCTGTTGCGGAGGGTGGGGTTCCCGTTTATCAGGATATGGCGTTTAATCTCAACTTTCCTTCAAAAGCAGGCGTTATTTCCCTTTTTGGCATAGGTGGGCTCGGCAGTCAGCTGGAGGAAGCCGAACGGGATTTTACCAGGTGGACGGGTATATCCGACAAAGTTGACGGGATATTTAAATACACGTCAGGATCATCAGGGTTGAAACATTTTAAGATTATCAGTGACAGGCTGTATACCAGGAATATCCTGTCAGCTTCCTACAGCAGGATTACTGATGATACCGACACTTTAGATAACAATTATGTTCCATCCATTGTCGGACGCAACCGGTTTATAAACAGTAGTTATAGCTATACCGGTCTGTTGAACTATAAAGTGAATTCGACAAATACGGTTCGGACCGGGGTAATAGCAAGTATTTTGTCATTTAACTTAAACTCGGACCACTATGATTTTTCCAGGGGCAAACTCAGCCGGTATCTGGAAGCGACAGGTAATACCGGGAAGTTTCAGGCTTACATTCAATGGAAAAAGCAATTGACAGAGAAATGGCATGTTAATACAGGTATGCATAGCACCTACTTTGCATTGAGTGACAGCTGGACGGCGGAACCCCGGGTGGGTTCGACTTATCAGGCTTCCGAAAGATCTGTCTGGAGCTTTGGCGCCGGCCTGCACAGCAGAGTCGAGCCATTGGCGTTCTACTATGTCACTAAAGAACCGGCCGGTGGGGGACAAAGTATATCTGATCGTCACCTGGAACTTACCAAGGCACTGCACGCCGTCCTGGGCTACGAGTACCAGTTCAATGAGGACCTTGGCTTGAAATTAGAAGGCTATTACCAGCATCTGTACGATGTGCCTGTGGTGAATGATCCGAACTCGAATTTTTCTGCGATCAACTTTGAGAATATATATTCGATTTACAGCAACCGGTATGGTAATATGACCAATGCAGGTAAAGGCAGAAATTATGGTCTCGAAATGACTCTTGAACGGTCACTGCAAAGGGGATTTTACTACCTGCTAACTACGTCACTGTACGATTCCAGGTTTAAGGCTGCGAGCGGAAGGGAGTTCAATACCATATATAACGGAAACTTTGTTTCCAATTTAGTTGCAGGAAAGGAATACAAAGTGGGGTACGCAGGAAAGAATGTTTTCGCTTTTAATATGAAGATGGTGTGGAACGGTGGCCGAAAATATACACCTATCGATCTCGCCTTATCGATTGACAGGGGGGAACAAGTTGAAATCGAAGATCAGGTCAATATGCTAAGTACACCACAGTACTTCAGAACCGACGTATCTACGTCCTTCAAGTTAAACAAATCTCAGGCTACCCACAGTTTCTATATAGACGTTCAGAACGTTGCCGGTCGTCAAAATGTCTACGGCGTGTATTTTGATAAGGATAGGAAAGAGGTCCGCCAAAGATTTCATACCGGGTTTGTTCCGACCTTTAACTATAAGCTTGAGTTCTGAGCGTGCCCAGCGGACTGCTGAATATCGCCGTCCCGGATCATGGCTATTTGAAGCAAAGGAATAGGCTTTTTGCGAATGGTGGGCTGTGGCAGCCCTCATCTGCAGATCTTTCACCTGACGCTTAGAGATTCATCGGTTTTCGCTGTCGACCGTCTCAGGAATGGGGAGACTGCATTCGTCTCGGATGCACATTTCCAGGCATTTGTTCTGAACGCCAATTGTGAGCGGCCCGGGCCGCCTCCGGGCTCCAGTTTGTATGTAAGGCCGCTCAGTGTTTTCGCGGCGTCTGTCGCTACTCTTCCACCGCGTTTCAAATCCCGTTTTGGTGATATTTTCACATTCTGAAGCGGTGTTCTTCTCTAATATTACTCCATAATCTTCAAAACAAACTAAATGAAACAAAAATTACTAGCTTTCTTAATGGTCATAGCCACTACGTGTGCTATGGGCCAAAGCAGAACGGTCTCTGGTAAGGTGGTAGGCGCGGATGACGGCCTGCCTCTGCCGGGAGTATCTGTCCGGGTGAAAGGGACAGGTGCAGGGGTAAGTACCAATACCGATGGGAATTATTCGATAGTTGTTCCTCCCGGAGCAGAAACGCTGACCTTCAACTATATCGGCTACAAAGGGGTCGATATAGCGGTCGGTGCCCGGAGTAAGGTGGATGTTCGCCTGGAGCCCGATGCCAAACAACTCTCAGAGGTGGTGGTGACCGGCTTCGGACAAACTCAGCAGAAACGTGAACTGACGGGTTCGAATGCTGTTATTTCCGGCAACGACATTGCCAATACGCCGGTGCAGAGCTTTGATAAGGCGATCCAGGGAAAGGCCGCCGGGGTTCAGGTCACTTCCTCCAGCGGCATGCCAGGAGCCGGAGTGAAAGTAAACATCAGGGGAATCAATTCCATCAACGCCGGCAGTGAGCCGTTATACATTGTCGACGGAGTTGAAGTAGCTTCCGGTGACATGTCCCGTAACTTTCCGACGTCAAATGCGCTGGCTGGTATCAACTCAAGTGATATTGAGTCAATCAATATCATGAAGGATGCCGCGGCAGCGTCGATCTATGGGGCCCAGGCCGCCAATGGAGTTGTCCTGATCACCACCAAGAAAGGCCGCACCGGGAAGTCGCAGCTTAATTTCGGCGCGTATACCGGATTTTCTGAAGTGATCAAAAAGCAGCCGGTATTGAACAGTGCGGAATTTATCACGCTATCCAGAGAGGCCGTTGTTAACCGGTTCGGCAGTCTTGATGCCGCTACGCCGGCTGTAAAATCCCTGCTGGAAGCTTATGGCGATCCGGCAACTGCACCGTTTTACGACTGGCAGGATGCTGTGTTCCGGAGAGGGATGTCCCAGAACTATGACCTGAGCCTTTCAGGTGGAGACGAGAAAACGAAATTTTATATGTCCGGAGGATATAACTCGCAAACCGGGCAGGTGATCAGCCAGGATTTTAACCGCGGTTCGGCCCGGATTAACGTGGATCATAAGCTGAGCAATAAGTTCAGTGTGGAGACCCGGGCAAACCTGACCTCCTTTAAACAGAATGGTACTTCAGGCGGTACAGCCTTTGTAAGCCCGAACAGGACGGCCATGCTGACCCTTCCCGTTAACCCTATTTATAATAGTGACGGGTCGTACAACACAGACCTGAGGGGAGCTTATCCTCTAAACGTGTTGCTGGAGAATGATTACAACATACTTTCGGCAAATACCATCAAGGCACTGGGAAATATTGCCGTAAACTACCAGATTCTGAAAGACCTCCGTTTCAGATCCTCTTTCTCTCTGGATTATACGCATATTGAGGAGAATGAGTACTGGGATCCCAGATCAAATGACGGTGCCGGCGTAAAGGGATATGCGGCGGTGTTCAATACCTCTGTAAGGGACTTCAACACGGATCATACTTTAAATTACAATCATTTGTTCGGAAAGCACAAACTGGGTGTCATCGCCGGAATGAGCTTCAAGTCAGAAACCAATGAAGGTAACAGCGCTGATGCCACCGGTTTTCCGAGTTTTCAGTTCAAAACGCTGCGTTCTGCCGCCGTACCCGGCTCTGTAGATGCTTTTTACACCGGATATAAACAGATCGGTTATTTTACCCGTGCTGACTATACCTTCAACGATAAGTACCTGGCATCGGCTACGCTGCGATATGATGGTTCTTCCCGCTTTGGTGAAAATAACAGGTATGGCGCCTTCCCGGCATTGTCTGCCGCATGGAGGATTTCAAAAGAAAGGTTCCTTTCTTCTGTTGCATGGATTGACGACCTGAAGCTGCGCGGAAGCTATGGTATTCTCGGGAACTCCCGAATTGGTGATTTTGTATCCAGATCGCTGTACACAGGCGCCGGAGACTATGCTGGCGAGCCGGGTTTGTCACCCACCCTTGGAAATGACAATCTAACCTGGGAAGAAGCTACTACCGTTGACGCGGGTCTGGATTTTGCCTTTTTCCGCAACAGAATCAGCGGGGGCATAGGCGGCTTCATCAAAACGACAACCCAGCTGCTCCTGGATCGGAGTCTGCCGATCACCAGTGGATTTCCCAGCATTCTCACCAACATTGGAAAACTGGATAACCGCGGTTTGGAAGCAGAATTAAATACCACGAATATTTCAACCAGAAATTTTTCCTGGGAGACCCGGTTTAATGCCACTTTCCTCAGAAGTGAGCTTCTGGAACTGAATGATGGGTTACAAAGTTTAAGTAACGTTTATTTCGTCGGTCAGCCCCTGTTAACCTATAATGTTGCCAAATACGCCGGTGTGAATCCTGCCGACGGGAATCCGATGTGGTATGATAAGAACGGGAACATTACTTATAACCCTGTTGCTGCAGACCGCCAGTTTATGGGCAGCCAGCTACCCAAAGGGTTCGGTGGCGTAACGAATACGTTCAGCTATAAAGGGATCTCCCTCAACGCATTTGTACAGTATCAGTATGGCAATAAGATCAATAACACCGATGCCCAGTTCCTGCGGCGGATGGGTAGTACCATTGACCGGAACCAGGATCGCAGTGAGCTTCGCAGATGGCAAAAGCCGGGAGATATGACCGACACGCCCAAGCCGTATTATAACACAGGAGTACCTACCGGAGGACAAGCCGGAGGGATCACGTACATTGCACCTTATTCTATTGTTTCTTCCCGATTCATTGAAGACGGGTCCTATATCCGGCTAAAAGAGGTGAGTCTTGCTTACAGCTTCCCGTCAGCAATGATCAAAAAGGCAGGTCTTCGTAATTTAAAAGTTTACGGGCAAGCTTACAACCTGCTTACCCTAACCAGATTCTCCGGTGTGGATCCTGAATTCCAGGGTTCATCTTCAACCACAACAGCAACCTATTCAGGGATTGTGCCTCAGTACACTAATTTAACCTTCGGTGTTCAGGTAGGCTTCTAAAATATGATCAGTATGAAAAGTAAATTATTAGTTTTCTTAGCCGCGGGCTCCTTGTGTTTCACAGCGTGCGACAAGATTCTCGATACGGAGCCCAAGCAGGCAATTTCTGCGGAAGGCGCGTTAAACAGTATTACCGGCGTTAAAGGACTGCTGGTAAACGTATATGATAACATGCAGGCGACCGGTTATTATGGCCGCGATCTGATCGTACAGTCTGAAGTACTCTCTGATAACGCCCGCATTACTGTTTCCAACTCCAATCGTTTTGTTAACGAATCGAATAACGTAGTCAGGGCGCACTTCGATGATTTTGATATATCCTACCAGATGATCAACAAACTGAACCTCGTGGTGGATCATGTTGATGCAACAACCGACGGGAGTACTACTGAGAAAGCTCAGATCAAAGGAGAGGCTTTATTCTTACGCGGCTTATTGTACTTCAATCTCGTGAATGAGTATGGGTACAATCCAAAGCATATCCGGAACGGCTTCGATGCCGGGGTGCCGTTGATGCTGAAAGGTGTTTCCGGAGCCAGCCAGGTCACCTATCCTGAAAGGGCAAAGGTGACGGAGGTGTATGCACAGATTAAGAAGGACGTTTTGGACGCTGCCGGATTACTGACGAATACCAGAAGTAAATCAGTAGCATCAAAAGCTGCAGCAGAGGCACTGCTTTCGAGAATAGCGCTTTATAACGGCGACTGGAATGAAACTGTCAGATATGCAACAGATGCGATCAATTCAGGATTTGCCACTTTCGTGAACACCCCGACAGCAGCAAGTTACGCTTCCATCTTTACGCAGAAAGTCAGCCCGGAATCGCTTTTTGAACTGAATTATGAGATCAATGAAAGTCTGTCCTCAAATTCAATCCAAAGTATATTCATGGAAGTCAGCGGCAGCGGCTATGGGGACGTAGTTCCGCAGAACAACTTCATGGCCACCTTCGAGGATGGCGATCTTCGGAAGGATGTCATCCTGAAACCCATTGTCAAGGCCGGAGAACCCGTTTTTCAGGTCCAGAAATATGGCGGCTACAGCGGTGGATACGGGGCCGATAATATCCGGATCCTGCGCATGTCGGAGATGTACCTTAACCGGGCCGAAGCATATGCCCGGCTGGGTAATGATGATCTGGCCCAGGAGGATGTCAATCGCCTAAGAGTACGTGCCGGCCTTCCTGAAACTACGGCCACCGGAGATGCGCTCCTGGAGATCATCCTGAAGGAAAGAAGGATCGAACTGGCGTTCGAGGGTCACCGTTGGTTTGATCTGATGAGAACCGGCTCAGACGTCGTGAAGGAGAACAGCACTTCATCATTTACGCTGCCTTTCTCAGACTACCGGGTGCTGGCACCGATTCCACAGGCACAACTGGATATCAACAAGCAGCTTGTACAAAATCCGGGATATTGAAAACACATTAACTGAAAAATTGAAAAATGAAGAATCTCAAGTTTACATGGATAGCCATCCTCTTACTTGTCGGCCTAGCGGCCTGCGAAGAGGATCGGATCATATACGACGGACCCACTGTAGTGGAGTTCGCACCGGCCACAGCCACGGTTAAAAAGGGTACGGACGCTGCGCCGGGTACTTTTTCTGCGAAGGTACAGTTGGTTGGCCCCCAGCAGGGTTCGGACATCGTCCTTGACTACATAGTCGATCCCTCCGGTACTGCTGCTGCCGACCAGTACATTATTGAAGGAACAGCCGGAAAGGTAACGATTCCGGCCAACTCGAGCCATGGTTTTATCAGGATCAAAGCCGTTCCCTCAACGTTGTCAGGCGGGACAAAAACGGTGGTGCTGGTTCTTAAAGGAAATCAGGCGGTTCCCCCCAGTGAGAACTACAAGAAGTTTACACTCTCCATAACGCAGTAATATCCTACGGCCCATTTTAGAGTGCCCCCAAAAAGTCAGGCACTGATTGGGGGCATTTTATGGGCCGTTTTCTATTTGCCCACCATTCCCTTTAGCCTTTGCAGGGAATCTGCAACTATGGGATATAGCAAGTGCTGCTGAAAAACAGTTGGCGGACTACGATAGTAGGCCTGGCATCTCAGTCCGGCAGACCCTGTCATAAAGTTGTTCGCCCATCGCTGCCTGATCGTCGTGAAGGAGCCAGCAGGATGGGATTTGACTGCCCGAGATCCTTTATCGACCATTTTAAAAGTACCTTTTTTGATACCACGGCGCAATACCGTAAAAAGGGAAGCACTTAGCCCTGAAGGCGAGGGCATATCCTGCCATGTAACTTTCGCATATCATTCTCGTCCAAGTCAGTATGAAAATGACATGGCTGGGACTCATCCTGATTCTGATTAGTGTTACGACGAATGCCCAGGTCAGAATCCGGGTTCGCCTGGATCCTGCATTCAAGGGCCCTTATACCGGGCGGTTGTTTATCGAGACCCTGAACGATACGACCAAGCAGTTTGGCCAGCCGGGGGCCGGACCCCAGGCTTCCTTTGCCATTAACGTGCATGACTGGTATAATCCAGCGGTTGCGTTGGTGGATTCGAACGCGGATTATGCGATCCGGGCTATGAACAAGCTTGCGCCGGGATTTTATAAGGTGGCAGCAGTCCTTGATCTTAAAAACGACGAGCGGAGCAGGCATGCCCCCGGCAATTTGTACTCCAGCCAGGAAGCCTTGCTTGAAGTGAAAGAAGGCGGTGTGGGGGAAACGGTGGTAACCATCAATACGGAATTCAAGGAACGCCAATTTCGTGAAACGCCGACGGTCAAAGACATGCGGTTTAAATCTGCATTACTGAGCAAATTCCATAAGAAACCAGTATTTATCAAAGCAGCGGTTGTGTTGCCCCAGGCATACCTGGAAGACAGCACCCGCGTATTCCCTGTCGTCTATGTGATTCCGGGATGGGGCGGGACGCACTATGATGCCCAGGGGCAGGGATCGGCCAAGAGGTATGGTTTTTCGCAGGGGCTGCCGAAGATCTTTGTTTACCTGAACCCGGAGACCCAGACACCATTCGGACTTCATGGCTTCGTTGACTCCCGGGTGAACGGACCATGGGGACGCGCACTGGTAGAGGAACTGCTGCCGCATGTTCGCCGGCAGTACCGCGCATCGGCAAGTTTTGAGCAAACCTTTCTGATGGGACAAAGTACCGGGGGATACACCACCGCCTGGTTGATGTTTCACTACCCGAAAGCATTTGGCGGAAGCTGGGGTACTGCACCAGACCCGGTTGATTTCAGCAACTTCACCGGTGTGAACCTTTACGAAGACAGCAACTACTATGTAGACGGCAGCGGCCAGGAACGTCCGTTTTATAAACTGGACGGCGAGTACCAGAGTGTGCATCGGTCATTTGCAAAGGATGAGCTCTTCCAGGGGGACGGAGGTCAGATGCAGTCCTTTGAAGCGGCCTATGGTCTGCTCGCAAAGAATGGTAAACCGCGTTTACTGTATGACCGGTCAACCGGAGTCATCGACAAAAAGGTCGTCGAGCAGTGGAAGCCCTATGACCTGGGTCAGTACCTGCTTAGAAACTGGACCCGGCTCGAGAAAGGCCTGAAGGGGAAGATCCACCTGTTTGCAGGATCGGCGGACAACTTTGATCTGAATGCGTCTCTGATGGCGTTCCGGAAAAAGGCAGAGTCGATTAACGCGGACATTGTGATCGAGGAAATCCCGGGTGCGGACCATTTCTCTTTATGGACGCCAGAATTTGTGGAGCGGGTTCATAGGGAAATGGACGGTATTATTCTGCGCACTCAGCAACGAGCAACACGGTAAACTCCTAAGTGATAAAGAAAAAAAGGTCATTTCCAGAGGGAAACGACCTTTTTTGTTAAATACCGGTTTTCAGCTTGAACCACTTCACCCAGCGGGGTGTATTGCATTGTATATCCGGGATTAATTTTGTTCGATCTCCTTCAGACTGCTCATTTTCTTGTAGGCCAGGAAACCCTTGATATCTTCAAAGTGTTCGCGAACGCGTTTATTCCCGAATTCAAAGACTTTCTGAGCCAGGCCGTCCAGGAAGTCCCGGTCGTGGGATACCAGGATAAGGGTACCATCGAAGTCCTGCAGGGCTTCTTTGATAATGTCCTTGGTCTTCATGTCCAGGTGGTTGGTCGGCTCATCGAGGATCAGCACGTTGACGGGCTCCAGCAACAGTTTGATCATCGCCAGGCGGGTCTTCTCACCACCGGACAGAACTTTTACTTTTTTGGTGGTATCATCGCCGCTGAACATGAAGGCGCCGAGAAGGTCCTTGATCTTGATGGTTCCGTCACTTAACGGGATCTGGTCGATCGTCTCAAATACGGTCAGATTCTCATCGAGCAACGCAGCCTGGTTTTGGGCAAAGTAGCCGATCTTCGCATTGTGCCCGATCTTTAGATTTCCCTCAAAGTCGATCTCGCCCATGATGGCCTTGATCATTGTAGACTTACCTTCACCGTTCTTACCGACGAAAGCCACTTTCTCCCCCCGCTCGATCACCATCGAAGCTTTCTCGAAAACCACGTGGTCGCCGTAAGCCTTGGTCAGTTCCTCGACGATCACCGGGTACTGCCCTGAACGCGGAGACGGCGGGAACTTCAAGCGTAATGCCGAAGTATCCACCTCGTCGATCTCGATGATCTCGAGTTTCTCAAGCATTTTTACGCGCGACTGTACCTGTAAGGTCTTGGAATAGGTGCCCCTGAAGCGATCGATGAATTCCTGATTGTCTGCAATGAATCGTTGTTGCTCTTCATATGCTTTTAACTGGTGGACCCGGCGTTCGGCGCGCAGCTGCAGGTAGTGGCTGTACTTGGCTTTATAATCGTAGATCCGGCCCATAGTAACCTCGATGGTACGATTGGTTATGTTGTCGACAAAGGTACGGTCGTGCGAAATGACGATCACTGCCTTCGCTGAGTTTACCAGGAAATCTTCCAGCCACTGAATACTTTCAATATCCATATGGTTGGTCGGCTCATCGAGCAGGATCAGGTCGGGTTTCTTTAGCAGGATCTTGGCCAGTTCGATCCGCATCCGCCAGCCGCCCGAGAATTCAGAAGTCTGACGGGAGAAGTCGCTGCGCTGAAAGCCGAGACCCTTTAGCACTTTTTCGACCTCAGCATCGTAATTGATCTCTTCGACCGAATAAAGTTTCTCACTGATTTCCGATACACGCTCGATCAACTTCATGTAATCGTCGCTTTCATAGTCGGTCCGGATGGTGAGCTGTTCATTCACCTCATCCAGTTCCTTTTGCATCTGCTGTACTTCCTGGAAAGCTTTTGAGGCTTCTTCGAATACCGTAACGTTGTCTTGGGTAAGCAAGTGCTGCGGCAGGTATGCGATCACAGCATCTTTTGGCCCGGTGACACTACCGGTCGTAGGTTTGGCAGCACCCGCAATTATTTTCAGAATGGTAGACTTGCCCGCACCGTTCTTACCCATCAGGGCTATTTTGTCGTTCTCGTTAATGGGGAAGGTTACATCACTAAAGAGCGTAGTTCCGCCAAAAGTCACGGAAATATTATTTACATTAATCACGAAATCAGGATATTAAAAATGAGCGGCAAAGATAGCGGAAATTAGAGGAATACAGGATCTGCAGCAACTGTCTGTGACGGTTTCTCCACTTGTTTACTCCTATTTGACGATACAACACTTTCGGTTGTTCCATCGGCACGGTATGTGGTTTAACGCCGCCATTCTCGATTTTACAGCTGGTAGATGCAAATAAGTCCGGCAATCCAACCCTCTCAATACTTTTCGAACGTTACAATGTGCTTTAGGTAAAGCTAAGAGTATTTAGCCGGGAGCTTGTGACTTCTCCGCGAGTACCTTTACCGGGAAAAAAACACCTATACAGGAGCGTCTTGAACTTCCATCTTATGGGCCATTCGTCCGAAGGGATCTGCTATACCAGTAAAATATTTTTTGTTTTATTAAAAAAAGCAGTATTTTTTATTTATTGCAGAACCTTAATTCTTTTTAGGAGCTGTCCGGGTCTTAAACAGAATTAGTAGCGGAGATAGGAGCAGGTCGCTGACCTGTCATTGGAACCAGGCAACGATGGTGGAAGTGACGGAGACGGTAACATCAGCGGTGGCGGAGGCGGTATTAGTCTTCCGGCTGACTATTATTACTCTGGAGACGGTTTTGAGGATGGAGATAGCAATACGATGAGTTCGGCTCCAAGAGAGAAAATTCCGTCGTCAATCTCCTTAAACAATGGCGCTTCGGTAGTAGTTCAATTTGGTAACACTGCCAGTGATGGGGTTTCAGCAAACCAGCCGGTAAGCCCGAAACTTATAACTGCGTTGAAAAATGCGTTAAACTTTGCAAGCCAAAGTGTGACCATTAGCTCAATCTATATAAAGGCTACCACCAATGGCTCACATTCTTCCACGAGTAATCATTACAAAGGGTTGCCTATTGATATATCAAGAATAAATAACCAGTACGTCCAAGCTTTAGGCTCAAATAGTTCGTTAGTAAGAAAGTTACAAGAAGCACTTGATGCGGTTCCCAACCGTAGAGAAACTTTGGGCCATATTTCAAACATAAGCATGGACAACCCTGGACGGTATCCGGACATTCCGATCACATTCATTTTTCTGTAAATGGCGATTAATATGGATATACAGGTGAAAGCAAAAACTCTCGTTGTTGTAATATGTTCTTTATGCTTTATCAGCGCTAGGGCACAGAGTATTGAAATTACCCAACTGACCAATGTCGAAACGAATCAGTTATTGTCCTCGATTGAAAAGTTGGAAATTAAAAATGGAGATAAGCTTCGACTCTCCCTGTTTATCGTTAACAATGGAAGTGGAAGTGCCCACCTCCCCGAGTCTGATGAAGTGTCTCATAGTCTCCTAATTTCAGTGTCTGAATATGACGAAGACCGGAAAGTTAACGTATTTAGGGCTGGCCCTTTTTTCAACCCCCAAATAATTAGTAGTAAAGATTTGGATGAAAAATTCATTATTTCTTTTCAGCATGGTCTATATAATAACAGGCGGAACGGTAGCTTAAAGATTGCTTTAAATGAAATAAAGTATGAATAAACAACAGAAGAAAAGAACAGCCATGTAAATAGGATGGGTGAACCTATGGACTCTGCCTACAGCCGATATCGTTGACATACTACCAAACAAGGAAGAACTTTTACCTGGAATAGGATTGTTTTCATTAATGCTCGTCCTCTTATTAAGATTGGCATGTAGAGATTTTATTTATAAAAATCGATTTTTTGATTTTTACGCCGACCCGAAGCCGAATTTCAGGATAACGATATATGGAGGGAGCAGGCCTAAAGGCATCCACTTATTACGAATCAGTCTTTTGAGCGGGAATTTATAAAGATTATCGGGTTCAAGATCCTCAGTGCTGTCTTCCCGTTCAATCGGGGTTTATCATAATATGCGCTCCATGGGTTCCGGGGTGCATAATCCATGGCATTCCGGGCGCCTGAGGATTTAGCGGTAATCCGGTGGTTTTCTCCGTCGCATAAGGTATATAAACGACGGATCGTAAATAGCCGTTTTTGACTTCTCCGGTCTTTGCGTCATAATCTGCCAGGTCTGCCGAAAAAACAAACAGAGCGGCAGGTGCTTTAGGCATCATCAATTTGCCGGCTTTTACTTCTTTTTCCCGCAGATCGAAAACTTCCTGTTGTTTCTTGCCCTGCTTCCTTAGTTCACGGCCCCGTATGGTGGCGCTGCCATCGGGCCATTTTTTCGCACTACCCGAAGGAAGAGGATGGACGGTGATTCACATTTTTAAAGGAGATTCGGCTGATGAGCATCCCCATACCACGGCGTTCAGAGCCAAGCACAAGAGTGGCTGACGGCACGGGAGTTGTCGTGCGGATTGCCGCGGTCACGGAACATCGAAAATGTTTAGCCATCCGGAGAAGCATTAGATACTCAGGAGTTTCATAGAATCGCATTGGAAAAAAAATTTAAAAATGCGGCTTATTGAACTAACGCAGCCAAACCACGCTCGGGTGCAGAAAACTCTCGGATCATTTTGTCTAGAAGTACAGCCGGATCTGATTCATTGATAATTGCTCCCCGGCCTGTTGGACTGAGGAACCTGCGGCTTACCATCAGATCCATTTGGGCAAACAGAAGATCGTAAAATCCGTCAACATTCAATACTCCGACAGGCTTGTTATGCAGACCTAGGTGAAGCCAGGTGAGTGTTTCGAACATTTCATCTAATGTGCCGAGGCCACCCGGCAGCACTACAAAACCATCTGAAAGGTCAACCAATTGCTGCTTTCGCACGTGCATGGTATCTACAACGATTAATTGGGTAAGAGCGTCATGGCCAATCTCTTTATCCATCAGGAATGAAGGAATTATCCCAGTTACAGTACCACCCAGCCTTAATACCGCATTGGCGATCAATCCCATAACGCCGGCTTTGCCGCCGCCGTATACCAGGTTCATCTGATGGTTGACCATTGTTTCTGCAAACGTTTCTATGGCGTCTAATAATCCGGGGTCCCCGTCAAAGTTCGAACCGCAGTACACACAAATACTTTTCATTTAATATTTCAAATAGTAAAGGGAGTGGTTAGAAAATATATACCTGCTCTTGAAGTGATTTTTCTTTTGGCCTGTTCATTGTAGTACCTGTAAGTACAAGTTTGCTTTTCATGGTTGGCAAAAGGCTACACCGGTTATCTTATGGGTTTTCCACGGAGCTGAGGATACCCGCTCGCTTTAGCTTATCATCCCCTTCTTTAACGATCAGATCTTTAAGCGCCTCCAGGGTTGGGTCAAAGTCAACATGCTTGTCGATCATAAAAAGCATTTTATGCTCGATTTCAAGCCATGTATCTATGTCGGCATGGTTATGCTGGAGCTGAACTTCGAGTTTATCCAGGGCATTTGCAACCCGTGCCTCGTAAGTTAGTTTTTCTTCAAACTCATGCCACAGATCGAACAAATTTTGGCCGGCAGCACCTCCCAGCGTATCACGAATGTTTGCAATCGCCTGCTTCTCGTTTCTTGCTTTGAGAGCTCTTAAATCGCCGTTGTTCATGGTGTCAAAAGCAGGGATGTCCCCAGCCTCCGCCTCCACCAGATCATGAATTATGATCATCGTCAAGGTTTTAGCAATATCGATCGTGTGTGCAAGATGGGGTTCAATCAGAACAGCCATGAGACTCATACGCCAGGTGTGTTCTGCCACACTTTCCTGGCGGCCGTTTGAAAGCCAGCTGTGTCTTAATTCCATCTTCAGTTTCTCTGAAAGTTTTAATACTTCCAATACGCCTCTTAGGGTTGATTCCATATTGTTTAAAGGATTAATGGATTTCCATGTGGAGCAATTAATTGCTGCCACAGGGTGGCACCAATTCAACCAGCAAGATACACTGCCATGCTTTCCGAAAACATCAGAGTTTCACCTTTTTATAGCCCGAAGTCTGCCCGTTGAAATGTTTTTATATGTTCGGCAGTTTGAATGTTGCTAAGGAAGCGGAAGGTTGGTACGTTTCCTGTGCCAAGATGATTACGTTCTTGAGGAAGTCTGGATACTGCGGTAAAAAAAAATAAATTTCCGGGTAGGGTAACGGCGTCGTTTCGTGTCTTATAGAAGATGAACAAAAATTGATGTGCGATTTGAGGTAAATGAAATCTGAAAATCAAACGCGGTATTAATTATCCGCTTTTATTCCAATGCCAGAATTGCACCCAATAGATGTTCCTATTATTTATTCTATAAACTATTCACATGTCTAAAAGCAAAAAGATTGTACTTGTATGCCTGATTTTAATAGGGTTCTGCATTAAACTGTATGGCCAGACTGGCCAGGAAACCAAAGTCTCTGTTAATTACCAGCAGAAATCACTTAGTGAAATATTGAAAGATCTGGAGCGTTTGAGCGGCTTGAAATTTTCATTTGACAGCCGGATTATTCCATTGGAAAAAAAAGTCACCTTCAAGCGAACATCCATGCCCATCATCAAGGTATGTCAGGAGTTATTCGCGTCTACCGGATTAGAGATTTCTGTTAACGGAGATCATATTATTTTAAAAGGCAAAGGAGACCATCGTGTTTCGGTTCCCCCAGTCAGGGAAATATTATATCAGACGGTCCGCGGTACTGTAACGGACAGGGAAAATAGAATTCCTTTACCCGGTGTCACCGTTGCCATCATATCTGTCGATCCTGTAGTTTATGCAAGCACCAATTTGAATGGCGAGTTTCGATTTCAAAAGGTGCCCCTGGGCAGACACACATTCCTTTTTACCTATATGGGGTATAAAAAACACCAAATTTCAGATATGCTTGTAAATTCTGGAAAGGAACTCGTTCTCCCGGTGTCGATGGAAGATGGTGCTACTATGCTTAATGATGTTGTGATAACTGACAAAACCAGCGGCCCATTAAATGACATGGCGACAGTAAGTACCCGAACAATCTCCGTTCAGGAAGCGAGCCGGTATGCAGCCAGTGTGTTTGATCCGGCCAGAATGGTTATGAACTTTGCTGGTTTAACATTTGATTCGGATTCAAATAACGAGATCATTGTACGGGGAAATTCCCCGAAGGGGGTCCTATGGAGGTTGGAAGGCGCCGAAATGATGCAACCTAATCACTTTGGTGATGAAGGTGGAAGCGGTGGCGGCATCAGCATGATAAGCTCTAACATGCTGGCCACCTCAGATTTTCTAACGGGCGCCTTTCCTGCCGAATATGGAAACGCATTATCCGGAGTTTTCGATCTTCAATTTAGAAAGGGCAATACAGAAAAAAGAGAAAGTGCTGTCAGTATAGGCGTGTTGGGCACCGAAGTGTCTGCAGAAGGGCCGTTTAGAAGGGACGGAAAATCATCGTATCTGGTAAATTACCGGTATTCAACGCTATCACTTCTCGATAAGGTCGGATTTCAGGTAGTTCGTGACGGGGGCGTACTGAAGTATCAGGATCTCGCATTCAATTTGAATTTCCCATCTAAATCAGGTAGTATTTCCTGGTATGGGATTACCGGGATAAGTAAACAGGACGATCATGCAGATACAGACTTTTCCAAGTGGCAGGTGCTTGATGATAAGATGAATAGCCGCTATAAGTTCACTTCCGGCACCACCGGGATAAAGCACCTGAAAATTTTTAATAATAAATTATACCTGAAGAATAATCTTTCCGCAACATACCGGGATGTTGTAGATAATATGGATTCACTGGATCTTTCTTATCAGGCATCGCCTTTTAGCCGTGGAAGTTATAAGCATTTGTCTTTAAATTATACAGGGATGCTGAATTATAAGGTAGATAGCCGAAATTCTTTAAGAGCTGGCGTTATTGCTTCCAACCTGGCATACGATGTTCATTCGGATTTTTATAAGCATTCTATCGGCAGAATGAGTACCTATCTGGACGCAAACGGCAGTACCCAAAACTATGAAACCTACGTGCAATGGAAGAGTCAGCTAACCCGGAAAATGGAAATGACTTCAGGGGTTCACACGAATTATTTTGCATTGAGTAAAAAGTGGAACATCGAACCGCGGCTGGGTATTCGGTACAGTCCAACAGAAAAGGCTGCCTGGAGCTTTGGGACCGGTTTGCATAGTAAGATAGAACCCCTGGCATTATACTTTGCGGCGGATGAGAAGCCGGACGGATCGGTGGTGCGAGCGGGTCATCCGCTTGATATGACCCGGGCGTTCCATGTGGTTTTAGGATATGAGAACCATTTAACCGAGAAAACGCGTGTGAAATTCGAAACATATTACCAGTATTTATATGACGTCCCCGTTTCCAGCGATGAAGGACAAAATTTTTCTGCAATCAATTTCACAGATATCTATTCGCTTTATGACCAAGACTTCGGCGACCTGAACAACGAAGGATCCGGCACCAACTATGGGATCGAGGCAACGTTGGAACGATCGTTGAACGGCGGGTTCTATTATCTTGCAACGGCGTCTCTATATGACTCAAAATTCAAAGGCGCTAGTGGGCTCGACTACAATACCATATTCAACGGAAAGTTTGTTACAAATTTTGTAGCAGGAAAAGAGTATAGGGTTGGGGTAGGGAAGAGGAATTTGTTAGGTTTTAATGTGAAACTCGTATGGAACGGAGGAAGAAAATATTCCCCCATTGACCTTGCATCATCGATTGGAAGTGGAGAACAGGTAACTTATGAAGGTCTTGTAAATACATCCTCAACGCCACAGTACTTCCGGGTGGATGTTTCGTCCTCCTTTAAATACAACCGGCCTAAGGTTACGCATAGTATTAATCTCGATATACAGAATCTAACAGACAGAGCCAATCTCTACCACGTATATTATGATGATTACAAAAAAGGGATCAGCCGTCAATACCATACGGGTTTAGTGCCTGTTCTGAACTATAAGCTTGAGTTCTGATAGAGAACCTGCACTGTAAGGTTTGTGCATGTATCCATGCGGCTATCAGCAACTGTATAAGGTCTCGGGTGCTTTGAAGTGAACCTAGAAAAGTTTGAACTTGATCGGATCAAAGGCTGCAAGAGCTGGGGAATTTCCTTGGCTTTTGCGTCTTGATATAAGTTTTTTCCGATGGACTTGATATAATTTTGCCCACATGCGTATTCCGGGCCACTATACAGACGAACCGTTCTGCGATTCCGATGCTTGTGTAGGGAGGCGTGTAATAATAGACTCCGTTTGAGTTAATTAAATGGGTCAATAAGCCGGAGTGGCATTGTTTTCATCGATTAACGGGGCAATATGCCGTTACGTCATTCTGACCCACTCGGATTGACGTTGGTCAAGAATATTATCACTCAGAAGTAGACCACTCTTAGCGAACCGGCACCGATAGCTTGGTTGATGTTGGTTTTGAACTGATACGGCCCCTTTTACTCTTTGAGGGGTACTCGGCTCGACATCATGCCCCACTTTATTGTCCAGTGGTAGACAACGAAATTGGAAGAACGTGTGTCGAGAGTTTTTTTTGGTCCTTAATAATAAGTCGCTTCTTCAGGTTCCGAGTTCTGCATTGATAGGGCCGCAGGGTAATAAAGGTGAAAACCATTTACGTCAATAACCATTGGTTCCTTAAGTTTGTTAGTCCAAATCGATCAAGCCTTGAACCGCGGTGATGACATTAAAAGCCGGTTGTCTCAGGCATCCTAATACGAATCATGACACGAACATTCCGTGACTTTATGGAAGTCAATCAAATGGAAATACAAAATATTGTAAAAGACGATGAGTGTCACAATTATAGTGGATGCAGCTTTCAAATTGACCAGTTTCAGGTCAAATATCGGAAGGGGAGGAGCACCCCCAGGAAAATCGGATACTTTGTGACACTCTGGAAACGAAATGATGACAGAAAAACTGAGCCGTTTAGTATAACGGATGATTTTCAGTTTTACATTATCGACACAGAAAAAGATAATAAACATGGAATTTTCCTGATCCCCAGGACGATCTTGAGTGAAAAGCAAGTATTGTCTTCTGCCTCCAAACAGGGTAAACGGGGTTTTAGAGTTTATGCTCCCTGGGATCTGCGGGATAGTAAGCAAGCAGAAAGAACGAAGGAGTGGCAAACCGATTATTTTATCGACTTGATAAATGTGGGGGAGAGTATTGAAAAATTTTGTTCAATACTTCGAGATCCATGGCCTGCTGGTAAAGAAGGTATTATTTAAGAAATCTGCCGAAGCCCTTCTGTAGGGATCTTATGTTTGAACCCGCGGCGGTTACGTAACTAAGGGCCTCAAGTTTAATTATCGAAAGCCTTTGAGTGAATATTGGCGCACTTTTGGTTACCCTGTCGATGTGCCATGAAGCTCTTTATGGATCATAAACTGGTAAGCCGGATCGGGCAGTCAGGTTAAAAGTGATAATCTGTAATATCTCCTGTTCGTATCCCCATACTTTTGCCGGTTGTCACGGACCAGCGGTCTCAAATCTGCTGGCGGATAACCAGCAATTCATGAAAAAAACTTTACTCGTAATGTTCTTTTGCCTCTTATTGCAGCATTCTGTTTTAGGCGCAATTAGAGTTGAGAACCGCGATACCACTCACTGGCAGATTGTGCCATCTCTGAAGTATGATTTCCTATGCATGTTGAACACCCTATCAGATGATTCATATTATCTAAAGTATTATGAGGCGGAATATCACACCATTAATGCTCATTTTCAGATTCCAGCTGACGTAAAGGAGTCGCTGAATCATCTAAAAGGAAAGATCAAAGATGAAAATCATTCAATTATTTCGGCTTATTTGTGTTTGGTGTACTCGGCCAGCGGAGCTGAAACGCTTGCCGAATTGCTGCAGGTAACCAAGGAGCCGGGTTCATTGAGGGAAGCTTTTTCCAGGAGCAGCTACTATTCGGAAAAAAAATGGGCGCTTTTTGAAAG
Source organism: uncultured Sphingobacteriaceae bacterium (assembly GCA_966250385.1). Lineage (GTDB taxonomy): Bacteria > Bacteroidota > Bacteroidia > Sphingobacteriales > Sphingobacteriaceae > DASWTL01. Next base: position 39,576 of record CBINHC010000010.1, on the reverse strand, counting down.
CGTACGGCCTGATTTGATTGTTGTAATGGAATTTTTTAATGAGAAGAACTTTGAAGCTTATTATCGTCGTACATATCTTCCAAATGTTGATCAAAAAATCGCCGAGATTCAGGCTGAAATCGGAAAATACAATGTAGTTCCGGTTATTGAGAATCACCTGGGTTATGCTTTGGCCTCTGACACGATAACTGCTTTTATGCTCCATTTCTCCCAACCTCATGTTATCAAGATCATTGGGACGAAATACCTCACCGATTTGCACTGGCCCTTTTCGGTTGTTTTTAGAAACGCGATCCATGAAATGCTGCATCCGCCATACCGCAAAAAAAATAGAATAAAAAAGATTATTGACCGGCTCTCAAAAGACACTCTCTGGACAGCAGCGTTCAACAGCAGAAACCCTTCTAACGGGTATAATTCATATGCCGGATTATTTGAGGAAGATGCAGTGGAGGCCCTTGAAAACCATCTCAATATGAAGTTCGGAATGGGACGAGAGGCCAAGGAATACTGGAGGACTCATGATGGCGGGATCCACGTAATGGCTCAATGCTTATTTAATGCTATTAGAGACTGGAATTTCTCCAGGCGTAAAAACTATACGCGGTTTCTCTATTACTTTGACCGACAGGTACAGCGCAAGGGTGGATTATCCGGGTTTTATGATCTCTAGCGGACATCTTCTTACAAATTCTCCGATTACAAAGTTTAAATATGTTGTTAGTAAATAAGGTAATTGATTACGCAAAGGACGATCTTTCTATTGACAAGTTGATAAGGTCAAAATACAAAACAGAAGGACGGATGATCCATTATGGATTACCCGTATGCAGCCTCATACTAGCTATCGCTTCGTTTATTGCATCACAACATCATAAGGTGGCTTTCGCCATCCCTATGGTGTTGTGGAGTGGGGGCATGTTTCTATGCGCCACGTGGTTCGATGATAGAAAAAAGAAAGAGGTTGTGAAAGAACACTTCAAAGAGTATCGCCTTTGCCCAGATACCAACAGGTACTATTTTCAAGAGCTGCGGCTCATCGAATTCATCAAATTCGTCCAGGAAAATGATATCCATGAGTCGATCATTCAAAAAGCAGCTGAAAGGCTCAGGGAGAAAAAAGCTGCGGCACGTTATCCCTTCAAATCGGGTACCATCGTGATTGCTTTTATTGGCTCATATTTAGGCGCATCATTTAAAAGCATATTGAAATTAGTTGAGACCCCTGAAGCCTTATGGGCGATACTTCTTACAACTCTGCCCATGGTCATCTCGATCGCCTTCATGATGCCTTTTGCTGAGTTCTCTATTTTTAGAATTCCTCATTCAACAAAAAGTACAAGGATGGAGGAATTGTTAAACCTGTTTGAGGATTCCCTTATTGAGATTCAAAGAACCCGCTCCCGGTCTGCTACAATGCCTGTTTCAAGTGCTTAATAGATAGAAGTTTGACCAATATCAAGTTTGGCATTGTACCGGGCACTTGCGGTTTACTAGGATATACGAAAATGGTTTGTTGTTCAAAATTTTGCTGGCTTACGGGGCCTTTCCTTTCAAGAGACGATTGTTTCTAAAACGCCCAGCTAAGCCTAGGATTTTTTTGTCTGGCTTACTTCGGGCCTGACTTCCAACGGTCTCTAACCTCGGATACAGTCGGTTCGGGCTCCCGAAAAATGGGTGAAAACCTGATATTTTCTTGGTCGTTCGGTTTCGATACTTGCATGAAAAAGGCGCGATACCGAGAGACTCCCGTCCGGATATCTCCGGTTCCCCGATAATACCGTTCTGCAGCTATTCTTAGTATTACTTACGCCCCCCGTCTAATTTATCACTGTTTAAAAATTTTAAAAAATGAAAAGAAAATTAATGTTTCCACTATTACTCTGCATCATCGCCTTTTTGTCATGCGAGAAAGGAAAAGATCCGGAAAAAGACAATCCTGACAACAAGGAACCCAAGAAAGAGGCGAGTTCATTCCTGGTTTTTGAAGCGGAGGGCCAGAAATTTGAATGGAAGGAAACAGATTCGGTTAACAGGTGCTTGAGTTTTCACGCCGTCTATGATACCCGCGAAACCTCTCTTATGCTTAGCGTTGCAAAAGCACCGGTGTGTCTCAACGGTGACAGCAGCCTGAAAGGCTTTGTAATAAAGCTTAAAGCTTTAAAAGTTGACGGTATTTATCGTATTCTCACAAATGAAAAAGTAGGTAATCATTTTCAACTTGAGCTGGCTGACCGCATGTACCGGGCTGCTGACTGGGAGAGACCAGCTGAACTGGAGGTGAAAGTTGCCCGGTTTGAAATAAAGGATGGGGTAGCCGTAATCGCTGGTACTTTTCAGGGGAGTGTTGCAAAATATGTTACTTCACCGGATAGGGAGTGTTTTTCCAAGATGGTTCCGGTTAAGGGAGAGTTTCGCCTTAATCTTGTTGTTTTGGGCAATTCATAATTCCCACAAGCCTTTGTCAGCGAAACCGGTGTTACAATAGCGGGCGGAATACAATAAGATCCGCAATGCAGGACAGTGTCCGACAACTGAAATGGCTCCCGGAGGGTCAGGCGAAGTCCCTTCACAAATAAAGTTTGGACAACCTTTCCTGATTGGATTTAAGCTGCAAGAGTTCGGTATTGTACCGGACTCTTGTTTTTTAATTTGGTTGTCTCCAATCGTTTTGATAACACCTGGAATAGATTTTCAATATCCTCTCTAAGCTCCTGGACAGATTCGTGGTTTTTGATATGAAATAGCTTTGACCACCGTTACTTCCGGTCAGAGAAGCGATCGCTGTGTTACCCCTCAGCGATTATGTTGGAAAACCAGAAGGTTTCGCGGGTTCAATGGAGTCCGCTTGTCGAAAGGTGAGAATCCACAATCCGCCATAGGAGATAGCCTATATATTTGAGGTCCTAAGTCTCCACGTGGATTAAGGGTGTTTAAGAACGCTGACCGAGCCTTTAACAGCTCGGTCGGCTTTTTTTTGGTAGTATACAAGTACCTTCGCAAATCATTTGCAGAATCTCAAATAGTAAAGGATAAACAATACTTCAAGAACACAATGAAGGAATTGAGTTTATTGGCCGGTATCGGCCTCCAGGGGACAAAGTTCAAGACATCACAAAAGGTCACCATACTCGGTACGGACGGTGCTCCGAATATTATGAATGCGGTCGTGAGAAGCTTTGATCAATCAACAGGGAGATACTACCTGACTTACCGTGACGATGAGCAGGTCATTCGCCAAATCCTTGTTCCGGAAGAAAGGTTACAGGGCGGTTAAAGGTCCGTCATTGGATCTTTTTTGGGTACAGACATTGGCTAAAAAGCAGCCCCGGATATTTCCAGCCGAAGTGCTCGATTTTCGGTGTCGATCTAAAAAACAGTATCAGAAGTGGTAAAAATATTCCTGTGAATTATTTTCCAAAAATAGTTTTGCCTATTAAAACAGTGCCTTTTTTGACGCAAACATAAACAGCTAACACGATGACCACTACAGAACTCATAATATTGAATTTAGAAGAAATCAGAAGGAGAAGTATCAAACTTTGGATGGGAATCTCACCTGAACACTTTGGTTGGCGGCCTGACGGAGAAGCCATGACCTGCCTGGAAATGGTCCGTCATGTTTTGGAAGGAGAACACCTGTTCCATGTGATTGTGCAAAGGAGGGGAGACCTCGGTGATTATGTTTCTCCATGGACTGATCGTCCCTACACTGATCTCGAAGACGAATTAGCGTTTTCAGAGCCGTTCAGGAAGGCATTTCTTGCTTCGATCAATGAATTCAGCGAAAGCGATTTTGATGCAGTTGAAATTATCCGGTCAGAAAAGGGGCAAAGAAGAAAGCTTGGAGATTATCTTCAGAGGATCGCATACCACGAAGCGGTCCATACCGGGCAAATGCTATCGTATCTACGAACCCTCGCGGTCCATCGGCCGCTGATCTGGGATTAGGGTTTGTGAGCTTTGATTCAGCCGGACTGTCCTAAAAGACGTTTAAGCATAGCGGCAGGTTCTCGCATCAAATTTGGCAGTCCTCCGGGGTAATTCCCCTGCTATCCGAACAGCTGAGACTGAGCTTTTTCGTTTTTGAATTGCGCTTCGGCAGGTTAGTTGCTCCCAGTGACCATCTTCAGCCTCCGGGAAAGTAAATTCTAACGGGATTGGTAACCTCACCGGTAGATCCAGCGTCTGAATTGAAAATATTCTGATGAAGGCGCGTTTCAACTTCCTGAGAGCTTGGCTGGTGTGGCAAAGAGTCCCGGCGCGACTTATCTTTGTCAAGTCACTCGAGATGGAGCTGAAATTATTGCTGCTCTACTCCATGCTTTACCTTCTGGCAAGTTACCTGATTGCTCTGCTCATCCAGCAATATCCGTTGCCAATACTGGGGTCGATTCACTTTGTTCAGGATGTCTGGTACTCCCTGGTCTTCAAGGTCTTGCTTCTGGCTGTTATCCCGTTTATCGTGTATTTTCGTTACTGGCGGTATACGCTAGAAGATTTGTTACTAGGAGTTCCGTCGTCGATCCGAATGATTGCCGCAGCTATTTTTCTGGTGCTTGTGGGGTTCTTATTGAACGCAGGACACCTGGGACCGATCCAGCGAGGCATCGGTCACCTCGACGATAAAGCTCTTCGGCTAGCTCTGGGTATAAGTATGCCGTTAGTCGTAGCGGCCATCCCTGAAGAATTTTTCTTTCGCGGCGTCCTTCAAACCCGATTGGAAAAGAAATACAGTCGGGTAACAGCAGTGGGGGTATCCTCGTTGTTCTTCACCGCCTGGCATCTCCCCAGCAGGTATTTACTTTCAAGCGGGGTGGAGGGCCAAGCCGGTGACTTCGGCGATGTGCTTTTGCACACGGGTGTTCCTGTCTTCATTGCCGGAGTATTTTTTGGACTTCATTGGAGCCGGTACCGGAACATCATCGTGTTGGTGCTCACTCATTGGGCGATCGATATTTTGCCCTCTGTAAGCTCATATCTGAAAATCAGATTTTGACACTGTCCGATCACTAAAACGCTGCCGATCCGGACCCAGCCGACGTAATGTCAATCCCGTCTTAGTTGATTTCGTTACACCGTTCCAGTGTAGAAATGGTCCGGCTCGTCCATTGGACGAAAGCATACTTAGGTATAGCCAGACTGGAAACTTCCTCCAGGGGGAATCGCCTCTTAAGGGGAGAAAAACAAAGGCCCGGTTTGTCACCGGGCCCTGTCAGGATGTTAGTTTTTCATTCTTCGCTGTTCGTCCTCCAGCCCCGTGGAGCGTCGGCGGGCAGGTTTGATCTCATTCTTGCCGAAACGATATGAAAAGGTCAGTTTGGCCAGACGGGTCTCATTCTTCTGAACGAGATTATAGGTGAGACCCTCATAGACACTGGATATCCGTTGTTTGCGGGTATCGAATATGTCGCTTACGGATAACTTTAGGTTTGCCTTTTTATTCATGATGGACTTGCTCAGGCCCAGATCGATGCCATACTCTGACTGCACCTTAAGAACGCCATATTCCAACGGAGCCTGGTAGTCGCCGATCAGCTCGGCCGTAAGGCTATTGTTTAGGATGAAGGTATGCTGCGATCTCAATTGATAGCTTACCTTACCGGAATTCAACTCCTTGCCACGAAGGTCATCTGCCCGGAAGCCCAGGTAGAAGAGCATGATGTTGTTATTTGAATTCCACCATCTGGTCAACGATACCGGTGCGTTTGCGCTCAGGTTATAATTCAGCTGCTGGTTCAAATTCTCCATAGTCTGGAACAGGGCCTTGCGGGTAGTATCAGGCAGGAGCACTTCCGTGATCACGTCATTGGTTATACTATAGCCAAGGGAGAAGGAATATTTTTTCCGGAACATATAGTTCACCTCGAAGTTGTTGGTGTATTGAGGTGTGAGGAAAGGGTTCCCCTGGCTATAGGTGTACTGGTCCAGGTAGAACTCAAAGGGATTGAGTGCATCATAGCCTGGACGGTCAATGCGCCGGCTGTAAGAAATACTAAGGTCGTGATCCTTGGTCAGCTGCTGATTGATGAACAGGCTCGGGAAGAGATCAAAGTAACTCCGGTCGACCTCTCTGCCCGTGGTAATCAGGTTGCCGTTCGAGTTCGTTTGCTCTGCGCGAAGCCCGGCCTGGATTGAGGTCTTGTTAAACTGCTTGTTCAGGTTCACGTAACCGGCGTTCACATTTTCCTCGTAAACGAAATGATTGCTCCGGCGAGGATCGTTGGTCCAGTCAGGACCCTGAAGTTGTTCGTATCTGAAATCGTTGTCGGTTTCCACCCAGCTGCTCTTAAACCCTGCTTCTAATTTCAGGGACTTGCTGAGCGGCTTTATATAATCCACTTTAAAAGCTTTGATGTTGATGCTGGCTGGCGTTCCGTTGCGGACGGATTCCTGCGGCCGTGCCGGCGATCCATCCGCCAGAAAGAGTGTGTTGTCAAAAGCCACATGATTTTCTCCGTGGTAGCGGGAGTAGTCCAGATCCACCGACAATTCCTGACCCAGGCTGTCCAGAACTGATCGGTAGTTCATATTGTAGGCCATGTTCCGGTACTCGTTGGATCCGTTTTTAAGCGAGACCAGTGATGAGTCTTTCAAAGAGAAGGAAGGCCCGATGTTCGTTCTGTTATCCAGGACCTGGTGTCCGGAATTCATATAGCCGTTCGCCATAAAGCCCAGGGTGTTATTTCGGTTAAGAAACAGGTCCACCCCGGCTTTGAAGTTGTTGTTGTCGGTGTTCCCGGTGGTCGTGCCTCTTTGTCCAAAATACGTGTCGGACTCTGTGCCGGCATTGATCCGGTTGATGACCATATCCTGGCCCCGTTTGTTGAAGGCGTAATTGTAGTTACCGTAAACGTTCACATGGTTATTCCGGTGATTGAGCATCAGCCCCGCATTGGTGCGATGGTGTTCGCCAAGGCCAGCCCCGCCGGTAAGCGTGCCGTTGGTGCCGGCGTTGCGGCTTTTTCGGGTCCTGATATTAATGATACCGGAGTTGCCGCTGGCATCATAGCGCGCTGACGGGTTGGTGATCAGTTCGATGTTTTCGATTTGCGAGCTGGGCATGCTCTTGAGAAGGTTTGCCAAGTCTGCGTTGCTCATATAGGTCGATTTACCGTCAAGCATCACCAATACCCCCTGCTTCCCTTGCATGGAGATATTGTCATTCTGATCTACTGTAACTCCGGGTGCCTTCTGCAGTACCTCCAGAGCGGTAGAACCGGCCGCTACGCTGCTGCCTTCTACATTGACTACCAGGCGATCGACCTTGCGTTCGACGAAGGGACGGGTAGACGTTACCGTCACTTCTTTTAATGCTTTGCTTTTGAGTTGTAAGGCCAGGATCCCCAGATCAACCGTTTTTTGCTGTTCGCTCAACGTAAATGTACCACTTACCGCTTTGAAGTAACCGATCATATTGGCAGTTACACGGTACGTCCCGGGATTTAGGTTCTCCAGATAGAACTTGCCGTTCAGATCTGACATGGCCGACTTCACCAGCGAAGAATCGCTTGCATTCAATAGAATGATCGTTGCGAATTCAAGCGGGGTTTTCGTTTCATCGATTACCTGCCCGGATACCTTACTGCCTGTGAGGCGTACCTGGCCCATTACGTTTGCCGCCAAACAAAGCAGCACTGCTGTCAGAGAAAGTAGTTTGGAAAGTTGTTTCATTGTGGTTTAGTTTAAGGTTTCATGGCCGAAGCCAATTTACCCTAAGACGGTGGTACAGCGGGCTGGTTACAGGCAGGAAAGGCAAAGCAGTAAAAAAGGTGATAATCTTATGTTTTAACTCGACGGTGAGCCTCAGATCTGATGTGCTTTTTACGGCCGTCCAGCCATACCCAAAGACCGGCCACGTTAAAAAAAAGAACACTGACCCGGACCACTCTTGGCCCGGTGTCAGCGTCTGTCATGCTGGTTACACACGATGATCAAAGGTATACAGGGGACAAGCCGGAAAGTGTTGAAATACCACCTTTCGGGGAGGTGATTTATTTCAAGTGAGAAGGCTTCGGGCTACTTCGGAGCGGGGCTTCACAAGTATTATACGAACCCGGTCGAAGTCAGCCTGTGTAACTCCACGGTCCCGGGTACACCCGTTTCCAGGTTGCTATGCATTGGCAGTATTCAGAAAGGTGGAATTCATATGTTTTTCAGTGAGCCCTCACTTTACCTTTGGCGCTTGTTTACGAATCCCGTCCGGTGCAAGCCGGGCGATCGGCATGGCGCAGCTGATGATTTCACATTGAGGACTACCCAGGGGCAATAGGATGCCGGACTGTCATGTCGGTGGATCTGCGGAGCGGGATGTTTAACTGGAAAAAACAGTCTTAAACGTCGCTGCACCAAATAGGGACCCGGAACCGGCCGGTCTATATGAGGGTGGTTTATCAGGCGATTCTGGCCTGTCGGGGGCTGTCCGTTATTCTTAGCTGTTCACCAGGATGTCTTAACTATGTTATTCAGAAAAGGGCAAAGTACCATTATAATAGTTGATCATGACCAGGGCCGGAGTCGCTCAATCCATGTTTCATCAAGACATATTCACCATCTAAAATATTACTCAGCCTTACTGGTTGTTGCAGGACTCTGTTTGCTTGGCGCCTCCGGGGTACTTTATTCGCGAACCGTGAAGATTGCAGGAGAGCGGGCGAGGCTGCTTGTTGCAGTCGAGGAGCTGCAAGAGCGGATTCCCCATCCTACCGACAGTGTTCAGGCCCGAACCTACATCCAGAATATTGAAACCAGACTGCGGAAAATCAATTCACACCTGCGGGAGCGGGGCATTTCCGGGTTTTCGAATGAGTCTGTAGGAGGCGGACAGCAGATCGAGAATCTGAGTCTGATGGACCAGTACGGTCTTTATGATGCGTACCTCGAAAAAGTGTATCGCGGGCTGGTGACCACCCCGACAGGATTTCCCGGTCGTCCGGTTATCAGCTCATCCTACGGGTACCGGAATAACCCTTTTCATTCCGGAACCGGTGAGTTTCATTCCGGCATCGACTTCAAGGGCAATAAGGGCGACGAAGTGAAGAATACCGCCCACGGTATGGTGCTGTTTGCGGGCTGGGAGAACGGTTACGGGAAATGTGTGCGCATCCGCCACCGGGATGGTTATCAAACCCTTTATGGCCATCTGTCCGAAATATTAGTGGAAGCCGGTGAAAAGGTGACGGCCAACCAGGTCATCGGCCGGATCGGCTCAACCGGCCGCTCAACCGGGAATCATCTTCATTATGAAGTACGGCGGCACGGTAAGCCGCTCGATCCGGAGAAGTTCCTTAAACTGAATTAAACGAATGTCGGATGATGACAGTGATGAACAACAAGAGAAAGGATATTCCTGCACTGATCAGTGAGGGCGTAGTGTTCGAAGGCAAAGTCAGTTCTGCGGGACTTTTACAAGTCGAAGGCACCCTGGTGGGAGAGATTGACGATACCGACAGGCTTGTAGTCGGTGAATCCGGGCGGCTCGAAGGGAATGCGCGGGCTGAATCCATGGTGATCTATGGTGCAGTCCTTGGCAATCTCAGCGCATCCAGCGTAACACTTAAGCATACGGCGGTTGTTGCGGGCGGCCTTCGGACCAGCCGGCTGGTAATTGAAAGGGGAGCGACCTATAGCGGAGATCTCGTGATGGACTCGTGATCACCGGATAATTGTAAGGTAAGGAACAATAAAAGAATTTAACATGTATAAGGTACAATCATTTTCCAGCTTAATTGAAAGCAATCATTCTAACTTGACCAATACCTCACGAAGTCTGCTGAACGGTTTAAAGCTACTGCATGACAACAAATGGTATATCTGTGGCGGTCTTGCTCTCAATGAAGGGCAGTATCCACATAAACTGATCAATTCTTCTCCGGAGGACGTGGATTTTCAGATCCTGGCGAAATCGGCCATGTTGCTGACTCAGGAATCCGTAGAGCAGCCGCTGGCGATCACTATCGGTTTTCCGTACTCTTCCTTTCACATTAATAAGGAGAAGGCGATCAATTTTCTAAAGAAGACCCATATCATTGAGTTTGACGGGTCGACATACAGCAGCTCCGGAAAGAAAACGGTCGTTCTGGATGTGCAGCATGTTGACGTAATACCGGAGATCGTCGGCTGCACCATTGCCATCAGGAAAAGCGAACCACCGGTTTCGGGAAGCTTTTTTGTGCTCAGCTGCGGTTTTGGAACGTTTGAATCCATATTAAGTACCGATTCGGGCATCATTGAGCAATCGATGGTGAGTACTCATGGGATCAAGTATGCCGTAAATATCATGCTGAACGAATTGAAGAAGCACTATTATCTGGAATTCAGAAACGCACACCTGCTGGATGACGCATTCCAGAAAGGATATATTTACCTCAACCGGAAGAACGTGGATTTACGGGAACTGCGTAAAGCGGCCATACAGGTTTACTATGACGAGGTTATTTCTCCAAATCTCAGGAGTGTGATCACCGATGCCAATCTGATGAAAACCAACCGGGTTTATCTGTGCGGTGGTGGGATGTATTACCAGGACCTGTTGGACTGTTTTCAGCATGAATTCGGGGAGATCGCCCAACTGGAGGTAGTGGCTAATCCGGAATCGCTGGCGAGCAAGGGCTATGCGCTGAATTCACTTCGTATTTCACAGGGGAAAAGGAAGTCAGCAATTGGCATAGATATCGGAAATGCGACGACGGTAGTGACAAATTTCAGCGAGGATAATGATTGACCGGTTGCTAAGATCGGCGAGAAAACAACCCGAAGAGAAGCCTGCTCCTGAAGTGATCATAGCGGGCGGGGACTATATTTCACATGGCTCGATAACCATAACGGAAGCTGTGACCGGTGATTTGTACGCGTTGAACAGGGTGCTGGTGGAAGCGGATGGTTCCGTCAAAGGGAACATTTTTTCCACCGAAGCAGAGATCAGGGGGCTCGTTCAAGGGGATATTCTTTGCCGCGGCTGCTTAATGATTCGGACGTCGGGCGTTATTACCGGCAGAATTGTTGCCCAGAGCATTGAAATAGACGCTGGTGCTGTGGTAAACGGCAGCATCGCGTTAGAGGAACCTGTGCATGTGCAAATGCTTCTTGAGAAGGTGAAACAGGCGGCACGTAAGGAGAATGAGATTGACAGTTCAGAGGCGAAATTCGAAACCGGCCCGGTTCCGCCCGTACGTTCTTTATTGAACGGAGGATCAGGATCTGTTTCTAAACCGACCAATGCCGGTACGGCGGGATCCGATACCGAGGGGTGGTGGTAGGTAGTGAGGCGGACGACGGGGTTGCAACTCTTTAAGTTCGTCCGCTTCCGGGCGATTCTTTACCAGTATTTCGGGGCAAATATGGAACCTTTTACAGATCCAGTACTTCTCTGCCCGGAGCGGCAAAGCATATTCTAAAGTGGTTCTGCCGAAATTGTATAAACGATCCTTTTAATTGTATATCCCCGATGATTGGGGCCGGTAATAACTTTGCTTCCATAATTTAAGGAAGTAACAGCAGTCAATTTCCTGAAAATTCATAAAACGATAACTGTATGTCTGAGATGATCATATCGACTGACTCGCTATCCTTTCGGGTCGGGCAACAACAGATACTTGACAATGTAAGTCTGGCGGTTCCTCGCGGCGCCATATATGGGTTCCTGGGAAGCAACGGGGCGGGTAAAACGACAACTATCAAGGTATTACTCAGTCTGTTGAAGGTTCCTGCAGGTAAAGTGTTCCTTTTCGGCAAGGAACTCTGCGCCAATCGGAAAAGTGTTATGCAAGGGGTGGGCTCTCTGGTGGAACAGCCTGCGCTATACGGGCATTTAACGGGCATAGAGAACCTGAGAAACCGCGCACTGCTCCTTCAGATTCCGCATGACAGGATCGATACGGTATTGGCGCTGGTCGGTTTAGCCGAAGCCGGGAATAAGAAGGCTGGTCATTATTCTTTAGGGATGAAGCAGCGCCTCGGTATTGCGTTGGCTTTGTTACATGATCCCGAGCTGCTGATCCTTGACGAACCCACGAACGGCCTTGACCCCAGCGGGATGATGGACCTTAGGCAACTTTTACACCGGCTCTCGGCTGAACACGGGAAAACGGTCTTTATTTCCAGTCATCTGCTTGGCGAGATAGAGAAGATCGCCACACATGTTGGGATCATTCAACATGGGAAGTTGTTGTTTCAGGGAAGCGTCGGCGAACTGTACCGCATGAACAGTCGCTATGTGAACCTGCGTGTTGACGATCCGGTCGGGGCCGCCAATCTGCTGCTTAGGAGCGGATATGCTGCTGATATTGATGATGAAGCGGTAGTTGTGCCATATGCTTCAGATAAAGAAATGGCCGCCATTAATGCCCTCCTGGTTGAGTGCGGCTATGCCGTTTACTCGGTACAAACCGACAAAAAGGATCTTGAGCAATTATTTTTCAATTTAAGCCAGACAAATCGATGAATCAGTTCATATTTTCCCTGCAATCCGAATTTTATAAATCCAGAAAGACGCTGGCTTTCTGGAGTGCAGTGATCCTGCCGATGGTCATCTGCGGCATTATCGCCACAGGCTACTTTGCCAATAGTACGAAGCTTGCCAACGTAGCCGGCGAGATCCAGTGGGTACGGTATATCGGTTCAATTATGGGAGTTATGGGCACACTGCTCCTTCCGATCTTCGTGGTGTTTGTTGCTTATTCTGTTAATAATATCGAACACCGCTCGGATATGTGGAAGAGCCTTTTTTCACTTCCACTGAGCAGGTGGAGCATCTATGCGAGTAAATATGTGTTCGCCGTTGCGTTGATCTCGATATGTCTGACGTTGTTTTGTACACTCCTGCTGGCATCCGGCACGTTATTGGGCTGGCTGAGACCCGAGCTGAAGTTTCAGGACTTTAGCGCAGCCGGCACTGTCATTGACTTACATTTGAAACTATTTCTCGCTGCCCTGGGAATATTGTCGATACAGTTCTTGTTAAGCCTGATGTGGACTGATTTTCTTAAACCCATGGGGATAGGATTCCTGGGAAGCATCATGGGGCTGATTGCCGCCAATAATGGCTGGGAATATGCTTATGCAATACCTTACGCTCATCCGGCACTTGGCGTTATGGGGACTCGAACAAAGGGAAGTATTCCTGCCGTCAATTTTCTGACCAATGAAACATATCTGAGCCTGGCGGTTGCCGCAATAACTTTTGTTTTGGGGTATTATATAGTGTCCAGAAAGAGTATCAGGTAGGACCGGGGACGAGAGACACCGAAAGTGCTCCGGCCAGGTCGGGAAGAGAAGGCCGGTCACCTGGAAAATGGTTTGACTACGCATTGGGCGCTGCCCTTAGGTTTAAGCAGGGAGGCGATTTCTTCACGGATCTGGTTATTTTAGATCGGTTCCAGTCAAGGTGTTGCGTTCAGCATTTCGTTGGATCAGGACCAACGTCGACTCGACCGGAATTTTATAAGTTTTTTGGGTATTTGTGTATGATGCCGGAGAAACCTAGTTACTAAATTTGAGCACTTATTGATATGTTTTGTTGTTTAAGGAGGGGGCTGATCTGGCCCCCTTTCTCGTTCGCAGCAACCAGCTGACTTCTGAAAGCCGTTTCGCCGGTGTTGTGCACTTTTGACCCTGAATACGGTATACCGGGATGAATAATTTAAAAAAAAGCGATGATGAAACCAAAGCATTTTGACGTGATCATTATTGGCGGAAGCTATTCCGGCCTTTCTGCGGCGATGGCGTTGGGAAGAGCCGCACAACAAGTGCTGGTCCTTGACAGCGGCCACCCATGCAATAAGCAGACCCCCTTTTCGCATAACTTCTTAACCCAGGATGGTAAGCCACCCTCGGAGATCGCCGCTTCGGCGAGAAAGCAGCTCGAGGCATATCAAACCATCGTGTTTTACAACGGATTTGCGGCCTCCGGGATAAAAAGTGACATGAGTTTTGAAATTGCGTCACAAAGCGGCGATCGGTTCACTTCCCAAAAGTTGATTTTTGCAACAGGAATCCGGGACGTTATGCCTGAGATCCCCGGGTTTGCGGACTGTTGGGGTATTTCCATCCTTCATTGTCCATACTGCCACGGATACGAAGTGAGAAATAGGAAAACAGCCATTCTGGGGAATGGGGAATATGCCTTTGAATTTGCAAAGCTGATTTCTAACTGGACGAAAGATCTGACATTGCTTACCAACGGCAATTCCGGTCTCACTGAAGAACAGACAAAAAAAATCAAAGCGTTCGGCATAGAAATCATTGAGCAGAAGATTCGGATGATTGTGCAAAGTAACGGAGAAGTGGAGCGTGTTGTATTCAAAGATGGCTCCGGCATTTCATTAGCCGCGATCTATACCAGGCTTCCGTTTGAACAGAGCTCCGATATCCCGGAAAAGCTTGGCTGCGAGATGACGCCTGACGGGTATATTTACGTTGACGCATTTCAAAGAACCAGCGTACCAGGGGTGTTTGCTTCGGGAGATAATTCCGCTTCTTTCAGGACCTTGTCAGCTGCTGTTGCTGCCGGTACGCTCGCTGGTATTACCGTCAATAAAGAGATCATTGAGGACCGGTTCCGATAAAAAATAAACCTGGTGATCAAGCGACCCAATCGATGGGAAGTGCCCGGATCTCAATAATTTCATGTTGGTCCGCACCGCCCTGGGATCTCCCTGTCATGAATACTAATGCGGTATAAGTCAGTGCGGTGGTATCGGAGTGAACGATTTGCAAGGTGACCTTTCCTTTGAAATAGATGCCGTCAAACGGTTGGGTTTCCGGGGCGCAGGATGAGGCGTCCAGGTTCAGGGAAAGATCCCTAACGACGCATTCGCCTCCGCGGTTGTCAATAGCTCTGACATGGCTACCATGTATCGCCACGTCATGCTCAGTACCTTTGATCGCGAGCAGGTACTCAATGGTGACCGTCTGATGTGTTCTATCACCCCAGCAACTTACCAATGAAAAATCGATGGATCTCAAACTGTCGGTGATACCGGTTTGCCGGTAAAACCGGTGATCCCCTATTACCTCTGGAACTTGGCTTTGCACGAACTTTTTCCCTTCACCTGTTCGCGCGCAAAGCAGGAGAAGAAATATTACTGAAAAAGCTATAAATACCAGTGGAGTCATTATGGATCCAAAATTAATAACTGCCTTGTTGTCAATCAGATAAAAGATAATTATATAAATGACGCCCGTAATTGTATAAAGAGGAACAACTCAGGGCGGGGAGATTACCGCCAGAAATGACCAATACGCCCAAATTATCCGCTTGTCCTGGCTTGTTCTTTCTGAATGATCAAAGTCGTTGCCCGACAATTTTATAAGTATTCTCTTGAATTATGTATAAGCTAATCTGCTGATCACTAGTAGTTTTGCAATATATTTTACTTAAAACTACTATGAAAAAGGAAAAAGGATATTTTCAAAAGAAGATGCGTGGGGCGGAATACCGCGCAATGCGGTGTCTGGCAACTTATCTGTATTATCACAACAAGAGAGATCTGTTATGGATGCATTATTCCAGCAAACTTAAAAGAGGAGATCTGGAGTCCTGTGAGGCGCTTTTGGTAGCCTTCGCCCAATTGAAGGACCGGGAAAACCAAATGCAGGATGTGACCGGCAATTATGATGAAAAAGCAGAAATTGAACTATCCGATCTCCTCCCCGTGTAGGTTGCTGAAGATTTTCATATCGGAAATCCAGCTTATCTAAATGAGGCACTGCAGGGCGAACGATTTTTGGGATGATGTTTTTCGGGCGCCAGGAGGACGGCGACAGTGTTCCATGAATTTGAAGGAACATATGAGCTCAGACGGTATCAACCGGATGGACAATGAATTCTGAATCATGATGCTGTAGCTGTTCATATGCCCATTCCCGTAAGTGTTTTATAAAAGGGATCAGTTTTTTTGCCGTCGGCGTCAGACAGTACTCAACTCTTGGTGGGATCTCGGGAAAAGCATTTCGGATAATAAGTCCGTCATCTTCGAGCTCTTTTAGGGTTTGGGTAAGCATCTTGGTTGAAATTCCGGTAATCTGCCGGCTCAATTCTCCATATCTCAGGACATCATGATGATCGATATTCCAGAGAATCCGGCCTTTGTATTTACCTCCGACCCTCTGAAAGGCATAGTCGAGCGGACAGACGGCTTTGGAAATATTTCTTTTGTTCATTGTAAATATTAATGGACTGGAAATTAATAATAATAACCTTTTAGTGCGTAGGGTACAAAATTGTACATACTTGTCACACGCTGTTTGCAAAAATAACTTTGTTCAAAAAAAATACGAAAATATGACCAGAAGAGAATTAGTTAAAAAAGGGACCGTTCTGGGTTTGGCAGCAACCATACCTGCAAGTAGCGCCTGGGCGTACCCCGTATCTGTAAAAAGCGGGAAAGGCTTTTTTGAATTCAATGTTGGTGAATTACAATTGCTCGTAGTGTCGGATGGCAGCCTCATGTTTCCAGTGCAGCCCACGTTTGCGCCGGGAATTCCAAGCGAGCATGTTAAACAGGTTTTAGACGCTAATTATGTGCCTACGGACTATCTGGATCTCGGAATAAATATACTGGTAGTTAGGAATCAGGGGCAGGTCATTCTGTTCGATACAGGCTGCGGCTTATTATATGGTCCGTCCGCCGGTAAGTTGGTTTCCAGCTTATCTGCGGCCGGTATTTCCCCGAATGAGATAACGGATGTCGTATTGACGCATGCTCATGGCGACCACTTGGGTGGCCTGGTAGACTCAGACAATAACCTGGTTTTTCCGGCCGCTAAGGTTTATATATCTAAGTTGGAATACGCATTCTGGATGGACAAGAACCCTGATTTCAAACGAAGTAAACTCAGTGTAACGAAGGCAGAGTCGATGGTCAAACGTGCGCAGAAAATATTAGGCCTTATTGAAAAGCAGCTGCGGTTTTTTAATTCCGGGGAAACGCTGTTCGGCTGTATGGAACTGGAACTTGCACCAGGGCATACACCGGGGCATACCGTGACGCGCATTTATTCAGGAGATGATGAACTGATCCATTTAGCGGATATTTCGCATACCCATACGTTGCTGCTTGCTCATCCAGAGTGGGGGAACAGCTTCGATTACGACTTTGAAGAGGCCAATGAAACCAGACGGAAAATGCTTTCGAGGGTTGCCGCAAAAAGGCAAAGAGTATTCTCCTATCATTTTCCGTGGCCGGGGATCGGCTTCATTCGGAACAGGGAAGCGGCATTTGAATGGGTTCCGGAGGCTTTTTCCAGCCCTTATTCAGCTGACAGTAGAAAAAAATAAAGCTCAACATCTATGGGTCTTTGTATAAAATTGCTGCCCCTTGCCCTTTTAAGTCTCTGCCTATCAACGTCCAGTGCACAGCCCAAACGCAAGGATTTGATGACCGCTTTAGTGAATCAACAGGTATCCATTGCTGAAATTCAGGAAATTACGCTCGTCCCTGGTCAGGCGGCACCAAAACATCTTCATCCCTGTTCTGTAGTAGGATATTTGGTTAAAGGACGGGTCTTGTTTCAGTGTGAGGGCGGGAAGCCTGTAATCCTGGAAGAAGGGGACGGGTTTTTTGAACCTAGAAACAAGACTGTCTTGCATTTTGACAACCTCACGCAGAGGCCGGTAACGTTTATTGCTATTTATCTGAAAGAAGACAAGGAAGAGACCATTAAACTACTCGACTAGTACGGTAGAAACCTTAGACACTCTGTGGCGGAAATCAATAGAAAAAGGGCATCCAATGGTGGAATGCCCTTTTTACAAACTGGCCATTGTCATTAGCATGCGCAATTGCAGTTTGATGAGCAACCAGTGCTGTACTGGTATGCGGTGCAAGCGCAAGGATTGCAAGCGCATAAATTGCAATTGCAGGACGGGGAGTTTTTTATTTCAGTTTTCATGATCTTTTAACTTGGTCTTTAATTAATTCAGGATAGGGAATGTCTTTTTGAGTTTTTAGCAGGCGCAGCTGCCGTTTGTAGAGCAACTAGCGCAGCACTGGCAGGCAGTGCAAGCGCAAGGGTTGCAAGAGCATATATCGCAGTTGCAGGACGGGGATTTTTTCATTTTAGTTTTCATATCTTTTGATTTGGTTTTTAATTAATTCAGGATAGGGAATGTCTTTTGGGTTTTTAGCAGGCACAGCTGCCGTTTGTAGAGCAACTAGCGCAGCACGGGCATGCAGTGCAAGCGCAAGGGTTGCAAGCGCATATATCGCAGTTGCAGGATGGGGAGTTTTTCATTTTAGATTTCATGGTCTTCTATTTTGTTTATTAATTAATTGAGGATTACGGGCTTTTTGTTTGGTCCTTAGCAGGAGCAGCTTGCGTCTGTTGAGCAATTAGCGGAGCACTGGCATGCGTTGCAAGAGCAAGGATTGCAAGAGCAGATATCGCAATTGCAGGACGGAGAGTTTTTCAATTTAGTTTTCATGATTTTCTTGTTTATTCTTTTTTAATTAATTCAGGATATCCGACGTTAGTTGTTTCGTTTTTAGCAGGCGCAGCTGCAGACCATTGAGCAATGAGTGCAGCACAGATGAGTTGCTGGACCAGCATTGCAAGTGCAGACGGCGGAATTTTCAGTGTTATTTTTCATGATCTTAATTATGTGTTTTGTTTCTTCAAAGGTAGCCCTGATGGAGAGGAGACTGATACAGAATAACAGCGATCTGTTATATAGTTATTGGAAGCCTATACCGCGGCCATCAACCATGTGAATGGTATTCTAAATTTAGATGTAACATTCTGAGCTGCTTGTACGCTTTAAACTCAAAAATTTGAAGATGTTAAGATATAGACTCCTGCTTTTTATTTTCCTGGTGCCGATTCTGTCAGAGGCCCAGGCCTTGAGGAATGGTATAGCAAACGTTACGGTTAATGGAGTTCGCCACTGGGTGCGGATAGCCGGGGCAGAGCATCATACGATCCCGTTAGTGATTCTTCATGGCGGACCAGGCGGAAATCATTACGTTTTTGAACGGAGCGTCGGTCGTGAACTTGAAAAGTTTGCCACCGTTATCTACTATGAGCAGCGGGGAAGCGGGCGCTCGGCAGCGGCATCTCAATACTCCGTTCCCCTTATGGTGAGTGACCTTGAAGAGTTAAGGAAGTTTTTTAGGTTGCAACAGATGCTACCTCTGGGATATTCTTTCGGCGCCTCGCTTTCCCTTGAATATTCGCTTGTCTACCCGGAAAGAGTCAAAGGCCTCATTCTTGAATCCTTTGCTACGCTACAGGATTCGGCGGTTCTGCTGAGTCAGATGGCGAATTTCTATGCCCAGGCCACTAAAGAGAGGCGCGGACAGTTCGATTCTATTCTGAACAGTTCCATGTCTATTGGAGAGAAGAACATGGCCTTTTGGAGTGCATCGAAGCGGGAAGACGTGATAAGATTCCTGTTTTATGATCCGGAAAACGGCAGGAAAGTATTTAAGTTGTGGGCCGAGGGTAAGATTGGTAATACTGGGGAAGTGACCAAGGCACTGATGAACGAAAAACGTGCCGGGCATATTTTTGATGATGCCCATCGTGTTACGGTGCCGACATTGCTGCTCACCGGGGTCGCTGACCGGAACGGAGCATTGCCTTCAAGTCTGCGACTGAAGGAAGAGATCCCGAATTCAACGATCCTGTTCTTTGAGCATAGCGCACACTTCCCCGATTTTGAACAGCAAGGCCTGTTTGCGCAAAGGGTACGAAGTTGGCTGGTTAAAAACCAGTTACTTTGATTGACATGCAGGGGCTGTTTCCTGAAGGTTTTTCAGGAAACAGCCTTCTTAAGGCGGGCGTCTATGTGCATGCTGTACCTTTCTCGGCTTATGATATAGCATGGTTTTGATCCAATCAGACCTTTCTTAATCTGCGGATCATTCGCGGCTTCTCTAAAGTTGAATATTTATTGTCTGCAAAACAGCGTTTCATGGGCTTCTGTCGGGCCGACGCCCAGACCAACCTCAGGTCGAAATTTTTTTATGTCCTCCGCCTTTCGAGGCAATCCGCCGGAACCTCTTTGAGCCGATGTTCTTACCAGTTAAATAGGTGAAAACGCGATGTTTTTCACGCGGATCGTTCTCGATACTTGCAAAACGGGGACGCGGTGAAAATCTGGTCCTGAAACAAACAAACACATCCATAACCACTGCCATAAAATTCAGTCTTCGTTAAAAATGCCGCCGGCCGCGCTCTTCGAATACAGCTCATAACGACAGGGGCATGAAACAGCTAACCTAAGCGGTGAGCCGCCTTTACACCATCATATATCATTAATGAAATTTTTCTATTTTTCTGTATTATTCCTGTTTATCGGACTGCATGTACACGGCCAGCAATACCTCGGGGTAGCCGGCAGTAATTATCTGGAGCTCCAAACTGTCTATTCAAACCCCGCCAATCTGGGCGATTCCAGGCACCGGTTCCAGTTCAATCTTTTCTCATTCAATACCTATTTCGCTAATGACTATGTGGCATTGAAATCGGCGAAAGGCCTTGCCGACTATATCAAGAATCCTGACGGAAAAGATTTCAAAGATCTCTTGTCATACTCAGATGATGCCAAAAGGAAGAGGGGCGATTTTCTCGCCGAAGTCCGGGGACCTTCGTTCATGGTTGCGCTTTCGCCCAGGCATAGCATAGCGCTTTCGTCGCGGATCCGCAACATGGTGCAACTCGACAAAGCGAATGCGGAACTATTGTCGCTGGCCGTAAACGGATTCGCCGATGCGGATGCTTCCCTGTATAGCGGTCTGGTAAATAATGAAGATTTTGTGGGTAAGGCCCACGCTTTTTCAGAAACGAATCTTTCTTATGGACGTGTATTATTTGATGGACGGGCTCATTTTTTAAAGGGTGGAGTAACCGGAAAATACCTTAGCGGTCTTGCGATGGCAGAGGCTCGGAACCGGGATATTACCATCGACTTTGACTTCGATGTAAACACCAGGGAGGGCTCACTGGTAACCCGTCGGGCCGATCTGGATGTTGCTTATACCGATAACTTTGATGATTACACCTTCGGTATCAGTCGCTTCTTTGGAAAAGACAGGACCGGGAAGGGTTGGGGAGTAGACCTTGGAGTCGTCTATGAATACAGGCCTAATCCTGGGAAGTATTTTTATGACATGGATGGTGAGATCCATAGGGATAACTCTCAAAACAAGTACAGGCTTAAGGTTAGTGCAGCTATTACCGACTTTGGAAGAATCATTTATAATAACGGCGACATCACCCGGAAGTATACCTTTAACAGTCAAAGTAACGTGCCATGGTCGCCAAATGATATTGATAATTTTGATATTGATCAATTTGAAACGATCATGGCAGGCAAATACGGCAGCAGTTTTTCCAGAACTTCTAAAGTCAGCCAGCATTTACCCGCCGCTCTGAACATTCAAACGGATTACCGGTTAACCCGAAATCTCTATGTAGGGGCCAGTTTTTTACAGCACCTGGCTGGTAAAGGCACACCTTCCCTGTACAATACGCTGGCTGCAGTTACTCCACGGCTGGAGACCCGGCATTTTGAGGTCTCGGCTCCCGTAAGCTACGTGTCTAAATATGATGCGGTGAATATAGGGGCAGCCGTAAGAGCTGGATTTTTCTTTCTCGGTTCGGACAATCTTACGCTGCTGAAGAAGGAGAACATAAAGAGTACCAATTTTTACTTCGGTCTTATGTTCAACCTCAATAAAAAAAGACTTAAAGATAGGGACGGGGACAGGATCAGTAACAAGCTTGACGAATGCATGAGGATATCCGGGTCGGCCGACAATAAGGGGTGTCCTTTTCCTGATGGCGATGGCGACGGTGTTTTTGACAAAGATGATCAATGCCCTGCAATAGCAGGCATTGTCAGTTTAGGGGGCTGCCCGGATACCGATAAGGATGGCGTTCCCGACGATTCGGACGCTTGCCCTACGCTGGCCGGGACCGGGGAAAACCAAGGTTGCCCGGACACTGATAGCGATGGGATCACAGACCGCCTGGATGCTTGTCCGCAGGAGGCAGGGCCGGCAGGAAGCGAAGGCTGCCCGGATCGTGACGGGGATGGTATTCCTGATCGTGAAGATAGGTGCCCGGATGTCGCTGGTGTGAAACACGAGCAGGGATGCCCGCCAGGAAAGCATGGTAAGGTAGTGCCGGTGAAAGTCATTAATCAGGCGGTAGGAAGTTTACAGTTTTCAACCGGCAGGGCGGCCATACTCCCGGCTTCTTACAACAGCCTGAATATACTCGCTGCTGTACTCAAGGAGACCAATGGGAAACTCACGCTGACAGGATACACGGATAATACCGGAAGCGAAGAGCTGAATCTGCAATTGAGCAGGAGCCGGGTGGAGGCGGTTCGGACGTACCTGGTGAGTAAAGGAGTAAACCCTGTAAAAATCATTGCCATAGGTATGGGTGAAGCCCATCCGATTGCAACCAATGCAACGCCGGAAGGAAGGAAAATGAATCGTCGGGTTGAATTTCAAGTGGATTAGCATAGTCCCCGAACTCCCGTCAGAGGCGGTTGAATTCTCGACACTTCAGGCTAAGTTAAGAAAGCGCCGCTCGGTACAGTTCAACGTGATTTAATTAAGTACTGATGAAAATAAATGTTAGTTTGAAGATGAACGTAAAAGTGTTCCTGGTGACAATCTTCTGTCTCGGGTTGTTAAATGCCTGTAAGAAGGAAGGCGAATTCGGTAGGGAACTTGAGCCCGATGAATCCGGATATTATTTAACTCTTAAGCGACCGGGGCGCAGTTACGTCTGGAATGGAAGAAACGGAAATTCCGAACCATATAGCTTCGACGCCTACTTTAACAGTGGCCGTGGCGAACTACTACTAAATGTTTCCCCCGCTGCATCCGGAAGTAGTGACCTTATTAACTTTAATATGACTATCCGTACCCAAAATGTTGGAGGAAATTATACTATATCCCCGGATGGAAGGAACGGTAACTCTTTCCGTTTTCTTCATGGTAGCAGTACCTACAACTTAAAAGTCCCCGCAGAAGGGTCGAATCTAAAGGTGAGCATAACAGCAGCTGAATCAGATCCTGAGATCATTAAAGGGACTTTCAACGGAATCGTTACTGAAACGGTCCAAGATGATAGCGGGCGTACTGATTCTGCATTTGTTCCCATTGAAGGCAGGTTCCGATTGAGGTTGTTGGATCTTACTGAATGATCATCAGATTCATAAATCGTACATGAAAAATGAAAAGTTCAATAGCAAGCTCGTTAGTCCTTAGCCTATTCCTTTTTTGTTCCTGCCAGAAGGAAAGAGAATCAGAGAGTGAATGGCCAGGCCAAGAGGAGTCTGACGAAAAGCTCTCCTGTGTTAAGTGGTTCGTTGTCAAACAGAAAAGTGGAATAAAATGCTTTGCAGAGTTCTTGTGGCGTGGATATCCTCCACAAACAATCCGATAGTGCTGGCTCCCGAAGATATCGTAATGCCGGTTACGTCGCGAAAAGAAGAGAATCCTGATTGGCAGGGCTGGGTGTGGTGCCGGGCAGGCGACCGGGAGGGTTGGGTACCGGAGCAGATCCTGGAGTTTCACGCAGGGAGCAGCGGTGCAAGGGTGAGAGTAACGCGCCATTATACAGCCAAAGAACTGGACGTTAACGAAGGTGATGTGGTGACTGTCATCGAAATGCTGAACGGTTGGGCATGGGTTAAAAATGTTAGAAGCCAGGAACAGGGCTGGGTACCCCTGCAGAATCTCGTGCAGCAAGACAGCTGAACTGAATAGCGGAAAAAGTGATACTCTGATATTTTCCGAAATTGGAACTGATGATCTTCGGAGGTTATGGATTCAAAAGAATGCGCAGCTGAGATCATGAAGCAAATTGCGACGGTGATGGCGGATGTTGAGTATAACAGAAATCTTAAGGCCCATTTAGCCGATGTTATTGCCTCCATTGAACAATTGCAGCTTCTTAGTGCTGATTCGAGTATTTCAGCTGCGGAGGGCTTAAATTATGGAGTGATTATCGATCATCTTAAGCGATTGCAGTACGATATATTAAGCCGGCTGTCCTCCGAGACGTGAGGTCAGAATTTACGCTCTAATAGAATTAGCATAATAAATTTATCCCCTCAAACAGAATATGGATAACTGGAAAGAAATACAGAACGAGATCATCAGATTCCGTGACGAACGGGATTGGAAGCAATTTCATAATGCAAAGGACCTGGCACTTGCTCTTTCTATAGAGGCTTCCGAGCTGAACGAGCTTTTTCTCTGGAAGCGGCCTGAGGAGGCTGATATAGATAGCGTTAAGTCGGAGCTGGCGGATGTACTAACCTACGCATTGTTACTTGCCGATGTATATGATCTCGACATACCGACTGTCTTTAGAGAAAAGTTAAAGGTCAGCGCAATGAAATACCCTGTAGAAAAGGCGCGCGGAAATTCCAGAAAGTATACGGAATTATGATGCGGAATGGCAGCAACTGAAGGAAGCATCGAAACAGAGGGTGTAGTCGCTTCAGCACTCGTTGCTTTTTATTTGGAGAACAATTTGCCACTCGATGGAGGTAAGGAAGCCTCCTTTGTTAAGATTCATGTTAATCGATGGCTGTCTATCTATATCCCAAACTTCCCGGGCCGGAAACGGGCACTGCTCAAGCATGACATTCATCACTTGGTTACCGGTTATTCCGCCAGCTCATTATCGGGCGAGAGCGAAATAAGCGCATGGGAGATTGCTTCAGGCTGTAAAGCCTATTGGGGCGCTTTTTTGATCAACACTTGCGGAGCCCTGATTGGGATTACAATCGATGTAAGAAAAGTGTTCAGGGCGTTCGTGAACGGGCGAGGTTCAAAAAACCTGTATCACCATGTAATAGCTCCCGAAGAAGCCCTGAAAATGGACATAGGTGAACTCAGGCTGCTTTTAGAGACGGACCCTGAAGAGTGCCGGCCAGTGGCTGCTGACCGGCTTTCTTTTGCGTGCTTCTGTGTGTTTGGACTCGTGTACTCCATTTTCCTGGCCCCGGCCGTTCCGTTGATTATCGCATATACCGTGTATATCCGGATCTTTAAGATTAAGACGAGTTAGGATCTGAAAGGCTCCGAAGCGTGAGCCGCTGGACGCATTAACCGCTCGCCTTCTGCTCATGGGATTTCGCAGCAGGTTCAACTAAACTCCGAACTGCCTGAGATGATGATCAAGATGCTTGAATATCGCTATCTTCCATTGTTTTCGGGACAGATTGCCGAAGGCGATGTGCGATAGCCTGATATCTTCATGATAAGTAGG
The DNA here is from genome assembly GCA_966250385.1 of uncultured Sphingobacteriaceae bacterium. GTDB lineage: Bacteria > Bacteroidota > Bacteroidia > Sphingobacteriales > Sphingobacteriaceae > DASWTL01. Next base: position 14,334 of record CBINHC010000010.1, on the reverse strand, counting down.
GAATTTCCTAATCTGGACGATGAGTCGGATCTTTTGCTCCGGAAAGCAGGACGGGTCGATCTTTCCACTGGTATCTTTTCCGGAATCACCTTTTACGTTTTTTTAAAATGTGGTGCAACATAGAGCGCGAGAATGCGAAGAAGGTATTGCTTAAGGTTTGTTCTCCCGGTCGACTGGTGGTTTTCGAAGATTTCGGCGTTGCACAGGTAGAGATGGGAGAGCATCTCGGTCGAGTTCATTGTACCCCACCTCGCTTTATTGTCGGCTGTTAAAGAATGAACGCGTAGGGCAAGTGCCTCTGCTGTCGTCTCGTTGAATATGTTTTTTTCCATCTGGTAAATGTTGTCCTTAATATTTGAGATTCGTTTTTACTATAAACTAGCGAGTCGCAGCCGGATTGCTGACTGGCGTGGGTTTGCGACGGCAAAGTTGTTGGTTACGGGCTTGCCTTTTTGAAGTGCTGCCTTGGCCTCGGCTTTCACTGGCTGTTTCACCTTTGGGTCTCCTGTGCCGGAAAGGCTGATCATAGATTCAAACTTTTATAATTCCTTATTGGGCATAGCCTGACTGATTCAGTTTCAAAAGATCTTTTTTGGATTTATCAAAATTATCGACTGGTGTCCTTAAAGACTTACGAGATTGCCGGTATGGTTTATATAATTTCTCGCTACGAAAGCCGGTTTGAAATACGTATCGAGCTGTGCATAATAAGGGCTGATTCGGATGTATAACTCTCGGCCTTTAATTTATGGGTTATCACCTTTTTGGCAATTGCGAAAATATACAGCTTGCATCCACCTTACCTTTGAGGATTTAGGAATTACATGAGTTTAGAATGAAGTATACAGTTCTGATAATTACAGCCTTATTTTCCTTGAATGGCTATTCTCAAACCCGGAAGATTCAGGGTAAAATTATAGATTCTGCCGAAAGGAAGGGAATCCCATATGCTACCGTCAGATTGCTTAACTCCAAAGCAAGTACGGTTTCAAATGCGGAGGGAATGTTCCGGCTGTCGGAAAGCATAACGGATCCGGCGGATACGCTGTTAGTCTCATCGATTGGTTATTCATCCGTGAGAATCCCGGTTGATGCGTACAGGAATCAGCCCGGCTTCGAGATCTTTCTCCCAGCCGCAATACAGCCCCTGAGGGAGGTCGTTGTGAGACCCGATGACGTTCGGTCGATCCTCGCTGAAGCAATTGCCATATCTGATCGAAAATATCCCGCTCCGGTCCTCTTAAAGGGGTATTACCGTGAGGCGGTTAAGATAGATAGTAGCCTTTCTAAATTTTCCGATGGTATGATTGATTACTACATTGCCCGGAAATCTAAACCTGAAGTTCAGGTTCGGGTAAATCAATCAAGAGTGAAGGAGATACCTGCTAAAGACGAATCTGATGTGATTGATCTGGAGTCCCGGTTTTTGAAAATATCAGATCTGGGGGAATTGATAAGTCCTGCGGCTTTTTTTGATACGAAGAAGATTAAATATTACGAGTTTCAACTTGCAGAAATTGTTTCCCATGATCGCCCGGTTTACCGGGTAGATCTCAAGCCTGTTAAAGCCGGGAAAGATGCGGTATCCTCGGGATCTATATTTATTGATAAGGAAACAGGTCTGATAATGGGTGCCGATTTTTATGTGGCGCCAGCTGATCATGAGCACATCGGTAGCGTCAGCCTTCTCGGAATTACTGTTTCTGGAGTATCCTTGAATACTTCCGTCCGGTACCAATATGACTCGGAGAAGGATTTGTATACGGTTGCGCAAGCATCGAGAGGCTTCGGCGTTAAGATTTCCAGTAAAAAGATCAGTCAGCTTTCTGAATTTAAATCAGAGTTTTTTGCTACAGAACCGCCAGTGACTGATCCACAAAAGCCAGCTGACAGGTATTCAAAGAAGTTTCTTTATAAAAATGGTTCAAATTATGAAAGCGAATTCTGGATGTCTGACAAAATAGGTCCGGTAACGTTGCAGGAAAGTAGATTTATGGGCCATTAAAAGAACGATCACCGTTCAACCCGATAACTTCGTGCTGATTCACCTGTTGATCCTTTTCTTGCTTAAAACACTTGCAAACAGTATAATTACTTTATTTAAAGGTATTCCTGATTATGGATACCGCAGGCAAGACCGGGTTGCCGCGAAAGGCTAGCGAATGAGCATGAGGTTTGACCGGGAAGATTCCGGTTGTAGCGAAGGTTGCCAGGTCAAGCCTGGTCTATAGCCGGACATAATGTAGTAAATTATTATTCGGATGATAGCAGAAGTAAAGTTCACGATTGAGAGGTTTTCGGATCAATCTGAGATAGAAAAAGTGACAGAGATATGGCTCGAAGCTTCCAGACGGGCTCATCATTTTATTGACTTCAGTTTCTGGGAAAATAATGTTGCAGCGATGAGGGGGATTTATATCCCGCGGTCTGAGACCTGGATTTATCGCGGTGCGACTCATCAGATCGAGGGATTTATGTCCCTTGTTGGCAATGACCTCGCCTCCATATTCGTTCACCCGGCATTTCAGAACAATGGAATTGGAAGCCGCCTGATCACGAAAGCAAAGGTATTGCGTGACGAACTGTTGCTGAGCGTTTACGCTAAGAATGCAGATGCTATAGGGTTCTACAAGAAACAGAATTTCATCGCAGAGGAAAGGAGGATTGATCAAAATACCGGGGAGGAAGAAGTCGTCATGAGGTGGCGGAAATCATAGAGCTTTGAGATCGATGCGACCAGCCGGTAATGGCTGTCATCCTACCCTGGTTCACTGCAGTGCCGGGTGTTCCGTTAGCCGTTTGAAGGACTGCTTTAGAGCCGTTGATCGTGTTGATCTGAGGTGAGCGATCGAGTCGGCATCCTGAGTTCATCATGGGCATGTTCAAAAGCGAGAAGTCGCGAGGCCTTTCATGCTTTTGAACATGTTGGTCTCAGTTATCCGGGCAGGTTACCAAACCACTACACAATTGGGATTACACTGTTTGAACCCGGCAACCTGGAAGTCCGGAACGGGGTTTCCGCTTAAGTTTAAGTACTCAAGGTTTTGCAATTCGTTCAGGGCCGAGATATCGTCGATATCATTATCAGAGAGATCGAGGATCCGAAGTCGCTCAAGAAATCCAATCGGGTCGGCTAAGCTAATTTGGTTGTTTGACAGATAGAGTTCCTCCAGAAGACCGAGCGAGCTAAGCTCATTCACATCGGAAAGGCTATTGTCTGAAAGTTCCAGGCGAACCAAATGACGGCAATGTTCAATGCCATCCAGATTGTCCATGTTGCGGCCACAAAGTTCAAGGTCGTCAAGATCTTCCAGTAGGAAGTAGGGAAGCTCAATGTTTTCCGGACCATACGCCATCCTTCTGAATACGTTATAGAAGCTATAGTCTGTGCATTCCTGGCTGCTGTAGGAATCTTCATACTCGTCGCTCTCCGAACTATAATATGTGTCTCCGGGTTCAGTCTTTTCCCATCTCAGATCTTCAACTTGCAGGCTGAGATCTGCCGGTTTTTGTTCCTGCTCGAAGTTGAAACTCAGGGCATAGAAAATATGCCGGTAGTTATCGATTTGGGTCACGTTTTGATCAGCCAGTAACCTGTCAAACTCGTTATGGTAGAATGCTACCTTATCGGGGTGGTAGAGCATCAGCAATTTCGCTAGGACCTTATGATCGTTGTCGAACTGAATAGCACCTGTACCGCTTGCATTTCGCAGGAGGCGATGCAGTGCGCTTAACTGATTATTTTTGAAAAGCTTCAGAATTTCCCTTGTCAGATAGTTAAGGTTGTCGGCCGAAAAGGCGGTTTTTAATTCACGAATTTGCTGTTCCATTAGGATAGTAAAAGAAAAATAAGCAATTTAGTACAGTGTACAAAAATAGCAAAAATTTGATTCGCACCACTGCTTTGGCGATGTTTAATGAGCGGGGGCTTGAAGCGGTCGGGGTAAGGGAGATCGGCCGGGAACTGGGAATGAGCCCGGGGAATATCAGCTACTACTTCCCCTCAAAGAATGATCTGATAGTCGAAATCTACCGTGAGTTTGTGGAAAGGACGCTCATTTGCCTTAACGAATTCCGAAGCACGACCAGGCCTCGCCCGTCTCATCTTTATGGCTTACTTATCAGGATAATGGAGGTGCAGCAACTTTACCGGTGTTTGTTTTTGAGCTTCAACTACCTTACCGGGATTGAGGCATTGGCACAGGAAGTTTATCAGAACCAGGTTCGGTGGAAGAAGGAGATTGCCATACAGATGAAGCAATGGAAGGGGGAGGGGCTTGTGTATGCGCATTCAGGCGATGAAGAGTCGACATTTTTTGAGATGACCAAGTTGATATTAATTTACCGGTTTACGGATTCAAAGATCCATGCCAGGGACCTTTCATCAGAAGAAAGTGAGAAGGTCTATCAAGGCCGGCTATCCTCTTTATTCCGACTTTATTTTAGAGATGAAAACATTTAGCGATACAATTACTTCGGCCGGTAAATTATATAATTATTGCCGGTTATGTTGTATCAATCGTCCTGACAGAAAAGCTATTTTTGATCTGACCTTTCGGCCAGGACTGACGTTCCGTATTCCTGAGCAAAGGGACGAATCAGTTTAAAAATCGATGTCAAATGGAAGAGTGCATGATTGACAATGCCATTTTGAGGGTATCCTCGGAAGATTACTCCTTACAGGAAATTCATGAAGCCCTGGAGCTTGTGGCCTTTCTGGTCGGATAGACCGGGAAGATATTAAAAAGGGAAATGGCTGAAGCGCCGCTTCCCCCCATTATGGACAGTGATTAGTTCTCAACCCTGGTCCATACTTCCGTTCTTCCCAGTAAAGAAATGCCGATATAACCACGGATGCTCAATTTTGATCCTGACAGGGTGATCTTGCACTTGTAGGTCTTTCCATTCTGAGGATCATAGATCGTTCCGTCCGTCCAGATGCCGTCCTGAAATTTGAAATTGTTTAACAGCACGAGGTTTTTAATCGTCCGGGATCTTTTGGATTTGTCTTCGTTTTTTAAGTCGAGGCGAAGCTTCTTTCCATCGGACTCGTATAGATCATTTGCCCAGTGAATCTTGCCATAATAGGCTCCATTGGCCTTGTAGATCTGAATCCTGGCATTTTTTGAGGCGGTTAGCCACATGCCCAGAATTCGATCTCCATTGTCATCTGCTGAAAAGCTAAGTAACCTGAAGCCGGCAATTAAGATGGCTGTCAAGATGGATGATTTTACGAATTGTTTCATGTGTTTAGTATTTAGGTGATACGATGCTTTTTGGTGATTCAGGGAAGCCTCAATAGGGGCCTGCTTACAAATTGGGAGAATTCCCATGGGGTTGCGACAATGATAATTAAGAGCGAAATGGTGCAGTATACGCCCATTACCTTAAATCGTTGCAAATCAGTAGACTGATTTTGAATGAAAACTGTTCCGACGATAATTGTACCCAGCGCAATTACCATCGCTAGACTGTGCTCAATTGCGAAGAATCGAAGCTGCCTGTTATGAATGGTTTCCGGTAAGCCGGACCAGAAAGCATCTTGAATCGGACTCTGGAAGTAGACGAGCGCCGCTATTATCAATTGAGCTATTGCTGTATTCCGCAAGAACACGACTGTTAATGCGTGCTTCTTTGAGAAACAACGATTTTTTTTCCATCCAACATATGACAGCCAGCTTGAGTACCATAGGAGGAGGCACAATATCCAACGTATTAATGAATGAAGGGAGAGCAGAAATAGATGCATACGTTATGATGTCGTCAGCTTAAGCTCAAGCCTTTCGCCGAATATTTTGCTTCTCTTCATTTGGCTCCTCAAAAGTTGACGGGCCCTGTTTAAATGGACTTTTATCGTTGAAGACGGAAGATTTAACTCATTCTGGATCTCTTTATAGGATAATTCCTGTAAATAAAACAGTTCAATGACCCTTTTATATTTTGGGTCGATTCGGTTCAATGCTGAAAAGATCGCTTGCTTTTGAGTTTTATCATCTATTGCCTTTGTAATAGCGGAAGAGTCTGTTTGCAATAGATCCACAGTAGTATCATCGATTTCCGTGAATATTACCTTGTTGTTTTTTCGGTAGTAATCGACAAACACCCTAAATGCGATGGAATAAAGGAATGACTTTAAGCGATAGCTGTTAGAGTGTGTGTACCTGTCAAGTGAAAGAAGGAATTTTATAAATGTTTCTGACGTAAGATCCTCCGCTATTGCGGGTTCTTTGAATACTTTTCGTCGGTGAAAAGCATAAATGGCATCAAAGTTTTCTTCATAGATGACGTTAAATCCGGAATAGTCGCCACTTTTTAAACTCCATATCGCTTTTGCAACTACTAATTCCTTATTGGTATCTGTTTTATTCATTAAAAGAGAGCGTTATAACCTTTTGGCATATTGGGTTATTTGCAAAATTAAAATGATGCTATAGGGTGAAGCTTACATTATTCCACGAAATACTTATATAATTTCATGATTTCTATGAATCCTGATTTCTTTTTTATAGAGAATTGCATTAATAATTATATAAGAATTAACCGGAATTGTGCATTCCGGAGACGCACCCTGAACTCTACTTTTGTTGGCTCATAATAAGAAGTTAAAGTTGATTTGGGGATGGATCAGGCGGTTCATATTGTTACCGCCTGATACTTCTTAAATGAGGCAAGACCCATGCAAGTTCAGATGCAGAATGAAGTAATTTACGTTCAGAAAGTCCAGGTGGCCAAGCAGATCTTTATTCAGGATCTTGGATATACAGACTTGTATAGTAGCTCTGATCCTGAAAGGCGCTGGGCCCTTTTGGAGTCCACCTGTAAGCTCGCCAGAGTGTTGCTTGTGGAAAAAGAAAAGAGTAATGAAGCCCACTCAAAAGGGCGTGTTTATCTTAAAAGCAGTGACTGCCTCAAGGATTTTTATTTTATGAAAAAAGCAGAAGTAAAGTTTATAAATAAGCCTTATTATCTGGAAAAGGGATTGGCGGTCGATTTTGTCGATACTCAAAACAACCTGTATACACTTCTTGAAGAACGTGAGTATAGTTTATTAACGAATGAAGGTTTTCAGGACAATTAGTACCGGTAATCAAATTGTAGAAGACTTAATCTCTCAAACCGTTGATCACGGCACATCGCCGTCTCTTTCTCTCAAAATTTGTTTTTCCGGGAGTGCGACCTTTAACATTGACAGCAGGGAATTGAATTTGTTTCCTGGCTACTTTCTTACCGTCAATGAGGGGACGAGCTTCACCAGGGTGGTTGATTCTCTTGATCCCGTAAAAACGCTGTCGATCATTTTTGATTCCCGCTTTCTGGCGGACTTTAAGCGCACCTATTTTGAGAATAACAGATCATTGCTGGATGATCCGTTCTTAGCCTCGGATACGGATCTGTCATTGCCCGAAGCGATCTTCCCTTTTGTCGATGACTTCAAATATAACGTTCTTAATCTGAAGAACTGTTTATACGATGGGTTGACTGATGACCTTTTGATCAACAGCTATTTCCATCACTGTTTATTAAGCTATTACCGCCTTTATTATTTAGAGGTGTCGAATAAGCTGGAGAAACTGAGGTTTACTAACCGATCGACAAAAATGGAAATAATGAGGCGTCTGCTTTTAGCGAAAGACTACCTCATCAGCAATTATGATCAGAAGGTGCGGGTGGATGAGGTGGCAAAAGTCGCCTGTTTATCGGTCAATCACCTTTTACGAAACTTTAAACTCGCATACCGGATTTCTCCTTACCAGTTCTTAATACAGGTGCGGTTGCGCAGGGCCAAGGAATTATTAAAAACTACGAACTTGTCGGTTACAGAAGTGGCATCAATTGTTGGGTTCGACAGTAGCGCATCCTTTATCATGTTATTTCGGAAAGCATTTAAAATTACGCCCTTTAAATACCGTAAATATTCCTCAAAAAAATAGCTTTTAACTCTTTTTTAATTATTACATCAATTAAGGTGATAATACAGAATTTATCCCGCAGTCGGGTATCTAATATTACCGGAATAAACAAATTATGTAATAATGAAACAAAAATTACTAGCTTTCTTAATGTTGAGCATTGTTGCTGTGACCAGCGCGATGGCTCAAAACAGATTGATCACTGGTAAGGTAACCGCCGCGGAGGACGGTTTGCCATTGCCCGGGGTCTCTGTAAAAGTGAAGGGTGCGGCTGTTGGAGCGAGCACCAATGCCGAGGGGGTCTATTCGATCAGCCTTCCGTCCGGCAGTGCGATCCTGGAATTTACCTATATCGGTTTCCTGAAGCAGGAAATCAAGGTAAGTTCTTCAAACCAGGTGGACGTAAAACTAGTGTCGGACGCGAAACAGTTGTCTGAGGTTGTTGTCACCGCCCTAGGTATTTCAAAATCCAAAAAAGCCCTTGGTTATTCTGCCACTCAGGTAGGGTCCGAAGAGATTACCCGTACTTCCCCCGTTTCTATGCTGGACGGACTACAGGGAAAGGTCGCCGGTGTAAACATTTCTTCACAATCAGGTGCTCCCGGCGCTTCCAGCAAAGTGGTTTTGCGTGGGTATTCTTCGGTAAATGGTAGCAATCAACCTTTGTACGTCATTGATGGTGTGCCAGTTAATAATGCGCGTTTTGGGGCTGATGGCACTAATCGCTCGAATGATTTTGGGAACAATGCCAATGATATAAATCCGAATGATATCGAATCAATTAATATCCTAAAGGGCGCAGCGGCATCTAACCTCTACGGATCAAGAGCGGCAAACGGGGTGATCCTGATCACTACAAAGAGCGGAAAGTCAGGAAAGTTTAAAGTTGATTTTAACACCTCGGCAACGCTTTCCAACATCCTGATGACTCCTACTTTGCAAAACGTATACGGGCAAGGTTGGAGCGGCGCTTTTGATGCTCATGAAAATGGTAGCTGGGGGCCGAAGATGGACGGCAAAACACGGCTTTGGGGTAACATTGTCGACAATTCCCAGTTATTTAAGCCTTTTGCACCTCAGAAAATCGATGGCTTTTACGATACCGGCGCTGAACTGAATAATTCCCTCGCAATCAGTGGCGGAAATGAAAAGTCGACGTTTTACCTGTCATATGGAAATGTTGGTAGCAACGGAATTATCCCCGGTAAATCCGACACCTATGACAGAAACACTTTTTCGCTGCGGGGCAGCACGGTGGCAAAGGCATTCAAAGCTTCGGCGTCCTTAAATTATGTAAATAAGAACTCGTCCTTCGTTACAACGGGACAGGGTACTTCTTCTGGTTCAACGGTGTTTCAGGAATTAATTCAGATGCCTCGCGACATCCGGATCACCGAACTGAAGGATTATAAAAACAAGTTTCATAACGAGAACAACTATTACACGCCATATGCGATCAATCCTTACTTCGTTATCAACGAAAGCGGGAACAGTTTCATCACTGAACGGTTTTTCGGTAATATTGATTTAGGCTATGAGTTCCTGCCATGGTTATCCTCCAGTTTTAAGCTGGGGACCGACGTATCGGACAGTCGTCTGAAAGACTGGCAGGCTGTGAACGCCGCGGCGCCGGGTAGCCCAAATGCCGGTCGGGCGGCTGATATCGGCGGCTTGACGGAAGCCAGTTACCATAGGAATGAGATTAACGCAGACTGGGTAGTGAACTTGAACCGTAAACTGTCAGAACGGATCACAGTAGATGGATTGATAGGGGCTAACTACAACCAGCGAGGTGTTCGTGACCTGGAATCTACTATCAAGGGACTTACGATACCCGGGTATTATCAGATGAGCAACTCGTCTGCACCCGCAGTTGCACAGACGGTCTATGAAAAGCGTCGGTTAATCGGCGGTTATGCGCAGGCTAACGTGGCCTATAACAATTATCTTTATCTGACCCTGAATGCCAGAAACGACTGGTCGTCCACGCTGCCAGTTGATAAGAATTCCTATTTCTATCCGGGTGCAAGCTTAAGCTTTGTACTTACGGATGCAGTTTCCAACCTCAACAATTACGGGATTAGTTTTGCAAAGTTCCGTGCAAGTTGGGGAAAAACCGGAAACGACGCTGCACCGTATCTGGTAAGGACGGTTCTGGCAAATGGGGAGGTATCTCTGGGCTTCGGAAACCTCAAATTTCCTTTTGGTGGAGTTAATGGCTACGAACTCTCTAACCGGATTGGGAATAGCAGCCTCTCCCCTGAACTCACCACTGAGTATGAGTTCGGTACCGATGTGAGATTTCTGAATAACAGGATCGGAATTGATCTCGCTTACTACAACAAGACGACCAAAGATCAGATTTTTACGGTGCCTATTGCGGCTACTACCGGATACACTGAACTCGTGACCAACTTTGGAAAAATTGAAAATAAGGGGATCGAACTTACTTTCAATACCACTCCCGTAAAAAGCAGAAGCTTCCAGTGGGACCTGAATTATACCTTTACCCGAAACCGGAACAAGGTTCTGGAGCTGCCCGAAGGGTTGGATCGGGTTGAACTGAACAGCGGTTATGACGTGAAGTTTGTTGCCAAAGTTGGAAAACCACTCGGTATTTATGAAGGTCCGGCACCTGCCCGTGATCCGCAGGGCCGAATTATTGTAAATGCAGTCTCCGGATTGCCGGAACTTGCTACAGAAAACGAGGAGTATGGTTCAGCGCAGCGCGACTACAGCATGGGACTTAACAATAGTTTCCGGTATAAAGATTTCAACTTAGGCTTCTCTTTCGATTACCGGAAAGGCGGCCTGTTCTGGTCCTACACATCACAACTTAATTATTTTGTCGGAAACAATGTGAAGACGCTCTATAATGACAGACGTCCGTTCGTTGTGCCGAATTCGGTGAATAAGATCGTTGATGGCAGTGGCAATGTAACTTACCGCGAGAATGTCACTCCTGTTGAAATGAGCACCTATGCGGATTATTGGAACAACTCAAAGAACAAGGCGGTTGTGGGCCCAAGTACTGTGGTCGACAAAACCTTCCTCAAGTTGCGCGATGTGACGCTTTCATATTCGCTTCCGAAATCATTTTCATCGAAGTTGAAAGCTTCAAGTATCACGCTGACGGCTTATGGCCGAAACCTGCTGATGTGGCTTCCAACAGAAAATACCTTCATCGATCCTGAAGTTGGAACCTATAGCAATGACCTGAGCGGCGAGTTCGGCGAATTTGCCGGCGGGCCTACCACCAGATCATATGGCTTAGCATTAAAAGCATCATTTTAACATATATGAGAAATAGCAATTTTAAAAAGATACTGATCTTTTCGTTGTCTGCAATGACCGTGTTTACGGCCTGTGAGAAAACTTTAGATATTAATACGAGTCCCAACAACCCAAGTTTGGAGAACAGCAGTCCCCGCCTAATATTCCCTTCAGCTGTCGTATCAACTACGGCCCGGGTAGGGGGAGATTATGCAATTCTCGGCGGTTTCATGGCTCAATACTGGAGCAATAGTCCTACCTCGAATCAGTACATTGCAGTTGACCAGTATAACATCACCCAGAACAATTATAACGGTAGCTTCAACGAACTCTTTGCCGGCGCCCTGAATGATTACAATTATGTGATCAAGCGGTCTGCAGAGACGGGAGACTGGCGTTTCAATCTGATGGGTACAGTGATGAAGGCCTATACGTATCAGGTACTGGTAGACCTGTATGGTGAAGTACCTTATTCAGAAGCGTTCCAGGGCGTTAAGAACCTGAGCCCGAAGTATGATGATGGTTATTCCGTATACACAGGATTACTTGCTGAACTGGATGATGCCTTGTCGAAGGACCTAAGTGCTTCAACCAATTCTGTTCCAGGTGCCTCCGATCTCGTTTTTAAGGGGGATATGGACAAGTGGATCAGATTTGCCAATACGCTTAAGCTAAAAATGTACCTAAGAATGGTATATGCTCACCCAGTGGAAGCCGAGGCTGGCATCAGGGATCTATATACTGAAGGTGCTGGTTTCTTAACCAGTGATGCAGCGGTAACAAGTTTTCAGGATCAGCCTGATAAAAGTAATCCTTTCTATGAGATGAATGTCAGGCAGCTCAATGTGGCCACAAACCTGCGGGCCAGCAATACATTCCTGAGCTACCTGCAGGATAATGCTGACCCGCGTATTGCGGCATATTTCACACCGCAGGGGACCAACCCTTATTTGGGTATGAACCAGGCAGATTATGAGACGAATGAGAACGCACCATACTCCGTATTTAAGCAGTCGCCAACCGACCCCGTTCATTTCATCTCTCTCGCAGAATCCCACTTTTTACAAGCGGAAGCACTTGAAAGGTTTTTCAGTGGTTCCGGTGCGAAAGCCCAGTATGATGCGGGAGTGACAGCTGCGTTTGGACAATTTGGTCTCGCCTCTGCAGCGCCTGCGTTCATTTCTGCAGGGGGGCGCTATGAGTACCCCAACGGCGGAACGTTCGAAGAGAAACTGGAAGCCATCATCACTCAAAAATGGGCTTCGTTCCCTGGATCACATGCGTTGGAAGCATTTTTTGAAAAGAACAGAACGGGTTATCCGAGTACGAGTCCGGTCTATTCTTCAGATCCGGCCTACATTCCGGGACAGCTCGTATGGCCAAAAGGGAATGTAACCAATAACCTGTATCCGAAGCGGCTGATGTTTCCAGCCTCGGAGCGATCCACAAATCCTAATACTCCGGCGTTGAAGCCTCTTACAGAGAAAGTTTGGTGGGATAAAAAATAAAAAAATTACTGATAATGAAACGATTAATATTAAGTATGATCACCTGTTTCATGGTGGTCCTGTCATCGTGTCAAAAGGACGATGAATCCATTTCAAAGGAGACCAAGTTTCCGGTATTTACCATGTCCGGCCCCGGATACGTTTCACTCGTCAAGGGAGAGACCTATACCGAGCCGGGGGTGACCGCTAAGGAGGGTGATACTGAGTTGAACGTAACTGTTGCTGGTCAGGTAGACGTCCAGACAGAAGGGATCTATACGCTTGAATACAAGGCCCAGAACAAGGATGGTTATTCAAACACGGTAAAGCGTGTGGTGGCGGTATTGCCTTCGCCGGAGGAAGACGGAGTAGATATCTCTGGAACCTATAACTATGCTACAGGAGGTGGAAGTGCTCAAATTACGAAGCTAGCCGCGGGCTTTTATTTAGCAAGCAATGTATACTCGCCGGCCTCAGTCATGCCAGCATATTTGATTACCGTTGATGGAAGGTCGATTGTGTTGCCACCGAGTAGCCTGAGTGTCTATGGCCCTTTAAAAGGGACTGCTACGCTGAGCGCAGCCGGCGCGCTGGTCTATAAAGTCGACCTAATAAACTACGGAATTACAGGAAGCACGAGGAATTGGATAAAATAAATTATGTAGAATGAGAAAGCAATTTTTATATACCCTAACGATAGCTGCTGCAGGGCTGTTCAGCTCATGCGACAAAGTTTCAGGCGATGAGCCGTTAGAAATGACGAAGCCTGGAAAACTTGCGGGGGAATGGTTTGTAACGGTGAAATTGAACGGGAATGACGTGAACGACGGTTATTCGAAGATCATGACCTACAATACTGCAGGAAATAATGATTCTTTGTGGGTGGACGATTTAAAGCACATCTGGCCATTTAAATCCAAAGTGGCCGTCAATGCTGGAACCCTTACATTCAGTGCCGCAACAGCGGATAATTCTTATGAGTCTGCAGCTAAGGTAACGATTGAAAATGGCAAAGTGCTGGCTGGAGCCGGTAAATCAACTACCGGTGCTAAAGTAGACAGTATCTATTTTGAAGCGTCTTTTAGTGACGATCCGGGGAATAAGTACATTATTTCTGGACACCAGCGAAGTGGTTTTCCGGATGATGAGCACTGATCCAGCCGGCGATCTTCGACACACCGCTGAACAGTGACAGGTGTCTTCGCCGATAACGTAGATACAGGCAATATGGACTACGTGAGCCGCCAGAGTTTACTTCTGGCGGCTTTTTATTTATCAAGCCTTCCAAACTCCAACTTCGAACAGCGGGCGCTTAATAACCGATCATTAACCTTACACTGGCATGATCCGGAGTTTTTTACAACCGGCGGACGTTCTCTTAAGACGAAATGAGTCGATCCCAATTATATACAGATAAAAAATAGCATGATAGACCTACAATTCAACTACCCTTCGGTTTCGGAGGAAGTTACCATTTTAGGGAATTTTATGAGAGAGTTTCGCGACTATCACGGCTCCTTAGCTTTTCCTGATTACCGGGGTGAAAAATACAATCTGAATGCTGCCATTCAATAGCTGAAGGTCCGGGAAGGGATCGTTCCTGAGATCGTGTAAACGGAAAATAACAATGTACACCTTTCGGAAAATTGGAATGTACACGATCG